>SAYS01000006.1 GCA_004015825.1 Halovenus amylolytica | reverse complement strand
ATCCGCAGAACCGTCGGTTCTGCGAGACTTCGGGAGCCACACTATGTGGTAGTTGAGGTTGTAGGTTGCGTGCCGTGTGGTCTTCATCCGTGCTACACACTATGTTCATGTCATGGCAAATATCTTGGGGAAACGGTGGGAAATCCAGCCCTGCAATAGAATTGTGGATTGTCACACTATGTTGTCCGCTCGACCCCCGCCTGTTCGCTCCTCGGTTCCGACAGGGTGTCGGAACACTCGTCACTCACGGGAAGGCGGGGGTATGCGCTCGTATCTCTATCATTTGATCCAGTCGAACACCCAGTCGATACCCGACCTGAACCGCGAATCGGTGGTCTGGTCGTCCATCTGCTGGTCGTGTTTGTGATCGATGACGGTCTCGTAGTTCGAGATAACCTGCTGTAACTGGTCGTCTTTCTGTTCGATGATACCTTCCAGGGTGGCAATCTCGTCTTCGAGTGCTTCGAGTTCGTCCTCGAGCTCGTCGACTTGCCTGGCAAACTCGTCGCGTTCTGCTTCTAGTGTCTCCATTTCTTGTTCGAGTGTCGCAATATGGATCCGTTCTCTGAGATAGTGAACCGAGTCAGTAGAACCCAGGCTGACTGGTAGCTGTTGGTCGCTGCTGTGGGACTCGTCTGCGGACCCAGACTCACCGCAATTAGGCGGGTTAGAGGTGTGTCGCATTGGGCAGTCCTCGGGATTTCATGTAAGGGTTTCACACGGAAAAATGATCGTCAGTCAGTTGTCAGACGTCAGGCCGGAAGCAGTCGAGAAGAGACGAAAAACGACTTCGGCGACCGATCAGTCGTCGGCGATGACCCGGTCTTCGTCCGAGGCGATGAGGCGGTCCATCGCTTCGACCATCGCGGTGACCGACGCATGCGTGATATCGGAGTCGCTCTGTGAGACGGCGACAGTGTCGTCGCCGCGTGACATCTCGACTTCGACAGTCACGACGGCGTCGGTGCCGCCGGTGATCGCGTCGACGTGGTAGGATTCAAGCGCCGCGTCGAGTTCGTGGCTCAACGCCTCGACAGTCGCGTTCATCGCAGCATCGACCGGTCCGGAGCCGGTCGCGGCGTTCTCGCGCTGTTCGCCGTCGACGTCGAGCCGGATGCTCGCAGTCGGCGGGTTGACCCCGCTGACCGCCGTCAGATCGAGCAGTTCGACCCGGCGGTCGCGGTCGGTGCCGCTTATCTCCTCTGCGATCCGCAGGAGGTCGGCGTCGGTGACGCGTTTGCCCCGGTCGCCGATCTCCTTGACCCGGGCAACGATATCCACGAGTTGGTCGTCGGTGACCTCGACGTCGTGTTCGCCGAGCGCTGCTTCGACACCCGCGCGTCCGGCGTGTTTTCCGAGTGCGAGTCGGCGCTTTCGGCCCACCTTCTCCGGTGGGTACGGCTCGTACATCGCGTCGTCTTTCAGCGTACCGTCGGTGTGGATGCCCGACTCGTGAGTGAAGGCGTTCTGGCCGACGACCGCCTTGTTCGGCGGGAGCGGGACGCCGGTCTTGTTGGCGACCAGCTGTGCCAGCTCGTAGATCTTCTCCAGATCCATCGTCTCGATCCCGTAGCCGTGATCGAGTGCGATCGCGACTTCCTCCAGTGCGACGTTGCCGGCCCGTTCGCCGATGCCGTTGATCGTCCCGTGGACGAGATCCGCACCCGCGGCGACCGAGACCAGCACGTTCGTCATCGCCAGCCCCAGATCGTCGTGGGTGTGCGTACTCGTCGGCCCGAGATCGACGAGCCTGGAAACCACGGCAAGTGTCCGGTCGGGCGTGGCGTGGCCGACGGTGTCGGCGTAACACACACGATCAGCACCGGCGTCGAACGAGGCACCCATGAGCTGTTCGAGATAGTTCAGATCGGCACGGGAGCCGTCTTCGCCGATGACCTCGACCCAGAGGCCGTGGTCTTTGGCGTAGTCGACCAGCTCTGCAGTCTTCGTGACGTTTTCCTGTGGCGTGATGCCGACCTTGTCTCTGACGTGTTTGTCACTGGCCGGCACGACGAGGTTGATCCCGTCGACATCGCAGTCCATCGCGAGGTCGATGTCGTTTTTGATACCACGGCAGAAACTCGTCACTGTCGCCGAGATGTCGAGATCGGTGACGCGCTGGATCGTCTGGCGTTCGCCGGCACCAGTGCAGGCGCTGCCGGCCTCGATCACGTCGATCCCGGCCCCGTCGAGTTTGCGTGCGATGTGTGCTTTCTCGTCGGGTGTCAGCGATATACCCGGTGCTTGTTCGCCATCCCGGAGCGTCGTGTCGAGAAGCTGTACGTCGTCAGTGTCGTCAAGCGAGGTGGTGTCGGGGTGGCCCCCGAATAAATCGATCACGGGTCATGTTACCCTGGTTGTCTCTGGGGGTGTGCAGCCCTATAAAGTTGCCTTTTGCGATCAGCCCGAGCTGTCGACGACACGAACGGTGTCCCCGGGAGCGACACCCTCGGCCGCCCCTGCCGGGAGTTCGACGATCCGGTCGGCCCGGGCCATCCCGGCGCTTCGCCAGGGATGCATCCGTTTCGCTTTGAGTACTTCGTCGTCGTCGAGCCAGAGGACATCCAGCGAGTGACGGACGAAAAGCATGTGGACGAACTGCCGTGGCGGGCCGCTGGTAAACGGCAGCCCACCGCTACTGCCGACCTCCATCACGAGTGCGAAGTTCTCGGGCAGCTCCGACCGGAACATCAGCCCGCGCATCTGTGCGAGCCCCGAGTCGGCGACCTCGACTTCGGTCGCGAGTGTCCGCGGCTCGGTCGCTTGCTCACCCAACGTATCGTCTCGGTCGTGGACGACGTGCACTGCCATACCGGCATCTCACAGCCTCGGGAAAAAAGTCTGTCTGCCGTCTCACAGTGCTGGGTATCCATCAGTGTTGTTGACGCGTCGATAGAGTTCCCGCACAAAGACTCAAGCAGATCGCGGACACAGCAGACGCATGGAGAAAACGGACGCCGGGACCTCCGTCGGCGTGGACGACCCCTACCAGTTCGTCGACCGCTGTGATTTTCTCACCGACGAGGGCAAGTGTCGGTTCGCAGTCGAGTACGGCGACCACGATCCGCAGTTTGCAACGGAGTTGCGCGAGCAGGAGTACCAGTGCCCTGTCGCCGGCGAGACAGACGAGGAGGGGCTCACCGGTCACTGGGACTGGGCAGACTGTCCCCACTTCCGGGCGCGCAGTGCCGGCGACGAGTGCCAGCGCTGTGGGCTCGACGAACAGCGGATGGCCCACCACGACGACCGCCCGCTACTCGAAGAACACCACCTCTCCTACGCGAGCGGGTCGGCCCACGGCAGCGGCGAGACGAGCGACGAGATTACGATCACACTCTGCCGGTGGTGTCACGCCAAAGTCCACGACTCCTGGGCCAGGATCGACGACGACGCCAGTCCCGATCCAGAGGCCATCGCACAGCAGGAGAGTCGCCGCGCGAAACAGCAGGAAGAACTGAGTTTCGAATCAGCCGCCGAACGGTACGATCCTGGCGAAGGGAACCAAGAAGAGAAGTGAGCTACCGGAATCGGCCGAACAGTTCGTACTCCTGATCCGGCTTGTACCGCCGGAAGAAGAGACTGTTGGCCAGCACGGAGACGCTGGAGAAAGCCATCGCCGCCGCGGCGAGCACTGGCTGTAACAGCCCCAGGGAGGCCAGCGGAATCATCGACGTGTTGTAGCCGAGCGCCCAGAAGAGATTCTGCTTGATCTTCTGCAGCGTCGCATCCGAGATCCGGATCGCCTTCACCACGTCCTGTGGGTCGTCGCGCATCAGCGTCACGTCCGCGGCCTCGATGGCGACGTCGGTGCCGGAACCGATCGCCGTCCCGACGTAGGCGACAGCCAGTGCCGGCGCGTCGTTGACGCCGTCGCCGACCATCATCGCCCGGCGACCCTCCTGCTGGATCTGCTCGACCGCATCCGATTTGTCTTCCGGGAGGACCTCCGCACGGACCTTGTCGGGATCGATCCCGACCTGCTCGGCGACTGCGCGGGCAGTCCGCTCGTTGTCGCCGGTCAGCATCATCACGTCGAGTCCTCGCTCGCGCAGGTCGGCCACAGCGTTCTTTGCGCTTTCCTTGACCGTGTCGGCGTCGGCGACCACACCGAGGAGTTCGCCCGTCCCATCACCCGAGAGGCGGGCGACGAGCATCGCCGTCTTGCCCTCGCTTTCGAGTCGTTCCATCGTCTCCGTGGCGGGCTCTGGATCGATTCCGTTGTCACGGAGCAGTTTGCGGTTGCCGACCAGTACCTCGGTACCGTCGACTGTCGCCCGAATACCGTGGCCAGGGACGTTTTCGAAGGACTCTGGATCGGTTAGCTCGATACCGCGCTCCTCTGCACCGGCGACGATCGCCTGTGCGAGTGGGTGTTCGCTGCCACTCTCGGCCGATGCGGCCAGCCGGAGCACGTCGTCCTCGGAGACCTGCTCGCGGGCGAGCTGTCCGCCGTCGGCTGCTGGCTCGCCACCATCAGGAACCGGATTCCCCGCTCGGTCGAAGACGACCACGTCGGTCAGCTCCATCTCGCCTTCGGTCAGCGTCCCGGTCTTGTCGAAGACGACGGTGTCGACGTCCTTCGCGCGTTCGAGGATGTCACCACCCTTGAATAGGACGCCGTTCTGGGCACCGATCGTCGTCCCGACCATCGTCGCGGCGGGCGTCGCCAGCCCCAGCGCACAGGGACAGGCGATCAACACCGCGGAGGCGAAGACGATGACCGCGAACTCGAAGATAGAGACACCGCCTCCGACGACGGCTGGCCCGCCGGCGACCTGCCCCCACAGCGGGAGCGCGTCGACGAAGCCAGCGAGTGCCCCGGGGAAGAGAAACCAGACAGTCCCCCAGAACAAGGCGTTGACGATGACGATCGGGACGAAGTACGCGGAGATGCGGTCCGCGACGTTCTGGATCTCGGGCTGGCGTGACTGGGCCTCCTTGACCGTCTGGACGATCTGCTGGAGCGCCGTATCCTCGCCGACCTTCGTCGCCTCGACGACGAGGACACCGTTCTCGTTGATCGTCGATCCGACGACCTCGTCGCCCTCGCTTTTCTCGACTGGGACGGACTCGCCTGTGACCATCGACTCGTCGACGGCAGACTGGCCGTCGAAGACGACGCCGTCGGTCGGAATCTGCTCACCGGGTCGGATCTTCATCCGGTCGCCGACCGCGACGTCTTCGAGTGGGACTTCCTGTTCGTTGCCATCCTCGTCGACGAGCGTGGCCGTCTCGGCCTCCATTTCCAGCAGTTTCCGGAGCGCTTCGCCGGCCTGGCCCTTCGAGCGGGCTTCGAGGTAGTTCCCGAGCGTGATGAACACGAGGATCAGCGCCGCCGTATCGAAGTAGACGTCGCCGGCGATCAGGCCCGACAGAACGGCCACCGAGTAGAGATAGGCCGTCGACGAGCCCAGCGCGATCAGTACGTCCATGTTGGCACGGCCGTTCTTGACGATCGCTTTGTAGGAGTTCCGGTAGAACGGCCAGCCGAGAATCGCCTGGACCGGGGTCGCAAGCAGGAACTCGATCCAGCCCATCTCCAGGCCGAAGATCGTCTCAGGGACGACCGTCCCACCCAGGAGGAACTTGTCGACGAGGAAAAACAGCATCGGCGCCGAGAGAGCGGCCCCGAACAGCGTCAGCCGGAGCTGCTTTCTTGTCTCGGCTTCGCGGGCTGTATCCCGTGCGCTCTGGCCCGAGTCGTCGTCGCCATCCTCGCGCACGGGCGAGTATCCTGCGTCTTCGATGGCGTCGTACAGGGCGTCGAGAGAGACGTCCGCAGGGTTGTATCTGACCTGTGCTTCGTCGGTCGCGTAGTTGACGTCCGCCTCGATGACACCCGGCGTGTCCTCCAGTGCGGTCGCGTTGGCCTCGGCACAGTTCGCACAGGTCATATCGGAGATGGCAATCGTCACCGTCTCCGAGACGGCGCCGTAGCCGGCGTCCTCGATCGTCTCGAAGATCTCCCGTAGCGTTACCTCCTCGGGGTCGTACTCGACTGCGCCCTCGTCGGTGGCGAAGTTGGCGTCCGCCTCCGTGACACCGTCGAGAGATTCCACGGTGTCCTGGATCGTCGCCGAACAGTTGGCGCAGGACATCCCCGTGATATCGAGCTGGGTCCGTCGAGTCGTCATGGTACTCTAGTCTACGGGAGCCACCTTTAGGCAGTTTGTTACTTGCAAAGCGGTGCTTGGTGCGCCCGAGAGTTTGGATTCCAAAGGGAGTCCGGATTCCAGTTGATACTCAGGCTCGTTCTTCGAGACGCTGGTATCGCTCCTCGAACCGTGAGAGACACGAAGAACAGCAGAAGTGGTACACCTCGCCGTCGATCCGGGCCGTCTCGCCCTCGCTGTCGACCGTATTCGAACACTCCGCACAGGTGAGTGCGAACTCGACACCATCGACCGAGGGCGTCCACTCGACGGTATCGACTAGCGTGATCGAGTAGTCCGAGATCGCAACGTCAGCGAACTGGTTCTCGATCCAGGACCGGACGTTCTGTGCCTCGATACGGGCGTAGAACCAGAGTTCGCCTTCGGACGTAACGAACAGGTGCTCGACACCGTCGGCGTCACGAAGGCGGTCACGCGCCTGTTCGAGCGATTCGGCGGGGAGTTCGACCTGGATCAACACCGGGACACCGGCGCGAAGCTGGGCCCGGTCGAGATCGATCGTGAAGTGGTTGATGACGCCGACCTCCTGGAGCCGCTCCACACGGTCCGAGACCGCAGGTCCGGAGAGACCGACCTCGTCACCGATTTCGCTGAACGGACGGCGCGCATTCTCCGCCAGAAGCGAGAGAATCTCCATGTCGGTCTCGTCGAGTTCGCGCATATACGACATACTGACTCCGGATACAATACTGTTTCCCGAAATATGCCTTGGAAACCGAAGTCCAAGATCGAATATACCTTCGAATGCAATGGGAAACGTACAAACTTTGGAGCCTCTTACAGCCAGCTACAGATGAGTCAGACACTCACCGTCGAAGGGATGAGCTGTGATCACTGCGAGCAGACCGTCGAGGAAGCGCTCGAAGGAGTCGAGGGTGTCACGGAGGTGACCGCCGATCACGAGAGTGGCTCGGTCACGGTCGATGGCGCCGCAGATCCGGACTCGCTCGTCCGGGCTGTCGAAGACGCGGGCTACGACGCGTCAGCGTAGCTCTGCTGGTGGTTCGTCGGCGAGTCACCGAGATCCAGCTATCGCTGCAGACTGAACTGGTCTTGCTGTCGGGTGGAGCCGTCGCTGACCCGCCGGGCGACGACGATGTACGTCGATCCGAGTGCGCCGCCGGCAACGGCAAATCCGACCAGTGTGAACGCGTCGACGTGTACAAGCGAGAGATCGGTCCCAAAAAAGCGGAGCAAGAAGATCGGTAAGGCCATCACGACGCCGAACAGCCAGGCGACCACACCGAGGAGCGCTCCGATCACCCCGGCCCGTCCCGGCGAGAGCGCGTCAGCACCGGGCCCCAGTTCGACGAGCAGACTGAATCCGGCGGCGCCGGCGGTCGTCGCGCCAGCCAACAGCAGCCAGCCGCGGAGCGCATTCGAACCGGTGAGCAGCCCGATGGAGTTGAGGTAACCACCCGAGAGGAAGACCACACCGAGGACCGTCATCGAGACGAGTGCCGCGGCGAGGATGGCAGTTACGACCCCGGTGTCGACAGTCACACGCCGGTTCTCGTACTGGCTCCCCATCCGAGAGGTGGCTGTAAAGACAGCCACGGAAAGACAGAACAACGCCAGCGAGACGAAAATCGCCAGCCGTGGTCGGTCGCGTACTGGATCCAGATCCAGCATGTAATGGAAGGCGAACAGATCGACCAGTGGAGTGCCGTGGAGTGCATACAGCGGCTCCTGAAAGACCGGCGTCAGGTGATGAATGTCCGGCACCAGTCCCCAGATCCCACCCACTGTCACGAGCACCAGCGCCGAGTCCTGCACGCTCTCGAACCGGAGTGTCAGCGGTGCCGCAAGAAGGAGGAAAATAGACGCACCGACGAGAAAGTGGACGATTGCATATGCCATCTACTGGTAGTTACCACCGAGGAGCCGTAGTTACAGGGATTCTAATAATCTGAGTAAACGAGTATGTATGAAGTGTTTACATGGGCCATAGTCGGGGAGCGGGTCGCGCCTGGAGTGGCCACCCACAAAACCATATGAGTCTCTCTGCAAGGGACTGGTATGGAACCGGATCTAGATCGGTTCACGTCACGCCGATCGACAGTGTACGCACCGAACGGTGTCGTCGCTACCAGTCAGCCACTCGCTGCCGAGGCAGGGGTCTCGGTACTCCGCGACGGTGGGAACGCTTTCGACGCGGCAGTGGCGACGGCTGCAGCGCTGAACGTCGTCGAACCGACGAGTACGGGACTCGGGGGAGACGTCTTCGCTTGCTATCGGACCGCCGACGGCGAAATCGGCGGGATGCGCGCCTGCGGGCCTGCTCCCGAGGGCGCGAGTCGAGAACTGGTCCGGGACGCAGTCGACGACGAGTCAACGGAGTACGGCAGCGACAGGGATCGCTCGGGTGTGACGATGCCGGATCACGGCCCGCACACCGTCACTGTTCCCGGAACAGCACGGGGGTGGGAGGCGACAGTCGAGGAACTCGGCCGACGAAGCCTCTCGGAGGTTCTCCAGCCGGCGATCGAGTACGCGACGGAGGGGTATCCAGTCACCGAGGTCGTCGCCGCACAGTGGCAACACGGCGAGGAACTGTTCGAAGACGAGCACGCGCGCGAGGCCTATCTCGTCGACGGGAGGGCACCGACTGTCGGCCAGGAGATGCGTCTCCCGGAGTTAGGCGAGTCACTGTCACAGATCGCACAGGAGGGTGCGGACGCGCTCTACGAGGGTGAGATCGGCGAGACCATCGCCGACGAGGTGCAGTCGAAAGGTGGTTTTCTGACGGTCGACGATCTCGCAGCGTTTTCTGTCGAGTGGCTCGATCCCATCTCGACGACGTACGGCGACTGCGAGGTGTTCGAACTCGGCGCGAACAACCAGGGCCAGATCGCGCTCGAAGCACTCAACATCGCCGCGGAGATCGGCGCCGGCGACCACCCCTACGAGTCGGCCGACCGGGTGCACGCCTTCGCGGAAGCGTTGAAACTGGCCTTCCACGACGGCCACCACTACATCACCGATCCGGAATTCGAACCGGTCCCGGCGCTGCACGAGAAATCGTACGCGAAGCGGCGTGCCGAGGCCTACAGCCCGGATGCGGCGGTGACCGACGTCGGCGTCGGAACCCCCGACGCGGCAGGCGAGGATTCGGATACGGTGCTGTTGACCGTCGCCGACGAGACTGGCAACGTGGTCTCGTACATCAACTCCCGGTTCGCTGGCTTCGGGAGCGGACTCGTCGCCGGCAACACTGGAATCGCACTCCAGAATCGTGGTGCCTCCTTCTCACTCTCCGGGGAGGTGCCGAACAGTCTCGAACCCGGGAAACGGCCGTTCCACACGCTCGTGCCAGCACTCGCCCGATTCAGTGAGGACGACTGGCTCGCATTCGGCGTGATGGGTGGCTACATGCAGCCACAGGGCCACGTCCAGGTGCTCGCGAACATCGTCGACTACGGGATGGGACTGCAGGCCGCCCTCGACGCGCCGCGCTGGCGGTACCGGGCCGATGGTACCCTGGCTGTCGAGGAGCGGATCGCGGACGGGATCGCGCCGAAACTGGCCCGTCGGGGCCACGACGTCCGGATCGAACCACCGAGTGCCTTCGGCGGCGCCGAAATCGCCAGAAGTGACGGGAATATCCGCTCGGGCGCAGCCGAGCCACGGAAAGATGGTCAGGTATCAGGATATTGAATTAATTTCGAATAGAAGTGGACATACAGCCAACATTACAGAGTTCTTCTACACGTATTCTCACCAAAACTGTAGTCCAGACAACAGGCCAGCCACACAATTAATACGTACTCGGGCCGTAGTAAAGGACAATGTCAGCCAGAACGCAAAACCAGCACATCTCGATCTACGAGTGGCTGAGCTGTCCGGAGTGCGGGTCGCGGGATATCGTCCGCGGGCCGCGGTTCGAGGACGGTTCTGTCGAACTCCGCTGTGACGAGTGCGAGGTCGTGAGTCGAGTCGGACTCTGAGATCGGTCGTCGTGATGATAGCGGTCTGTCGGACGGAAGCCGAGTCCTGAGCGGTCGAGATAGCACGAACCCTCTTTTGGGAGAACAGTACTCGAAGCCTCCCAAACCACCATCGCAGAACAGACAACATTTATTCCCCGCTCTGTTACGGAGGAGCAATGACACGGATCGACGTAATCGACAACCACGGGCAGTTCACGCATCTCGAACAGCGTGCGCTCCGTGACATGGGCGTCGACGTCGACATCGTCGACAACGAGACGCCCCCCGAAGCGATCGACGCCGACGGGCTCGTCCTCTCCGGCGGCCCGGATATCGACCGCATCGGCAACTGTGCAGACTATCTGGAGCTCGATATCCCCGTCTTCGGTATCTGTCTCGGTATGCAAGTTATCGCGGCGGAGCTCGGCGGCACGGTCGGTGCCGGCGAGTACGGCGGCTACGCCGACGTCACCGTCGAGATCACCGAAGCGGACGACCCACTCGTCGGCTCGCTCGCACCCGAAACCCGGGTCTGGGCGAGTCACGCCGACGAAGTGAAGCAGGTCCCAGAGGGGTTCAAGCGCACGGCAAAGAGTGACGTCTGTGGTGTCGAGGCGATGAGCGACACCGACCGGGAGCTGTTCGGCGTCCAGTGGCACCCCGAGGTGGCACACACCGAAGAGGGCGAGGCCGTCTTCGAGAACTTCCTCACAATTTGCGAGTGACGGGGCTGCCGGGAGTAGTTCTTTAGGCGATTGGTTCGAATGACGACACGATGGAGGAGCCCGCCTACGCAACCGTCCCCGAGCGTGTCCTCGATGCACTCGAAACACAAAAAGAGGGGTTGACAGCCGATGCGGCCCGGCGCCGACTCGACGAGTACGGAAAAAACGAGATCGTCGGGAGAGGTGGCCGGTCACCGCTTTCGATCTTTCTCGCCCAGTTCGACAGCGTTCTGATCTGGGTGCTCGTCGCCGCCGCCATTCTCTCGGTACTGGCGGGCCACGCGGTCGATGCAGTGCTGATCACGATCATCGTCGTCGCCAACGGGATCTTCGGCTTCGTCCAGGACTACCGCGCCGAACAGAGCCTCGAATCGCTCAGGGAACTTGCTGCCCCGACGGCGACGGTTCGACGGGACGGCGAGAGCCAGGAGATGGAGGCGACGAAACTCGTCCCGGGCGACGTGATCGAACTGACTGATGGCGACGTGGTACCTGCCGACAGTCGGCTGCTCGACGTCTCCGACCTCGAAATCGACGAGGCCGCACTGACCGGCGAGTCCGTCCCGGTCGGGAAATCATCGGCAGCGGTCGAGCCGGAGACCCCGCTCGCCGACCGCGACAGCATGGTCTACAAGGGGACGAACGTCACCCGCGGCAAGGCAGTCGCCGTCGTCACCGAGACGGGGATGGAGACGGAGGTCGGTGACATCGCGGGGGAACTCGCAGCGACCGAGGAGACGGAGACACCGCTGCAGGGCGAACTCGACGAACTGGGGCGCAACCTCGGAATCGGCGTGCTCGTGCTCTCGGCACTGGTCGCGCCGTTTCTGTTCTTCCGCGGGACAGAGGCCGTCCAGGCCGCACTCACCGCAGTCTCGCTGGCCGTCGCCGCAGTGCCGGAAGGGCTACCTGCTGTGGTCACGCTGACGCTCGCTCTCGGGGTGCGTGCGATGGCCGACGAACAGGCGCTCGTCCGCCGGCTGCCGGCAGTCGAAGCCCTGGGTGCCGTCGACGTGATCTGTACGGACAAGACGGGGACGCTGACGAAAGGCGAGATGACTGTCAGCCGACTCTGGATTCACGACAGCGTCATCGAGGACGAGACGAACGATCCGTCGGGCCGGGAGCGATTGCTCCTGGAGATCGGCGCGCTCTGTAACGATTCGACGCTGGAATCGGGTAATCCAACCGAGCAGGCGTTGCTCGAAGCGGCCGACAGCCGCGGGATCGATCTCGCACAGTTGCGCGAGCAGACCCCCCGACGAGACGAGGTGGCCTTCTCCTCGGAACGGAAGTGGATGGGGACGATCCACGACGATGCAGGCTACGTGAAGGGTGCCCCCTCGGTCGTCCTGGCGAACTGCGACCGACTCCTGACAGAGGAGGGCCCGGTCGAGTTGACCGACGAACACCGCGAACGGATCGAGACGAAAGTCGAGAACTTCGGTGACGACGCGCTCCGCGTGCTCGGGATGGCCTACACGGAGGAGTCGACCAGCGAACTGGACGAGGGACTGATCTTCGTCGGCCTGACCGGGATGATCGATCCGGCGCGGCCGGAGGTTGCCGACGCAATCGCGGCGACGACACGTGCCGGCATCGAGGTGAAGATGATCACCGGCGACAACGTGCGGACCGCACGCGCCATCGCGGAGTCGCTCGGACTCGGCACCGAACTGCTCGAAGGACGGGAGATCGAAGCGATGGACGACGAGACGCTCCGCGAGCGCGTCGAATCGGTCGACCTGTTCGCACGCACCTCACCGGAACACAAGGTCCGGATTCTGCGTGCGCTCCAGGATCAGGGCCACCAGGTCGCGATGACCGGCGACGGTGTCAACGACGCGCCGGCGCTGAAAAACGCCGACGTCGGCGTCGCGATGGGGATCCGCGGGACCGACGTGGCGAGGCAGGCGTCGGATATCGTCCTGCTCGACGACAACTACGCGACCATCGAGCGGGCCGTCGAGCGCGGGCGTGGGATCTTCGACAACATCTGGAAGTTCGTCGCCTACCTCCTGAGCGCGAACGTCGCGGAGGTCGCGCTCGTCTTTCTGGCCTCGCTGGCGGGCTATCTCATCCTGCCCGCGGTCCAGTTGCTGTGGATCAACCTGCTGACCGACGGGCTGCCGGCGCTCGCGCTCGGGGCCGACCCCAAAAGCGGGGACGTGATGGAGCGACCACCCCGCGAACCCGGGTCGGGGATCGTCGGCGGCCAGATGCTCGGGCTGATCGGCGGCACTGGCCTCGTCACGACGGTCGTCATGCTCGGACTGATGTTCGTGACACTCGACGGGGCCGCGAACGCGACCGCCTACGCCGTGACGATGGTGTTCACCGGTTTCGTCTTCCTCGAATTCGAGAAGCTGTACGTCATCCGCTGGCTGCGCGAGACGCCCACACTGTCGAATCTGTGGCTCGCGGCCGCCGTCGGGGCCTCTATCGTCCTCCAGCTCGCTGTCCTGTACACGCCGCTGAACCAGTACTTCGGGACAGTGCCGCTCGAACTGGCCGACTGGGGGATCATCGCGGCGGTCCTCCTCGTCTGTCTGCCTGCCTACCTTGCCGTAGCCCTCCTTCTCAAGGGGACCCGTGGTCGGGCTGTCCCCCCGGATAGTTCGACGGTTACCGCCGATCGGGCGGAGTCCAACTGATAAGTCAATCGCGTGCCACAAACCAACTATGAGTCCTGCCACACGGCGGATCGTCCTGGACGTGCTGAAACCACACGAACCGGAGATGCTCACCGTTGCCGACGAGGTCGCTGACTGCCCGGGCGTCGACAGCGTCAACGTCGTCCTCGTCGAGACGGATCGGGAGGTACAGAGCCTCAAACTCACGATCGAGGGATCAGCGATCGAGGCCGATACCGTCGAGGAGACCATCGAGCGCATCGGAGCGTCGATCCACTCGGTCGACCAGGTGGTCTGCGGTGACAGCATCGTCGAACAGGTCGACACGCCACAGGACCGCTGATGAGTTCGCTCGAATCGCTGCTCGAAGACGACGAAGTACGGTCGATCTCGCGGCGGTATTTCATCTCCAACGGCTTCGACGGGACGCTGACAGCCATCGGCGTCGTCGTCGGGGCCTACCTGTCGGGTGTATCAGATGGAATCACGGTCGTGATGATCGGCCTCGGTGCAGCGATCGGACTGGGGACGTCGGGTGTCTGGAGCGTCTGGGAGATCGAGCGAGCCGAAAAGCAGGCCGACCTGTTCCGGATCGAGGAGGCGATGTTGACCGATCTCGGCGACACAGAGCTCGAAAAACGCCAGCGCAGCGCCCGGACGGTGAACGCAGTCGCGAGCGGGATCGGGCCGATCATCGGCATCCTCCTGCCACTGCTGCCGTTTCTGGCCCACGACGTGTTCTTTACGCTGCTCGAAGCGACCATCGTCGCCGTCGGGATCGGCGTCACCGTCCTCTTCGTGTTCGGTGCATATCTCGGCTCGATCTCGAAACAGAACTGGATCGTCGCCGGCATCCGGATGGGTCTCGCGGGGCTCGTGGTCGCCGTACTCAACATCTTCCTGCCGGGGTAGCCAGCAGACCGAGCAACTCGCACGGAAATCAACGTCTGTATATTCCCCCCTCTGCTTGTCACGAATAGAGACGAGATAGTATGGCAGAGGTAACCATCATCGGCTGCGGGAATCTAGGAAGCGCCCTGATCACGGGGCTCTCGAAGAGCGGCAATCACACGATTACTGCGTACGATATCGATCCGGACGCTCTCGAGGGGGTCGCACCACTCTGTGAGACGACAACGTCGGATCTCGACGAGGCGACAGCGTCCGAGGTCGTCATCGTCGCAGTCAAACCGAAACATATCGAGGCAGTGCTCGACGACCTCGATCTGTCGCCGGAGCAGACGCTCGTGACCGTCGCCGCGGGGGTGCCCAAGGCGTTCGTTGAGGCACGGACCGAGGCGACAGTCGTGCGGATCATGCCGAATCTGGCGGCCGAAACGCGGGATATGGCGACCGCCGTCACGTGGGACGAGGTCGACGAGACCGTCGCAGAACTGCTCGACGATCTCGGGGAGTTCGCCGAGATCGACGAGGCACAGATGGACGTCGCGACGGCACTCAACGGCAGCGGCCCGGCCTTCGTCTTCTATTTCCTGCAAGCGATGAAGGAGGCAGGCGTCGAGGAGGGACTGACCGAGGAGGAAGCCGAGACACTCGCCGCACAGACGTTCAAGGGGGCCGCCGAGACGGTCCACCACTCCGAGAAGAGCGTGGACGAACTCATCGACGCCGTCTGTTCACCGAACGGGACGACCATCGAGGGGATGGAAGTGCTCTGGGACAGCGACGTCGAACCGGTGATCGGGGAGGCACTGGCTGCGGCAACCGAACGATCCAGAGAACTGGCCGACGACTTCGACGATGAGTGAGACAGTCGAAGCCGAGCGGGTGAGGCAAGCGCGCCAGCTAGCCGCGGATGCAGACCGGGTCGTCGTCAAGGCCGGGACGAACTCGCTGACCGACGAGGAGTCGAATCTCGACGACAGGAAACTCGACAAACTGGTCGACGATATCGCCGACCTCCGCGAGCAGGGCAAAGAGGTGATCCTGGTCTCCTCGGGGGCAGTCGGTGCCGGCAACGGCCGGATCGGACTCGTCGGCGATACCCTGGAGGAGTCACAGGCGCTGTCGACGATCGGGCAGAGCCACCTGATGCGCCGGTACACCGAGAGCTTCGAGCGGTACGACACGACGACCGCCCAGATCCTGCTGACGGAGCTTGATTTACAGAACACCGAACGTTTCACCAACTTCCGGAACACGATCGAGACGTTGCTCGACTGGGGCGTCGTCCCCATCATCAACGAGAACGACGCGGTCGCGATCGAGGAGATCCACATCGGCGACAACGATATGCTCTCGGCGTCGGTGACGATCGGTGTCGACGGTGATCTGCTGGTGACGCTGACCGACGTCGGCGGCGTCTACACCGGGAACCCCAAAGAGGACCCCAACGCCGAGTTGATCGAGGCGGTCGGTGACAACTACGCCGAGGTCGAAACACTCGTCGAAGAGACGGCCGCCAGCGAGTTCGGCGGGATTCAGACGAAAGTTCAGGGTGCCCGCGAGGTCAGCGAGTACGGCTCCCCCGCGATCATCGCACGGTCGACCGAACAGGACATTCTCGCAAAGATCGCTGCGGGCGAAACAGTCGGAACGATATTTACCCCAATCAACGGAGAACAATGAGCGAACACACGACCGAGAAACGGACAGAGGCAAAGGTCACAGAGGCGAATTCGGCAGCGCTCGAACTGGCGAAACTCACGGAGCAGGAGCGCAACGAGGGACTGCACGAGATCGCCGACGCGATCGACGACAGCCACGAGGAGATCCTCGAAGCCAACGACGAGGACGTCGAAGAGGCCGAACAGCTGCTCGAAGACGGCGAGTACACCCAGGCACTGGTCGACAGACTCGAACTCTCGCCGTCGAAACTCGACAGCATCACCGAGATGGTCCGTAGCGTCGCCGACCAGGAGGATCCACTCGGGAAGACGCTCGCCGCACGACGCCTCGACGAGGGACTCGAACTGTACAAGCAGTCGGTCCCCATCGGCGTCATCGGAACGGTCTTCGAGTCCCGACCGGACGCGCTGGTCCAGATCGCCGCCCTCAGTCTCAAGTCGGGCAACGCAGTGATCCTGAAAGGCGGGAGTGAGGCCGCCAGCTCGAACCGCGTGCTCTACGAGATTATCCGGGAGGCGACCGCCGACCTGCCAGAAGGGTGGGCACAGCTCATCGAGGCCCGCGAGGACGTCAACACACTGCTCGAGATGGATGGCTCGGTCGATCTGCTCATGCCACGGGGCAGTTCGGAGTTTGTCAGCTACATCCAGGACAACACCTCGATCCCAGTGCTCGGCCACACCGAGGGGATCTGTCACGTCTTCGTCGACACGGCGGCCGATCTCTCGATGGCCGCGGATATCGCCTTCGACGCGAAGGTGCAGTACCCCGCAGTCTGTAACGCTGTCGAGACACTGCTCGTCCACGAGGACGTGGCAGAGGAGTTCCTGCCGGAGATCGCCAGTCGGTACCAGGAGGCCGAGGTAGAACTGCGCGGCGACGAGGCTGCACGCGAACTTGTGGAGATGAACGAAGCCACCGAGGAAGACTGGTCGAGCGAGTACGGCGACCTCATTCTCGCCGTCAAGATCGTCGACTCGCTGGATTCGGCCATCGATCACGTCAACACGTACGGTTCGAAACACACCGACTCGATCGTGACCGACGATGCCGAGCGTGCGAGCATCTTCATGCGCAGCATCGACTCGGCGAGTGTGTTCCACAACGCCTCGACGCGCTTTAGCGACGGCTACCGGTTCGGCCTCGGTGCCGAGGTCGGCATCAGCACGGGCAAAACCCACGCACGCGGCCCGGTCGGACTGGAGGGGCTGACGACCTACAAATACCACCTCGAAGGCAGCGGTCAGCAGGTCGCCAGCTACGCCGGCGACGACCCGAAACCGTTCCTCCACGAGGAGTTCGACGGCGAGTGGATCCCCGGACAGCTCTCGGAGTAGCCCGTCGACTGCAATCATTGCTCTGGTGGAAAGTTCTTAGCGACTCCCGCTCGTAGCTGTCGGTATGTACGACAAGATTCTGCTCCCGTTCGACGGGAGCGAGGGCGCATCAGCGGTGTTGCACCACGCGAGTGAGATCGCACACCGGACCGACGCGACCATCCACGTCCTGTTCGTCGCCGACACAGCCCGGGAGAGTGTCACCGTCGTCGAAACCGACGTCGTGGATACGCTCGTTCAGGAGGGCGAGGATATCGTCGCGGAAGCAGCCAAGACACTCGATACGCTCGGTGTGGACTACGAAACAGATGTCATCCAGGGCAACCCGGCACCGACGATCGTCGACTACGCCGACAGCTACGACTTCGACCTGATCGTGATGCCGACCCACGGCCGCGAGGGACTCTCGCGGTATCTCATCGGCAGTGTTGCCGAGAAGGTGGTCCGACTCGCGTCGGGCCCCGTCCTCACGGTGCGGATGCTCGACGACGAACGGTTGCAGTTTCCCTACGAGGATATCCTCATTCCGACCGACGGCAGTGCCGGGGCGACAGAGGCTGGAGAGCACGGGCTCGCACTCGCAGCCACACTCGATGCGACGGTCCACATCCTCTCGGTCGTCGATACCGGACTCGCGCTCGGATCGGAGATGGCGAGATCGGACACCGAGCAGGCCGCAACCAACGCTGTCGAGGAACTCGAAGCGAGTGCAAAGAGCCAGGGCATCACGAACACCGAGACATACGTCGATCGTGGCAAGCCAGTCGAGGTGATTCTCGACCACATCGAATCGGACGGGATCGACGCCGTCGTGATGGGAACGGACGGACGACGCGGGACCGAGCGGATCTTGCTCGGGAGTGTCGCCGAGAAGACGGTTCGCTCCGCACCGGTTCCGGTGCTGACAGTCAGAAAGCCAGAGTAGTTTCCGACGAGGCCGACCATTCTGTATAGCAGTAATTGATTTATTGGAGAGGCAGAAGCCGAGACTCGGGAAACAGCTAAACAGTCGGAAAACAGCCGCTATCGGCCAAATCCAGCCGTAATCGTCCGAAAATACAGCTTATTCGATCTGCTCGCGGTACTCGGCCGGTGAGAGCAACTCGTCGAGTTCGCTCTCGTCGTCGAGTTCGACCTCGATCATCCAGCCGTCGCCGAAAGGATCGTCGTTGACCAGCTCCGGGGTGTCGAGGAGGTCGTCGTTCGTTTCGGTGACTGTTCCCGAAACCGGCGCGTACAGATCCGAAACGGCCTTGATCGATTCGATGACACCGAAATCCTCGTCTTTCGTGACAGTGTCACCCTCCTGTGGTAACTCGACGAAGACCACGTCGCCGAGTTCGTCCTGTGCGAAGCCAGTGATACCGATCCGGACAGTGCCGTTTTGCTGCCGTGCCCACTCGTGTGAGTCGAGATACCGGCAGTCGTCTGGAACCTGGAAGCTCATGATAGGAATGGGGGCGTGGTGGTACGTGCTTTCTTCGGTTCGTCACGGATGACGACCCGGACTGATTCTTCCGATCCCGCATACTTTGCGGGCAGGTACGCCAGCGCGATGGGATCACCGAGCGTTGGGCTCATCGTCCCGCTCGTGACCTCTCCGATCACCTCGCCATCTGGTGTCTGGACCGGGTAGCCGTGGCGGGGAACACCACGTTCACGAAGGACGATACCGACGAGTTTCTCTGCCGGTCCTTCAACGTCGACACCCTCCAGGGCATCACGACCCACGAACTCGGTGTCGAGTTTGACCGCGAAGCCGATCCGGGCCTCGTAGGGGTTCCGTGGGTTCTCCTCGGGATCGAAGTCCTGGCCAGAGAGAAGAAATCCCTTCTCCAGACGAAGGGTATCCCGCGCACCTAACCCACAGGGTTGACACTCCAGTGCGTCCCAGACCGTGGCTGCCTCGTCCCAGGGACAGAGCACCTCGAACCCCTTCTCGCCGGTGTATCCCGTCCGGGCGACGAGTGAGTCGACGCCAGCGACCGGACCCGCTGCGAGTTCGAACCGGTCCAACTCATCCAGATCGAGGGCGGTCTCCGCACCGAGTAACTCCGGAGCGTCCGGGCCCTGGATGGCGACCATCGCGTACTCCTCTGTCCGGTTGGTTATCTCGGCGTCTAGCCCCCACTCGTCACGGTAGGTGACCCAGCGGTCGTACATCTGTTCGTCGTGGCCGGCGTTGGGGATGAACAGAAACTGCTCGTCGCGGGCCTCGGGAAGCCGGTA
This sequence comes from Halovenus amylolytica, assembly GCA_004015825.1. Lineage (GTDB taxonomy): Archaea > Halobacteriota > Halobacteria > Halobacteriales > Haloarculaceae > Halovenus > Halovenus amylolytica. The sequence continues at coordinate 205,049 of SAYS01000006.1, read as the reverse complement.
GACGACGGTGTCGTCGAGCATGACCCCCCTTTCGTCGGTGATCGCGGCGTACTGTGCTTCGCCGGAGTCGAGTGCCTCCACGTCGTTCGTGGTGAGCCGCTGCATGAGCCGGGTCGCGTCAGGGCCGGACACCGTGAGCTCGCCCATATGCGAGACGTCGAACTTGCCGACAGACTCCCGGACAGCGCTGTGTTCGGCCCGGATCGAGTCGAACTCGACGGGCATCTCCCAGCCCCCGAAATCCGTCTGTTTCGCCGAGTGCTCGATCGGCGGTTGTCGAAGCGACATGCCTCTGAGGAGGCGACGAGGACTCCTAATCCTTGTGACGCAGGCCGCCGATAAACCCTATAACGCGATAGTAAATCGATTCGAGCGAGCTACCGCCGGCCTCGAAACGGAAACTGAGATCGCCCGTTTTCGGCGATTTCGCCGGCTCGACCGGCAGAAACAGTCACAGATCGCCCCGAACAGTAGCGACGACACAGCGAACAGCAAAAAAAGCGGACGGCAGTACAGATCAGTCGGTCTGATACTCGTCCAACTGCCGAAGGAAGGGTTCGATCTCGGAAAAGTCCGGGCCTGGATAGATGGTGTTCAGGTCGGGACTCAGCTCCACGTAGCCCGCCTCCTCTAACTTCGGGAGGTGGACGTGGCGCAGTGTTGTCTCGACGTGTTCGATATCAGTCTCCCGTTCGAGCAGTTCGAGAATGTTCTCGGTGGAATCGTCCAGCAGTGACAGGACGATCAGCCGCCGCACTTCGTTACCGAGTACCTCCATGAGCGTATTCATCCGTGACAAAGAGATATCGTGACCTTCGAGGTCGAGGCTGGCGACGTCCTGTGCCGGTGGGCCACGCCACTGGTTCAACTCGTGGCTCACCCACTGGCTGTACATCTCCAGCAGCGCGAGTTCCTGGTCGGTGATCGGGTCGTGCCGAGGGGCAGTGTTCGCAAAGCAGAGTGTGCCGTACAGGTCGCCATCTGCAGAGACAGTCGTTCCGATGTAGCTCCCGAGGTTGAATACTCTGTACGCGGGATCATCGGCCCATCCGTCGGCCACTGCGTTAGAAATAGCCAACACCCCATCCGGCTCCGTGATCGTTTTGCGGCAGTAGGTGGTCGGGAGTGGAACAGTGTCCCCTGCCTGCAAGTTCTCGTGGGAGCCGTGGACGACCTGAAAATACTGCATCTCCGCCTCCGTATCGATGCGCGAAAAAAACCCATACTCCAGCCCAAACGCCGAGGTCTCCCGCTCGAAGAGGCGTTCGAGTCTGCTCCCCAGATCGGTATCGGGTGCAAACATGATCTCCCACAGCTCCTGAAAATAGGCGATACCCTGTGACTGCGTACAGATACTATGTGTCATCCCGGGCCACCCTGCTGAAAAATTGAGTATATGTCATGTACTGTCCTTACCACAGAGTATCTCACCGCCACAGTTAGGGAATTGCATGATACCAAGTAACAAAGTGCAAACCACACCAATACGTACACTCTGGAGAGAGAATAGGTAGTAAGTGGCACTGTGCCGACACGCCAGCGGCAAAATCGGACGACATTTGCAAAGCCAGTCCTGAAGAACAGATAGATGGTCTGGTCCACCAAGCGGTCGGTACTCGCCGCCTGTACGATGGCCTTCTTTGCGACGATGGTGGCCCGACTGGCGATCAGCCCCGTCGTCCCCGCGATCTCCGCGGAGTTCGGGGTCTCGAACGCCGTCATCGGGCTGGCGCTGTCGGGAATGTGGCTCGCCTACGCGCTGGCACAGTTCCCGAGCGGACTCGTCGGGGATCGGATCGGCGAGCGACTCGTGATTCTCGTCGCCGTGGGCGGGACCGCCGTGGCGAGCCTGTTACTCGCAGTGTCGCCGTTTTTCTGGACGTTTCTCCTGTTCACAGTCGTCCTCGGCGGTGCTGCCGGACTCCACTACAGCGTCGCCACGACACTGCTCTCACGAACGTTCGAGAACACGGGAACGGCGGTCGGGATCCACAGCGCGGGCGCGCCGGTCGCGGGACTGGTCGCACCGGTGGGCGCAGCCTACGTCGGGACGTTCTTCGGCTGGCGGTACGCAGTCGCGCTGGGTGTTGTCGCGGCGGTGCCGACAGTCTTCCTCGTCGCGTACGGTATCCCCAGCGTCGCTCCCCAGCACCCCCAGAAACCGATACGGGACCGGGTGAACAGCGGGATTCTCCTCGATTTGCTCTCCCGGCCACCGATCGCTGGAACGGTCGTCATCTCGGTGCTCGCAGCGTTCGTCTGGCAGGGAACGGCCTCCTTCCTGCCGACCTTTCTGGTGGAACACCGCTCGTACTCCGAGACGACGGCCGGGATCGTCTTCTCGGGGTACTTCGTCGCCCAGGGTATCGGACAGCCGGGAATCGGCTGGCTCTCCGACCGGATCGGTCGCGACAGGGCAATGGGGCTGTGTATGGCCAGCGGGATCGTCGGCTACACGCTGTACGTCGCCGGCCCGGGGCTCGGGGCTGTCGCCGCCGCGACGGTGCTCGTCGGCGTCGCGATGAGCTGGGGATCGGCGATGCTCCCGAAGGTACTCGACAACATGAGCACCCAGGAGGAAGGGCTCGGGTTCGGCCTCGTCCGGACGACCTACATGGTCGTCGGCGCGTCGGGCTCTGTCGGCGTCGGGGCGCTCGCCGATCTGTTCGGCTGGGCGACAGCCTTCCTCGTCCTCGCAGGCATCCAGGGAGCCATCCTGCTGGCGCTACTCGGCGCGAGCGCCCGGCGACAGCTAAAATCCATGCACAAGGATGAACACCGCGCCGACCCTAGTACAGACTGATGACCGACGAGTTGCCTGACGGCGTCCCCGAGCGACATCCTGTCGTGCTGTTCGATGGCGTCTGTAACCTCTGTGAGGGATCCGTGAAGTTTCTCATCCAGCGTGATCCAGAGGGTGTGTTCCGGTTCGCACCGCTGCAGTCGACAGTCGCCGAGGAGTTACTGGCTAGCCACGATATCGATCCCACCGATCTGGATTCAGTCGTACTCGTCGAGGGTGAGGAGGTGTACACCAAATCCGATGCAGTCCTCCGAGCTGCCCATCATCTGGGTGGGATCTACCGACTGCTCCCGCCGTTCGAGATCCTGCCGAGATCACTCCGAAACAGACTCTACGACTTCGTCGCAGACCGGCGGTACGGCTGGTTCGGAAAAAAAGAGCAGTGCATGATGCCAACGCCGGATATCCGATCCCGGTTTCTGGCCGGCGGCCCCGGTAGCACGAGCGGCGATTGATACGGGACGAATGACAGCCGGCAGTACGATCTGAACTGTTAACCCACTGCAGGTCCGAACGTGGCTATGCTCTCGTTTATCGGACTCGGACTCTACGATGAACGCTCGATTACGATCCGCGGGCGGGACGCACTCGCCGACGCTGATCGGGCCTTCGCCGAGTGGTACACCAGCCGACTCGCCGGCACAGATCTCGAAACGCTCGAAGCGACCCACGACATCGAGATCAAGGTGCGCGACCGGGCCGGCGTCGAACAGACCCCCGAACCGATACTCGACGCCGCAGAAGGGGGACAGGCTGCCTTCCTCACGGCTGGCGATACGATGATCTCGACGACACACGTCGACTTGCGGCTGCGGGCCGAGGACCGCGGGATCGACACACAGGTGATCCACGGGACGACTGCACAGACGGCGGCGAGTTCGCTGACCGGCCTGCAAAACTACCGGTTTGGCAAGGCGACGACACTCCCCTTCGAGGAGACCCACGGCGGTGTCCCGGACAGCGTCGTCGAAACGGTCGATGCCAACCGGGAACGCGACCTGCATACACTGGTCTATCTGGATATCGACGGCGCAAACGAGCGGTTCCTGACCGGCGATGTGGCCGCCGACTTGCTTGCTGACCCACTCGACGATCCACTCGGCGTCGTCGTGGGACAGGCTGGCAGCGACCGTCCGACTGTCCGGGCAGATCGACTGACAGCACTCGCCGAGGAATCGTTCGGCGAGCCACTCCATCTACTGCTCGTTCCCGGCGAGTTACACCCAATCGAAAGGGACGCACTGTCGGCACTCGCTGGCGCACCGACGATCGACTAACCAGATTCTCAATCTGCTGCAGGTTCGGTCTCGACGTCGAGATTGAGTGCACCAGCCAGATCGTGTTCTTTGCCGGTGAGCAAGTAGAGGACATCCTCAAGCGGTTCCATCACTTCCGGGACGATCCTGACGACCAGCCACACGATAACTAGCATGGCGACGACCGAGGCACTTTGAGCCATGATCCGATCGACCCAGATGTAGGAGACACGCAACGAGTTCTCCAGCCCGAAGATCGTCATCGTCAGATCCGGTGCGAAATGGGCGTACTGGTGGCCGTAGCCGATCGCGATGAACACGTTGCGGACGATGTTGAGGACGTAGATGATCGCTACAGAAAGCGCGATCGCCTGCAGTTTCCGTTTGAGATCGGCACTTACGGCGGCGATCAAGCCAACCACGACAGCCATGCTGCCGATACCAGTGCAGGCCAGGATGATCGTGAACGTGATCGTCCCATCGCCGTTGAAGAAGACGAACGTATTCTCGTAGGCCCGCTCTTTCCCACCGATCTCGCGGGTCATGTCGGGGTTGCTCCCCGCCGGGACCTGGTTGGCAGCCTCGGAGAGTTCGGTCACCAGCGGCGGGTGATAGCCGACCAGGTTCATGACGAACTCGGCGTGGCCAGTCACGAGCAGTACCAGCTGTTCTCTGAGCGGATCGATCAACAGGAAGGGAGCGTACACGAACCCCATGATTGCGACCGCACGGGAGAGTGTAAACAGTGAGTCACGGCCTTCGTAGAAGAATTTCGCGACGAGCAAGGACAGCGGCGTCGCGATCACCGCACCGATCCCACGAATGACGCTCTCGTCGACGACGAAAAACGGCTGGATGAGCGTAAACCACAGGCCTGCGAAGACGACCCAGGCACCGATGTACACCCAGCGAGCGTACTCACGGTCGTACTGTTCGAGCACGATCGCGGTAAAGAACAAAAACAGAGCGAGCCAACCGAGTGGGCCAGAGAGGAAGTGCAGTTCTGCGAGCCACGCGTTCAACTGGCCGAGCATGTTCCGCTATTGGACGAAGACCGGTATATGTCTTATTGTCACAGGTAGCCCACACGGACAACCGGGTGCTGTCGCTACGTGGTGGGTGAAAAAATAAAGAAGTGAAGGCCGGACGGAAATCCGGTCAGTTGCTTACTCGGCTCGTCGGCGGTACGCCAGCAGCGCAGCACCGAGGAGCGCGATCAGCGCGGCAGCGACGCCGAATCCTGCTCCGCCATCATCAGCGTCTTCGTCATCTCCGTCGTCCGTTGCGTTGTCGTCCGCTCCACCGTCATCGTCGGCAGTTGCGACGGTGAGCTGACCCTCTGCCTCGTCATCTTCGGTCCACACGCTGTGGACGTAGTCGGCTTCTTCGTCAGGCGCGTTCACAGTGAAGGAGACTTCCTGTGTGGCGTCTGGCTCAAGCGTGACGTCTTCGGAGGTCAGCGTATCGCCGTCGAGTCGGAGTTCGACGGTCTTCGTGGCGTTGGTATCACCGTTGTTGGTGATATCAGCCGTCACGGTGATCTCCTGACCCGGCTCGACTTCCGTCGCGATCGGGTTCAGGTTGCTCACGTCGAAGGATGCCTCACCCTGACTGCCAGCAACGGTGTACTGGGCGGTCTGGTTGGTTGGACCTTCGTCGAACTCTTCACCAGCGGAAGTGACAATAACGGATGTCAGTTCCTGACTCTCTTCGACTGGCGTGTCGAGGAGGACTCGGACATCCTCGTTGAGGCCTTCTTCGATGAGGGTCTCACCGAGGACGTCTCCGTCAGCGTTCTGGATCTGGACGGCGCCGGCGGTGCTCACGTTGACAGATGCAACGTTAACGACCTCTCCGCTGCCTTCCTGATCCTCGAACACGTGTTCGACGACTTCGGCTGGTTCGGTGATCTGACCTTCGATGGTCTCGCCGTCAGGCGTGACCTGCAGGAAGCCGTTCGCACGGCGGATCTGCATCGTGAAGTCCTGTCCAGCGCGCTCGCTGAGTGACTCGTTGACCACGAAGGAGATGTTGTTCGGACCTCCCTGGGTGTATTCAACTACGAATTCACCGGAGTCGAAGAACGGCGGGGTCTCGCCGACAGACGACTGCGTGTCGTGTTCGAGCGTGGTGCCCGCTGCGATCTCCGTCTCACCGGTGATTGTGTAGTTGTCCTGTGGTGGGAGGAGCAGGCGATCGACCTGTTCCTCGTCCTCGAGGATCGTCTCGATGTTGTCGAGACTGACCTCGTCTTTCACGAGGCTCCACTGGATGAGCGTTTCTTCGCTATCGCCACCGAAGAAGTCGTTCAGTGGGAAGTTTTCTGCTTGGTCGTCACTGACGTTCGGTGCGAGTTCGAACGTGGTCTCGAACTGCGTTGGCGGCTCGTTCGTCGGGATCTCGAACTCTGCGTTCTCCTCGAAGAAGTCCCGAGCTGCTGCTGCATCGAAGTCGCCACCGTCATCGAAGTCTTCTGCATCGTAGTTCGGATGGATGTCGATGACCGCTTCGATCTCTTCGTCAGTGTACGCATCGACATCTTGTGCGACATCGTCACCTTCTGGCTCGATGAGGTCAGCGACGGTTTCGTTGCTGACCGGGGTCATGATGAAGTATTCATCGAGGCTACCCAGGTCGTTCGTTCCAGCGAGGACCTTCTGGTTGTCGCTGTCTGCCAGCAGGTCAAGCTGCGCTGGGAGTGCAAACGTCGAATCTTCTGGAACGTTACGTTCCTGATCCTCGAGTGCACCTTCGACAATTTCCGCGACCTGAGTGAGATTCTGGGTCGTTCGGATATCTACGAGTTCTGACGCAGTGAAGACCTCGGTGATCTCGTGGTCTTCACTCCGGTCGAGGAATTCCTCAACATCGGTGTTGGAGAGATCCTCGTTTTCTTCAACTGCTGTGGCGAGAACGCCCTCAAGACCAGTGGCCTGCGCCTGAACGATCAGGTAGTCTTCGTCAGCAAGCGTTCCGTCCTGCGGAGTGACGACGCTCTCGTTGATCGCGGTTGCGATCTCGTCAACGGTCTCGATATCCTCGACACCTGCTGGGTCGTCCGGTGCAGGTGCGCTCCAGGTGGCGACTTCGCCAGTCTCCCGTGGCTGAAGTCGGAGCTGTGAACGGTCAGTGGCGCGGGACTCTTCTTCACTCGCCGGCGTGTCACCGGGCGAAGCGACGAGGTCGTAGCCACCGTCCGCAATCACGACCTGGATCGATGCGTTATCGTTAGAGCCGCCACCGACACGGATGCTTGGGTGTGCTTCGGCACTGACAACGGACGTCCCGTCATCAGTTGAGAAGACACCGTGTGGGTATTCGCGGTCTTCACTGGACCAGTTCTCGGCAGTGATATCCTGGTAGATTTCTGCGGACTGGTTTCCAGCAACTGGACCGTCACCAAGCTGGTACGTGTTGACCTTGAACGATGCGGTACCATCCTCGTCGGAGTCACGCACTGTGATGTTCGTTTCGAAGTTCTGCTCGCCCGCTCGGTCACCGAGGGTGATCGTAGCTTCCCTGGTGTTCGAAAGTTCGAGTTCGAACTCTGCGATGTCACCACGTGCGTACTGATCGCCGAACTGCGGCGAGACGATATCAACGCTCTCTCGCAGTGGTTCGGAGACCGAGATTTCGCCCGTCTCTGCAACGACACCGGAGTCTTTGTGCAGAACGACGGCCTCGTAGTCGCCAGCGCCGTTGAGATCATCCGCTGGATCGACGGTGAACGTCGTGGAACCCTGACCGGTGAGTTCCCGTTCGTCCGCGTAGATCACGTCGCTGACCTGGTCGTCACCAGCTTCGGAAACCCAGACCTGGACACCACTGTCCTCGGATCGGAGGTCACCGAAGTCATCGGAGTCGACTTCGATCTGAAGATCGTCTTCTTCTGTGATCTCGTTCTCGGTGGCATTCGCCTGAAGGTCTAGTGTTTCGAGCTCAAGGAAGACCTGCTGGCTGTTGTCACCGCCGAAGGTGACAAAGTACTCGCCAGCTCCGAGTTCGGACGTGTCGATAGTCGTGGCGTCACCAGGTGCGGTACCACTACCGGCACCAGTCTGGTCGCCAAGTGTGTAGTTGTCGTCGCTATCGCCAACAGCTTCGTAAACCCGGACAACATCTCCGGGTTCAGCTGTCTGTGCGGTGATCTGCGAACCAACGTAGTTCGCGAAGCCACCCTCATCTCCTTCAATATCGGCGGTGATCTCACCAACTTCAGTGTCACGGTTTTCAGTTGCATCGTCAGCACTGATACCAGTCACACCGGATTCGGCGACAACATAGTTGTCATCATCGCTGCTACCGTCGGAGCCTTCGATTTCGAACTCTGGTGTTGCAACGCCGTCCTGAACGTTAAGTCCCTCAACCGGATCCTCTGCCGTCAGAGCAAGGCTGAGTTCGTTTTCATTCACCGCGTTTTCATCTCCCGTAGCAGCAACTAGGGTGATCTCGCCAACGTCGTTATTGACGGTGACGTTTTCACTGTTTGTGAGGTCATCCTCAGTATCTGCAGCAAGTCCAGGACCGCTGATAATGGAAGAGTCTTCCTGATCGATCACGAGACCGGCATCAACCGTGTCTCCGTAATCGATCGTTATTTCTCTGGTTTCCTCACTGTTGTTGTGGGTCGTGTCGAATGTAACATCCAGAGAGACTGTCTGGGATGTGAGTTCACCGTTAGTTACGCCATCCACGTCGTCGAATTCACCAGTCTGGACTGGGATACCCAGAGTTGGCCCAACATTGTTGGTGTCGTCAAAGTTTTGTGAAAACTGTACGTCTTCGCTCAGCACGGCGTCGCCATTGTTAGTGATATCAAATTCACTAACGCCGACTTCGCCGTCGTCAACGTTTTGCGCGGCAGCAATCCCTCCGAACGACGCGGTCATGGCCACTACCGAGAGGACCATGATCGCGGCAAGGAACACCGCGCGTGTTTTTTCGCGTATATTATCTGTCATGTTTTATGTTTATCTGTGTTACCGCGGCGACCACAGCTTTCGACCGGCACTCGTCTTCACCAACCTGCTGACCACGTGCCGAAACCGGTTTACTCACTACTGTCACCATGGGCAGGGGCACACGGTTCCGTTCTGGCGGAGGTATTAAATGCTTTGTGTTCATCGTACAGGTTCGTGAGTGTTTGTCACGGCCATTAAACAAGGAGAAGAGCACTTCTATAGCACGGTTTGTCTATTTTGGCGGATTGTCTGACGAACGAATGACGATAGTCTGACACAGACGAGAGCCACTTCAAAGGACAGATTTAGCTCGGTAGTTCGAAAAGAGTCCGGATAGTCCTCAATTTGGGCCATGTACGTACGCGTACGCAGGTGGACAGACTCCTGGGTTCGGGAACGAAAATGATAAATCCGTACCTGTCCACCATTTCGAGCAATGACAAAGACCGAGCGTGTCGAAGAAGCGACGCGCTCGTTTTTGCACGACCATCCAGAGGCCGAGGGAGCGCTCGAACAGCTGGTGTCGCTCGATCGAGCAGCGTGGACCTTCGACGATGCCCCGTTGGATTCCGGTTTGTTCGGCGAACTCGTCTCTACTCCTATTGTCGAAAAGACAGATGATGGGGACTACCGATTCGCGGATCGGGAGGCAGTCGAGGCGGTGGTTGCTGGGGTCGACACCGGAGAGACGAAGACAGCTGACACAGACAAGTCGGATATGTCGATCTCACTCCCGGAGATCGATTTCACACTCGCTGGTGCGATTGCTGGCGTTCTCGCGATCGTGGCGCTGGTTCGGTCACTGTATTTTTCGTCGGTGTTTCAGAACGGGTTCGTAGTCTCGCCTGCCAACGATCCCTACTTCTATCGCTACTGGCAGGCAGAGCTGCTGGCACGGTCGAGTTCTGCAACGGATCTCGGGATGCTCTCGACAGTCGGTGAGTTGACCCGACTCAGACCACTTACGCACGCACTCAACTGGTGGTTCGCGGCGCTACTCGGCGGGACACCCGATGCAGCAGCGACCGTTGCAGCCTGGCTACCGATCGTCGCATCCGTCGTTCTCGCCGGCGTCCTGTATGGACTCGCTGTCATCCTGACCGACGATCATCGGATCGGGCTTGCGTCGGTCCTGTTGCTCGCATTGATGCCAGTCCACGTCGTCTACACGGCGCTTGGCTTTCTCGAACACCGACCGTACCAGTATCTCTGGCTGATTATCGTCGCGTTCGCCCTCGCCTGGCTTGCCGTCGATCTCCAACGACGCCTCAATAGGTCGGAGCCTCGCGACGCAGCAGTGGGACACGCGAAATCGTCACGCGCGTGGGCTATGGCTGTCTTGCTCGCTGTCGGAGTTGCGGCCTCGGCTCACGTCTACGGTGGGTCGCCGCTAACCTTTGTCCCTGTCGCCGCCTACTTCGGATTCCGTGTCGTCGCCGATACCCGCCGGGGGATACCGGCCCTGCCTGCCAATACACCGGCACTCGCGGGAGTGTTCGTCGGGAGTCTACTGGCGATGGGTGCACACGTCCGCTGGGACTGGCACAGTTCGGTCGCTGGGACGATCCCGGTCCTCGTTGCGCTCGGGACCATCGCCGTCGCAGCGCTGGCGATGGTCTGGCACCGATCCGAGCTACCAGTCGCCGGGCTGCTCGCGACCGAGGGTGTCCTCGCTGTCGTTGGGACGGTGTTGTTCTGGCAGCTGCGCCCGGACGATGTGTCGCGATTGCAGGACCGAGCCGACGCGTTGTTCGGTCGTGAGACCGCAGTCGAGACGGCCTCACTGTTCACGACCGATTACGCGATCATTTTCGGCCCCCTCGCACAGCTCGGGATCGGTTTCTATCTCGCCCTCGTCCCGCTGGGGGTGATTACCTGGTACGTGTACCGACAGTACGAACCGGGGTGGCTCGTCCTGGTCTGTTTCGCCTGGTTTTATCTGTTTCTCGCCAGCATTCAGGTTCGCTTTGCCGCCCAGTTTGCACTCTTCTGTGCGATTTTTGGGGCGGTTGGATTCGTCTACGTCCTCGGTGCGATCGAACTCGTCCGGAAACCAGCGCTGTTCGACTGGGGGGAGCAACTGAGCGGCCCGGCGATACAGCTCCCGGGGACACCGACACGAGGCGGGTATCTGGCAGGCGTTGTCGTGCTGGCACTGGTGTTGAACCTACTGTTCGTCCCGACACTGCTGGGCCAGACCCAGTACAGCGGGGATCAGGTCGAGGCGACGATGGCAATCGACAGCCACGCCGAGGAGTTCGACCGCGAGTTTCCCCAGAATTTCGTCCTGAGTGAGTGGGGCGAAAACCGGATGTACAACTACTTCGTCAACAACGAGTCACGAGGGTATGGTTATGCGCTGTCGAATCACGAGTCGTTCATTAGCGGAACGAATCCCGACGAGCAGGCGAATAACTTTGGCAACCGCGTCGGCTACGTCGTGCTGAAAGACCGTGACCTACCCGACGAAACGGTCCACGCACAGCTGTTTGATTTGACCACTGATGACGAGGGAGTCGCACGCTATCAGTTGCTGTACGCCACCGACGACATCCGAGCGTTCGTGGTTGTCGATGGAGCAACCATCAGGGCGACCGGTGAACAGGGCAACACAGTACAGGCAACGACAGACGTAACGACAAGTGGTGAGCAGTTCACCCATCGACGATCCGCGACTGTAGACGAGAACGGGGTGGCACAGATTCGTGTCGCGTACGCGGGCGAGTACGAGGTTGGAAACCAGACTGTCACAGTGACCGACCAGCAGGTGATGAACGGCGAAACAGTGTCGTCCGAGTAGTAAGCCGATTCAGAGGTAAACAGCAAGTCCACCGCCGAGGAGTGCGAGCGTCCCGAGCCCGAAGCAGACGAGCCAGAAAGGAATGCGATCCACGACACGCATGAGCGCATCGATCGTCAGATACCCCACGAACGCACTGACGAGCAGTGCCACGACTGCAGCAGTTGGACTGATACCAGGGAGCCCACCAGCACCGGCGACAGTAAGCATCGCAGCACCCACACTCGCTGGGATAGAGAGCAGAAAGGAGAGTCGAAACGCTGCCGGCGGATCGTAGCTCCGGAAGAGGAGTGCGCCGGTAGTGATCCCAGACCGGGAGATCCCCGGGAGAATGGCGATACCCTGGACTGCGCCGACGAGAACCGAATCGAGGAAGGTCGGCGTCTCGTTGATCCCCATCGAGACTGATTCAGAGACGATCTGGACGAGTCCGGTCAGGATGAGCAACACGCCGATGATGGCGACGAACACCCCGCCGGTCAACTCACTCGCGAAATCGACAGCGAGGATATACAGGGGGATGCCGACGAGCCCAGTCATCAGACAGGCGACCACGATGTACGAGACGAGTGCGTTGTCGTCGTCGTAGGCAGCCTGGGGTCGCCAGCCCGGGACTGCAGCTGTTGCCGTGGCGATGTCGTCTCTGTAGTACGTCGCCGCCGAGAGTGTCGTTCCGAGCTGTAAAAATAGTGCGAGCTGGATCGCAACGTCGGGGTTCGTTCCGACAGCCGAGAGAAACACAGCCAGATTCCCCTGGCTCGACACAGGCAACCACTCGACGATCCCCTGGACGATCCCTGCCAGGACTGCGATGACAAGCTCCGAATCTACCACTGTATGTAGCTCCGCGGCTGGTCGATATAAAAACCAGTTGGTTGTCGTCGGAGGAGTCGAAACTCGGATTTACTCGTGGTCCGACAGCTCGGATCGGTCCGGGTCGTCCTCCGCTGGTGAGGAGTCTGCGGAATTGTCGTGAGCACGTTCGGGTGGCTCCGGCGGTTCGAACGCGGCAGCGAGCATCTGGTAGCCTCGTGTCTCTCGCAGATCTGCCCAGCTCCAGGTGACCCGACTGCCGATGACAGCAAGGAGTGCGAGCACACCCAGTCCGCCGACGAAGATGGTCGAGCCGACGCCGAGACCAGCGCTGGCGAACAGTCCCACAGCAGTGAGTGTCCCGACGAGGAGACTCACCAGTTGGACCGGACGGGACTGCATCGCGGTCTGGCAGCGCCGCACAGTGCCGAACAGGACGGAGGTTGCTGCAGCAGGTAAGAGCCAGCGCAATCCACGCTCGAGTGCAGCCAGCCAGGGGCCGACAGTCAGTGTCTCGCGCAGATCGATGACGATGACATCGGGATCTGGCTCTGCTGTCAGCCACCGGTAGAGCCACGACCTGGTGGTAAACTGTCGACCGGCCCGTGTGAGGCCAGACAGAGTCGAGTGTGGGCTCGCCTGGCGAACTGCCCCGGGGATTCGGGCCAGCGACTCATACACTGCAGAGTTGGTCACAACGTTCAGGATTTTGGACCCCTCTCGGATGGCACGGCCGAGTCTGGTTCTGGCGCTCTGTCTGGCATCTTGTCGTGCTCGTACCATCCTACGAGGGACCGCACAGACCCACGAGTCAGCGACAGCAGCCTGCAGGTGTTCGCGCGTCCGCGCGAGAAAGTTTCCAACGATCGAGTCACGGAGGGTGCGACGGAACATTGTCGTCAGTCGCTGATGCGAAGAATTTCACCCTCGGTTCGAACACTGCCGAAGTCGATCGCCAGGGATTCACCAGATCGGAGTGGTTCACCCCGGAAGCGGGCAGTCCCATCGGCAAGTTCGCGAACGGTGAGTTCGATGTCGACTTCGACGTCGAGATTGCGTGGATGCTCCCGGAGGAAGATATCGCCACCCTCGCTTTCGAGGACGATTTCAGCAGATTCAGTTCGTTTCGAAGTGATCTGGGCTACTGTCTCCCCACGGACGTCTGTAGTCAGTCCCTCCTCGATGACTGCTGCCTGGTCGGGCCTGATGTTGTCGATACGGAGTGTCACCGTTCGCGTCCCGGTGTCGATCTCGCTCGTCCCTCGCCGTACGATCTCACCCCTGAGTTCGTACCCCTCGGAGTTGAACGGCACCGTGTTTCCGACCCGGAGTGGTTGTCCGCCAAACTCGGTCACGCCGTCACGGTCGAGTCCCTGCCCAGAGATACCGAGCAGAACGGAACGCTGATCAGTTCCATTCCCCGGGAACTGTCGAAGTGCCGTAACTTCGGCGACTGTATTCCCACTGACATTGAACCGGTCACCGACAGCAATCTCGTCTGCTGCCCCGGCCCGGAGTGACGACTCGATTACGAACTCGGTTTGCTGGGTGGGCAGCTGCTCGCCTGTCTGCTCGAGCTGGGTGACGTTCCCGTCGACCTCGTAGTCCTCCGTCTGGATCGTGAGTGTCCGCCCCAGCCGAACTGGTTCACCGCGGAACTGGAAGGTTGGCGAGTCGTCCGGCTCGTCAGGGTCCATCGTCGTCCCGTTTACTCTCGCCCGCACCGTGACGTGGACGCCGCCCTCCTGTTCGGACCGGTAGACGTCTGTAATCGTAATGCTGTGACTCGTCCCCTCCGGTTCGAACTCGTCGCCGGGGGTGATCTGCTCGGCGACGAAGTTCGACTGTGTTCCGAGATCGATGGTTGCATAGCGACTGTCTGCCTCGCCTGCACCGCCACCAAGCAGTAGTGCCGCGCCGGCGACAACGACAGCCACAACGAGGAGCACGACAAGAAGATCGACAACGTTGACAAGGCCGAACAGCCGACCATTCTTGTCGAGTACGGAGAATCCACCACTCTCGTCTTCGTCTGGCATTGCTGGCACCCTTATCAGGGTGCTGTGAAAAGTGCTGCTATCCAAGCTGTAGTTAATTACGAATGTCTGACAAGTGGATCGTACCACTCCGCGTTCGCCTCGTACCAGTCGATAAACTGCTGGGCACCCTCTCGGATCGACACCGTCGGCTCGTAGCCCAGTAGTTCGCCAGCTTTCGAAACGTCCGCATGGGTGTGTTCGGCATCGCCCTCCCGTGGGTCGTCGTAGCGGATATCAAGTGACGGATCAATCTCGTCACGGATCACTTCGGCCAGTGTCTGGATGTCGATATTGTCCGTCGAGCCGATGTTCATGATCTCGCCGTCCGCGCTGTCGTCAGTGAGCAACTGTTCGTTGACGCGGCGGATGTCGGTGACGTAGGTGAAATCACGGGTCTGCTCCCCGGTCCCGTAAATCACGGGTGGCTCGCCGTGGCGACAGCGGGAGACAAAGTTCGTCATCGCCATGTTCGGGCGCATCCGTGGCCCGTAGACGGTGAAGTATCGCAGTGAGACGGTCGGCAGGCCGTAGATCTCGCTGTAGACCCGGGCGTACTGTTCGGTTGCGAGTTTCGAGACGCCGTACGGCGAGACGGGCTCTGTGGGATGGTCCTCGTCGTAGGGGAGATACTGAGGTTTGCCGTAGACCGAGGAGGACGAGGCAACGACGACTCTGTTGGTATCGTGGGTGCGGGCCGCATCAAGGACGTTGACTGTGCCGTCGACGTTGTAGCTGTTGACCGTCTTTGGCTGCTCGACGCTCTTTCGGACACCGGCCTGTGCGGCCTGGTGGTAGACGACATCAGTCTCTGCGACCAGTTCGTCGACGGCCTGCTCGTCGGTGATCGACGCCTCGACGAGTTCGTAGCTCCCGCCGTTTTCCTCGGCAGCCTGTTGTGCTGCTTCGATGTTGTGCTCCTTGATACCAAGGTCGTAGTAGGGCACGAGTTTGTCGAGCACAGTGACGTCGTGGCCGGCGCCGGCCAGCTGCTCGGCGATGTGGCCACCGATGAATCCCGCGCCGCCAGTGACGAGTACATGCATGTACTACAGTATCGACCAGTAATTGATAAAAAGGAACTGCTTATACTGCCGGCTGTAAGAAACTGAAGAATTGCGCCACCCCGGGGTGGCGCATATCTTTACGAATTTACAGCCGGCAGTATTAATACTGACGCGGGAGAGATGCGACCGGCGAAACGGGAAAGGTATCATCGAAACGTACGATCACATCGAATTAGCTTCGTCACTCCACACAGAAATCAGTCGGTCGTGAAACAGATCGTGCGTGCGGTCTAGGCCGAGGCCACGTCAGTATCTCCCGAGTCGAGCGAAAGTTCGATATCGATTTCGTCAAACCGGACCACCGGTTGTTTCGACCGCCCCTGTTCTTCGAGTTCAATGACGTTTAGTGCAGCAAGCTCGGTAAGATTCCGGTGGACTTCTTTGAAATCTCGGTCAACAAGCTCAGCAGCAGCACGCATACTCTCGGGTACATGGGTCCGAATCGTTCGAAGCAGTTCGAGATTTGCCGGACTCAACAGGCGTTGTAACTCCGACTCATTATCAAGCACTAAGACGTGTCTCTCTTCAACATCGTCGCCACGGTCCATCGCCTGGACATCTGCGAGGAGTTCCGTGTGCTGTTCATCGCCATCCAGTCGGACTTCGAGAGTTTGTGATTCAGTCATGGTTGGATTGTGTGTATATCTAGCGTGGATTATGGAGGCAATGCCTCGATTTCTCGCTCAAATTGTCGAATGAGCGCTTCCATCCCAGGAAATTCGATTTCTTCCGTGCCATCGAGCGTGTGCCGCTCGTGGCCTTTGTGTTGTTCGTGTACGTTGTCATATCTTAGCAATGTGTCGCCGTCGATCGTCCCGTAATGTAATGCGTAGTCATATCCACACGGGTACTGATCGCTGTCAGTTCGACGAACGCGAATGTGCGTAACGTAGTCCCCATCTTTTGTTGTCAGTTCTCGCTCGGTCTCGTATGGTACCATCCGCATTCGATGGTATTACCCCCATCAGTAAGTATCTACGGGTGTCCTCGATCAAAACTGACGAGACAGATCCACTCACACGGGTGGGGGACGGAATTGATTAGTGAGTTGGGGCACGACTCGGCAGGTGAATGAATCACCATCGCCGACTCCTCGCTGCTGGGCTGTTACTCGTTCTCACCGCAGGGCTTTGTGTCCACTACGGCGCGACGTACGAGGACAACTGGCCGTATCCGACTGGTGACCAACTCGCCGAGGAGCCTGCAGGGTGGGATGGCGAACGTGTGTTGCTGTTCGGCGAGGTACAGGAGCGAACCGGGAGTGGACTCGTGATGACTGTCGACGACGATGCTGGTGAGGTTGCCCGAACGATCACTGTGCAGGGCACTGCAGCGGATGTGGAGCGAGGCGGGGTCGTACAGGTGTACGGCATGCTATCAGAACGGGGTACCATCCAGCAGGCCGAATCGGTCGTGGTCGTCAACAGAAATCCCGGGGATTCGCAGTACAAACTCGGAACGTCGGCACTCGGTGTGTTGCTTGCAGCAGGACTCTTCCTGCGGTACTGGGGCATCGAGTGGCGACGACTGCGGTTCGTTCGGCGGTCAGCAGACGATCGTGGTGAGAGAGATGGCTGACGTACTCTCGCACGTCCTGCTCGCGTTTGCGGTCTTTACTGTCATCGGCTGGGCCATTAGCTGGCTCGACCGTGAGTGGGCCGTTGTCGGCATGGTCGGCGCGATCTTCCCCGATCTGACGCGGCTGGGATTAGTCGTCGATGACTACGTGATCGCGCAGACACTGGGCATACCATTCGATTGGGAGGCACTGGCGACAGTGGGCGGTGTCCTCCTGTTATCCGCGATCGGGGCTGTGCTGTTCCCGTCTCGGCGTACCCAACTGCGGGCATTCGGGCTCCTGCTGGCGGGGAGTAGCTCGCATCTGGTGATCGATGGGGTGAAAGCGTATGCCGACGGGGCGAACGGGGCGTTGCTGTATCCACTTTCGTGGTGGCGGAACCCAACACCAGGCTGGTACGTATCGTCAGATCGCTGGGTGCTCGTGGGTGCCGTGGTGAGTGCACTGGTCGTGCTGGCCGTCGATCGGTATATGATGGCTGACTCGGGACGGCAGTGAAACTGCGCTCGTGGCAGTGATCGTAATCAGTGCAGTTGGCTCAGCGCAGTTTCTCTGGCTTCTGCAACGTGTTCTTCGGATTCATCGTCAGGCGATAGCGCCTCGATATCTTCGACCAACTGTTCGATCGTGGCCTGGTCGCCTGTGAGTCGACAGCCAGTACACAGGCTGTTGATTCCGCGGATCGCGGCGCGGCGAACACGACCGTCCGCGTCAGTGAGTGCCGCGACGAACAGGGTTGCAGCGCGCTCGATTGCGTCGGCGAACCGTTGTTCGTCTGGGATCGTTTCGAACTGGTCCGGCGCCGTCTCGGCGACCATCCGACCAGTCGCAGGGTCAAGCGCCGACACGACCCGCACGACAGCTTGACGGCTGTATCCGTCCGCACAATCCATACAATCGAGGAGCATCTCGTAGACCGCTTCGAACGTCGCCAACTGGTCGTCAACAGCCAGCCCCTCGAGTTCATCGATCAGGTCGTTGACGGCCTCCGTCTCACCAGATTCGACGACAGTTGTGATCCGTTCGGGTTCGACGACGGTTTCGGACACAGGTTTCGCTTGGACAGCCTGCGCAAAATTAGTTGTCACAAGTGGTGGACAGCGAGAACGTGAACGAAGCATCACGGTCGCGCCAGTCGAGGAATTTCGTGACCGCCGGATTGTCACGCCCACTCGTGGTTATCCCATCCCTCATAGTGTTTGAGACGACTCTTGATTTCGAAAGAATCCCACTCGCACTCGTGGTACAGGAGATCAGCGAGCGTCCCAAACTCCCCACTGTTCAGCTCTATCCCTCGCTTGCCCCGATTGGTAATGAAGGGGGCGGATCAGAGTTCGTCAAAAATCTCGCTCGCAGTGGGGTAGTCACCGGTCTCGATGGCGGATATGGAGAGGAGATTCTCCTCGACGATCGGCGATCCCCAACGGTGCTCGGCTATCATCGCTGCGAGGAGAGCATATTTCACTGACGACTTGCGCATGGTCACATTGAGAGGAGCAATTATGTACGCCGACCGGCATACCAGACACATGAGCGAGTCAACAGAGGGACATCCGGCAGAAGAGAAGGACACCAAGGAGGCCCGCCTTGAGAATCCCAGCGGCGTCCTTCATCTCTTTCAACACGAGAGCGTTCCCATCCTCCTCGACGCCATCCTTACTCTGCCACCGGGCCGAGAGTTTAACAAGACGGAATTTGCTGACTACGCCGGTGTCACCCGGCAAACGGTGAGCAACTACATCGACCTCTTGCTGGAGACTGCAATTGTCGAGGAGGTTCCAAACACCTCACCCCGTCGGTACCGTATTGCAAAAAGTGACGTTGTTCAAGAACTCTTCGAGTTGAACAGCGCACTGAACACCGCCGAGAGGTAGCGAGGGAAAAAACGGGGTTTCACTAGTATGTCGCTGGTACCTTCAACGGCGTGTCAGAACGCTTGTCACTCATCGAGGGGACAAAGATTCTCCCGCTGAATTTGTGCCACCACATCTTGACCAACAAGACACGACAACTGCCGAGTAATAAACAATACGAACCAACGGTAGTTTTTTGCGTATGAGTACCCATACATAAGACATGAGCAAAAATATCGCGATCAGCGACGAGGTATACCGTCGATTAAAACGAGAGAAGGGCGATAAAAGTTTCAGTGAACTGATCGAAGCAAAACTCGACAGCGGAGGGCAACTCGCCGACGTGACGGGTCACCAGATTCTCGATCCCGAAACCTACGACGAGGTTTCTGAAGAAATGGAGCGACTGAGCGATGGAACACTGGATCGGATGACTGATGAAACTTCTTGATACATCTGCTGTCATCGACATCGATCGTGGTGGGGTCGACACCAAAGTTGACCAACTGGACGAACAGGGCCGGCATGCGATCAGCATGGTGACAGTCACGGAACTCCGCCTCGGTGTTGAAATCCAGTATAAAAATGGTACGAACCAGCACCAACAGGCGTGTAACGACCTGGATCGCCTCATAGCTCGGTTCAATGTGCTCCCGATCACACGACCGGTCGCAACAACAGCAGCAGAGATTATCGCAACACTCAGAGAGAGTGGTGAAGCGCTTGATGATCTACACGACATTTATATTGGGGCCACAGCCCGCACACAACAGTTGCCCGTCCTGACTGGAAATGTCGATCACTTTGATCGGATCGACGGAATACAGGTCATCGACTGGGAGAAGTTCTAAACGAAAAACAGCGCGAGTTCCCCGTCCCACTGTGGGCGGGGGTGAAGCGCGTCATTCCGGTGCGTGTTCTGTGTCCTCGATATACCGTTCAACCACTTCCTCCGACACCGCTCCTGTCGTCCCCACGTAGTATCCGACCTTCCAGAATCCGCCACCCCGGAAATACGCCTCCCGAATCTCGGGATGCCGTTCCAGCAAGTGCTTCCCCGAGTACGACTTGAACTGCCGAGCGATGTCCGCTGGACTGTGCTTCGGGTCGCACTGCATGAACAGGTGTACGTGATCGTCTGCAATCTCCAAGGCGAGAATCTCGTGCCCGAAGTGGTCGGCAGTCTCCGCGAACAACTCTCGTATATCATCCTCCACCACGCCGAGAATCGGGTGTCGGTACGTTGGACACCACACGAAATGATACTTGCAGGAACTAACCGAATGTGCATGACTTCGGTACTCTTCCATCTTGAATCCCCACATTTATGACAGTCTGTAACGACTGTCAAAGTATGGGCAAGGAAGCCACGAAGACGATTCAGACGCGCCTTCACGTAGCGTCTGGTGAACGGTCGTGGCTTCACGACGCCCGCCTCACGTCACGCGAAATATTCAACGAAACCATCCACCTCAAACAACAAGGGTACACTCGAACCGAGATACAGAACGAGGTTGACCACGACGACTTCTTGCGGAACAACAAGTGCGCGGTCGTCGGCAAAGCTCTTCAGACGTGGGACTCCTATCAGTCACTCAAAAACTGGTGGGAGAACCAAGACGACCCTGACGGAGGGAAGCCGACACCGCCGAGTACGGACAAGACCGGTGCGTACCCGCTCGTGATGGCGCACACAGAGGGCTACCGCCTCACCGTGGACGACGACACGAACCGCGTCCGGTTTCGTATCAGCCCGAAACCCTACAAGAAGGTGAAAGGTCATCTACGCGGTGAACCGGACGCGATGAACGAACTCCGAGACGCCATCACATCGGACGAAGTGGATGTGGGGCAAGCCGAACTCCTGTACCGCAATGGCGTGTACTACCTACACGTCACGGTCACACGCGAGTTCGACGTGCCCGAACCCGACACCGCCGATACTTTGGTCGGCGTGGACATCAACGAGCGCAACGTCGCACTCACTGCCCTCGACCGCGAGACACTGCGGACGAAGGGTACGCTCGTCCTCGACTACGGACGAGTTAAGCAGGAACGCCAACGTTACCACACCATCACGAAACGCTGTCAGGAACACGGAAAAACGAGCATCCACCAGACGCTCGGTGACACGGAAGAACGATTCACCGAAGGGGTCTTGCACCGTCTTTCCCGTGCCGTTGTGGAGTTTGCTAAACAGTTCTCGAACCCAGTCATCGTGTTCGAGGATATGGAGGGTATCCGCGACGAAATCAAGTACGGGTCGTATCTGAACCGCCGATTGCACAAACTCCCGTTCCACACGTTCGAGACGTTTGTCTCGTACAAGGCGACGTGGCGAGAGATCCCCACGGATACGGTGGACGCTTACTACAACTCGAAGACGTGTTCGTGCTGTTGTGAGCGCGGGTATCGGCAGGGAGGGCGGTTCCGGTGTACGAACGACGAGTGTGACGTGGTGCAAGACCACGCTGACCGGAATGCATCGGTGAACATTGCGTGGCGCGAGAAGGCGAAACTCGATGGTAACACAATGGATTACCGGACTCACAAAACCCAGCCGCAGGTGCGGTTGGTGCGTCTGTCCGGGCCGGGGCGCGTAAACCGCCCAACCTCATCCCGTTCCCTCGCGGAACAGGGAGTGCTAGCGCACGGCTGAGGGAACCTAAAAAGCCTCGGGCCACCGCGCCCGAGGTTGTTTACTAGACAATTCCTCACAACATAGTGGTATAGGTTAGTATGTGACAGGATAGGCCACGAGATACACTACCGACAAGACACCCAAAAAAGACGTGTGGAAAGTAACTATGTGTGCTGGCAACTGATCGAAAAGCGCATCTGTAGGTATTTCTAGATAGTCTTGTACGTATCCATATGTACGTTGTCAGGATCTGAGAAGGCTGTCTTCGCAGTGTTTATACATCTCCTACCAGATACGATAGACAATGAATCGCGGGTGGCGGTATCGGCTTACAAGTGTCATCGGAACGGTGTTGCTCACCATCTGTGTCGTTCTGGTGACGAACCTGCGAAGCATCCACGATGCGTTCGCGAAGGTCCCGTATTTTGGCCGCCCAGCTCCAGAGGTACTCACGAATGGCCAGATCGAACTTGCCGTCGTGACGACCTGTGCCGTGTTGTTCGTCAGTATGTGGCCACTGTTCAAGCCACGCCCGCGACGGATTCTCGATACGATCTTGCTGACCCAGAAGCGCGTGCTGCTGGCGATGGTTGGCCTGGCCGCGCTGGGCTATTTCAACTATACGTATCGCTTGCCACGGACGACGCTCATGCTGACGACTGCCACGTTGTTGGTGGCGTTGCCGCTGTACATGGTGACGATCCGCCGCCCGGCGAAGTCGACCTCGCGGGCGATCATCGTCGGCGACGATCCCAAAGCGATGGACGCACTGCTGGCGGCGACGGAGCTACCGGTGCTTGGGTACGTCTCACCACCCTCCGCGTACGCACCTGATGGGATTGAGCCCGAGAGGGTGGCTGACGGCGGCGAATCGGGGGCGCAGCTCAACGAGTTGCCCTGCCTGGGTGGGCTTGCGCGGTTAGAGGAGGTGCTCGTGGAGCGCGATGTCGATACGGCGCTGTTGGCCTTCGCGTCGACCGACCGCGAGGAGTTTTTCGGGACGCTCGAGACCTGTCACGACCACGGAGTGAATGCGCTGGTGCACCAGGACCACGCCGATCACGTGTTGACGGATGATTTCTCGGGTGAGCAGTTGCTCACTGTCGATCTCGAACCGTGGGACTGGCAAGACCACGTCCTGAAGCGGGGGTTCGATGTACTGTTTGCAGGTGTCGCGTTGCTCGTCCTCTCGCCTGTGATTGCACTGATCAGTGTGGCGATCAAGCTGGACGATGGCGGACCAATTCTGTACTGGCAAAATCGAACCGCAGCGTTCGGTGATACGTTCAAAATTGCGAAATTCCGGAGTATGGTCCCCAACGCAGAGTCGAAGACAGGCGCAAAACTGAGTGAAGAGGACGCAGGCGGTGTCGATCCACGCGTAACACGGGTCGGACGGGTCCTCCGGCCGACGCACCTCGATGAAATCCCGCAGCTCTGGTCGATCCTTGTCGGCGACATGAGTGTGGTCGGACCTCGCCCCGAACGTCCGGAGTTGGATCTCGACATCGAACAGGGCGTGGGGAATTGGCGCCGCCGCTGGTTCGTCGAACCCGGGCTGACTGGCTTGGCGCAGATCAATGATGTGACCGGCGTCGAGCCAGAACAAAAACTCCGACACGACTTGCAATATATCCGCCAGCAGTCGTTCTGGTTCGATCTGAAGATTGTGGTTCGACAGCTATGGATGGTTGGAGTGGATGCACTGCGGGTGATCATCGGCGCTGGACCAGCTGACGAGGTGGATGAAGGCGAATCCACGACGCCGACCGATCCAGCAGAATCATCGCCGGAACAAAACGACCAATCAGCAGCACCACCAGCGACAGACTCGGATGCCGAGAAATCCCGGGCTCACGACTGATCGTCGAACCAGTCGATCGTTCGCTCCAGCCCACCGCGCAGCGACACCGTCGGCTCGAAATCGAGTTCGCGCTGGGCGCGAGAGAGTCACATCCATCCAGTGAGAACGTGACAGCGAATGCTTCGTCCGAGACAGACGAACGGGAATCGGATGCAAAGCAGCCAGACGAAAAGAGAATAAAGAAGAGCGGATGCATGACTGACGCCGAGAGCGGGACCCGAAATGGAGGATCAATACAGACAGAGGCTGTCAGTCAGTGGACGTTCAAACAGGCTGACGTGGTTTTTTGCTAACAACTTTTTGAAATTCGATCTCTTTATCGAGTGCGTTGGTGTTTGGTTTTGTCCTGATACCTCGACTAAGCATCAGACACCTCCCAATGAGACAGACTTTTTCGGTTCCTGAGTGGTCTCTGTCTGGCGGTCAATAGGAATCACTCGAAACTCTCCGAAGCCATATTTCGAGTGGCTACCGACTCGGAGAATACCATTCTGTGCAGTCTCGACTGGACGATTCCCGTCGTATCGTACGACTTGTCCGTGATCAACGGTCTGGAGTCGATAGACATCCCCTTGTTTCACCAGTCTTTCTTCGCGTTCGCGTACGGTGTCACGGGTTACATCCCACCACCACGGAATACCTCGGCTGGTTGCGTCTGGATACGCTGATGCTACCACGAAGGGAGTTACCAATACCAGAAGATACTCTGTAGCATTTTCAAGCCTCGAATAGTCGAGTGCTTCTATGTCGATAAGTTGTGTTTCTTTGAGTCGGGTATGGCCATACCCGTAGTTTCGCTTGCCGCCGAACTGGAGACCATCCAACCACGATTTGTCGATTGGGAGTAGATCATCGCGATCAGCGGAGAGGTAGGCGTGGATATACCATTTCGTCGTTTGGTGGCGCTTCGAGGCATCATCGGGTCGTCCCATGATAGTCTCGTGAGCGATGGCCGACTGACCACTCTGTGTTCGAATATCGTGTGTATTCAGCGCCTCCCGTGGTCGGGAATCGAGTAACCACATCTGTGATGGATTCCGCATCAGAAACAGATCGTCATAGGACGCGACTGCTGGCAACCCACTGCCGAGATATGGTCGAAATCCGTCCTGTGAATGCTCGTCGGGAAAGGTTCCAAACTGGCCCGGAACGAACATCCCGTGGCTTGCATTGAGGTGCCGGCATGTGTCTTCCGGCATCTCGTGGGCCAATGCGCTCAGGATGGCATTGCCTGAGACATAGTACGGATGTCCGATATAGTCCATTTCGAGTTCCCAGTGAACTTGTTGAATCTGGCTCATCACTTGACCCTCTCTCTGAAGTCTTCGATATACTGGAGTGCGGTCGACCACGAGCAAATACGTCGGAGATTCGCATCCAGCATCATCTCCTCTCTGTTAGAGTTCGTCTGCAGTGGGTGGGAGTCGAGTCGTGACCAGACCGAGGCCCACGACCGCCATGGGCGGGACCCAAGCCGTGCCGCGGGTTGCGTGTGTGCTATGGTGTCGAGTCGGAGTGTGAACTCCTCGCCACTGTAGATTGTTCGATGCGGGATGATGGTTTCTGCCGGGTCGATCACGAGTTTCACGTCTTCGAATTGGTGACCCTCTCGATAGAGATCACAGAGGGCCGCCACGAGCAGCGTGTGGTATTTTAGGCTCGTATACGGGTAGTAGCTCGACTCGTTGAAACCGCTCGCGACAGTTGACGTGAGCCACGCCTCGTGCAGTGCTTCGGTATCTGCCTTTGTCAGTAACTCGTTGATGGCATCTTTCAGGACAGGCTTGGAGAACGTTGCTGGCTCGTACTGACTCGCACCGTCGAGTAATGAGAGACGATATGGCGTCTCGTGGGTTGTGACTGTCTGTGTTGGCTCGTCGCTCGGTCGACTCAGTGCTGCTGCATCACCGTCTGCGCCGTACGGGACTGACTGGTTGACAGGAATATCGTCGAGTGTCTCTGGGGCAAACTCGTGGGCTCTGCCAGTGAATTTGTGCGCGTCGTGGCGATACGCCGTAACTAGTGTCTCTTGTTCCCCAGATTCCGAGCGGTCGGTACTGAGTTTAGCCATCTATGACCCCTCCGTAATTCGCGTTTCCAGTGCACGAACGAATTTCGGGCGACAGTCCTCAAGCCACCGGGTATCTTTTTTCTCCATCGCTGCGGTTGCGTTCTTGCCGCGGTCGAATACACGTTTGAGTTCTCGTTCCTCGTATAGCGGATTAATCAGTTCACAGTCGACGATTCCGGCTCCGAAGTTGCGTGCGCCACCGAGCTGGTGGGAGAACTCAGTCTGGTGAGTGTCGAGATACTCGATGGTTTCTGCGAGGAGGCCGATGAACTCGGGTTTGAGTTCACGGAACGTGAGTTGCCACGATCCGTCGAGATTAGCGACGGCATCGAGTTCTGCGTTGCGGAGGGGTTGGCGATTGTCCGCTACATTTCGGGAGACGACATTTCGGTTGAGTCTGCGGTAGTGTCCCTCTGCCTGCCCGTGTGTGTAATCAACCGTCGACCAGACTGGCGAGAACTGGATCGGGCGGCGCATAAATTTGCCCGGCCGGTCCTCGAACCCACCAAAGAGATCGAAGACAAGACAGCCATTCTCGGTGCTGTCGAGACATGTGCCTTTCTCGTGGTATCCTGCCTCGAGATCGCGCTCGTAGACCCCGTCTCGTTTGAAATTGGCATTTGCTTCACCAGGATGGCAGGCAGTGGTATCGTGTTGCTGGAGGACACTCTCCATCCCGTGGCGCAGCCAGCCTGAGAGCGTGAACGAGGGAATGATCCCGCCGATCTGGTTCTGTGGATCGTCGTCTTCGTAGTTGTTGTTGCTTGCATGGTGACGATCAGTGATAATTGAGTCGCCGATGACGAGCAGCTCCGTCCGAATGCGGATGTAGACGTCGTTCTGTGCGATCGTGCCGGAAGATTCAATTCCGGCGAGAGCGTTCGTTGTCATGCTTCCATGGCCGGAAGCGCGGGGCCGGTGTTCCAGCACCGCTCCCAGTTTTCTGGGCGTGCCCACGCTTCGTACTCTCTACTATAGCTCGGAGTTACTTAATGTTTTGCTTAGCAAAATATTGAGCAATGTGTGTAAGAGTTTGCTGTGGGATCGGCTGAGAGTTATGTTCGGTGAGCTCAAACTGGGGAGTAGAGATGGTCAACGAGCGGTACGAACCGAACGAACGCGAAGAAGAGATACTGGCGTTGTTCAAGGAAGGGCGAGATGAGGCAGAGCCATGGGGCCGTGTGAATCCGTTGTATCTGCGCGAGCATTCCGAGTTGGATAAGGGACAGGTGGAGTACGCACTACGGAATCTGCGGAACGCTGGGTGGATTGAGCAGTTGAATCAGGGTGGGTTGTACGAGTTTGTGGCAGATCCACGGGAAGAATGACTAAGCTCGGTCAGATCGAACAGTTTCAATTTTCGGTTTCCATCGAGAAATCATCAGTTTCATCAGAGTTGGAGAAATACTCCGAAGAAATATGCGTATTCTCCGGGTGACACAGAAAGCCTATCCCGACGTGAAAGGTGGTGCTGCTTATCATACACATGCAATGAGTCGGGACCAGGCTGAGATGGGTCACGATGTAACCCTGCTGACGGTCCGACAGGACGACTCCTTGCCCCACGTCGAAGAACGTGATGGGTACACTGTTGTTCGCTTCGATTCGCTATGTTCCCCATTAGGGAACGACATCAGTCCGGGACTGGCGCAGTATTTGCAGGAAGCGAATGAGTTCGACGTGATCCACGCACACTCACACCTGTACTTTGCGACGAATCTCGCAGCGCTGAAGCGGCAACTGGGAGATACGCTGCTTGCGATTACGAATCATGGATTGTTCAGTCAGAACGCGCCAAAGTGGGTGTTCGATCTGTATCTACGAAGTGTGGGTCGGTGGACGTTCAACCAGGCTGATCTGCTTTTTTGTTACACAGACGAGGATAAGAAGCGGGTCCAGGAGTACGGCGTTTCGAGTCGAATCGAGGTGGTCTCAAATGGGATCGACACTGAGCGATTTTCGCCTAGGGGGCCGGAGAGTGAACTGGTGGGTAAAGGGGATCCTGTGGTGTTATTTGTCGGGCGGTTGGTCGAGGGGAAACAGCCTTCCGTAGCTGTTGAAGCGATGGCCGGTGTGTTAGAGGCGTATCCCGAGGGGATATTGTACTTCTGTGGTGAAGGGCCGCTGCGCGATGAGTTGCAGGAACTGGCCGAGGGACTTGGGATTCGTGATCACGTACGATTACTCGGCCAGGTTCCCTACGAGGAGATGCCCGCAGTGTACCGCGCTGCGGACGTGCTGGTGTTGCCGAGTCGGGCCGAGGGGACCCCACGGACTGTGATGGAGGCACTTTCGTCGGATGTGCCTGTAGTGAATTCGGATTTATCCCAGGTTCGATCTGCGTTTGGTGAACATGTGGCGTATTTTGATTGTGGAGACGTGGCGAGCCTCGCGGAAAAAATCAGACTGACATTTGAGACGGTACAAGAGCCGCATCTCAAGAGTCGATTCAACTGGAAGAGCACTG
This sequence comes from Halovenus amylolytica, assembly GCA_004015825.1. Classification (GTDB taxonomy): domain Archaea; phylum Halobacteriota; class Halobacteria; order Halobacteriales; family Haloarculaceae; genus Halovenus; species Halovenus amylolytica. The sequence goes on along the minus strand of SAYS01000006.1, from coordinate 176,838 downwards.
TCGAGGAAACGACAACTGTTCTCGAAGAAATCGTGCGAGAAGAGAGATAGCCGGATATTTGGAATGCGACAAGTGGAGATGACTGGGGTCCGTCGAGAGTCTCTCAGTCCTTGTATCCGAGTGCACGGAGTCGCTCTTCGACGCCAACGTCAACCTCCAGATTGGGAACAGTAATGTTTTCGGATGTCTTATCGATACGGGACAGTCGCAAATCGAGTTGTTCCGCGAATTCGTCGGCAACGGTGGTCTCACTATCGGAGACGTCTGTCGACTCAGCTGGATTCGATTCGAGGTCGTAGAGGAACCGTTCTTTCGTCTTGCCGTCATAGAGGTACTTCCACTTTTCCGTCCGGAAGCCAATTCGGAGAGACTCCTCGCCGCGGACACGTTTTTCTGTGACGATTGTCGGGCTCTCTTCGCGACTTTCCTCGCGAATCAGTGGTCGAAGCGTCTCGCCCGCGAGTCGTTCTTGGAGGGTCTCGGGAATGTTGGCGTCGTTGATATCGAGTACTGTCGGGAGAATATCTAGACACCGGACGAGTTCGTCGACGGTCTCGCCACGAGGAAGGTCGACTGATTCGGGGAACCGCATCACGAGTGGGACGTGGGTCAGCTCGTCGTACGGCAGGTTGCCGTGACCGTACCGCCCGTGTTCGTAGAACTCATCGCCGTGATCTGCAGTGAGAACGACGATTGTCTCGTCGAGGATTTCCCGCGCCGCTAGGTCCTCCAGGAGAGAATCGATTGCCCGGTCAAGGCATTCGACCTCGCCGCGGTACTTCTCTCGAAGTTCTTCATGTTCCGCTTCCGAGATGCTATCCGGGTCACGTACTGCGGCTTTCCGCCAGAGCCACTCAGCACGGAGCTTGTTCCGGTAACGGAAGTCGTCGCCCCCGAGATACGGACCGTGGACGTCCATATACTGCGTCCAGAGGAACCACGGCGCATCGGCCGCATCAACGTAATCGAGCATCGTGTCGTTAACGGTCTCTGCTGGCGTGTATGGTGTTCGGCTGAGGATCCGGGATGCCCGGCTGGCGAGCCGTAAGATTTTCTCCGGTGCACCCTCCAGTCCGCGGTCGGGCTCGAACGCGACAACGTCCTCCTCAAAGTGGTCGAAGCCGCGGTCGAAATTTCGTCTGCTGGAGACGTACGGGTTCGAGTGGATGGCACCGGTCCTGTATCCGTGATTCTGGAACGCTTCAGCGAATGTTGCTTGTCCCTCGTCTAAGTGCCAGTGGCCGCCATAATCCAGAGGCAGGCGACCAGTGAGAATTGCCGTCATCGCCGGTGCGGTACTGATACCTTGGGAGAAGCAACTCGTGAAAGTCACTCCCTCTTCAGCGAGACGGTCGATGGCCGGCGTATCAGTCTCCCACTCACCAAACGTTGCATCGTAGCGGAGAGAATCAGCGACTAGGAAGAGAATGTTCGGGGTCTCAGTCATTGTTTTACAAGCAACGTCACGTGAATTTCAAGCTTGCGACACGGATAGAGAGTGGATTATAAGCGGGAATCAGAATTGTCACTTGAGTAATCAAACAATCGGATATCGACGCGTACAGCAAGACCGATACCCCCAAAAATGAACAACACCCACGTGAACATCTGGCGGAATCGCGTCGCTGCACCAAAGTTCGTCAACACGAGTCCATAGAATACGATTCCGAGCACTGCGCCAATTAAAAGTGGGAATGCAGTATGCCGATGTCTGGAATTAAGAATGACAGGGAGTGAAGCTACTGCGGCGAGACAGTATATGAAAATAACGAATCCTTCCAGTGAAGGTATGATAGCAGGTATCGAGTTCACCATCCAAGGGAGTGGGACAAATAAAAAGAATATGGCAAGTAGCGGTGAAACAATAAACATTTCAATTACATTTTCTGGGTGATAACCAGCCAAGTATGTGGCAGTACCCTGAGCACGACCCATACGTAACGCTAAGACTTCAGACAGTGCTCGGGGGGTCAGTGAGAGAGCAGTAAACAGCAAACCGGTCCCAAGCGTAACCGTAAGACCGCTTACAATGAAAGGGTAATTGTCAAAATGACGACCCCATATGAGGAAAAAAATACCCAAGCCAGAAACAAAAATGTAAATTCCGACGTTGTCTGGTCGAAGAATGTACGCGAGAATAAATGCAAGAGTACCGACCGCGACCATGCTAGTTTTCTTCTGATTAGAGGGTACAATAATTAATTGCGCAACGAGGGTAAGACAAAAAATGAGTAAAGTATCACGCATGAGTGTACCATGAAGTAGAAAATGAGATGGAAGAAATGCCATCGGGAGCGCAGCGTACACGCCAGCGCGATGAGAATAATAGGTTTGTGAAATTACATAGACATTATATACTGTTAGTGCACCAAATATCGCAAGAATGATTCGTGCATATACCGCGCTCGGCCCGGGGATCAACCAGAACGGGGCGAGAAAGGTACCCCAAAGGCGGTTCGTGTGGGTGACTTCTGGATACTGAAGAACTCCTTCACGAAGGCCTGCCGCAATGAATTCAGCAGTTCGAGCAAAGGTTACTGGGTCTCCCTGAGCATATGTTGTCATCTGGAAAGTTGCAGGTAGTATCGCGAGTAGGCGAATAAATAGACCGAGTAAAAAAAGGCGAAAGATCGAGATTTTCTTATTCATTAATAAGTCGATGATGGCTTTATTGTATAATCGCTATGCTATCCTATTTTTGAGTTTTCGATCGTATACCGGATAGAACAGCTAAAACGAGAGCGAATAAATCTCTATGGTGTGGATATTGACCACGTCGTAGATTCTGAAACCCCGTTTTGAATTCTCCATCGCGGAAATTATATTTCGCAATCATAAACGACTGTACGCGACAAACATCATCGTCAAGACCGCGAGAGGCAATGGTATCAGCGAACGTTTCGTTAAAGTGGTTCATAGCTGCACGGGTAGTCTCAACTGGGGGATTGCCCGTATCATGTTTATATACCAGTGTTTCGCTGACATAAGCGAGTTTCCCTATTTGGAGGAGACGGACCAGAAACTCCAGATCTTGATGACGCTGGAACGACGGATCAAATCCATCAAGACGCTCCACTGCGTCCGCTTTGACTAAAAGCGTAGAGGCTCCCCCGTGTGCAAATTTACGTAAAAAAATCATGTTGATAAGTTCTTCACCACCTTCCAGCCCGGTTGGACGGCGAACTAAATTATCTACAACTTCGACTAACGGATTTGAACGCGTCTGTCTAAAATCGCAGTATGCAGCAACCCAGTCGTCACTCCGAGCCTTGAGGAGGTTGAGTTGTTTCTCAAGTTTGGTTGCCTTCCAAGTGTCATCAGAATCAAGGAACGCAATGTATTTTCCGGAGGCATGATCAATCCCTGTATTACGGGCTGCGCTACCACCTTTGTTTTTTTTGTGTTGAATAAACGTTAGTCTCTGATCATTGATTCGGGAGACCGTTTCAGCTGTGGCATCTGTAGAGCCGTCATCCACAACAATCACTTCAATATCCGAGAGGGATTGGCCAAGAGCACTGTCAATTGCTTGTTCAATAGAGTCTGCCCGATTGTAGGTAGGGATTACAACGCTAATATCAACCATCGACTATAGATCAGTTTATCACGTCGGTGTAGTTTTTCTTTCGATATCAACTGAGCAGATGGTAAAACACATACGGCCACAACGGAAACAGCAAATATGGATCAGTCTAAGTCAAATATTCTTTTTATTGTTTGGGACGCGTGTCGGTTTGATTATGCGCTTGAACATGCACCAAATTTGCTCGAGTTGGGGGAGAAAAATCTCTGGTTCGAGAAAGCGATAACCCCGGCGCCCTGGTCCCCACCAGCTCACGCATCACTCTTTACTGGGAAATATCCGCACGAGCATGGGATGAATCAGTTGGGTGACTCGCTTGAAGCGGTAACCTTAGCTGCTGAACTTGGGCAAAAAGGATACACATGCTACGGTGTCTCCGCAAATGGGTTTGCCTGTCAACGAACTGGATTCCATACTGATTTTGATCAATTCTATTATTCGCGGGGCAGGGAACGATACCCCGAGGCTCTTAATGTTTCAGGATATGCACTATCTAGACTTCATGAAGATTCTGGGGAATTTAGAACAGGTGTCGACACGGTCACTGCCGCGGTTCGTAGTGATCACAAACTGAAAAGCTTCGCGAACATTGCGGCCGTAGGAATAGGGTCAGCTGCAGTTCGGTGGAGACCACTTCAACGTATTCCACACCCCCTATTTGTGTCCGATAGTGCGTACAATTACAGTCCCCAGACAAATACCCAGAGGCTGACCGAGATCATCAAACGTGAAGCCTCAACCGAGCAGCCATTTTTCGCGTTTGCAAACTATATGGACACCCATAGACCCTACAATCCGCCGGAAGAAATGCAACGGAAACATCTCGATCAGAAGATACCACCCGAGGAGATACGGCGGCTAAATGACGAAGTTGCGGATCCGTGGGGATTTGTTTCAGCTGACGCACGCGATGAGATTGACGAGGAAGATATCGAAACATTACGTAGTTTGTACGCGGGTGAGGTTGAAACAGCGGATACACATCTTGGCCAACTTCTGGATATCCTCCGTGCGACTGACCAACTGAGTAATACTCTTATTGTAGTAACAAGTGACCACGGTGAGAATCTAGGAGAGACCGACGAGATGGGACGACGACGTATAGGTCACGAGTCATCAATTAGCGACGCGCTGGCTCGTGTCCCACTCGTCGTTGCGCATCCTGAGATTGATAGTCGAGTGGTTTCTCAACCATACTCACTTACTAACCTCTATCAAATATTTACTGAAGGAATAGCGGGAAAAGCAGATGATCGGTTATTCCCTCCGGACAGAGAGAATATCGCAGTCTGCCAGTATCCCGCAACAGGAGGGAAAGAACTCTACGAAAAACATCCAGCCGTGCCGACAGCGGTATTGGATCATAGGGTCAAAGAACATTCAGTTGCGGTCTATCATGACAACTGGCGAGTGGTAGTAGAAACAACAGGGCAACAGTGGGCATTCAAAAATGGGGGCGCCACGACATACGAGGACGCACCAAGTGATTTCCGTGAGAAGTGCGAGCAATACTTCCTCGCGCTGCAATCAGAAGATACAGAACGGAAGCTTGATGAAGAGCAACAAACACAACTTGAAGCACTGGGATACATGTAAGAACAGGGTGTGGAACTCATGGTAAAAGTCTCGGTAGTAATTCCAGTTTATAATGACCCGAAAGGTATTCAGAAAACGCTTGAGTCACTCTTGAATCTTGAATATCCCACTACGGAACACGAGATCGTGGTCGTCAATAATGCCTCTACAGATTCAACTCAAGCAGTTATTAATCGCTTTGTAGAGAATAACACACATATCCGGACGGAAATAGAAAGTGACATTCAAAGCTCTTATGCAGCACGAAATAGAGGCATCTGTAATTCAGTAGGTGAAATATTAGCATTTATTGACTCAGATATGACTGTTGAAGAGACCTGGTTGGAGAAAATAGTTGAATATTTTGAAAAAGAAAACGTATATTATATTGGTTGTAATGTGCAGACATACATTCAAGATGACACGGAAACAATAATAGGCCGATATAGCCTTGCAGAAGAATTTCCAGTTGAAATATATATTAAAGATTCAAATTTTGCGCCTACCTGTTGTTTAGCGATTCAAAGAACTGTTTTTAAAGATATAGGACTTTTTACACATGACTTAGTTTCTGGCGGTGACGTTGAATTCGGTCGACGTGTTGCGAATGCAGGGTATCCACAACATTTTGCGGGACATATTACAATGTACCATCCGGCAAGGACAAAGTTATGCGAACATATTTCAAAGTCCAGACGTCATGGACAAGGTGCTGAGCAACGATATCAAAAGTATCGTACCATCGAATCAATGCACCGTCGGCCATGGTATCATCCATGGAATTTTTTCCCGCCACATCCGGTCCGATTTTTTACAAGAATGTCAGAATTAGATAAGAAAAAAGATCTGATTCTATTCTATTTTTTGAGTTATGTTTTTAAATTGGCTGAGGCATATGGACAGATTGAAACACGGATTAATTCATGAAATAACCATATGTTAAAGGATTATTATAATTCATATCAGAAGGAGTGAACAATTTTTAAATTATGGAATTAGCTAATCGGAAGGCTGTATGAGTGATATTATATAAATTATTTAATACTAATCAATCGCATCTTCAATTTATCGGTGGTTATATAAATATGATGCTCGAAAATAACAGAGAATTATGCGTGTTTCTGTCGTTACACCTGACCTCTCACACAACTGTCTCGGAAGAGCGTATGTACTAGCAAAATTACTGGACCGAAACCACCAGGTGGAGATAGTTGGTCCAAAATTAAAGAACCAAATTTGGGAACCAATTAGACACGAATATGACTACAAAGGTGTTGAGACAGGGCACCGGTTATACCATTTCGTCCCTTCTATTCCAGAGCTTCTCAATCTAATCACGGGGGATGCTGTATACGCCTCCAAACCCCGCACAACGAGTTATGGACTCAGTCTACTTGCAACCCTCCGAGAGGATCGCCCTCTAATATTAGATGTCGACGACTGGGAAACCGGATTTAATAAAAAAGGAGAGAGTCGAATGATGTACTTAACTCAGATCCCGAGACTGATTAACGCAAATTCCTTCTATCATAAACGAGGGTTTGAAGCTCTCTCCAGAATTGCCGACGCACGGACTGTTTCGAACCGATTTCTTCAGAACCGATTTGGAGGGACCATCATCCCGCACGCTCGGGATACTGAAAAGTTTGACCCAACTCTGTTCAATCGTGAGCAAGTCAGAGATGAGTTCGATTTGCCCTCTGACAAGTATCTCATCATGTTTTCAGGAACACCTCGGACATATAAGGGGGTTGATAATCTTGTCAGGGCGGTCACTCAGATCAGTCGAGATGATGTCAAAGCAGTTGTCGTAGGCGCAGACGAATCCGAGTATATCGACAAAGTTCGACGGGTTGGACATGATTCCGTGATTATTAGAGGGATGCAGCCGTTCGAAGACATCCCCAAGTGGATTGCTGCCGCCGATGTAATCGCGATCCCACAGAAAGACTCCCCGGCAACACGAGGACAGCTTCCGGCAAAGGTGTTCGATGCTATGGCAATGGGTAAACCTATTATTGCGACGAACGTCAGTGACATACCGATTGTGTTGGAGAATTGTGGTCGGATCGTCAAACCTGACAATACGGATCAACTCCGAGAAGCGATTGTGGAGCTAATCGAAGATGACCAATTACGGGAAGAGTTGGGGCAAAAAGCCCGGCAGAGGTGTGTCGAAAAGTACAGCTACGACGCACTGGCCCCTGTTCTAGATCAGGTCGTTTCTGAAGTCTGTAATAAGTACTGAAATACAATGATTGGATCAAAAAGATTTTGATAATCTCTCTAAGTCACTTTTCATAGGCTGATAAGACAAGAGGAGAACGAAGTAAAATAGAGCACCGACGCCGACATATCCAAGAAGTACGATAATTGAATTTGCTGGAAAATATGATTTGGATAGAAGCAAAATACCCATCATTGTAGCTGAGGAGACAAAGCTCCAAGCGACTTTCTTATATTCTATTTTGAAGGGAAGATAGTTTCTCAGAAATCCAGCATGGAGAACAGTATTGAGCAAGAAGGAGAGCCCGGTTGCAAATGCAGCGCCAGTAATGTCAAAAACAGGAATCAATGCAAAGTTGAGGAATATATTCACTATTATAGTGAGGAGACCGATATAAGCGGCAAGATCCGGTCGATCAATAGCCTGTAAGCTATATCCAAGTACCTTGTGTGCTGATTGGAAGATTTTTTCTCCCATTAGTATAATGAGAACTAATGATGCCATCGCGAATTCTGGGCCAAATATAAGTTCAAGAATCTCTGTTGAGAACGCGATCGAGCCAAAAAAGGCCGGGATAGCTAAGATAATGGATGCTGTTACCGCTGGTGGCAATAGTTCCTGTATTTTTTCAGTTGCATCTTCGCTATCCCATAAACTAACTTGTGGGAATATTGTTGTTGCAATTGCTTGGCTAAACAACACTACAACTGCAGTAACACGCCATGCAACCTCGTATGCTGCCACATAGGATGAAGAAAGAAAGAATCCAATTATGAGAACATCGACCCAACTGTACGCGTATCCACCGATTGATGAAATAAAGCTAAAGCGTGAATAATCAAATACAGAGCGTGCCTGAGCCAGTTCCGGCCACCCGAATGGTGTATCAATACGATAGAGCGACCAGAGAAGGACTGCTATTTCTCCAAGAATAAATGCATAAACAAGACCGAGTGCATCAAGTCCAACCGACAGTAGAATTACCCCAGATGTAATCCAGACAATTTGTCTTGTAAGCGAAATTATTGCTGTCTCACCAACACGTAATTCACCGTGCAAGACGGAGATGAACAACTTTGAATATTGACTGAAAAAAATGGCAATGACTAAATATATACCCCATTCCCTACCCAAATATGAGTTTATGTAATCCGAGATGAGAAGAACGATAACACAAATTATTCCAATAGAGAGAAATTTAGCTGAAACTGCAGTTCCCAGTATTGTCGATTGATTAGAACCTTCACTTAGTCTTTTTTTTACAGCATTATTAATGCCGAAGTCAGCAGGGATTGATAGCATCCCGTGAACTGCCTGAAATAAAAAGAATATTCCCAACTCAGCAGACCCAAGAGCACGAGCAAAATATGCAATAGCGACGAACCCAAGGACAGCGTTGGCGACTTTAACAAAGAAGATTTTACTCGTTGATTTTACTAGATTCATTCTACTGCCGTCATTTATCGGTAGAGTCTTAATTGATTGTATCTTAGCATTTTATATAGGGGTTATGACTCGAGACTAGCATGAAATCCAGCGAAGTTGCACCTGCTAAGGAATTGTGTAATGAGCATCAATAATCCGAAAGCAATGAATGTAGTGAAGTAGACGAATGTAATATGACTACATTAATAAGAAAAGGGGTTCGGGTAATTCGGCGCGATGGGGTTATGAGTTTTATAAAAAAAGGAAGCAGGTATGTGTATGGAGAATACGTCACTCGACTCCCTCTTATTGGATTGCCAACCTACAATGGAATTCCAGTTCAAAAGTCACATTTTCCCTGGGAAGATATTAGTGAACCGACGTACGAGTCTGGTCTTGTTGCTGGAATAGAGAAGTATGTTAAATCTGGAGATACTATTGTCACGGTAGGAGGTGGATATGGCGTTACTGCAGTCAAGTCAGCTCAAAAGGTGGGAAATGAGGGAAGAGTGATTGTTTTTGAAGGATCACGAACACATGTACAGAAAACACGCGAGACAGCCAGACGTTGTGGTGTAGGAGATATTGTACGCGTGAATCATCGAATCGTCGGATCACCAAAATCAGTATATGGCAACTCCGACGAAGCAAAAGTCCAGCGTCTCCAGCCAAGCGACCTACCTGAGTGCGATGTGCTAGAGTTAGACTGTGAAGGAGCAGAGATTGATATCCTGCAAAATCTCATGCAGAAGCCAAGAGTCATTTTCGTTGAATCTCATGGACTATATGACGCATCAAGTGAGCAGATACAGACGATTCTTGAAGAGATGCCATACGAAATTGTTTCAAAAGAAGTTGCAGATGATAATAAGTCCGAGTTCTGTGTTGAAAATGATATATACGTGCTGACCGCGATTTTACAGTAGAACTTTGACCATAGGAAATAAACAGATTACAGAGAATTCCAATCTAATGATCCACGACGTAGAAACCCGCGACCTCCAAGTCAACGCCGACGAGCGCGGCCACCTCGTCGAGATCTTCCGGGAAGACTGGGAGGAGTACGATCCCGAGCCCGCAATGTCGTATTACTCACTCAGCTATCCGGGAGTCACTAGAGCCTGGCACCGACACACGCGCGGCCAAGTCGATCACTTCATCTGCCCGTCGGGCCGCATCAAGGTCGGAATATACGACGACCGAGAGGACTCACCCACACAGGGCGAAGTAAACAAATTCGTCATCGGAGAGCACAACCAGAAAGCGATTCGTATTCCCGGTGACTGCTGGCACGGCTTCAAAGTCGTTGGCAACGAACAGGCCATCCTAATCAATTTCCCGACGAACCTGTATGATTACGACGATCCAGACGAGGAACGTCTCCCGCCGGACACAGACGAAATCCCTATGGACTGGGATGAACAGCCCTACTAGCAATGAAGGGAATAATCCTCGCAGGCGGCCGGGGGACCCGACTCCGCCCTATCACACATACCGGCCCGAAACAGCTCGTCCCGGTGGCCAACAAACCGGTTCTCGAATATGCCATCGAAGACCTCAAAGACGCTGGAATTACCGAAATCGGCGTAGTACTCGGAAATCTCGGACGCGAAGCGATCCAGCAACACCTTGGCGACTGCTCGGAGTATGGCGTCGAGATTACGTATATCATCCAGGGCAACCCACTCGGACTCGCACACGCCGCCGGATGTGCACGCGAGTTCGTTGGTGACGACGATTTCGTGATGTACCTCGGTGATAATATCCTCGACAACGGTGTAGTCGAACTCGTCGAGAGCTTCGAGGCTGGGGATTACGCTGCCGGAATTGCCCTCCAGCGCGTCGCGAATCCAGAGCAGTTCGGTGTTGCTGATGTCGACGAGAACGGAAACGTCCTCAAACTGGTCGAGAAACCGGACGACCCACCGAGTAACCTGGCACTCATCGGGATGTACGTATTCTCACCGGCTATCTTTGATGCAATCGAAACACTCGAACCGTCGTGGCGAGGAGAACTCGAAATTACAGATGCGATCCAGTCACTCCTCCAAGACGGACACGCGATAGACTCCCATGTAGTTGAGGGCTGGTGGAAAGACACGGGCAAACCCGAGGATATTCTTGAGGCGAACCGCTTAGTTCTGGAAACGATCGACGATACTCGCAATGGAACAATCGAAACCAACGCAGAGATCTCCGGCACAATCGATTTAGCCGAATCCGCAACAATCGAGTCTGGAGCAGTGGTTCGTGGTCCAGTCTCGATTGCAGAGGGAACGACGATCAAATCAGACACCTACGTCGGACCGTTCACATCAATCGGGAAAGACTGCGAGGTCGAACACACGCACATCGAAAACTCCGTCATCATCGGAGAGTCAGAAGTCTCGGCCTCCGGGAAAATCGTAGACAGCCTGATCGGTCGAAATGCCCAAGTCAAAAGTGCAGAAGGGCTCCTCCCCGAGGGCCGTCGACTCGTCGTCGGAGAAAACTCGAATCTCAAACTGTAACCATGCGCATCATCACACATACCTGTCCGGACTGTGGTACAGTCGTCGCGGCAAATGAACTCGAAAAGAATCGAGTGATGAAATGTCCCCGCCTCGACTGTAACACAGTCCTTCGGTTCGAAGATCTCCCGGACTCTGAGCGAGAACATTTCCTCGAACACCGCGATCAGTATCAAATATAGCTCAGCTGAAGTAGCGATCAATCGTGGCGAGATCCGCCGTAAGTGTCGGCTGCGGGCGATCGAGAACCTCCTCAACTCGACTTACATCGAGACACGTACGTTTTGGACGTTTCGCCGGCCGATCAACGTCATCCATAGAGCCTTCTTCGAGTGACTCCACAGATGCACCGATGAGTCGGCAAATTTGCTCTCCGAATTCGTACGGTGTGACACAGCTTCGAGCAGCGATGTGAACGACTCCCGACTGACCAGCACTCCCCAATTCGAGAAGCGTCTCTGCAGTCTCACCTGCCCGGCTCGGCGTAATGTACTGATCTGTAAAGAGAGGAACAGACTCGCCATTGGTGAGCTGTTCTCGAACCCATGCAGGGAATCCAGTCAGTTCATCGCGTGATCGATGCACTCCGTACACGAACGAGGGTCGAATCACCAGTGGGTCAGAACCAGCAGTGCGAACCGCTTGCTCGCCGGCTAGCTTCGACTCACCGTACACCTGCTGCGGATTGGGATTAGCTGCTTCCGCGTATGAGCCACTTGTCGAGCCATCGAAAATATAGTCCGTTGAAATATGAACGAATCGAGTGTCTGTCTCCGCACAAATAGCAGCAAACACTTCGGGGGCTTCTGCGTTGATTGCAAACGCCTCGTCGGGATTCGATTCACAGCCATCCACATCCGTCATGGCTGCACAATTGATGACAGTCGTTGGCTGATATTCCTGAATCAACTCTCGAAATCTGTCGGTGTTACGAACGTCTAACTGCTCCAGTGGGATCTCGAATCGAGGTCGTGTCGAATGATACGTCCCGACAACGTCGCGCCCACGGGCTTTGCCAGCAGTGACGACATTGCTCCCGAGCAATCCGCTGGCCCCGACGACAAGAACAGTCATGTTACCAATCATCCGAAGGAAAAATAAATACCTACTGCTCCGTTTTGAGCCAGTATGCATCTTCTCGTAACTGGCGGTGCTGGCTTTATTGGCTCTAACTTCGTGCATCACCTGGTCGATACGACCGATCATCAGGTGACGACTCTCGATGCACTAACCTACGCTGGAGACCGATCCAACTTGGACGGAACACTCTCGAACGATCGCCACGAGTTCGTAGAAGGAGATATTCGGGACCGGGAACTGGTGACAGAACTCGCAGCGGATGCTGACGCCATCGTCAATTTCGCCGCGGAATCCCACGTCGATCGCTCGATAAACGATACCGAACCATTCGTCTCGACGAACGTCCAGGGAACTCAGGTGCTTCTGGATGTCTCACGAGAGGTCGATATCGAGCGATTCGTGCAGATCTCGACCGACGAAGTGTACGGCGAGATTCTCGACGGGACATTCGCCGAATCGGACCCGCCGGACCCACGAAACCCATACGCAGCGACAAAGGCCAGTGCGGATCTCCTCGCTCACAGCTTCTACGTGACGTACGATCTACCCGTCGTGATCACACGCTCGTCGAACAACTACGGCCCGCGACAACACCCTGAAAAACTTATTCCAAAGTTCATCAAACACGCAGCCGATGGGGAGTCCCTCCCTTTGTACGGGGATGGTAGCAACGTCCGGGAGTGGACGTACGTGTTTGATAACTGCCGCGCAGTGGAACGCGTTCTCAAAGAGGGTGACCCAGGCGAGATCTACAACATAGGGAGTGGCCACGAATTACAGAACATCGAGATCACACGGAAGATTCTCGATGAAGTCGGTGCTTCCGAGGATCTCATCGAATTTGTTGAAGACCGTCCGGGACACGACCAACGCTACGCACTCGATACCGAGAAAATCGAAGCCCTCGGGTGGGAGCCAGAGTGGTCGTTCGAACAAGGACTGGAAGAAACAGTCGAATACTACCTGTAGTCCTCTTCAAGTGTGGGATCTCGTTCCAGTAGGCCCATCTCTTTCGGGTACTGTTCAATATACGGGTGAGACTCGGTGGATGTTGTCGAATAGACCCGAAGTTCGGAATGGTGCTCATCTGGTTGGAATCCCTCAGCGTTCGGTCTTCTAATAAATGTGGTCGCAAGATCAACAAGTGAACATGCCGCCGTCGCCGCGCTTGAACAGTTATTCACTGGCCTTCGCATGGGGCTGTCGTCACTCGAGGTCTGATGCAGGGGCTGTGAGACACAGTTGGGCGAAGGTGATCCAGTTTCCGTGTACGCGTACCGGACGGTCGAGACACCGCGGTGGCATCTCGCTCGCTGACGGTACACAGATTGTGCGTCCCCGCGTCAATAGTCCGGGTCACATCTAACAAGAGAACCACCGCATCTGAAAACTCGTATTCACCATAGAACTCATCCTCAAGAGAATCAACGATCTCCCGTTTTAATCTAGTCGACAATCAGATTCAGCGTCGATATCGATCAACTGCTCGAAACAATGTGTCAACAGAGGCTTCCCAGCAACTTCGGCATCCTCTTCAATTTGTCGCGGCCAGCGGGCAAAGAGGGATTCAGTTATCCGGACAACCCCTACGACCAGTTCGATCGGAAACAAGCAACCCCATCACAGGCAACACGCGACGCAAGCGGACTGGCCCACGTGCTTCTTCAGGTTCGTACTCCGGGGCCACCGAATACCAAGATAAAGATTACCCCAACACCGGATATGTATGAGTCATGCTTTTGGACAGACAGCACCGAGCCAACGGGCTGACTGCTCAAGCGAATTACTGTCAGTCCTCAGCTGCAAAACCATACTGCATCGGGTGAGTCGATTGGTTCAACAATCTCAATGATTACGATAGCTGAATGACTCGATCCACCCACTACGAATCGTGAACACATACAGAAAATGTCCTTTCTGCTGGTCAGCCCAGTGGAGTCGTCCAGCTAATTTCTCTCGTCAACTGGCAAGCCTCGGGGTCAAGTCCCGAGGTATCCGCTTCAAAATACGATGAAACCCCACACTCTCTTGATGAGTTGGTACGGTTTGATACTGAGATGGAGCCGTATGACTAGAGCACTGGCGGATGAACAAGGTATGTGCCGCGCAGTGAGATATCAACAGCGGGCCAGGCCGTGGCCAGAATCGGCTGAGAGAATGCAAGGGACACAGATTTGCACCGAAAACAGCTAACCCGGTTCACGTGGTTCTTCGGATCTATCGAACAACACCGAAGCGAGAACCCCGGATTCAACCAGTCAACAACATCGGATTTACAGAGATTGGCACAGCGATCATCTCAGATATTGAACCGAGGTCAACCGCATCGTTCTCGCAAACCAGAGTCCGGTCGCGAAAACAAGCAAGAAGAGTGCAAATTGAGAGACTAACTGAATCCAAGCGCCCCCAAAACCACTCTGAATAGCCCAACCAACGAACACAGCTAGTATACCTCCGCCTCGGAAGTACCTATTTTGATACGGCTCCAGTTGAGCAGGGGTCGGGACGAATCCATCAAACAGACAGCGGACCCAAAAGTGCTCTCGTACTTTTTTTCTGGTCACTGTTGGGGCTACTTCCAGGAGATCTTTCGTCTGCTCTACAGGTGTCTTTGTTTCCGGTTCGGACTGGTTTTGTTCTTTCGCAGGTTGAACCCTGTCCTGTCGGAAACAGTAGGAGATATTATTTTCTTGATCATTAATTTCAACAAATCCAATGTCTACAAGTGCAGTCATGCGGTTCCTTACTGTTTCATCCTCTACATCAACCCCAGCTATGGTCCGCACGTCTTTTGCAGTAATCTCCAAACAGTCGTCCTGTTCAGCCTCCGAAAGTATAATTGCCACAATCGTATACACATCTAATTGTTCCCACACGGTATGACCTCGGGCCTCCAATTTCTCGACAACGTCTGGGACAAGTGCCTCTAATTTGTTTCGTCGTTCCATAACGTCATATGTCAGCAGACAGTCACTAACCTCCTTGTCCTCCGATATATGTGTCTCGGTCACCATTACACGACGTTAGGGAAAACTATATATAAAAACTTTGGTTTTTAGTCTTTCATGCTCGGTCGAATCCTCGGGCCACTCATGTACCCAGCACCAAAACAAGACAAATCACGATGACGGGTGATGACGACAAGACAGTACTACCAAAGTGGCTTCAGAACCTCCTGCGAGGGTCAATGCGTGAGCAGACACAAAGTGATGAATCTGAGAAGACCACAACGTCAAAAGATAACTCCTCGAACAGTCCAGAGACGGAGATGAGCAAGACGACGGACTCGAACGCACAAAAATGAATCGACAGTCGAACACTGAACCAAGTCCAGAAACAAACGGAAAAGCCGTTAAGCACAACAAAAGCAGACAGATATATGATATTTATCCGGGAGGACAAACGTATGGGATCGCGGACACGGATACAGCCAAGTTTCTAGTGGGTGCGCTGACTAATGCCCCGAATCAGCATCACACGAATATAATCATAACCGATGGTAACTCTCGTCTGCGGCATACAATAAAGATGGTGACGACGCTACCGTATAATCATGTGAAAGAGAGCATCACTGAGCCGGAATTGATACGCAATCAATCCAAACACAAGGATGTTGACAATCTCTCGGCTAACACATTAATTGGGCTCCGTCAAACAAATTATAAACCGTATTGGTTTGAGTTGGCCACGGATTTGCACAGAGCTCAAGGGAGAAGCGAGCTATCACCAACGATACCATCTTTTGAAGAGATTCGTAGTGCCGCAAAGGAGATTCCTTGTCCAGTAATCGTCAACATTGATCTGCCACCACAGAACACAACGCAGACAGTAGACGTACAGCTATTTGGGACCGTCTATTTCCCTAAAGAAAGTGATAAAAACCTACGACTGGAAACTGAACAGACACTTAGAGAGTTATGCAATGAGACAGATCTAACATATAACTGGAAAGCAAATCGAGAGGGGATACCGAATGATACCACATCGACAAGACTCAATATAAGTATCGAAGAACTCGCAGGCTTACTAGCGATCGGGAAATTGCCGAGTCGTATTATGGACAATGATGTAGCGACAACTGACGGCGCCGATGCGTATCTCGATCAGACGGAGACCATGGCCTGGTTTCCCATCGGGACGCCGTATCTATCAAATGGGAAGCTGTCAGACACCACATGGCATGTTCTAAATTGGGAGTCCCCCTCTCAAGTAATGCGCCTGACGCATGCGCGACAGCGAGCACGCCCTGCATCTGGTGTTCCGAAAGCTCTTGCGCATCACAGAGACGTGAGCCATTCAATGGTCTACGCCGAGCCGGTATTCGCGTTTGATGCGCATGGACATACGTTGACACAGATAGCCGATCTGCAACGATTTCTCCTCCCTGAACCATTTGAGAACGGTGAATCAGTTGATCCAGCAAAGTCCGACCACCGCCCGTATGTCTACTGTCTGGATGTAGAAGAGACACTGGCGACGAAACTTGCTGATCGAACCCGTGTTGAATACGAGAAACCACTGGAACACTTGTTAGCGAAAGTTTGGAAACAGAAGTCTAATATTATTTTTGATATGTCTGGATGTGAGACACCGAGGATAGATACGGAGAGTATCCTGTTAGCACTCGAGTCACTTGTGGAGGGGTCGCCCGTTTCGAACTATTCGGCGAGAGCCACCCTTGCAATTGATGATCCCGTACTGTTACTGTCGAACTCGAAACTAAACTCGCTAGCGGACTCAACACAGTACCAACAGCATATCAACATGCTGTTGAACGTGCGTCATCCGTTTGCGATGTCGCCAGCTGCACCAACTCAGATCAATCCACAAACAACTCAAACACAGATCAGAACATTGGATAATTTAATCAACTCATCAGTAGATCTGTTGCTCGTTGAGAATAGCAAGCAGGTGTGGGATCTACTCAAGCATGATGACTTTTCATTGCGAGTAGAAACAATGGTTGAGCGGGAACTCACTCAAAATCGAGATACTGACTGGGTATTTGTACAAACTGATCTCGATGGATTCCCAGTCCCCGCTGGGAGCGTAGATTACGCACCTGATCAAGCAGGATTACCCCTGAGATATAGCTCTGCGACATCTAATTTTGTGGAAATTAGCGGTCGAAATCATCTGAAACTATGTTTTGAAAGTGATCAAATCCTCGGGGGTGTCGACAGTATCAATTGGGAAAATTATTCGGAGACCAACATGACAGCCAAGACAATTGATGAAAAGGCTAAAACAACTGATAATCAGCCAGCAACCGGCGAGGTCACGTCCCGCATCGCACGGCCAACACAGGTCAACAAAACGAATCTCCCACAGGGCGCAACAGTTAACGAACACAGCAACAATTATGTGTGTGAACACTGCGGTGAACGGTACGATCTGACACAGAAGGGACTACACCGAGTGTGTCAGTGCTGTGAAAAATCAGTCGAACTAGTCGATCGTGAACGGCTCAGGGAAATCCCCCCAATCAGACTCAAACTCTCCGAAGAAGAGATCGACGCATCACCACTCTCGCAGGATCAACTGCGGCTGTTGAAGGCGATTTATCTCGCAAAGCGATTTAGATTTGACCCAGTCTCTCAATTTGATCCACTGACAGAATCTATGAAATTAATTATCGATGACTTGGGTATCGATAGCGATGCCGTGGAATCGTTGTGTGATTATACGGACGAGGACAATCAGGCCTATCTCTCCAAGCAGACGTCGACGACAGTCCATACCGTCTACAACATTACAAGTGCGGGACGGACACACATCCGTGAACCAGCTAAAGAAGGCTATGACTGGGGAGTCGGGCAGGGGGATTTGAACGAGTCAACACTGCATAGAATCGGTGTCGCGCTGCTCTGTTATTGGCTATCTGATGAGTACGCTGATGACCCAGACCGATCCGTCACTGCCTATCACAAACTCCCGAATGGGAAGGTCATCGATGCCGTCGTCCTGGACGGGACAGGTGAGGTGGTGGTCGCCGCAGAGATGGAATGTGAGAACAATGATGTAACAGGTGAGGGATCGTCACCACGAAGCACCTACTCCAAACTTGCTGCACTCGACCTCGAAGAAGCAATCTGGGTCTTCGAAACCGGCGGCCATTGGGAGGCTGCGACAGCTGACCTTGCGACAGCATCGACGGGAGCGAATGACGAGTTTGATTTCCGCGAGAAGGGGTACAGCCGTTCGTATCTCTCTAGTAACCCGAAGTTGGAGTTCTCCGGAATGACAAAAGCCATGACACTATCGACACTGTCGAAGCTTGCACCGTACCCACCCGGGCTGTATGGCCGTGATCCAACACGGTTCCTCTCATAATGAGACACGTTCCCATCAGTATCAACACTGGTGCATCACTATCACAAACAATTTGATTATCAAGTAATCCAATAATTATCGAAACGAGTACACTAATTGTCAACTCGGACTGGCCTTTGATTTCTCGCGAACCGTCTGCAAATCGGCTACCGAGTTCAAAATCGGACTGATGTATTCTAAACGTACGAAAGGTAATATAACTGTATCTCAATCGGTCAGACGTATTCAAAATCGGCTAGTTGCACCGAATATAATGTGTTGTAGATCGAATTTGAATGTTCGAAGGAATATGAAAACGAGATAAATCATACAATAATTTATATGATGAATGGAACGGGACCACGGGCACTGCAAGGCACAACAGAACAAGTGCGTGATGGCTGCTGGGGATTTGTGAGATTGAAGCGAGTTGGTATCAACTAGCATCGTAACGGAATGCAGACAGAACTTGTGCTGCTCAATGACGAACCAAGAGGCTGTGATAGGGTATGCACTCAACAAGAGGAGACGGGTCAGCAACTCGGTGAGCAGGGCTACCAAACGGGCCACAGGAGAGAGTCTCAAACTGGCGTGAGACAGATAGTGATATCACACGGACCTGTGCACACTACGTCCGAACCACGACTGGTTCGGTATTGATCGAGCGGCCATCCCAACAGGCGTCTGAATCACCCCACAAACACACTGCGGACGCCAACAACCCCCAAGTGCACATATTCTCCGCTGGATGCTGCAGCGAGTGCTCGCTGTGGGTTGCACGCAGTACCGGTGTTCCAGACCACGCAAACGCAGTACGGTGGGGCTGTGCAACCGATAATGAAGAAACACGCTGGGGACGCTAACTATCCGTGACGTACTACCACCCCAGTCACGGCGTTTGCTCAGTATATAGCTGACTACGCCACGTGTGACAGTATCGGTCCCCAAGAGCACTGCCGTGAATTATATTTGTACACCATCGTCATCTCGATCCCGCGCTCAAATTACCGTCCGGTTTACTGCCAGCATGAAACGGTCTGTCACATCTGATGGGACACTCACACAAACTGGCTGAAACCCACGTCGATACTACGAACCAATTACTCTGAAGTTCGTCTTTGGCAGTAGATACGATTACCTGCGACTATGCACGCAGTATAGCTCCCTCACCCAACAATTGCTCAACGTGCTTGTCGTGTGAACCCCCTCGGGGTCAGCCCCGAGGCACTCGGCCCGCTCCGCCTGTAGAGCTGGGCCCGCCGCGTGGTGCCGTAGCCACACATTCTTGGCCACTGGCCGTGCGTATGCACTCCTCATCAATTTCAATATCACCCAATATACCACCATTATTCGGTTTGAATGGGTAATTTTGAATTGAATTTAGCACCGCAAAAGCTATAAGAGAGTTGCTAAACTCTGCTCACAGAGTGAATCCAATTTTCAAAAATATAGCCTTAGCCATTTGTCAAATAGCACCCATCGATGGATACAGTGATACAAATATCACACCGATAGACTGATCTGGGACAGAGTTAGTTATCGAATAGGAGAGCGTGGGCGACCTATTGAATTTAATACCGATTTCGTTCGAACTGCTTTGTCGAAAAGTGGGAAGTCTTACAAGAGCCGGTCTGGCGGCAGAGCCGTCACTGAAGCCAGCCCGAGTTATCCCTCTGTCGGGGGACTGTATGCCCGCAGCGTAACCTCAACCAGACACGACCGGTGTGTCCGTTCGGTTGGACACGAGCGTGTCCCAACTCGTCCGCCAACGATCGCTTCGGTCACACCGAGCGTCGGCGATCGAACCGTTGCCGGCGCACAGCCAAGACAGTACAGTCGTTGCACGTTCCACGCCGCCGCTTCGACACACCGGGCAGCATACCCGAAGACGATATCGGTCGCACCGATCACCGCATCACAGACACAACAGCGAACGACACCGGACTCTTCATCGAGAACCAGCCCGGTGAGTATCTGCTCGATCGACGCGGACGCGACACGGTAATCACTCCGATCAGCACCACACTGGCCCTCCAAACAGTCAGTGTGGTTCATCCGTCACCCACCTCCGCCGCCAGTTCCTTGATTTGTTCTTCGACCAGGGCACTCAACGGCTGTCGCTGTTCGGCACAGTAAGCCATGACCGCCTCGCGTTCGGACTGCTCGAGTGCAACGGTCACACTGGGCACCTGGAGATACTCACTGTACTGGGCCGCCTGCTGGATGCGTCGATGGATTGTTCGAAATGGCACGTCAGGCTCGTCCATCGCGCGATCCACAAACGAAAGCGCATCGGACGTGTCGTATTCGACAGCGTTCGCGGCGGTCCCGACCGTCCGGCCGATTGACACCGACTCCGCACGAAGCCGTCGCCCGAGGCGTGCCGCTACACGCCACGACAGACCCGTGTACTGCCGAACGTCCGGGTTATAGTTCTGCAACGCCTGCCATGCCTGTTCGTCACCGTCAGGTCCATCACAGAGCAGTGGGTGCACCACTGACGGTAGCGACAATCCATCCAGATACCGCCGCACTGTCTGGGGACTCCGAGTTGTCCGTGTGGCCACGCAATCGGCAACCGCCCGTCGGGAGTCATCATCGTCTCGCAGTTCACTCGCCAGCGACTGACAGTACTGTGCCCACTCGTAGGAACTCCATTCGCGGACGATACTCGCAGCTTCAGTCGCCGACAGCGCTTCTAGCGGTGAGTCGTAGACGGACACGGGCAACTGTTCCCAGCCCAGACTCGTTGCGGCCTGGAAGCGTTGCCAGCCATCCGTAATGAAGTAGACAGCCCGCTCGTCGGCAGGCCGAACGATCAAGGGTTGCTGGATGCCAGCCTGTTTGATCGACGCTTCCAGTTCGGGGCGTGGCGAAACCCGGCGCGGGTTGTGAACCCCGTGTTCTAGGCGCTCAATCGGGATGAGCTGGTCGTAGTGATTCGGCAACAACGCCGGGTCTGGCTGTGTCGCCACCATGTTCACTCCCACCCCGCTTGGTCGGCTAGCGTCTCGAGACGTTCCTGATACAACTCACGGACCAGCTCACCGTGGCCAGTCGTCTCTCGAGACGCCTTCACTCGAGCGTGCCAGCGGCTGTGCCGTTGAGTCTCTGGACCCAGGACGTCGACTTTCTTGAACGGGCGCTGTGGTTCGACTTCCTCGTAGGTCTCGTGAAGGTCGTCGGCACAGGCCTGCAGCGTCTTGGTGAACTGCTGGCGCTGGGTCGTCGCTGACGCGTCAGTTGCGACGTGAGTGGTCACATCGTGTCGAAAGTCCCGCAGTGACCGGCGAAGTTCCTGTTCGGACATCTCGGGATGGGTAAGTGAGCCAACTGTTTCGAGGACTGCATCTGTGCCGTCCACAGCATCGTCGGCCAGTTCCGTCTCGACAGTGTCGTGCAGGGCAACGATCTCACGGGACGTCCCAGATTTGCCCTCACCACTGCCAAGTGTCGTCTGCGTATCGATCCCATAGCTGTCGAGCGTTTGCTGTTCCGCTGCTGTGCGGTCGTCCGGCGATTTGAACAGCGCCTGGAGTGAATCAGGTAACGCAGCCGTCCGGAGATGCCCCTCGATAAGCGAGAGCGCACTGTCATCCGTCCGTCCAAGGAACCGCTGTGCGAGATAGCGCTTGGCCTGTCTATCCGTGCTGAAGCGGGGCGGGCCATCACATTCACTGTTATCACTTCGTGTCTGGCCGTCCGTCCCTGGTAGTGTTCGCGGCGTGCACTCGGTCTGGTCGTAGTGCGTCTCGAGTGCAGCCCCATCAGTAACGGACTCTCCACACTGGGGGCAGCCATCTGGGTCCGCTCGTGGCCGCACGAACTCGTAAATCAGTGCGAGTTGCTGGGCAATCTCCTGTTCGGACAGCGCCTTCCGGTCCGTATTCTCCAGCAACGACGTCCAAGCGGCATCGAGATCATCGGCCTCGAGTACCTTGCAGGGAACCTCCTCGAAGCCGGCGTCCATCGCTGCGTGGTATCGCCGCGAGCCAGCCACGATCGCATACGACGCATCACTGATATTCTCTGTGTCACCATCGATGACCTGTTCAATCGGGCGGACAAGCAGATCCTGCAACAACCCCTCTTCGGCCACCGAGGCTGCCAGCTGTCGATCTGTTTCATCATTCGTCCACGCCTCCTCGCGGGCCTGGACAGGATCGACAACGAGGTCGTCAACCGGAATGCGTTCGCTGCGAATCATTGGTCCGACCCCGCCTCATCCATGTCGCGGATAATCCGTTGCCAGCCGACCTGCTCGAGTGTGACAGCCACGTCATCACTGTCGTCGCGTTCGATGGCAACCTCCGCGAGAAAGCCATCTGTCTCTGCTGTGAGCTTTGCCTGGATCTCAGCCACGGCGGCGTCGTACTCCTCGTAGACAGTAATCTCGTCGGCAACAGTGAGATAGAAGCCCTCATCAGCGTCGATACTGAACTGTGCCGGTGCCATCAGGCATTGCCCCCTGTTTCGCCCGCGAACGGTTGTGGATCGACGACGTCCTCGACGTTGTCCCCGAGTTCGAGGACACGTTCGTCAGTCACGACGTACGGTTTCAAGACGCCATACGCGTCAGGGAGGACGTGGTCGTTGATGCGAACGGCCAGTCGCTCCGGGACACGCGCCCAGATCTGGTCCGGCCCACCCCAGCTAAGACACGTGCCATCAGCCTGTTCGTGG
Source organism: Halovenus amylolytica (assembly GCA_004015825.1). GTDB lineage: Archaea > Halobacteriota > Halobacteria > Halobacteriales > Haloarculaceae > Halovenus > Halovenus amylolytica. The sequence continues at coordinate 153,443 of SAYS01000006.1, read as the reverse complement.
AATTTCGTCTCCGTCTCGATGACGGTCCGCAGGTTGAGGTTGCGAACCTCAAAGCCCAACTGGCTGTAGAGGTCCCGATCAGCGTTGTAGCGTTTCGTGACGTCGCGGATTGGTGGTTCTGCGGGGTCGGAGACGAATCGGAGATCGAACTCGGGCGTGTGTGCCGGTGTGACCGCCTGCAGTCGATCGTCCGTGATCCGGATTGTGAACTCCGTGACCGCGATATCGGGTTCGACGCTCGTATCCTGTGGTGCAAGGCGTGTCTCGATTTCCTCGAGCAGGTCTGTCTGTGCATCGGCAGTCAGCGGGTTCACTGGTCCGTCTGCACCGGGGAGCTGTTCGTAGTCGATTGTTACTCGCTGTTGGTCCTGTTGTTCCCACGCAACGCCGTATTCACGAAGGTCGTCAAGCAGCGTGCCGTTGGTCGTCTCGATGCTGCCACTTGCCTGTAGGCGGATGATGTCCTCGCCAAAGGCGTCAAGGACTGCACGCAGGGAGTTGGTTAGCAGGGAGGGAATCTGGACTGTGCGACGGATCTCCTCGTCGGTTGGAGAGTCCGTCTGACTCATCGATCTCCTCCGGTTTGCAGGTCGTATTTAGAGGGTTGTGCCTCTCTCGTTCCGGAGTGTTGAAGTCCGGTGCACGATTTGGTTTGCATGCTTCGTTGTGCTCCAGCGAAGCACGGGGTTGGTGTCTGAAGCACCAGCCTCATTTCTCTGAGACATCCCGTGCTCCCAGGTCAAGTTATGTATTGTTTTGACTAAAAGGTTTGCATATGCGTTAATGTTTTCGCATGGGTTAATGTCCTGAGAACACTAAGCGGTACACCGAAGTGTACGTATACGAATAGGCAAACCAAATGGCGCGGACAAGGGGATTACTTACAGAGCGTGATCGAGAATTACTCGCAGATGAAGATGCTGACAATCGTAGGTACCAGGCAATCTCCGAGATCCGGTCACGGATTAACGACGAGGTATCTACAGATGTGGAACTTTTGCAAGAGTATCATCCAGAACTTCTTGAAGAACTTCGTGATGTTGTTTGTACTGAGTAAGCATCAACCCACGAGTCGGGTATAGTGCAGCGCGGAGATTGCTATCACTGTCACAGTGGTGAGTCCCAGCGACCACTCAACCCGACGTACATCATCCCTCTCAGGGCGCTGCTGCTGCCGTGTCACCAGCATCTGAATCGAAGGGGAGATTTATGACGAGTTCATCGAACCAGACAACCGGACGCTTGCGCTGGCCCTCCTCTTCAAAGAAGATAATTCCTAACCGGGCAAGCCGACTGAGTTCTTCGTGGACATTCTTTACGTCCCGATCGACGGTGCGTGCAGTCTCGTTGATACTGGCTGGCTCGTCTCGACGAATCGCCTTGATGAGGTCGAGAGTACGCGGTGTCAGCGTCTTGAGCAGGTCGTCGTAGTCCGTGAATGACAGTGTCGGTGGTGAGTCTACCGTCTCACCCCGGTCGAGTGCCTCGACGCGTCCGGAGACATCGTCGTGAAACTCCGCGGATGACTTCACAGTCACCACAAGCGTTGACTCGGCCCGTAGCTGTTCGCGCTCCATCGGATGCAGTGGTGGCGTGGTTTCGTTCATTGGTATCACCGTTGTCTGATGGCTCATGTGACCTCGAATTCGGACTTGGGAATCTCGTTCCAGAACCGATCCCAGAGTTCGACCATCCCAGGGAACTCGATACACTCTGGATCGGGATCTGGTGCGACGTGCAGTTCGTGCCCTTTCGTGTCCTCATGGGAATTATCGTATCGACGAATTGTCCCATCGTCAAGTGTGCGGGGCGGATCGGGCTCTGTCGCGCCATAGTGAAGTTTGTAGGCCCACCCGGACGGATACACATCACGATCGGTGCGCATGCAGAACACGCGAATCACGGTCCCGTCCGGATACTTCCGTCCTTCACTCACCCCATCAAGATCATCGTCAGTCAATGAGGCCATCTTCTCTTATTGGTATACTAGCCAACAGAATAAGTGTATTGGTCTGAAGGCCAATGAATGTCGTCGCTGTCATCATTCGAAGCATACCACCAGCACCCTGGGTGTGTCGTGAACTATGTAACGTGATATCGACACGAGTTCGGAACTCACACTCAGGAAAGTAACTCATAGTGTGAAGTACCCCGCGTACGGTGGCGCGGGGCATCCGTGTTTACTCTGGCACTGCTGAGGCAACGGATTTTAATTGCTCTCGCGCTTGACTCGGAGAGTCTTGCGCCAACGGTCCGTGTCGGTGAACACCCGAAGCGAAAGCTGCTCCGTGAGAGTCGGTACGTGCGAAACGTTTACCTCTGCGTAATACTATCGTACTACCATGGAGTACGCCCACGTCAGCGTCAAATTCCCGCAGGATCTCGATACCGAGATTGAACAGTTTCTCAAGGAAACGGGCATCTATACTAACAAAAGTGAATTCATCAAGGAGGCATGTCGGAGTCACTTACAGACCTTACAGAGCGACACCGCCGTTGCCGCGCTCCGACTTGAACAGTTACTAGCGAAAGCAGAACAACGGACCGAGAGCCACGAAGAACTACAGGACCGCCTTACAGACCTCCAGGCAGCTGTCGATGCTGATCAAGAAGCCGTCGCGGATGCAGTCGAAGAAGCACGCGAAGACACTGCCAAGCAACTGTTCGACCGCTCAGAATCGTGAAAATTCTCGACACGAATCTGTGGGTATTTGGGACACTCGGAACGCACGCCCATGCCGAAACGTTGCTCGACCAGATCGAATCTGGAAAGACCACGTCCGCAATCAACGCGTATATGATCCAAGAAGCGCTGGAGGCATTCGATCGAACGCCCAACCTTTCTACCACGGAGCGAGACGAATTCAAGACCGTGTTCCTTAGCCGTCTCGTCAGGATAGCTGACGCACACCAGCACAGAGGCACACCCACCGCGTCAGATGTTTCCGGCAGTACAGAGCGTCGAAACGAGTTGGCATAGAACGGCCAACAGTGGGAAACGTACCACGAGCCGGTCCCGTATTGGGAGGGCCAAACACCCACCACACAAACGACCCATCCAGTCCCATACCTCAGGCGCGTCGTGAACGAGTCGATCAATCCAAACACGCTATCAACACGGTCGGTCGAATCAAGGGCATTGATCATTGCACCCACCTGGCACAACTGTTTAGCAGTTTGCCACCGTATCATCAGCAAATGAGTGCGACAGTAGAAATAACGGAAGAAAATGGTCGGTACAGGGCCCGCGACAACGAAACCGGTGCCACGGGGACAGGCACAACACGAGCAACGGCACTGGCTGTCCTCGCGGCCCGTCTCGGTGCTGAAGAAGAGTTAACTGATGCGAATCTCGAAGCAGAACTCCGAGCACTGACCGAAGAAACTCGTCGCCGCTTCGAAAACGAAGACGTGACCGAAGATGATGTTGTGGAGGCAATCGAATGGGCCAGATCAGAGTAGTCTTCGATACGAATATTATCATTTCAGCCATCGGCTTTGGGGGACGGCCACTCGATTCGCTCCTACAGGCGTTCGATGAGAATGTACAGTTGGTCGCATCCGAGGAGACACTGGCAGAACTCGAGCGAGTCTTCACATATGAACACCTACCATTCACCACATACGAGCAGGTGCAGTATCCAGCAATTATCCGTCTCGAAGCAGAGGTAGTCGAGCCGAAAAGGTCACTAGACGTGGTTCGAGACAGTGACGACGACAAATTTATCGAGTGTGCGATTGCAGGTGAGGCAGACTACATCGTCTCTGGCGACAAGGACCTGCGTGAGGTTGGGTCGTACGATGACATCAAGATCATCACAGCAGCAGAGTTTCTGTCACTCTTTGACTGAGAACGGTGACAGCGCGGAATGAGCCTCGGCGCGAGTCTGCTCCTCCTGTGGCACCCCCGTTAGACTACACCTGGAACGCAGATGCTCATCACATTTCCCTGGACCAATAGCTATTAATCGGTTTAGCTGAATGCAGGCGCTAAGCCCCCGCCCTCAACGAGCATCACAGTCCGCGCAAGCGGACAAGAAGCGCAGTAGGGCGGGGATACAGCGCCGTCTTTATTTTCTCCTACATGTTCTGGTAGCTGTCTCACAGGCCCACGCAAGCATTTTTATTGGAGAACGCCCAACCAGAGTGTAAGATGGGCGTTCCGACCTGTGGACTTCGACTTACTCGCCGTTCCACGTGGAACGGCTCGTTCCTTGCGAAGTCTCCAGGCACGGACAGCGTTAGAACGCGACAAGAAGCGTGCGCTGTCCCACGGAACTACCCCGTTGAGCCACTAGGAGTGGGACACTCCGAAGGAACGCCTGTGGAGACTGCGCTCCCTACGGACACCTCTCCGGTGTCTGCAAAGCGCGTCGTGGAAACAGGAAGCCCCACCCTCAGCGAGCGTGTCAGCGCGAGCAGGGTGGGGTAGTTCACCGAGGTTCACTTCGGGACGACACCAACCGATGGGTCCACCCCACCGTGTCGAGTGTTCCACCAATATTACAGCTGGCGCAGAACGCGATCTGGAAGCACAACCCCTTCCAGATCAGTGACGACTGCTCGAACAGTCCCCAGATCGACGGCAAACTTGTATTCATAGTACTGGCCACCACTTCGGCCTTCGTTGCGTGACTGCCGGTCGAGAATACCGAGCATAGCGAGGTCCGCCAGATGATCGTGCATACGACGGCGTACCAGCGGGTCGATCTCTGACTGGTCGGCGATCGTTCGATACCGGGGGTATATGTCCCGGACTCGCGCGGGCGTATCTCCCTCAAGTGCAAGATGGAGGGTGGCCACGAGAGCGAGATGTCCATGCTGAGTTAATTCGCGCATCCCATGTTCAATCTGGCTCTGTTCGAGTTCGTCACGAGCATCGTGAACATGCGATTCCGTAATTACCGACTCACTCTCCGTCCTGGCCAGCTCACCCGCGTTGTACAGGAGATTTAGTGCTTGCCGTGCACTTCCAGTATCCTGTGCAGCAAGGGCGGCACAGAGCGAAATTACGCCCTGTTCGGCCGCATTGTCGAATAGTGCTCCATCGGCGCGTTCTTGCAAAATGGCCTCGAGTTCCGGGCCGGTGTACGGCGAGAAATGGATCTCTTCTTCACAGAGCGTATCTTTTACTTTCGGCGAGAGATCGTCCCGGAAGCCAAAATCGTTGCTGATGCCAATGACACCCGGCTTTGTTGAATCGAGGTAGCCGTTCGACCGAGCACGGGGCAGTTCGTAGAGAATCTCATCGTCGCTTCCGATCTGATCAATCTCGTCAAACACGAGCAAAATTGTCCCACCGATTGCGTCAAGTTCGTCATACAACATATCGAACACACGCTGTTGGGGATATCCCGTCGTGCTGATCTGCTTATCCGGGTGACGGATCGTATTAACGAGATTGACTGCAACCTGGTAGGACGAGGAAAGGTTCGTACAGTTGAGCCAGTATACCGAGAGATCGATATCGTCGTACTGCTCGGTATCTCGTTTCAATCGGTCTAACAGAAACCGTGAGACAGCTGTTTTTCCGACGCCTGTCTTCCCATAGAGGAAGATGTTCCGTGGCTGTGCACCGTTGACGACCGGCTGGAGTGCCTTTCTGTAGTCCTCCAGTTCTTCCTCGCGGGCCGTGATCGATTCGGGCTGGTAGTCTTCACGGAGCATGTCCTCGTTGCGGAAAATATTAGTATCACGGGTGAACGTCGTCATCAGATGAATTCACATGTGATCTCCAGAATAATAAAACCATTGTGTCGAGTGCGTCGAATGAAATAAGAGTCGAAGATGGAAAGACAAAAACACTCGACACGGTGGGGTGTGTGGGTCGGTTAATCTGGCACCACGGTCGTTAGGCACGTGTGAGAACACTCGACGTGAGGGGGTGTGGGACAGTAACGAGTCCTCCCGAGTGATGAGAAACACTCGACATGGTGGGGTGTATGCCCTGCCTCGAAGTGGAGAATATCGACTTTGTGAGTTCCGACGGCGTACCAGCTGTGCAAAACATTCGACATGGTGGAGTTTGTGGACCCATTTTTTATCCGAGATCCGACGTAGAACACTCGACACGGTGGGGTGTCTCTCCGGGCATTCTGCATGTTCTCTGTACTCCCGTAGAAGCGAACACGACGACTCAGCGCGAACAACGGCTTCGTTTCTTTCAGAGACTATCCGCTGATTGACCTCCTCCTCCGCGTGAACGCGGAGGAATCCCGCCACAGGATTTCAGGCCGGGTATAGCGGCCTGTTGGTTTCAAGACGCATACGTTCCACGCGTCACCTGCTGGGTTTCAGCATCGGCGTGGCTGTCTTGTGGCCCGGTCAAAGAGGCCCCATCCGTAGCCGAGTCATCGTCACCGGCCTTCTGCCGGGAAGTCCGGTCGCTTCGGCGGTGACTCTCTCCACTACAGTAGCGGTCTGCAATGTTTATCGCCCCGTTCACGTCGGCTTGATACTCACCGAGCCAGCAGTCGTCGTTGGAGCATCTGAACGTCGCCTGTCGTGGCCGGGAGCCGTGTTCACCGCAGGCGTGGCACGCCTTCGACGTGTTCCGAGGATTCACCGTCTCGACGGGAATCCCTTTCTCGGCGGCTTTGTAGCGAATCTGTGCGTGGAGCTTGGCAAAGCCCCACCCGTGCAACCGCCGATTCATGTACTCGCCGTAGTCCATGTTCTCGCGGATGTCCGTCAGGTCTTCCAGCACCAGCACTGGGTTCTTGACGGACTCGGCGTACGCAACGACCTCGCGGGTCACACAGTGGAACACATCGTCAATCTGGTCCCACAGTGCGTCACCGAACGAGTCTGCAATTCGCTCACTGTCACGCTTCTGCAGTCGTCTTGTGGCGGTGAAGTACGTTTTGCGAAGCCGACGAACGGCCTTGCCGTCGTCGGCCCACAGTCGGGGGCGAACAGGAGAACCAGAGTCGTCGCGGTGACACACCGTGACGAGACTTGCTTCTCCAATATCTACACCTATCGGCGTCCGCTCGTCGGCGGACGTCTCAGATTGGTTCTCCACGTTGCGAGTGGCGGTGACGTGGAGATACCACGTCCCGTCCCGCTCAATCAGCCGACTTTCACCCGTCTCGGCGTCGTCTGCGTACACTGCTTCAAGCCACTCCCGCTGGTCGGGATTGGCGCGTGCCGGAATCCAGAGGTGGTAATCCTCGTGGTGCGGGACTTTGACGTACCACTCAATCGCGTTCTGTGGCTGGTGATCAAGTTGCAGTCCCTCATTGGTGAACCGCACCGGGTGGTCGTCGTGCAACTCGTCGGCGTCGTAGCTGTTGTGCAGTTGTAGGACGTACTTCTTGAGGGCGTTTTTGGCGTAGCCGCTCAGGTCGTACTCGACAACTACGTCGTTGGCCGCTGACTGTGTATCACAGCCAGCGGCGAAGGCGGCTTGAAGTGCCTGCTGGTACGCATCCTGTGTCTCACGCAGCTTCTGTCGCTTGTGGACGTTCGGATCCACAAGCTTCAGTTCGAGCGTTTTTGTGACCTCACCCATCGTCGCCGTATCCTAGGTGTCAGTTGCAAGGGGCATATAACTCGGCCATCCAGAGTGAAAGTGAAACGGTGGGAAATCCAGCACTGCAATAGAACGGTTGACTGCCTCTATGCGTCCGCTCGACCCCCGCCTGTTCGCTCCTCGGTTCCGACAGAGCGTCGGAACACTCGTCACTCACGGGAAGGCGGGGGGTATGCGCTCGTATCTCTATCAGGTGCTTAGTATGCGTGCGGACTGACTGGTGGAGAAATCACGAAATAAGTATTTATTTGAAATAGTATGCAAGAGAGCGTGTCAAAGAAAGATTCGCACGCTTTGCCTATCGAAGTTTTGTCAAGACTCCCGTGCAAGATGGAGAGCGCCTATGCAGTACATTCTACCTAGACGGTGGTGCAGAATAGGTCTCAAGGCCTAAATCGGCAGATTTCGATCACCGGGATCGTATAAACCGTACCGATGTTCGGAGGGAAATAGTAGTTCACATCGCGGCGGAAGCTTGTCTCACTCAAAAACCGAAATCGGGCATCTCAAGGTGTGTAAAGACTTCTGAACCACCGCCTCTACCTAGTGAGTGGTGCTGTCAACATGGCGGTCAGAGGAACAAGCTTCGGCTCTGTTGTTTCACTAGGCTGCGGTTGATTCAAGCTATTTCTACCTTTACCATCTGTTTTGATCGATATTGAGCCAATGACGGTGCTGTCTAGCGAGACTACTGAGCCTAGAATAACAGCAAACCTAATTCCCCGAAACAAATACCTAGAGCCTATCTATCGCCAAATTAGGAATATTCGTCGCCTTGATCGAGCAGTCGTTGGCCAGTGAATCCTAACGGTTCTGTATTAATAGTACTCCTCAAGAGATTCCTCAAAAGATTCGGTGATGATCGTGATGAGCTCGCGGTTCTCACCAGTCAAGTCCGCGAGTGCATACCTCAATGCCTCAGTATAGGCCTCAAAGAAGGTGTCATACTTCGATACTGGGATGTCGTATGTTGCTGAAACAATCCTTACTGCGCTGTTATTGGGTCGGTTCACGTATGACGGAAGTTCGTACTCACGCTCGTCGATCTTGTTGTTCACTCGCTCGTTGACGAGCTTGTGGAACTGTCTGTCGCTACTGGAACCGTGAAAAAGTGTGAGATCCAGTATCTCGTCTTTGATGGCCTCTTCGCGGTTCTTTTCGAGTAGATGATAGAAGCCGATGTTTGCGTACTCATCGTGGTCAAGATCCCAGTAGACAACAGTGTGGTCATCGGTCCGTCGCCGCCACTCTTCCTTGGCGATGCCCGCCCATGAGTTGCCCTGTCGGAAAGTCCAACGGGAGGGTTCGTCTGTCTGTGTCCACAGTTCAACTGCGACATGCGTATCCGAAAGCTCTGGTATCTCAACAATCTCGGCGTTTTCTAACGCTTGGGCAAGACGTAATCCCCAGTTGTCCGTGAACTCATTCCACTGGTTCTCGAACGCGCGCTGTACTTCCTGAATTTCGTTGTAATAGTCGAAGCACAACTGCGCTTTCTCTTGCTGGTATTTTTGATAGTCAGTCATTGTTACTTCACTTTTGATTGTTCCGATAAACTGCTCAAGTTGTGCCGTTGTTCGAGAGGGATATCCGCCGTGGCCCTCATTCAGAAACGTTTGAATCTGCTCGGCTATCCATCTCCACCAGACATGGACAAACTCCTCGGCTTCCGGAGGTGAAGTGTCCTTCGGCGCAAGGTACACGTAATGTTGGCCACTGTCGGGTACGTCTTTTTTTGTCAGATTGATGCTCTCGAAGGACTCAGCATCCGCGTAATCCTGTGTCTGATCCTCGCGCTCGGAGGCTTTGATCTTCAGCTCCCAGCAGATGAACCACTCTTCAGAAGTCCACACGACAGCGTCTGGCCGTCGGCCATTCGGGATCGTAACCTCTTGCTTGACCTGAACATCAGCGAGATCCAGCCCGGAAAAAGTGAAATCCAAGTCGTCTCGATTCGAGAGTGCCGACAGGATGTGCTCCAAGAACGAGTGATCCAGCCCGTGTGGTTCGTCCTGAGACAGGTAGTGAAAGAGAAGTTGTTGCCATTCTTCTTCCTGCTGGTTGTTCCGAATGATTTGGAGCGTCGTTGACGGCGGCTCCTTAGCCTCCGGAAGCCCATCAAGAGCGCTTTTCAGGCCAGCTAATTGGTCTGAGAGGCTATCTGTCACACGAAAGAATATTCAAGCTGAATAAATCATCTTTACGCTCAAAACATTCAATCCACCCGGGCCAAGAGAGCAACGTGAAGTTGGTGTAGCTGGGAGCTGTTGTGGAGTGGTATCGGCACCGATCAGGCTCTCCACGAATAGCCGGAGTCGCCGGGTTGGATTCATATTGACGAGGATGATTATGGAAGTGATCGTGAGATCGTTTAATTAGCACACCGACTGAGCAAGTGATCCACCAATAACAGTGTGGAACCAACGATGGCTGATGTCTGAACTCACTCTCTGCATGTTTCACCGGATTTCTGATGGATCCCAGACAGATTATCACTCGTAGCGGTATGTATATCCTCTGTACCGACCGGGAGCCATTCGTTTTGACCGGCAATATGAGGTGCTGACGAGACGCATTCCATCTTGCAAGCCTCAATAGATATAACAGACAGTCGGTGAATCGCTGGGCTTGACATGGCGACATCTTGGGGTAGCAATACCAATGTAGTATGTCTTCGCAGAACAGGACGAAAGTTATGACAAGTACAAAAATATACGGACACAAATGCCGATCGAGCTAGATTCAAACGACGAAATTCCACCAGTGCGACCTGGAACGAACGCCCACGAACTCCTCTCAATCCTGCTGGATTATCCAGAGATGGGGTGCACCCCAAAAGAGCTTGCCGAGATGACCGATGTTCCCCATTCAAGCGTCCATAAGACGCTCGCACGGCTTCGAAAAAAGGACTCGTCCGCACAGTCGATTTGTACTGGGCCGTCGTCGAGGATATCGCATCGTCACGTATCGCGAACGTAGTGAGTCTTCAGCAGATCGAAGCCGAATACGGCGACGACGCATATGGAGCAGACAACGACTGGGCTGAACAGGCCCCGGACCTCGGTGAAAATGCGTAACCGATGGCGTAAACAGAGGGCTTCCGTACGGTAGCGCCGCCAATGTGTTATTTCCCCACATACCACGAACACGGTTAATACACTCGACTAGTGACAGTGTAATATCACTCTCTACCGACATACCAAGTGTGACTGAACTGGACGAGGTCAACAACCTCGGGGGCAAGCCCCGTGGCATCCACTTCGACTACCTGTGAAACGATGGGACTCTTCGACACTGTAAAACTCTACGACGATGTACATCTGCCGGAATACCCGGAGAATGCCAAGCCCGCCGGCGGGATTGATTGGCAGACGAAAGGCATCGATCGACCCTGTATGGACACATTTCGGATTACTGCAGATGGGCGACTTCTCAAAGAAGAGTGGCACGCTGAAACAGTGCCACCGGAAGACCGTCCGTACGCAAGCCGAGACGATGTCGACGAAGACGACCCCCGATACTATATGGGGATGATGGAGCGAATCCACGACGGGTGGATCGAACGCCATGAGTACCACGGTCGGTTCGAAATCACGCACTCATTCGACAGCGCCGACCTAGTCGTGAGATACCGTGTTACGTTCACACATGGGCGACTCGAGAACTTCGAACGGATACAGTAGAGCAGGGAGTACCAAAGGCACCCAGCAAGATATCAGCTGAGAGCTTACAGTCAGTCCATGTAGTATCAGTCACTCGTCGCCTCGGCTTCCTCCCAGTCATCAGTTTCCAACCGCCGTTCAGCCTCATCACGATCCTCGGGGTAGCCAACGTCGATCCGCCAGCCGTTGAGCCCAATCGCATCGATCGTTCGACCACTCTGCAACAGCAGATCGATCGCCTCACTGATCTCGTACTCGCCCCGATTCGATGGCTGCACGAGATGACAGGCGTGGAAGATCGCCGGCGTAAACGTGTAGAAGCCGGTCATCACCAGATTCGACGGTGGCTCTTCGGGTTTCTCCACGACGTCGGTAATTTCGCCGTACTTGTTGGTATCACAGACGCCGTACCGGCTGGCCTCCTCCCACGGAACTTCCTCGACCAGAAACGCGGCATCAGCACGATCCTCACGGTGACGTTTGACCACATCGTCGAGGTTCGCTTCGAAGATGTTGTCGCCCAGCATGAGCATGAAGTCGTCGTCGATGTGCTCCTCGACGGTCAACAGCGCGTGGGCCAGGCCCTTCTGCTCGCGCTGGTGGGTGTACGTGATCGGGACGCCCTGGAACTCGTCGCCGTAGTGCTGGATGATCTTCTCTTTCATGTAGCCGACAACGACCACGAGCTGCTCGGCGCCAAGCTCCACCAGTTGTTCGAAACAGTGTGTGAGAATCGGTTCGCCAGCGACCTCGACCATCCCCTTCGGTTTGTCTTCTGTCAACGGGCGCAGCCGTGTTCCCTCACCAGCAGCCAAGATTACAGCATCCATACACAATGAATCAGATTATGACGGTTAAATTATTTGCATCATTCCATTGCGGACGAAGAGATCATAGAATGGAATAACACCTACACAGACACACAGTCTATGCGTCGCACACCCACGCCACGCTCAAATCCCGTTCTCCCCACATCGGAGACATGCCAATCGAACTGACCGGCGAGTACACTGACGCGCAGGTTCTGGTCGACGACGAATCACTCGTCGAGGACAACTGCATCGAGCAGCTCCAGACACTGATCGACCACCCCGCCTTCACGGAGCCAGTCCGGGCGATGCCCGATGCCCACGTCGGTGCCGGTGCGCCGGTCGGATTCACGATGGGGCTGCCAGACCAGGTCGTCCCGAACATCGTCGGCGTCGACGTCGGCTGTGGGATGGCCATCACGAAGCTCGGCGATGACCTTCCACTCGACCACGAGACACGCGAGCAGCGCGTCCGCGAGGCCGTCCCGATGGGCCAGCACACCCACGACTACGCGGACGCAGTACATCTCGTCGACGAGTTTCCGTTCGAGCGGGCAACCGAGGTCTTCGAGCAGTTCGACCGCGCGTACCGGGAGCGATTCGACCAGCCGATCGACCCGCTCGAATTCGCATTCGACGGCTACGACGGCGAGTACTTCAAATCGCTCTGTGATCGTGTCCTCGCCTGTCAGCGCCAGGGGATGGGACACGTCATCAAGAGTGCGGGCACACTCGGTGGCGGGAACCACTTCGTCGAGTTCGCACAGGCCCGTAAGTCTGGCGAGTACTGGCTGATCATCCACAGCGGATCGCGGTATCTGGGCAAGGCCGTCGCGGAGTACTGGCAACAGCAGGCGACGGAGTACCGGGAAGCCGAGGCGATTAGAGACGCACTCGGAACGGAGTCCCACGACTATCTCAAATTCGATCCGGAGACAGTCAGCGACGAGGAGCTGTTCGCCTGGGTCACTGGCGGCAAAGGCGAGTCCCACCTCCGCAAGGAGGCGATCCGCGCCGATTTCGAGGGCAAGAACGTCGACGAGGTATTCCAGGCCCTGTCGCGTCCACACCGGGCGACCGAGGACCGCAATCCGGAACTCGACTGGCTCGAAGGCCGCGAAGCACACGGCTACTACGTCGACATGCTCTTCGCCCAGCAGTACGCCCGCTGGAACCGCGAACTGATGAACGACGCCATCTGCGGTGCCCTCGGTGTCGACCCACTCGATCGGTTCCAGTCGATCCACAACTACATCGACTTCCGTGATCTGACGATCCGGAAGGGAGCCACACCGGCACGGGAGGGACAGCGACTGGTCGTCCCGTTCAACATGGCCGAGGGATCGATTATCGCCCGCGGGCGGGGCAACGAGGCGTACAACCGGACCGCCCCGCACGGTGCCGGGCGGGTGATGAGCCGCCGCGAAGCCCACGACAACATCTCCCTCGATGCCTTCGAGGCGGCGATGGACGGGATCTACTCCGAATCCGTCGTGGAGTCGGTCCTTGACGAGGCCCCGATGGCCTACAAATCAGCGGAGAAGATCGCTGCAGCCATCGAGCCGACAGCCGAGATTGTCGAGCGACTGGACGTGGTGCACAATCTGAAATCCCGAGATTGAGTCGCAAAGAGACGCATACTGATCAATCGTCGTCACTGCGGTATGCATCACCGCCGCGTTTCCGAATCCGCAATACGTAGAGTATTTGTTCAGTGTGGTCGACCCGACAGCCGAGTCGGAACGGGCCGATACGGAGTTTTTCATGGGGCGCACCTTGCAGCGGTTCGAGATGGTCCGATGGGTCTCGCCACTCGTCGGTTACGATTTCGTCGAGTTTGCTGGCGATACGGTCACGGGCGTGCTCATCGAGCGCATCGAAATCCCGCCGCGAAGTGTCGGTAAGTTCCCAATCCCACTCACTCATCGTCGTCGCGTGCCGTCTCGTCGAGACCGTATTCGGCCTTCATATCGTCGCTACTGTGGGTCCGACCGTCGCGGATTTCGGCTTCGCTGGTGAGCATTGCTTTCAAATCTGCACGGTTAAATTCGGGATGTTTGAGTGCATCACGGAGAACGGCCCGAATGAACTCACTCCGACTATTGAAGCCGTATTCTTCCCACGTTACGTCGACATCTTCCAAAAACGTCTCTGTCATCCGGATATTCACTGTTGTTTTTTCTGGTGGGGATTCCGCTTCTGCCATATTCTGTGTTGAATCTGTGTATCAATAAGCATTACGAGAATCAAGAATTCCTCTTTATCGGCTACGTCTCATATCTGCGAGAAGCGTTCTATGACACGCTACTCAAAAAGCAAGAACAGACACAGAAAATAACCGAGTGAAAACGACGACAAGAGTCGAAACAAGCAGATCTGAGTGCTGTTTTTCGACAGGAGTTTTTAGTCACGGAAATGCACTAATTAATCATATGGAGGGGATCGTCTCAACCAAGGATGTACTCGGTGGCGAACCCCGTCTCGCGGAACGCCGAATCGCGGTCCGGCAGATAGCCGGACTCGTGATCAATGGTGCAAATCCACCGGCCGAGATAGCAGACCAGCTCGATATTCCAATCTCTGAGGTGCATCTGGCACTTGCATACTACTACAAGAATCCAGAGGAGATGGCAGACGTGCAAAAACAGCACCGTGAAGCAGCCGAGCGCGCAAAGCAGGAGGCACTCGAACCACCTGAGGCAGTGAAAGATTAAACAGCGATAATTCAATCATCAGCCACGGCCGCGTCGGGCCGGTACTCCTCACTGATCGATTTCCACTTGTCGGTCTGGAACCGCCAGTAGTTGATCGCCGCCGGCACGGCCGTCTCGGCGACGTAGGCCAGATACAACCCCCAGAGCCCGAGCGCCGGAATCGTCAGCCCGCCGAAGGTGAACCCGAGTGGGAGGGAGATGGCAGGAATCGTCAGCCCTGCGGCACCGAGATAGGCCAGCGGGATCGAGACACAGAACATCCCCAGGAACTGGCTCAGGAAGGTGATCCGCGTATCACCCGAGGCATCGAGCGGTCCGGCGGAGGCACTCGCAACGCCCTGGAAGACGACCGCGAAGGAGGCCGCGTAGACCAGATTCCGCGCGATCGGAATCTCCGGACTCGTCGGGTCCTCGGCGAAGAGGACGACGATCTGCTCTGCGAACAGCGCGACGAGGAGCGCGGAGACAATGTAGGTCGCGACGGAATACCGGATGATATCCCGGCCGTAGGCCTCGGCCTCGCGTTCGTCGTTCTGGCCCAGCGCCTGCCCGACGAGGCTGGAAGCTGCCAGTCCAAAGCCCCAGCCGGGTGCGTTCATCACACCCCAGATCCGGCGGGCGATCACCCACCCTGCGACCGTGTTCTCGCCGAAGATATCGAGGATGCCCAGCATCGGGAACTCGGCGACGACCCAGACGAGATTGCGCAGACCGACCGGCGTCCCGATCTTCACCAGATCCCGGACCATCTCCGGATCGGCCCACGTCCCCCACGGCGAGATCTGGACTGGGAACGCGCCCACGACCGGAAGTCGACCGAGAGTCAGCCCCAGTGCGAAGGCCCCGACGACGACGATATTCGAGAGCACAGTCCCGAGCGCCGCACCGGCGACACCCCAGCCGAGGCCGAAGATGAAGATGGCGTTGAGTGCGATGTTCACGATCGCGCCGCCGCCCCGGAGCTGCATCGCGGTGTAGGCGTCGTCGGTACCGACGAGGATACGGCTCCCGACGAGATTCAGCCCCGCGAAGGGGATGCCCAGCCCGACGATCTGGAGGTAGGTCGCACCCTGGTCGATCGCGGCCTCGTTGCTCGTCAGCACCGAGACGAGCACCTCGGGGAGCAGCCAGAAAGTGACCGAGAGGGGGACCGTGAGCAAGACGACGAGCAACGTACTCGATCGGACTGCACGGCCGAGTTCGCCCCAGGCCTCCGCGCCGTATCGCTGTGAGACCATCGCGATCGTCCCGCCGGCGACGCCCCCACCCACGGCGAAGGCGAATCCCCAGAACGGGCTCGCGAACCCGACACCTGCGACGCCAGTGGTCCCGACCGCGACGCCGACCATCGCCACGTCGACCGCGTTTTTCGACATCCGTGCGATCCCGGTCAGAACACGCGGCCAGGCGAGTTCCGTCGTCTTGATCGCTCTGGCCCTGTCGATCAGGCCGAGTCTCGCCAGTCCCAGCCCGATCCAGAGAATGGTCAGTTCGACAGGGTTGGGCAGGCGCGACATTCGTCAGTCCTCACGGTCGAGTTCGGCCAGTGTTGTGTCGAGATCCGGGAGTGTTCCTCCCTCCGCCAGGATGGGTTCGACGATCTGTGCGAGGAGTTCCTCCACCGTCGCGCGCGTGTACGTGATATTATCTCCGTCAAGGGGGAGTTCGTTCGCCTCGCCGAGCGTGATCTGTCGTGTCCGGGCACCGTCGAGTGCGGCGACGAGCAGGGCTGCAGTCCGATCCGGGTCGACCGGCTCGAAGGTTCCGTCGGCAATCCCGTCGGCGATGATCTCGGCGAGCGTCTCCCGAAGCAGTCGATCACTCCGCTCCAGCTGTGCCTGGATGCGGTCGTTGAACGGGCCTTGCGAGCGCATCTCCAGAAGGGCGAGATGGAAGGCCTCGCGTTCGTCGTCCTCGGGCGTGAAGACGAACCGGGCGAGGAAGTCGACGATCCGCTGTTCGGGCGGCTGATCGGCCCGACATTCGAGTCGCTGTTCGTACTCGGTCAGCAGGTCGTCGAGGAAAGCGATCAGCAGATCCGCTTTCGTATCGTGATGATAGTGCAGGAGCGACTTGCTCTTCGAACTTTCGTCGGCGATATCCTGCATCGTGAGATCGGCGTAGCCGTGACTCCGAAGGGCCCGGGCAACCGCGTTCATGATCTCGTCGTCAGCGTCCGACATCGGTTTGACTGACTAGTCAGTCAGCCACCCTGAAACCTGTTTCGAGACGGTGGCATACATGTCGTTCGGATGGCGATTAATGATTCAGCACAGGTCCGCTTCACAGTCGAGACAGGTCGTCTCCTGAACGGTGAGCATCTCGTCGAGTGTGACCCGGAGCGTTTCGTCGCCAGCCGGGATCCGGACCTCGATGCGCCACGGCTCGGTCTCCTCGACGGTGGCGTACTCGTCGTCGACACACCAGGGCAGCGTCCAGTACGGTCGCTGGGAGAGGTCGATGCCGTGTTCGTCGTAGAAGGCTGCGACGACGGCCTCGTCGAGCAAGACCAGCCCGATCGGGGAGCAGAGTTCGTGGCGACACTGCTGGCAGACGTGTTCGGCGCGAACGGCCACGTCCAGACAGCAGGGCTCCTCACGTTCGATAGTGGTCTCCATGCGACCGCTACAGACCGGGCAGACGCCGTCGGCGGCCAGACAGTGGAGATGGCGAACACGCTCGTCGAACGCCGTCGCGATCTCCACGGGTGATCGATCGACGAGCCCACCTGGCGGGAACGGGTACTCGCCGTGGGCCTTGCCACAGTCCCCACAGTCGATCGAGAGCTGTTCGTCGGCGTAGCTCGCGACCAGCGGCCCGTCACAGCGTGTGCAGGCACCCTCGACCTCGAACGGGTCGATATCGGGATGCTGGGTGAACCGGCCGGCACGGATCGCACGGATCACCTGCCCGCCGGCAAACCGGAGGTCGTACCCCTCGTCGGTCTTCCTGACGAACTGGTCTGTGAGCTCTTTGAGATGGTAATTGAACTGTGCGCTGTCACTGATATCCACGGCGTCGAACAGCTCCGAGAAACGAACCGGTCGGTCGTCGAACCCCCACAACGCTTCGAGAATATCGAGGCGAGTCTCGTTGGCGATCACCGACAGAGCCGCTGCAGGCTCGGCATTCTCGGTCTCGCCGGTGTGCTCTGTCGCCCTGCTCATACGTCGAATATGTGCACACACCGTGAAAAGGATTCCCTGAACTGCGTTTTTGCAAATGTTTTGATAGCTACTCGTCGCTGGACCGGCCCGGTGTGCGGACCTCCTCGACCTGCGTGACGACGAGCACGAGGCCGGCCGCCGCGAGGAGTGCAGCGAAAGCGAAGGGGACGGCGAAGCCGATCTCGACGAGAAAGCCAGACAGGAGCGGTCCGAACGCGACCCCGAAGCCGAAGGCCATCGTCAGCACCGAAAGCGTCGTTCCGGAGCTGGTGTCGGTCGCAATATCTCCGGCGAGTGCGAGTGCGGGCGCGAACACCATCGCACCAGCAACCCCCTGGGCGAAGCGGGCACCGAACATGAGCCAGGAATCGAAGATGAACCCCTGGACGAGCGTCGTCGGGATCAGTAGTGCCATCCCGAGGACGATGAACCGCTTGCGGCCGTAGAAGTCGGTCGCCCGGCCGATCGGTGCCTGCAGGAAGATCTGTGCGAGCACGAAGGCGGCGAACTGCAGGCCGAACATCTCGGAGCCCTGGTCGAGTCGCACGTTGACGATCTCGCCGAGTGTGGCGAAGGTTGCGATCCCGATGGCCATGAAAAACGAGGCGACGCCGAGGGTGAAGACGGGATCGAGGAAGGTGGATCCGCCCGGGTTGAAGACAGCAATCCCGCCGCTCTGATCGTCGGGATCGGTCGGCTCGATATCCGGGTCGCGGATGAGAACCACGACGAGCACGAGAGCGAGTGTCGCAGTGAGTCCGGCAAACGCGAAGGCGGCGTCGAAGCCGGTGAACGTCACCGACGCGACGGAGTACGGGCCGGCACCGACGACACCGCCCGCAGCGACGGGGCCGACACCGAAGCCGACCAGCCGGAACGTGTTGTACGTGCCCATGTTCCCGCCGCGGTTGTCCTCCGCTGCGAGGTCGTTGACGAGCGCGACCGTCGTCGGGATGATAAAGGCACCCGCGATACCCTGGAGCACTCGCAGGCCGATCAGATGCCAGTAGGAGGTGGCGAGCGTGTAGGCGAAACTCGCTCCGGCCAGAATGACGAGCCCGAGGAGAACGTAGATTTTCCGCCGACCGGTCCGATCCGAGAGTCGACCAGTGAAGGGCTGTAGCGGGCTGTTGACGAACCCGAACAGCGAGAGGACGATTCCGGTGATCGCGACTTCGGTGAGGCCGAACGTGGCACCGCTCACGAAGTCACTCGCGATAAACAACGGCAAAACGACGATGAGAAAGGAGTTGCCGACCGATTCGGACATCCTGGCGAGTGCCAGGGCGATCACCTGGGGATTGACGCCAAAGATAGTCCTCATCGTGACCGACTCACCCGAGACCGTCCCATTGTGACGGACTCGGAGAGCAGCCCCCTATATAGTTACGAAGACGCTCTCTAGAGATATATTTGTGGTTTCCGAGAGCTATCGACATTTGTTTTCAGACTGTGGGAATTGTCGCGCGTCTCTTTGTTCTTCTAGATAGATACTCACGTATGACTGTTGAAGAACTAAAGCGGTACGGGCTGGAGGAGATGCGCGACGAGGAGATCGAACAGTTCCTCGAAAGCCAGGCGATCGGAGTTCTCGGGCTCCCAGCACCGGCGCAGCCGTATCTGCTCCCGCTTTCCTACGCGTACGACGGTGAGTCGTCGCTGTATTTCACCTACGTCCTCGGGGAGGAAAGCAGGAAACAGCAGTTGACCGAACAGGCAGACACCGCCCCGTTTCTGGTCTACGACGCCGAGACGATGTTCGACTGGCGGAGTGTGTTACTGACAGGGACCTTCGAGAAGCTCCCGCCCAGCGAGTGGGGGGACCTCGCCGATGTCCTCGATACCGCCTGGCGGCCGGAGGTGTTTACCACCAGTTCGACCTCGGGACAGACCAGAGTCTACGAGTTCGCAGTGACCGAACAGTCGGGGATCAAACACACTGATCTGGCACCCGGGAAAGTCTAGATCGGTCGGTCTCACAGATCGCGAGAAGTTCAATCCTCGGTCTCGGCCGGCGGCTGCTCGGTCTCTGTCTCCTCCGACCCGGTGAACTCGGGGACCACCCGATCAGCCTCCTCTATGACGCCCTCGGTCCACCGGCCGAGCCGGAACCAGAACGTAGCCAGCAGGAAGGTCAGAAAGGCCCCGATCGAGAAGGCCAGCCAGACCCCCTCGACGCCGATTCCGAAGCCGCCGTCGAAGACGAGGCTGGTTCCAGGGATTGAGACCGCCGAGAAGGCGAGCACGATCGCGACGGGAACCCGGAACACCCAGCGTGCGAGGAAGGACAGTGCCAGCGCAACCTTCGTCTGGCCAGCCCCCCGAAAGCCACCCTGGATGACCATCGTCCCGCCGAAGAAGGCCCAGAAAGGCGCGATGATGTACAGGAACTGCCGTCCCTCCGCGATGGTATCGGCGCTGCTGTCGAAGACGCCGATGATGGTCTCGGGAAAGATGATACAGATCGCTGCGGCACCGAACAGGAACCCCATCGTTGCGCCGGTGCCGACCCAGGTCACGCGTGCCGCCCGATCCGGGGTTTCGGCACCGAGATTCTGCCCGACACCGGTCGCGGTCGCCTGTCCCACGGCACCGGCGACCGACCACGAGACGGACATGATCCGGATCCCGATCCCGTAGGCCGCGATGGCGGCGGTCCCGAAGGGGGTGACGAAGGCAGCCATCGTGACCGCTGCGAAACTGCGTGTCCAGCCGTCGAGTGTCGCCGGATAGCCGACGTCGATCAGTTTCCGGAGAAGGGTGAAATCGGGCCACAGATCGCTCACGTGCAGCCGGACGCCGAAGCCGCCACGGAGCAAGATGTAGATCCCGGCAGCGGTGGCGAAGCCACGCGAAATAAAGGTTGCCCACGCCGCACCGCGGGTCCCCCAGGCCGGGAACGGCCCCCAGCCCAGGATGAAGAAGGGATCGAGGACGACGTTCAACCCGGCGGAGATGACCATCAGCCACATCGCAGTCTTCGTGTCACCGGCCCCCTGCAGCGAGGCCCGGAACGCGAAAAACAGGAAGATGAACGGAAGCGCCAGGAAGATCACCTCGATGTAGGCCAGGGCTTCGATGAACACCTGCCCCTCCGCACCGATCAGCGAGAGCAACTCGCGTCGAAAGAGCCAGCCGAGGGTCGCGAGCGCTGCAGAGACCACGAGCGTCAGGAGGATCGTCTGCGCGACGACCCGATCCGCCTGGCGGTCGTCGTCGGCCCCGACGTACTGGGAGACGAGTGCGATCGTCGCAGCCGTGATCCCCATCGCTGTCGAGACGAACATCCACGAGAGCGGGAACATCAGCGAGACAGCCGCGACAGCCTCGGAGCTGACGCGGCCGACCCAGAACAGATCCGCGAGGTTGTACACCGTCTGGAGGAGGTTGCCGGCGACGAGCGGCCAGGCCAGGTGGAGCAGTTTCGGTGCGATCGCACCCGTGGTCATATCCACGCGCTTTCGATCAGTCTCTGCCACTGGCGGAACATGGGCTCACGGCGGCATCAATTCGATGGTCGCCAGAACCGACTGCGGTACCGAAACGTTAGTCGGCCGTCGACAGCCCCTGTTTCTTCTGTTTCACGCGGTCGACGACACTCGCCGTCTCGTCTGCCGCGTCGTCCGTCTCGTCGGCGGGCCGAACCTGATCGAGCCAGCCACCCGCAGAGTGTCGTTTCTCGGCGACGACCGCACCGAGGAGCGCACCGGTTGCGCCACCGGTACTCGCCGGCGATCGTCCGAACAGTCCGCCCAGCGCTGCACCGATTGCGGCCCCGATGGCAGCGTACCGCGCACGCAGGAGTGCGAGCTTGATCGTTGCTTTCAGACTCATAGTCACTTACAGGTTCGAACAGCGAACAGATAATGGTTGTGACAGATCTACGGACCTGGCGACGTTCCACTGCACCGGGTGAGAGTGCTATTCAACAGTAAACTCCGCCTCGGCTTCCAGATCAGAGTCAGCTTCGAGGATGCCAGTCGCCACGTACGTGCCCGATGGGGGGTCCTCCCAGGTGTAGGACTGTTCGATCTGCTCGCCAGGTTCCAGCGTCGCCCTGGTGATCGCCTGGGTGAACATCCGTCCGTCACTCCAGCGCCAGAGTTCCTCCCCCGACAGATCCCGGACGACGATATCAGCGCGTTTCCCACTCGAAAACGTGAGTGTGACCGCCGTCGTCCCCTCGTTGACGACGCTGAAGGAGAACTGCACGTCGCCGTTGGTCGTCACAGCCAGCGTGGCATCGAGTGACATACACGATATTGCGGGAGAACAGATAAAAAAGGATACGTTACGGGGAAGCGGTCAGATCGACTGGGAGTCGGTCCCGCTTTCGCCGTCGGTATCGGTCGCAGTCACCACGATCTCGGAGCCGTTGCTCTTGGTGCGAACTTCGTCGACCCCCGAGGCCGAGGAGCCGCTGACGCCGGTGGTCACCGAGTCTACCGTACTGCCGCCTGCGTCGAGCATCTCGACAATCACGGTGTCGAGGTTGCCGTCCGGGTCGCTGGCGCTCCAGTCGACCTCGATCCGGTCCCAGCGCGGGTTGCTCCTGTCGTCGAGGCCGTCGATACTCGCAGTCGGAGCACTGTTGGTATCCTCGGTCTCGCTCACCGTGGTCGAGTCGGAGCCGGTGTTCCCCGCCGAATCGGTACCGATCGCCTCGACCGTGTAGTCGTTACCGGAGCCGTCGTCACCGGCCGCGACCAGCCGTGTCGTGTCGCTTGCGGTGTCGCCGCTGACACTGACCGCCGCCGTCTCCTCGGTCTCGCCGGCCGTATCGTCTGTCAGTGTGAGATCGACCGAGTCGAGATCACCGTCCGAGTCGCTGACCGACCAGTCGACGTCGAACTCGGCGTCGCCGTCGTCAGTCTCGACTTCCGACGCCGAGAGGCTATCGACAGCCGGTGCACTCTCGGTGTTGTCGGTTGTGACCGTGATGCTCGACGTGCTGGTGTTGCCCGCCGAGTCGGTCGCACTGGCGTCCAGCGTGTGGTCGCCGTCGGAGACAGCAGTGCTGTCCCAGGAGTCCTCGTAGTAGCCGGTCTCGGCGTTGTAGGTCGTCGACCGTGCGGAGCCGCCGTCGACGCTGTAGGTAACATCGAGGGAGTCGTCGCTGTCCTCGTTATCGGAGGCGTCGAGTTGGACGGTGACCGTCCCCGAGACGGTCTTCCCATCAGTTGGATTCGCCCAGGAGACAGTCGGTGCCGTGTCCGTATCGCCGCCGTCGAGCACCGCGGCCTCGGCGTCGAGCAGGCCGCTTCCCTGCTCGTCGTCCGCGAGACCGATATCCTCTGCCGTCTCTTTGAGTCGCTGGCGTGCCTCGGTGTTCGTGTAGCCGTTGGCCATCAGCTGCGCACCCGCCCCGGAGACGTGCGGACAGGCCATCGACGTCCCCGAGTAGGTCTCGTAGCCACCGATGACCGTCGACTCGATGCTCCCGCCGGGTGCAGCCAGTTCGACCTCCGGACCCGTCGAGGAAAAGGAGGAGAGGCTGTCGTCGCTGTCGGTCGAACTCACTGCGATCACCGTCGAGTACGCGGCCGGGTAGCCGACGCAGTCCGAACAGGAACCGTCGTTGCCCGCGGCGGCGACCAGCAGGACACCCCTGTCGTCGGCGTACCGGCAGGCATCCTTGACCGTGCTCGACCCGGAGGAGGCACCGAGGCTCAGGCTCGCGACGTCCCAGCCCTGGTCGGCCGTGTACTCGATGCCCGCCGCGACATCCGAGAACGAGCCGCTCCCGTTCCCGTCGAGGACCTTCACAGCGTGGAGTGTTGCCTCGGTCGAGACGCCGACGACACCCTCGCTGTTGTCGACCGCACCGGCGATGCCGGCACAGTGGGTGCCGTGATTGTCGTCGTCCGACCAGGGGTAGTTGCAGTTCGATCCCGAGCAGTCGACGTACGCTTTCCCCTCGCCGACGTTGGCCTCCAGGTCGGGGTGGTCGTCGTCGATACCGGTGTCGATGATGGCGATATCCGCACCCGAACCCGTCTGACCGTTGTCGTGGAGGACGTCAGCGTCGACGCGGTCGACCCCCCACGGCAGGCGCTGTTCGAGTGCCTGCATCTCCCCGTTTGCCTCGACGTAGCGGATGTTCGGGTTGTTTTCGAGGCCGTCGATCGCCTTCTCCGATGCAGTGATCGTCATCGCATCGAAGTTGAACTCCCGCTCGATCGAGTCGGCTGCCTTTTTCGCCGCCTCTCGGCCCCTGGGGCCGTCGAACCCGACGTTGACTTCGGCACGGCTGTTCGCCGAGGCCTGCCCAACCATCGCACCGCCGGCCAGCGTCCCTCCTGTTGCTTTCAGTACATCACGCCGTGATAACTCCGAACAATTGTTGCTACGATCCGGCATACTTTCAGAACAGACATACGAAGATAAATAAGTTTACCCAAATATATGATATTAAATAGTAATTGTATGTAAGTAAAAAGTAGTTCTGTGGAAGTATATCGCTCATCGACCGGAATTTTCTCGTCGCTGGACGACTCACAGCGGGTATGAACCGTCGTGCGTTGCTCGCGGCAACTGGCGGAGGGTTCGCGACTGCAGTCGCTGGCTGTCTCGGTGTCACACCGCCAGCGGACGACAGCCACCCGCTCGCCGGGATGGAGCCGACAGTCCGGATCGACGCCGAGTCAGCGAGTCCGTACGACCTCGACAGAAACGCCCGGGAGGCGCTGGCATTCTGGGAGGGAAACAGCGAGCAGTACGCCGGGTTCTCGATCTCGTTCGAGGTCGTCGACCACGACGATCCGGATATGCTGATCGCATATACGGATAGCTCGCAGGGCTGTGAGAACGTCGAGAACTACAGCGAACTGGTGATGGGCTGTGCGCCCCTCCTCGGCCCCGGTCGGCGCGTGGACCGACCGATCACCGCACGGGTCGTCGCGGCGAGACGGCCGATCGGACAGATCCGGACGACGACGAAACACGAGATCGGACACGTTCTCGGCCTGGACCACGACGCCGAGCCACGCGAGATCATGTCGAACCGGCCGGAAGACCGGATCCCGGAGTACGCTACCCGGATCGAGATCTGGGAGCGGGTACAGGCGGTCAACGAGCGCTCGGTGGCTGCCACGGGCCTCCTGAACCACGGGATCGAACTGTTCGGAGGCGGTGAGTTCGACGCGACAGCGGCAGCTTTCGAGGCTGCAAACAGTGATTTCGTCGAGCTGCGCGAGTCGATCGATCTGGCGATCGATCGGACTGTCGTCTTCGAGGATATCGAACGCGTCGAGACAGTTGCACTCGAAACGCTCCGCGATCATCTCGGCCAGATCCGCCGCCGGATGGTGATCGCCGAGGAGTTGACCGCTGCACTCGGACGTGCGGCCGAGGCTGCAACAGCGGGCGACGACGCCGAGCGGGAGGACGCGATCAGCACCGCGAACGAGCGGATCACGGCGTTCAACGAGATCGGCCCGGTTCAGCTTCGTGAAATCGCAGTCGCGCTCGGACTCGTCCGCGGATTCGAAAACGAGGCCCCTGTTATCGACCTCGGCGAGGACGACCTCGACGAACAAACTATCGACTGATCGATGAACGATATATCAAGCAGAAAGACTGTTATTCAGCCAATAATAAAACAGGTATTTAAATACCTACATATCGAAGAGTAACAGACCACAATGGAGGTGACAAAATGAATGCAGTTAGAGAGGCTACATCGTCCACGGTGGATACGTTCCGGGTTCTCCATATCGACGGGGATCCAGCGACAACCGACGATCTGACGACGGCGACCGAACAGACAGACGGGAAGTTCGATGTAACGGCAACAGAGCCACAGGCGGGACTCGACAGCCTGCAGAAGTCGTCGTTCGACTGCATCGTCAGCAGCTACGAGTTGCCGGGGACGAACGGGCTGGCGCTGTTCGAGGCAGTCCGTGAACAGGGCAGGACGATCCCGTTCATCCTGTACGCAGATCCAGACAGTGAGGGAGTCGCCGAACGGGCGCTCGCGGCCGGCGTCTCGGGTTACGTACAGACCGGCGAGACTGCTGTGCTCGCAAACCGGATCGAGACGGAGGTCCGTCGACATCGGAACCAGCAAACAGCCCAGCAGACGATCGATGCACTCGAAGCGATCCGGGATGGGATCGCGATATTCGACAGCGACGGCCAGTTCCAGTACGTCAACGAGGCTTACGCCAGTGTGTACGGTTACAGCCCCGAGGAGCTCGTCGGCGGCAGCTGGGACCAGCTCTATCCAGAATCCGAGATCGAACACTACAAAAACGAGATCCTCCCGACACTCCAGTCAGAGGGAGGCTGGATCGGCGACTGCGAGTGTCTCCACCGTGACGGGTTCCAGTTCCGGTCCACACACTCGATCAGCGACCTCGAAGAAGGGGGCCACATCTGCGTGATTCATCACGGCACAGTGAAAGCATCCGATTCCTAACGCTGCCAGCAGTATCAGCCCCGATACCGGAACGAGACCACCGTATTGATCTCGTCGTTGGCCGTCGACTCGGTCGTCACGTTGAATCCGAGTACATCGTCGCTGGAGAGCACGTCGTGCGTGAGTTCCCGCAACGCCTCACCGCTGGCCTCCGAATCTCGGACCGCGATCCGGACCTTGTCGCGGTTGGTACTCAGTTCGGCAATCTCGTAGCCATCACTCTCGAACGCGTCGCGCAACTCTGTTTTGAGATCCTCCATACGACCGCTTCGGGTGGTGGGTACAAAAAACTCGCCGGGACGAGTGTCGCCAGCCCAGAGACACCCGTGGTCCTCCAAGAGATATCTTTACTACCAGACCGGGTGTATAGAATCCAGTATGCGTACCACTCGGCGACCGAAATCGCCCGGGAAGAGACCGGAGCGGATCGATGGGTGACCTGTCGGCACTCGGGATGCTCCTCGACACCAGTCGGCTGCGGCAACTGCAAAAGAGCTACACCAGCAGTGTCGAGCGATTCGTGGTCGACGAGACGCCGGATACGGAGCTACTATCGCTCGTCGAGGAGCCGTTCCGGTCGGTGGACGACGTCCACGATCGCCTCGAAGAACTCGAAGCGACCCTGCTCGAACAGTCCGATCGCCGCGCAGTCTTTCTCACCATCTACACGGAGATGACAGCGGCGACGATCCAAGAGATCGATGCAGGGGCGTTCGTCGACCCGGCTTGGATGGCACGATATCTCGTCCAGTTTGCGGAGTACTACAGGCGGGCATTTTACAACTACGAGCGTGGGGCAGTCGACGAAGTGCCCGATCCGTGGATCGTCACGTTCGGAACGGCGCTCGAACACGACGTGCTCGTCATGCAGGACACACTGCTTGGCATCAACGCACACATCAACTACGACCTGGCGTTGACGCTGTCAGATATCGGCCTGGACCCCGACCGCCCCGACAAGTTCGCCGACCACACCCGGATCAACGAGATCCTCCGGCGGCTCGTCAGCGTCCAGCAGGATCTCCTGGCACGCCAGTACGCCCCCGGGCTGGCACGGATCGGCGACCGGCTTGGCGAACTCGACGATCTGGCAGCAGCCGCGAGTCTCCGGAGAGCCCGGAAACAGGCCTGGCAGATCGCCGTCCTACGAACCGATGCCGGATGGCTCCCGATCGATCGGTACACGAGGTGGCTGCTCGCCCGGACTGCGACCGGTGGTGCCTACCTCCTCCTGGAACCGACCGCGAGTCAGGCGACGATGGAGACACTCCACGAGATCGAAGCTGACGAGTTCGATCTGGCAGCCCATGCAGTGGAATTTCACGATCTGGTGCAGGAGCGTCTGTAAAAACAATCCGTGCCGTCCGAACTTCTGTGCGTCCGAGACGCTTACGAGTCGGCGACGTCCGCGTTCGGTCCGTTCTGTTTCACGCTGTTGATCGCGTCTTCCACGCCGGATCGCGACGCGTAGCCCTCACCGCTGTCGGCCAGAATGTTGCCGTTGCGGTGTCGGAGCCGCCAGCGCCACTCCTCGGCGTTGTCTCTGTAGATCTCGAAGGCCGCACTACCGATATCGAGGACGTGTGCGACTGGCGCGTAACTGCGGATTCGTTCGACAGCATCCTCCGCGCCGCTTTCCGAGGCGTACCCCTCGCCGCTGTCCGCGATGATGTTGCCGTTGCGGTGGACGAGTCGCCAGCGGTACTCCCCGCCAGAGTCCTCGTAGACCTCGAAGTCGGCGTTGCCGTCCTCGGCGACGTTTCGCTGGACGCTTTCGAGCCCCTGTCTGGCTTTCTGCCGTGAGGCGTAGCCCTGGCCGCTGTCCGCGAGGATGTTCCCGTTTTTGTACAGCAGCCGCCAGCGGTACTTGCCGGCCCTGTCGCGGAACAGCTCGAACGCTGCCGGTTTGAGCCGGAGGTAATCCGCACTCTGGACGTACTGGCTGACCCGCTCGACAGCGTCGTCCCGACTGCTCGCCGACCCGTATCCCTGCGAACTGTCTGCGATGATGTTGCCGTTGTCGTGGCGGAGCCGCCAGCGGTGCTCCCCGCCCGAGTCTTCGTAGGTTTCGAACTCGGCCCGACTCTCGATCTCGTCGACGAACTCCGGAGCGTCGTCACCCTCGACGGCCTCGTCGACGCTGTCGACAGTCACCTCGTCGAGTTTGTCGAGATCGACGACGGTGGCACCGAAGGCATCACGTTTGACCGCACTCAGCCCCTTCTGGGCGTTCTGTCGCGAGGAGTATCCCTGCGAGCTATCGGCGATGATGTTGCGGTTGCGGTGTCGGAGCCGCCAGCGGTACTTGCCACCCCTGTCGGTGAACAGTTCGAACTGCGACTGACTGTCGCCGATCCGTACTAGCTCTGCTTCGAGCAGTTCCCGCTCGGCACGTTCTTCGGCGGCTACGTCGGCCTGGCGCTGTGCCTCCTCGGCCTGTCGTTCGGCCTCGCGTGCGCGGTCTTCTGCCTCCGCGATGGCAGCGTCACGCTCGCTTTCGGCTCCTGCCGCGCGGGTTTCTGCAGCAAGCTGTTCCTCACGCGGACTCGTCAGCAGCGGGACGAACACACTGCCGAGCGCGATAATCAGGATTCCGACCCCGTATAGCCCGATAATCGCGACCTCGCTGTTGTTGAACTGTGCACTCCAGTTGTCCGGAAACGCGGTTACGAACCACGCCACAGCAGCCAGACAGCACAGTGCACCCAGATAGGAAAGCAGCGTCGCCTTCCGCTTCAGCGGGAGCCGAATGATCGGCCCGATAATCAGGAGGAGTAACCCGATAGCCGCGATAGCGATGCCAGCACCCCGCTCCATCGCCCCGGCGGAGTCGCTGAGCATCACCAGCGCGATCCCCACGAACCCTGCCAGCACACCGAAAACGAACACCCAGTAGCCGTATGCTTCGTTGGCCGTCGACGGAACGCCGATCCGGTTGCTGTAAGAATCTACGAGAGGGTTTGTGTCACTAGTACCCATGGGTAGGAGACAGACGCCAGACATATTAAAATGATTGCTGAAAGTATCGAAAATAAGTGAGATATACTACTTGATACCCCCACAGAGACGGCGGCAGGTAATACCACTGCCCATATATGTCTATGAATTTATCTGTGTTATCACGAGTGACAGCAAGCTGAGGATGTCACTCTGGGTCGGTCTCGAGGTGATCCGAAATCGTATCGATTCGCTCGCCGCGTGCGGATCGGCCGAGCAGCTGGCCGCCGATGACAGCGGGGCTAAAGACGGTATTGGCGCCGGCACGGCGGAGTTTCTGGACGTTGCCGCGGGCCGTCGCGGCAGCGATAATACGGGCGTCGGGGCTGAGTTCCCGGGCGGTCAGGATTGCGAAGGCATCCTCGGCATCGTTTTCAGTCGCACAGACAATCGCACTGGCGCGTTCGACCCCGGCCTGCTGCAGCGGTTCGTCGTCGCTCGGATCGCCCACGATAACCTTGTACTCCCGGTTTCGGAGTCGGACCGCAAGTTCGTTGTTGGGTGTCACGATCACGAACTCCCGTTCGTCAGCGAGTTCTTCGAGGAGCGGTTCTGTCAGATCGCCGTAGCCGAGAATCACGATGTGATCCTCGAGCAGGTCGTAGTCTGTGTCAGTCATGGTTCCGAGTGCGCGTGCGAATCTGGCTTCGATTGCCGGGCCGAGCACCGATCCGAGTGCCACCGCGAAACTCGCCGTCCCGAGGACGACCACCGTGATACTGAACACCCGGGCCTGCTGGGAGAGGGGCGTCAGATCACCGTAGCCGACGGTGCTCGCGGTGACGATAGTATAGTAGAATGCGTCGGCGACGGTGTTGACCTCGGTGAACTCCTCTCGCAAGGCGTAGGTCCCGACCGTGCCGTAGGCCATCGTCCCCGAGAGTGCGACCAGTGCGGAGATCTGTGTGGTCGACAGCGAGACGGGCCGGTCGAACCGGTTCCGGTGATAGACGAGCCCCGGCATGGAGAGCAGTGACAGGACGACCAGGGGCAGCGAGTACGCACTGGCCTGAATGAGCCCCTGGAGGGCTGTAATCGGGAGCAAGGTGAGCGTCGCGTACAGCCCGAACCGGTGTCGATGCCGCAACGACCAGGTACTCAAAAGCAACACGAACCCGGTCAGTGCACCGGTAAAACCGGCTGCCTCCCGGACGACATCTGGAATGATATCGGCGAGTGGGCCACCGATCGTCACCCCGACGGTCATGTTCGTGATCCCGGTCACGAGTGAGAGAACGGCCACGAGCGACGGCAACAGGACTGTGAGCCGTGCACCAAAGAGTTGGATCCGTGGCCGTTCCTCGGTCGTCATATAAATCCAGTGCAGATGGGAGCAGTAAATTGTACCGGGTTCCGACTGCTGTCCGAGGGATTATATCGGAAGGGACGACCAGTTCGTCGGGATGGTAAGCGTTGCAGTCGGCGTGGCACCCGGACGGACGCTCGTCCTGGCTGCGTTCGTCTTCGGTGGGGTCGCACTGGGGACAGCGAGTGGACTGACACCGGGACTGCACGCCAACAACTTCGCGCTGTTGCTCGCGGGTGTCGCCCCGGCAATCCCCGCCGATCCACTCGCCGTCGGTGCGGCGATGCTCGCGGCGGGTGTCGTCCACACGTTTCTGGATATCGTCCCCGCGCTCGCACTCGGCGTCCCCGATCCGGCGATGGCACCGACGGCACTGCCGGGCCACCGACTCGTCCTCCAGGGGCGGGGCCGGGAAGCGCTGCGGCTCTCCGCGCTTGGCAGCGCACTCGCCGTCGCCTTCGCGATCCCACTGGCCGTCCCGATCACACTCGCGATGCAGCAACTGTATCCCACGATCGCCGCGAATCTCACGTTCGTCCTCGGGACGGTCTGTCTGCTCATCGTCGGCACCGAACCGACGACCCGGGCACGGATCGGGGCCGCAGTCGCCGTGGCGGCGAGTGGTCTCCTCGGCGTGGTGACGCTCGATATTCCGACCGGCGGGCTGGTCCCAGCAGGCGGGATGCTCGCGCCACTGTTTGCCGGCCTCTTCGGCGCACCGATCCTCATCGAGGCGATCGGTGGCGCGGGCGTCCCCGAACAGGACGACCCCCAGATCACGACCTCCAGACGGTTCGTCGTGCTCGTGGGGTTGATCGGCTGTCTCTCCGGCGCTGTGGTCGGCTATCTCCCCGGGATTTCGAGTGCGATCGCCGCCGCGGGCGCGCTCGTGCTGGTCCCCTACCGTGGCCCGCGAGCGTTCGTCGTCGCAACGAGCGGCGTGAACACAGCAAACACGATCTTCGCCCTCTTTGCGCTGGTCGCGCTCGGGAGCCCACGAACGGGTGTGCTGGTCGCGCTCGAATCGACGAACGTCCCCCACAATCTTCCGGTGTTGCTCGGAACTGTCGCCATCGCTGCCGGTGCGGGGTTCGTCCTGGTCCTCGCGGTCGGCGACCGGTATCTGGCTGCCGTCGGCTCGATCGACAACGCCCGTCTCTCGATTGCAGTGCTCGGCTTTCTCTGTGTGCTCGTTTTCCTCTTTACTGGTGTGGTCGGCGTCGGTGTGTTCGTCGTCGCAACTGCCGTCGGGCTCGTCCCGGTGCAGTTCGGCGCACGGCGAATGTCGCTGATGGGTGTCTTGCTCGTACCGCTCGCACTGTGATTTGAGGGATTCCCGAACTCGAAGAATCAGCGGGGATACTTAGGCGAATCAACACGTATCTCTCGGTATGTACGACAGGATTCTGGTGCCAACCGACGGGAGCGAGCCGGCAGCGGTGGCTGGTGACATGGCGATTGCACTCGCCGAAGCGTTCGAGGCCGACGTCCACGCCGTCTTCGTCCAGGAGACCGGCGGCTGGCCGTTCGGCCTCAGCGAGGAGGAAACTGCCGAACTGCGCCGGCTCGGGGAAGAGGCGGTCGCGGCAGTCGCCGACCGGGCAGCCGAGGCCGGTATCGAGGCGACGACGGCAGTACTCGAAGACAGCGATCCGATCCACGAGACGGTGCTGGCGTACGCAGACGAACACGACATCGACGCTATCGTAATAGGGACCCGTGGTCGGAGCGGCGTCGGTCGGATGCTCGTCGGGAGCGTCACCGAGCAACTCCTCCGCGAGTCGACGATCCCTGTCGTGACAGCGCACGAGGAGACGACAGTCCAGTGGCCGTTCGAGGGCATACTCGTCCCGGTCGACGGGAGCGCAACCGCACACGCGGCGCTGTCGGAGGCGATCGAACTCGCAGAACGGATCGACGCGGCGGTACACCTGCTCCACGTGGTCGACACCGGCCTCGTTACGGGGGACGTCGACGGCGGCATGGTGCTCGAAGCGCTCGAAGAAGCCGGAGAGCAAGCACTCGACATCGCCAGCGACCGCGTGGAACAGTCGGCCGTCACGACGGTCGAATCCTCGATCGTGAGCGGGCCACCGAGCCATGCGATCTGTGCCTATGCCGACGAACACGGCATCGACGCTATCGTGATGGGAACCCACGGTCGAACCGGTATCGAGCGGGTACTACTCGGGAGTGTGAGCGAGGGGGTGATCCGGCGCAGCGAGGTGCCGGTGTTCACGACGAAAGCAGAGCCGGACGGATGACGCGGCTACGACCCCGCGTCGAGATACGACATCGCGCGTTCGTCTGACACCTGCTCGAAGCGGTCGTAGGCCTGCCCGACAGCCCGGAACCGCGCAGGGGTCTCCAGACAGACCACCTCGTCGACCGTGGCTTCGAGGTCTGCGATCGTATCCGACGGGCCGACTGGAAGCGCAACGACGATACGGTCCGGGTCCGCATTCCGGATCTGTTCGAGACAGGCCCTGATCGTCGATCCGGTGGCGACACCGTCGTCGACGAGGACCACTGTCTTGTCTGTCAGATCGGGTTCGGACTGGTCACCCCGGTACCGGCGGGCTTTCTCCCGGGCGTTTGCTTGCTCCGTCTCGCGTTGCTGTTGGAAATACGCCTCGTCGACAGCCGAGTTCCTGAACGCTTCTTCGTTCCGCCAGACACTCCCGTCACTCGCGACGGCACCGATAGCATACTCCGGGTTGTTCGGCGCGCCGATTTTCGACGCGACAGCGATATCCAGCGGTACGTCCAGCGTGTCGGCAACTGCACGGCCGAGCGGCAGCCCACCGCGCGGGATCGCGAGCACGATGTCGGCGTCGATCCCCTGCTCGCGGAGTCGGTCCCCCAGTTCCGCGCCAGCCTGTTCTCTGTCGGTGAATCGGTTCGGGGCCATGTCTAGAGAGAGGAACCCCAGTCCCCTATGCTTGTGGTGATGCTAGCCAGTACTGGAAGAGTAGATGTAGGAATAAGTACTCAAATGACAGCAGTCGGTAACGAGGAGACGGCTCGTTTCGGACGTCTTAAGTTCGATCTGTGTCTGATTGTGAATATCTGATGGAACCCCAGCTCTGGGTCCTCACCGTCGCGATCGGCCTCCCCTTCGTCGCAGCAGTGCTGACACCGCTTTTCTATCGGGTTGTCGGTGAGCGGGTCGGCTATCTCGGGGCCGCAGTCGCGACGGTCTCGTTCGGACTCGTTCTCACGCAGGTCGGGACCGAGGGAACGGTCGCCACGCCGTGGATCCCCTCACACGACGTTGCCCTTCGCTTCCACGTCGATGGACTGGCACTGCTGTTCGCGCTGCTGGCGAGTGGCATCGGCGTCCTGATCTTCGCGTACGCGACGACGTACATGCACGGGATGCCCGACCTGGGGCGGTTCTACATGGCACTGCTGGCGTTTATGGGCTCGATTCTCGGGGTGGCGTTCGCGGCCGATCTCCTCGTCCTGTTTCTGTTCTGGGAGCTCACGAGCGTGACCTCTTTTATCCTCATCGGCTACCACACCGAAGACGCCAGCTCACAGTACTCCGCGCGCATGGCGATGATTATCACTGTCGGGGGTGGGCTCTGCCTGCTCGTCGGCCTCCTCGTGCTCGCCGTCGCTGCCGAACTGGCCGGCGTGGGCGCGTTCAACCTCGCAGCGATCCTCGAAAACGCCGAGACGATCCGGGCCGTGCTGGAGGCAAACGGGCTGTTCGTCCCGGCACTCGTGCTCGTGACAATCGCTGCCGCGGCCAAATCCGCACAGGTACCGCTGTACTTCTGGCTGCCGGGGGCGATGGTCGCGCCGACACCGGTCTCTGCCTTTCTCCACTCGGCGACGATGGTGAAAGTCGGCGTCTACGCACTCGGCAGAGTCCGACCGCTGTTTCACGGCCCCGAGTGGATGTTCCTCGTGGCGACGCTCGGTATGCTGACGATGACTGTCGGTGCGATACTCGCAGTCCTCGCCAGCGATATCAAGGAGTTACTCGCCTACTCGACGGCGAGTCACCTCGGGCTGATGATCGCTGGTTTCGGCTTTCAGACACACTACGGGCCCGAAGCCGGCGCCTTCCACCTGTTCAACCACGCACTGTTCAAGGCTGCACTCTTTCTGGTCGCCGGGATCATCGCCCACGAGGCCGGATCACGCCAGATCGACGAACTCGGCGGGCTCTGGCGTGCGCTGCCGGTGACCGCCGCGATCACGGCGGTCGCGACACTCAGTATGGCCGGGATACCGCCTTTCAGTGGATTCTACTCCAAGGAGATTCTCTTCGAGGCTGCCTGGGAGACCGCCCAGGCCGGCGGCGGGCTGGCGTGGCTGTATCCGGCGACCGCGGTGTTCGCGAGCATCTTCACCGTGCTGTACTCGCTTCGCTTTCTCTGGCTGTTTCTGGGCGAGAAGCCCGAGGAACTCGGTACGGTACACCGGGCTCCGTTCACACTCTTCGCCCCACCGGCGGTCCTCGCGGTCGGCGTCGCGTTCGTGAGTCTGCTTCCGGACGTCGCGATCGGCTTTCTCGTTGACGACGCTGCGAGCGCAGCGGCGCTGGAACCCGTCGCGATCGACGCCAAGATCCCGACCCATCTCTCCGGCCCGGTGGCGATGAGTCTCGTGACGATCGGTGTCGGGTTCGCGGCGTTCCCGTACTACACGGAGATTCGCTCCATCCTCGCCCGACTCCACGGGGCAACGAGACGGACGCATCCGGTCACGGTCTACAACGGGCTGCTCGGGGCGACCGACCGGGCGAGTGCGGCGATCAGTACTCACGTACACACCGGCCAGATCAGGACCTACGTCTGGTGGCTGCTCGCCTCGGCGTGTGCGCTCACAGTCGCCGGCTACGCGAGCACTGTGACGGGGCTGCCGACACCGACGAGTGCCGAGACGCCAGTCGCGATGATACTCGTACTGGGTGTGGCAGTGTTCGCAGCGATCGCCGTCACGGTCGCGGAAAGTCACGTTACCGGCGTGTTGACACTCGGGATTCTCGGCTTCATGGTCGCCATCTTCTACATCCTCGCGAGCGGCCCGGATCTGGCGCTAACACAGCTCGTCGTCGAGACACTGTTACTGTTGATCTTCCTGCTCGTGATCGAAGAGCTACCGGCCTTTTATCGCGAACTGGAGTGGGGCAAAGTACTCAGAGATGCCGCGCTATCAGTGTTCGTGGGTGCAACGGCGTTCGTCTCCGTGCTGTACGCTGCGCCGGCCGAAGACAGGGGATTGACCGAGACCGCCAGTGAGTACGTCGATACCGCGGTGCCGGAGGGTGGTGGGACGAATATCGTCAACGTGATCCTCACCGACTTCCGGGCGTTCGATACACTCGGCGAGTCGATCGTCATCGTCATCGCCGCGCTCTCGGTGCTGGTTCTGGTGACGATGCGAGACAGAGGTGAAACACAGTGACGACAGTTATCATGCGGACGACTGCACGCATCGTGGTGCCGATCATCCTCGTCGTCGCCATCTCGCTTTTCTTGCAGGGACACAGCCTGCCAGGCGGCGGCTTCATCGGCGGCGTGTTGACCGTCGCCGCGTTTACGCTCATCTACGTCGCCTACAGCCTCGATTATCTGGAAGTCGGCGTCCTCGACCGCGAGGTCGACTACGACAGACAGATCGGCGAACACCGGACGGTGACTGCCTACCGCCGGCTGTTCAAGTTCGGGCTGGCGGTGACCGTCGGGAGCGGACTGGCCGCACTGCTCTTCGACGAGCCGTTTCTCTCGCAGGATTACGAGTACGTCCATCTGCCGCTGTTCGGCGAAATCGAGCTTGCGAGTGCGGTCGTCTTCGATATCGGGATCTTCTGTGTGGTCGTCGGCGGCCTGCTCACGATCTTCTCGGTGGTGGGTGCGGAATGACGCTGGCTGTCGCGGCGACGGTCGGGGCGCTGTTCGCGCTGGGCACGTTCCTCTTGCTCCGGGATGATCTGGTGAAAGTCGTCTGGGGGCTGGCGATCATCTCGCAGGCCGCGAACGTCTATCTCATCGGGATGGGCGGGATCGTGGAGGGAACCTCGGAGACGGTACCGGTGCTCGCGACCCACCACGCGCCGTTTCCCGAGACGGTCGATCCGGTCGTCCAGGCACTCGTGTTGACCGCCATCGTCATCAGTTTCGGGATGACGGCTTTCGCGCTCACGCTCTCCTACCGTGCCTACCAGGAAAATGAGTCAATAAACGTCACGGAGTGGAAACAATGACGAGCTGGATCGCGATCGCGCCGGTGCTCGTCGCCATCGTGACAGGGACAGTCGCACTGCTGGTTCGAAACTGGCCGCGCCTCCAGCGAGCGATTGCGGTGTCCGGGACGGTCGTGTATGCAGCCGTCGTCGGCTATCTCTCGTGGCGCGTCGTCTTCGCGGCCGACGCCGGTGGCATCCTCTACCAGCTCGGCGGGCTAGAGGCACCCTTCGGGATCGTCCTCGTCGCCGACGAGCTGTCGGCGTTCATGCTCGCGATAACAGCGATCGTCGCCGTCTATGCGGTCGTCTTCTCTGTGCAGTTTATCGACGAACAGAACCAGCGTGTCTACTACTACCCCCTCTTCCAGTTCCTGTTGCTCGGTGCAACTGGTGCAACTCTGACGGGCGATCTGTTCAACCTCTTCGTCTGGTTCGAGGTGATGCTCATGGCGAGTTACGTCTTCGTTGCCTTCTACGGGAACGCCCAGCACACCGCCGCTGCTGTGCGCTACGTCGTGTTGAACATCGTCGGCAGCGCGCTCATGTTACTCGGGATCGGCGGGCTCTACGCCACGACCGGGACGCTCAACATGGCGGATATGGCCGTCCAGCTCTCGGCACCGGGCGCGGTGACCGAACCGGTCGTCGGACTCTCGGCGCTGGTCTTCGTCACCTTCTCGCTGAAAGCCGGGCTGGCCCCCTTCCAGTTCTGGGTGCCCTCGGCCTACCGGGCGGCACCGCTGCCGATCGTCGCCGTCTTCGCCGGCGCGACGAAGAAAGTCGGCATCTACGCGATCATCCGGCTGTATTTCACTGTCTTCGGCGACGCCGACGTCTCGGCGACTGTCCCGGCCGTCGCCGGCGACACGGCACTCGCCTTCCTCGCACCGGCCCTGCTCCTGATGGGACTGGCGAGCATTCTCGTCGGTGGCTTCGGCGCTGTCAGCCGCGACTCACTCGAAGAGTTGCTGGCCTATTCCAGCATCGGACAGATCGGATTTATCGCGGTGGCGGTCGGGATCGCCGCGGCGACGACCGCCGGAGAGCTTCGCCACCTGGGAATTTTCGCCGCGCTGATCTTCGCACTGCATCACGCAGTCAGCAAGGGGTTGCTCTTCCTGTCGACGGGCGTCATCCAGGATATAGCCGGGACGACAAAACTATCAGAACTCGGAGGGCTCGGGGATCGCTCCCCGGTGTTCGCGAGCGTCTTCCTCGTCGGCGGGCTCTCACTCGTCGGGATCCCGCCGCTGGCGGGCTTTTTCGGCAAGCTGTTCGTCTTCGACGCCGCAACGAGACAGTTCGCGGCAGCGACGGGCGACACCACCGCGACGGCAGCCGCCGTCCTGACACTCGGAGTGCTGTTCCTCGGTGCAGTCCTCACGATACTGTACGCGACGCGCGCGTGGATCGAAACCTTCTGGGGCAGTCAGAGTGAGGCGATCCGGGCAGGGGTAGTTCACGATGGACAGATCGCGGTGCTCGCGACACTCGCACTCGTCGTCCTCGCGATCGGCGTCGGTTTCGAACCGGTCTACCAGTTCGCCGACGCCGCGAGCGATGCGGCACTCGATACCGACGGCTACATCGAAATCGTCGGGCTCGGGGGTGAGACCGGATGAGAACGCGACGGTGGATCGTCGCGGGTCTGCTGTTTGCGGTGCTGTGGGTGTTCGTCAGCGGCAACTCCCTGGCCCCACAGGTGGTGGTGACGACGCTCATCGTCGGGACGGCCGTCGGCCTCCCAGTCGCCTACGTCTTCCGGCGGCTGTACGGCGAGGAGTTCCGAATCGGCCGGCTGGTGACGATCGTCCCATATATCGTCCTCTACGTCCTGGTCTTCCTCAAGGAGGTGGTCGTCGCGAACGTGGACGTTACCTACCGTGTGCTCGCGCCGAAGATGCCACTCGAACCGCAGGTGATTCTCATTCCACTGCGCGTCGAGACAGAGCTGGGAATCACCACGATCGCGAACAGCATCACGATCACGCCTGGAACGATCACGCTCGATCACGATCCCGAGGAGAACGCACTGTACGTCCACATGATCGACGGTCGCGACCCCCACGACGTCGTCGAACCGATCCGCCAGTGGGAAGATTACGCGCTCCTGATCTTCGACGAACAGCGAAACCCGGGAGATCCAGCCCCGGAGATCACGATCCACCCGCCGGATCACCCACCGGAACCGAAGACGGTTCCCCAGTCACTGGCGCAGTTTGGACTAGGGGAAGACGAAAACGAGGAGGAAAGGAATGGTTGAACAGCTGACAGCGATGGTGATAAACGGTGCGCTCGTCCTCGTCGCAGGGTTGTGTCTGCTCTGTGGCTACCGGGTGATCCGCGGGCCGACCGTGCCGGATCGCGTGGTCGGGCTCGATACGATCGCGACGAACGTCATCGCCATCGCCATGTTGTTCGCACTGAAGACGGACCGTGGCCTGTTCGTGACGGTGAGTATCGTACTCGCGATCATCGGCTTCCTCTCGACGGTCACCGTCGCGAAGTACGTCACCGAGGGGGATATCATGACACGGAGAGGATAATGAGAGGGACAACGAGAACGACGACAGGAGGGATCTAGGATGGTCGAACTCGAAGCGATCCGGCAGGTGACGGTGATGGGACTGGTCGTCATCGGCTGCTTTTTCCTCACAGTCGGCACGATCGGGCTGTTGCGACTCCCCAACGTCTACAACCGGATGCACGCGACGAGCAAACCGACGACACTCGGAACGGTGACGATCTTCCTGGCCGGGTTCGTCCAGTTCGGCCCGGGCGGTGCCGGGCTGACCTCGCTTGTCGGTATCGTCTTCCTGTTTCTGACGGTGCCGACCGGGGCGCACATGATCGCACGGGCGGCCCAGAAGACCGGTGTCCCGTTCCTCGGGAGTGTGACCTGGCCGACCGAAAAGTCAGATACCGACGAAGAGTCCTGACTGCGGGACTAGGCGGCTGCTTCGCCGGGGTCGTCCTCCGAGAGTAGCCCGGTGACCATCAGTCGCCGAACGATCGTCACGAGACCGTTGTTGAACCCCCGTCCGAACACTGCCTTTTCGTGCTCGGGGACGTCGGGATCGTGCGTCGAACTCGCCAGAATCGTGCTCCGGTCGATCAACAGCAGCCGGTTGATCTCTGTCTCGTCACCCTGGAGTGACGAGCTATCGAGCCACGGCAACTCGGAGATAAACACCCGAGCCTGGGGAACCGCGTCGATGAGTGTGTCACGGAGTGAATCGTCGGCGACACCGACGACGACGGTGACGCCACGATTGGTTGCCGCCTGCAAAGCCCCGATCAGTCCGTCGGTGAGCATCCGGTTGTTGCCGGCGACCATGATCAGTTCCCCCTCGGCCTCGTTGATGAGCTGTTCAGTTCTGGCCTCGATCGCGGCCCCGCCCGAGAGTGCCCAGACCTCGTGGGTGATCTCCGTCTCCTCGTCCGTTCCGGCCGGTTCGAGGTCGGTCAGGCTCTCTCTGAGCGATTCGATCCGGGTGACGTACTCAGATTTGAGAATATTCACTGCCTCGTCGATCGAAACCGTTCGAAACTGTTTGGGGTTCGAATGGTGTATTTCGACGAGCCCTTTCTGTTCCAGTACTCGAATCGAGTCGTAGACCCGCGTCCGGGGCACCTCGGAGATATCGCTGATCTCCTTTGCGGTACCCTGAGGGAGCCGGGATAACGCGACGAACGACTTGGCCTCGTACTCCTTGAGCCCGAGCTGCTGGAGCAATTCTATCGACTGCTCTTGATTTGCTAGATTTTCCATGGATCCCAACCTCTTGACTACCGGGATGATAGTCTAATTACTTCTTCCAGTCACAATCAGAAAGGCGTTTCCTCTATTATTTTCAAAAAGCGTACGTTCAGTAGATTCACTCAAATAATCACAGTATAACTGACGTGACAGCCACAGAATCAAGTTATGCAGGACCTCTCGAATAGCAATTCACCCAGTTAATCACAATACTATTTTACGGCAACGGCTCGGAGTGGGTAGTACACACAGTCCGATCTGGATCCCAACCTCTCGGGCTGTGTGTACTGTCCACACGGACAGTTTTCACCAGAGTATGTCTCCGGACTCGTCGGATCACCCACGGCAGGTTGCTATCGAACAGTTGCAAGCGTTTGGGCTGAGTGCCTACGCCGCCGAAACGTTCGTCACACTGGTCAGAATCGAAACCGGAACGGCCAAAGAGATCAGCGACGTCTCCGAGGTGCCCCGGACACGGGTCTACGACGCGGTCGACGACCTCGAACGGAGGGGCCTCGTCGACGTCCAGCACTCGAACCCCAAACAGTTCCGGGCAGTCTCCCTGGAAACGGCCGGACAGCACTTCGAGCAGTACTTCACCCGGCGGCTGAACCGGTTTCGTGACGCGACGGGGGAACTCGAGACGACCACACAGACCGAAGAACAGCGCGGCGTCTGGACTGTCACCGGTTGCGACACCATCACCGAACGGATTCTGGAGTTTATCGATGCGGCGAACGAGACGGTCGTATTCATGAGCGTCGAGAACTTGCTCACCGAGGAGATCGTCGCCAGCCTCTCCGCGGCCCAGGACCGTGGCGTCTCGATCAGACTGGGGGCGATGTCCGAGACGTCACGCCAGGAGATCGAAACGGTCGTCCCCGAGACGGAGTTCGTCCCGTCACTGTGGAACTGGGCGGAGACGCCCTCGGGACGGCTGGTGATGGTCGACGACGAAACAACCCTCGTGAGCGTGCTCGTCCCCGACGATGGGAGAACTGTCTCGAAACAGAGCAATGAGACGGCAATCTGGGGTGCAGGCATGAACAATAGCCTCGTCGTCGTGTTGCGAGCCCTCTTTACATGGCAACTCGATAGCTCGTCGTTCGAGTGACCGATCTCCCCAAAAATATAAATCGAGTGTGCGAATTGTGTTAAATTATGACACGGGAGGTACTAGAGCAGTGTCAGCCGGGGGACAAGGTGAGCAGGATATGAACCACGACGGGCCACATTCCCATCGACGAGACGGGCAAACCCAGCAGGTCGTCTCCGACTGGCGACAGTCCGACGGGCTGACAGAGGCGATCGTCAAGGCGATCGCCGAGGTGACGGACAGCCAGCCGATGGCTCTCCCACCGTTACAGGAGTACACCGACGTCGATTCGCTGAAGCGACTGCTGACAGGGACCGATTCGATCGAAATCAGATTCGAGTACGAACAGGTGAGAGTCACCATCGCGTCCGACGGGAAGCTCGTGGTCGAGCTCGCTGGCCACAGATAGAACGGTCACTCCTCGGCGTCGAGGCGATCCTGCTGGGCGAGTGCGAGCTTGAGATACGGGCTCACGAGCTTTGTTTTCTCCGTTTCGTCGACGAGCTGGCGCTCCATGTTGTACCTGATAAATCCGGCATCGACCAGCTCCGGGAGATGTGTCTGTGAGAGTTCGACGGTGACCCGGTGGCGAAACTCCTCACCCGTGTTCGCACTGTTGGTCTGTTCGACCGCGTAGTCGACGAGTTCGGTCATCGTGACGTAGCCATCCGCCCGGAGCAGATACGTCAGAACGTATCTCCGGCCGGGATTCGAGAGCACCGAGAAGATCGAATCGATCGTATCCTCACTCGGGAGATCGGGGCTGGTGCTCTCTTCGATCAGTGTCTGGACGGCGATACGTTCGGGCTCGGTCGTGAAATCGCCCAGGACCGTTCCTGTTCCGGCCTCATCGTCTGTGGTCTCGTTGTCGTTGTTACTCATCTTGGCTCACCTGGTCGCAGGCAGATCCGCCGTGTGAGGGTCGCGGTTGCAGACCGTGAGCAACCGCTGGTGTCCGTCGACGCCTCAATCCCTGCGGGAGAGTCGGTTGATACACGTGAAGATCCGTCTCGTATGTGAAATTACCGAGGCTATCGGATTGTTATAGAGTATCAACCGGGTAGTAAGAAGACCATACCAGCGTGCAGCACCGGTATGGGCTGTCCACCACACGCAGAGAGATTACTCCGTGACGAGATTCTCCGAATCGATCGTCTCCCAGATCTCACGCCCACGTTCCGTGAGTCCGTAGACACGCCCCTTCTTTCGGTCGTCAGAGACGAGCAGGTCGACGAGCTCTTTCTCACGGAGCCCCTGCAGGGCTCGCGAGATGTGCGCGATGCCGACACTCTCGTCTGCTGCGATCTGCGATGGTGTTGCAGGCCCAACGGCAAGCCGCCGGAGGGCGATGACTCGATACCGCGAACTGATCACGAAGCCGATTTCGTCCCAATCTGTACTCATTATTGATTTTTATCGTAACTGATGATTTGTCGGCCGATACAGGCTGTTTAGATTCGTTCGTTACCAGGTAATTTGTCTAGAGCTATCGGTATAGACGTTTTGTTCGTTCAGATTGTTTCGTTATTTAAGCAGGTATTATTTCAAATTAAGAAAAGTCTACGTATCACGCAAATACCCCCTCACGGCGGACGGGTCGTACCAGCCCGGACGGGGACCAGCCGGACTGTATCGGGCAGATATCCGGGACACAGCAGGGAGTTACCTCGCTACGCCAGCGGTTACGACGAGCCCAACAGAAACCTCGGAATGGTATTTTCTACATAACAATGCAGAACGAAAACAATTCGGAATCATGAACGAGAGACGGGGTTCGGGGGGATCCGTCACGAATCGAGCCGAGCGAGCGGGGGGGGTGAAGCAATGAGCAAAACCACCGTCCGCCAGCGCAAGGAGATAGATGCAAAGAAACGGGAGCGGACAGATGCCCGGGCAGAGAATACGGACTGCTGTCCGGAGTGTGAGACAGGGTCGGTGATTCTCGACGACGTCCACGGGGAGCTCGTCTGCCAGGAGTGTGGGTTCATCCTCAGGAACAGGCTAATCGATCCAGGTGCCGAGTGGTCGGCGTTCACCCACGAGGAAAGCCAGCAAAAATCCAGGGTCGGCTCGCCGATGACCGAGATGCTCCACGACAAGGGATTGACGACCAAGATCCACTGGAAAGATGCAGACGCACACGGGCAGCCGCTGTCGGCGCGCAAACAGGAGACGATCAAACGGCTCAGAACCTGGCAGGACCGCCTCCGGATCAGCCAGACAGGTGAGCGCAATCTCCAGCTGGCGTTAAGCGAGATAAACAGAATGTCGAGCGCGCTAGAGCTGCCCGAACAGGTCAGCGAGATGGCGTCGGTGATCTACCAGACAGCACTCGACGACAACCTCGTCCAGGGACGATCGATCGAGGGCGTAGCATCCAGCAGCCTCTATATCGCCTGCCGGAAACAGGGAATCCCACGGAGTCTCGACGAGTTCGACAAGATCGCCCGCGTCGACCGGAGCGAGATCGGTCGCAGCTACCGGAGCCTGGTCACAGAGCAGGATCTGGAGATGCGGCCGATCGATCCCAAGCAGTTCGTCCCCCGCTTCTGTTCGGAGCTCGAACTCGGACAGGATATCCAGCGGGAAGCCCAGGGGATTCTGGAGCGGACCGCAGAAGAGGGAGTCCACTCCGGAAAATCACCGACGGGGCTGGCCGGTGCAGCTATCTACATCGCAGCGACCGACACCGAGACGAAGGTAACCCAGTCAGAAATCGCCGACGTCGCCCAGGTGACAGAGGTAACGATTCGAAACCGCTACCAGGAACAATCCGCCGTCCTCGAAAACGCGGACGAGTAACCCAGTACGGACTCGCCGTGCGACCTGGCGCGGTAAGGAACGGCCAACGGTCGACAGTTAGCAGTGATTCGAGAGTTCGAGGAGATCGGTTTCTTCGGCGACGACGAACGCCGCGTCTTTGAGTTCGGACTCGTCACTCGGGAGGAACATTACCTGATCAGTCCCATCGAGAGTTTCGAACTGCTCCCACTCTGTGAGTTCGTACTCGAAATCGTCCCCGAAATCCGGATCCGACTCGAGTGCTTCCCAGTCTGCCCGCGACCAGGCACCTGACGCACTGTGCTGGGGTTTCCGACCTTTCACTGACCGGTCAGAATCAGTGTTACTGTTTCCTTCCTCCGTCATAGTTAGTTCCCGAGCACCTCTAGTCCAACCATACAATAGGTTAAGATACTCCTACTGTAAAAGTCGTTCTGCCGATTTCGGTTTATTCGGCCCACAGTTTACCAGTTTTACGTACAGTATAGATGTACTA
This sequence comes from Halovenus amylolytica, assembly GCA_004015825.1. Lineage (GTDB taxonomy): Archaea > Halobacteriota > Halobacteria > Halobacteriales > Haloarculaceae > Halovenus > Halovenus amylolytica. Next base: position 108,500 of record SAYS01000006.1, on the reverse strand, counting down.
TACATGCAGATTGGGGACACCAAGTGGATCACTCACGAGAACCGAGTTACAAAAACGGGAGATATCAGGCCGAATGCGCGGAGATAATACGCCCATACCCTCCAGAAAAGAGTGTTAATACGTTCCTACTGCAGGAAATCGGCGGTTTAGATGGGAGTTCAGCTGGTACGGGAGCGTACATCCACTCCCATCGCGTGCGCGACCGAGCCGAGGAACATACCACCGAGAAGCAAAAACAGGACGACTGATGGCTGGAGGCCGTACTTTGCAGCGCCTCCGATGGAGATCACAAAGAGGAGACTGCCGGCGACAGCGAGTCCGAGATAGAGTTTGTACCAGTCGCCACTGTCCGAGTCACCGAGGTACGAACAGACCTGTTCCGCGTTTCTCGCAAGCTCGATAGTCCCTCGATTTTTGTCGAAATCGATTACGTCCATACTATCCATCTTGGGGAGATGGCACTGATAGAGACCGACGTAGACGCGTTTGCGTTGCGAGGAGGTGATCTGCTGAACGGTGGTGTCGTTTTCGATCGCCGCGATATGCTCGGCCAGACTGCTTAGAGTTGCCGTCCCACCGTGTTCGTTCAGATAATGAAGTGTCTCCCTGCGGCGGCTGTTTTTCAGAATCTCGAAGGCCTGATCGAGTGGCAACGTTGCCTCTTCCGCTGAGTCTTGGGAGTTTGTATCGGGCTCACCCGACTGTGCATCATCCATTGTCTCCTGTGTACCGGGTTTCGGTCCCTGGACCGCTTCACCCGTCTGTGGCGATTGTCCCGTGCCGCTGTCTGAATTAGTCATTGCAGTAATGGTTCGCGTGCAATTTCTGTCTGCTAAGCTTACTGAACGAACCGATAAAAGTCTTCTTACCGTTCGTTTTGTTTTTACTGAAAAGGATTCTGAGAGCCAGCAATTAAAAAAAGTAGGTCAGCCAGTTCGTACCCATCCGTGCTATCCGTCCAGTCAGCATCGCCAGCGAATGGGTCGCTCATTATTTCAGTGGTCCCAGGTGGCGTTCTCTGACCGCCTGAGGCTCTTTTCGAGCGAACGAAACAGAGTAGGAAGGTCTTAACAAATGGTTCCGACCAGCCGAAGTATGCGTTCTATATAGTTACATAACTCCTATTATAGTATACAGTTTGATAAAAAAGCCGAGGAGGAAGAGCAGCCACGGTAAGTAGAGTGTATTCTGGGAGACAGCACTATTCCACCCGGTATTTCGAATGTAACAAAGTAGTGATGGTTAGTTGGTCTACGTAGACAGGGAACAGTCTCTGATCGCCTATCAGACGATACCCCGGGTATCGGTCCATGGACGAGGGTGGCTGATACCGTGCTGTCGCAGGCGAATTTCACAACGAACACAGTCGATGAAAATTCACTAGTAAATGGCCCCGAGCGAACAATCTCTCTCGCAAGACGATGTTTTCGAGCTGCTTAGTAGTCCCAGACGACGGTACGTGTTGTATCATCTCCGGGAAGCAAACGAACCGATCGAGCTGACGACCCTCGCAGAACAGGTCGCAGCCTGGGAAAACAATACGAGCATCGAAGAGATTACCGAGCAGGAACGAAAGCGTGTCTACGTCTCGCTGTACCAGACACATATTCCACGTCTCGACGAGGCTGGCGTCGTAAGCTACGACAAAGACTCGGGGATGGTCATGCTTCAGCCGGATGCCGACGAGATCGACACCTATCTCAACTCCTCTGACGACGAACTCCCCTGGCAGTGGGTGTATCTCGGACTCGCTGCGACGAGTACTGTACTGCTCGGACTGACAGTAGCGAATGTTCTCTTTTTTGGGGCAATCTCCGAAGCGGTCGTCGCGGCGTTTATCGTCGCTGCATTTGTCGTCACGGCAACAGCGCACGCCGTCGACCGACTCCAGGACAAGCAGTCGATTCCGTCCGAGTTACAGAACTAAGGCGGTATGCGACAGGCGGGCAAACGGCTGGGAGATCGAGCTCACTGCCCCGATCGAACCGAGACTGGTGGTTGTCCGTTCGGACAGATCGTCGACCACCGTAGCTACTGCTGGTGACGGTTCGGAATAACTGGGGGACCGGGGGGCAGCGAATCAGACACGACGGGTCGATACCACAGACACCTTATTCCTTCGTTGCCTGCTCTTCCGGCATCAACTGCTCTGGCTCTCGCTCGTACGCCGGGGTATCGACAAATTCCTGAATCCGCTGCAGTTCTTCTTCCGAGATGTGTTCTACCATCGTTGATCTCTCGGGGTGTATCGGACGTAGTAATTTGTTGCTTGATCTGAACCGGCGACCCGCTAGTTACAGTATAAATAATAATCTAAAATAAATAATTTATATGATACTAATATGTGTCTACAATCATCAAACACCGGTAAGATGGGATTTTCAGGCCCGTAAACCAGTTAATATGTTCCTTACCATCGGCCCCGGTTATATAAATAAAAAGACACTACAGCTGTAGATGATTCGACAGCAGACAACCAGCTGCCAGTGCCTTACGTTCCGCCTGGGATTGTCTGACCATACTGGTCACCACGGCTGTCGGTCCACCAGCAGCCCCTGGTCGGGCGGCTGCTCGGAAACAGACTGTGGTCCATCGCCGTACTGGAAGTTATCGCATCAGGCACGATTGCACTCGGGCCAGACGTCGAACGTCGCCGAGTCCACTGCGAGGTGTCGCCGCGACTGGAGGACCGCAAACGGGGATTCGAGAGTCATACTGGTAGTTATACCAAACTAAAGAACGTCGACCGGTGAGCACTCGTTCTCACGGTGGTCGGCGATCTGTCCGAACGGACAGCCACCAGTATCAGCTGTGCGATCCGATAGCAGCCGTGGTCGAACGATGCGATTCTACCCGGAGTATGTTGGGACCACAGAATGCAGTTTCTGTACTTACTCTGCAATAATGTCTATCTAACTAACTTGTATGCTCGGAAGTACTGAGTAGAGGGGTCTGATAATGAGTGACTCTCCGGAACAGACGGTCGGTGACATAGACAGGACAACCCAGGACGAGAAGCAGCTATCGAAAACACAGATTTTCGAGATACTAAGTGCTGATCGGCGTCAGGAAGTACTAGAGTATCTACACAAAAATGACGGAGGGGCGGACATCGGGGAGCTTGCCGAGCACATCGCGAGTAAGGAATGTGACTGCGAGATCAGCCAGCTGAACTCCCAGCAGCGCAAACGAACCTACGTCGGCCTCTACCAGTGCCATCTCCCCAAGATGGCAAAAGCCGGCGTCGTCGATTACGACGACGACCGCGGACACGTCTCCCTGAACAGTCGATCCGGTCGGCTGCTCAAGTACATCTACTACGAAGAGGAGGAATCACTCGACAACCAGGAAGGGTTTTTCGGGCGGCTACTGCGATAGATTCGTCCCGACCAACAGACCCATTTGAGACCAACTTGGCAGCGACTGGGCCAAGTCGACGGTGTTCGTCGTCGATCCCGACAGACAGATCCAGTACGCCTGGCAAAGCGAGACCATCGAGGACGAACCCGATCTGGCCGCCGTAGGGCAACTGGCTGCCACGGCGATAGCTGTGAACTGCCAGCGGACAAATCTATCTGTGACTGCAGGCCAGGCCGGCTGGAAGACCGCAGTAAAAGAACAGGTTACGGCAGTGTGAGCTACTGTTATATTCGAGTCTGACGTAACATGATACGTGACTGACGAGACAACCGATCTGACGGCACCGGAACTGACGAAAGACGACCTCCTCTTGCTCGACGATCCACGATTCACGACCGACAACGTCGCGCTAGTGACGGGTGCAGCCTCGGGGATCGGTGAGGCGACAGCGATCGCGCTGGCGACGAACGGGCTAACAGTCGTCGGGGCCGACATCGACGAAAGTGGGATGGAAAACACCGCAGCGACAATCGAGGAGTTCGACGCAGCCGGAGAGTTCCACCCGGTCGAGACGAATCTGACCGACGACGAGGACGTCGGCGCAGTCGTCGAGGCGGCTGCAGAGGAAGGCTCGCTGCGTTACGTCGCGAACATCGCCGGGATGCAACACATCGACTCCATCGCCGAGTTCCCGATGGAAAAATACGATCTGTTGCAGGATATCATGGTCCGCGCGCCGTTTCTCACTGCGAAGAAGGCGATTCCACACATCGAGGCAACAGACGACGGCGTCGGGGCAATCGCGAACATGTCCTCGGTCCACGGCCACTACGCGACCAACAGCAAGGCGGCTTATATCACGGCCAAACACGCGCTGAGTGGACTTACGCGGTCGATCGCGGCCGAGGGCTCTGGAACACTGCGGAGCTTTTCGGTCTCGGTCGGGTACGTGCTGACCCCGCTGATGGTCAACCAGATCGCGGACACCGCCGAAGAGCGCGGTATCTCCCAGGAAGAGGTCATCGAGAACGTGATGCTCGGGCAGGCGCGCACGAAAGAGATGATGACCCCCGCTGAAGTTGCGAACCTGTTCACGTTCGGTCTCTCCCACCACGGGAAACATCTCAACGGCGCGGACATGCTCTGGGACGGTGGCTACACGAAGACCTACGAATGAGTTCGGAGCAGACGAACGTCGCCATCGCCTGCCAGGGCGGCGGCAGCCACACGGCTTTTACCGCGGGGGTACTCGCCGAACTGTTCGAGAACTGGCCCGAGGATCACGAACTCGTCGGCCTGAGTGGGACCTCGGGCGGTGCCTTCAACGCACTCGCGGCCTGGTACGGACTTGTTACAGAGGGCGAGGAGGTGGCCGCGGAGATGGTCACCGACATCTGGGACGACCTCGCGGCGGACAGCTACTCGGAGCGAACGACGAACCGGTGGCTCCAGATACTCGACAAGATGCAGAGCAACGGGATGCCGTTCCCACAGTTTAGCCCGTACCAGATCCCGGGACCCGAACTCGGCAAGAAACGCATCCGAGATATTCTGGAAACGCATATCGACTTCGAGCAGGTCCCGGAGTACTGCCGGGCCACCACACCGGAGCTGGTCGTCGGCACTGTCAACATCAACGCCGGTGTCTTCGAGACGTTCACCAACGAGGCGGTCACCGTCGACGCGGTGCTCGCGTCGGCAGCCGTGCCGAATCTCTTCGAGGCAGTCGAGATCCACGGCCACCTCCACTGGGACGGGCTATTCTCACAGAACCCGCCGGTGAGCGATCTGATGCACCAGCCGGCCGACCGGAAACCCGACGAACTCTGGATCGTCCAGATCAATCCACAGGAACTGGACGGCAATCCGACCCACCTCGACGAGATCGCCGACCGACGGAACGAACTCTCGGGGAACATCTCGCTGAACCAGGAGCTTGGCTTCATCGAGCGAGTAAACGAGTGGGTCGAAGACGGAACACTCCCGGCCGACGAGTTCTCGAAAACCTCGATCGACCGCATCCAGATGAAGAAACGGTACCACTGCTCGACGAAACTCGACCGTGACCGGAAGTTTATCGACGAGTTGATGACGCTCGGCCGGACCCGGGCGGCGGAGTTCCTCGACGAGTAGGCTGGGCCAACCATAGCTGTCATATATATAACTTTTCCACATCTGCGTGGGTTACGCACGACTCGACTGCTCTTAACCGGTGGTGAATGGTAGCCCCGAACGAACACCAATGGACGAGTTCCCATTTGCAGATAGACGGAATGTACTGAAAGCACTCGCTGCGGGGTCGGTCGTCTCGCTCGCTGGCTGTGGCAGCTCCGACAACGGAGAGGGCGATGCGGGGGACGATGGAATAGGTGACAGTAACGAGACGGACGACGACGGGATGGACAACGGGGGCGACCACCCCCCGGGGGCGGACGTACTGGGTGGGGCCGACGACCTCCAGTCGGAGGCCACGGTCGAGGTGCTGGCACTCGACTCGGACCAGGGAGCGGGCCAGAACGTCTTCTCACCTGCAGTCGTCTGGCTCGAAGAAGGGGGGACGATCACCTGGGAGAACGCAAGCGGGAGCCACTCCGTGACGGCGTACCACCCGAACAACGACAGGCCGAACCGGGTCCCGACAGGTGTCGCATCGTTCAACTCCGGAGTGATATCAGAGGGCGACACGTTCGAATACACATTCGAAGAGCCGGGCGTCTACAACTACTACTGCACGCCACACGAGGGGCTCGGCATGGTCGGACTCGTCGTCGTCTCCGAGGCGACGCCGGGACCGGGCACCGAACCACCGGAGGACGTCGAGAGCAGTTCGGCGGCAGACGGACTGAACCAGTTGCTCGCTCTCGCGGGGATCGAAACCGAAGAGACGACCGCCAGTTACGACTGGACGGAGGCCACCTGGGATTCGTACTGGTACTCGCTGTACAACATGAGTACCAACATCGCGATGGCGGGCAACGGCGTCCCGTTTCCGATTCCGGGCAACGATCAGATGGCCACCCTGCGTGATCAGCGTCTGCCTGCGATGGTCGAAAACGCCGACGTCGAGATGCCGCCGATCAACAACCCCAACCTGACCTTCGCCCCCTTCACCGAGGGCGACCCATCCTTCACACAGCAGCCAGTGCTGGAGGACGATACGGGTCGACCCGACGCATCGACACTCGCGTGGGATATGGAACAGTCCTCCGGGGTCGTCTCGCCGTCCTCGCTGGCCTGGAGCCACCTCAAGGGCATCACCTGGGCGAAAAACTTCCAGGCACACTTCGACGTGCTGCCGGAAGGGATGGCACCGAAGTTCCGCGCCCAGCTTCTGACGACACTCGCACAGGTCGGAATCAGAGCCGCGCTGCTGGACGGTGGCTCCCGGGACAACGGTGCACTCACCAGCGAGAACACGTTCGAACTGCTCTCACAGTACCGACCGTCGGAGGGTGTCATCGAGGACGACAGCCGGCGACCACACCACCACTCCGCGATGCTGTGGTTCCTCGCGGATATCACGAGTCTCGCCCAGAACGGCTGGTTCGGCTACGTCAACCCACAGCCACTGATCCCGAAAGACAACGACAGCGAGGGCGTCTTCGACCCACCTGTCGGGATTCAGGAGATCACCGACGGTGTCGCACAGACGACGATGGAGCTGTTCGCACCCGAAGACGTCGCCAACCAGGAGTCGACGCGGTCGGTCGGCGAGATGCTCGGTGCCGTCGGCTACTACGGCCCACAGGCCGGCAACGACGACCGCCGCTCGGCTGCCGCGGAGTACGCGAACGGACTCGCAGAAGTCATCGAGGTCAACCTCGCGGACGACGGCAGAGTCGAAAACGGCGCAGAGAATCAGGCCGCAACACAGGGAATCGTCGGACAGGGGCTCGTGTGGGCCTCGCAACTCGATGGTGTCGACCACACCGACATGGCGGAGGATGTCCTCGGCTACCTGGTCGACGAACTCTGGGACGCGGAGTCAGGGACCTTCGCGAGCAGTGTGGACGCGACCACCTACACGATCTCCGCTCGCGATGCCGGCGATATCACCGGCGGACTCAACGCCGCCGATGCCGTCCTCGGTATGGACGTTCAGGAGATCTACGCGGAGTACTTCGACCAGACGATCAACCGCGGTCACCTCCAGCGGGCGGAGCGACCGCAGTCACGCGACGAAAACGCAGAACACACCCTCCCACTCCCGCCGATGGCCGGCGGCGAGTTCGGGCAGGCCGCGGTGTACAACGCCGAGATCCAGTACGACAGCGAGGCTGACGAGTGGACGGTGACCGACGACCGGTTCGACACCGAGCAGTCACTGTATCTCGCCAACCAGGAGATCTGGATCAGCCAGTGGGGTGGGGATTTCTACCAGGGCCGCGGTGTCCCCGGTGAGAGCGACGAGCCACCACAGTAGGCCCGGAACTATCCATGGCCTCGTTGATCGACATCGCCTCACTGGTCGGCATCATCGTCGTCGTCATCATCAGCTTCGAGTCACTGATTCACGCGCGACGAGGTGCTGTCCGCTCGTCGATCGAACAACTGGACGCAATCCGGCTGGGTGGGAGACGTGATATAAAAGTGAAGGCGATCCTCTACCGCTGTCGCGGTGTCGTCATCTGTGGCCACTGTGAGGTTAAATTCAAATTCTACGGCGTCGACGGTGCCGGAGGGAGCAATCCGTCCGTCTTCGTCGATCTTCCCGAAGCGGTGTTCGAAGGCTACGAGACGAACGTCGATCCGGACGGCTACATCGTCTCTTTCGATACGAACAACCCCGTCGAGATCCGTCGGAAGACGAACGACATCATGCTCGCAATGTACGAGTCCAAGAAGAGCCGTCAGTCGAACACCTCGGAGTGACCGACGACCAGAGAGACTACTGCTCAACTGTTCCGTTGAGCACTTTCGCGGCGACGAGCAGCGGGTCCCAGACCGGGCTAAAGGGTGGCGCGTAGGCCAGATCGTACCGTTCGAACTCCCCTACAGTCGTCCCCTCGTGCAGTGCTCCTGCGAGGCTGTTGATCCGCACGGCCGCCCGATCCTCGCCGTTGATCGTTCCGCCGAGCAGTCGTCCACTCTTCCTGTCGGCCGTCAGCGTCACTGTCGTCGCCTCGTTACCCGGATAGTACCCCGACCGCGAGCCGGCGGTTATCGTCTCCGAGACGGGATCGAACCCTGCCTTTCGGGCCCGGTCGTGATCGATGATTCCTGTCCGGCCACACTCCAGTTCGAAGGCCTTGATGACGGCCGTCCCGGCGATCTCGCCGATCGGTTCGGGCTCGCCGCCGACAGTCTGTCCGATCGCACGGCCGGCGCGGTTCGCAGTCAGCCCGAGTGGGACCCAGTCCGGGTCGCCAGTGACGGTGTGGACTTTCTCCGCACAGTCACCCGCCGCGTAGACGTTGTCGACTGCTGTCCGTCCGTAGTCGTCGATCGCGATTGCACCCGACTCCCCGAACTCGACGCCAGTGTCTGCGACCAGCTCGGTGTTCGGCCGGATGCCGATACCGACGAGCACGCAGTCGACGTCGAGGGTTCCATCTTCTGCGAGGACCTGCTCGACGCCCTCTGTCCCTTCGAGGGATTCGACGACCGTGTCGAGATGCAGTTCGACACCGGCTTCACGGAGGGTATCGGTGATCGCCTCGCCGACAGCAGCTCCGAAGGGAGGGGCGGGCTGCCCGGAGCGCTGATAGAGGTGTGTTTCGAGGTCCCAGCCGCGGAAGGCCTCGGCCATCTCGACGCCGACGTAGCCGCCGCCGACGATCGCGACCGTTTCGGGTGGTTCGCGCTCGAAGTACGGTGACACCTCGTCGAGATCCACGTAGCCAGCGTCGAAAATCGAGTCGTCGGCCTCCTCTGGTGGTGTGAGAAACGCTCGAAGTGCTGCCGCGGAGTGCATGTGGTGCATCGTGAACACGTCGTCGAGTTCCGTCCCCTCGATCGGTGCCGTCAGCGCTCGCGCACCCGTCGCCACGAGGAGATCGCCATAGGACTGCTCGAACGTGTCCTCCCCAGTGGTGACCCGGACAGTCTGGCTGTCCGGATCGACGGAGAGCACCTCGTGGTTGCGGTGCAGGTCGATCCCGCGGTCGCGGACCTCGGCGGGCGACAGCGAGAGCAGGTCACCGATCGAGTCGACCTCACCCTTGACGTAGTAGGGCATCCCGCAGTGGGCGTAGGAGATCCAGTCACCCTTTTCGTAGACGATCACCTCTCGATCAGGGTCCTCACGTTTACATTTGCTCGCAGCGCTCAGTCCGGCAGCGTCACCACCGGCGACAACGAATGGCTCGCTCATACCAGATGGCTAGAGCGGGGCAGCCTTAATCCACCCCCACTGTGCATCGAACCCTCATCTCACCAGCAACTATTTGTGTGGCGTCCCGCCGCGAACGATACGCCGTAGTGCATGAAGACCGAACTGGCACGTATGGCAGCATCGACAGCCGACGGCGACAGTTCGATACTCGATGAGACAGTAACAGTCACAGCGGCGGCCCCGCGCCCGTTCGGGGCGGTGCTACTCTTTGCCGGCCTTGCCCACCTGCTCGTGCCGGGGCTGTTGCTGTGGCTAGCAGGCGTGGGCTACGACCGGATTCTCGGTGTTCGATTCGAACCGGGCGAGCGGACGAAACGACGGGTCCGACTCGTCGGGTTCGGAATGATCGCCACCGGCGCACACCTGCTGTACTACGGCGGGATCCGTCCGAACAGTTAGCTATCGTCCGAGCCGTCGGTGAGGTTGAGACCGGCGATGAGTCGAGACGTGATGACTGATTCGACAATCTCGAATAGCTGGTCGTCGTCAGTCGTGTAGTCCGCGAAGATGCCGAGTTGAATCTCGCCACCGGCCATCTCCTGGTGGCCGCCAGCGCTGCCGACGTCTTCGAACGCCTCGGCCAGTGCGTCGCCGATGTGGGTGCGTGCGTCTGTCGACCGGGCACTTATGTGGATCGCATCCTTGACGAGACCGAACACGATCGCCGTCTCGACACCTTCGAGCGTCGCGAGATAGTCGGCTGCCTGCGGGAGCGAGTCACGCTCCGAGGTCCGGCCGACGTGTGAGATGAGCACCGCATCCCTGATCAGTCGGTTGTCGATCGCCGTCGAGATCGCGTCGATCGTCGCGCCCGTCACCGAGGGCGTCGACAGCTGCCGGAGCAGGTCGTGATCCGCATACTCGTGGAGATAGGCCGCCGCCTCGTGTTCGGCTGCGGTCGCGCCGCGGAGAAAGTCGAGCGTCTCCCGGTGGAGCGCAAACAGCAGTGCAGTCGCGAGCGCGGTGTCGGCGTCGAGTTCCAGTTCCCGAACGTACTCGGTCAGGATCGTCGCCGTCGCACCGACGTGTTCGCGGTGGTCGACAAAGCGGGCCTCGATTTCCTCGTTGGGGTGGTGGTCGATCACGATATCGACCGATGTTTCCTCCGGAACCCGGTTGTTCGCACCCGGGACGGCGTGATCGACGAACGCCAGAAGCGAATCCTCGGGACGATCCTCGATCGCAGCGGGCTCGAACGGGCGGAGTTTGATATCCAGCAGATTGACGAACGCGCGGTTTTGCTGGTGTGAGATGTCGCCACTGTAGAGGATGCGTCGCTCGTCGATGCCGGCCGCGGCCGCGATCCGGCCGAGCGCGAGCGCACTCGCGAGGCAGTCCGGATCCGGATTGTTGTGACAGATGATGTTGATCTCGCTGCCCGATGCGAGCAGTTCTCGGAGTGTCTGGGCGGTACTCATTACTAGCCGTTCACACTCCACGATGATAGCTTACCGGCCAGCGAAAGAGCAAAAACAGTTATGAACATCCTAGCCGTCTGTAGAACAAACCTGTATGACTGGATCAGATTCCACCGCGACGGAGCGACTGGAGACCGGTATTCCAGGGATGGACGAACTGCTCGGAGGTGGATTGCGACGCCGCTCTGCGACGCTTCTCAGGGGGGCACCCGGGGCCGGAAAGACGATCTTCGGACTCCACTTTCTCGCTGCCGGTGTCCAGGCCGACGAGACCGGACTGTACGTCAATCTCGGCGAACCAGTCGAGTACGTCCGCGAGACCGCAGAACAGTTCGGACTCGCCATCGATCCGGTAAAGTTCCTCCCACTGTCTGCGACCGGCGAGGAGTTTCAAAGCGACGAGACGTACGATCTGTTCAGTTCGGCAGAGGTCGAGGGGCCGTCGCTCGTCGAAAACATCCGCGAAGAGATCGAGACAGTCAGTCCGGACCGGGTCGTCATCGACCCCGCGACCGAGTTCAGATATCTGACGGCTGACGAACACCAGTTCCGGACACAGATTCTCGGGCTGTTAGATTTCCTCAAAAACGAGGAAGCGACCGTGGTGTTGACCTCCCAGGCTGCGGCGTCGATGCCCGACGACGATCTACAGTTTCTCGCCGACGCCGTGGTCACCGTCGAAGACGGAGACGGACGGCGGACGGTAGCGATCCCGAAGTTCCGGGGATCGTCGACACGGAGCGGCCGGCACACGGTCACGATCAGCGACAGCGGGATGCGTGTCTGGCCACAGCTCGATCCGGGCCGTCACGGCCGGGACCGGGAACAGACCACCCTCTCCTCGGGCGTCGCGGAACTCGATCGGTTGCTCTCCGGTGGTCTCACCACGGGAACGATCACCTTCTTCAGCGGCCCGACAGGTGTCGGGAAGACGACCACCGGTATCCAATTTATGAGTGAGGCGGCCCGCAACGGTACTCGCTCCGTCATGTACAGTTTCGAGGAGGACACACAGACCCTGCGCACCCGTGCCGAATCGATCGGAATCCCGTTCGACGAGATGGTCGAGACGGGCACCCTCCGGATCGAAGAGATCGGGCCGGACGAACTCACTGTCGACGAGTTTACCAGCCAGGTCCAGGACGAAGTCGAAACCGAGGGGGCCGAGATCGTCATGATCGACGGCACGACCGGGTTCGAGCAGTCACTGATCGGTCTCGGCACGGATCCGATGGGACCACTCGTCAAGCTCGGACGGTATCTGCGGAATATGGGCGTGACAGGAATCGTCACGAACGAGGTCCACCAGATCACCGGGGAGTTCCAGGCGACCGAACAGAAGATAAGCCACCTCGCCGATACGATCGTCATTCTCCGGCACGTAGAACACAGGGGGAAACTCCGGAAAGTTGTCGGCGTCCTGAAAAAGCGGACGAGTTCGTACGAACCCCGACTCCGCGAACTGGAGATCACGGACGACGGCATCCAGGTCGGCGAACCGCTGTCAGAGCTGCGGGGAATCCTGACAGGAACACCAGAGTGGGAGGGTACCACAGGACAGTGATGCCAGAGGATACGCCGCTTTCTGATCTGGTCGAAGAGGGGACGGAGCCGTCCGACGTTCGCGAGTGGGCGACGATCTATCCGCTCATCGCCGATACCGGGAACCGGCGCGTGCTCCAGGAGTGGATCGCCGACCACGACAGTCATCGGGCCGCTGATACCGAGATACCGATCACAGATGCCGAGTTCGATCTCTGCATCGTCGACGGCGAGACACTCAAACAGTACAGGGAGCGTCTCCAGGAGGCCAAAGCCGAGGCGGCACCGATACTGCTGCCGGTGCTCCTGTTGTTGCCTGAGACACGAACCGACGTGATCGACACCGACGGGGGTGCAATCGCCGACAACGTCTTCGCGACGACCGTCGACGAGATCGTCTCACTACCGATCCGGCAGGCGGAACTCGAGTGGCGGATACAGGCACTCGTCCGACTGCGCATCCAGTCGCTGACTCTCCAGCAACGGACAGACACCCTGGAGCTGTTCCGGCGGGCCGTCGACAACTCTGGCAACGCGGTGTATATTACGGACCGGGATGGGGAGATAAAGTACGTCAATCCGGCCTTCGAGGAGATCACGGGCTACAGCCAGTCGGAAGCGGTCGGGCAGACACCCAAACTGCTGCACTCCAGGGAGATGCCCGACCACTACTTCGAGGACCTCTGGGAGACACTCCTCGACGGCGAGATATGGCAGGGAGAGCTCGTCGACCGCAAAAAAAGCGGCGAACGATACTACGCCACGCAGACGATCGCCCCGATCGAAGAGTCGGGGGAGATCAGTGCGTTCGTCGCGGTCCAGACGGATATCACCGAGCGAAAGCAACGCGAGGAAGCCCTCGAACGCCGGACACAGGCGATCGAGCGGGCACCCGTCGGGATCACGATCAGCGATCCCGCCCAGTCGGACAACCCGCTGATCTACGTCAACGAGGCCTTCGAACAACTAACCGGCTACACGGCGGCCGAAACCACGGGCAGGAACTGTCGGTTCCTCCAGGGTGAGAACACCGATCCCGACCAGGTAGCCAGACTCCGGGCGGCGATCGACGCCGAGGAGCCGGTCACAGTCGAACTCCGAAACTACCGGAAAAACGGGACAGAGTTCTGGAATCAGCTCACTGTCGCCCCGGTCAGAGACGACAGCGGCGAGGTCGTCAACTACGTCGGATTCCAGCAGGACGTCACCGATCGCAAACAACGCGAGAAACAGCTCGAGGTGCTGGGGCGGGTACTGCGACACAACATCCGAAACGAGATGAACGTCGTCCAGGGATGGGCAGAGACGATCAAGGCAGGGACCGAGGACGTGGACGGGCCCGAGCAGATCATCCGGAAAAGCCAACAGCTGACCGAGCTGGCAGAGAAAGAGCGGGCGATTACGGAGCTGTTGCTCGAGGCCCCACAGTCGGTCGAGGTCGACCTCGCCGACCTCCTCGCCCACATCGAATACAAGCTCAGGACGGAGTATCCCGAGGCGGAGATAGCGATCGACTGTCCGGCCCAGGTGACAGTCGCTGTCTCCGGGGAGTTCGAGCAGGCACTCGAAGAACTCGTGACCAACGCCATCGTCCACAACGACACCACGGATGCCAGGGTGTCGGTGACAGCCACGGTAACGGACGACGCGACCACGATCGGCGTGGTCGACAACGGCCCCCCGATCCCGGAGATGGAACGGGCCGTCCTGCTCGGGAACGAAAATCAGACCGCAGTGTACCACGGCAGCGGACTCGGGCTGTGGCTCGTCAACCTGATCGTCAGCCGGTCGGGCGGACGCATCCGCTACGAGTCGAACGGCGACGGTGGAAACGTCGTCGGGATCGTGCTCCCCGAAGAGTAACCGATGGTCGAGCAACATGTTGACCCCGCCGAGGAACTGCCACGCAGTTCCGACTCCCCTGGCGGCGAGAAACCAGAGCACGGCGGGTTTCCGACGTTCGGGCCAGACGTACCAGATCAGAAATGTCGTCGGCACGACACCGAAAGCATGCGTACCGGCCACATTCACGCCGAGCATTCTCTAAACATTTTTCGAAGCAGCAAGTAAATGTGGCGAGATCCGAAACACCGAGAATAGTAGCTTCTTTGCGTGCCGGAGCCGTCGGGAGCGGTATGACCGAAGACGCTGGAGCGGACTGCTGGCGGACGGAGCGTGTGGGTGTGGTGGGCTGTGAGCGCTGTCCCGAACTGGTCGACTCCCGCAGCCAGATCGTCAACGGCGTCGGTCCCGACGACGCAGACTTGCTGTTCGTCGGCGAGGCTCCCGGCGCGAACGAGGACGAGCAGGGTGAACCGTTCGTCGGCCGCAGCGGGGACGTTCTCGACGATGGGCTCCGGGACGTCGGCCTCGCCAGACAGGACGTGCGGATCACGAACTGCGTGCGCTGTCGCCCACCGGAGAACCGCGATCCGACGAGCGAAGAGCTGGACAGCTGTGGGGGGTATCTCGACCGCGAGATCGCCGCCGTCGACCCCGCAGTGATCGTCACACTCGGGAAGGTGCCGGGGGAGCTGGTGCTCGACAGATCCGTCGCCGTCACGAGCGAGGCCGGCGATATCGACGAGATCGAGATCGACGGCCAGCGGTGGCAGGTACTCGTCTGTGTCCATCCGGCGGCGACGCTGTACGACCCGGGACAGCAGACAGCCTTCGACGAGGCACTGCAGGTGGCAGCCGAGTACGCGGGCGAGAGCGGCCAGTCGACGCTGGGCGAGTTCTGATACTGCCGGCAGTATGAACCTGTCTGACGTAAAACCTATACACCCAGCGACCGGTTCGAGATATATGGGACTAATGAGCAAGATACTCGGAGAGTCGGGGTCGTCCCGCCAGACCGAGGATTACGTAGAGCTCAGCGCCGACGATCTCGCGACGGAGGATGTCGACGCAGAGATGCAGATCAAAATCGCCAAAATCGGCGAGAAAACAGACGTCATCGACATCAAAGACGAAGTGTACGACGGCAACATCGTCATCGCCGATATCACACGCCACAGCACACAGGATCGAACGATGGAACACATCACCGACGAACTGAAACAGGTCGCCAAGGAAGTCCACGGCGACATCGTCCAGAAAGACGACGATCAACTGATCATCACGCCGACCGGTGTCAGCATCAGCCGCGAGCGGATTGGCCGGTAGGACCCCACCTTTTTTCCGCTCGGATCGCCTGCGGCGATCACTCACGGCAAAAATCTGGATCACAAAGGCCGCTCGCTCACGCCGTTCGCTCGCGGAACGGCAAATCCGTTACCGCAACGCATCCAGCCGGAACTCGAAGGCAGCGACCGGCAACTCCAGGTCGTGTTCGACCAGCACCTTCGGGTGGATCTCGCCGATCACACCGACGGATTCGCCGCCGAAGACGACCTCGGCAGTTCGACCGGAAATGAAGGCCGGATGCTCGGTCGGCGGCGTTTCGAGTTCCGCGCCGAAAGCACCAGCGAGTGCTTGCAGACGTGCGCGTGCGTCCTCGTAGGAGACATCTGTCTCGGCGAGGACACCCGCCACGGTCTGGTACTCCTCGACACCGGTGTTCGCCGAATCGTCGAGGTGGGCCGCGAGACCGATCTCCGCGAGATGCTGGGGGTACTCGCGGTGGGTGTTGTTTTCGAGCACCAGCAGCAAGGATGGGAGTGCCCAGGTCCGGAGAATCTCGTAGGCCTCACTGTAGGGTTCGCGGATCGTCACCGGCTCGCCGCCACCGAGATAGTCGTCGCCCGGACTGATCCCGAGGCGGTCGAAGTTCTCCTCCTGGGAGATCATGTGGAAGTTGAGCAGATCTTCGAAGCCGAGGCCGACGAGACTGTCACGGGCGGCGTCTTCCAGCCGCGAGCGCTCGTGGCGACCACCCACCGTCGACACGTCGGGATACGTCGGTTCGAGATCGTTGAAACCGTAGGCACGGCCGATGTCGTCGATCACGTCGAGTGGGTGGAGTACGTCGACGCGGTACGGCGGAATATCGACCTCGTAGATCGTCTCGCCGTCTTCTGTATACTCCGTGGCGTCCAGCCCGGCCCGTTCGGCGCAGTCGACGACGGTTTCCGCGTCGAACTCGACACCGATGATGGACTCGATCCGGTCGTGGGCGACGCGTTTCGTCTTGACCGAGAAGTCCGGTCGGTCGAGCGTGTGGCCGGCGTACTCGCCGGACGTGTCGTCGGTATACTCCACGTTGACGCGCTCGACCTGCCCGCCGCGGGCCGAGAGCGCGTAGCAGACAATATTGCACATGTGATCGATCGTCCACTGGTCGGTTCCAGTCATCTCGATGAGAAGATCGCGGGACTGCTCCGAGACCTCCGTCCGGCGGCCGTTGATCACCGGTGGGAACGAGAACAGCCCGAGGTCGTCGTAGATGGCGGGGTATTCGTCGAGATCGGCGACGAGATCCACGTAGTCGGAGCCCATGTGGTGGCGCTCCGTGACTTCTCTCGGGGTCAGCTCCTCGTCGCTTTCCAGCGGGACGAACGTCTCCTCGTCGGGGTCCATCGAGGTGTACGTGATGGACTTCTCGCCTTCTGCACCCGCTGTCCCCTTCAGGGCCACGAGATCGTGGACACCGATCGCGCCCTTGGCGCGCTGGCGACCCATCGTCGCGTGGAGTTTCTCCTGGACCTGGATCAGTGACTCCAGCGACTCGGCGTCGAAATCGAGGCCACGAACCACTGCACCTGTCACGTAGGGACGCTCCGCTGGTGGGCCGTCGACCTCGATCGTCCACTCGGCGTCGTTCGTGTTCGGGATGTAGACACCACGATCGGTGCCGTACTGGTAGCGCAGCGAGCGGGCGATCCCCTCGACGGAGAGGCGGTCGAGGCGGTCGGGAGCGAACTCCAGCTGGAACTCGTCGTCCTCTGTCCAGCCCTCGAATTCGAGGCCGAGCGCGAACAGATCCTCGCGGAGTTCGTCGTCGTCTTTCGTCGTGCCGACGAGGTCGCGGAGTTCGTCGGGATCGACGTCGACGACGGGCATCAGTACACCACCTCCACGTCCCGCAGCAGTTCCAGATCACACAGCGTCCCGTGGACGTCGCGGATGTCCTCGAATCCGTACATGAGCATGAGGAGTCGTTCCAGTGAGAGCCCCCAGGCCATTACGTCGGCCTCGACACCGAGCGGTCGCAGCACCTCCTCGCGGAAGATCCCCGAGTTGCCGACCTCGACGATCTCGCCGGTCTCGGGGTGGGTCCCGAACAGTTCGAACGATGGCTCCGTGTAGGGGTTGTAGTGGGGTTTGAAATCCAGATCGGTGATCCCAAACTGCTCGTAGAACTCCGTGAACGTGCCCATCAGATCCCGAGCAGAGAGATCCTCTGCGAGCACCCAGCCCTCGATCTGGAAGAACTCAAGCAGGTGGGTCGGATCAAGTGTGTCGTTACGGTACACCTTCTCGACGCTGAAGTACCGTTCGGGCGGTTCGAGGTCACCTTTCGCGTGCCCAGACAGGTGTCGCATCGAGAGCGACGTGGTGTGCCCTCGTAGATCGAGCGATGCTGCCACCTCTCTCTCCCACGGCGAATGGTAGCCCTCGCCGTCGTCGCCGACACCCTCCAGATGTGCGGATCGGACGTTCTCGACCAGATCGTCCGGAAGATCCTCGATCTGGTCGGGCGATTCGAGGTCGAACTGGTCCCAGTGCGTCCGAGCAGGATGGTCCTGGGGCATGAACAGACAGTCGTTGATCCAGAACTGCGCGTCGACGTGGGGACCCTCCATCTCCTTGAATCCCATCCCGACGAGGACGTCCTTGACGCGATTTGCGGTCTGCCGAAGAATGTGTTCTTTCCCCTGTGGTGGCTCCTCGGCTTCGGCTTCGACGTTGTACTCGGTGAACTCGACCGACTCCCACTCACCGCTGGTGATGAGTTCGGGCGTGAGCCGGTCGACCGTCTCGGCTGCTTCGACGCCCTCCATCAGGGCGGTGACACCGTCGTCGCTCACCTGAACGAGTCGGACCGTCGAGTCGCTTCGCTCGACGAGACCACGGCGGTCGAGCTGGTCGAGGATATTCTCGTCGTCGACCGGTTCGCCGGCCGCGAGCGATTCGAGTGCGAGCAGTTCACCGTCGGTTTCGGTGTCGGCGGTGGGGTCGGCAGCAACCGAACCGCTGTCGACCTCGCCGTAGCCTTTCCGGGCGAAGTTTGCGAGTGCGATATCGACTGCAGGACCGTCGAGGCCGGCTTCGCCGAGTAGCTGACCGAGTGAGACCGGCTCCTCGTCGGCCCCGGCGTCGACTGCGGCCTCGTAGAGGCGGAGTTCCGGGAGACCAGTTTCGAGGTACTCGTGGGCTTCGTCAGTGAGTTCGATCGACGTTTCGGTCCGTTCGGTGACGGCGAGCAGCCCCGCGTCTTCGAGTTCGAACGCCGCGCGTGTGGCGGTCTCGGGTTTTAGCTCCGCCTCATCGGCGATCTCGGTTATCGGGCGATCCGCGTTACTGTCGGCGGTTGTGAGGACCGCGACCTGTGCTTCGGGGAGTTGCATGAGTTTTGTTGGTGGATACACCGCGGGTTAGTCAGTTAACGGTTCTCACTCGTGGTCGGACGGTTTCACCGGCCCGGCACCGCGGCCGGCTCCGCCGTCCGTCAGCGCTCGAAAAAGAAGCCGAACCCCGTCGCTCGCGGTGGCTTGCGGGCGGTTCGCAGTCGGTGGGGTTCGGACACCATGTGTGACGGATTGGCAGGCGAAAATAAAAGCGTTCTGGGACGTGACCAAGGTGACCGAAGAGATGCACGGGAAGCGTGCCTCGCAGGAAACGCAGAGTCGATGGCCATCGCAACCATTCGTCGTGTCCATCATCTGTGCTGCCCGGATAGTAGTAACTACAAGTTATATAAGTATAGATACAGATAGAGGCCAGTAGCAAAATAAATTAATACTCTTTACTATAGAAAATAAAAAGAAGATACCGATTTCGTATCCCGAGCAGGCTTTTTATGCTATCTCCTGTGCAGTATCCGCCATGAGTAAAATAAGAAATGGTCTGATCGGGGCCGCCGGGCTCCTCGTTGGCATCGTCACACTGAGAGCGATCCGGAATCGGTCGGACGAGTCAACAGAAGAACAACCGGAGTCGGACGAGTCAACAGAAGAACAACCGGAGTCGGACGAGTCAACCGAAGAACAACCGGAGTCGGACGAGTCAACCGAAGAACAACCGGAATCAGACGAGTCAACCGAAGAACAACCGGAATCAGACGAGTCAACCGAAGAACAACCGGAATCAGACGAGTCAACCGAAGAACAACCGGAGTCGGACGAGTCAGCCGAAGAACAACCGGAATCGGAAACAGAGGAGCTGTCAGATCCAGAAGAGAGTATCCGGATGGAAGTCGAGGCAGCCACTGAACACCTGACAGCTGCAGTGGAACACGCCCGCGTGGCCGGCGAGAGTGCTCTCGAATACGCCCGGACGGAACTCGAAGAAACGGACGGCGAAGCCGTCAGGAAGGAGTGAAGCGTTACATCACTGCTTCGATCGCACTGACCATTCCGTCGAGCAGTTCTCTCGCCCGTGCTTCCTCGCGGGCCTCCGCGTAGACGCGGATCACCGGTTCCGTCCCGCTCGGTCTGGCGAGTACCCACGCGTCGCCGTAATCCAGCCGGTAGCCGTCGATCGTATCGGCCTCGACGTCGGCCTCCCGGGCCGTTCGTTCGATCGCCTGGATCATCGCTGCGCGCTGGTCGTCGTCCTCGTATTCGAGATTCGCCTGCACGCTGTGGTAGCCGTCGTACTGTGCGATGACCTCGCTAACTGTGCTGTCGGCGACGAGTTCGAAGAACCTCGCTGCCGTGTACGCGCCGTCGCGTGCGATCCGGTAGTCGGGGAAGATGATCCCACCGTTGCCCTCGCCAGCGATCGGAACCCGCCGTCCGGAATCGAGCAGTTCCCGGATCTGGGTCATGATGTACGTACTGCCGATCGGCGTCAGGTGGAGATCAGCGCCGGCATTCTGTGTCACGTCGACGAGTCGTTGCGAGGTGTTGACAGCCGAGACGACCATATCGCCCTCGGAGATTTCGTTCGCGGTCAGCGCGGCGAGCAGGGCCTCACCGGAGACGAACTCGCCGTTCTCGTCGACGAACATCGCCCGGTCGGCGTCGCCGTCGTGGGCAACACCCAGATCGGCGTCGCTGGACCGGACGAGTCGTTCGAGATCTGTCATGTGTGCCTCGACCGGTTCGGGGTCACGGCCCGGGAACCGGCCGTCTGCCTGGGCGTTGACCGTCACGACGTCACAGCCGAGATCGCGGAAGAACTTCGGGCTGGTCAGCGTCCCCGCGCCGTGGCCGGGATCGAGTGCCACAGTCAGGTCTGCGGCTTCGATGCGCTCGCGGTCGACCGCATCGAGTAACTCCTCGTGGTAGGCCCGGTTCGCGCCGTCGACGGAGCGGATCGTCCCGGACTCGTCCCAGGAGACGCAGTCGACGCCGTCGATGAGGTGTCGTTCGACATTTTCGAGTGTCTCCTCGGTCAGTTCGACGCCGGAGGCGCCGACGAGTTTGATCCCGTTGAACTCCGGCGGGTTGTGTGAGGCTGTCACCATCACCCCAGGGACGCCCTCGCGAGCGCAGTAAGCCTGCAGCGACGGGGTCGGGACGACGCCGATGCGGTCGACGTCACAGCCGACGCTTGCGAGGCCACTGGAGACAGCATCGACGAGCAGTCGGCCAGTTTTCCGGGTGTCACGGCCGAGTGCGACGCGGTCGTAGCCCTCCCCGTAGACGGTGCCAGCCGCCTGTGCGATCTCGAGTGCGAACGCGGGTGTCAACCCCTCGAGTGCAACACCCCGAACGCCGCTCGATCCGAATATATCCATTCGCATGGACTTGTGTACCCGGCCGGCATAGTGGTTGCGCTCCTAGGGGGAGTAGTAGATTGGGCTACCGGAATTGTTGGGAACAGCAAGAAAGCCCCCGGTCGCTCGCAGGCTGCGACTCGCTGCGCCCTTCGCTCACTGCGTTCGCTGCAGTGCTTGCGTCATCTCGCTCTGCGAGCGACCGGCCCCTTTCAGTCCCGCCTGACGTAATTTTCCAGGCTGGGCGGGACTGAAAGGGGCGGGCAGCTAAGCGAACCCCGACGACGTAAGCACGCGAGCGTAGCGAGCGCGCGCAACGAGTCGCGGGATCTTAGCTGCCCGGGGCTTTCTTGCTGTTCAAATCCAAGCCCACTCATTCAGAACCACTGATACCACACGCTCAGAAACGCCAACCGGCAAATCCAAAAGGAGCCACATCCTTGCCCGAGGTATGGATACGCAGTCGCTGATCGATCTCCTCCGCGAGGTAGATGCAGTAAAATTCGGCGAGTTCGAACTCTCACACGGCGGGACGAGTGACTACTACGTCGACAAGTACATCTTCAACACCGACCCCGACTGTCTGGCGGCCATCGCCGAAGCCTTCGCCGAACGGGTCGGCGACACGACCCTCGGTGGGGTCGCCCTCGGAGCCGTCCCGCTGACCGCCGCGACGAGCGTCGAATCGGGCAACCCCTACGTCATCGTCCGGAAGAAGGCAAAAGAGTACGGCACGGGCAACCAGATCGAAGGTCGGTTCGAGGACGGCGAGGAGATCGTCGTCCTCGAAGACATCGCGACGACCGGGCAGAGCGCAATCGATGCCGTCGAGGCACTCCGCGATGCGGGAGTAGTTGTCGATCGCGTGCTGGTGGTCGTCGACCGCGAGGAAGGTGCAGCAGAGAACCTGGCCAAACACGATATCGAACTCCAGTCACTGTTGACCGCCTCGCAGTTGCTCGCCGACGCCGACCGACCGGAGTGATCGTCGCTTCGACCAGTTCGCTCGTGTATTCTACGGACACAGTACCGTCCGTTTCTTGTATCCGCATCACCTATCGAAGATGATGGCAAACCTCGAACTGTACGAACTCGAAGGCTGTCCGTACTGTGCAAAAGTGACCGACAAACTCGACGAACTCGACCTCGAATACGAGTCTCATATGGTCCCGCGATCGCACAGCGAGCGGACCGAAGTAGAGAAAATCAGCGGGCAGACAGGTGTCCCCGTCCTCGTGGACGAGGAACACGGCGTCGAAGGGATGGCCGAAAGCAACGATATCGTCGAGTATCTCGAAGAAACGTACGCCTGAGTCCGCCGTTTTTATTCGTTTCGCTGCCACCCAGTCACGACTTCGAGCGTGTCGACGGCACTGTAGAGCCCCGGACCGGGTACGCTTTCAGAGTCGGTATCCAAGGATCGGTATGTTCGAGACACGACCGGATCGCACGGACGAGATCGTCCTCGTCGGACGATCCAACGTCGGCAAGTCGACGCTGATGCGAGAGATCACGGGCCACAGCTTCGATACCGGGCAACGCCCGGGCGTGACTCGCAAACCCAACCACTACGACTGGGCACCGGAGGATTTCATGCTCACCGACCTGCCCGGCTTCGGGTTCATGAAAGGTGTCCCCGAGGACGTCCGCGAGGCGATCAAAACCGACATCGTGCAGTACATCGAGGAGTACGCCGACAACATCCTCGTCGGCGTGATCGTCCTCGACGGGAAGGCGGCGATCGACATCATCGACCGCCACACCGGCCCGGATTCGATCCCACACACTGTCGAACTCTACCACTTCCTCCGGGATGTCGGGATCACGCC
Source organism: Halovenus amylolytica (assembly GCA_004015825.1). GTDB lineage: Archaea > Halobacteriota > Halobacteria > Halobacteriales > Haloarculaceae > Halovenus > Halovenus amylolytica. The sequence continues at coordinate 85,190 of SAYS01000006.1, read as the reverse complement.
CGTGATCGCCGTCAACAAGATGGACAAGGTCGACGACCGGGACGCCCGACTCAACGAGATCGGCGACCGGTTCGGGCTGATGCCCCCCTGGGAGCAGTGGCAGGAGACCATCGCACCGATCAGCGCCAAACGCGGCAATATCGAGGCGCTGAACGAGGCGATCCGCGAGCATCTCCACGACGCCCAGCGCGACGATCTGTTCAAATTCTTCTGATCGACGGAGCCGTGACTACCGACAGAACGAAGCAGCGACAGTGTGGCAGCGCGACCAGTCGGCAGCCACAAAAGATCAGTCAGCTAGGCAACGTTGAATCCCTGGTCCCGGAGGAAATCTTCCACCCGGCCGAGATGGTTCCCCTGGAGTTCGATCTGTCCATCGTCGACTGTCCCCCCGCAGGCGAACTTCGATTTCAGGTCCGAGGACAGACTGTCCATATCGACGTCACTGGGGTCGAATCCTTCGATGATCGTTACCTCTTTTCCGTAGCGGCGCTCGTCGATGTGGATGCTGATCTCCTGGGAGTCTTTGGCGACATCTTCGCAGACGCAAAGCTCTTCGGGCAGCCCACACGTCGAGCAGACTTCCGACATTACAGTTTGGCTGTACGAAACGGAAATATTAAACACTGTCGGGAGGGCGACCACAGATCGCAAAACTGGCTCGGGTCGGCGTGCTGACCCGGGTGTACGTCGGACATTTTGAGTTTCGGGGCCGTTTTGTCGGCAGGACGGTTGAAGTCGACCCGTCACACCCCGCTCACGACAGGGCCAGCGAACTGGCGACGGAGCGCAGATACGCCCTCGCCGGCGCAGTACCGACAGCCAGCAGCAACAGGGCACCGCGTGGCTCCCGGGGCTGTGCACCGTAAACGTGGTTGAGCAGCAGATAGGTGACGATGCCGAGTGCCAGGCTGAGAATCCACGCGCTGGCTGCGATCCGCCCGACACGGGCCTTGTTCGTCTCGGCGAGCTCCGAGAAAGAGTGAGTCAACCCCAGCAAGATTACGTAGAGGACGACTGGGACCGAGAGAATCGAGAGCAGGATGTGGATCGCGAGCATCGCCAGATACGCCTCGTAGATTCCCGTCGGTGCGCCGACGATCTCGCGCTCGAAGCCGCCGCCGACCTTGGTCAGGTAGACGACCAGAAAGAGCAAGATCAGCCCGAAGGCGGTGAGCATCGCTGCGCGGTGTTTGCGATACGCCCCGTTTTTGACGTAGTAGACGCCGAGGAGCAGGGCCCCCAGTGCGAGGGAGTTGATGACTGCGATCGCGTGGGCGAAGAGTCGGACACCGTCTGCGGACAGTTCGGGATAGAAGTCGAACGCCCCGGCGAACGTCCCGATGACGAGGATGTACCCGAGGATGGACAAGATAGCGGTTATCACGAGCGGGCGCGCCCGGATCCCATCTCTGACGCGGTTTGCAACGGCCATATCCGTGGGTCAGGTCTGCGTGGTCAATTTTCTTTGGATCTGGAGTGGTCTGCTGGCGGCGAACGCTCCGACCGGGAGTCGAAACCCACAAACACCGGCACGGAGTAGGGCGGGCAATGACCGTTCTCGAACGGTACGAGCCGCTCATCGACGACGTCGAGGCCTTTCGCGAGGCCTGTGAGCGGCCGCTCCCCTCCGCCGTTCGCGTCAACACGATCAAGACGACCGTCGAACGCGGAAAAGTCGCACTCGACGACGCAGGCATCGCATACGAAGAGACCGACTGGCTGCCGGGCCTCCTGCGACTCCCCGTGGATCAGCCCGGCGCGAACTGGCCGTACGTCCACGGCTGGCTCCACGGCCAGGAGGAGGTCTCGGCGCTGCCGGCGACGGTACTCGACCCGCAACCCGGCGAACGCGTCTGGGATGCCTGTGCCGCGCCGGGAAGCAAGACGAGCCAGCTCGCGGCGCTGATGGACGACCGCGGCCTGCTCGTCGCCACCGACAACAACATGGGTCGTGTCTCCGCCCTGCGCTCGAACGCCGAACGACTGGGCGTGACGAATCTCGCACTCACCGTCGAGGACGCACGCAACCACTCGCTGAAACCGTTCGATAGTGAACCCTACGACCGTGCGCTGGTGGATGTCCCCTGCTCGTGTGAGGGGACGATCCGGAAAAACGCCGACGTACTCGACGAGTGGAACTACGAGCAGGTCCAGGGCACGGCTGGCGTCCAGAAGGGCATCCTCCGGCGAGCGATCCAGGCCACACGCGAGGGCGGCACCGTCGTCTACTCGACGTGCACCTTCGCACCCGAGGAAAACGAGGCCGTCCTCGATTACGTCCTCGAAGCGGAAGACTGCCGAGTCGTGCCCTTCGAGATCGGACTGGAGGCAGCGCCCGGTGTCACAGAATGGGACGACGACCACCTCGACGAACCGATGGCATTCGACGAGAGCGTTACACACGCCAAACGGATCTACCCGCATCTCAACGACACGGGTGGCTTTTGCTGTGCGAAACTGGAGGTGACCGGCTGATGAGCGACCAGGCCACGAACGTCAGCACCCAGTTCGACAGAGTGCCCGCGACCGCAGCCGAGCGAACTGTCGAGGGCCGGGCCACTCGCCAGGAGATACTGGACTGGTTCGAGGAGCGGTTCGGCATCGAACCGACAGTGTTCGAGTCGTACACGTTCTGGGAGCGCGGTGCAGGGAAGATCTGGGCGTTCAACGGTGATCTTACCTCACCTGTCGATATCGAGGGGCTGGGGATGACGGCCCTGCGAACCCGTCAGGAGCACTGGAAACCCACACTGGAGGCTGTCCAGCGGTTCGGTCACCACGCCACGAAAAACCGACTCCATCTCACAGCGGGGCGAGCGAAACAGTTCATGGCCGGCGAGGATCAGGAGATCGACTGGGACGGCGACTGGGGATACCTGATCGTGACCCACGACCTCGCTGGCGAGCCCGAACCGATCGGTGTCGGCCTCTTTACCTACGGCGAACTCCGGTCGATGGTACCGAAAGGCCGGCGACGCGAGCTCTAGAGTCAGCGTTTCTGCACCGTCCCGCCGCCGAGTCCCTCCCACTCGACACGGTATCCGAGTTCGGCGAGTACCGCACTGGTCTCGGACAGATCGTGTTCTGCCAGGATCTCCTCGGCCGTTTCGAGCGACATCCCCGCGTCGAGTCTGGCGCCGATGTCGTCCAGCACGCTCGGCCGAACCAGTGTCCGTCCGACCTGCTCGTGGTCGGGGAAAGAGAGATCGTCGAGTGCAGACTCGCTCACGCCGTACTCCGAAGCCAGCGCCGCCAGTGAGATCGTATCCGCGTCCGGTACGAGTTCGTCGGGCAGGTCGGCGACAGATGCACGCTCCAGATCGTCCTCGTAGCGCCGCAGGACCGAGCGAACGTCTTTGAGCCGGATCGACTCCGAGTAGGTGATCGCCCGGTGATCCCGGGCCTCGATCTCCTCGCTCACGCCCAGGCTCTCGTCGACGGCGACGAGCATCTCTACGCCGTCGACCGCTTCGAGCTGGTCGAGTTTCTTCTCGACGTACTCGGGCGTCCAGAAACCCATGATCTCGAAAAAGAGCCGGTAGTCGGCGAATCTATAGTCGAAGGCGAAATCCGGGATCATCACACTCTCGCCGACGACGAGCGGTTCCGGCTCCCGGACGAGTTCCCAGTCCAGATCGAGCGACTGGAACCGGGCCGCGAAATCCGCCTCGACCTCGCTGTCGAAGCTGACCTCGGGGGCAGCATCGGGAACCGTGACCGGATCGTCGTCCGAAAGTTGCATCGTCCGCTCGGTCCCACGGTCGTCGATAGTCGCGGTGAGGTTCCACTCGGCGGCGCTGGCGACTGTCCGGAGGAGTTTGGCAAACCGCGTTCCGTACCGCCGGGTCGACCTGAACAGGGAGTCCGGCCCCGTCACGACGATCTCCCAGTCGCCGTCCTCGCTGTGGACCTCGTACATCAGCCCGTGCCACTTGATCGCCGAGATCAGTTCCCGCGGGTCGGAGCTCCGGATGCGAACCTCGGTCGAATCGAAAAGCGCCGTCTGGGCGAGCGAGAGATTGTACCGATCGACCAGTTCGACAGGGGTCCAGCGAACGGTCAGGTCTGTGAGATTCTCGCGACGCTCTCGGTCGGCGTACAGCGAGCGTTCGACCGCATCAGCAGTCGAATCGAGGCTGTCCGCAGCGCGTTCGAGTGCCTGCTCGCGCTCGGTTTCCGTGACGACATTGACTGCCTCGGCGGCTTCGAAAGCGGCCTCGCGGGCACGGGGTGGCTCGATCGCGGCGTCTGTCTCCCAGGCTGCCTCCCGGTCGAGCAGTTTCGCAAAGCCCCGGACGAGTTTGAAATCGTCGCTGTCGCGTTCGATGGCAGTGAGCGCATCCTGTAGATCGCTTCGCATCTCACCAACGTGGCCCTGATAACAGCCGATCACCCGGCCCGCGAGAGATTCGTCGCTGTCGGTGGCAAACTGTGGCTGGTAGCCGCCACCGCGCCGGGAGAGCCGGAGCAGATCCTTCGTCAGCACAGGAGAGTCTCCGTCCGCGAGGCTCAAAAACAGCCCGGGAGTTATCGAGAAGCGTCGACCCAGTTGGCCTCGTCGAGGACGATCGGTGCAACGGCCCTGGCGACCCGGCGGGCGCTCTCCTCGCGGTCGAAAAGCGAGACGCTCCCCAGCGAATCGTTGACTGACTTGCTCACCTCGGTCGTGGGCAGGGAGCTGTCACCGACGATCTGTTCGATCTGGTGGGTGAGTCTGGTCTGGACCTCCTTGCGTGCTGTCGGCGCGAGCTGTTTGCCGGCCGGCAACAGATCGAACGTGATCGCGTACCCCTCTTCGTACCGCTCGACGGCAAAAAACGGCTCCTGCTCGGTTTCGGCCAGCTGGTAGGCCTCCTCGATGGCTTGCTGTCCCTCGTACAGCGGTATCTCTGGCGAATGCTCGGACACGTTCTTTCTTCGGCAGGGATCGGTATGTACCTGTTCCTGCGCCCGACGACCGCCAGACCAGCGACACGCCGAGCTGTTCCCAGTGTGTGGGACCAACCAATACCATTTAATACCATTCAATGCCATTAGACAGTATGAGCACAAACTGGTACGGAAACCCCCTACTCGACAACTGGGCCGAGACCTCGACCCAGTTCGTCGAGAGTGCCCTGACCGTCAACAGGGCAGCAGTACAGGCGTGGAATCTTCCGTCGTCGGGCAGTGAGGAGTCTACAGCGGAGCCGTCGATCGACCAGATCGAGCCGGCCGCGGAGCTGCCGGAGTGGCACTCGGAGACGAGCGCGGACGATCCCACAGAACTCACAGTCGGCGACTACTTCGAGTTCACGAAGACGATCAGCGACGAGGACATCAGACGGTTCGCCGCCGCGAGCGGTGACACGAACCCGCTCCATCTCGACGACGAGTTCGCCGAGGAGACGCGATTCAAGGGCCGCATCGCCCACGGAACGCTCGTCGGCGGGCTGATCAGCGCCGCGCTAGCACGGATTCCCGGGCTCGTCATCTATCTCTCACAGGATCTGGAGTTTCACAACCCGGTCCGGGTCGGCGACCGTGTGACCGCCGAGTGCGAGATTATCGAGGATCTCGGCAACAACCAGTATCGGCTCCAGACACGCGTTGTGGACGGTGAGAAGACAGCAATCGATGGCGAAGCAGTCGTGCTCGTCGAGGACGTCTCCGAGGACGACGACTGATCTATCGGATGTGCCGGTATCGAGAAACGGTCGTCACCGCCGCCGACGTGCGACACGTTCTTCTGCAGTTTCCTCGGTGACGAGTTCGTACAGAATTGCCCGTCTGTCGTCTGCGGTCGGTCGAAGGATCCGGCCGAGTCGTTGCGTGAACTCGCGTTCGCTGCCCGACCCCGAGAGCACGACCGCGACATTTGCCGCAGGCACGTCGACCCCCTCGTCGAGAACGTTCGCAGTGACGACACGGGAGTAGGTGCCCTCGCGGAAGCGGTCGAGAATCCGCCGGCGCTCACTCGCAGCCGTTTCGTTGGTGATCGCCGGGATGAGAAACCGCTCCGAAAGGCGGTAAACCAGATCCGTGTGGGCGGTGAAGACGATGATCCGGTCCGCGCGATGGCGGTCGAGAATCTCGGTCAGTCGGTCGACCTTCCGCTCGGCGTTCATCATGACGTCCCGTGCGCGCTGTTTCGCGAGCAACGCCTCGCGTGCCTGCGGATCGGTGCCGGAACGTTTGACCAGTTCCTGGTAGTCACTGCCGGAACGTAACTGGATATTCGACTGGGCGAGATAGTCGGTGAAGATCTCCTGGTTCTGTTCGTAGGTTTCGCGCTCCTCGGGCGTCAGGGCGACCTCGATCCGTTTGATGTCGTAGGCCGCGAGATAGTCGCCAGCGAGTTCTTCGGGATCGAGTCGGTAGACGACGTCGCCGATCAGTTCGGCGACCGTCTCCTCGGCGCCGTCGGGTCGTTCGAACGTCGCGGTGAGCCCGAGTCGGGCCGGCGCGGCGAGCAGGCGGGCGATATCGCGGTAGCCCTCGCCGCCGAGGTGGTGGACCTCGTCGAAGACGACCAGTCCGAACCGGTCGCCGATATCTTCGGCTCGCAGATACGCCGAGTCGTACGTCGAGACCGTGATATCCTCGATCTGCTGTGTTCCACCGCCGAGGCGGCCGATCGGAACGTCGAAGGACTCTGCGAGTTCGTCGCCCCACTGGTCGAGCAGATCGATCGTCGGGACGACGACGAGCGTGGGCGTCCCGAGCGCCTCGATTGCGGCGAGTCCGATAACGGTCTTGCCGCTCCCGGTCGGCAGTTCGAGCACCCCACGGTTGTCGTTCCTCCGCCAGGCAGTGAGCGCCTCCTCCTGATACTCCCGGAGCTGGTAGGCCGAGTCGAGATCGAGATCGGGGAGATCGAATACGCGATCGTCGACGGAAACACCCTGCTCGCGGAGACGGTCGACCAGCTGGGCGTACTGGACGGCAGGGAGCCGGCCGGTGTTCGAGCGCGGATCAGATTCGAGATCGAGCGCCGGCAACTCGATCGCCTCTGCACCCTCGACGCGGATCGTTCCCGCATCGAAGCTGAGGGAGAGCTCACTCACAGTGGAGAGTCAGCGGGCCAGTTAGAAAACCATTCGGCAAAACAGCGTTACTCGGAGGTGGGGCTAGTTTCGTGGTCGAGATCACGGAACGCAGCGGCGAAATCGTCGTCGTCGAACTCCGAGATCGTGTCGTTGAGCGCGTCACGAATCCCACCAAGTTCGGATTCGAGCTGGCGGAACTGGTCGCTTTCGGCCAGCTCCGACTCGGGTTTGTTCGCCATCAGCGTGGCGTGTTTCGCTGTCAGTGCGTAGTACCGGCGGAGCCGTTCTTCGTACTCCGAGGTCCTGAGAAGCCGGTTGATCGTCTCGAAAAGATCCTCCCGCGAGACTGGTTTGATCACGTAATCGTCGAACGGCATCTCGATGATATCGAAATCCGGATCGACCGCGGTGACCATCGCCACGCGGATCCGGAGTTCGCGTTCGCGGATCTTGGCGAGCACTTCGTCACCCGAGATGCCGGGCATCCGTCTGTCGAGCAGGACGACGTCGACCGCATCGTCGATCTTGTCGAGAGCCTCCTGCCCACCGTAGGCCGTCGAAACGATGAACTCGTCCTGCAGTTGGGCCGCGTAGGCGTCAGCAACGTCCGGCTCGTCGTCGACGACGAGAACCGTCGCTGGCTCTGTACCACTCATTCTGTCGTATCTAGTGGCGACAGCACCCAAAAGGTTTCCGGGTAGTCAAAAATTATTGTGCCTGACACGAAAAATCGCTGGTAACGGGCTGTTTTAGACGACGGTTCCCCTACCGGGGGCATGAGCGATACGAGCGGTGACTGGCCGTTGCGCCGACTGATGACCGACGTTGTCGGCTCGGGACACAAATCCGCGGAGGATATGACCCGTGAACAGGCCCGCGAAGCGTTTTCGCGGATCCTGTCCGGCGAGCCCCGGGAAACGACACTCGGTGCATTCTGGCTGGCAAACCGCTGGAAACGAAACACACCCACGGAACTCGCTGCCTTCACTGACGTGATGCGCGAGGAGAGCGTCGAGACGGCAACACCTGACTGCGATCCGGTCGACTGTGGGGCGAACTACGACGGCAAAGATCGGACGGCACTGCTCGGTGTCGGGGCCGGACTCGTCGCTGCGGCGGCGGGCACACCAGTCGTCACCCACAGCGGCGACCGCATTCCGACACAGGAACACGACGCCTACAAACACGTCCTCGACGAACTCGGCGTCCGGACGGATCTCCACCCCGAAGATAGCACCGCGATGACGGACGAGGTCGGCTTCGGCTTCTACTACCAGCCCAACTTCAACCACGGCGTCACCGACCTCTACGACCGCCGGGCAGAGATGGGTGTCCGGACGTTCGTCAACACCATCGAAACGCTCGCGAACCCGGCGAATGCGGACGTCCACCTGGGCAGTTTCTATCATCTCGCCTTCGCGAAGCGTATCGTCGACACCTTCGGCGAGATGGAGCGTCAGGACGTCCCCCGTGTCATCATGTTTCAGGGGCTGGAGGGGTACGACGACATCCGTCCCGGTTCGACCGTCGTCGCGGAGTACGACGGCGAGTTCGACGACTACGAGATCGAGACCGAACAGTACGGCATGGATTTCGAACGCGAACAGCTCGCCGTCGACGACGTGGCTGTCGACTCGGCACGGATCACCGAAGAGGTGCTCGCAGGCGAGCGAGAGGACGCGTTCGCGGACGCGATCGCACTCAACGCGGCGATACGGATCTACGCCGGGAGCGGCGCTGACTCACTCGAAGAGGGACTGGCGATTGCACGCGAGGTGATCGCCGATGGCTCTGGGGCAGATCGACTCGACGCACTCCGAGCCTTTTGAGCACGTCAGGAGTAGTTCGATACCTCGACTGTCGCACGCTACCGTTCGAGCAGTCCGACGGCACGCCGAGCGAGAACCTCGAAATCGGCTGTGTCGGGAACGAGATCGACCTCGATCCCCCGTTCCCGGGCAGTCTCGGCGGTCGGCGGACCGATCGCGCCGACGACAGCGTCGTTCAATTCTTCGATTGTCGCCTCGCGCAGGCCGCGCTCCGTGGCCGCGTCGAGGAAGTTCTCGACAGTGAGCGTCGAGGTGAATAGCACCGCATCGAGGTCGCCCGCCGCCGCCAGTTCGGCAGCGCGTCCCGCACCAGCCGGGCGGGTAAGGCGGTAGAGGATCGTCTCGTGAACGAACGCGCCAGCCCCTTCCAGCCCGTCCAGCAACACGTCCGAGCCGTGATCGCTCCGGGCCACTTCCACGCGCGCACCGTCGACCTCGGCCGCGAGCCGGTCGACGAGTCCACTCGACGTGTACTCCTCCGGGACGATATCGACATCGTAGCCAGCCTCGCGGAGTTGGCCGGCGGTCGTCTCGCCGATTGCACAGAGTGTCCCACCGGGCTGCCAGTCGGCGTCGAGCAACTCCACACCGGTCTTGCTCGTCAAAATCGTGTAGTCGGCGTCAGTTCTGGGCTGATTACCCGTCGCCTCGATCGCGAGCATCGGATCGGAGAGCGGCTCGACACCCAGTTCGTCGAGAAGCGATATCGCGTTCGCCGCGCGCTCGTCGTCCGGCCGAAACACTGCGACTGTCGGCCGTGTCATCGGAGAAACTCCAACACCTCCTCGCGCGTGCTCGCGACCTCGCCGATCACTGTGACCGCTGGCGGTTCGATCCCGGCGTCTTCGGCGGCCGTTGCGATGGTTTCGAGTGTCCCCGTTGCGACCTGCTGGTCCGGCCAGGTGGCGCGTTCGACCAGCGCGACGGGCGTCTCGGGATCCATCCCGGCTGCCGTCAGTGATTCCGTGTACTCCGGCAGCCGACCGACGCCCATCAGGACGACGATCGTGCCACCGGTCGCAGCGAGTGCTTCCCAGTCGACCGCGGACTCCGCTTTGTTCGGGTCCTCGTGGCCTGTCACGACCGAGAAGGTCGAAGCGTGCTCCCGGTGGGTGACCGGGATGCCGGCGGCCTCCGAGGCTGCGATCGCCGAACTGATGCCGGGGACGACCTCGAAGGGGACGCCCGCCTCGGCGAGGTGGGCCATCTCCTCGCCACCGCGACCGAACACCGTCGGATCACCGCCCTTTAGCCGGACGACTGCTTTGCCCTCGCGGGCGAGTTCGACCATCCGGTCGTTGACGTACGATTGGGGTGTGGTGTCACCGTGGCCGCGTGTGCCGACATCCTCCAGTCGGTCCTCGTCGATCTGGGCCAGGATATCCGGGCCGGAAAGTTTGTCGTGAAGAATGATGTCCGCCTCGTCGAGGAGTCGCCGTGCCTTCACCGTCAGCAGTTCAGGGTCACCCGGGCCGGCCCCGACGAGGTAGATACGTCCCGCCGTATCGGTGTCGTCCGGGTTACTCATACTCGTTTTGCGTCGTCGGGTTCTGCCCGCCGTGCCTGTTCGATCAGTTCGCTCGCACCCTGCTCGGCGAGGTGGGACGCAAACTCGCGGGCAGCCCTGGCGTGCTGGCCCACCGACAGTTCGCGTGTTCCCCGGACCTGCTCGGTGCCATCCTGGGAAAGGACGCGCACGGCCGTGTTGACGACCTCGCCCTGGAGTCGGGCGTAGATACCGACCGGGGCGACACAGCCGCCACCGAGTTCGGAGAGGATCGTCCGCTCGACGGTCGTCTCGATCCGTGTCGGCGGGTGATCCACGATCTCGTTGATCTGGTCGGAAATATCACCGTCGAGGGCAGTAACGGCGATCGTCCCCTGTGCTGGTGCGGGGACGATTCGCGTCGGGTCCAGACGCTGGTACGCAAGATGGTGAAGCAAACCGCTCCGTTCGAGGCCAGCCTCGGCCAGACAGATCGCGTCGTACTCCGTCTCGACCTCCCGGCCGAGTGCCTGACGTTCGATCTCGGAGAGGCCATCGAACCACTCCTGGGCGGTCTGGTCGTACTCGGAGTCGTCACTCTTTTCGTCGTTGTTCGCCGAGTCGTACTCTCCCATATCGGTCTCCTCGTCGTCCAGGCGGCGTTCGTGTTCAGCCTGTAGCGAGGGGGCGAGCAGTTTCTCGACGCGTGTATCCACGTTCCCACGGAGTGGTTCGATCTCCAGTTCCGGTCGTTCGGCGAGAATCTGGGCCCCACGCCGGAGACTGGAGGTCCCGATCGTCGCGCCCGGCGGGAGGTGTTCCAGGTTCGTGCCGTCCGGCGTGACGAGGACGTCACCCGCGCTCGCACGTTCCGGAATCCCGGCGACGACGAGGTCGTCGGGCTGGTCTGTCGGCATATCCTTCATCGAGTGGACCGCAGCGTCGACCTCGCCGTCGAGCACTTTCTGGTCGAGACTCCGGACAAAGGCTCCAGTCGTGCCCAGTTCGTGGATGAGTTCGTCCTGGATCTGGTCACCAGTGGTCTCGACTTCGACGAGTTCGACCGACAGCCGGCGCTGGCTCAGTTGCTCTTCGATCAGTGCCGCCTGCCAGCGCGCGAGATCCGAGCCGCGTGTGGCGAGTCGGATCTGGGTCCCACGTTCACTCATTATCCTTTCTCGACGGTGGGTGGTGAAAAGCCCATCTGTTGGCGCTTACTCCTCGACGAGTTCGACGACGTCGTCGAAGAAGGAAAGCGAGTCGTGTGGCCCCGGGTTCGCTTCGGGGTGGTACTGGCGAGTGATGATGCCCAGCTCGTCGTTGTCCAGCCCTTCCGGCGTCTCGTCGTTGACGTTGACCTGCGTCACGTCGAGTTTGTCACCCGGATCGGCGACCGTGTAGCCGTGGTTCTGTGTCGTCATCACGACCTGGTCGGTCCGGAGATCACGGACCGGCTGGTTGACACCGCGGTGGCCAAACTCCATCTTCGTGGTGCGACCGCCGAGTGCGTTTGCGACGACCTGCTGGCCGAGACAGATACCCGCCAGCGGGAGTTCGCCGGCGTACTTCTCGACGATTTCGCCGGCCTGTTCGAAGTTCTTCGGATCGCCCGGGCCGTTCGAGATGAACAGCACGTCGGGGTCGACGGCCTCGACTTCTTCCTCGGTCGCGTCGTAGGGCAGCTGGTGGACGACTGCATCACGTTCGATCAGCGAGGAGATGATCGAGCCTTTCGCGCCGCAGTCGATCAGGGCGACGTCCGGCCCCGAGCCGTCCTCGTTGTGGACCGTCGCCTCCCGGACGGAGACCTGCGAGCCGATATCGGTGTGCTCGGACATGTGGACACATTTTTCGAGTTCGGCGAGTGCGTCCTCCTCGGTGACGTCCGGCCCGGCGGCGATCCCACACTTCATCGCACCCTCGTCGCGGATCTCGGTGACGATCTCGCGGGTGTCGAGGTGGTCGACGGCCGGGACGCCTTCCTCGGTGAGCCACTCCGCGACGTCCTCGGTCAGTTCGCGGGCGAGCACGCCGCGTGGGTGGACGCGGTCGGACTCGAATCGCTCCTCCCGGACGCCGTAGTTGCCGATCAGCGGGTACGAGAAGGTGAGCAACTGCTCCTCGTAGCTGGGGTCGGTCAGGCTCTCCTCGTAGCCCGTATAGGCAGTCGTAAATACCAGTTCGCCGCGGGTGGTGCCGGGCGAGCGAGCACGCGCCTCGATGATGCGTTCGCCTTCGATGGCGACGTAGGCGTCAGTCATTACGAGATGCGTATGAAAGTACCGCAGATAAGCGTTGCTTTCGAAGATGAGTTACGAAATTCGTAGCGTTCAAGTACGACCCCGGGAAAGGTACAGATCTCGATGGACGACCTCGACCGCGAAATACTCGACATCCTCCGGCGGGACGCCCGGACGCCGTACACGGAGATCGCAGATCAGGTCGGCACCTCCGAGGGAACGATCCGTAACCGCGTCGAGGGGATGATCGACTCCGGCGTGATCGAGCGGTTCACGATCTCGACGCGGACGGGTAACGTCAAGGGGATGATCGAGATCAGCGTCGACGTCGATGTCCACACCGGCGATCTCACCGAAGAGATGGCCGAGTGGGAGCGGGTCGATTTCGTCTGGCAGGTCTCCGGCGAGGACGACATCATCATGGTCGTCGACGCGGCCGATACGACCGATCTCAACCAGCTCATTTCGCGAGCGCGCGAACTCGACGAGGTAGTGAATACGAAAACACGGCTGATTCTCGACGAGTGGCTCGGCTAATCAGATCGTGCGATCAGTTCGAGATTTCGACCGGCTGCTTTTCGGCCTGGGACGGATCCTCGACGGCGGATTCTGTCGCGCTCTCGGCTGGCGTCCGAGCTGGTTGGCTGACCGGCGTTGCCGACAACTCGACAGTACCAGCCGTGGGTTCTTCGACCGGCCGGGCCGGCTGTGAGTCGGCCGACGGTTGGGCGGTGGCTCGCTCGTGGGTCGGCGGTTCGGGCGAACCCGCCGGCTGATCGGCCGGCTCGGGGATCGACGGCCCCGATTCTTCGGAGGTGTTGAGCCGGTAGGTGAGCCCGACTGTCGCGAGGAGGACGGTCGCACCGAAGACGATCCCCTGCCAGCCGAAGCCGTAGCTCTCACTTGACGTGAGGGCACCGAATCCGATCGTCGCCGTGCCGACGACCAGTGCGAACCGGCCGATCTGGTCGGCCACGACAGCCTGTGGAATGTCGGTGTCCTCGCCGTAGCCGGCGACGAGGAACGTCCAGCCGTGAACAGCGAGGAGATATCCCAGGACGACGAGCGTGCCCCCTAGTACTGTTGTCTCGGGTGAATCGAAGGGGGTGAACATACAGACATTATTTCATGAATTGATACATATACTTTTTCATTATGATATATAGATACGGGTGTTATATATTTACAAACGTACGCGTCGATCGGAACTGTCAACAGATGTGGTTGTGTCGGCCCCGTACACTGGACAAAAACGCTTATCAGATTCGGAAGGCTACTCTGTAAAGAATCCATGAGTGTTACACTGAAAGATTTCTACGCGGACTGGTGTGGGCCGTGCAAGACACAGGATCCGATTCTCGAGGAGTTAGAAGAGGAGTGGGAGAGTGTCTCGTTCGAAAAAATCGACGTCGACGAGGAGCAGGATATCGCAAACGAGTACCAGGTCCGTTCGCTTCCGACGCTGATCATCGAGAACGACGACGGTATCGTCGAGCGATTTGTCGGCGTTACGCAGGCTGGCGACCTCGAAGACGCACTCGAATCCGCTGGCGCATAACGACGCACTGCTTTTGTCGACTGCCGACCCGATCCGCAGCAGTGGCAACGCAGTGACCTGACGACGACAGCCGATCCACGGGGACTAATAGTGATTGTTGCGAGTCTGTACCGCTCTAGCGACGCAAATTCTGTGTTACACGCCGTGACACGTCGATATCCGTGACTCGGTCACGAAAATAACCGCAACAATCACTATAAGACACTCTCGCCCAATAGCTGGAGTATGTATCTCGCCGACCAGCGTTGGCCGGAGCTTGGGTCGTACTTCGAGTCGGAATCACTCGCGTTCGTTCCTGTCGGATCGACAGAGCAGCACGGTCCGCATCTCCCCGAGGCGACGGATCACCTGATCGCCGAGTCCCTGGCGCGGGAAGCGGCCGACCGGAGTGGTTATCTCTGTACGCCGACGGTCAACATCGGTGTCAGCCCACACCACCGGCAGTTCCACGGAACGATGTGGGTCGACGCACCGGTCTTCCGGGAGTACATGGAGAGTCTCACGCGCAACCTGGCCTACCACGGGATCGACCGCGTCATCTACGTCAACGCCCACGGTGGTAACGTCGAACATCTCCGCGAGGTCGGGCGGCGGCTCCGCGATTCGGAGTGTCTGTACGCGATCGAGTGGATGTGGGACGAGAGCATCCCGGAGCTGGTCGACGACCTCTTCGAGACGAACGGGCCCCACGGCGGCCCGAAAGAGACGGCGATGATCCAACACATTGCACCGGAGCTGGTGCGGGAAGACAAGCTAGAGACAGCCCGGGACGGCGGGCTGACCGACTGGGAGATGGACGACGTGCGGATGCACGGCGCGCGAACGTTTTACGACGCGATCGACAACACCGACAACGGTGTCCTCGGGGATCAGACCGATGCGACAGCCGAGAAGGGCCAGCAGCTGTTCGAGGCTGCGACGGAGCAGCTGGTCGATCTCGCCGACTGGCTGTCGGCCCGGGAGTTTGACGCGTTGATGCCGAGAGACCACGTCGACTGATCAGGGCAAGATACATACCATCGTGGCAAAAAACAGGGGCCTATGATCTCGCTGGGACAGAAACTGATCGCCTATACCACCCTGCTAGCCCTGAATACGATGTTCGTCTTCTTTTTCGGGATCGCAGCGATCGTTCCGATGGGGTTTTCGGCCGTCGTCGCCGGACATATTCAGCGACTCTAGACTGGATCACAGGATGGCCGCGTAATCGTAATTCTTTTTTTGTACCTCACAAGAGAGGTGAGTGCAGGCCGCCTTAGCTCAGACTGGGAGAGCACTCGACTGAAGATCGAGCTGTCCCCGGTTCAAATCCGGGAGGCGGCATATTCTGAGAACAAGACCGGGAGCGTAGCGAGCGGTCGCAGTTCGAAGAAACGACGCCGACCGCGATTTGAACCAGACGAGACGCAGCCCGCGCAGCGAAGCGAGCAGGAACGTCTCGGGCGTGGTTCACAATCCGGGAGGCGGCATACCTCTTTTTACTCCTTCGGGTTCGCTCGCTCCGCTCGTGAACCACTCAGTCGCAAAAACTAGGTGAAAAACTGCCGGACGCTCCCTGCGGTCGCGTCCGGTGAAACCGCGACTCGCTTCGCTCGCCGCGGTATGCTTGAACCGGAATTGAACCAGACGAGTCACATTCTCTTATCGAACCGATACCGTGACTGTTCTCTCGACGGTGGGCGCCGGGACTGCTCAACCCGAGTTATAAAATCTCAGTTAGTAAAATCACGATTAAGATAATCAGAAGTATAACAGTCGTTGGGGGTGGAACAGGGGTTAGGACCACCCAGCGTTTCGTCGATCGCGAGGACGAACTCGAATTGCTGAATTCGCGGTTCGAGAGCGACAGTGCCGAACTGCTCGTCATCTACGGACGACGACGACTCGGCAAGAGTGCGCTCGTGCGCGAAGCAGTTCGGGACCGGGAGAATGCGATATACTGGCAGGCAACCGAGGAGACCGCGGCCGCACAACTCGCTAACTTCGTCGACACGGCCAGCGAGACGGTTCCATTACTGGCGGACATCCAGCGCGACTGGGAAGCCCTGCTCCGGGCACTCGGTCGCGAAGACGCAATCGTCGTCCTGGACGAGTTCCCCTATCTCGTCGAATCGGACGATGCGCTCCCGTCGAAGATACAGCGCGTCTGGGACACGCATCTTGAGGAGACGGAGACGACACTCGTGCTCGTCGGGTCGTCGATCAGCATCATGGAAGACACGGTTCTCAGCGGAGGGAGTCCGCTGTACGGCCGCCGGACGGCGACCATCGACCTGCCACCACTCGATCTCACGGATGCACAGCAGTTCTACCCCGGTGACGACCCGGACGAGGTCATCCAGGTCTGGAGTGTCTTCGGCGGGACGCCGTACTATCTCCAGGCACTCGACCCGTCCCGCTCGCTGGCCGAGAACGTCCAGTCGCAGGTACTCTCGGAGCACGGCGTCCTCCACAACGAACCGGAGTTCCTCTTACGGACCGAGTTCGGTATCCGCGAGCCACAGACGTACTACACGATTCTTCGGGCGATCGCGACCGGGAAACGCGCGGCAAACGAGATCGCCGGGTTCGCTGGTGTCGACTCCAACGCGCTGGGTTCGTACCTCTCGAAGCTCCGGCGTCTCAGGCTCGTCGAACGGGACATACCCGTGACCGCCGATCCCAACTCGACGCGGAAGAGTCGCTACCGGCTGAAGGAACCGCTGTTCCGGTTCTGGTTCCGGTACGTCTACGGCCAGCAGGGAGAACTCGTCCAGCTCGGCGACGACGCCTACGAGCAAATGGTCGAACCGACCTTCACCGACTACATGGGGACGATGTTCGAGCGCGTCTGTCAGAATGTGCTCCCATCGCTGATTCCAAAGACGTACCATGGCATCGGCTACTGGTGGCACAAGCAGCACGAACTCGATGTCGTGGGGCTCGCGAGCGACGGGACACTCGCCGCAGGAGAGTGCAAGTACACCAGCCGAGAGATGACCGAAGGCGACCTGGCCGACCTCGAACGGACAGCATCGGAGGTCCAGTGGACGCCATCCAACGAAAGCGATGGGACGGAGCAGTACTGTTGTTTCTGTCGCTCCGGGTTTTCCGATGGCCTGCAACAGGTGGCTGCGGAACGTGACGACGTGTTACTGTTCACACCCAGCGACATCGTGCCGGGCGGTATCGATGGGTGACAACGAAGTGTCCGCAAGTGTGCTCGGCAGCGGTGTGATGTCGTGTGGCATCAGGTATTGTATCGATCTTCGAGGTCGTTGAGCGCGCGCCAGAACTGGTCATCGTTGATTCGTGGCTCCGTCGTAGCTCGCGCCTCTAGCACGCCGGCGTACGTGTCGAACGCCTCGGGATCCGGATCGGTCGCGAGGACACACTCCACGTAGCCATCGAGTGCCCGCTGGATGGTCCGGGCGTAGTGATCGTAGGCACCGTCGACTATGTTAGATCTTTCGTCGACCTCCTCGAAGATTGCCCGGTAGACAGCGGCAGCCCCGAGAGACCGATCGCGGTCGCGGTACCGCTCGGCAACCTTGAAAAACCGCGAGAAGTCGATAGCCTCGAACACGACCGGGTCAGCGTGTGCCTCGAACAGTTGGCCTATTTCCTCGCGGTACTCGCCAACCGATTTGTGGTCATCGCCGAAACGTGCGAGAAACCGGTCGCGCAGCTCCGCATTCTCGGCGAGGGCTTCGCGGACGAACGCTTGTAGCTCCTCGGCTGAGACGTCTGCGAGGACTGTCTCGATGTCCTCACTTTCGTCTCGTGGTGGGCTCGCGGCGACATCCAGTAATACGGCGACGACGTGCTTGCAGTCGCCGCTCCCGTCGTACGGACAGGTACACCGCGTTTCGAGGTCCTCCTCGTCGAATTCGACAGTCACGTCGTACAAGTTCGACCCCTGGACTGTCGCCGTAACTAGATCGTCGAATCGGTCGAGGCGCTGGATGCGTCCCTCGTCGCGGTAGTTCACACCGCGCTCGAAGACGGCGTCGGGACACCGCCTCTGGATCGTCGCCTCGTCGATGTTCATGCTCACGAGTATGCCACTCACAGTCGAACCGTTTCCGATTCACTCGACAACTGTTGGTCGTCGCTATGTGTTCCCCAATTTATGCACCAGCACGAGTAATGGTTGTCTGTCAGGTGGGCTAGTCTGTGACGAGAAACCGAATGACTGGGAGACCATTCTTGACTTCTTTTTAATTATTAGTAAATTTATATAAACAAAAGTATGGGTTACTGGAAACGAATAACTGAGAGTGATAAACGGTCCAAATGCTGGGAGGTGGCATACCTCTTTTCCCACCCAGTCGAACGTGTGGCGAAAATAAACTCGCGCTGAAACGCGCGATGCCAATTACAGCCCGCCGACAGCGATACCGAACAGTGCTGTCGCGACGAGCGCAAACAGGACCGCGAGACCGTGTTTGAGGATTTCGGTATCGAGCGCCGAGGCGACGTAGGGGGCGATCTGGCCGCCGGTCACCGTCGCAGGGACAGTCCAGACGACCATATTCCAGGGCGTCGAGGCGAGATCCATCGAGTGACCACCGACCAGCCCGCCGCCGAACACGTGGACGAGCGAGGCGAGCACCGCCGTCAGAGCGACGACGATGTGGTTCGTACCGATGGCGACACGAACCGGCACCGACGTTCGCAGCATCGAGATGATGCCGAGTTCGCCGATTCCGAAGCCGGCCAGCCCCTGGAACGTGCCGCCGATGCTGTAGTTACCGAATCGCTCCAGGTAGCCAACTCGCGTGTACCGGTAATCGTCGCCGTCCCGGTCGACGCGCGTGACGACACCCTCGTCGTCCGTCGAGGTCCCTGCTGGGCCGAGTTTGTTGTCGTCGTCCGGGAGCGTTTCCTCGACACCACCATCCGCTTTGACGCTTTGCTGGGCTGTCGAGGCGTCGTCCGAGCCAGCGCCCGGTTCCCCGTGGTCGAGATCCGCACGCAGGAGGAGGATGGCAGAGGCGAGCAACGCACAGCCGAGCAGGAACTGAAACAGCGGTTCCGGAATGACAAAGGACAGTAACGCGCCGCCGACGACGAAGGGGATCGAACCGACGACGAGCGACAGTGCCAGCCGTCTGTCGACGAGTCCGTACTGAATGAACGCGAGCGCGGAACTGGAAAGGCCGAAGGACTCGCTTATCAGTCCGACTTTCACGATCGTCGTCGGCTCCAGATCGAACGCAAACACCGGAAAGACGAAGATCAAAAACGGGACGAAAAGCGCCGAGCCACTGATCCCGACAGTGTTGACGATCGTCGCACCGAGCAGGAAACACGGGAACAGCCACCAGTATTCGAGCCAGTAGGCAGCCCCCGAACTACCTCCTGTCGGCGCGGCGAAGAACACGCCGACCACGAACAACACGGGCGCCAGAAAAACCAGAATGTGCTGGTATTTGAGCAACGATAGCTGCAGTCGCGTCGAGCTGGAACGGGAATCCATTGAGGGTGTTCGTGCATACCCATCGAGAGTTAATTATGTGTTGTTTTTGCGACTATCCGAGAATAGTTCACATAGTCCGAAGTTATACGCCATAATGCAGGACAGATGTGAGATTCATGTGGTGAAAAATAATGATAAATGGAAGCGAGGGTCAGGAGCGTTCAGGGCCAGTCGCAGTTCTTGCACCGGGAGCCGGTGTCCCGTTCCACCCGATCCCGGATTTTCGACCAGGCGGCGTCGAGCGTTTCCCCATCGGGCCGGGCGCCACAGCCGCGTGCACCCAGCAAGTGCCACTTCTCCGACTCGTCGTTGAACACAGCTTTCATGGCTCGAACCGGGAGCGTGGGTGACAAAAAGTTTGTAGCGGCGAATGATAGCGAGACAGAACGATTGGCCGAGACCAGCCACTGTACCTATGGGATTTTGTATAATCCGGCCGAACAGGTCAGCAGTGAGAGACAGCAAGCAGTTTGCACTCGCCACTGTCAGCATCGGTTCGCTGGCACTCGGTCACGCCGTGTTGACGTGGCCGACCAGCGCAGTGCTCGCGCTGTTCGGTGGTGGCGCAGTCGTCGCGTTCGTCGCCGAAGCCGCCGTCGTACATCTGGGGTGGCTCGAACACCACATCGGGCCGAAACTGGCCGGCGTTCCCCTGTACGTGCTGTTCGGCTGGACCGGTGTCGTCTACGTCGCCGTCCGGACCGTGCTTCTCGTGACCAGCGGCTGGCCGGCAGTTATCGCAGCCACAGGACTCGCAACGACGTACGATCTACTCACAGATCACAGAGGTGTCGAAGAGGGGTACTGGACGTACACTGACGACCTGCCCGGCCCCCGATACCGGGCGGTGCCGTGGTGGAACTTCGCAGGCTGGCTGCTGATCAGTACGACGACAGCGGGGCTCGCACTCTCTGTGCTGTAGTCGGGGGGACAGTTACCGGCGGTCGTCTCGGTCTCGCGACGCTCCCCACTCGTCGTCAGTGCCCCACTCACCGAAGTCGTCTGTCTCCTGCTCCCGACGCCGCTCACGGGCTTCGGGGCGACCACCGCGGTCCTGTGCGATCTGTTCGGCTTCCGAACGGTTCACCACCGTCGGGTCCGACGTTTCCCGGTCGATCGCCAGATACAACAGGAGCGGACCACCCACGAGCAGCGACAGCACCACGAGGAGAAACACGATCTCGATCATCGGCTACTACGTAGTCCAGAAAACATAAAAGAATTTGTCGGTGAACTATGAAATGGAACGTATGAGTCGCCCTGACTCACCCCTCGACCACGACGAGCACGGCTGTCCGAAATGTGGACACGAAGAGACCGAAGTCGACGAGATCTCGACGACCGGCTCCGGACTCTCGAAGTATTTCGACGTACAGAACCGGAGTTTCACCGTCATCTCCTGTACCAGCTGTGGCTACTCCGAACTGTACAAGGGCCAGTCCTCCGGCAACGCAGTCGACATCTTCCTCGGGTGACCCGCCGACGGTCTACAGGTGGAGCAAGCCGAGGCGGTTCACCGCGGAATACCGTAGGTGTCGTTCGACCAGTCCCGTGTCAGCGTATCGTAGACCGGGTACTCGCGGTCCCGCTCGTCGATCGCTGCGAGATCCTCGGCGTCGAGTTCCCAGTCGAAGACGTCCAAGTTCTCCCGGATGTGTGATGGCGAGGAGGATTTCGGCAAAGCGACGATATCGTGCTGGAGTGCCCAGTTGACGACGATCTGCGGGATCGATCGGTCGTACGTTTCGGCGAGGTCCTGGAGGAGGTCGTCCTCGAACACCTCGGCGCGGGCAAGCGGTGCCGCCGCTTCGACGACGACACCGGCCTCCTGGCAAAACTCGACGAGGTCGGGACGCTGGAACCAGGGGTGAAACTCGATCTGGTTGACCGCGATCGGAACGTCGGAGATGTGCTGGGCACAGTCGAGCTGATAGGCTGTGAAATTCGAGACGCCGACGTTACGGACGAGCCCACGATCCACGAGCGTCTCCATCGCATCCAGCGATTCCCGCAACGAGACGGCTGGATTCGGCCAGTGGATGAGATAGAGATCGAGGTAGTCTGTTCCGAGTCGGTCCAGCGAGGCCTCACAGGACTGGATCAGCGAGTCGTAGCCGAGGTGTTTCGGCAGGACTTTCGAGGTGAGAAACAGTTCTTCGCGGTCGACGTCGGCAATCGCGTCGCCGACCTCCGCCTCGTTTTCGTACCCCTCCGCAGTGTCGATGTGCGTGTATCCCGCCTCCAGGGCGGTTCTGACAGCGTCTGTCGTTTCTTCGCCGTCGAGCGCGTAGGTGCCAAAGCCGAGCTGGGGGAGTTCGTCACCTGTCGGTAATGTCTGTGTTGGCATTCGAGTCATCGGTTCTCGGTGGAGGTTTTCTTGGGGAGACACTGAATCTGGCGGTTTCCGGGAGGTAGCGCGGTCGGTTCAGGTGGATTCACAGCCCTGCTGGAGGACGAGACGCCGGTCTGGCTCCTCGTAGCGCCCATCGAGTGGGATCGACTGGAGCAGCTGGTAGACGGTCACACGCTCTGTGGCCCCGTCGTACCGGTCGTTGGCCTGTCTACATGCCCACTCGCCGTAGCTATCTGCGACGGTAGACGAGGTGTGACCCTGTCCGGAGCTCCGGACCAGCCGCATGAACTTGCGATGGCGGAACGTTTTGTAGGCGGCCGAGCCGTCTGGTGGCCGGTCGAAGTCGACAGCACCGCCGTCGATCGCGTCGACTCTCCTCCCGTCTTCTTGCTCCGCTTCGACGACGTACCAGCTGTACGTTGTCGGCGGATCGGGTGCGTACAGCCCCCAGTCCTGCTGATCGAGGTGATCGTAGTCGATCCGATCGGGGACCTCGTATCCGCTGACAGCGCTGGCAGAAAACAGCAGTATCCAGACGAATACCAGGGCTCCGAACACAGTCAGCAGGGAGCGGGGGAACGTGACAAACGAGGTGTGGCCGCGCTCCCGGAGTCTGTCGAGTAGCCGCCGCTCGAACGGTGGGTTGCCGAGCGGGCCGAGCTGGTCGCTGTCGGGAAGCCGATCGACCCAGCGTGCGGGAACACGAGCAGCCAGCCGGTCCCAGAACGGCGCCGTCAGGAAAGGCAGAACGGATGCGATCAACACGAGCGGGAACAGGCCGACAGCCATCGCCGTCAACATCCCGACGAACGCGGCGATGTAGGTGAGTGCTGCGAGTGTTCGCAGCCGTCCGACCGTCAGCAGCAGGAACACCGAGGAGCCAGCGAGCAGCGTGATCCAGCCGTAGTCGAGAACCGTCAGCAGTGCCGGATACTCGACGATCACGTTCCCCAGCCCGATCCGCATCGCGTCGCTCGAGAGCGCGATTTCGAGGGCCTCACCCGCGTACCACTGTTCACCCCTGTGTTTGCGGATGGCATTCTGTGTGAAGACGACGACGGGCTGGATCAACACGACAGCAGTCCCGAAACTGGCGACGTGATCACGTGCAGTCCCGCGTCGGAGTGCGTCGATCGACCACCGCTCACCGGTCGGCGGGAGCACCGCGAGAAAGAGCAACAGCCGGAGCAGTTTGTCGCCGCCGTTGATAACGCCCGGATTGCGGGCGTGCAGGGAGACAAGCAACAGGAAGGAGACAAACGTCACGAGACGTGTCCGGTAGCCGACGAGCATCGCGACCGCGAACAACCCCGCAACGAAGAACATGAACTGCTGGAACCACAGAGCACCGGAGAGGGCGTGGATCGAGACGCCGGTGTACTCGGTGTAGGTCACCTCGTAGGCAGCCACCGGGTATCCCCCCTGATCGGTGTAAAACAGCGCCAGGTGTCTGGAGCGATGGAGGAGATCGACCAGGATGACGGTCGCGAGTGCGATCCGGAACGCGGCGAGCGATCGCGTCTCGACGGTTGCACGAGCGTGGATCCGGCTACGGATCGGTGCGAGTTGCGCCCAGAGCCTGCGAACACCGGCAGTGAGAGCCTGCCTCGAAGAGCGGTCGCCTTGTGGAGTCATGAATGAAAGATGAAACACCAGCGCAGGAAGATGGTTCCTCCTATTCGGATACAGGATGTATGTTTTTTGGTCACTCGAAGAGAGCAACCACAGAAATCACACGAAGACGAAACGTCGAATAAGGACCGAAAATGGCGAGACGCCCACATGTTCGGGCGTCGAAACTACTGTCACTGAAAGTGAAAACAACGTTTAGTTGCTACACGACGGAGCACAGATGATGAACTGGAAGCGATGCTCACCACCCTCACAGCTCAACGCCTGTGACTGTGGAAGCGACGTCGTCGAACTGAGCTCGGACGGTATCGTCAGAGAGTACCGGTGTGGCGACTGTCACACCAGTCTCGGTGATATTACGATCGGACACGAGCCCTGAGTATACCGAGTAGCCACCACCCCCGACGACGCCGTGATAGAAAATCAAATATTCCCCGAGACAGAGTCCACAGATATTAACTGGAGTAGTATTTTATTCGGGGTATGTCAGTAACGAGCCTGGTAGAGCTTTTCGAACGAAATTCCAGACACGTCGATTCACTTCCGGAGGAGTACTTCGCCGATGTCGAGGCGGGTCAAAAGCCTGCGACAGTCTCTATGTGCTGTTCGGATTCCCGTGTCGCCCAGGAGGGGATGTGGTCCGTCGAGACACCGGGCTGGTTGTTCACCCCGAGTACGATCGGCAACCAGGTCTGGGACCGCCACGACGGGGAGCGAGTCGTCGATGGCAGTATGCTCTACCCGATGGCCTATACCGAGACGAAGATGGCACTCGTCGTCGGGCACACGGGCTGTGGTGCGATAACGGCCGCACTCGATACCGTACAGAATGGGCGAAAAGCCGAAACACCGCCCGGGGTCGAGAAGTGGATCAGCCTCCTGAAGCCGGTCGTCGAGGACGGCCTCGAAGACGACCGGGTCGATCCGGACCGTGACGTGAGTCTGGTCGATCAACTCGTCGAGTTCAACGTCGACAGACAGGTAGAATTTCTGATCGAGAGCAACGATGTGCCCGAGGATGTGACGGTGTACGGTTTCGTCTACGACTTCCAGCGCGTCTACGGCGACCGGCGCGGCCGGGCGTATCTCGTCAACGCCGACGGCGACACCGAGGATCTGGACGAACTCGTTCCTGCGGAGTATGCAGAGTACGCCAAGCGGTTGCTGTAGCCAGGAAGGGGCCAGTCTTACGGGAACGGATGATGGTCCATCTCCAGCGCTGACTCGAACCCGAGCGCTTCGGGGACCGAGACAGCGCGCTCCCCAAACGTGTGTGAGCCGAACGTCAGCGGCTGTGCCGAGGGAACGAGCGCACGGACAGCTTCGAAGCCGATCCCTGCGACGTCGCGGGTGGTCAGACGGACTGCGTAGGCATCGAGTCCGGTCTCGTCGACCCGGTCGAGGACGGCATCGAGCTGGGCCTCGCCAGTTGGACAGTCGGCCGGGCCGACGGAGTCGGCCGGAACGGCGGCATCGTGATCGACGAATTCGGCTGCCGCACCCGGCTCGTCGGCGTACTGTCCGATCGCACCCAGTGCGTTCCCGGCCTCGTCGGCACCCATCCCACGGAGTTCCGTCCAGTTCTGCAGTGCTTCCGCCAGCGCCGAGTTGGCAGCCCGGGTGACGTCGAGATGAGCCCCCGTCCCGAAGGCGAGTTTCGGCCACGAGTCTCGCTGGACAGCCGCGGCGACGACGGGGACGTCGACATCCTGTGTGAGCAACAGCGTCGAGACGGTGAGATCCTCCGAGCGAGCGCGGCTGGTGAGCGTCTCGTAGGTCGGGTCGTCGAGTTGCAATCCCAGTGGCTCGAACGTGGAGTACCACGAGAGCATCATCGCGTCCCGTTCGAGTACCTCGTACAGCCCAGCGAGGATCGCCTCGACGGTGGAGTTGCCCAGCCCCAGCCCGGTCGTCACCGGGGAGTGATACCGGCTGGCCGGTGGCGGATGGTAGACGAACTCCGCCGGCAGCGAGACGCGCTCGCGTGTCGCGAGATGTTCTCCCTCGGCAAACTCGATCGGTGTCGTCGGATCCGGGTTACCCTCGCAGACGAACGCCGAGGGGTCGACTGCGTGTCTCATCTCGTTCGGTGGGGCTGTTTCGAGTGGCTCGGTCCGGTAGACGCCGGCACAGTACCGTTCGAGTGCCTCGCCGAGTGCTTTCATGAAGGCGCTGTTCCAGTCGATCGCGACGCCGGCTGCATCCCGGGCAGCGCTCGCGTCGCTGAATCCGGTCGTGTCACAGCCACGCGCGAGGTAGTACGGAACCGGGAACGACTCCGCCTCCCCGACCTCCTGGACGATGCCGACCAGTTCGTCGAGTGCCTGCTCCGCGCGTGCGAGCGACTCGTCGAGTCCCCGGTCGACGTGATCGCGGCCGAGTTCCCGGTCGACGGGGTCGGCACAGCCGCAGTTCGGGAGCGGGAGAAAGGGTCGCCGCTCGACGGGCAACGTGACGACCTGTCCGAAAATATCCGTGCCCTGCAGATAGCGGGCGGCCTCGCGGGCGGCGACAGCACCGGCGAACCGTTCGGTGTGTGCCGGACCGTCGTCGGTCAGCTCCTCCTGACGGGCGCTGTTGGCCTGTACGCGCCCCCGGAGACACTCGTAACAGCCCGATTCGGGGCCAAATGCGGAGATGCTCGCCTGGACGAACGACTGGCCGCCGATCCCGCCGATCTCGACGGCGAGCCACGGGCTCGCCGTTTCCAGTGCCTGTTCGTTGGCCCGTCTGAAGACCGGATCACCGGTCTGTCCGGTGACGATCGAAAGGGCGTGGTCGCCGACCGACTCCGTACGGACTGTCTCTGTGTCCGCGAGGACGGCTTCGGCGGCTGCAGCTGCCGGTCCGGAGCCGACGATCCCGACTGTCATAGGTTAGCCGAGACGACGGTGGGGCAAAAAGCCCGTGATACGGTCGGCTACGCGAGTTCTTCCTGTGCACGCTCGGCGACAGCTTCGATGTCGGACTCTTGTAAGGAACCGTTCGCCAGCACCAGCCGGAGTCGCGGACGGCCGACGTCGATCGGCACTTTCTCCGTGTCGATCAGCCCGGCCTCTTCGAGTCGGTTCTTGTTTCGGGAGAAGGTTGCCTTGCTCGCCAGACGGATATCTTCCCCCCAGCGGCTGATATCGTACAGCAGTTCGCCGTTGTTCGCCGCGACCAGCAACGCGATCGTCACCTCGTCGAGTCCGTTGCCGTCACCTTTGGCGGTGTCGAGACTTTCGAGCACGCGGTCGAAATCCTCGACGACGTCTGAACCGATGTCGGCTTCGAGGGTCTCCCGGATGTGTGAAAGCGGTGGTGTCCGGAACGAGAACTCACTGGCCTCGGACCAGTGGTCTTCGTACTCGGCGTGGATCGAATCCACGAACGCCCCCTCACGCGTCGTCAACCCGGCGACCATCTCCTCGCCCTCGACCAGCGAGACGACGAACTCCTCGGTGAGAAGCAACGAATGACGGGGAACAGAACTCAGAATGCGAACGTCGAGTGCCCCGTCTGCGACGAGGTCTGCGAGCGCACTCGCAACGAGAAAGTCCTCCGTAAGTTCCTTCAACGGTTGTTCATCAGCGAGAAGCCGAACGACAGGGAGTGAATCCGAATCCTGATAGGTTTCTACCAGTTCCCGGATCGTCCGCTGTGTCGGATTGACAAGCAAGAGCCCACCCGACGCCTCACCAAGAACACCCTGTAGCAGCTCCCTGACACTTCCTGTATGTATATCGCTCCGGACCATTACGTAAAGAGTGTTTTTATTTACCCTACTTAATTTTGCTGGCTCTATCAATTAATTCACCGGATAATTACGTCTAAGAGTTGTTTGGCCAATAATTATACTAAAGTTATAGTTATGTGGAAACAGTGAGGACGACCGATCCCGGGGTGTAGATATGAAGAGTAGTCCCGCCAGTGGCAACAGATGGTAGCCAATGGTAATAGAAGAAAGGTTTATATAGACAGGAAGAGTAGTTAGAATTACAACACAATGGTAGACTACACACAGCCAGTCAAAGCGACGTTCGAAATGCAGCGGAAATCACTCGAGCAGGGACAGCGCGCGCTCAAGCAGGGCGTCGAAATGCAGACTCAGTTCGGGAAGGCGGCGGTCGGAAGCCTGGACAGCCAGGAGTCGTTCCAGCGAAGTGCCGTCGAACTCCAGCAGGATCTGATCCACAGCTTCCTCGACGGCGTCGAGGCGAACGTGCCGGGGATGGACGAGCAAGTGCTCGAACTGCGTGAGATGGTCGACGAGCAGTACGCGGCACTGCTCGAAAGTCACGAAGAACTGTTCGTCAACCTCACCGGTGAGATGGAAGAAGGTGTCGAGGCAGCCGACGAGATGAGCGAGGAGTACGTCAGCATGCTCGAAGACCAGATGGAGATGCTGTACGACACCCACGAAGAGCTCGAAGGCCAGTCCGTCGAGGCCGTCGAGGAGATGCAGGCGCAGTTCGAAGAAGTCCAGGATCAGGCCGAGGACCTCCAGGCCCAGGTCCAGGAAGTCTCCGAGCAGGCAGTCGAATCGGTCGAAGCGTAACCGAGAATTTGTGAGCTGTTAGGCGAGTATTTCTGCGATCCGTTGCGGCTCGCCCGAGAGGGCGGGATTTTTTTCGACGATCTGTAACACCTCGTGGTCGGTAACCTCGGGGTATTCTTTCTGTGTCGCATCCTCGATGAGTGTCTTCTCCAGACGGAATTCGGTACCCTCGTAAACCACGTCGACACCGTGCTCGTCGAAGGAAAGAACTGTCATACAGCGGTGTAAGTTGGTTGGTGATAAAAGTCCCCGGTCGCAGGGATCGAGAATGTGATTTGAGGAGTGCATCTTGAGGAGCGGTCGAGAACAACAAGAAAGCCTCCGGCCCCTTTCAGTCCCGCCCGGCGTGGTTTTTCAGGCCGAGTGGGACCTTCTTGCTTGTCGTAGATCCAGTTTTCAGTCCATCCGAACTCAGAAAGAATCGTTCGTCTTTGAGTCTCAACAGAACCTTTTCACTCGCGCCGTCCGAGAGGCGAGATATGGAGTATACCACACTCGGAGAGACAGGGATGGAAGTCAGTCGGCTCTGTCTGGGCTGTATGAGCTTCGGCACGCCGGAGTGGCGCGACTGGGTTCTCGACGAAGAGGAGAGCCAGCCGATCATCGAACGCGCCATCGATCTCGGCATCAACTTCTTCGATACCGCGAACATGTACTCGAAGGGTGAATCGGAGCGCATCGTCGGCAATGCCCTCGACGGTAGACGCGAGGAGATGGTCGTCGCGACGAAAGGCTACTTCCAGATGGACGACGACGACC
Source organism: Halovenus amylolytica (assembly GCA_004015825.1). Classification (GTDB taxonomy): domain Archaea; phylum Halobacteriota; class Halobacteria; order Halobacteriales; family Haloarculaceae; genus Halovenus; species Halovenus amylolytica. Next base: position 56,301 of record SAYS01000006.1, on the reverse strand, counting down.
CGAACTCGGGCGGGCTCTCGCGGAAGGCGATCGAACAGGAACTCGACGCGAGCCGTGAGCGGCTGGGGATGGAGACGATCGATCTCTACCAGATCCACCGCTGGGATTACGACACCCCGATCGAACAGACGATGCGCGCGCTCGACGACGCGGTCAGACGCGAGAAGGTGCGGTATCTCGGCGCGAGTTCGATGTGGACTCACCAGTTCGCCGAGGCCCAGCACACCAGCGAGCGGCTGGGACTCGATCAGTTCCTGACGATGCAGAACCACTACAGCCTGCTCTACCGGGAGGAAGAACGCGAGATGCTGCCGTACTGTCAAAAGGAGGGGATCGGCGTGATCCCGTGGAGTCCACTGGCTCGGGGCTATCTCGCACGCCCACACGAGAAGTTCGACAAAACGACCCGCGGGGAGTCCGACGAGTACGCACGAGAACACCCCTACTTCGAAGGGAACGGCGAGGAGATCAACGAGCGCGTCCAGGAGTTGGCTGCCGACAAGGACGCCTCGATGGCCCAGATCGCGCTGTCGTGGGTCCTCCACAAGGAGTGGGTCGACGCACCGATCGTCGGCACCACGAGCGTCGAACATCTGGAAGAGGCCGTCGAAGCACTGGATATCTCACTCTCCGATAGCGACATCGAGTATCTCGAAGCACCCTACGAGCCGGTCTCTGTCAGCGGCCACGAGTGATACTGCCGGCTGTACATTCGGAAAGAGATGCGCTACCCTGGGGTGGCGCAATTCTTCAGTTTCTTACAGCCGGCAGTATGAGTTGTCCGTTCAGCCGCGAACGCCCTCGACAGCATCTTCGATTGTTTCGTACTCCTCGTCAGAGTAGCTGATGAGAGAGACCGCTTCGAGTGTGTTCGCATCGTACTCGGCGATCGTCTCGGCGATGATCTGTGCACCCTCGGAGAGATCGAAGCCCGCGACACCACAGCCGAGTGCCGGAATGACGAGTGACTCCGCGCCGAGTTCGTCTGCCCGTTCGAGGGTGTTCCGGGTCGCATCGGCGATACTTTCGGCTGTCGCCTTGCCGTCACCGTAGTGTGGCATCGCCGCCGCGTGGATCACGTGCGCTGCGTCGAGGTCGTAGGCGTCCGTCACCGCGACGCCGCCGAGGTCGACCGGGCCCTTCGACATCGCTTCCTCGTTGATTTCGCTGCCAGCGCCGCGTCGGAGTGCCCCGGCAACGCCGGAGCCCATCCGGAGACTCGTTCCCGCGGCGTTTACGAGCACGTCTGCTGACTGCTGTGCGATGTCCCCCTGGATGACGTCGAACTCCATGTAAAATGGTTGTCAGTCGTCCACAATAAGCCTGTCCGCCAGCTACCACTCCTTGCAGTCCCGGCAGACAGCCAGTTCGTCGTCGGTCCACAGCCGCTGAGTTTCCTCCCCGCAGCGATCACAGTACTCGCCAGATTCGGTCCACTTTGCGGTCGGCGTCGCTGGTTCGACAGTATCCGTGTCGACAGTCGCTGCAGACTGTGTTTCAGCCGCGCCGTCGCTGTCAGAGTCATCGGTGTCCGCGTCCTCGTCCACCGGTTCGAGTTTTTCGCTCTCAGTGGCGGCTGTGTCCTCCTCGGCGTCCGATCCAGTGTCGAGGAACTCGTCGAGTGAGGCGTCGTCCATATACAGACTCACTCGGGCCGGGCATATATCAGTTCTAGCGAGCGCAGCTCACACTTCCCGCTCGGCCAGTGGCGTCCACGACCGGTCGGTCCCGCCGACGTATCTGGAGAGCGGGCGGACGATTCTGTTCGCTTCCTGCTGTTCGAGGCGATATTTTCGGGTTCGTTACTGCCAGTACGTTTTCCCACTCTGTCTCCTGAACTACCGACCACTCTCACCCCAACAGGAACACACAAGTAGATCCTCACAAATGCTCAGATATGAGCGTACTCTCAGAGCTTATCCAGAGCATTATCGATATGCCAGGCGAATTCGCCGACGTCGCACTGCAGGGGCCGGTCGAGGCGATTCTGGTCCTGTCGGGCGCGATCCTCGTCGGCCTGCCGCTCGTCCTGTTTACCTACCTCCTCCTCGGTGCAGCTGTCGATCTGGTCACACCGGAATCGTTCGGTGCGTCCTACCCCTGAAAGCCGAGGTCGTCCGCGACCGCACCCATAAGTGAGATGGCCTCGGCCAGATCCGGCCCGAGCGGTGAGCCCATCACCAGACTGTCTGCATTTTCCAGGATCGCTTCGATACGCTCGCTGACTGTCGCAGGCGTCCCTGCAACCGCGAAGGCGTCGATCATCTCCTCGCTGACGAGTCCGAACGCCTCGCTGAACGAACCCGAGGCGATCGCATCACTGATTTCGCCTGCGAGTTCCTGATCGAGTCCGTGACGTTCGAGCACTGGCGGTGGCGCACCGCCGGCGATGAACGCGACTGGCGGCCGGGCAGCCTCGCGAGCCGCCTCCTCGTCGTCTGCCAGGCTAACACTCGCGTACGCAGCGAAATCGAACTCGCCGCGGTCCTCGTCGCGCTCGGCCAGTCCCTCGGAAACACGCTCACCGGCCCAGGCGACGTCCTTGGGGTGCGAGCCGTTGTAGAGGATGCCGTCGGCATATTTCGCCGACATGCGGGTCATGTGTGGCCCCTGTGCACCGACGTAGATCGGCAGTTGCTCGGTCTCGTAGTTGAGCCCCGCATCCTCGGCCTCGAAGGTCCCGTCGTGGGTGACCCGCTCTCCGTCGTGGAGGCGGCGGGTCACCTGCATCGTTTCGAGGACGCGCCGGAGCGCGTCGTCCTGGCTGTAACCCAGATTCGCCAGTGTCGATCTGTCGCCCGGCCCGATACCGTACACAGCGCGGCCGTCGGATAGTTCGTCGATCGTCGCGATACGGGACGCGAGCGTCACAGGGTGGGACTCGTAGGGGTTGGTGATCCCCGGCCCCAGAGCGACGGACTCGGTCTCGCGTGCGATATCCGCGAGCACGACGAACTCGTCGCGGTTGTTGTAGTGGTGGCTGACAAAGACGGTGTCGAACCCCTCCCCTTCTGCCTGTGCTGCGAGCGTAGAGAGCTCCGAGGTCGGATGCTCCGGCGTGAGTTCAATTCCCAACATGAGAGTACTCCGTGAGTGCGGGCCGTATGAGGTCGTCGGCCTCCGCTCTAAAGAGGTCGTCGTTGCCTGCAAACTCGCCAAACTCCCAGTCCCGGACGACCGCGACGGGCGTCCCACCGCCACCCTCACCGGTCACGAGATTCGCCGCCGCGGCGAGTTCGTCGACGACAGCCTGTACGGTGGCTTCGAGTTCTTTCCCGTTGCGGTCGGACTCGCCGCGCCAGTCCCGGGCTGCCGGCATCCCCGCCCAGCCGATGGCGACACCGCGCTGGCCGTGGCGGAAGGGCCGACCGGAGGTGTCGGTGACAATCACCGGCACGCCGAGTTGCGCGTGGAGTCGGTCGGCGTGGGCGGTCGGATCCTCGGGCAACAGCAGCAGATCAGCGTCGGGGACGTTCGACCGGTCGATCCCCGCGTTGACAGTGATGTGGCCGAAGTGGGTCACCGCGAGCATGATCGGAAACTCCATGAGAAGCTCTTCGCTTTCCTCGATGACAGCCTGCGCGAAGCGTGGATCTTTCTCCTCACCGGCCAGCTCGCCGATCCGGTCGGCGATCTCGCGGGCCTGGTCGCCGGCCTCGAAGTCGGCGAGGTCGGCCTGCCGGCCCGCCGCTTTCGAGACGATCGTACTCGCGACACAGACCACGTCGCCGGGCTGGAGATCCACCTGCCTGGAGATGTGGTCGGCGATATCGTCTCCCGGCTGAAACTCCGGGAGCCCTTCGACAGCGAAGACGTTCATGTCTGTACTGCGGGAGCGCCAATAAAAAGCCGACCGACTTTCCCTGTCGGTCGCTTCGAAATGCTTTTACGCGATTCGGCGGCAAGATAACACAAGACCATGGATATCGATATCATCGACGAAGACGAAAATCCCATGTTGCACAGGACGGACGTCAAATTCGAAATGATCCACGAGGAGGCGACGCCGTCGCGACTCTCCGTTCGTGACTCACTGGCTGCGAAACTGAACAAGGACGCCGAGGAGGTCGTCATCCGGACACTCGATACGAAATACGGGATGCGGAAGACAGTCGGCCACGCGAAGGTCTACGAGTCACCCGAGCACGCCCAGGACGTCGAGCAAGACCACATGCTCGAACGGAACAAGATCGTCGGCGACGACACTGACGCAGAAGCCGAGGAGGCCTGACGATGGCACGCTACGAACTCTACGACGAGGACGGCTCGACCGACCGTGAACAGTGTACCCGCTGTGGCGACTCCTTCCTCGCGGACCACGGTGACCGACTTCACTGTGGAAAGTGTGGCTACACCGAGTGGGTATAAGAAGAATTTAATTACTAATCGGTAACTTTTCCCGAGCATGACCCGTAGTCTCAACCCCAGGAAGACTGGGGGATAGCCATGTACAGAAATATCCTGCACCCGACAGACGGGAGCGATGGTGCACAGGCAGCCCTGGAACATACCCGCGACCTTGCAGAGAAGTACGATGCGACAGTCCACGTGATGTACGTCGTCGAGACACCGACGATCAGCGGGGGAATGGCCGACGACCAACGGAACGTCGACAGTTCCGGGCTGAGTAGCAACCCGAAAGGAGAGGGCAGAGGAATGGCCAGTGAGCAGCAAACTGGGCCACAGATTCAGCAACAGCAGACCGAGCAGGCAGAAGAAGTCGTCGAGGAGACAGCCCGTCAGCTGGACGGTCTCGACGTGGAAACGGTAATCGAACACGGGGAACCACACCAGCAGATCCTGGAGTATGCCGACGACGGGATAGACCTCATCGTGATGGGGACCCACGGCAGGACAGGTGTCGAGCGGTACCTGCTCGGGAGCGTCACCGAGAAGGTCGTCCGACTCTCCGACGTACCAGTCGTCACAGTGAGACAAGAGCAGTAACTGCCGTCGCGGTTATTTTTCCAGACCGAAGTCGTCTTTTCCGTCGCCACACGAGTCCGCTGTAGATGGGTACCGAGACTGATGGCAGCGTTCGCGTCCTCGGCATCGAGGGGACCGCCTGGGCAGCGAGTGCAGCACTGTACGACGCTGGCACCGAAACTGTGGAGATCGAGACGGAGGCGTATCTTCCGGACAGCGGCGGCATCCACCCACGAGAGGCCGCCGAACACATGGCCGAGCAGATCCCGGCCGTCGTCGAACGGATACTCGACCGGGCCGGGGAGACGGCCGACAGCGATCCGCCGGTCGACTGTGTCGCCTTCTCGCGTGGCCCGGGGCTCGGGCCATGTCTACGACTCGCGGGGACGAGCGCCCGCGCCCTCGCCCAGCGGCTGGACGTGCCACTGGTCGGCGTCAACCACATGGTCGCCCACCTGGAGATCGGTCGGCATCTCTCGGGCTTTACGTCGCCAGTCTGTCTGAACGCCAGCGGTGCGAACGCACACATTCTCGGCTACCGCAACGGCCGGTATCGCGTGCTGGGGGAGACGATGGACACCGGCGTCGGCAACGCGATCGACAAATTCACGCGCCACGTCGGCTGGTCACACCCCGGCGGGCCGAAAGTCGAAGCAGCCGCGAAAGACGGCCAGTACGTCGAGTTCCCCTACGTCGTCAAGGGGATGGACTTCTCCTTTTCGGGGATCATGTCCGCAGCAAAACAGGAGTTCGACGCGGGAACACCAGTCGAAGACATCTGCTGTGGACTCCAGGAGACGATCTTCGCGATGTTGACCGAGGTCTCGGAGCGAGCGCTCGCCCTGACAGGCAGCGACGAACTCGTCCTCGGCGGTGGGGTCGGCCAGAACGACCGCCTGCAGTCGATGCTCACCTCGATGTGTGAGCAGCGCGGTGCGTCGTTTTTCGCTCCCGAGAATCGATTTCTCCGCGACAACGCCGGGATGATCGCCGTCCTCGGCGCGAAGATGTACGAGGCAGGTGATACCGTTTCGATCGCGGATTCGGCAGTCGATTCCGATTTCCGGCCGGACGAAGTGCCGGTGACCTGGCGCGAGTCGGAGACGGCGGTCGGACGGAAGACAGACGATCTCGTTCAGGGCGCGGAATCACAGGTCCGGTTCGAGGGCAATCGCGTCGTCAAACGGCGTCACGAGCGAGCCTACCGCCATCCGGAACTCGACGAGCGACTCAGGCGCGAGCGGACGCGCACGGAAGCACGACTCACGAGCCAGGCCCGCCGTGCTGGCGTACCGACACCGGTGGTCCGCGATATCGATACCGCCGACGCGGAGTTGACACTCCAGTACGTCGGGGACGAGGATCTCCGTGACACACTCACAGAACAGCGAGTCAGGGCCGTCGCTCGCCATCTGGCCACGCTGCACGAGGCCGGGGTCGTCCACGGCGACCCGACGACGCGGAACGTTCGGGTGGACGGCGACACCACCTTCCTGATCGATTTTGGCCTGGGTTACTACAGCGACGACCCGGAAGATTACGCGATGGACCTCCACGTCCTCGGACAGAGCCTGACTGGAACCGACGACGACGCGGACCGCCTCCGCGAGGTGGCAATCGACTCTTACCGCGACGTGGGAGACGGTAATGTTGTTATTACTCTCCGTGAAATCGAAGGACGTGGGCGGTATCAGTCCTGACCCGAGCAGATCGAAATTCCAATATAAAAAGATACCGGTTAGAAAGTAATTAACATAGTTTAATATAAAATAGACTGGTGAATAAATATAATTATCTGGCAAGTAATTGAGTATCTGACAGGTATTGTCTACCACGTGCACATATACCCTTCGGAAGCAGTAAAACGGCCAAATTCCGGAAAAACGGCCCAGATACCGGGTAAAGCTTATATTTAGGTAACTCATAATCGATTCATTTATATGTCTTCGAGACTAACTAAGTATTAACAAAGCCGGGGCAAGGGTTTTATACATTGCTTCTTCGGCAAACAGAGACCAACACCATCATGAGCGAATCACAACGAACGGGACCCCGAGAACGAGTGGCCGAGCAGACGACAGAACAGGAGACAGAACAGGAGACAGTCGACGTCTGTCCGGAGTGTGGCGGCAACCTCGTCAACGACGCAGAACACGGCGAGACAGTCTGTGGGGACTGTGGGCTCGTCGTCGAAGAAAACGAGATCGATCCCGGGCCGGAGTGGCGAGCGTTCGACTCCAGCGAACAGGACCAGAAGTCCCGCGTCGGTGCGCCAACGACGAAGATGATGCACGACAAGGGGCTGTCGACGAACATCGGCTGGCAGGACAAAGACGCCTACGGCAACGCCCTCTCCAGTCGACAGCGAGAGAAGATGCAGCGCCTGCGCACCTGGAACGAGCGATTCCGCACGCGTGACTCCAAGGAGCGCAACCTCAAGCAGGCACTCGGCGAGATCGACCGGATGGCCTCCGCACTCGGACTGCCGGAGAACGTCCGCGAAACCGCGAGTGTCATCTACCGCCGCGCGCTCGAAGAGGACCTCCTCCCGGGACGCTCCATCGAGGGTGTCGCGACCGCATCACTGTACGCTGCGGCGCGACAGGCCGGGAACCCGCGTTCGCTCGACGAGATCGAGCGTGTCTCCCGTGTCGACCGGATGGAGCTGACCCGAACCTACCGCTACGTGATCCGGGAGCTCGGCCTCGAAGTCAAGCCCGCGGATCCGAAAAGCTACATCCCGCGCTTTACCTCTGAACTCGGCCTCTCCGACGAGGTCGAACGGCAGGCGCGTGAACTGCTCGATGCAGCCCGCGGGACCGAAGTGATGAGCGGGAAATCGCCCGTCGGCCTCGCGGCCGCGGCGATCTACGCTGCCTCACTGCTCACCAACGAGAAGGTCACACAGAGCCAGGTCAGCGACGTGGCGGACATCTCCGAAGTGACGATCCGGAACCGCTACCACGAGCTGCTCGACTTGCAGTCCCAGATCAACTGATACTGGTCACTCGGTGCGTCAGTTACTTTTTGTGGCGTACGTATGATTAGCTATGTCCGAGGAAGCGGGGCTCGCTGACGACGACAGCACGCATCTGACGAGCGTCGTCGCGTCAGTGGTCACGATGCTCACGCTGGTGACGGCGTTTGGGTTGCTCGCTGTCGGCTGGCCATATTTCTGGATCGCGTTCCCGATCGGATTCGGCGGGGTGTTGCCCGCGGCGACGGCGATCGCCGGCTGGCAGGAGGCCAAACGCAAGCAAACCGAGACAGTTCGACAGACAGGAGCCGGCGGAAAGCTGGCGACGCTCCGGGAACAGTACGCGGCAGGAGAGATCGACGAGATCACCTTCGAGAACAAGGTCGAGCGACTGCTCGAAACTGAATCGATCGAGGACGCGAAGGTGTTCTACGGCGACGACGGCCCGGATACCGACGAGACCGAGCCCGACCAGTCCACAACAGAGAAACGAGCCTGAGCCACGCCGGCAAGCAACTACTGTTGTCTGCCGAACCTCCGAGTGTCCGATGATCGATATCGAGTTGCCCGACGAGATCAGGGGCCACGTCGAAAACGAGCTGGATTTTCTCATCAAACACATCGACCAGTTCAAAGAGGAGTGGCTCGCACAGGCGGATCTCAATCCGGACGACGACGAAGCCGTCGTCGCCTTCGCGCTCGGAGCGTTGCTGCTCGAAACGGAACACTTCCTCGAAGACGAGAAAGAACTGAACGAGGGCGACGACTCCGACCAGTATCTGCAGGAAGCCGCGAAGATTATCAGGAAACGCCTGTCGGAAATCTTGAGTGCGATCCGGGAAGAGCAGATGAACTGAAAACACAATCGATAGGTGCCCGCCGCCTGACCTGCAGGTATGGAACTCGGTATTGTTGGACTTGGGCGGATGGGACAGATCGTCGCCGAACGAAGTCTGGACGCGGGCCACGATATCGTCGCCTACGACATCGACGCGGAAGCGACTGCCGCGATCGCCGAAGAAGGCGCACGACCAGCAGACTCGCTCGACGAACTCGCGAGGGAACTGGGCGAGGAGAAACGCATCTGGCTGATGGTCCCCGCGGGCGATCCAGTCGATGCAGCACTCGACGAACTGTCGGCGTACCTCGACGAGGACGACATCGTGATCGACGGCGGGAACTCCAACTTCCACGATTCGATCCGCCGGACCGAGGAGACCGACGCGGCCTATCTGGACTGTGGGACCAGCGGCGGCCCTGCGGGCGCGGAACTGGGTTTCTCGCTGATGATCGGCGGCCCGGAGTGGGCCTACGAAGAGTGTACGCCGGTGTTCGATGCCGTCGCCACCGGACCTGACGGCCACGGTCGGATGGGCGAGAGTGGCTCGGGTCACTACGTGAAGATGGTCCACAACGGCGTCGAGTACGCGCTGATGCAGGCCTACGGTGAAGGCTTCGAGTTGCTCCACGAGGGCCGGTACGACCTCGATCTGGAAGCGGTCGCCAACACCTGGAACAACGGGGCTGTGATCCGCTCCTGGCTGCTCGAACTCTGTGAGGAAGCCTTCCACGAGGAGGGAACCGATCTCGGAGACGTTGCGGATCATGTCGCCGGCGGGTCGACGGGAACCTGGACCGTCCAGGAGAGTCTGGAACAGGAAGTCCCGCTACCGCTCATCTATCAGGCACTCGCCGAACGCTTCGGCAGTCGAAACGATCGGTTCTCGCGGCGACTCGCGAATCGGCTTCGGTACGGCTTCGGTCGCCACGAGGTCGAACGACGGTAGAACCGAACTTGACGAGATAGCCACCGCTTCGGGATTGCTACTATCCAATCTATTGCCCAGCAACGTTAAGCAACGTCGAGAGAGATATCCATCATGATTAAGCAAGCAGTCGGGGCCGTGATGACGCGGTCGGTCCAGACGATCACCCCCGAGACGACGACAGCGGAGGTTGCGAGGTTGTTCGCCGAGCACGGGATCGGCTCTGCAGTCGTCACCGACCCCGACTCCGAAGAGCTGTGTGGTATCGTTACCGAATCAGACATCATGAAACAGATCGTCGCCGATGCGGATCTCACGACCCAGCAGGTCGAGGAGTTCATGGCCGCGCCCGTCGTTACGACCCCGAGCACCGAGTGTATTCACGAAGCAGCAGCGACGATGAAAGCCCACTCCATTCTCCGCCTGCCCGTCGTCGACGACGGAGCCCTCGTCGGAATACTGACGACATCGGATCTCGTCAACTACGTGCCGACACTCCGGAATGCGATCGTCCGCCAGCGAAAGATGCACTCCGAACAGTAAGCTGCGTCGGCGAAGACAACACCACCATTTTCACCACACCAGCCGACGATTCACCATGATCAGACGCTACGAAGACAGAGAGCCGGAGATCGCACAGTCGGCGTACGTCGACCCGGAAGCAACAGTTATCGGCGACGTGCGAATCGGCGAGGACGCGACGATTCTTCCGGGTGCAGTGCTCCGTGCCGACGGCGGGAAGATCGTTCTCGAAACGAAAGCAAACGTCCAGGACAACGTCACGATCCACGCCGACGGCGCAGTACCGGAGGTCCGTCTCGAAGAAAACGCCGCCGTCGGCCACAACGCCATCGTCCACAACGCGACGATCGGCGAGCACTCGCTCGTCGGTATGGGATCGACAGTACTCGACGAGGCAGTACTCGAACCCTACAGCGCAGTCGCCGCGGATGCACTCGTCCTGGAGGAGCAGACGATTCCCACGTTGACGATGGCTGGCGGTGCCCCGGCGGAGACGATCAAGGACGACCTCGACGAGGACAGCCGACTCTTCCAGACGGCAAGGCGGTACGTCGACCGGGTGAAGGGACTGCGAACGGACGAGTGAAGTACCTCGGGGTCAGGCCCCGAGGCTTCACCGTCTTGGAACCGCACCGCACCCGCAGGCGAATTTAATTCCCTTCGACTTTCTCCGTGCGGAGTCGGCTGGAATTTACACCCGAACCACGAAGGGTCCGTGAAGGTCGGCGGCTCCACCACCGCCCGACAACTCCCGTCTCACGCCCAATGGACGGTTTTGAGAGGAGTCGCATTTCCAATCCAACGACCAGCAACGGAAATGAGGTCTTCATCTCCATACTTTGAACAGTTTGTTTCTGGTCGTTGTCTGTGTGTTATAACTCGAAGTACTTGATTTGTGTTATATTGTGACGGCATTCGCCCTCGGGGTCAAGCCCCGAGGCACTCTGCCTGTTTTTCTGTAGAGAGCGATTTCGACGCATTTCAGTGTCGCGTGGACCTAGTGCTTCTGATGCCAGCCTTCGAAATGGAGTGGCGAGACGTGTTTTTCGCGAGCTACCCGGTCTCCCCCGAGATCGTCTCTCCGCAGGTGCCGGATCGACTCGACGTGGATACGTTCGAGGGCGACGCCTACCTCTCGGTCGTCCCGTTCGTGATCGGCGATATTCGACCGAAGGGGCTGCCCGCCGCTGTGGGGCTGACCACACCGGAACTCAATCTCCGGACCTATGTCACCTGCGACGGCCAGCCCGGGATCTACTTTTTCAATCTCGACGCCGGCGACCTGCTCGGTGTGATCGGGGCACGCCTGTTCAACAAACTCCCGTACTACTACGCGGATATGCGATACGAACCCGGAACGGAAACCCGATTCCGGAGTCGTCGCCGGACACCCGGCGCGCGGCCACTCGCGTTCGACGCGACCTACGGATCAACAGGCGAGTCCTTCCAGCCCGACGCCGGAACGGTCGAGCAGTTCCTCGTCGAGCGATACCGGTACTTCACCGAGGCACAGGACGGACAGCTCCACTATGCGGATATCGAGCACGAACCCTGGACACTCCGAGAGGGGCGCTGGGAGGTCAGAGAAAACGAGCTATTCGAGGCGAACGGCTTCGACGAACCCGAAAACGACCCTGTACTGTCCCACAGTGAGGGTGTGTCGGTAGTCGCCTCAGGAAGTAAACGCTGGTGAGCGGTCCAGTTCGTAACATACGCCGAGCGGAGCGAGGCGTTTCCCTCGGCGCGAACGGAGTGAGCGCCGAGCCTTTTTCATCGACGTTTTTCAAGGAGAGGTGCGCTCTTCGAGCGCACCCGACGCAGAAAAAGGTCGGCTTACATAAAGTCAGCAATCCCGGACTGTTTGTTGTTGTCATTCTCGAAAACCCGCTCGATACGCTTTTCGAGGATCTGGAGGCGCTGTTTCGTGTACTCGTCCGCGCCGAACTCCTCCGCGACGTGGATCGCGGTATCCATGTACTTGTTCACCGACCCCTCGTGGACGGTCAGATTGATGTCGCCGCCACACTCCCGACAGTCACCCGAAAGCGGTGCGCGGCGGTACTTCTCGCCACAGCTCAGACACCGGAACTCCTGACTGGAGAACGCTTTGAGGTTGCCAAGCAGATCCGGCAGGAAGTGGAACTCGATGATCCGCTCTGCCACGTCGGATTCGTCGACCGCGCGGAGCTTCCGCGAGAGGGCGAGCTGGGCGTCCATCTTCTCCTGCATCGAGCCCAGCGTCTTGTACGCGGACAGATCCGGCCCGGCAGCGAGATTCGACGTGTCGTGAGTGTGGTCGAAGCCGGTGTACTCCTGGTCGGTTCCCAGCGTCTCCTCTGCGATGGTCATGATATCCTCGACCTCGCCGGTCTCGGCGAGTTCTCTCGTCTTCTCGTAGAACTCCCGCGGGTACTCCCGCATGATGTCGATGTTGTGGGCCTCGTCGTCGATCTCCGACGGATCGATCCGCGAGGACATCACCAACGGTGCGTCCATTCTACCACCTCGTTGATTTGGCAGGAACTTGATACTAAAGTTCAATAGCCCGTCCAGAAGGAGCATCACACAATCCTCGTCACCGTCGCATTGCGCGGTTACGAGATCATTTGCAACGAGTGTGTTAGTGTCTTGGACGGTGAGACAGTAGGTATGCGATAGATCGGATTCGACGTAATCGACCGAGACGACTTCGTCCAACCAGACATCGCCGCCGTCCCCGAGCAGACGTTGTGGTCGAGTCTCAATATCATTCAGTACTGCCTCTAGCTGCGTTTGCTTTCGAGACAGATCGAATCCAATCCGGGAAGCAAACCGCGAAGCGTTCTCGGACGTTATTTTCAGGACCCACGTCTCGAACGTTGGCTCGCCGTCGTAGTATTCATCGATTGCCCCAGAGTCGTACGTCCGTTTCTCTTTGTACGTTTTACTGCTGATACCGAACCGTTTGAGAGCACTCCGGAGATCAGTTTTGAGCTCGTCACTGACGGTGTGTGCGCGTACGTCAATCCGTTCTGATGAGGTGCTTCCGTCTCCGGAGAAGTAAGCCGAAAGAAAGACACGAAGCTGTGGCTTCGGTGCACTGAATAGACAGTCTGGAATTCGTTTTGTTTCTGCACTAGCTCCTGCATCGAGAATGTCGGTGAACAAGGTTGCTACAAGTCGACTTGAGACCGTGATTTTCCACTCATTTTCTTCGTAGGCGTCGACACCCAGCTGTTGTTGGAATGTTTGGATCAGGCGGTCGCGTACGGATTCTTCCTGAGTGCATATCGTGGTCTGGTAGAGCGATCCCTGCGTCCGACGAGTGAATCCTTCAGAGATATAGTATCCGAGAAGATTTGCAAACTTCTGGTCAATCCGGAATTGCCGGTCGACCTCTGCTGTATCCCGACGTACTGCAAGCAGTACATCATCCGGGAGGGTGGAAACAAGCTCGTCTCGATCCATGAGCTGGAGAAGTTTTTCCACGGGAACACTATCTCGACTGACCCAGCTGTACACAGTCGAAGTGCTCACATCGAATCTATCTGCACAGGGACCAACGTACTCATCACCAGGTGTGTACTCCCGGAACAGGTGTTTGATATTTTCAGATCCAATCCCTCTAACCATCAGCTCCTTATTTGGAACTGATTCTACGCGGATGAATTCGTCGAGCAGATCGAGTTCCAAGGGCTCTCCCTCGTAAGAGAGTTCTTTCGGCGATGGGAGTGTATCTCCGCTGCGTAGTTCTGTTGCAGGAATACGTTCGGGGCCGTCGTTGTATCGGACCAGTTCATGGTCCGGTGTGACAGTCAATGAACGGCCAGCACGGGTTTCGATCTCAACTAGATGGTCCGGCGCAGGGTGCTTTGAGACTGCTTCGACTGGTTTGGTCGTCATTTCACCCTCGCCAGTCAACGATGGAACGGACAGATCGATATCCGATTCCTGAAATGCTGTTCCAAAGTCGTCCGTATCCGGATCGGTCAGTCTGTCTTCGACGACAGTCTCGATATTCTCGTGCTTCCAGTCGCCCGCCTCGTTTTCGTGCCAGATTTTAGTTTCTGGATGGAAACAGTTCCGCCGTTTCGCGGCGTGAAAGTACGGATGCGCGTATCCGACGGCAGCCGAGGTAAAACCAATCACTCTCCCGACAGTTGCGGCACTGGTGTGCGGTGCCATCCCGAAGACGAGCTCCCCGATCAGATCCTCCCGGGTGTCGAGTTCGTAGTACGGGTCGAGGCCGTAGTACTGCGTGAGCAGATCGTCGACGAAGTCGGCAGTCCTGAGCATGTGCTCGGCAGCGCCATCGGAGAGCACCACGTCCTGCACGTTGAGTTCGACGAGCTGGTCCTCGTGACGGAGCGGGTCGCCACGGATATCCTCGGTGTACCCCAACTCGCGGAAGTCCTCGACGGTCACGTCCAACTCCGATGGACGGACCGACGTGACAGGCAGGTCGGTCATATCGTAGCGGACGGTCCCATCTTTGAACGCCGAAACGTCGTGTTTCGCGCGCAAGATCCCTTTTTCGAGCGGCTCCGGCGTCTTCTCCTTCGAGGAGAGTCCCTTGACAGCCTTCAGTTTCTCGAAGGCAGAGGGACGCTCGCCGACGTTGGAGAGTGCGTCGCGAAACTCTTCGTGGACGTCGATGGTCTTCGTCCGGGTCGGTCGCGCGAGGGTCTCGCAGTGTGAACACTCCGCACGGCCCGACTCGTCGGGTTCGATCCGGCTGTCACAGTCCGGGCAGAGATACACTGCTTCGGCGAGATCGCCACAGTCGGGACAGCGCGGCATGTGTCCCTCTGTTCCACAGCTCACACACTTCCGGCGGCCGACCTCGACCTCGACGTCACCCTGTGTGCCGTCGACGGAGTCACCGTGCTGTGCGGCGTCACCGACCGAGCGCTGGTTGCCGCCAGCCTCGCCGATCGGGAACAGCGTGTGGACGGCAGGCGAGAGTTCGCGCTGCTCGGATTTTTCCGGACGACCCATCCGATTCCCGATCCGCGTCGGTGCGCGTTCGCGCACCTCGAAGGGCGCGATCTCGTTGATCGCGCGGATCGCGTTCTCGCCGTCGTCGTAGGTGCTGGCGTCGTCGGTTAGATCCGCGAGCGTCCACGTCCGCGTCAGGTCGTCACCGAAGCCGAGTGTTCGACAGAGCGGGCGCCAGACCGGAATCTCGATCCGGTCGTCGTACTGGCTGTGTTCGACCAGCAGTGCTTCGAGTGTATCCTGTATCTCGTCGGTTCGTTCGACGACCAGCATCTCCTCGCTCCCCGGACCACTCGACTGGACACCCTGCGTCGCGCCGTCTGTCGCGGCGATCTCCCCGCCAGCAATGGCATTGGTGAGCCAGTCGACCTGTTCGACGCTGACGTCGTGCCAGAGGTAGGTGTACTCGGGATGGAGCGGTGCGTCGTACTCGTTGGTCCACTCCAGTGCCGTCTCCGGGGTGGGATGTTCGAGATTCACGTCGACGCCGTCCTGCATCGCCTGGACGGGCGCACCGGCGGCCTCGAAATCCTGCACCCACCACTCGTAGACGTAGGAGGCGGGTGCGAGCGGGTGGTTGTTCTCGACGAACTCGCCGTAGTTGACGAGATACTCGCCGAGGTCGATGATCCGCTCCACACCGTTGCGGAGTTCGAGTGCCTCGTCGACGTCGCTGATCTGGCGGACATCACCGTTCGCGAGTCGGACCGTCGGCCCCTCGATCGAGTCGACGGGGACGATCCCCGCCGCCTTGCCTGGGCGTTCGGTCTTGGCCTGTGTCCCCGCCGCGAGGAAGTCGTCGACGAGATGCATCGTCGCCGGGTGGATACCCGCCGTCGCGTGACCGTGGTTGCGGGCACGGCCGTACCGGAGTCGGAACCCACCCGCCTCGCTGGGATGGGAGAAGACCGGGCGGCCGGCGATCAGATCCTGGAGATACTTCTTGGATTTGTCTGCGCGCGGAGGCCCCTCGATCTCGTCGCTGTCGTCTGCAGTGTCCTCGTCGGCTGCCGCTTCGGACTCTTCGTCGTCGTCCACACTGTCGTCCCCACCGCTGTCGCCGGCCGACTCGCCGTAGTTGCCGTCAATGAGATCCTGCAGCCACGGCCAGTCGACCTCGTCGAGACTCCGGGTGTACCGCTGGATTTTGGGCGCTTTGAGTGCGATCCCTTCACCGAAGACCAGACACATCCCCCCGCGTGCGGAGTTGGTATCGACCCGTTCGAGATCACGGAAGCCCGACACCTCCTCGTCACCGGTCGCCTCGCCGTCGAGCATGATCGGCATGTGTTTGGCGATGAACTGCGCCTCCTTCTCCTTGGGTGCGTACTGCAGTCCGGTCTCGTCGTCGTACAGTGCGACCTCCTCGGCGTAGCGGTTGATCTCGTCAGTTCTGGGTTTGTACTCGTCGATACCGAGCAACGTCCGGGCGTAGTCGGCGACCAGCACGGACAGGGCCTGTGCAGTCCCACCCGCGGAGCGGATCGGGCCGGCGTAGTAGATGTTGATGAACTCGCTGCCGTCGTCGTTCGAGAGGATCTCGACGCGGTCGATCCCCTCGATCGGGGCCGCGACGACACCTTCGGTCAGCAAGGCGACTGCCGTCCGGACCGCACCCTCGATCTTGCCGGCACGGGAGTCGAAGTCCCCGACTGTGCCCTCCACGAAGTCGTCGACCAGTTCCAGGGCTGCCTCCTCGCGTGACATCTCGCCTTCGAGTTCCCTGACGCGTTCGGCGACGCCGTCGATGCCGAGAATATTCTCGACGCGGTCGGCCATATCTTTCGCGACGGGGATCTCGACTTCCTTCTTGGGGTCGCCGCCACGCTCGCGCGCAGTGTTCGCGATGCTCAACGCCTCGTCGAGTTCTGATTCCAGCCGTTCGAAGTAGCGTTCGTCTTCAGGTCTCATTCATCACTCCGTAGTCTGCAGCAGGCGACGATCACAGCGGCCAGAGATCCAGGTCGGTGACCTCGTCGTGTTCCCGTTCGAGTTTCGTATCGAACTCCCGGACGTAGAGTTCGCCCGCGAAGGTCGTCGCTTTGTCGAGATGGCCCGCGACGGCGCTGCCGTCTTTCCGCGAGAGAACGACGTGGGTGTGTGCAAAGCGGTCGTCGTACAGCCAGGAGATGTTCCCGATCGCTGGCGTCATCTCCAGGGGTTCGTCGAACACTTCGGTAACGTACTCCTGGTCGTCCTGGTCGTAGTAGAGCAGTTCGGCGTCTTTGACTGCCCCCAGTCCCATGAAGAACGCCGCGTCGATCCCCTCCTCGGCGGCAAAGTCCTCGATCTGCCCCCGCCAGTCCTTGCCGTGTTCGAGGCGTGCGACGTACTCGCGTGCACCGTCGACTTCCAGGTAATTCATATTCCAACCGAGGACTGGCAACGTCAAAATTGTACTGGTCCAACCGTGCCGGAGAAACACACACCGAACGTAATGACAGAGTTACAACACCAACAGATATACCGCTGTGGCCGTAACAGATAATGTGAGCGAGACAACAGAAGAGACAGCAGAAGAAGTACTGGATACAATCGACGAGACCGGGTTCGGTCTCGCGGCGTGGGCCTCGATTGCCTCGGTCGCGCTGGCGCTTTTTTATTATTACGTCCGTGGCGACAAACAGCGCGGACAGTTCGTCGGTCTCTGGCCAGCGACGATCCTCGGTCTCGCAGCCTACCTCAGACTCGGTGAGATCAAACAGCTGTTACAGGAAGCAGAGAACTGACACGAACGACGGGGAGTCTTTTTATAACGCCATCAGATATCGGGTATACCAGCGGGTAGCCTGGACGATCCGAGTCACAGCCAGGCAGCCACTGCAGCCGTCCACAGCCGGTTCCGGCTCGAAGTGGTGATTGTAATATCGTACAACCGCGGGGTCGAAATCAGCCAGTTTCTTGTCGCTACCAGTATCACTCGTTGGTGATCACGTGGGTGATGCAGTCCTCGTCGACGAGCGTGCCGTCAGCAGACACCTGCACACAGTTGGTGACAGCGTCCGAACCGCCGGGGAAGGTACTCGCCGAGTCGACGGCGACGGTCAGCGTCAGCACGGGGAGACACTGGCCTGCGGTGAGGCCGCCGCTGTTGGCGTGGGTTGCCGTCACCGTGCTACCGGCGACTGACACACTCCAGCCACTGCCCGAGTGCGAGACGTACGTGAGCCCAGGTGCGAGCGTGTCGGTGACCTCGATCGCGCCGTTACAGGTCTGCTCGACGTAGTTACAGACCTCGATCTCGTAGGTCCCCTGCGCGCCGTAGCGGAACTGCTGGCCGACCGATTTCTCGACGTTGAGCCCGCTACAGCCGGTGTCCGACTCGACGACCGCGACAGTCACACAGTCGCTGTCGTCGCTCGAATCCTGATCGGTCCCGTCGAGACGCGCGCAGTTCGTGATCTGGTCGCCTGTCTCGTCGATCGAACCGATCGCGACCTCCAGGACGAGCGGCGGGAGACACTCACCGAGTGCCAGCCCGTTGCCGTTTGGATGCGTGCAGGTGACCGTCCCACCGTTGTCTGTGCAGCTCCAGCCAGTGCCGGTTTCATTGACGAAGGTGACACCGGCAGGGAGTGCATCCGTAACCGTCACCGGATCGGGACAGTCCCCGTCACCGTTGTTGCAGACGGTAATCTCGAAGGTGGTGTTCTCGCCGGCCGTCACGACGTCGCCGTCGTGTCGTTTGGTGATACCGAGGTTACAGTCGTCTTCCACGGGCTGGACGGGCAGCGTGATGCAGTCGCGGTTGTTCTCCGTGTTCACATCTTCGTACTTGAGACTCGCACAGTTGACGATCTGGTCGCCAGTTTCGTCGATCGATCCGACGTCGACGTCGATCGTGATCGGCGGGAGGCAGTCACCAGTTGCGAGCCCGTTCGAGTTCGGGTGCTCGCAGGTGACGACGCTCCCGTTGGCGGTGATCGTCCAGTCGGTCCCGCTGCCGGCGTCGTAGCTCACACCGCTCGGGAGCGAGTCGGTGACCGTGACCGGACCCTCGCAGGTACTGTCACCGTCGTTGCAGACGGTGAGTTCGAACTGCGTCGGTTCGTTCGGCGTAATGAACTCGCCATCGTGCGTTTTGCTGATCGAGAGGTCACACTCGCCATCGTCGACAGTCACCGGAACACTCGCACAGTCGGTGTCGTTGTCGGCGGCCGTTTCTCCTCCCTCGATGGTGGCACAGTTTCTGATCGCGTCCATGTATGCGTCCCCGTCGAGTTCGAGGGTGAGC
Source organism: Halovenus amylolytica (assembly GCA_004015825.1). Lineage (GTDB taxonomy): Archaea > Halobacteriota > Halobacteria > Halobacteriales > Haloarculaceae > Halovenus > Halovenus amylolytica. Next base: position 36,899 of record SAYS01000006.1, on the reverse strand, counting down.
GTCGGGAGGCAGTCGCCGGCCGCCAGCCCGTTCGAGTTGGGGTGTTCGCAGGTAACCGTGCCGCCGGTTTCGGTGCAGTCCCAGCCGCTGCCAGTGTCGCCGACGAAGGTCGTCCCCGTCGGGAGTTCGTCGACGACAGTCACCGGGCTCTGTTCACACGCGGTGTCGCCGTCGTTGCAGACGGTGATCTCGAAGGCCATTGTATCGCCGGGAGCCACCGGTGTGTCGTCACCAGCGTACTCCTTCGTTATCGAGAGCGCACAGCTGTCGTCGACCGGCTCGTCGGAACACTCACAGTAGACGTCGGCGTCGATCAACAGCCCGGTGATCGTCGCGTTGTTTGCCACTCTGGCACGGAGTGTGTACTGTCCGGGACCGACTGGCTCGGTCACCGGTCCCATCAGTGATGCGAACCCGGACCCCTGCGTGAGTGTGGTCGTTCCACCGGGGCCGTCGAGTTCGAGGGTCGCATCGTCGTCGACGGCCCAGCTGTGAATTCGGAGCTCACACTCCTCCTCACTCCAGGTGTCCTCGATCTCGAAATCGATCTCGTAGACGTAGTCACCGATCGGATCCGACGGGGCGGGCCAGCCGCCGCTGCCGTTGGAATCGATCCAGTTTGCCGTCGGGACCGTGGCCCACTGGGACACTGGCTGGATACTCACAGCCTGGCCGGTCGTCCCGTCGGGCGAACTGGCGACATGCCAGTCGGGGTCGGGAGTGCCAAACGAATCCACCGTTCCGTTCGTCGTTCCGGTGGCCAGATCGATCGTGAGATCAAGACAGTCGTCATCGTCGTCGTGGAGACAGCCAGCCAGGGCGATTGCACCGCCGGCGCCCAACGTTTGCAGCAGACGCCGCCGCGAAAACGGAGGCTCCTCGCTCATCGGAACCACCGCTCGCGGTCCGGCGTCGCCGCCGAATGATACCAGCCACTGATCGCTACCGGATCGACTCGCTGTCGGTTCTCGAGCGGAACCGGCTGACACTGGCGATCAGAACTACCGCAGTTCCGTCCAGTCTTCTCTACACAGTGCTGTAGCTTTCCAGTGGCTGTTGGTATCATGTTGTATACAGTAACATCGAATATACTATATGTTAAATAGAATTATACGATTGCTACTCTAACGTGAGTAAGCCGGAGGGTTATAAGTAGTTTGCGTCGACTATCCCGGAGTTGTCACTGCACAATCAGTACGCTGCGTCAAAAAATGAGTGGAGGGCGTCGGAGTTACGCCGATGCGCCAACGGGTTTCGCGATCGCTTCGAGTTCGTCCATCGTGAGTTTCACACGGCCGGAGGTCGTGTTCTCTTCCGAGGAGCGACCAGGATCGAACTTCAGCTCGTACTCGTGCCAGTCGCCGATGCGGGCAGTCGGGCAGAGGATCTCTTCCTCGCTGAATCCTGCTTCGGACTGCGTGACGACGACCGTCCGGCTGCTGCGGCCGGAGGCCGGTTCGAGTTTCAGTGCGTAGTCGTGCCAGTCGCCAAACCGCGCCGTGACATCCAGGATGTCACCTTCTTCGAAGCCTGCGACCGAATCGGTAAGTTCGTAGTTGCGTGCTTTCATTGCATCTGATAGTAGGACCTGCAGACGTAAAAACCCATTTTGTAATAATTATTCCGATTTTCTGTGGACAATTATGCAAGAATATAGCACTATATAGACCAAATATCAGAAATATCGCGTGCGAATAGCATGCAGTACAGATAGTGTCACACAGTGTCGAGACGGGAATCCACCCATGGAAGTTGAGACGAGAACACGGAACAATAACGGTTTTCCACCCGCCACGCAAAGGTTTGGGCATGCTAAGCAGGCAGTTCGTCCGAGAGAACCCCGACGAGGTCGCGGAGGCACTCGATCTCCGGGGGATCGACGACGTCGATCTGGCGGAGATTCTGGACATCGAACAGGAGTGGCGTGATCTCAAATCCCGCGGTGACGATCTCAGGCACGAACGCAACAAGGTCAGTGACCGTATCGGCGACCTCAAGCAGGAAGGCAAAGACGAGGAGGCCGAGGAGGCGATCCAGCGCTCGCAGGAACTCAAAGACGAACTCGAAGCAATCGAGGACGAGGCCGACGAACTCGACGCCGAACTCGAAGACCGACTGCTCGAACTCCCGAACATCCCGCAGGACGACATCCCGCCGGGTGAGACCGAACAGGACAACGAGGAGGTCCGCAGAGTCGGCTTCGACGACCTCCGGGAGCTGCCGGAGGAAGTGGTCCCTCACTACGATCTGGGCGAGGAGCTCGATATTCTGGATTTCGAGCGCGGCGCGAAAGTTACCGGCGGCGGCTTCTACTTTCTGAAAGGCGACGCGGCACGGCTGGAACACGCACTCATCCAGTTCATGCGGGACGTTCACCGCGAGCAGGGCTACTCTGAGGTGTTCCCGCCGATCGCGATCAACAGCGAGTCGATGACCGGGACGAGCCAGCTGCCGAAGTTCGCCGACGACGCCTACCGCATCGGCGGCCACAACGACGACCCCTACGACGACGACGATCTGTGGCTCTGTCCGACCGCGGAGGTCCCCGTCACCAACATGTACCGCGACGAGATCCTGCTCTCCGACGACCTCCCGCTGAAACACCAGGCTTACACTCCGAACTTCCGGCGCGAGGCCGGCGAACACGGCACCGAGACGCGGGGGCTCGCGCGCGTCCACCAGTTCAACAAGGTCGAACTCGTCAATTTCGTCGAGCCAGAGGAAAGCGACGAACGGCTGGACGAACTGGTCGGCGAGGCCGAGGAAGTTCTCGAACGACTCGGGCTCCCCTACCGGGTCGTCCTCCTCTGTGGCGGTGACCTCACCTTCGCCTCCGCGCGTACCTACGACATCGAGATCTGGGCACCGGCCGACGACATGGAACACGGCCCCGACCGCGGTGGACGGTGGCTGGAGGTCTCCAGCGCCTCGAATTTCGAGACGTTCCAGGCCCGGCGCATCGGGCTGCGATACCGGCCGGAACGCCACGAATCCGCCGAGTACCTCCACACGCTGAACGCCTCCGGTGTGGCGCTGCCCCGGCTGATGGTCGCGCTGCTGGAGTACTACCAGAACGAGGACGGGACGGTGACGATCCCCGAACCGCTCCGTCCGTACCTGGGTGGCCAGGAGCTCATCGAGGGCCACGAACCAGTCGGCGAGGCGGCGGTCGGTGCCGGCGAGAAAGAATAGAAACACCGATTTCGCAGAACGCGCGAACTCAGTCGGTGTAGGTCTCTATCCGGACGATCCCATCAGAACCGAACGAGAAGACATCGACGAATCCGGTGAGCGTCCTGCCGTCTTTCTCGACCAGTCTCCCCCGGATAGCAAGCTCGTCTGCCTCGCCTGTCCGGTAGATCCGATCGATCGGATGGCTGGTCTCGGTCTCCGGCCGCTCCTCGCGCATGAACTGGACGAACCGCTCGCGACCGTCGAGGGTCATCTCCGGGCGGTCGTGGACGAAGTCGGGGGCGAGCAGCGATTCGAGTCGGTCGTAGTCGTGGCTGTCGAGTGCGTCGTAGTACGCCCGTGCTGTCGAACGAAACTCGGCGGTCGCCTCGTGCTCACCGGTCATAGCGAATCCGGGACACCGTGGTTGCCTTCTGACTCCTCGCCCTCGTCGTCCTGTTTCTCGGTCTCCGGTTCGGTCAGATCGAGTTCGACATCCTCCTCGACAGTCCCATCAGCCTCTCCGTCTGTCTGCTCCCCGTCTATCTGCTCGGACTGCTCGCTGTCACCCTCGACGAACTCGCCGCCGACCTGCGTGACGACGTCGGTACTCACATCCACGACACCGGTGTACACATCGTCGACGACGCTGTCGGTTGCATCGTCGGTGCTTTCGGACGACCGATCTGTCGACTCCGTGCCGTCGTCAGCGATTTCGTCGTCCGCAGAGGGATCCACAGTGTCAGCAGCGATGCCGTCGTCTGCTGTCCCGTCGGCCCGAGCCGGCGCCGCGCTGGCCACATCGATGTCCGCATCGTCGGTGCTGACACCTCCGGAATCGGCCTCGTCAGCCACTGCGTCGTCGGCCTCGGGGCGGTCTTCTTCGAGAACAGTCTCTTCGGTGTCGGCATCCTCGCCGTCGACCGCTGTCCTCGGTGCAAGCGCACCGTCCAGCTCGTCGCCTCCGCTGTCGGGGGTTTCGAGCTTGATTTCGCCCGGGACGACACTTCTGTCGTTAATTTCCGGCTCGTCGTCCTTCGTGGTCGACTCGGACTGTTGTTCGAGTTCCGCTGTGATCGCTTCGAGTTCCTCGTCGTCGATCTCCGAATCGTCCTCGTCAGTCCCCGTGTCGGTCACCTGCTCTGTCCTGTTCGGGGACTCTTCAGGATACGACCGCGGCCGTCGACCCGGAGTGGTCGTGTGTGACTCTCGTCGTGATCTGGTGCGCTCACCGCCACCGTAGGTTGGAACCGTCGCGACTGGCTGTTCGGCTCCTGTCTCGTTGGCCGACGAGGCGAGATCAGCCTGCGCCTCGACTGCCACATCGAGGTCGGCATCCAGAGAGGCATCCGGATCGTCCTCTTCCTGTGGGACGAAATGCTCCGGTTGCTCGTCTTCCTCCTCGGCTGGATCGGTCTCCGGCGGGAAATCGTCCGGGTCCGGTGGCTCGTGGATCTCGCGGGCCGTCTCGATCGGGGATTCGGCATCACTGCGGAGTGACTGGCCTCTGGCCCCATCACCACTCGAAAAGGCGTTCGAAGACTGGCCCAACCAGTCGGCGGCCCGCCAGAGCGATTCTGCCTTCTTCTCTGCGCGCTCGAAGTACTTCCGGCTCTCCTCTGCCTCGGCGAACCGGATGGCAGTGTCGAACTCGTCGCCTGCCTCGTCGAACTCCGCGGCAGCCTGTGTGAAATCCGTCTGTGCGATCATCCACTCGTCCGTTTCGAAGGCCTTCATCGCGCTGGTGAAGGCCCGCCGCGCCTCCATATAGCGGGCATAGCCGACCCGATATCTGGACTGTGCGGTGTCCTCGTCACCGATCTCTTTGATCGCTGCGCGGATCTGCTCGGCGTTCGGGACTGCTCCCGGCCGCGCACCGACCCAGGTGAACTGGACGACTCCCGCGTGGTCGACGACGACGACTGCTCGCTGGGTGAGATAGCCCGCCATCTCGTCGTCGACGGCGACGCCGTACTCGACAGCGACACTGCCGTCGGTATCAGAGAGGAGCGGCATATGCAGGTTGTACTCCTCGGCGAAGGCGAGGTGGCTGTGGACGCTGTCGCCGGAGAGCGCGAGAACGCTGACATCCTTCTGCATCGTAAAGAGGTCGAGTTCGTCCAGGCCCGTCTCTCCGTCGGCACAGGAGGGGTTGAAATCACCAGGGTAGAAGGCGAGCACGACGATATCCTCCCCAAGAAATTCGTCGCCGTGGATCGCTGTTATCTCGCCGTCTCGGACACCGGGGAGGGTAAATATCGGCGCTGTCTCCCCCTTTTCGATCATTGTATACGAGATATCGCGTATTCGTACTTAATACTGTGGCTGTGTTATCGCACAGAGAAAACACAGAAACACGCCGAGCGTGTAGGACAGGTGTGGACCTGCACGTCAGATACGAGGGCGACGACGACCCGAAGAAGTGCACAGCCCGCAGGCTCGCGAAATTCGATCTCGCGACGCTCCACAAGACGACGCGGGCGACGCCCCCGGGGATCGTCCTCAACCCCTTCGCGGAGCAGGCACTCTCACCCGCGGATCGAACCGGGGCCGGCGACCGCCTCGTCGCGCTCGACTGTTCCTGGGAGACCGCCGAGCAGGAGGCGTTCGATATCGGCGGTGTTCACCGCTCGCTGCCCTTCCTCGTCGCATCGAACCCGGTCAACTACGGGACACCGTTCCAGCTCAACACCGTCGAGGCCTTCGCGGGTGCGCTCGTGATCCTCGGCGAGCGCGAGCAGGCAGAGGAGATCCTCTCGAAGTTCAGCTGGGGGCATACGTTTCTCGAACTCAACGCCGAGCCGCTCGAACGGTACGCAGCCTGTGAAGACTCGACAGAGGTTATCGAAGTTCAGGACGAGTATCTCGCAGACGAGTAAGACGCGACTCCGCTAGACGATATCGAGCCCGATCGCACTCACGCCACCAGCGATGGCGGAGCCGAGGACGTATGCGAGAAGAACCGGGAGTTCGTCGCCGAGACTGACATCGACGAGATCCGGTGCCAGGGCGATCATCAGAATCAGCATGACGAGTCCAGCCAGCAGTGTCCCGACAGCGCCGGCGACTGCTGTGGTAACGAAGGCAGGTTCGCCACGGTCCGACGCCACGTAGTACACTGCGAGCCCGACGGCAAGCAGCGGGGCGAGGACCAGCAGCTGTTCGAATCCGAACTGGGCCGCGAAGAAGAGTTTATTACTGGAACCCGAGACGGCGAGTGAGTCTTCTCCCAGAACCAGCGAAAGAGTCGTTGTCAGAAACAATCCGAGACTCAACCCGAGGTAGACGACTGCGCCGTGGATTGCACCCTCCACGGGGCCTGCCGATGGTTGTGTTCGTCCGTAGGACATGTCACCTCGGTGTATTCCCAACTGATAAATAAAACTATCCAAGCGTGAGTAACCGAGATGAGAGTCAGTGGTCGAAAACTGCTTGCCGGTAGCGGTCTAACTGCGGGTATGAGCGAGGGGAGTCGGACGACACGCGAGCGAATCACCGACCGACTGCGCGAACAACCACTTGCAGTCAGCGATATCGCACGGGAGTTCGAGATTACGGCCGCCGATGGGCTCACACACGTCGAACATATCGCGAAATCACTCGACAGTACGGGCGAACAGCTACTCGTGGCTCCGCCGACATGCCGCGAGTGTGGCTTCGAGGAGTTCGACGACCTGATCAACCGGCCGAGTCGCTGTCCGGAGTGTAAATCGGAGAGTATCGAAGAGCCTGCCTTCCGAGTGGAGTGAGCAACAAGTGGTTCTGGTGGAAACGGCTCGAACGCTTCAAAATGGGAGTCGGTAACTGGGACTGACATTCCAAACAGCAAGAAAGCCCCGAGGCTCTGAACTCGGGGGACCCATCTGCGCTCCAGTTGGTGGCCGCGGGTCACACCCGCGGGCCCGGGAGACGGAGCCTCCCGACGCTTGATGGGTCCGCCTTCCCCGACAGCCTCGGGGCTTTCTTGCTGGTCGCAGTACTGTCGTTTGGTACAGTCTCTCCACTTGGGACGTTCGTACTGTTCACAGCACCAACAACCGTCTACGCATATCCAAAATCTCCTAGTCAGTTTCCAGAAAATCCAATCCGGCCACGCGAGGAGAGATCGTGGTCGCCGGAGGGGCCGAGATTCTCGAACTCGTAGCTCTCGTCGGTCAGATACACCGCGCCATCGTGGACAGTCACCCCGACCTCGTCGATGGTCGCACCCTCGCAGGGGCCGTGCGTGCAGTCACCCGTCGTCGTCTCGAAAGTTGCACCGTGTTTCGTGCAGACGAGTTCGTCGTCACGGACTGTCGCGCCGCTGCCAGAATCGAACCGGACGTCCGTCCAGTGGGGACAGTAGTTTTTCAACGCGATGACGCCATCAGAGAGGTCGAGGAGAATCGCCTCTTCTGTGTCGAATCCATCGCGGATCGTAAAGAGAAGACTGCTGTCTGCCGGCACCTCGTCCAGCGACGCGATTCGGCTGTCCTCGTCCATTCGTTGTGTAACTGTGGTGGACGTATCCGCTTGAACGTGTCGGAAAAATACGACTCACTGCTGACCGGTGCTACTCGGCTATCCCCGGGGCACCGGGTAGACCGGCTAATAGAACGACTCGACCAGTTTGTCGAACCGCTCCTGTAGATCCCTCGTCACCGGACCAACGGCGACTGGTTCGTCGTCGACACGCGTGACCGGTCTGATCTCCCACGTCGAGTTCGTGACGAACACCTCGCTGGCCTGCCGCAAGATTTCGGGGTCGTACCGGCCGGTCTCGACCGAAATGCCGGCCTCCTCGGCGAGTGAGAGAACCACGTCCCGCGTTATCCCTGGAAGCAGCGGCAACGCTGCTGTCGGCGTCCGCAGCGTTCCACCGCTGACGAAAAAGAGGTTACTCGTTGCACCCTCCGCGAGGTAGCCATCCGACGAACACATGATCGCCTCGTCGTGGTCGCTATTGCGCAGTTCCAGTCGCGCGAGAATCCCGTTCAGATAGTTGTGCGTCTTCGCGTCGGCTGGAATCGCTTCGTCGGATACGCGCTCTCGCTCGACAGTCCCCACTGAGGCGGGGCCATCCCAGACACGCTCACCGTCGACACCTGCCCGCGGCAGTTCAGAGACGTAGATGACGATCGTCGGATCGACGTCCTCGCCGGGTGTGAGCTTGCCGGGCTGGACACCACGAGTCACGGAGAGCTTGAGATACGAATCGAAGAGGTCGTTCGCAGCCAGCGTCTCGTCGACGCGCTCACGGAGATCACTCGCTGGCGGGAGCGCGTCACCGAACCCGAGTGTCTCACAGCTTCGCTGCAGACGCTCGGCGTGAGCGTCCCACTCGAAGGGCTCACCGGCGTAGATCCGCAGCGTTTCGAAGGCCCCGTCGCCGTACATGAACCCCCGATCCCGGACGTTCACCGTCGCCTCGTCGGCGGGGACGAGTTCGCCGTTAACGTGGTACTGGTCGGTCATCGTGGCTTGTGTTGGTCACTCACGGTGTTCGGCTGCCATCGCGAGGAAGTTCGCGACGAGATCGATTCCGTCCTCGGTCAGAATGCTCTCGGGGTGAAACTGGACGCCGACGTGGGGCAGGGAGTCGTGGCGAACACCCATCACGACGGTCGCCTCGTCGTCCGTCTGGGCAGTCTCTGTCAAAATATCGGGCAGATCCTCGCGTTCGACGGCAAGCGAGTGGTATCGCCCGACATCGAACTGGCCAGGGAAGCCATCGAAGACGCCACGGCCGTCGTGGGTAATCGTCGAGGGTTTGCCGTGGACGACCGAGTCGGCGTGGCCAACCGGCGCGCCGTGGGCCGAACACAGTGCCTGGTGGCCGAGGCAGACACCGAGTGTCGGGTAGGTTCGCTCCGCGAACAGCGGGATCGAGATACCTGCCTCGGCAGGGGTACCGGGCCCCGGCGAGATCACGACTGCGTCCGGATCGAGTGTATCGACGCCGGCCAGATCGATCCGATCGTTGCGGCGGACGATCACCTCGCCAGCCTCGGGGTCGCCGCTTCCGTCACCAGCCTCGGACTCGCCGCCTGTATCACCAGTCCGACCAGTGACGACCGACCCGACGTACTGGACGAGATTGTACGCGAAGGAGTCGTAGTTGTCCACGACGAGGACGCGCTGGCCGCGGGCACGGACAGCGGCTGACGGTTCGGAGCTCATTGTTGTGATGGGTTCTCGACGCGGAGGTCTGCCCGGTCACCGAGTGCCCGGTCGACGGCAGTGACGAGCGCCCGTCCCTTGTCGAGTGTTTCGGCGTACTCCCGCCCTGGGTCGGAGTCGTGGACGATCCCCGCCCCGACACGGAGATGATACTCGTCCTCGTACCGGACGAGCGTTCGGATGATGATATTCAACGTCGCACGGTCGTCGAAACCGAAGATGCCGATGCTGCCGGTGTAGGGGCCCCGGCGGGTCGCCTCCATCTCCTCGATGATCTCCATCGTCCGGGGTTTCGGCGCGCCTGTGATCGTTCCACCCGGGAACACCGCCGCGATGGCGTCTTCGAGATCGAACTCCGGACCGAGTTCGCCCTCGACGAGTGAGACGAGATGCATCACCTCCGAGTACCGATCCACGCGGCGGTACTCCGGGACGGAGACCGAACCGAACTCGGAGACTTTGCCGAGGTCGTTGCGTTCGAGATCGACCAGCATCGCGTGTTCGGCCCGCTCCTTCTCGTCGGTACGGAGGTCTGTTTCGAGGCGGTCGTCCTCGCTCTCGGTCGCACCCCGTGGCCGTGTGCCTGCGATCGGTTCTGTGAGGAGACGGTCCCCATCGCGTTCGAGCAGCAGTTCGGGGCTGGCGCTGACGAGATCCACACCCGGGAATTCGAGCAGTGCGGAGTACGGCGCTGGATTGACCTCCCGGAGCGCGTCGAAGGCCGCGACCGGGTGGACAGCCGCGGGGGCGCGCAGTCGCTGTGAGATGTTCGCCTGGAAGGTATCACCGTCGCGGATGTACTGTTTGACCCGCCGGACGCGTTCGGCGAAGGCCTCGCGGCCGCAGTCGCTTTCGAACTCGGCCGTCGTGGCGTCGACGGGCGGTGCGCCGATCGACGGATCACCGTCGATAGCCCGCCGGGCCAGATCGAGTGCCATCTCTCTTGCCTGTTCGTACGCCTGCTCGGGGTCCGCTGGATCGTCGATCCGGGGGCAGGCCGTGATACGTAACTCGACGTCACCCTCGCGGGGTTCTTCCCACGAGGCAACTGTATCGTAGGTCGCGATCTGGAGATTCGGGAGAGTGCGGTCGTCGGTCGCGAGCGTCGGGATGTCTTCGAGTTCGCGAGCCACGTCGTAGGAGAGCCAGCCGATCGCACCGCAGGGGTAGGGAATTTTGCAGTCGCCGCGGTGGAGCTGTTCGGAGTCGACGAGGTCTGCGAGGACAGAAAGCGTCGATCCGTCCGCGGGGTCGTGCTCTCTGACGGCCGTCGGTTCGACACCGAAATATCCCCAGCCGGACTGGCCGCCAGTCGTCGCGAGGTAGGCACCACCAGTGCCCTCGCGTGCCCGCCGGTAGGCGAGAAACGGATCGTCGACGGGAACGCGGACTTCGACGGGGACACGCCCGCCCGCTGGCACGTCGGCGGCTGTCGCCGCGAATGCCGAGGGAGTTGTGACGACCTCCGGATCCATAGAGGAGAGAAGGAGTGAGAGGTTTAAACGGTTTTGCGATTCGACGCCGGATAGCTGTCGCTGGAACTGGTCAGCGATCGGGGAGGCACTCGCAAAAACAGATCAGGCGAAATTCTGGGCCCTGTCGATCCAGTCCGAGGCGCGCGATTCGGACACCTGGGCCGCATCTGCAATAGTTTCGGGATCGCTGTCTGCGAGATCCGCGACGGTCTCGATTCCGGCGCTACCGAGGCGGTCGCTGTAGGTCGGCCCGATACCGCTGATCTGGTCGACGGGTTCAGCCGTCTCCTCGGTTTCGGATTCCGCGTCTGGTTGGTCTACGGACTCGTCTTCGGATTCTGCAACCGACTCGTCGTCTCCTTCGTCGGCGACCGACTCCTCCTCTTCCTCGAATGCCACTTCTTCGTCCGGTACCTCGTCCACCATTTCGGTCTCTGAGTCTGCGGTGTCGGCATCCGACACGGACCCGGTCCCCGGCTCGGACACCTCGGACGACTCGGCGACATCACTGTCCCCGGCATCGGTCGCCGTCCCCTTGACTGCATCCTCGCTCGCAGTGTTGGGTTCGCGCTCGACTGTAATCTCGCTTTTCTGGGGCCCAGATTCAGTCTCTGTCTCGTCCGAAGAGAGACCGAAAAGACTCCTGATCATTCGCGTTAGCGCCTTCATGTTCGAACTGTTACGTAGCGGAGTACTTAATTATTGCAGGCCACCGACTAGTTCGATGACCAGTTCGAACCGGAACTGAAGCGGGACCTGATTGTAACACAACAGCCGGACCAGTCGAGCGCCCGTCTCGGGGTAGTCAGCGTATGAAACAGGTAAGAATATCGTACTGTCCCACGATATGTGATCAGAATTAGATGAATGTGGAGGTGGTCACATCAGTGCCAGGCCGGGTCAGCGTTGCTGATCCGGCAAACAGGTCACGGACCGCGTTAGTCGTCGGCTGGGACCGGTTCGCCGTGGCTGATATCGTCACCGAGCAGTTCCATGAACTCGGCGAGCCACTCCGGATGGTCCGGCCAGGCCTGTCCAGTGACGAGGTTGCCGTCCCGGACGACCCCGTCGACCCACGAACAGCCGGCGGCCTCGACCTCTGCCTGGACGGCCGGATAGGCGGTTATCTCGTAGCCATCGAGGACGTCGGCGGCAGCCAGGATCTGTGGCCCGTGACAGATCGAGGCGACCGGCTTGTCTTCCTCGAAGAAGTGCTGTACGGCCTCGATCACTTCGTCGTGTGTCCGGAGATACTCCGGTGCCCTGCCCCCGGGAACGCAGAGCGCGTCGTAGTCGCTCGGATCGATCTCGTCCATCGTCGCGTTCAGTTCGAAGTTGTGACCACGGGACTCCATGTAGGTCTGGTCACCACGGAAGTCGTGGATCGCCGTCTTGATCGTCTCCCCAGCTTCTTTGTCGGGACAGACGGCGTCGACGTTGTGTCCCACCATCTCCAGTGCCTGGAACGGTACCATTATCTCGTAATCCTCGCCGAAATCACCGACGATCATCAGGATGTCTTTGCTCATTGGTAGCACCCAGGGAGATATACGATGTAATAGGTCATAAAATCCCCTCTTACGTACAACTACTTTCCGGGGAAAACTGGTAATTGGCGAGCGCGTCGTCGTGCTCAGTCGCTCCCGCTGGTAGTTCGTCTGCGCTCCTGAAACTGGTGTTTCCAAATTCAGAATACATAAGTTTAATGTATTGGGGCACCAATGCTCAAGATATGGCAGACTCGAAGAGATTGAACATTACCGTGCCAGAATCGACATACGAGGATTGGTTCAGAGCAGTCGAAGACGAGGCAGTTGCTCAATCTGTCAGCGAATTAATCAGAACGTCAGTCAATCGAGAACTCGAAGGACACCATAATCCTACTCGATCGACACAGCAGGGCGCTCACGCGGTTCAATCTGAAGATGTGCAGAGAGCCCTTAATTCGATTCAATCGTCTCTCGAAGACGTAGAGGAGCGTATGCGTCGAATTGAAGAGCAGTCCCGTGTTTCGAGTGAATCGGAGACAGTGAATTTACAGAAGGTTGTCCTACGTCTCTTGCCAGAGGTGGCTGTTCCGCCGAAGGAGAATCTCGTACGAGAGAGGGCTGAAGATTTACTGACTGCTGGCGCTGTTGCCAATCAGATTGACGGGAATCCTGAAGAGGTACTCAACGCGCTGATTGCAGTGTCAGAGAATCACCCGCAGGTTGCGACTCATACGACGAGTGACGGTACGGCGTATTTCTGGAGAGAGCCATGAGCCGTCCTGTAATCAGTGAGTTCTTCGAAGAGAAATTTGTTCAAAAAGTCCTGTCGAGAGGTAATTCAGAGAATACGGCTGAACGATACTTGACGGAGATCTCAAAATTTGACGACTGGCTCTCGAAGGACCGTGAGAGCGATTTGCATGAGGCAACTATCTCTGACATTCGAATCCGATTGGAAGAGTTGGCAACACCGTCGAGGGACAGAGGACCGTACTCTGGCTCAACGATTAAACGCAAGAGGGCGGCACTCTCCCAATTCTTCCAACTTGGCAGAGAGGTTTGTGAAGATTACGAGATGGATTTTTCGATTGAAGGGAATCCAGCCGTAGAGCTGAATCAATCGTGGAGTACGGAGACCAAGAAATCTCAATCTGAAGAGATTAAGTCACGGGGTGGTATCTACTACTTAGAGTCTTCCGACATTCGGAAACTGGTGGACAACGTGCCTGCTCCAAAGACGAGAAATTCTTTAATCGTGAAAATTTTGTACAACTGTGGGCTACGTCGAGGAGAGCTTGCGTCAATTCACCTTGACAATCTAGATAGGAATTCACAGACGATTAATATTCCGGCAATTAAATCGAAAGAACCAAGAAAGGTAACGTACAGTCCAATGTACGTGGGATTCATGTTGGACGAATGGCTTGACGCTGGTTACAGAGACGCAGTATTCTACGCCAGAGAGCATGACTCTGATTACTTGTTTCCGACTGACACGAGAGAGCATATCTCTGGTAAGCAGGTAAATCAGATTGTTACTCAAGCTGCAGAGAATGCTGGTCTCCAAGAAGATACACACGAGTATTCTGACGGAAGGCAGGGACACAAGATCTCGGCTCACGTTCTCCGACACTCGTATGCTGTCCAAGCGATTAAGTCGGGAATTAATCTACGCTCCTTGCAGAAATTAATGGGGCACGAGGATTTGAGCAACACCGAGATATATCTGAAAATCGCAGAAGAAGATTACGTTGAGGAATCTCGCAAGTTCTCAATTTGACAATACTCGTCGCCGCATAACCGCTAGCTTGCAAATGATTGGATATCTAACATACTAGAAATTATGACAAAATCGAAAGATTTAAATTGCTAGAACCCCATAAATACAACAAATAGTAGACAGCGGAGAGGGTTCTTCCGAGGGAATTTAAATTACGTAGAGAGTAAGATATATGTAGATACTTTTTTAACCACCTTTTCTGTAATGTCTTATGGATGAATCGAAGAAAGTTCATAGCAGCTATGGTTGGGGCAAGTACCATATCAATTGCTGGATGTGGAGAAGAAGAAACAACTACTACGTCTTCCGATGATGGAGGCAACGGAGATGACAGTGGAAGCGATGATGACAGTGGAAGCGATGACAGCGGCGAGGGATTAGTTATTGAAGAACACGAACTAGTTGAAGATGAATTCTCAGTACAGATTGAGGGAATACTCTTGAATGACACAGGAGAAGAACAGTCATATGTTGAGGTTAAATCAACGGTTTACGACGAAGATGATGTACGTGTTGATGACTTTTTCACAAACACGACTGACTTGCCAGATGGTGAACGGTGGGGGTTCGAGATTCCTGTCCTTACAGACGCTGAAGAGATCGCACGTTACGAGCTTGAAGCCTCAACTTCAGCGTTTTAGGTTTTTAGAGGGGAAGGATTAAAATCAGACGAATTGGTTAACTGTATTATATAATCAAGTAGTATGGGGTATTTGAGTAATTGAGGGGGTAGTCGGTTTTGGCACACGAAACCCACCTTTTGACAAATTAAAAACGACGAGAGTGAAGGAGGATACTGCGAGGGAAACGAAATTAAACTCGTTCCGATTCGTTGAATAAGAAATAATTGTCGAAATAACTACTTGAATCGTATAGTATCTGAAGGCATTTTTTGCCAGTCTCCGAGCGCGGGTGAGCGGGGTCTGAACGGAAGGATTCATCAACTCATATAAAAAAAGATCCGCTGACAGGGGTTTCATCTAATACATTAATCTGCTGTATTTCTGGCTTGGAACTGGTGTTTCCAGTCGTTGAGCACAGTCGTGATCTGTCGGTCGACGGCGTAGGGGCCACTGCCCGTGATAATCAGCATCGATGCGAGGCCGTAGAGTCCGACGTGAGCGAGAACAGGGTCGTCGGGGAGCGCAAACAGCGTCAGCGTGAACATGAAAATCGCCGTCATCGCACTCGCACGGGTGAAGGCCCCGAGAATCAACAGCGTCCCGAGTGCAATCTCGGAAATTCCGGCCCCGAACACCCAGAGTTCGGGTGAGACCGGGATGACCGACGTGAGATCGTAGTGATCGACGACCTCCATTCCGAGCCCCGGGCTGAGCATCTTCTCGGAGACACCGAGGAAGATGAATCCGAGACCGAGCCCGATGCGACCGACAGTGGGCGCA
Organism: Halovenus amylolytica; assembly: GCA_004015825.1. Lineage (GTDB taxonomy): Archaea > Halobacteriota > Halobacteria > Halobacteriales > Haloarculaceae > Halovenus > Halovenus amylolytica. The sequence goes on along the minus strand of SAYS01000006.1, from coordinate 21,421 downwards.
TAGTGTTCTAGGTGCCGAAACTTGTCCTGTTGTTTCCGCGCCCAGTCGTGGACGAAATCCACGCGGCCGTACACCGTCCCCCTCGCCTCGGAGAGTCGGTAGAGCACGTGGTCGGCGCTCGGTTTCCCGCTGCCGATCAGGGCGATGACGGCCGATCCGGCGGCGACTTCGAGCTGGAGCAGGAGGTCGGGATAGATGACGGCACCGATGGCGTAGACCGCGAACGTCGCAACCGCAACGACCCGTGTCGCCAGCCCGAACAGCAGCATAAAGCCGAGGAAAACCTGGACCAGGCGGAGTTCGACCCCGACTGCCGGGCTGATGAAGTAGCCGCTGAACCCCGCACCGATCAACGGGATCCCGATAGAGATCCGCAACAGCCAGGGGACGTACTCGGCGTACTCACGCATCGCGAGCCGGAACGCCGTGATATCCGCGTCGAAGGGCTGGACGAACAGATAGCCGACGATCACCAGCCCGACAGAGACGGCCCCGCCGGCCAGGAGCGCCACACTCACTGGATCGGACAGCACTGCCGAGAGAAACTCGCTGACCGAAACATCCTGTTCACCGTCGACGACGTACTGCTCGTGTGCTCGCGCGCTGCCGGAGACGACCCAGAGCAGGCAGGCGACTGCCAGTGCCGTGGGGAGTGCCCGACGAATTCTAGGGGAAAAGTGACTCATTTGTACACAGTATGGGAACAGTCCTCAAAAATATGTGTGACACAGCAACCATTTCGACCACTTTCACTCCGGGACACGAACGCTTAACCCCAGCCAGGCGCAATATCGGGCCGAATGGCTGCGACTGAGCGGGGAGAGACGATCGACGGGCCACTCCTGACGGAGGGGCTACTCGAAGACCGCTCCTACCAGACGACGCTGGCGGAGCGGGCGTCGGGCACGCACACGCTGGTCTGTCTCCCCACCGGACTCGGCAAGACGGCCGTCTCGCTACTGATTACGGCGGGACGGCTCCACGACGTTGGCGGCAAAGTGTTACTACTCGCACCGACGAAGCCGCTGGTCTCCCAGCACGCCGACTTCTACCGGGAGGCGCTCACGATCCCCGACGAGGAGGTCGTCGTCTTCACCGGCGAAACGTCACCCGAGGACCGGGCCGACCTCTGGGAGGATGCGACGGTCGTCCTCGCGACGCCGCAGGTCGTCGAGAACGACCTCGTCGGCAACCGGATCTCACTCGCCGACGTGACCCACTGCACGTTCGACGAGTGTCACCGTGCGACCGGCGACTACGCCTACAACTACATCGCAGAACGGTATCACGAGGATGCGACCGATCCCCTCGTAACCGGGATGAGCGCCTCACCGGGCGACGACGAGGAGGCGATCCTGGAGGTCTGTGCGAATCTCGGCATTCGGAACGTGGAGGTGATGACCGAATCTGACGCCGATGTCTCCGCGTACACACACGAGACGTCCGTCGACTGGGAGCGACTCGAACTCCCCGAGGCCGTCGAAGAGATCCGTGACCTGATCGAGGAGGTGATTCAGGATCGGCTGGTCGAACTCAAGGATCTCGGCGTGACGCGGACGACACAGCCCGACGTTTCCGAGCGAGAGATCCAGAAGATCCAGGGCAAAGTCCAGGAGTTGATGAACAGCGACGACTCGGCGGGGTATCAGGGGATGAGTTTCCTCGCCGAGGTCCGGAAGCTCCGGACAGCGATGACCTACATCGAGACCCAGAGTGTCGAATCCTTCCGGCGGTACATGGACCGCCAGTACGAGGCTGCCCGCTCCTCGGGCGCATCGAAGGCCGACCAGCGGATGGTCTCCGACCCGAACGTGAAGCGAGCGACCAGAAAGGCCGAGGAGTACGACGATCTCCACCCGAAATTCAGGCGGGCCCGGATGCGCATCGCCGAGACGCTCGGCATCAACGACGGCGAGCGCGTGATTGTCTTCACCGAGTCCCGCGATACCGCGGAGACCCTGACAGAATTCCTCGATGACCATTTCACCGCCGAGCGGTTCGTCGGCCAGTCCGACACCGACGGAAGTGACGGGATGACTCAGACCGAACAACAGGATACACTGGCGCGGTTTCGAAGTGGCGAGTTCGAGGTGCTCGTCTCCACCTCCGTCGCCGAGGAGGGGCTGGACGTCCCCGAGGTCGATCTGGTACTCTTCTACGAGCCAGTGCCGACGGCGATCCGGGCGATCCAGCGGAAGGGCCGGACCGGTCGCCAGACCGAGGGCGCAGTGACGGTGTTGCTGGCCGAGGATACCCGCGACGAGGCCTACTTCTGGAAAGCCCGGCAGGATCAAAAGAAGATGAAACAGGAACTCCGGGGACTCAAAGAGTCCGTCGGGGAGATCGAATCCGCACTGAGCCAGCAGGTCGAACTCGATGCTGTCGAGGTGGATTCAGATGGCGACGGTGAGTCAGGAGCCGCCGGATCAGACGATTCCGGCGCCGAAGCGAATGGCGAGGAGTCCGACGGACAGACCGGGCTCGATGCCTTCGCAGGATCAGAGAAAGACGACCGTGCGACAGAGGAAAGCGACGCGAAAGCGGACGACACAGCAGAAGAAACGGCAGACTCCGAGGACGAAGACGACGAACGCGAGGAAGAAGTCGTCGCCGAAGCCGGCGACGCAGACGGGGAGAACGTCGAAATCGTCGCGGATCAGCGGGAACTGGATTCGACGATCGCCCGGGACCTCTCGACACGGGAAGGGATCGAGACGCGACTCGAAACGCTCGCAGTCGGGGATTACGTCCTCTCGGATCGGGTCGTCGTCGAGCGCAAGACCGTCGAGGACTTCCTGGATACGCTGACCGGCGGCGATCGGTCGATGTTCGAGCAGGTCGGTGACGCCGCGCGGAACTACAGCCGCCCGGTCGTGATCGTCGAGGGCGGCGATCTCTACGGCGAGCGCAACGTCCATCCGAAGGCGATCCACGGCGCGCTGGCCTCCCTGGCCATCGATTTCGGCGCGAGCGTGATGCAGAGTGCAGACGAAGCGGAGACTGCAGATCTGCTGGAAGTGATCGCGACACGCGAACAGGAACAGGAGGATCGGGAGGTCAGCGTCCACGGTGAGAAACAGTCGAAGACACTCACCGAACAGCAGGAGTACGTCGTCGCCTCGATTGCCGAGGTCGGACCGGTGACTGCCCGGGCGTTGCTCTCGGACCTCGGCAGCGTGGAGGCGGTGATGACCGCCGACGAAGAGGCGTTGCTGGAAGTGGAGGGTATCGGCCCGGTGACTGCCGAGCGAATTCGGGAGGTCGTATCGAGTTCCTACAGCGGGTGATTGTTTCTGTGGGATTTGGGTTGTGACGGTGCGAAATATCAGTGCAAACAGCAGGAAAGTCCTACGAGACGGCGAACTCAAGACCACTGCTTCGAACAGCAAGAAAGCCCCGAGGCTGTCGAGTCGGGGGGCTCGCTGCGCTCCGCAGGTGCTTGCGTCGCCCGCCTTCCTCGACAGCCTCGCCCCTTTCAGTCCGCCCTATGTAGCTTTCCAGGCCGGGCGGGACTGAAAGGGGCGAGGGTCTGAACGAACCCCGACGACGTAAGCACGCGAACGGAGTGAGCGCGCGCAGCGAGTCGTGGGAGTTCAGACCCTCGGGGCTTTCTTGCTGTTCCCGAGACCAACTCCGAAGCCAGCTATTACTCAGACACCACCCCAGACAACTAGGACCGGTCGATGTTTGTATGCCGGAACCGAGACTGGGAATATGGACGTCTACGGACTGCTCGGCAATCCGGTCGGCCACTCGCTGTCGCCGCCGATGCACGAGGCCGGCTACGAGAAACTGGATATCGACGCACGCTATGTCACCTTCGAACCACCCGTCGAGAAAGGAGCCGAGGCTGTCGAGAGCGCGGCGATGCTCGGCGTCTCCGGACTCAACGTGACGATCCCGTTCAAACAGGACGTACTCGACGCTGTCGAACCGGACGATATCGCGGCACGGATCGGCGCAGTGAATACGATCGATTTCTCGACCGATCCGCCGACGGGCTACAACACCGACGCCGCTGGACTCGTTCGAGCGTTCGAACACCACGGTGTCTCGCTGGAGGGGCAAGCGGTGCTCGTCGGCGCTGGCGGTGCCGGCCGCGCCGCAGCCTTCGCGCTCGCAGACGAGGGGATGACCGTCGGCATCGCGAACCGGACCGTCGAGAAGGGAGTCGATCTCGCCGCCGACGTGACGGAGTCGGCAGTCGACGGCACAGCATCGGGACATGCCCTCGATACGTTGTCGGAGCTACTCGCCGATGCAGACGTGCTCGTCAACGCCACGAGCGTCGGGATGGAAGAGGACCGCTCGCCAGTCCCCGAGGACGCGCTCCACGGCGATCTGGCAGTCCTCGATGCGGTCTACTCACCCATCGAGACACGACTCCTCCGGGAGGCAGCCGCTGCCGGTGCAACGACGGTCGACGGCGCGTGGATGCTGCTGTATCAGGGTGTGGAGGCGTTCGAGCGCTGGACGGGCGAAGATGCGCCGGTCGACGCGATGAACGAGGCACTGCGGGCACATCTGGAGTGAAAATCGATCAGTTCTACAGTTGGAAAACAACTGAGATACCCATACTATTATTGGTTATTATTCTTTCTGATATATTCTTCAGTCAGTGAAGAAGTATTAGACAGGAGCATTGTTAGTTTATTAATATCTGACCCCTTTCCAGCAAACGTGAAGTTTCCAGTTGCGACATGCACTGACCATTGACTCGGGTACTCGTCGTTCTCTGCTTCACGTTCTGAACCCCATCGAAGGATTTCTACATCGTATTGATTGCCATCTGGATCTTCGTAGTCTGCTGCATATCCAGCTTCAGCACCGACCATACCGGCGGCTTGCTCCTGAGAAAATGTCATTTCCCAACCCTCTGGTGGATCAGGGAGTAACTCCTCTGGATTGGCATTTTCATCCGGTGCAAGACTACTGGTATCATCTCCGTTACATCCAGCTACTGTAATTGTCGATGTTGTCGCCAACCCTGCTATGAATCTTCGTCGGCCGACAGTATGAGTGCGATCCATTCATACAAGTGGTATGCTACTAAGCATATAAGTGTTTATCAGATTAATAATAGTTTTTGGATTAACAGATTCCAGCTGAAAGCGAATGTATCCATCGGTTTCAGCGGTGGTCAGTTCAGTACAGCTGGATATATCTGATAATTGAAGAGTTGTGTGGCAGCCAGTACTGCCGAATCGATCTGGCGGACACTAATCGCAACTCTACACAAGATACGCGTTTTCTATCTTGCACAGAATGCCAGACAAGACGTGGATCGACAGAGTCTGCGTAGCGTTCCATGATACGCTCGTAAAAAGTAAAACAAGCATCCGCGAGCGAAGCGAGCGGTTCACTGCCGGAGCGGGCGGAGCCCGCGGAGGCAGCCTTTTTAGCGTAGATTTTTGTACCGAGCGGTTCCGAGCGAAGCGAGGAAACCCGAGGTACAAAACGGTACTATTCTTGGATGTGGCCTTCTTCGCGGAGCTGATCGGCTTCCTGTTTCTCGTAGCGCCAGGCAATATCAGCCTTCTCGTCTTGCCAGTCCCACGGTTCGACGAGGACGACATCGTCCTCGCGGATCCAGATGCGTTTTTGCATCTTGCCAGGGATCCGGGCGGTTCGTTCGACACCATCCATACAGCGAACGCGGACGCGGTTGGCTCCGAGCATATTGGTAACGACGGCGAACACCTCGTCGTCATCGGGCATTCGGAGGTCCTTGCGTCCCTCGTTGTCGCTCATATCCGCCAGTTTGTCTGGGAGACGTATAACTGCTGCGAGAAAATCTGAGCGGTATATGAGAGTGTCTGCAACCGCAGGAATCCCACGAGAGCACAAAATTGAGGTGTTACTATCAAGCTACCAACCAGATCCCACACACCATCGAACGAAGTCACCGAGGTTTTATTCACCCCGCAGAAACTGGTAGCTATGCTCCAGAAACTCGGTGTCGTCGGCATCCTCGGCATCCTCTTCTTGCTCGGTGGTGTCGCACTCGTCGCGGTCGTCGAACCAATCATCGCGGCAGGGCTGGCACTCGTCGTCGCTGGCCTGGGAATGATAATCTACGGGCTCGTCTCGGGATTCATGCAGTCGATGGGACTGATGGGGCCACCGCAGGTCTAGGAGTTCTGCATATCCTCCGGCCGGTTCGCACGGTGTTCGCTGATCAACCGATCGACCATCTCCGCACTCTGCTGGCGCTCGCGCTCGTCGGCGCGGCGCTCCCAGTCCACGATCGCATCCTCGACCTCGGACTCGCGAGCGACCGCCAGCTCGTCGACCTCCTGAATCGTGACCAGATCGGCTGGCGCGACCGGAATCCCGTTACTGAAGAGGACCTGATCGGCCATCTCCGAGAACTGACCGTTCCGGAGGACGACTTTGGGGTCGACATCGGCGAGTAGCTGTGCCGTCGACCGCCCGGCACCGCTCGCATCCCGGAGGAAGATGACGTCGTCCTCCGCGAGCCCGAACTTCTCGTCGGCGGTCTTGATCGCACCCTTCGTGAACTGCTCGATAACTTTCACCGGAACCAGTCCGGCCTTCTTTTCGGAGACGTCGGCGAAATTCGAGTGGTCGAGCTTCCAGAGGGCTTTCAGCCGTTCGAGTGTTCCCTCCAGATCTTCGATTTTCTCGTCTTTCTGGTCGATCTCACGCTTGAGTCGGTTGTTTTCGCGTTCGAGCCGCGTCACCTCGCGGTTCTGCCTGGCTTTCCGGCGCTGTTCGCTTCTGGCCTCGGAGAGTTTCTCCTCGAACTCCTCGATCCGGTCGTCTTTCTGCTGGATCGTCCCTTCCAGCGTTTCGACGTGATCCTGGAGGCGTTCGACCTGCCCTTCCAGCTGACGGATGCGTCGCTCGTCCTCGGTCAACTCCCGCTCGACGTGTTCGTGCTCCTCGTCCTCTGTGCTGTCGTCCTCGGACAGGTCGGCGAGGACCGTCTCCACTGACTCTTCCTCGCCGATGACGCGTGCGAGCACGGGGCCGAGATCCTGCCGCGGGGGCACCTTGGTCGCGATCCGCTCGAACTGGTCTCTGTGGGCGTCGAATGCACCGAGCGCGGCAGCCATCGCGTCGCGTTCGTGGTCGTTGTCGTAGGCCTCCTCGCGGGTTCGGTGCTGTTTGACATCCACCGGCAGATCCCGGTCCGGAACCCAGTCTGCAGCGTCGAAGCTCCGGCGGATCTTCTCGACAGTCTCGGGCATCGGCGTCACGTCCGCCGCGACGATCAGCGGCCGACCGCGCTCGATGATCCACTCGATGATCTCGGCCGTGTCCGCCGTCCGGGTGCTCAACACGTCGAAGACGGTTCCCTCGACGCCGACGATAGCGACAGCAGTCGTGGTGCCGGGATCGATGCCGACGATGACGTGATCGCGGCGTTTCGCCAGCGGTTCGAACTCGACCCCGTCGCGTCGCTGGCGTTCGATCTCGATCCGGACGTCACCGGATCGCTCCGTCGAGACGGGGATATCCTCGGGGCGGCCCTCGATAGTGAAGATGGCGTTCGAAAACCCGCCGTACTTCTCCGTCGCGTCTCGTTCGTAGGAGAGACCGGCGTCGTCGAGTTCGGATTCGACCTCGCGGGCCCGGCGTTTCACGGAGCCGTGGATCCGCCGGGTATAGCGGTCTTCACTCCAGCCGCCGCTGCCGGTCGAGCGCCCGCGAGCGACTTTCAGCTCCGTCGTATCGGTGAAAGCACTCACCACCTGTCCGACGTTTGCGGCTGCGAGTCGGGCGGCGGCCTCGGCCTCTTTCATCGGATCTTTCCCGTATGGAACGCCGTGGCGGGAGGCGACCCGGGAGAGCGGTTCGGGTTCGTGGCCGCCGGTTACCTGGACGAGTCGTGTCCCGGCCGGAAGCGAGCCGAGGAAATGGATGAGAGCGTCCTTGTTCTCGGCCAGCTCGTACATGTTGTCGGTCGCGATTATCGCCGGCTGTTCGTCGTCGATCAGCCGCCGGAGTTTCCGGTAGGTCACGACGTCGCGTTCGAGCTCCTCGCCGTCGAATTTGACGAGAGCATACGAGGGCGCATCACCACGGACGTCCCCACTCTGGATGTCGACGCCAAAAATAACTGCATCGAGGGCAGCCGTGCGATCACTCACAATCGAGTGATAAGTGGTGGATTCGTATAAATCTACGGCGCCGTGGAATGGTTATGTTTGATTGCAGGGTACTATCTGGGTGTTTGATTGCGTGAATTCGAGACCACAGCTCCAAACAGCAAGAAAGCCCCGAGACAAACTCGTAGCAAGCCTCAAAAAAGAGAGAGGATCGGCGTGCGGAATACAGAGCACAGATTCAGCACGCCACGATAGTCAGATGTCACCTTCTGCTGCGTTCGGGAACGACGCTGATTGGTCTGGTCGGCCACTCACCGGATGACCGTCACGGGCACTTGCGAACGGCGGGTGACCGACTCGGCGACACTCCCCAACAGCACACGAGTTGCCCCGCTCCGGCCGTGGCTTCCAATGATGACGTGGTCGATATCGTGTTCGTCGATGTAGTCCACGATCGATCGAGCAACCTTCCCGACGACGTGATCCGTCTCGATGCTCACACCGTCTTCGGCGGCCCGTTTACTCATCTCCTCAAGGAGGTCCTCGGCCGTGCTCTCGTAACTCTCAACCATGTCCGCGTACGTGGCGGCCCCCTCGATGCTTGACGCACTGCTGAACTCCGAGGGATCAACGACGTGCAACGCCGTGATGCTGGCATCGGGATAGTTCTCGACTGCGTAGTCAAGTGCGTCGATCGCCGGGTCTGAACCGTCTACCGGAACCAGGAAGTTTTCCTCCATATATAATGATTGATCATGCCTCAATATATAGTTTGGTTGAAATTCTCGGTATGTGGAAACTGGTGGCCCGGATACGACACAGGTGCCCTGTATGCAGCTCGCCCGTCGAAGCCGGATGGTCGTAACAGAGCCGCCTCGCCTCTTTCAAAGGGGCCGATCGTTCTTGCTGTGGTATTGCGTCACGAATCACATTCGCGAACGTCCGGAACTGACCGAAAACCGCACACTTTACTACAATAGCTCACATGGGCCTGTGTATGAACGTCCCCACAGTCGAGGACAGACTCGAACTCCTCGGGGTACTCGTCGGCGCGTATATTCTGTTCACCGTCGTCGGAATGGTACTCGGACAGCCCTGGTCGACCGCCCAAGGCGGAGTCGTCGCAGTGATCCAGCTCGTCGGTATCCTCGCTACGGCCGCCGTTGCTGTCCTCCTGGTGCTCGTCGCACGCGGCGAGAACCTCGACGAACTGGCCGCCAAGGCGAAACAGTAACTCGAACCTTTTTTGATTTCACTGCGAAGAAGGCTGTGATCTCTGAATCAGTGAAGGGAGACCGACACTACCGGTTCTCGTCGATCGGCAGCCCTGGTTCGTAATCCACCGCATCGATCATCGCACCGAGCACCGAATCGACGTTGTCGCCCTCGACGACACTCATGAAATGCTCACCGTCGTCGAGGTCGGCTTGCTCGCCGTCGAACCGGTCCATCTTGTTGTACACAGTTATGACTGGGACCTCGAACCGATCCTCGATGTCGTCTCGAAGTGCTCGCTGGACATCGAGTGGATAGCCGCATTCACCAGTGGGATCGAGCAAGACGAGCACGGCATCGGCGGCGTGTTCCAGCGCGCTGACGGCCTGTGACTCGGAGTCGTTTCGCTCTGCCTGAGGTCGATCGAGCAGCCCCGGCGTGTCCACGAGCTGGTAGCGGATGTGGTTGCGCTCGACGTGGCCGACGTGGATCTGCGTCGTCGTGAAGGGGTAGGAGGCCTCGTCATTACTCGCACGAGTGACGGCGTTGACGAAGGAAGATTTCCCGACGTTGGGATAGCCGGCGACGACGATCGTCGGCTCGTCGGGGCGGATATCCGGCAGACCGCGGAGCTGTTCGCGGGCGTCGGCGACGGCGAGCAGGTCGTCTTCGACCTCTTCGACCACGTCTGCGATCCGGGCAAAGGCCTGCTTGCGGAACTTCCGTGCGGTGTCGGCGTCGCCGGAGAGGCGGGGTTCGTACTCGTGGCGGATATCCGTCGCCTTGCTGCTCGCCCACCCGATCTCGCTGAGGTGCTGGCGGAGTTCGTCGGCGTCGACGATGGCGTCGGCAAGTCCGTAGTAGAAGGGATCGAGACGGTCGAAATCCGGCCACGCCGTGACGACGTTCTCCAGGTTATCCGAGACGATGTTGGCGGCAGTCATCAGCATCGACTGCTGGGCCTCGGTGCCGGATTTGGCCCGACCCGAGCGCGCCGCACGCGAGAAGGCCTGATCGATCAGCTCCTCGCTCCGGGGCGTCGTCGGAAGAGATTCGAATGGCTGGCTCATTAGCCCTCTCTACAGCCCCAGCAGGTAAAAGACCGTTCGTTGCCGATGCAGCGACCCGACACTACTCCTCAGTTTCCTATATTTTACAGACGATATACTAACTAGTTATGGACAGCACTCCTATCCAGGCAACTCCTACACTCTGGCATGACAGACAGTGAGTCGATAGAGGTTCTCGTCGTCGACGACGAAGATGCGTTGCTCGAAGCCTACGCGGCGATGCTCTCGATGGACTACCAGGTAAGAACCGCAGCAACCGGCGAGGACGCACTCGCGGAACTGAGCCCCGAGACGGACGTCGTCCTGCTCGATCGGCGGCTGCCAGAACAGTCAGGCGAAGAGATTCTCTCGGAGATCCGAGACCAGGGCGTCGACTGCCAGGTCGTACTCTGTTCTGCGGTCGTTCCAGGGGCCGATATCGTTCCACTCGAAATCGACGGCTATCTCCAGAAGCCGGTCGGTCCGAGTGAACTCACCGAGACGATCGAACGGCAGGCCAGAATACAGACATACAGCGACGAGATCCGAGAGTACGCTGCACTCGAAGCGAAGCGGGCAGCTATCGAAAATGCAGGCTCACCGACGAGCGGGGACGAACAGTATGAGACACTCCTCGCCGAGATCGAGCAGAAAGAACAGGCAGTCGACGTCACGGAAATCGAGGCCGTGCCAGTCTAACGGGTTGCTGTGGCGAGATCGACGGTCACCCGCGGCGTTTCGCCAGTTCCTCGCGCAACTCTTCGACTGTCAACCCCTTCATCGAGAGGACGACGAGCAGGTGATAGACGATGTCGGCGGCCTCGTGAGCCATCTCCGTTTCGTCCTCGTCTTTGGCCGCGAGCAGGAACTCGGTCGTCTCCTCGCCGAGTTTTTCGAGGGCGGCGTTGTCGCCTTTCTCGTGGGTGAAAAGCGAGGCAGTGTAGGACTCTTCGGGCAGTGTCTCCTTGCGATCCTCGATAACAGCAAAGAGTTCGTCGAGAATTTCGTCCGTCGACGCCGATTCGGGTTCGTCGGTCATGGCTGAGTGTCAGCCCGGACGCTTTTCAGCGCGTCGAAAAGTGCGAGATCGTGGATCCGCGAGTCGTCGGTGAGTTCCGGATGGAAGGACAGCCCCACGATCGGGCCCTGCCGGACGGCGACCGGTTTGCCATCCCACTCGGCGAGCACGTCGACATCGTCCCCGACCTCGTCGATGGCCGGCGCGCGGATGAACACAGATGGGAACGGTTCGTCCAGTCCCGTCACCGGAAGCGGGGCCTCGAAACTGTCGCGTTGCCTGCCGAAGGCGTTGCGCTCGACGGTGACATCGAGGAGATTCAGCGTCTCGACACGACCATCCCCCGAGTCCATACTGACGAGGATCAGTCCAGCACAGGTCGCGAGCAGGGGTTTACCGGCCGCCACGTGGGCCGCGATCTCGTCGGCGATCCCCTCGCGGTGGACGAGCCGTGAGATGGTCGTCGATTCACCGCCGGGCAACAGCAACACGTCACAGTCTTCGACCAGCCCCGACTCGCGGATCTCGACGACGTCGGCCTCGGTTCCGTGTCTGGCTGCTGCTCGCTCGATCGCCACGGCGTGTTCGCTCACATCACCCTGGACAGCTACTACACCCGCTCGGATCGTCATATCACGCAGTTGGGGCTGAGAGTGAAAAAACGTCTCGATCCAACTGCTGAATCTCGACGTTTGTCGGGTCTAGAAGATATTCGCCTGCTGATACACGGAGAGTCCACCCTCGGTCATCTCGTAGGGTTTCTTCTCCCGGGAGTGGTTGGCGTTTCGGATCTTCTGGATCTCGACAGCGAGGCGGGTCTCCTGGGTTTCCCCGCGGACGTACTGGAGGACGAACACAGCGTCGGTGAGATACTCGATAATCCCGTGGCGGGAGGCGTACTGGCTGGCCTCGCTGGCCTCGCTCGTGAGGAATGTCGTGACGCCTGCCTTTTTTAGCGACCGGGTGAAATCGAACACCTCTGTCCGGCGTTTCGACTGGTTGTCGTACATCATTTCGAGCAGCGATACCGAGTCGAGGACGAGTCGGTCGGCACCGAAATCCCGGATCAGTTCGGGGAGTTCCGCCTGGATGTTGTCGAGGCTGTTTGCCATCTCGACGGGGTCCAGATCGACGACAGCGAGACGGTTTTGGTCCTCGAACTCCTGGAAGTCCCAGCCGAACTCGTTTGCCGTCGCCAGGATCGCCTCGTGGCTCTGTTCGAGCGTGATGAAGACGGCTTTTTCACCCTGTTCGAGCCCGTGGTTGAGAAACTGCAGGCCGAAGGTCGTCTTCCCGGTGCCGGCACCCCCGATGGTCACCATCAGGTGGCGCTCCGGGACACCACCCTGTATCATATTGTCGAGTCCCTCGATCCCGAGATCGATCCGCGGGATCTCCGAGTCGAAATCCTCGTCTTCGAACTCCGAGTCGCTGTCACCCTCGAACGCACTCGCGAACCCCTCGTCGTCGAAGAGACTCTCGCCGCCCCCGCCGCCAAAGGGGTCGTCGCTGTCCTCGCCGAACGCACCACCCTCGTCACCGCCAGTCCCGAACACACCGTCATCGTCAGTGTCGAACGGTGACGCTTCGTCGCTGTCGTCAGTATCGAGCTCGAACGACGCATCAGAATCGGCTTCGTCACTCTCGTCGTCCGAGAGCCCCTGTTCGAACCAGTCCACATCGTCGTCGGGTGTCTCGTCACTCATCAGTAATCCCCCGGACCGCACCAGCCATACCGAACAGTTACACTGGGGACTGATTAAGTTTGCCGTGGTGTACCACAGCTTCCTACAGACTTATTAGGAACGGGGTACCGAGGTTCATACGTGTCATCGGGTAGCGATAGAGCGACAGTACTACTGGTCGACGACGAGGAGGAGGTAGCAGATGTCTACGCACTGCGACTCCAGACAGCGTACGATACACGAGTCGCATACGGCGGCGAAGACGCACTCGAAACGATCGACGTCGACGTCGACGTGGTGTTGCTCGACCGCCGGATGCCGGATCTCTCGGGTGACGAAGTGCTCGCGAAGATCCGCGAGAAAGGCTACGACTGTCGTGTTATCATGCTCACTGCGGTCGATCCGGGGCTGGATATCCTCGAGATGGGTTTCGACGATTACCTCTGTAAACCGGTCGAGAAGGAAGATCTCGTCTCCGCGATCGACCAACAGCTCAAGATCCAGGAGCACGACGAGCAACTCTCGGAGTATTTCGAGGTAACCTCGAAACTCGCCTTGCTGGAATCCGAGCTACCGCCCCAAGAGCTCGAAGACAACGACCAGCTGGCACGGTTACGCGACCGTGCAGACGAACTCGAAGCGGAGATGTCCGATCTGCTCGACGAGTTCGACAGCCTCGAAGAGGCGTTTCAGAACATCGGTCGCCATCCCGGCTGATAGTGATTATTGCGAGTCTTTACCGCCGGGTAGAGAGAAATCCACTCTGTCAGAGCCGGAGAATCGTAGTTTTCGTAGCCGTGCCGAAAATTACCGCAATAATTACTATGAGCCACCGGTCTGAACCTGGCTGGACAACTGCCCGGTATTGTTATTTGTACACGGCTACACCCACCGATATGAGTCTTCAGGTCGCGATCATCGGTGCGTACGGGAGTGCCGGCAGTGCCGTCGCCGGCGAGCTCGTCGACCACCCCGACGTCGAACTCCTCCTGTTCGACGACGGCGAACCCGGCGGCGGGCTCTGCATCCTTCGAGGTTGTATGCCTTCGAAGGAGATATTATCTGCAGGTGCACACAGATACCAGGCGCGCCACGACGACCGGCTCGTCGGAGAGGTCCCGGATATCGACCTCGAACGGGTGGTCGAACGGAAAGACGAACACACTCTGAGCTGGGCAGGCCACCGCCGCGAGAGTATCGACGAGCTGGCCGAACGGGAGGACGTGACCTTCGTCAGGGAGACGGCGCGCTTCATCGACGACCGGCGAATCGAGGCGGGTAGCGAGCAGTACGAGCCCGACTACGTCGTCGTCGCGACCGGATCGAGCGTGAACATCCCGCAGACACCCGGCATCGACGAAGTAGATTACATGACCAGCGCCGACGTCCTCGACGCGACGGAGTTCCCAGAGACGGGGATCGTCATGGGCTTTGGCTACGTCGGGATGGAGCTGGTGCCGTATCTCTCGGAGGCGGGTGGGATGGAGCTGACCGTCGTCGAGCACGACAGCCGGCCGATCGACGAGGCAGCGCCACCGTTTGGCGACGCTGCACTCGAACTGTACCGTGAGGAGTTCGACGTTACAGTCCCCACCAGAGTCTACGAAAAACAGCTCGAACGGACCGACGATGGTGGTGTCCGGCTCTATCTCGAAGACGAGAACGGCACCGACCAGATCGTCGAGGCTGACCAGCTGTTCTGTTTCACCGGCCGCAAGCCGTCGATCCACCGTGTCGGACTGGAACAGACGGCAATCGATCCGACGGGGGAGTGGGTCGAAGAGACGATGCAGGCCCGCGACAGCGACCACATCTTCGTGCCAGGCGACGCGAACGCCAAGGAACCGATCCTCCACGTCGCCAAAGAACAGGGGTTTCTGACCGCCGAAAATATTCTCGCGGATGCTGCCGGTGACGCCCTGGAGGAGTACGAGAACGTCCACCACCACGTCATCTTCTCGGGGCTGGGTGTCTATCCGTTCGCTCGTGTCGGCCACACCGAGACGACCGCGCAGGAAGCGGGCTACGACGTCGTCACCGCAACACGGCAGGCCAGCGACGACGGCGTTTTCGAGGCAAAAGACGTCGCAGCAGGACTCGCAAAACTGGTCGTCGACAGAAACGACGGGACAGTGCTCGGCTACCAGGGGCTGCATTTCCACGCCGATGCGATGGCGAAGACACTCCAGGTCATCGTCGAACTCGGACTCGACGTCCGCGAGATTCCGGATCGGGCCTACCATCCGACGACGCCGGAGATTCTCGACGGACTGTTCCGGGAGACGGCCGCGGCTGTCGACGGTGAGTGAGGACTAGGGGGCGTAGTCAACAGGAAAAGAGAAGAGAAAACCGCAGTGGGGAAATGAGGGGATACGTTGGTGCGTGGGGAGGTCAGTTAGGCTTCGACGGCTGCGGCGGCTTCTTCGGAGACGTGCTGGATCTGCTCCTGCACTTCTTCGACCTGATCCTGCAGCTCTTCGACCTGGCCGGCGACCTCTTCGGTTGCCTCGACTGACTGGGCTTCGAGTTCTTCGTGTGCCTCGACCAGCGCGTCGAGCTGTTCCTCGACTGCGGCGAGATATTCGTCGGTCAGCTCGTCGTAGGATTCGACGTTGTTCTCGAACTCGGCGGCGACAGTTTCGAAGGCTTCCGCGTGGCCGTCGAGGAGTTCGTCGTAGCCGTCGTCGATGTTCGCACGGACGTCGTCAGCTGCGAGTTCCGCAGCTGGGAGCCCTTCGACTGCGTCGAGGGTGTTGTGAACGGTCTCGCGGTGGAGTTCGACGACGCGTCGCTGGAGCTGTTCCTGCGTGTCGAGTGTGTCGAGGACTGCGTTGCTGAACCGCTTCTGGAAGTCGACGCCCTGGACGAGTGCGTCGTGGCCCTGCTTGAGTGTCTGTCGCTGTAGTTCGAACGTTGCTTCGAGTGGTGTTGTGTAGTCTGCCATTGTGATTTGCCTCTACTTCTGTATACTACCCTCGAGAACATAAATGTTACGTTTGATACCATCTGATGGTAGCAAATGGTATTAGATGGTAGACCCCAGTTTCTGGGACAGCGCGCGGTGTGAGTCCGGGTCAGTTGACAGCAACAGTATGGGTGGTTTTTTGGTTGCTGGCGTCGAGAATCCGCATATGCGGGACGTACTGGCCGAGTGGCGACCGCTCATCGACGAGACCATCGAGGAGCTGTTGCCACGTCGGATCGACGACGACTATCTGATCGATTTCTTTGGCGAGCCATCGTACCGGTACCAGCCCGAGGCAATCCAGCAAGCACTCGCAGACCCGATCTGGACGTTGCTAGATCGTGGGGGGAAACGCTGGCGGGCAGTCCTCTTTTTGATCATCGTGGAAGCGCTCGGTGAGGACCCAGACGAGTATCTCCCGTACGCCTGCGTGCCGGAGATTCTCCACAACGGGACGATCATCGTCGACGATGTCGAAGACGAAGCGCGGATGCGCCGCGGCGGCGACGCGCTCCATCACGCCCACGGGACGGATATCGCGCTCAACGCGGGCAACGCGATGTACTTCATCCCGCTGAAGGTCATCAACCGCGAGTACGGCAAGATCGACGACAGCCAGCGACTCGCGGCCTACGAGATGCTCACTCACGAACTCAACAGGACACACCTCGGCCAGGGGATGGACATCTGCTGGCACAACCAGAAGCAAGTCACCGTCGACGAGGACAGATACTACGAGATGTGTGCCTGCAAGACGGGCTGTCTCGCCCGGATCGTCGCCCGGCTGGCAGCGATCGTCACCGGCCAGCCCGACGACGTGGAACAGCAACTCGCCCGCTACGCCGAGGAGCTTTCGATAGCCTTCCAGATCGGCGACGACATCCTCGATATCGAGAACACCTTGGACCAGGCTGGCGAGTTCGGCAAGGAGTTCGGTAACGACATCCGGGAAGGAAAGAAGACGCTGATGGTCATCTACACGGCCCAGCACGCCGATCCCGAGGCGGTCGCCCGACTGGAAGAGATCCTCTGGGCCGACGACAACACCGAAGACGAGATCCGGGAAGCCATCGAGATCATGGAACGCGTCGACGCGGTCGAGTACGCCCGCGAGCGGGCACACGAACTCTCGGAGAGTGCGCAACACCAGCTCGACGATCTGGATCTGGCCGACGAACAGGAGCAGTATCTCCGTGATTTCACGATGTTCGTGATCGAACGCGAGACCTGACTACTCGAACGACGCCAGACTGGACTGCAGCGCACGGTCTGTGCTACCGTCCGTGAGTTCGTGGCCGACGAGATCACGCAGATCCACCGCGTAGACTGTCCCATTGCGTTCGAGTACCAGCACCCGGCCCTGGGCCCCACGAACAGTGCCGGTCAACATCGTCTCTGCGACCGGTCGCTCCTGTAGGGACAGCCCGTAGTCGAACGAGTACGTCGAGAGAAGGTCGTACTCCGAGAGGAGTGTCTCCCAGGCCTCCGTCGAGACGCCCTGATGGAGACCACGAATTTTCGTCGGGACCCGGACCTGATCACCGACGTCGGCAGCGATCTCGGCCTCGATCTGGCGGGCGATCTTCCCATCGGCGACGGTCCGTAGATGTGCCGCCCGGTCGGCACCCTGCTCGCGAAGCCGTGTTTCCAGTCGCCACGAACGGGTGACGCCGACCTTGAACGTCGCCGGCGCGAAGGCGGCGAGATAGACGGCGTGTTCCTCGTGACAGGACGGCAACGGGCGGTCACAGTCGCCCCGGCACCGCGCACAGGCCCACCGTTTGGTGTGTGTCGGACAGTACGGTGCGCCGTCGGCCTCACAGCTTGTGTGCCCCGTGTCGTCGATCGTCCCGGCACAGTGGCGCCGACCGAGGCTGTAACCGAGCTGACGGCCCGGAGCCAGTGACTCACGCTCGATCGCTCCGTCGCCGGCTACCAACAGCGCAGGCTGGTCTCGCTCAGCGCCAGCCGCCGTCTCGTAGCCGACAATTTGCACGGAGACAGCTAGGGAAAGCGCGCGCAAAGATCTACTGTTTCTCGCCGGATTCAGACCAGGAGTCGTCGGCTCCGTACCGGGCACCAAATCCGACGACGAGGCCGATCAACAGGAGTGTGCCGACGAACACACCGACGAGCGATAGCACCGCGATCGGAAACTCCTGTACCGCTGCAACTGGGTTCCGGACAACCGCATCGGTAAACGCCGGGACGCGGGCGAAAAACAGCCAGACGAGCATGCAGACGACGGCCCCGGCGAGAGCCAGCACACCACCGAGATACCCGAGAAGTTGCCGATCGAACCCCTTGCTGTTCATCAACGACTGGTACTCGCTGTCGACGCAAAAACACTCCGACAGCCCGGGCATTTGAACTCTGTCTCCGTAACAGCGCCCCCACGATCGTGGCAGTAATTTTCAGGCTGGCAGTCGAACTAGCAGTATGGGATACGATATCGCGGCGAAAACAGATGCAGAGTCAGTGATTCCAGAAGAGTTCGGCGGCATGTGGTTTCTCAAAGAGTCACTGGAGGCGAACACTATCGGTCTCACAGTACTGGAACTGGAGCCGGGCGGCACGGGGAAAGAACACGACGAAAGTGAGAGTGGACAGGAAGAGATCTACTACGTCGTCGAGGGGAGCGTCGAGGTCTCGGTCGGCGCAAAAACAGTTGCGCTCGGTCCGGACGAAGCGATCAGGCTCGATCCGTCCGAGACCCGGAAGATCCACAACACCGGCGACGAGCGCGCGAGGCTCGTACTCGTCGGTGCACCACTGTAGCCCATCGATACCTTCGAAGGAATACTAGAACGAGTGGAACAATCAGTCCGTCCGCGGAATAAGACGGGCCGAGACGACGAAGGCGACGACCGCGAACCCGGAGAGAACGAGCAGATCCAGAACCGGCGTCGGTTCCGGGAACCGTGCGAGGATCAACGCGCCGTCGGCGGTGTGGGTGTACGTGACCGCACGGACGCCACGGGTGAAGTAGGTTAGCGGCGACAGTTCGAGCGGGAGCCAGCCCGGCAGCAGTTCCTGCTGGACGAACGCCTCCGAGAGAAAGAGCAGCGGGATCGCGATCCCGTTACTCGCGGCGATCACCCCGTCCTGTGAGTCGACGAGACTGCCGAGGATCGCCCCGACAGCACAGAACAGTGCGACACCGACCGCGACGAAGGGGATGACGAGGAGGAGTTCCGCCGAGATGGCGAGCGTTGCACTGGTCGCGCCGAAGAGCAACCCCAGAAGCAGGATCGACGCCAGCCCGATAATCGCCGTGTTGACGATCGTCTGGGCGAGCAGCCACTCCCAGCGTTTCAGTGGTGTGGTCGCCAGTTTCTCGAACTGGCTGCCTGTGCGGTGGCGCGCGACCTCGCTACCGACCCGGGAGAGTGGCGTAAAGAGGACGACGACCGCGAGATAGCCGGCGACGTACCAGCCCGCAGGTTCGGTGAACAGCCCGCCGTCGGTCGGCTGCGTCTCGACCAGCAGGCCGAAGATGACGACGATGATCGCCGGAAAAAAGAAGGTGAAAAAGACTGCCGTCCGGCGGCGCAGGAAGCTGTGCCAGCCTGCCCGCGTCGATGCGAGGATACGGCGGATGCGGCTCATCGCTGCCCCCCCTGCAGGCATCGACGGCTCATACCTCCACCTCCGTCCGGATCCGGCCGTCGGCCGTGACGGCGTGCCCGGTGAGTTCGAGATAGACATCTTCGAGGTCGGGCTCGGTCCAGGTCAGCGAGTCGTAGCTGACACCCTCGGCGTCGAGTGTGTTCGTGATCTCGGCGATCTGTTCGGGCGAGACGTTACGGATCGTGAGCCGGCCGTCGTCGACGGTGACCTCATGATCGAAGAGTGTCGTCGCGTCGTCTGTGAATTCGCCGTCGATATAGAGGAGACTATCGCCGCCGTAGGTTTCGATCAGTTGGTCGGGCGTCGCCAGTGCCACGAGTTCACCGTCGGCGAGTAGCCCGACACGGTCTGCGAGCTGCTGTGCTTCCTCCATGTAGTGTGTCGTGATGAAAATCGTCGTCCCGGCGTCTGCGAGGTCGGTCAACAGCCCCCAGAGCTGTCGCCGTCCCGCGGGATCGATCCCGGTCGTCGGCTCGTCGAGCACGAGCAGGTCGGGGTCGTTGATCAGCGCCGTCGCGACGCAGGTCCGGCGTTGCTGCCCGCCGGAGAGATTCTCGTAGTAGACGTCTGCACTGTCGGTCATCCCCACGTCGGCCAGCAGCTGGTCGGTGTCCCGAGCCTCGTCGTAGAGCCCGCCGTAGTACTCGATCAGCTCTCTGGCGGTCAGCCGTGCTGGTGGATCGAAATCCTGGGGCAGGAGGCCGAGTCGTTCCTCGTCGACTGCCCGGGGTGGGTTACCGAACAACTCGACGGTTCCCTCGGCGTCGGTCGTGCCAGTCAGTGCACGAACGAGAGTCGTTTTGCCAGCCCCGTTCGGGCCGACGAGCCCGAATATCTCTCCAGCACCGACAGCGAGCGAGACACCGTCGACTGCAACCGTCTCGCCGTACTGCCGGAACACGTCGCGAGCGACGAGTACGTCCATACCGGAGGTTGGCACGACGCAAGAAAGGCCGTTCGATTATCGTACGTATGACGGAGTGATATTACTGTAATTGACCTCCTCCTCCGCGTGAACGCGGAGGAATCCCACCACGGGATTTCAGGCCGAGTGTAGCGGCCTGTTGGTCTCAAGACGCATACGTTCCAAGCGTCGTCTGCTGGGTTTCAGCATCGGCGTGGCTGTCTTGTGGCCCGGTCAAAGAGGCCCCATCCGTAGCCGAGTTCTTGGAAATCGGAGATTTCCAACGGTCGAAAAATCTTTGATTTTTCTCGACATCGTCACCGGCCTTCTGCCGGGAAGTCCGGTCGCTTCGGCGGTGACTCTCTCCACTACGGTAGCGGTCTGCAATGTTTATCGCCCCGTTTACATCGGCTTGATACTCACCGACCCAACAGCCGTCGTTCGAGCATCTGAACGTTGCCTGTCGTGGCCGGTAGCCGTGTTCACCGCAAGCGTGGCACGCCTTCGACGTGTTCCGGGGATTCACCGTCGCGACGGGAATCCCCTTTTCGGTGGCTTTGTAGCGAATCTGTGCGTGGAGCTTGGCAAACCCCCATCCGTGCAACCGCCGGTTCATGTACTCGCCGTAGTCCATGTTCTCACGGATGTACGTCAGGTCTTCCAGCACCAGCACTGGATTCTCGACGGACTCGGCGTACTCCACGACCTCGCGGGTCACACGGTGGAACACATCGTCAATCTGATCCCACAGTTCGTCACCGTATGATTCTGCGATTCGTTCACTGCCACGCTTCTGAAGGCGTCTCTTGGCGGTGAAGTAGGTTTTGCGGAGCCGTCGAACGGCTTTGCCGTCGTCGGCCCACAGGCGGGGGCGAACCGG
>SAYS01000005.1 GCA_004015825.1 Halovenus amylolytica | reverse complement strand
CCACGCACGAGCGCAGGTGTTTCTTGCCCTGTGCCTTCGCCTCGTCGTCGCTATCACCAACTACGAGCGTGGAGACAATCCGGGAAGTACGATCATCACGGTGTGACAAGAGTTCTATGACACCCTCAAATGATTGCGGTATTTAAAAACTACTGATATATTTGCCTTCTGGTATTTTTGGGCCACTGTGTCTGGCCGTGGGTCGTCGGTTCGATTCACTCCAACTCCTCGGCGTACTGGAAATCTGTCTCGTCTGCAACCGGATACATTCCGTCGAGTTCGATACGCCAGCCGTGGAGTGTTTCGGGCTCCGTGCGTGCATTTGTCAGGACTGTTCGGATATCTAGAATATCGACGCCGTAGTAGTCGCGGGGTGTTCCTCGAAGATACTGGAGTGCCGTCTCGAAGAGGCTCCGCATCCCGTCGTCGTCCTCGAAATCGAAGTGTTTGTACGCGCCAGCCGCGACCTGGACCATGCCGTGGAGAAAGGCGCTTTCCGTCGTTCCGTTCCCGTAGTTGTACCACTCGTCTTCGAAGCAATCGTGGGACTCATGGTACGCGCCCGCGTTGTAGAGTGCCACGCCGTGGACGAGTGCCCGCCGGAGGGTCGCGTGTTCCCATCGGTCGCCATCCCACCCTGTCGGATTTCCTTCGGGCGGTTCGACGGACGGGTCAGTGGTATGCTCTGTCACTGACTCCCCGTTCGGTCCCGGGGCTGGTAACTCCACCGGCGGTGACAGTATCCGGTACGTATCACTCAACTGTCTCGCTGCTGACTAGCTATTAGTCCATCCAGCACCTTGGGGAACGAAATGACGGTGCTGGACGAGCTTTCGGGCTACGAGTTCGAGGAGGTCATGGAAGACGTATTCAGAAACCTCGGCTACGAGAACGTCAGGCAATCTGACCGCGGTGCTGACGTGGGGCGTGACATTCTGATGGAGGAGACTGTCGACGGCATCCGGAACGCGGTCGTCGTCGAGTGCAAACACACCGACTCCGTCGGGAGACCGGTCGTCCAGAAACTGCACTCCGCTGTGGCGACTTACGACTACGACGGCCCGAAACGTGGGGTGGTCGCCACGACCGGGCACTTCACTGGCCCAGCGAAGGAGTACGCCCGAAACCTCCAGGCCAACGGCGACCCCCACGAGATCGAACTGCTCGACGGCGACGACCTGCGAACGCTCGCGGACGAGATTGGCCTCGACCTCTACAACGGCCGTATCGAGATTCTCTGTGATGAGACACTCCGGCCGTACGATCCGACTCGCGGCGTCGATGCACCGGTCGAGGTTGCATTCCAGGATATCGAGAATATCCATCCCGACTCGCTACCCGGGCCCGAACACTGGGTCGTTTTCGAGCCGTTCGTTCGCATCCGTGCGGATATCGAATCAGTTTTCGAGACGGGCGCGGGTCTGATCCACAGCATCGATCAGACTGACGAACTGGTCGTCCAGGCTGACGGAGACGGGCCGCGGATTCCCCGCAGTGGAATTCAGCGGCTGGTTCGCACCAACCTCGATGCAGCGGTCGATCTCGACGAGTCGTCGTTCGAGGAAACGTTCGACGATCTGTCGGTCGAACGCTTCGGTCAGACCGAGACGGAGTACAAAGAGTGGAGTGTCGATCGACTTCGCCGGAAACACACCACGACGGTGCAGTACACCGGGGACAACAACGTCACCTACCGGAAAGAGTGCGAGCCGAACCTGTCGGATATCTCCGTACAGTCGATCAGACCGGTCTATCTCCCCAGAGTCCGGTCACGCCTCGAACTCGGCGAGTACGCCTACCCCTACGAGTACTACGCGGCTGGCCCATCACGACTCGCGCTCGAAGACGGGATCAGGCGCTGCAAGCAGTGCGGAGAAACAGATGACAGCCCCTACACCTACTGCGAGAACTGTGGGAGTGTCAACTGTCCCGACCATACCAAGACCGAACGGCTCGTCGGTGAGCCAGTCTGTACGGGCTGTGCGGTGACAGAGACGTTTTTCTACAGCACGAAGTACTTCTACGATGAGGCGAATCTCGATCAGTTCCGTGGCGAGTACGAGGCGATGCCGATCCACCGGAAAGCACTCGAAAACAAACCACTCGTCGCCGGGACGGCTGCCGCGGCAGTCCTGTTCGTCCTCTTCGTGTTACTAACTGTCGGCGTCGTCTAGCCGGGATTCGACTGCATCGAGCAGGTCACGGAAGGCTTGCTGTGTGAACTGCCCTTTGCAGTCCAGTCGCGGGCCTTCGAACTCGTACCGGGTCGCGGCGACGCGCTTTTCCGCTCCGTTGTAGGCAACACCGATGAATACCGTGCCGACGGGTTTTTCCTCCGTTCCGCCGGCGGGGCCGGCGATCCCGGTCGTGGAGAGGCCCCAGGTGCAGTCTGCCCCGGCTCGGACACCCTCGGCCATCTGCTGGGCTGTCTCGGCGGAGACGGCACCCACTGTTTCGAGTGTCGTTTCCTCGACGCCAAGGAGGTCCACCTTCGCTTCGTTGGAGTAGGTCACCAGTGATCGATCGAAGTAGTTGCTCGATCCGGGGATATCAGTGATCGTCGAGCCGACGAGGCCACCGGTGCTAGATTCGGCGACGGCCAACCGCTGGCCAGCATCGACGAGGCGTGACTGGAGTTGTTCGGCGAGTTCGCGGTTTTCTTCCATATTTCACTGTTCGTCGGTCCCCGAAATCAACCCGGCGGTCCGCCCGCGGCGAAGACGGAAATCTGATTACGGAGGGGGACAACGTTTCCAGTGAGGAGTGCGCTGGGGGTGAGCAACCCCGTGGGTTGCGAACTACAGGGCACGAGGAATGCAATGAACGAGCGCTGGTGGTGAGCGAACCGTCAGGTTCGCGAGCCTCAGCGTGAGTGAATGCAATGAACGAGCGCTGGTGGTCTAGTGGTAGGACATGAGCTTCCCAAGCTCATAGCCCGGGTTCAATTCCCGGCCAGCGCATCGAAGGCGCGAACATCGTGAGCGCCTGGTGTACGCGAACGGGGAACGTAGTGACCCGTGAGCGCAGTGAGCGAGCCTGCGAGCGAACGAGCAGCGCATCGAAGGCGCGAACGCCGTGAGCGCATTACTTCTCACTTCGTCGGGAATCTCCAAATCGCTCGCACGGATGTTTCACGTCAACAACAGCATCGGGGTCACGTGGAGACTGGCGAAGCCGAGCAACAAAAATATCGGCAGCATCGGCGTCGTCTCCCAGAGCTGTGAGTAGTCACCGGATGGCGTCCCGGTGTACAGTGTCGCAATCAGATCGATGCCAACGTACGCAGCCGTCGACAGCAGTGACAACAGGAGAATCACAACGGCGATTTCGACGGAGACTGCGAAACCGACAACGACGGCAACCGGGACCACCACAGCGGCCTGGATCAGTTCTCCGGCGGCGAGAAACCGCTCTATATGCTCGCCGTCTGGATCATACTGCTCGTAGGTCTGGCGATACTGTTCTAGATTGCGTGGCGAGATCCACTCCTCCCCATCGTTGAGCGCCACGTAGCGAGGGAAATACAGCTCGACCACGGTGATCGACTCCGGCGGAATCCCGACGATGTTTCGACCGGCGTAGTAGTGTCCCCACTCGTGGATCGCGATGATCAGCCAGATACCGACGAAGGCGATCCCGAACGTGACGACTGGGCCGACCATACAGACGAGTCAACGACGCAAAGCTACAAATGAGCCACGACTTGACGGAGCCGACAGCCACGACAGTTGTACTCTGTAATTATCTATAACTAAACTATGTGTATATATACCTAACACGTATGCCAGATAGATTAATATACTACAATGTATTATTATATGTATGCCGTCTCATCCTGATCGCTACGTCGGTTCAGTCGAAGAACCTGCTGAATCAGACCACGGGACGTCTGCCGACAGAGCCGCGGTGACTCGCAGCTGGGACCCGGACGACTCGTTTCTACTCCCGTTGATCGAGGCGATCACGGAACGTACAGATCGGAGTACGGAGGAGATAGAGCCGGTGTACTCGGCTATCGATCCGGACGCCCTGGAGACGATACTCTCACGAGACGAACGGACGGGTACAATTCAGGTCTCGTTCACCTACGAAGGGTGTGAGGTTACACTCTCGAACACCGGCGAACTCGTCGTCGACCCTGCTGGCATCGACGGATAGCGGCCAGCCAGAGACACCAACAGTTAATGCCACGGGGCCGTCCCCATACGGTATGACGTCGTTTTCACACCGTGTCGAACAGGTATCTATCAGCGGGATCCGGGAGGTCTTCGAGGCCGCAGGCGAGGATGCGATCAATCTCGGTCTCGGCCAGCCTGACTTTCCGACGCCAGAACACGCCCGCGAGGCGGCCGTCGACGCGATCCGGGCGGGCAAAGCTGACGCCTACACGTCGAACAAAGGGACAGAGTCACTCCGTGAAGCGATCGCCGAGAAACACGCCCGCGACAACGACCTCGACGTCGATCCAGAAGATATCATCGCGACTGCCGGCGGGAGCGAGGCGCTACACATCGCACTCGAAGCCCACGTCGATCCCGGCGAGGAAGTCATCTTCCCGGACCCGGGTTTCGTCTCCTACGAGGCGCTGACACACATCGCTGGCGGGACACCGAAACCCGTCGGCCTCCGCGAGGATCTCACACTCGATCCCCGGACTGTCGAGGAGGCCATCACCGACGAGACTGCCGTCTTCGTCGTCAACAGCCCCGCGAACCCGACCGGGGCCGTCCAGTCACCCGAGGATATGCGCGAGTTCGCCCGCATCGCCGACGAACACGACGTACTCTGTGTCTCCGACGAGGTGTACGAACACCAGGTCTTCGACGGTGAACACCGCTCGCCGGCCGAGTTTACAGAGGGTGACAACGTCGCAATCGTCAACGCCTGCTCGAAAGCCTACTCGATGACCGGCTGGCGACTCGGCTGGATCACCGGCGCAACGGATCGGATCGAGCGCATGCTCCGAGTCCACCAGTACGGCCAGGCCTGTGCCAGCGCACCGTCCCAGTACGCCGCAGAGGCCGCACTGAACGGTCCGCAGGACGTCGTCGAAGAGATGCGAGTCGCCTTCGAGGAGCGTCGAGACCTCCTGTTGGAGGGGTTCGAGGAGATGGGACTGGACTGTCCGCGACCATCCGGTGCGTTCTACGCGATGCCGAAGGTCCCCGACGGCTGGGTCGACGAGGTGATCGAACGGGGAGTGGTCGTCGTCCCCGGGGAGGCCTTCGGTGCGAACGGCGATGGCTACGCACGGATCTCGTATGCGACGGATATGGAGACACTCGCGGAGGCGATCGATATCATGGCTGACGCAACGGAGGCCGTTCGGTAGCGAAGACGGCCAGCGTGATGTGTTCCGACAGACAGATACTGTTTGCAGCCAACTAGCGGTCATGGATCAACTGGCCCCACAGCATGTCCCAGTGTACGAGTCGGACCGAACACGCCGCAACATCTGGGCGGAGTGTACAAAACGCAACCAGCCAGTCGTCGCAATCCGGGACGCGGAGCGTGGCTACATCGTCCGCTACGATATCCAGCATCTCGACGTCGAACTCGACACGGACGCTGTCAGGGCGCTCCGCGAGCAGACCCGGACACTCCGGTCGTACCCGACTGGCACAGATCCCATCTCGCAGGCAGAGGGTGTCGGCGGCGAGGCAGGCGCTGTTTCGGGTGATCTACACACGGATAGCGAACGGGCGGCCCGCAGACTCGCCTCGGAACTCTCCGGATTCGTCTTCGATCGCAGTAACTGGCGGCAGCGCTAGAACAGATCCTGAAAGGCGGTTTTGGGTTCGTCGAATTTCATCACAGTCTCGTCGAGATCCGACTTGAGACGGTCGGCGCGGTCTCTGATCTCCTGGAGTTCCTCGGAGCGTTCGAGTTCCTGTGTCGGTTTCTCCTCTTCGAGGAGCCCGATTTTCGTGTTGAGTTCGAGAAACTCCTCGAAGCGTTCGTCGTACTCGCTGGCTTCGAGCTGGCGTTCGATCGCCTCCACGAGCGCTGCTCTGTCGACCGGTTTTTTCAGATAATCCTCGAACGGCATCTCGACGATGTCGAAATCGGGATCGACTGCAGTTACCATAATGACCCGGCAGTTGATCTCCTGTCTTCGGATCTCTTCGAGGACCTCGTCTCCGGAAACAGCCGGCATGCGCCGGTCCAGCAACGCGATATCAACAGCAGAGTTCACCACCTCGATTGCCTCCTCGCCGCCGTATGCCGTCAGCACTGTGTACTCTTTTTCGAGCTGTGCAGCATACGCATCCGCCACCGCATTTTCATCGTCGACGACGAGGACTGTTGTATCCGTCTCTGCGGCCATACAGACACCTGACCCTGAACTGGCTTGTATCTACTGACTAATTATCACCACTGAGACTCACCCTCTGTTTACGATCAGTCCTGTTGGGCCGCCACATCGTCGATAATTGCCTGTTCGAGGTTTGCCAGTTCGTCGTCAATATTCCGTTTGAAAAAGGTCTCGACACCCGGGAGGCGACCCTCGACGGTGAACGTGTTGTGGAGTTCTGTTCCGTCGTCAGTCTCGGTGAGTTCGTGTTCACCGATCACCCGGAACGCCTTCGACGTCCCGACAAATTCGACGTACTCCGGAGGCGTCCGTTTGCGGTCTTCCGTTTCGATCTGGAACGTGCGGTCTGTAATCGGGAGTGGGAGCGCGACGTGCCAGATCGCCTTTCCGTTGTCGAGCAGTTCGAAATCTGTGACGACGCTGATCGGTCTGGCCCGTTTCTCCGGGTCGTCGATAAACTCCCAGACCTGTTCTCGCGGGGCAGGTATCACGACGACTCTCTCTGCGCGGACAACCATATGTTGGGTTACGAGAGCAACTATAAAAACGGTTAGCTACGTGTGACCCGCCAGGTCGTCGAGCGTGCCCGGCCCCACTTCTCGATCTCGACGTCTTCTGACTCCTCGTCGAGTTTCGGGAGGCGTGCGCCGACCTGTTTGGAGGAGAGTCCGAGCTGTTCCGCGATCGTTTTCGACCGCACGTACTGCTCACCCCGGGAGACGGTATCCCGGAGATGATCGAGTATCTTCCGGTCGATGTCACCGAGTTCGGTCATTATGGAACTACTACGTGCGCGAACGTCTTAACGGTTTTTCGTTTCGGGAAAGTTGGGTCCTACCGGTACAGATGCACCGCAGCGACTGCGATCCCGGCGGCGACGAATGCAACTGCCAGAAAGACACCGGAGAGTATCTGTAAGGAGTCGTCGCCCCCGCCGATCTCGGACTGGTAGGCGCTCGCGGCCGTCCCAACCGCCGCGAGCGCGGTGATAATCCCGAAAACCAGAACGAGGCCCTTGCCCATATCGGATGTCTCGGTCATCTCGGCCATACGTAGCTGTTCTGAAGGTCCGTACTTAATTTACTCGATTGTAATGTGTTCTGACTCTTCGTTCAGGGCGAGGTTCGTCGCGATTTCTGCGTTTCGAACGGCGTACTGTGCGGTCTGGTCGAGACTCACGAGCACCTCCCGGATCTGCAGGAGCTGTTCGTTTTCCATCTCGGGGAGATCCGCGAGAATCTCCTGTTCGAGCGTGCTGATCTCGGCGAACTTCTTGCGGATCTCGATTGCAGTGTCGTAATCGCGTTCGACTGCGGCCTCGACTGCGAGTTCGGTGATCTCGTTGACCTGGTCGGTGAACTCCCGGATGCGCCGCATCGTCCCCTGCTCGACGTTCAGGGAGTGCCCCTCGGCTTCGAGCGCGATCTCGGCAATATCTTCGGCGTTGTCGGCGGTCAGCTCCAGATTCTTCGCGATCGAGCGGTAGCCGATCAGCGGGAAGCCGTCGGTCAGGCCGACGGCCCGCGCCAGATTCGGATTCTGGTAGGAGGTAAAGATCAGGCGCAGCAGTAGCACGAAGATCTTGTTCGCCTGCCGTTCCCGGTTGAGCGCGCGCTGGGCGAGATCCGGGTTGCTGTGGGCGAGCGATTTGATCGCCTCGTTTCGCATCGTCGAGCCGGTCGATTCGAGCCGTTCGAGGAGGTTATCCAGCGTGAAATCCTCGGGATCGACCGAACAGCGGATCGCGATGTTGTCCGGCGTCTCCTCGATGACGCCCAGCCCCATCAGCTGTGTCTCGGCGTTGTAGACGGCGTTGATGTGCGAACTTTCGAGGGTCTCTCCCTCGTCTGCCCGGACGTGGATGACCCGCCGGCCGAGGACGTACTGCGAGACGATCGCCCGTTCGACGGCCGCCGCATCGAGTCCACTCGCGTTGATCACCGCCTCGCTTTCCTCGGAGTGGACCGACTCCGGCATCACTGTCAGCGTTCCCTTGCCACCGAGTCGCAGTGATACTTCGTCTCCTTTCTCTACATCGTACTCCTGTGCCCACTCTGCTGGCAGGGTCATCGCGAGCGTCGACGGACCCAGCCGCTGGACTTTCCGCGTTTCCATATGTCCCTTACATATCTCAGACTACCTTAATCTTATCAATACATCCTTTATTATTGATAAGGATATACATACTATCCCCGGGAACACGGCACAAAGAATATACTGCGTGTAGAAACACGACAGATGGGGGATACTGGGCGTAAAAACACAACGTGTGGAAAATGCGAATCTAGACGATCTCCATCAGTCGACTCTCGAAACGGCCGACGCGGACGCGCTGCCAGCCCCGGAGCCGGTCGTCGAGCTCTTGATCTCCAGTATCGACCCGCAGTGCACCGATCCCGTCGAGTTTCTGCCGGGAGGCCACGATCTCGATCTCGGCCTGGCGGATCACCTCGGGGGAGATCTGCTGGTTGCCCCGGCCGAAGACGAACCCCTGGCCGCCGATCGGTGAGACGACGATCACGTTCTTCTCTCCAAGGGCGTCGAGGATATCCGATTCGGCACCGTCCTCGACGAGCAGTTCACCGTCGCGGTAGACGTCGACCCCCAGTGGGCTCCCCTCGAAGCCGAGGTTGCGCTTGATCGTCCCGAGCGTCCCGCCCGGTCCGAGCACGTAGGTTACTTCCGGGTCGACCTCGTCTGCGAGGCCCTCTGCCAGCCCCTCGACGGTGCCGCTGCTCAACTGTTTGCTCCCCTGGCGTTGCGGGGCGATCGGAACGGTCGCGAGTGCGACCAGTTCGGTGTGGACCTCGCCGCCGCGGTAGTCGTCTTCGTCGATGTCGTTGACTTCTGCCCGCTCCGTCGAGTCGAAGGTGACCGCGATATGTGCTGCGGCCTCTGGCGTCACTGCAAACACCGAGGAGTAGACTTTGGCGCCCGCGGGCACGCCGAGGATCGGACACTCTGAATCTTCGGCTTCGAGCGTTTCCGCGACGTCTGCGGCGGTTCCGTCCCCGCCGACGAAGAGGATCAGCTCGGGATCGTGCTCCAGCACCGCTCGGATCCCGTCGCGGGTATCTGCGGCGGTCGTCTCCTCCCCTGCAGGGTGGCCGACGACTGTCGGTTCGAAGCCGGCCTCGCGGGCCTGGTCTGCCCCCATCAGTCCCCCGTAGGTAACGATCGTACAGTCGGGAGCGATATCGGCGAGTTCACGGAGCATCTCGACTGCCCGGTCGGGGGCACGCATCTCGGCACCGCGCTGGCGTGCCTCCTCGACTTTCCCGTCTGTCCCCTTGAGTCCAACGCGGCCACCCATCCCGGCAATCGGGTTGACCACGAGTCCGAGTCGACACATCACCGTTTCTATGTGGGAGTGTGACAAAAACAAACCGGAACGACTTAGGAGACTGCCCCATCACCGTCGTGTATGCAAACGCCACTCCAAGCAACACAGGTCGGGATCGGTGCGGGTCCGGTCGAAGCTGCGGCCTGGGTCGTTCTCGTCGGTGGAATCATCCTCGCAGTGCTGTGGGCACGCCACCTCACGGCCTGATTCTTACGGCGTTTCGACGCGCTCGCGAAGCCACCTCGCAGCGTCGGCGACGACTGCCTCGTCGGGACTCTCGATTCGCAGTGTGACGTGCGCTCCGGGATAGCTTCCGATAGTCACGTCGAATCGATCCTGCACCTCCTGAATCCGATCCAGAAGCTGACTTTCGGGCTCTGTGGCTTCGACGACTGCTCTGTACCGTTTCTCCCCGCTGAACTGGTCGGCGATCAGCCCGAACATCCCGCGCATCTCGGCGGGGACTCCCGGGAGCACGTAGACGTTCCCGATCGTACAGCCCGGCGCGACTCCCTCGGGATTGCGCAGTAGCTGGGCCGCTTTCGGGATCTGTGTCGTCCCCGGCGCGAGATCGTCCCCGGAGTAGCCTCCCTCCTCGGTCAGCCAGCGCTCGACGGCCTCGTCGGCGGCCAGTTCGGTGCCGAAGGCGGCGGCGACGGCTTCCATCGTCACGTCGTCGTGGGTCGGACCGAGCCCACCGGTGACGATCACGGCGTCGTATTCGGCCTGATACTCGTTGACGACGCGGGCGATTGCGGAAATATTGTCCGGGACTGTCGTCATCCGAGCGACGCGGACACCGGATTCGGTCAGTCGCTCACCGAGCCAGGCTGCATTGGTGTTTACCGTGTCCCCAGAAAGGATCTCGTCGCCGACGGTAACCAGCGCGACACGCATACGACTAGGTTGTCCCTGATGCTACAAAGCCTCACGGTCTTGTCTCTTCGAGCCGACCTCGTACGCTGCTATCCCATCCCGGGTGGTGGCCCGTCGTCATCGATATCGTCGTCGTCGACCTCGACATCCAGCCCGACTTCCTCGCGTTTTTGCTTCGCCCGGCGGATCTGCCGGTAGTAGTAAGTAAACCCACCGATCCCGAGCGAGACGGCGAGTGCGAACAGCCCACCGAAGAGGTACAGATCACGGACGAGATAGTATCTGATACTGAGGGTTTCGCCGTCCTCGATTTCCTCCCAGTACAGCGTCATCTGGTCGCCGTCGAGTGTCTGCTCGTCTGCTCCCGGTGTGGCACGCGAGAGCAGTGGGATACCGACACGCGCGCTTTCGGGGAGATAGGCCAGATAATCACCGGTGACGAACGTCGGTGTCGACCAGCTTTTTCCGTTTCTCGGCGCGGTAAAGCCGACGGTGCCGTTCTCGGCTGGCAACTCGATCGTCGTCGCGTCAGAGCCCTCCCGTGCTGTGAGGTTCCCGTGGGTCGCGTTCACGACAGTCCCGTTTCTGAACTGGAACTGCAGGGCCTTGATGCCGACCGACTGATCACCCTGGATCGCACTCTCGGTGTTGATCTTCAGTTCCTCCCTGTTCGTCAGGTTCAGGACTGCCGTGTAGGAGTCAGAGGAGACGTCGAGATCGTACGTCGCGGTCGCGTTCGAGTCCCACCTGTACTCCTGGTCTTGCAGGAGGTCGTCGTCACTGATCTCGCCGCCACCGCCGAAGATGCCACAGCCAGAGAGGAAGACTGCCGCGACGAGGGCGAGCAACGCGAGCCGTTTCCGGTTCATAGTTAGTTTTCGAGCACGCAGAGCAGTTCCGAGGGGAGATACTCACCGATGCCGGCGAGCAGCCCAGGCGGATCGGTTCCCTCCGCACAGATGATGCTCTGTTCGAGCAGGCCGAGTCGCTCGACAGTGACGATATCCTGTGCGTGGCCGGCGCGGTTGACCGTCGCCCGAACCTCTGCCCGGGTTGCGCTGTTTACGTTTACCCGGCCGCTACCCCGCCGCCAGTCGTACAGCTGGTCGATCTGTGACTCCGCGAGTCGCGGCGGCTCGTCGGAGACGAACCGGAGCGGCATATGCTGAACGAGACCGAACCGGGTCCGGATCGCCTCGGGATCGCCCTGCCCGAGCCCGAGTTCGTCACGCCCGATGCGAACCTCGCGGCCAGCGTCGAGTGTGATCCCCGTCTCGTCCCAGGATTCGAACGTGCCGACGTACTCCTCGCCGCGTTCGAGCGTCTCGGGTATCTCGCCCCACTCCTCGCGGAGGATGTTCGAGCCGGCAGTCTCGTCGGGCCCCTCCAGCAGGACTTCGGGGAAATCGTCGTCACGGATGGTGACCGTCACGTCGACGTCGAGATCGCCGACGTCGTTGTCGATCATCGACCGGAGCGACTGTAGCGAACGCTCCCTGGCATCGCCTTCGACGTACAGTTTCGTCGCGAGTACGACCATTAGACCTCGATTTCGGCTGTCTCGGTGCCGAGTTCGTCCCGTAGTTTCTCGATTCGTTCTTCCATCGCGTCGACCAGCCGGGTGTTCTCCATCGCGTCGACTTCGTTGCCACACTCCGGACACTGGAAGCCAAACTCCATCGCCTCGCCGAACTCGAAGCGGATGCCACACCGTTCACAGAGGTAGAACTCGTTTTCCATCTCGTACTCGTAGCGTCCTTCCAGTGCTGCGAGTAAGCGATGCATCTCCTCTTCGAGCTGTTCCGGGATCTCCTCGTACTCGAAGGTCCAGAGGTAGGTCAGCCAGCCCGAATCCTCGTCACGAAGCCGTCGATAGCTCGCCAGATCGTTCTCGTAGAGAATAAACAGTGCCCGGCGAACGTCGTTCAGTTCGAGCCCGAGTTCCTCGGCCAGTTCCTCGTCAGTGACCTCGCCGTCCGGCGGTGCTGCCGCGACGGGCATCCCCTTCGGACCGACGAGCTCGTGGAGGTACTTCTGAATGACCGGATCCTCGAGCAGTTCCTCAAAAGCCATTACACTGATCTGGGGCTGTCGACCGGTTAAAACCATCGGATGACCGACTGGTGGTCGGTACACGGCGGACCTGATCGTGACGCCGATCGGCGTTGATGATCCACGCTCGTCCCCGAGACTCGTCTCGGATTCGCAGTACTCGTCCGGGGTTACCGATCTTCGACGAGCTTGCCAGTTTCTTTCGGGACGACGACGCTGTCGGCATCGTCCCACTCCTGATCCAGTTCGTCGCCCTCGAACAGGTGATCGAGAAAGATCGCCAGCGAGGCTACCTCGGAGTGGGGCTGGTTGGTCACGCCGACGTTGTACTCCGCCGCCTCGTAGACGTCGAAGGGGACCTTCTCCGCGCCGACGACGACGAGCAGCGACTCGCCATCGTGGTGTCGCTTTCGGATCTCGCCCTCGACGTCCTGGATCGGCAGGCCGTACATCGTGAGGTGGACGATCGGCCCCTCCCAGCCGTCGATGATTTCGAGGGGGTCGCTCGTCTCTTCGACCTCGAAGGGGCCGCCGAACCGGTCGGTAATGTCTCTGACCGTCTCACAGCTCTGTGTCGCGTTGGCGATGATCGCCCTGTCGGCACCGAGTGCGCGTGCTGTCAGCCCGACGTGTGTCGTCATTCGCTCGTCGCGCCCCGGCCGGTGACCCAGCCGGACGACGGCGACCTCGGAATCTTCCTGCATGGTAGCGCTGTGGTGGTCTAGTTTATTCTTGCGTCGATCTCTGCGGTCAGGTCGTCCTCGACGAGCTCCCCGTCGAGGACGAACGACGGTGTTCCAGAGACACCCTGACTCTCGCCACGGCTTTTGTCGTCTTCGAGAATACTGTCGTGTGGACGGTCGGTGGCTGCAGACTGGATCGCCTCGGCGTCGAGATCGAACTCGAGTTCGCTCGCTATCTCGCCGAAAATCTCGGGTGCGCCTGTTCCGAGATCTCCCTGTCGGGCGAACACCGTCGATTTGTACTCCCAGAACGCTTCGTCGCCGTGTTCGAGGTACACCTCACGGGCAGCGTTCGCTGCCTGCCAGGACTGATCGTCGAGAAACGGGAAATCACGGTGTTCGTACCGGATCTGTCCGGGTTCGAGATACTGCTGTGCGAGCGCCGGCAGATCCTGCATATTGAACGTCCGACAGTGTGGGCAGGAGAAATCCTCGTACACTTCGAGCGTGACGTCGGCGTTCGGATCCCCTCGAACCGGTGCTTCGTGGTCTACCTGCGGGTCACCGCCACTCCCGCTGGCGCAGCCTGCGAGTGCCACCGTTCCGGCCCCGACAGCACCGAGAAACAGCCGCCGTGAGACGGTTCGGGAGTCGTCGTTGTCGTTCATGGCCGCGGATACGGCTTAATCGTACTTATGCTATGGCATCTCCTCAGGCCCGCGAGAGCTTCCTCCCGTCGACTTTCTTCTTCTCGCCGCCGGCCGTTTTGATCAACAGTGCTGCCCCGTCGTAGCGCATCTCCATGATGTTGTACACCTCTTCGACGCTGCCGGCCTTGACGCGTGCTAGTCCCTCTTCGTCGATCTCGATGAAGGTTTTTGGTGCCTTCTGGCTGCCGAGCTGAACTTCTTTGTCACCGATCTCGACTTCCTTGCCCTTGCGCCGTCCCCAGGCGAACACACACCGGAACTGGGTGCGTGACTCGTCGGCCCGGTCGTGGTCGATCCGCATCTGCTTGTCGAAATCGAAGCCGTGGTGTTCCGTCCACTTCCGGAACAGTTTGTCGTCGAATCGCTTGCTCGCCGACCCGCTGGCTGCCTTGCGGCTCCACAGCAGGTGTGCCTTCGACGGCCGGCCACGGAAGCTCCCGATTTTCACACCTCCTGCTCAGGAGTGGAGTAATATAAATTCTGTAGCTGTCGGTGAGATCTTGTCTGGAAAATGACCGAACTGCTGTCGATCGACTGCTCCGTGTCTATCGAAATTCATTTGATTCTGTTAGTTCAAGCTACTGTTAGTATGGACGAATCGATGGGCATTCAGTTACTCACGCTGTGGTTCGTTCTTCTGATTTTCTTGCAGACGCTGCCTGGAGGGTCGAACTTCTTTATGTCGGTTGTAGGACTTGTCGCTACGCTACTCGTCTTTGCACTTCCGTTCGTAATTATCACAATATTTACCAGACAGTTCACCGAGGGCTGATCCTCGTCGTCACGGTCGAAACGCCGGCTTTTAGTCTGGACATCTCCGAGTAGTTCTCAGATGGCCCGGTATCATATCGAGACCTATGGGTGTACCTCCAACAGGGGTGAGAGTCGCCAGATCGAGCGTGCGCTGCGCGACGGCGGCCACCACCCCGTCGAGGAGCCGACGGACGCAGACGTTGCGATTCTCAACACCTGTACGGTCGTCGAGAAAACCGAGCACAACATGCTTCGCCGTGCGGCCGAACTCGACGAGGAGACACCTGCGGATCTCGTCATCACTGGCTGCATGGCACTCGCACAGGGCGATGCCTTCCGTGAGGCCGGCATCGACGCCGAAATCCTCCACTGGGACGAGGTCCCCGAACACATCCGCAACGGTGAGTGCCCGACGACGACGCCCGACGCCGAACCGATCGTCGACGGCGTCGTCGGCATTCTGCCGATCGCACGCGGCTGTATGAGCGACTGCTCGTACTGCATCACGAAACAGGCCACGGGACGGATCGAGTCCCCGACAGTCGAGGAGAACGTCCGGAAAGCCCGTGCGCTCGTCCACGCCGGCGCGAAGGAGATCCGGATCACCGGCCAGGACACCGGTGTCTACGGCTGGGACCGCAACCAGGGCGAGAGCCTGCTGCCGGAACTGCTCGAACGGATCTGCGAGGAGATCGAGGGCGACTTTCGGGTGCGTGTCGGGATGGCGAACCCGAAAGGCGTCCACGGCGTGCGGGAGGAACTCGCCGACGTGTTCGCCGAGCAAGACAGGCTCTACAACTTCCTCCACGCGCCAGTTCAGTCCGGCAGCGACGAGATGCTCGCGGATATGCGCCGCCAGCACTCCGTCTCCGAGTACGTCGAGGTCGTCGAAGCCTTCGACGACGCGCTCGATTACTGGACGCTCTCGACGGATTTTATCGTCGGGTTCCCCACGGAGACGGACCACGACCACCAGCAGTCACTCGCCTTGCTCCGGGAGACCCGCCCCGAGAAGATCAACGTCACCCGCTTCTCGAAGCGGCCCGGCACCGACGCCGCGGAGATGAAGGGACTCGGTGGCCAGCTCAAGAAGGACCGCTCCTCGGAGATGACCGACGTAAAGATGGAAGTGGTCGGTGAGGCCTACGAGTCGATGGTCGGCACCGAACGTGAGGTGTTGCTCGTCGAAGATGGGACAGACGAGAGTCTGGTCGGCTACGACAGCGCCTACCGGCAGGTCGCCGTTCCGGGTGCGGAAAATCACGCCGACCTCGGCGATATCGTCACCTGCGAGATTACGGGGCAGAACACCGTCTACGCGCTGGGCGAACTCGTCTGAATCTGACCGGTGCAAACCTTCGACCCGGCGCTACTCGTCAGTTTGCTCGCGAGTGTCCTGTCCTGTGACGCCAGCTGGATCGCCACCGTCCATCGCGGGGTCTGTCTCGTCGTGGTTGGCTCTCTCCGATGGGGGACTTTCCGCCCTGTATCTGTCAGCGAGCTCCGCGACGAGTTCGTCGTCTTTCCACTCCCCAGCCTCCTTCGGGTCGATGTGGACGAACACGTCGTCGATTTCGGGGAGTTCCCCGATCGATTCGACGACCTGGGATTCGATCTCGTGCGCTTCGAGCAGCGTCAGATTACCTTCGACCTCGATGTGGAGGCTCACGTCGATTTCGGGGCCGACGTAGTGGGCGACGACGTCGTGTGCGCCCTCGACATCGGGATGGTCGAGCGCCCGGTCGAGAATCTCCACCCGCAACTCCTCTGGCGGGGCCGCCCCGACGAGGTAGTCGAGATTGTCACGGACGACCTCGACACCGGAGTAGAGGATCGCACCACCGACGAGGATCGCTGCGAGTGGATCGAGCACAGGGTAGCCGGCGACAGCGCCGAGGACGCCAGCCAGCGCTGCTGTCGAGGCGAGGATATCGTTACGGTTGTCGATCGCAGTCGCCTGCAACGCGGGTGAGTTGTGGCTGTTCCCGATCGAGAGACAGTACCGGTAGAGGCCGTACTTGACGACGGCACTGAACGAGAGCACGGCGACGGCTGGCGGTCCACGGGCGACCTGGATCTCTCCGGAGAGTAAGGCGAGCGCGGACTGCCAGATGACGATTCCACCGACGGCGAAGATCCCCAGTGCGATGAACAGGGAGACGAACGGTTCGATCCGCTCGTGGCCATGGGGGTGTTCGAAATCCGGCGGTTTGGTCGTGAGATAGAGGCCACCGACGATGACGAGGCTGTAGCCGAAATCACTGAGGCTGTTGACTGCCTCGGATCCGACCGCCAGGCTGCCGCTTTCGAGATAGACCAGCCCCTTCGCGAGTGCGAGCAGCGCATTCGCTGCGAGGATGACAACTCCCACGCGGCGCAACGCACTCCGTCGCGACATTGCTCCCCCGTAGCGTGTCGACGATAATGGGCGTTTGGAACCTGGGTAGTACCGACTGATACTGCCGGACGGAACCCGCTATTTCGTCCACCTGATCTCGTATTCGAGTTCGTACTGCTGGTCTCCCGTTTCTGAATCTGTGAGTCGTTCGAGTTCGACCTCGAATCGGGGACGATCCGGGACAGGCACGGTTTGTTCTTCTGTGTCGCTCACTAGCGTGACGTCGCCCGATTCGATCTGATCCGCCACACCGCGCAACGTGTCGGCAATCTCTGTTCTCGTAACCTGTCTCTCGGTTTTGAATAGCTCTTCTTCCGGCATAGTTGTGATTACGGACTCGACTGCAATATAGCCGGATATCGATTCTCAAAGAGAAAGAACACGCTCCGAGCTGGTCCAGTCCGGGGAAACGAATAACTGTCCCTGTGTCGACGCCGCTCTCATGGGCAGATTCGTCACGCCGTCGCCTGTCGAACCTGGAAGTTCGGTCGCCGTAATCGCCCCGTCGAGTGGCGCTGCGAGGGCGGTCCCGCACATTCTCGAACTCGCACTGGATCGACTCGAAGAGATTTTTGACCTCGATCCGGTCGTCTATCCCACTGCTCGCCAGTCGGATGCGTTCCTCCGCGAGAACTCCCGAG
Source organism: Halovenus amylolytica (assembly GCA_004015825.1). GTDB lineage: Archaea > Halobacteriota > Halobacteria > Halobacteriales > Haloarculaceae > Halovenus > Halovenus amylolytica. The sequence continues at coordinate 212,261 of SAYS01000005.1, read as the reverse complement.
CGCGCGCCGCGGCAATCCACGAGGCGTTCGCTAACCCCGATATCGACGCCATATTCGCGACCATCGGTGGCGACGACCAGATCCGAGTGCTCAACTATCTCGACCCGGAACTACTCGCCGATCACCCGACCCGGTTGTTCGGGATGAGCGACAACACCAATCTCGCCTTGTTTCTCTGGAATCAGGGCATCGTCTCCTTCTACGGCGGGCAGCTGCTCAATCAGGTCGCGACACCCGAACTCCATCCCTACAGCGAGCGGTATCTCCGCCGTGTGCTGTTCGAAGATTCCATCGGGGAACTCGACGCTGCCGGGGAGTGGGCGGATCTCACTGTCGGCTGGCATCACTCGAAAGCGGAGTACGCGAATGCTGGCCTCGATTACGAGCCACTGGGCTGGCGCTGGCGCGGGAGTTCAGATACCGTCTCCGGGCGGCTCTGGGGTGGCTGTCTGTCGATTGTCGCCTGGCAACTGATGACCGACCGATATCTGCCCGCACCCGAACGACTCGACGGGGCAATTCTCGCCCTCGAAACCTCCGAGGATATCCCCTCTGCCGACCGCGTCAGGCGTGTTCTGACGTGTCTCGGTGAGCGTGGACTGCTGGAACGGTTCGACGGGGTACTCGTCGGCCGGCCGGCGACACAGAACTGGCGGGAGTCCAGATCCGAGGACGAGCGTGAGCAGTATCGAACCACTCAGCGTGAGACGATCACAGAGCAGGTTCACCGCTACAACCCAGAACTGCCGATCGTCTTCGACCTGGATTTCGGACACACAGATCCGACGGCCCCGATCCCGATCGGTGGGCGCGTACGGATCGAACCAGAGCAACGGATCGTCTTCGAGTGATTCGGTTGCAGTGCCCCGAGTTTTCTCGACAGCAGTCGATCGAACGGCTTACTGTCCCCCGTATCCTAGCAGGCAGTGGCAGAGGGAGACCGGCTCCCGTGTCCCGGACCGCTGTGCCGATTGGCAAAGCGTTAGGGACATGAGGAAAGTCCCCCCACCAGTCGGGCAGGTGACCGGGTGCAAACCCGGGGTGGGAGACCGCCGGCTCTGGAACAGAAACGATACCACTCTTCCCGACCGATGAGGTGTGCGAACCCCGCGCGAACGGTCAAACCGCGAAGCAACGGGGAGCTAACCCACCGAGGGACGGTGACTTCGTCACCCTGACGGAAGAGAACGGATGGAACGGTGAATCCTCACCGGTGCAAGTCCGGACCGACAAGGTAGCCCGGCGAATGGTTCGGATGCTTAGCCGAATGCCGACAACAGAAGGGGGCTTACTCCCCTCAGCCACACTAGCCTCCGAGCGACTGCTCGGTCGGCAGAACAGACAGCGAAGACGCCCTACGCCCAATCGTCCAGAATTACGATACTATCGGAAGCGATCCACTCGCCGTCCGCAGGCGTCGAAAATAATGCTTTGTTTCTACGTTCTTCGTACTGTATTTCATCCATCTCGTTATGACAGTGGGCTGAACAGGTGATGAGTTTATCACCTTACCTGATAGGTGTCTGCCCAAACCGAGCATCGACCAGACGAATCTGGTCGAGCGCGCACTATCGACGTCAGTTCTGATCAGTCGAGACCGAGCCGTTGACGGTTTCAGGCTCGACCCAGATGATGAAGCCATCGTCGTTGATGACCCCGCTGACGTACGGACTGTCATCGACGGAATCGACGTCTACGTCACGGAGACTGCTGACCTCTCTGACGCGGTCGACCAGCCAGCCGATCCGCTCCTCGCCCTCGATGATGACGACCTGTTGGCTGTCACCGGACGTCTGTAGATCGAAGATACGCCTCAGATCCAGAACTGTCGTGGTCTGGCCGCGTAGATTCGTGATCCCTGCGACCTGCGGCGGCGAATCCGGTACCGAGGTCAACTCGTTTGCTCTGACGATCTCCTCGACAGCATCGATACTGACACAGTACCGCTGCTCGCCGATGGCGAACTCGAGGATCTGGTCCGGTGGAGTCAGCTCCGGGGCTGCAGTCGTCATTGTTCTGGCTCCATACGATCCGTCTTCTCGTCCTCGGAGTCACCGTTCGTGTCCGGGGCCGTGATATCCGTCCAGGGCTCGATCGTGTCCACGTTCGACTCCCGCGGGTCCTTCGCTGGCTTGCTGTGTTCGTTGTTGGCTCCCTCACTGGCCGTCGGTGCGTCTGACTCGGAGTGGTGGCTGGTCTCCGTTCGCAGAGACTGCTCGGCGACCCCGTGGGCTGCCGACGAACCGAGTGACTGTCCACCCACGTCGAAATCCGCGACGTTGTCGTGGAGCCGATCGGCCAGCTGCGAGAGCTGCTGGATGTTGTTGCTCGCTTCCGACAGCGAGGAGGCCTGTTCCTCGGACGCGGCGGAGACGTTCGTCGCCTCGGCGGCAGTCTGCTGGCTGACACTCGACACCTCGTCGACCATCGAGACGACCTCCTCGGTGGATGCCGCCTGATCGTCGGTCGCGTCACTGATCTCCCTGATACCGCTCTCTGCTTGCTCGACTGCATTCGCAATCTCGTCGAACATCTCGACTGCGTCTTCGATCGTGTCCGCACCACTCTGGACACGCTCGCTCATCTCCTCGATATCCTCGACGGTGTCACCAGTCGTCGCCTGGATCTCCTCGATCCGGTTTTCGATCTTCGTCGTCGCGTTGCCTGCTTCTTCGGCGAGCGACTTGATCTCGTCTGCGACCACACCGAACCCTTCGCCCGCCTCGCCAGCCCGGGCGGCCTCGATCGAGGCGTTCAGTGCGAGCATGTTCGTCTGCTCTGCGATCTCGGAGATCATCTCGACGATCTCGCCGATCTGGTCCATCTCCGCGTCGAGCGCCCCGACCTGTTCGGAGGCATCTTCGGCCCGTAACTCGATCGCCTGGATCTCCTCGGTGGCTTCGGATGCGTACTCCCGGCCGGTCTGGCCGCGTTCGACTGCCGTCTGGGCAGTCGCGGAAACCTCCTCCGCGGAGGAGGCGATCTCTTCGACGGTCGCGGACATGTCGTTCATCTCCCCGGCTACGGTCTGGAGTTTCTCGCTTTGCACGTCTGCACCCTGTGAGATCTCGGTCACAGAGGTGGCGACATCGTCACTTGCCGTCTCGATCTCCTCGGCACTCGCAGCCACTTCCTGGCTGGAGGTAGAGACGTCGTCCGTAATCGCCTGCACATTTCTGACGCTCTCACAGAGATTATCGACGCCGTCCTCGAAGTTCCGCAGCACTTCACCGTACTCACCCGGGTAGTCCGTCTCGATATCCTGGCTCAGGTCGCCCCGTTTGAGGTCGTTGCTTGCCATCGAGATCTGTCCGAAACTCTCGGAGAGTCGGTCAGTGCCCTTCTGGAAGTCTGCCAGGACCGCACCGTACTCGCCCGGACGGTCGGCGTCGATCCGCTGGTCGAGCTGGCCCTGACGCAGCGCCTGGCTCGCCTGCCGGATCTCGTCGAAACTGCCGGTGAGTTCGTCGGTCCCGTCGTCGAGACTCACCATGATATCGCCGTACGTGCCTGGGTACTCTGTCTCGACGTCTCCCTGCAGGTTCCCCGTTTCGAGGTTCGTGCTCACGTCCTGGATATCCCCGAAGACCCCCGAGAGGTTCCGCTGCATGTCGTCGAAGGCGTCGACCATCTCCCCGATCTCGTCGTCCATCTCACGGTCGTCCATCTCGGTGTCGAGGTTCCCCTCGCTGATCGACACAGCGGATTCGGAGAGCTGTTTCAGCGGTGGCGTGATGTGGCGGTTGAGCACCACACCGATGCCGATCGCCGAAATAAAGGCAAGCAGCGTGAGCCCGAGCATCTCCATCTGTGTGGTCTGCGTCGTGCTGTCGGCAACTGCCACCTGTGCCGCCATATCTTCCTGGACGGTCTCTTCGAGTGTGTGGGCCTGGTCTTCCATATCCGTTCGCAGCGTGTTCAGATCATCGAGCGAGGCCGCTGCGGCTGACTCGTCACCGGCAGCCTTGGCCTCGAAATACTCTGTGCCCAGCGCATTGTACTCCTCGTGAGTCTCGACGAGTGCCTGCTTTTCTGCGATCGCCTGCTCGTTATCGAGATCGATCGCCGCTGAATGCTCCTCGAAATTAGCGCTCGCTTCGTCGTAGCTCGTCCGTGCGTCTGGCTCGTCTAACTGTGCGGCCTGCACTGCGACCTGCTGCTGTTCGACCGCGACGAGCATCTCCATCGTCCCGTCGAGGTTCTCACCCTCCTGTGCGATGTGATGGGCCTCGTTGTCCAGCTCCCCGACACTCACGTAGCCGAGTGCGCCGGTCGCGGCGACCAGCATCGCGACGAGTAGAAACGACGCGATGAGTTTCGGCCGGAGATTCAGACTGTCGAGCCGTAATTTCTCTGGAAGACTCATACATCCAGAGAATCACTCCGGCTGGTTCAACTAAGATGATAACCAGTTAAGAGCGGGCCGCCAGCGGGGGTTAGACAGTTAACCCTTCGTTCTCAATCGTTATTTTCAGCCTGTGACTCGAAAATCGTCTCCAGCAGTGTCCGGTGAGCGGCCTGCAGATGGTTGTAGACCGCCGGGCCGGAGATGTCGAAACTCGCCGCGAGATCTTCACCTTTCACCCGGCGCGGCGTCTCGTAGTAGCCGCCGTGAAACGCCGCATTGAGTATCTCGGACTGCCGGTCGGTGAGAATATCCGTGATCTCTTGGGTGTCGGGGATCGCCCGGCTGTGGGCCTGTCGCTTCGCGACGAGGTCGATATTCTGGTACCGGGATGTCAGCGAATCGAACAGCGGCCGTTCGGAGACGTTTTCCGGGATGTCGATGCGAACAGTCGTGCCACACTCCTCGGAGCGTGACTCGCGCAGTTGCCCGCTGTGTTTGCTGACAACTGATGCGAGAAATGGCTTCCGGACGAGCAGACTCAGCTGGCTGTGTTCGGCGTCACCGAACCAGTCGGCGGCGTCGATACTGGTCATCGAGACGGCCCGGTCGAGCACCGTCGTCGCGTCCCCCTCCACGACGGTCACCAGAATACGGACGTGGTCAGCAGAGCGTTCGGCAACCGTATCGAGCCTGATCGCGCTCTCGGCCTCCGTTGCGAGGCGCTGTAGCGGGTACGTCGAGTCGGTGAGTTTGAACTCCAGTTCGGTGTGTATCCGCTGGGAGCCGACCTGTTGCTGATCGAGGATCCGGCTGTAGTTTACAAGTAGCGAGCCGACATCGGCGAACAGATCCTCGTAGATCTCCGTGAAGGCGTCTTCACTACGGGAGTACAGTGTCAGGACACCGTAGAGGACACCGTCGTACACGAGCGGAATACTGGTGACGCTGCTAAACTCGTAGGAGAGGGCGTCTTTCGCCCAGGACCCGTCGAAGACGTGGCCGGCAATACTCCCGAGCGAGTACGTCTGATGGTCGTCTGCGGCCCGCTGTGCCGGAAGCGACTGGTCGGATCTGTCAGTCAAAACCGAGTCCAGATACCCTTCCGCATCACCCGCCCACGCGGCAGGCGAGAGGTCGGTATCCTCGCTTGTCGGTCGGCCGATCCAGACGAAATCGACCTGGTCCATCGCGACCAGTTCCTCACAGACGCCAGTTTCGAGGGCATCCTGGCTGTCACTGTCAGCGAGACGTCGCTGGACAGCCTGCACGGAGTCGATGAATCCCCGCAGTTCGTCGACCCGGGACTGCTGGGCCGACAGCTCCGCTGTGATCGCAGTGTGGACCTTGTCACTGCGGAGGCGCTGGAAGGCGGACTCGGCGTTTTCTGTCAACACGTCTGTGAGACTGATGTCGACGGCATCGAACCCGTCTTCGGCGGTCGTGACGGCAGTCATGACGCCGAAATCACCCACTGGAGCGACCAGCAACTGGGTGGCATCCACGTCGATTCCAGTGAGAAGATCTTCGACAACCGCATCTGCGAACAGCCGCGTCTCACCCGTCCGGTATGCCTCCCAGATAGGGTTCGAACCGGGGGAGACGATACCAATTGTGCAGTCGTTGTCGGAGCTGGGGCCAGACTGAACTGTGGGGACCAGAGCACCTGTTTCCTCGTCGTACTGTTTGACACTCGTACAGTAGACATCGAAAGCGTTCTGTGTGAACTCGACGAGGAACTCGGCGATCTCGTCCAGTGTGCCCGGTGGATAGAACTCGCGGGTCGCAGTGTGCAACTCGTTCAGGATGCGTTCGCGCTTTTCGAGCGCATCGATACGCCGCTTGCGGGCAGTGATATCAGTTACGACACCGACCATCCGCAGATCGCCGCCGTCGTCCGCCGAGACGGCCCCGCGACTGTGGACCCAGCGTTCGGTCTCGTCCGTCTGGACCCTGAACTCGATGTCGAACCGCTCCTCACGCTCCCGCGCGGTTTCGAGGGCGTCCTCGACGAGTGGGCGATCCGCCGGATGGATCAACGCCAGATATCTCTCCAGACTGTGCGCTCCCGGCTCGAAGTCGAACAGCTCTGTCGTCGTTCCGAATGCCCTCACAGTGTCGTCGTCCTGTCCGAGGATCCAGATACCGGTGTCGGTCTCGGTGAGGGCGATATCGAGTAACTGGTTTACGTCACGCAGTTTCCGTTCCTGTTCTTTCCGTTCGGTGATCTCCTGCTGGAAGCCGACGAAGTTGACGACGGTATCTGTCTCGTCACGGACCGGCGCGATGTGGAGTTCGTTCCAGAACTCCGTCCCGTCGGCGCGGTAGTTCCTGAGTTCGACCGAGACCGGTCGCTGGTCGTCGATCGCCTGACGGATCCTGGCCACGGTCTCCGGATCGGTCTCCTCACCCTGCAAGAACCGACAGTTGCGACCCAGCACCGCATCGGAGTCGTAGCCGGAGAGGTCGCTGAACTCACGGTTGACGTAGATCATCGGGTTATCGTCCTGCTCTGGGTCGGTAATCGCGACGCCGACCGGTGCTTCGTCCAGTGCCCGACTTTTCCACCGGAGCTCTTCGGCCCGCTCTTTGCGCTCGGTAATATCCTGCGTCATGCCGATTGCCGCCCGAACGGTGCCATCCTCGTCGGCGACCGGGAGTGTCCGGAGGAGCAGCGTCATATCGTCAATGCTCGTCTCGACACTGGTTGTCTCACCGTTCAGTGCTGCTTGATAGCTCTCGACGAACACGTCGCGGTCCCCCGACTCGATATCCCCGACATTCGATCCCTCGACGTCGGCTGGTGTTTGCGCCAACTCGTCGAACAGTTTTCCACCAGCTAGCTGGTATTCGAGCTGTTCGTCGACGAGTGTCACGGCCCCGTTCGGGAAATTTTCGACGAGCGTCTCGTATCGCCGCTCTCGCCGCCGCTTCGCCGACACGTCCCTGACACTGACGATCGCCTTCCGCGTCCCATCAACTGGCGTACAGTCGAAACAGTACGTCTTCGATCCTGTCGGTGTAGCAAGCTGCAGTTCTACGACTGTCGACTCTTCGGCGGTCCCCTCGAACACCTGCTCCAGTGACGTACGCAACTCTGCTACGTTCGAATCCCCGACGAGCAGGTCCTCGAAGGGCGACAGGATCGACTTCCCGGTGAGTGCCGACACTGAACGGTCGGTCCGTGTCTCTGCAGCAGGGTTCGCATACTCGACAGTGTAGTTGCTGTCGACGACGAAGACGGCGTCGTCTGTCGTCTCGGCGATACTCCGGTACTGTTCGAGCCGCTCTCTGGTGTACTCGGCAGTCACGTCGACGAACTGTTCGAGCTGCCCACCGGCCAGTTGGCCCGTGGTGATCGGTGTCCGGGAGTACCGGAGCCACCGTTCCTCGCGTTCTGCTGCCGGCAGTACGTGGAGATCGACGGAGTTCTCAACACCACCCTCCTGGTCCGGGAACTGGTCCGGTTCCTTCAGGGCGGCCCGGATCGACGACTCGACGAAACACTCTCTCCCGGTATCGACAGCCTGCTCTTCGACAGTATCGAAGTACCGCTGGGCCGCCTCGTCGATGCAGTGAACGATCCCATCCGGGTCGACGACGACCAGACCGACTGTCGGAGCATTCACCAGCGACTCGACGACAGCACCGTCGGTCCCGACTCCGTTCTCCGAGAGCATGGTCCCGGTGTTCGTCTCCGTGCTCATCGTTCCACCAGGCCCCAACCAGACGAATACATATGCTTAATACTCTATATTACTATACAAATACTCCGATTATTCTCGATATGCGGTAATGCAACAGAACTGCTCGACGGGAGTCATACTGGTGGCGATACATTCGTCAAGATAGTCGTTACCGTCGAGGGCGGAGGTGATCAGCGCCGCAGCCCTGGTGGATGTCGTCCAACTGAGGACAGTCCGACTACCGATCTGGCTCTGGTCGCTTCCGATCCCGTTGCGCGGCGAGCAGGCGCTTGATCCCCGCACCGGGTCCGCCCTCGATGGGCCAGCCCTGCTGTCGCCAGGTCGGCGGCTCTGGCTCGAACTCCGGACACGACGAGCCACACTGATTCGGCGTCTGGGCGCAGCACTTGGCCCGACAGTAGGGCCTGGCGACCGATTCTGTGGGTTCGAGTTCGAAATGCCGGCAGTCCGGTCGCATCGATTCGGCGTAGGACCGCCAGCCACGCTCGTAGGCCCGCTCGGCAATCGCCCGGCGTTTTCCGGCTTTCCAGTCTGGATCGGCGTACTCGAACCGGCAGGCAGAGGCGTCGTAGCCCCCACCGTCAGGGCGGTCGAGAATCCGCGTTCCGGGGTCATTGGGTGCCAGCAAGCGAGGCTGCCAGCGGACATTCGCAACAGCCGGTCCGCGGTCACCACGGTCGATCGTCAGAATTCCCGCTTCGACGGGCACATCCTCCAGCAACACCGGTTCGATGCGTTCGTCGGTCGCCTCGGTCGCGATCCAGACCTCGTCGGCGAGACCAAGTGCTACGTCGCGTTCGATCTGGGCGAGCAGATTCCGTGCCGCGCTCGCATCGAGATCGGGTTTGTTCTCGATGGCAATAATTCGGTGTATCCAGTCTGGATACTCGTATTTGCGCCGCAGTTGAATCTTGTTCCCGCTCCGTCGCCGGTCGATCAGCCCGCGGTCGGCCGCGCGGTGGACCGCCTCGCGGACGTACTGCCAGGGGTAGCCTGGATGGGGCAGGGCGTCGCGGTACCACTGCCACTCCGCGGGCGCGTGACGAACGACGTGCAACAGATCAGAGTCGAGTCGGTCGCTGCCGAAGTGGGCACGTTGTCGGAGTCCCGCTGGATCACACTCGATGACGAGGGTATCCCAGCGGCGGTGTCTGGTTCCCAGCTGGCGGGCGACGATCACCGGCCGCTCCCGCGACCGCTCTGGCGGCCAGTACTCTTCGGCCCACTGGCAGACCTGGAGTTCGAAGCCGAATTCAGAGCCCACGTTCACTGTGTGCAGTGTGTGGATAGATTTGAAGCTGTCGGCGTCGGTCCATTCTTTGCCCCGGAGGCCAATCTTCGGATATGGCAGAGATCGATCCCGAAGACCTCTTTCCGAACAGCCGAACTGTCGAGGCCGTCGCGGCCGGCAAGATGAGCCAGATCCACCGCGGTAATCGGTACGCCGACGAGGGTGATACCTTCGAACTCGACGGCGATACCTTCGAGGTAGTAGACGTCACCGAACGGACACTCGGCGATATGACCGACGAGGATGCACGCCGCGAGGGCTCGGAGGATCTCGACGCCTACAGAGAACGGATGGTTCACGCTCACGGTGGCAACTTCGAGTGGGACGAGGACGCCGACGTGGTGCGTCATCGTGTCGAACGCCAGGAGTGAGCGCTCGCGGCCAGCGATCGAAATGCTGAACCCTTAGGTACGGCCGGCCCACAGACCCCGGTATGGGAACCGAGGAACTCGACAGACTCATCGCAGAACTCGAAGCGGAGGCAGAGCTGGAGACATCGTCCGAGGAGACGCCAGAGATCGGGATAATAATGGGGTCAGACTCGGATCTCGACGTGATGGCTGGCTCCGAGACGGGTCGACCAGGTGCGTACGATATTCTGACCGACCTGGGGTTCGAGGAACAGACCGACTACGAGAATCCACCAGAAGCGCGTTACACTTTCGAAACGTACGTCGTCTCCGCACACCGGACCCCCGAACTAATGTACGCGTACGCGGAGACGGCCGCAGATCGAGGTATCGACGTCATCATCGCGGGCGCAGGTGGAAAAAGCGCCGACCTGCCGAACATGACCGCCTCGATCGCGTACCCGCTGCCGGTGATCGGTGTACCCGTCCAGGAGAAATCGCTGCAGTCCGTGATCGGGATGCCACAGGGTGCGCCGATCGTCGCGGTCGACGCCGGCAAGTCGTTCAATGCAGCCCTCTCGGCGACCCAGATCCTCGCCCGCGAGCACACCGAACTCCGGGATCGACTCGTCGACTACCACGAGAATCTCAAAGAGGCTGTGGCGGGTGTCTCGGAGGAACTTCATTCGGGTGGAACAGCGGCGTTTCAGGACTGGCGTGAGTGATCGTCAGGGGCCGAGGCAAATCTTCGAACAAACGGAACAAAATACCCACGGAGCGTGGACAAATCGTCGCTGGAAATCGAAACAATCAATCCTTATATGCGGCCGCTCCAAAACACTCGACAGAGACGGAAATGAGTGAATGGATCGCAATCGGGGCGCTGATCGTCGTCGCTGTCACGATTCCGCTGGCGATGATGTTTGTATCGTGGCTGATACGGCCGAGTGTCCCCGAACAGGGAAAACGAGCGACCTACGAGAGCGGCGAGGTACCGACGGGGAGCAGCCGCCAGCTCCGATTTAATATCCAATACTATATGGTTGCGCTACTGTTTGTCATCTTCGATATCGAGACTGTCTTCATCATCCCGTGGACAGTCATCTTCGACGATGCGGTCTCCGAGATCGGCTTCGTCGATGCCTTCCTGCCGATGGCGGCGTTCATCGGACTGCTCGTCGTCGGACTCGCGTGGGCGTGGCGCAAAGGCGCAGTCAGCTGGGTGAAAAGCCCGAAAGCCGAACGCCAGCGGATAGAGTAACTCATGAGCAAAAACGACCACCTACACGATACACTGGAACAGGCACAGTCCAAACAGGAACAGCGAATGGGTGAGGGCGCCGATTCACGCTTCAACTCGAAGCTCCGGGAAGCCTTCGGGAGCTCCCCGTTCATGTTGACGAAACTCGATACGTTCATGAACTGGGTCAGGGGCAACTCGATGTTCGTGTTGCTGTTCGGGATCGCGTGTTGCAGCATCGAGATGATGCACCACTACGCGACCAAACACGACGTCGACCGCTTCGGCGCGGGGGTACCACGTGCCTCCCCCCGGCAGGCCGACGTGATCATCGTCCCGGGGACGATCGTTTCCAAGTTCGCACCCCGGATGAAACGGGTCTACGACCAGATGCCCGAGCCGAAGTTCGTCGTCTCGATGGGATCGTGTACGATCTCCGGCGGCCCCTTCCAGGAGGGGTACAACGTCATCAAGGGCGCCGAGGAGGTGATCCCAGTCGACATCCACGTCCCCGGCTGTCCACCCCGCCCGGAAGCACTCGTCTACGGCATCCTCAAACTCCAGGAACAGATCAGGGCCGGCGAGAGCGCACCGGTGACGGTCAAACCGTACGAACTCCAGGAGTTCGGCGACCTGGAACCGGACGAACTCGTGCAGGAACTGGCCGACGATATCGACGAAGACGATCTCGTCATGCGGTACAACTGGGCTGACTCACCATGAGTCTGGAGCAACGGGACCTCGATTATGGCGAACGGCCCGAGGGCGAACTGGATTTCGACGAACTCGCCGACTTGCTCGGCGACCACGTCCTCGACCGCGAACAGCACGTTCACACGGAGGGCTTCGTCGTTCGTGCGGACGAAGTCGCGACGGTACTCTCGAAACTGAAACGGCGGGCCGGCTTCGATCACATGTCCTGTGTCACCGCCCAGGAGTATCAGGACCGCTACGAGTCGATCTACCACCTGAAAAAGTACAAAGATCCGACCCAGGAGCTGTCGATCGTCGTTCCGACACCGTCGGACAACCCCACAAGCCAGAGCGGTTCCGGTGTCTACGAGACAGCAAACTGGCACGAACGTGAGGCCTACGACCTCGTCGGCATCGAGTACGACGAGCATCCGGACCTGCGTCGAATCTTGCTCCCCGATACCTGGCAGGGTCATCCCCTCTCCCGCGATTACAACCAGGAGAAACCGCAGATCGTCTCGCTGAAGCAAAACCCCAACCCGATGCAGACGAAAACCAGGGAGTCCGGCGATTCGGATACGATGTTTCTCAACATCGGACCACACCACCCGGCGACCCACGGCGTCTTGCACCTGAAGACGGTGCTCGACGGCGAGCAGGTCGTCGACGTCGATCCAGATATCGGCTACCTGCACCGGTGTGAGGAACAGATGTGCCAGCAGTCGACGTACCGCCACCAGATCATGCCCTACCCCGACCGGTGGGATTATCTCTCCTCCGGAATCCTCAACGAGTGGGCCTACGCCCGAACTGCCGAGGAACTGGCAGATATCGACGTGCCGGAGTACGCACAGGTCATCCGGACGATGGGTGCGGAACTCTGTCGGATCGCATCACATCTGCTCGCAGTGGGCACCTTCGGACTCGACATCTACGGTGACTTCACTGCGCTCTTTATGTACACCATCACCGACCGGGAGCGAATCGAGAACATCCTCGAGGATCTCACCGGACAGCGGCTGATGTTCAACTATCTGCGCCTCGGTGGAGTCGCCTGGGATCTGCCCGAACCCCGCGAGGACTTTTTCCAGAAGATCCGCAACTTCACCGCGGAGTTCCCGGAGAGTCTCCAGGAGTATCACAACATGCTCTCATCGAACGAGATCTTCCACATGCGGGTGCAGGATACCGGCATCCTCCCGCCAGAAGAGGCCAAACAGTACGGCTGTACGGGGCCAGTCGCGCGAGGGTCGGGCATCGATTACGACCTCCGCCGGGACGATCCGTACGGCTACTACGACGAACTCGACTGGAACGTCATCACGGACGATGGCTGTGACAACTACTCGCGTGCGTACGTCCGTCTCGAAGAGATGCGCGAGTCGATCCGGATCATCGACCAGTGTGTGGACGTTCTCGAAGAGTGGCCGGAAGACGACCGTGAGATCCAGTCGAACGTGCCGCGGACACTCAAACCCGATCCGGATACGGAGATCTACCGGGCCGTCGAGGGTGCGAAGGGTGAACTCGGGATCTACATCCGGTCGGACGGCACGGCCAAGCCGGCGCGGTTCAAGATCCGGAGTCCAGCGTTCTGTAACCTCCAGTCACTCGAAGTGATGTCCGAGGGCGAGTACATTCCGGATCTGATCGCCTCACTCGGCAGTCTCGACGTCGTCCTCGGGGAGGTAGATCGATGACGCTGCCGGATACGATCAGCGATCTGCTCGGTATCGGCGGCATCGCTGGTGACCTGGTCGGCGCGTTGCTCGGTGCGGTCCTCGTCGGTTCGATCATCCTCGCACAGGCTGCGGTCGCAGGACCGTGGGCGAAACGGAAGATCACCGCCGCGTTCACGGACCGCATCGCCATCGACAAGATCGGGCCGATGGGACTGGGTTACATCATCGTCGACTCGGTTCGACTCCTCTCGAAGGAACTGATCATCCCCGAAGGTGTCGACCGTCCGGCCTACGACATCGCTCCGGTGTTGCTCGCGGGCTCCGCGTTGCTCGGCTTCGCCGTCATTCCGATGGGGAGTGGCATTCAGCTCGCTGATCCCGAGGTCGGACTGATCTACGTCTTCGCGGTCGCCTCACTGGCCTCGGTTGCGCTGGTGATGGCCGGCTACTCATCGAACAACAAGTACTCCTTTCTGGGTGGGTTGCGCGCTGTCGCACAGAACCTCGCCTACGAGATTCCGCTGATCCTGACCGGGATTTCGGTCGTCATCTTCGCGGGATCCCTGCAGATGAGCGAGATCGTCGCGGCCCAGAGCCAGACACTCGTCGAACTCGGTCCGATCGCGATTCCGGCGTGGTACGCGATCCTCAACCCCTTCGCGTTCGTCCTCTTCCTGGCGGCGAACCTCGCGGAGGTCGGCCGGAACCCGTTCGATCTACCCGAGGCGGGCCAGGAGATCGTCGCCGGTTTTCAGACCGAGTACTCCTCGGTGTATTTCGTCTTGCTGTATCTCGGTGAGTTCGTCCACATCTTCCTGGGTGGTGCGCTGATCGCGACGATCTTCCTCGGCGGGCCGGCCGGGCCGATCCTCCCGGGAATCGTCTGGTTCCTGATCAAGATCTGGGGCGTCTTCTTGCTCACCCAGTGGTTCCGGTCGGCGGTGCCGCGGGTTCGGATCGATCAGATGATCGAGATCGGCTGGAAGGGCCTGCTGGTGCTGGCGTTTGCGAACCTGTTCCTCACTGCGATCATCGTGGGGGTGCTACCAACGTGAACTATTCAACCATCGAGATCCAACGTGGAGGTGACGAGCCATGATCGGAGTCCTCAAAGGCCTCGCAACGACGATGAAACACGCTCTGGACGGGGAAACGTTCACCGTCGCGTACCCCGAAGAGGAGCCGGACGTCTCGCCGCGGTTCCGTGGCGTCCACAAGTTCAGCCAGGAGCGGTGTATCTGGTGTCGACAGTGTGAGAACGTCTGTCCGAACGATACGATCCAGATCGTGATGGACGACAAGCGAAACGGCGAGCAGTACAACCTCCACATCGGCCAGTGTATCTACTGTCGACTCTGTGAAGAGGTCTGTCCCGTCGAAGCGATCGTCCTCACCCAGAATTTCGAGTTCGTCGCCGACACGAAAGACGAATTCGCGCTCAACAAGGAAGAACTGAAAAACGTACCCTGGTACAACGATCTCGATCCGATCGAGTCACGTGAACCCGACCGGCAGGCGTGGGTCGGCGAGGGTGAAGGCGAAGTCGACTACCAATAAAAAGAGCAGTCGTGTGGATCCGTCGGGTTCCGGTTCTAGTTGGTCTCGATGGTCGACGGTGCGGTAACTCGTGTGCCGTACTTGCCTTCGTCGACAGTTTGTCTGACAACCTCCAGTGGCTCCTCCGACGTGGAACTACCCTCTGTCAGTGTGAGTGCCGCAATCATGTGGAGGCGGCCTTTCCACGACGGGAGATCCTCCATAACGACGATGTCACCCTCTCGATCTTCGTCGTAGCCGGGGTTCATCGGTCCCCAGTGGACCCGTGTCGTTCTCCCGACTGGAATACCGGCTTCCAGTGCAGCCTCCGTCGCGTCACTGACTTCCGGCGCTGTGCCACCCCACCACCCTGTCGCCTGGATCACGATCCCGTCGACATCGTACGCGCCGGCGACCGCCTGTTCGATCATGTACGCCTCCGCTCCGGCACCGGTGGCGGCGATTGGCACAGTCATCTCCGACGCAGCATCCAGATTTTCTGTAGCGATGTTGGACGAATAACTCCCCGGGTCGCGGTACAACACGAGTTCGTTGTCAGTGAAGATCCCAATGGGTCCAGCCGGGCCAGAGGTGAATGATTGTACCTGTATCGTGTGGCCTTTGGTCACGTCTCGTGCTGCGTGAATCGTCTCGTTCATCACGAGGTACACACCACTCGGTTCCTCGTCGAGATGGAACTCCCTGCGCGTAATCATCCGAACAGCTGTCAGGAGGTTTTTCGGCCCGTCAGCGCTCGTTGCGTCCGCTGCGCGCTGTGCGCCGACGAACGCAACAGGGATATCTAGATCCAAGACGAGATCGTTGAAGTAGGCATCCTCCTCGATCGCGTCCGTCCCGTGTGTGACGAGTACGCCGTCGACTCCCTCGGCTTCGGCCGCCATCGCAGCTTCTGCCACTGCGACGTAGTCCTCGACGAGCAGACTCGAACTTCCTTTCTGTGCGACTTGCTCGTACGTGATGTCGACGAAATAATCGAGCGCCGGTACTGCCTCGACGATCGCCTCTGCCTGCTCCGATAACGAATAACCACCTTCTTCTGCTGCGCCTTCTGTGCTCGCGATTGTTCCACCGGTTGCGATAACTCTGACCTCTGGCTTTTCACTCTGTTGTGGGAGTGTACTCTGATCGAGCAGTTCCTCCGTTGGTTCTCCCGCAGCCGACCCTGCCAAGAGACTGCCACCTGTGACTGCACCAGTTAATTTTAAAAATTCTCGCCTATTTGGAATCAAACTACCAGTTTCTATTTCTTCAGCCGCGTTTTTGTCCTGAGACATACGACATTTCACCATTATCTAACTGATTCTTAAAGATAGCCCTATAGGTATACTAGGTATTTCAATAATTAGGCATATTTTTGAATGATTAGGTACTTTTATTCCAGAATTACTTAATTATCGACTATAATGTACATAGATTACTATCTGATACTACACTATTAGGCTAGTAGTTGCTTTATCCATGAAGCGGATCATCATCCACAGCTGAGCGGTCAGTCTTCCCCCTAGCTATATTGTCACTCTGTGAGATAGTTAGACTGGATGCACGAAACGGGTCGTGCGCCTGGGGATAATCATGGTATTCAAGAAAGTCACACTGATCGGATCGAGTCCGGAAAGTTTCGAAAATGCAGTCGACAATGCGATCGACAGGGCCGAAGAGACGATCGATAACGTCCACTGGATCGAAGTCGACGAGATGGGCGTCGAAATAGCGAGTGTCGAGGACAGGGAGTACCAGGCAGAAGTAACCGTCGCGTTCGAGCTAGAAGACTAGGTCCGGAAACTCTCACCGCAGCCACATTCACTGACGACATTTGGATTCTCGACGTGGAATCCTTCGCCCTGGAGGCCACCCTCGTAATCGAGCTTCGAGCCTTCGATGTAGTTCATACTCGCCGGATCGACGAACACCCGGAGATCGTGGTGTTCGTAGACAGTGTCGTCTTCTTCCGGTTCGTGTTCGAAGCGCATCCCATACGAGAGGCCGGCACAGCCACCCTGCTGGACGTATAACCGAAGCCCAGCAATGTCCGTGTCGAGGTCTTCACCTTCGAGCAAGTCGAGTGCTTCCGAGGCGGCGCCCTCCGTGACCGAAATTCCGGAGTGCTGGGGACTGTCTTCGGTTGTGCTCATATCCACTCTTACTTTCCGCATGTTGTTAATCCTAACGCTGTTCGACCGTTATATAGCGGCCCAGTGGAGACTCGCGATCCAGGAAATATCCCGAAAAACCGCTTATGAGGGATAGTTAGGGGACGATACTGCGCGGGGGACGACCAGTGTTTACCGGAGTCGAGCGATCAGACGAGCAATCGGGCTCTCTGTCGCATCGAGATCCTCGGGACGGGGGTTGTCCTTGAGTCGAATCTCCGGGGTCTGGGTCGCATCTGTTTTGGTTGCCATTGCATTCTACCGTATGGTCTGTAGCTGTTTAAACTGCGTGCATTTGTCCGATTTTGCCACGCTAATATACATAATTGAAAAATATTTAGCTTAAGAATTGGATGAACAATCATTAATGATGGGTCGTACCACGCGAGTCAGTCACTCCTTCGCACGTGCAGTTCACCCGAGTTCACATTCGTTTCTAATTAGCAGTTTCGAGCTGTCTCGCCAGAAATGTTCCAGAATTGCAGTAATCACTCAGTACGGAACTGGTATACTGGTTACAGAGAGTGCAGTTGCCACGAGTAGCAGACACTGTCCAGAGACTTCTGTTCCGCGGATCTGGAATTTTATGCTTTCTAACCACCCGTAACTGGAGTTGCGCTGAATTTTGGAAAACGGGGCCTTGTTGAAACCCGTGCTGACAAACATGACTGGTGAGTATCGCGAGCCAGAATGGATTCCCTCCCGAAGTCACGTCTCCTCCGATTCGTCGAACGTGCTGTCGTGCTGGCTCGCCGTGCTGTTTCTCGGTTCTCGACGCGCTATTCGCGGAAACGATTCACGCTCCGCCAGCACGTCGTCTTGCTCTGTCTCAAAGTGAAGAAGACGACCACGTACCGCGATCTCGTTGACGAACTCATCGAGATGCCTGCATTCGAGCCGCCCTTGATCTCGATTAGATCCCCGCACCCTCGACACTCTGCAAAGCCTTCGACCGCCTGGAGATGGCCGTCTGGCGGGTGATACTGAACGTCTCGCTCGCGGACTTGCCGCTGAACGGTGTCACCGGTATCGATACCTCTGGGTTTGAACGAGCCCACATCTCAGTCCATTACACGAAGCGAACGAATCTCATCATACAACAATTGAAGACGACGCTGTTGGTCGATACAGCGACCAATGCCGTTCTCGACATTCATCTAACGACGACACGCAGATTGCGCCACGGGTCGTGAAACGGAATGCAGAGTCCAGCGCAGCGTTGACTGGTGACAAGGGATATGATGACCAGACGCTCCGGCAGCTCGCCCGTGACTACGATATTCGGCCACTGATTAAACACCGGGAATTTACATCTCTCCACAAAGCGTGGAATGCACGACTGGACAGCGACCTCTACAATCGCCGAATACGAACGAGACGGTCAACGCTGCGATCAAACAGAAATTCGGGGCATTCGTGCGGTCACATCTTTGGTGGAAGCAGTTCCGCGAACTCGTTATCAAGTCTGTCATCCACAATCTGGAGCGAAGCCTCGCTATTTCACACGAGGAGAGCGAATATCCATGATTCTGAGAAGAACAAGTTGCTGAACACAGAAAGTCTATGTAGCAAACTGAACGCATTCTGTTAACATAGTGCCTTGTTTTGCCACTAGTTGACGACAGCCTCAGAGCCTCTCACGGTAATATTCCGTCAGATTAACCAGTAAATGGACGCCGTCTGGCGATATGGCATCGCTCAGACGGCTTGCCTGGATGTGTCGAAATCTTGCTAAACAGCACGTTGGTGATCCGGACGTACCCGCCGCGCCGGACGGCGCGGACGGGTACGCCGAGTGGGTGCAGATCGCATTGATTCTGTACCGTGTCGAACTGGAGAAGAGTCTCCGTGAGACGGAGGACTACCTCAACGAGATGCCCGGTATTCTCGCCGTGTTCAACCTTGACGAGGCACCGCACTACAGTTCACTGTGCCGATGGGAACAAGAGTACCGGATGCGTGAACTCCGCCGTCTGCTCCGCCGAAGCGCGGAGCAGGCGGGCTGGAGTGGTGAAGCTGCGATTGACGCGAGTGGCTTCCAGCGCGATCAAACCAGCTACCACTACCGCGACCGCGCGAACTATTCGTTCCAATCGATGAAGACGACGATCTTGATCGACGTACATTCGCTAGCGATCAAGGACGTTCATTTCACGACGAAGAAGGCGTGGGACGGCCACATCGGGATGCAGGTCTTCCGCCGGAACGCGGAAGACCTGCGTGTGCTATCTGCTGACGCAAACTACTCGTGGAGCGACCTCCGTGAGGAGTGTCGCTCCGAGTCAACGCGACCGCTAATTAAACACAGGGAACAAACGCCGTTGCAGAAGGCTCACAACGCCCGAATGAACGAGGACTACAACCAACGCTGGATGAGTGAAACGGGCTTCTCGCAATTGAAGGAAGACGACGGCGAGAAGTTGCGTTCCCGGAGCTGGCACGGCCAGTTCCGGGAGCTGACTCGGAAGTGCATCATCCATAACCTAACGCAGGCGGCAAGTTAGGGCTCGCCGCCTGCTCCCTTTCTCCGGACGTATCCGGGAGAGTCATCGCCGTCGTCACCGAAACAACGGAGCAAGATGCCATAGTTTTGACTCATCAGCAATCGCTGTGAGTGACAGCTACCGCATCTTCTGAGGTCGAAAAGTCGTCTTTAGCGCCGTGAAATTGTCGATCAGCAACCCCACCCCGACGCAGTCTTGCGTTCAACAAGGCATAACATAGTCTGGTTGAATCAGCGGTTCGATAGACGTACGGATAGAACAGTTGGCCGTCTCATAGGCCGGCAAGCCCGCAACCGCAAAAGAGATGACCGGAAGAACGAGCTACTGCTGATTATTCGTCGTCATCGTCGTCGTCATCGTCGTCATCGTCGTCATCGTCGTCATCGTCGTCGTCGTCATCGTCGTCATCGTCGTCATCGTCGTCATCGTCGTCATCGTCGTCATCGTCGTAATCTGCATCGGTCGTCCCCGAGACTTCGCTGTCTTCACTAATTGTGATTTCTCCATCGGATTCGATCGATCCCTTAATCTTACTTTCTCCGAAGACCATCACGTCACCCTCGGCATAAACGCCGCCATCGACCTCACTGTATTTGATCTCTACATAACCTTCTGCCTTGACCCGACCGTAAATGGAACTGTTGGTTATGTATACGTCACCCTCGGCATAAACGCCGCCATCGACCTCACTGTATTTGATCTCTACATAACCTTCTGCCTTGACGCCGCCATTGACCTCACTGTATTTGATTTTTACATCACCTTCCGCCTCGACGCCGCCATCAATCTTACTCTCCTCGCTGATCTCTACATCACCTTCCGCCTTGACCCGACCGTAAATGGAACTGTTGGTTATGTATACGTCACCCTCGGTATAAACGCCGCCATAGACCTTACTGTATTTGATCTTTACTTCACCTTCCGCCTTGACCCGACCATAAATTGAACTGTCGGTTATGTATACGTCACCCTCGGCATAAACGCTGCCATAGACCTCCTCATCGCTGATCTCTACATCACCGTCAGTGTCGATTGCTTCCTCATATTCTCCGTCTTCGTCATCTGTCGCAGCACTCGCAGGCCCCGCGAGACCCATCATGCTGATCGCCGCAATACCGCCGATTGCTTTGAGGTGGTCGCGTCGCGAGTGTCCTTCGGTCTGATTTTTATCGGTCATAGATGTAAACCTAGCATTCCGTCAGGCGTAATTTGGTGTGCGATTCTCAAATAATGAGAATAGATAGTAAACAAATATGTGTATATTTGACTAAATGTATGTAATTTTTTACTTTTATATATTATCGCTTGGGCAAACGTCACCTAGCGGTTTCCTGCCTGAATATGCACTCCGTACCCCGCACGGCTGCGAAACTGTCTCTGATTGAGGGTTTCAACAAACCTGAAAACGGTTATATCCTCTCGAATCGTATATAGACTTGTACGTAGGTGACACAACTATGCAAAACAACGTGGGCGGATACGACCGTATCGCCCGTTTCATCCTCGGACCGATACTGATCATTGTGGGGGCAGCAGCACTCGGTGGGCTCCTCACGCTGGCAGCTGGAACGCTCGGACTAGTGCTCGCAGGAATCGCAGTCTTTGTCGGGGCAGTCCTGACAGTCACTGCCACGACCCGGAAGTGCCCACTCAACGCTGCCATTGGCCTGAACACGTACAAAGAACGTTCAGCACAGCACTCGTCTACTGACGAGTCCGGGTCCAGTATCAAGTAACTCGAATCCATGCCTCCTCGTTGCCCGCGAATAGCATGCGAGAGGCAATACAGCACACAGTATACCAATTTATACCAACTTTACAACCAATACTACTGCAAAAGTCAGATAATCTGGAACTGTCTGGAACTGATCTGCCGCACCGGCCCGATAGTGGCCCACCGACAGATACGTGCATCGTATTCAGCGGGATTTTCAAAGCTGAGTAGTACCCGAGAATTTCAGCAGGGCCTCGCTATCCGAACTTGCCGGTGATGTAGTCCTCGACACGCTGGTTTTCCGGATTCTCGAAGATCTTCTGCGTGTCGTCGTACTCGACAAGTTCACCACCAGTCAGGAAGACAGCTGTCTTGTCCGAGATCCGGGCCGCCTGTTGCATGTTGTGAGTAACGACCACGACAGTGTAATCCCGCGCGAGATCCTCGATCAGATCCTCGATCTGGGAGGTCGCGACCGGATCGAGCGCCGACGCCGGCTCGTCCATCAGGATGACCTCTGGATCCGTGGCGATCGCCCGCGCAATACAGAGGCGTTGCTGCTGGCCTCCGGAGAGATCGAGTCCAGAGCTATCGAGCTGGTCTTTGACCTCGTCCCAGAGCGCTGCCCGTTTCAGCGACTGCTCGACCTTTTCGTCGAGGTTGTCGTCTTTGTCCTGGACGCGCAGGCCGTAGGCGACGTTGTCGTAGATGCTCTTCGGGAACGGGTTCGGTTCCTGAAACACCATGCCGACCGTCCGGCGGAGTGCGACCGGATCGACATCGTCGTCGTAGACGTTCTTGTTTCGCAGGAGAAGGTCGCCTTCGACACGACAGCTGTCGATCAGGTCGTTCATCCGGTTGATACAGCGCAAAAAGGTCGATTTGCCACAGCCGGAGGGTCCGATCAGTGCTGTCACCTTCTGTTCGGGCATCTCGAAACTGATATCGCGGAGTGCCTGATCCTCCCCGTAGAACACGTTCAGATTCCGAGATTCGAGGATCGTATCAGCCATCGGCTCGCTCGTCGTCTCTCCCTCGACAGTTGTCCGTGGTTGTGTGATTGATTCTGTCTGTGTGGATTCTTCCTTGTAACTCATAGCTTTTCTCGGATTAGTTGCGGACCTCTCCCGCGCACGATCTGGCAAAAATCAGTGTTGTCCATCGCGACTGTCCCTTCGAACTGTCGATACTGTCCGAAAATTGTCCGACCGGCCGCCGCCCCAGCGCTGCCACGGATGGTTGTGGCAACCCACTCAGGGCCAGCTCTGCCAGTCCTTGACGATGGACGAATAGCCATCAACTCCCTTTACTGCATATCTGCATAAGTAATATTCTATTAAGACTATATACGAGTATGTATCGCTATATACTTTTTTCGGGGGGCTGGACCGCTCCGGAACGCGAAACGTAGTCAGCCGGATCGCTACAAATCAGTGACGGCAACCATCATCAGGCAGTGTCTTTCTCGCCCCGGTTGCGCAACTGCCGTGCTCCCGGGAGGCGCGCGATGAGACTGGTCACCCAGCCGAGTTTGAACAGGCCGAACTGCGAGAGGATACCGAGCACGAACAGGCCGAGGAAGATCGGATCGGTCGGTTCGAGAATCAGCGGTTCGACGACGAACTCTCTCTGGGCGGTTCGAAGTGCTTCCATCGTCAACTGGCGTGAGACCAGTGCCGCACCCATCGCCGAGCTGATGACGACCATCATCGTCTTCGTGAGCAGGGTGCCACTGACTGCAGCTGCGATTCCGACGCCGATCGCGATCAGGGCTGCGAGGGCACCACCACTGTATCCGAGGGCTGGTGCGACGGCGACCAGCCCGAAGTAGGTTCCGACGCCGAAACTCACCGCTGCAACTGCAAAGGAGAGCAACATGTAGGTGAGCAGCACACCTCCGATCATCCCGACCGGGATCGCGACGAGTGTCGCAATCGTCCCTTCGACGCCGAACTGGGCTCCGATCGTCGGAGCGAACAGGTAGCCTCCGCCTCCCCCGAGGACCGCGCCCAGCAGTGCAACACCGTACACGGAGAGGACAGCACCGAAAAACAACAGTATGAATCCTCCTACCACGAGTCCAACATCGAGTAACTCCACCATAACTGCTCTTTCTACCGGAAGAGAAAAAGCTTTGTGTCGGAGAAGGAGATTCCTTACAGCTGCTCGGCCGCGTCGCGTTCGATCAGTAATGTCGCATTTGGCTCCGGTAGCATGACAATATCCTCCTGTTTGAGGTCGTAATCCCGATCGTCTGAACCGACAAACGTCTCGATGTCGTCCGTTACGCGTACCGTACGCCGCTCGACAGTTTGCTGTCCGGGCGGCTGTCCACCGTCGTTTCTGACTGCCTCTCCCTGGTGGGCTGTCGCTTTCGGCTGCTCCCCAGCATCTCTCTTGCTGTCCGGCTCTCTCGCGGTTGGCTCCGTGCGCTCCCCGGCCGCGGGTGGCGCGTATTCGGTTGCCTGTGGCCCGGCCTCTTCGGGGGCTCCCTCCGCCGGTTCGGAAGCTCCGTCGTCCGCTTCTGGACCGGATTGCCCTCCGGTCGGCGCCTGTGATTCGGGTTCGGGTGGGGTGGTGTTCTCCGTCGGTGGCGACGGGTCACCAGTCGCCGGTTGCTCGGGCTGCTCCCGAGACTGTTCTGGCGGCTGTGGCACAGCCTCGGCCGTCTCTTCCCCGGTACCCATGAGATCCGCCGCAGAGACGCCTGTCTCTGCGGGTTCGGTCGCCTCTTCGACGGGCTCTGGTTGCGTCTCCTCGCCCGCGAGCGTGGCCATGACCTGCTCGCGGTTTCCTTTGATATTGTCGACGAGCGTATCGAACAGCTCCTGTTCTTCCGCGGTCATCCCGTCGGCTTCTGCGGGGAGATCAGCGGCCGCAAACGACGCCGCTTTGACGATCTTCCCGACCCGTTTCTCGTAGATCGCCTCCACTGTCTGCTCTGCGGTGTTGATCTCGTCGGTGAGCTGGTTGACCTCCGGCGCGTCGAAGGGGTCGTCGGCCCGGTCTGCTGCGCGGTCGCGCTCGGCGCGCAACTGCTGGATGAACTCGCCCGCGTCGGAGTAAAACGACTCCCGTAGCTGCTGGAGTTTGTCGGTCTGTCGCTCACGGTCGCGCGCGGTCTGGAGTTCTTCTAGGTTCATCTGTGCTCTCTGGTCATTCTTCACCCTTCTCGGCACGCCCCCTGGCCATCAGGAACACACCGAGGTACTCTGGAACGGTATCAACACCCTCCTCCAGTGTAAAACTATCGCCGTCGAGTTCGACCACTCCCGGCCCGGTGATCTCGACGGTGATCTCGTGACTGCGAAAGGTCTCTGGGACGGCGTCGACGAGCGGGTCGAACATCTCGATCGCGTCGCGTGGAATCCGCTGGACCGAGAGCCCGCTCCCGCCGTGGAGGCTCCCCGGCAGGCGGATCAGCCGGTTCGTATCCGTCGAGACTGGCTCGTCGATCGGTGCGTTGTGCTCGGCGACGACTGCAGGTGTGAACTCCTCGGCGAGCTGTTTGAAGACGGCGTGTGCCGAGAGATTCCCCTCCTCGATCTCGACGAAGCGATTCTGTGCGAGGTTGTAGGCTGCGTTCGCTTTCCCCTCTCCGATCCCGTCGTACTGCTGGAGTCGTTCGAGTGCTTCCTCCTCGTCGAGTTCCCGGATCTCGGCCATCATCGAGTACAGGCGTTCGTGGATCCGACTCCCCCACCCGCCCTCTGTCGGTAAGTAGAGGTTATCGGCGGGTGTCTCCCGGCCGACAGTCCCGCCGACGGTCTCCTCGTCGGTCAGCGCGTCGAACTCTAGACCGATCCCGCGGACGTAGTCGACGATCTCCCGGCGCGCGTCGCGGTCGAGCTGCTGGATCCCCTCGTCGCGGACGTGGACGTGATATCCGCGACTCCCCGAGAAGACGACTTCGAGTTCTTCGAAGCCGAAGTCCTCTTCCAGGAAGTCGAGCAGCCTGAAGAGGGCGTCTTTGCAGGCTGCGAGCATCTCCTTGTAGCTATCGTCGGGTGTCGTCGACGGGAGGTGATCTGCATCTAGATCGAAGATGAGATCGGATCGCCGCCAGCCTTTCTGCTGCATCGTCTTCGCGCCGGGGTCGTCGTACCGGCCGGCGGAGAAGTAGACGTGTTTCGGGCGCTCGCGCGCGAGAAAATCTTCGAGATTGCCGATATCGATCAGCGCGTTGTGACGGACGTAACTCTCGCCCGGCCCCTCGGTCCAGGGGACGTACCCCCACTCGCGTTCGTTTGCGTCCGGTGGGGGCGTAATCTCCTGGCGGCGATAGTGGTCGCCGAATCGACCGCGAAGATACGCTCGTGTCCGCTCTTGCACGCTCACCTCTTGCTGGAGTGGTACAATAGGCGTTTTGCTCCTGATGTGTGAGGTGGCTAGTCCCCGATACTACATGTACCCCCTCTCGCACGCCTATCGCGACAGACGATTCCCCCTCTCGCACGCCTATCGCGACAGAAGATTCGCGAGGCGATCGCGGATACTGTCGTCCTCACCGAGTTGGAGATAGAAGGCGTCGCCGCCGTCTTCGTAGTAGTTGTCGATCCGACGCTTGACGCGGAATCCGAGCGCGCGGTAGAAATCCAGCGCCTCGCGGTTCGTCGACCGCGCGTGACAGGTCACCGAGCCGTAATCCTCCGCGACGTTCGCAACGAGTCGCTTGCCGAACCCCTCTCCGCGGTAGGTTTCGTCGACAGCGAGAAACAGGATGTAGCCGTCCCGCCGGACCGCTGCGAAGCCGACGAGTTTGTTGTTCGTCCGGTCGGCAAAGAGGTACACCGTCGAGCGCGTGTACGCGTTCGTGAAGAAATTCTTCCGCTGGCGCAACACACCGTCGGATTCCCGGATCCGCTCTTTTAGCTCCCAGGCAGACTCGACGTACGTATCGCTGCCAGGGTTGACAACCTGCCGCTGGATGTTGACGCTCACCAGCTACTACTATGGAACCGGGGAATAATAATTCCTCTGCGTTGCTGGTGGTCGCGGAGCCACCCTGGCCGGGCTACCCGCGCAAACACAACCGATTAGCACTACCGGCACCGACCATCTGATAATGGGGTACGAGCTCCGCGATCACACGGCCGACGTCGCCGTCGAGGCGACCGGAACGAGCCTCGGCGACGCGTTCAGCGCCGCGGCTGATGGGATGGCAGCCGCGATGTGCGAGGAGTGGCCGCCGGGCGGCGACCGCGTCGAGATTTCTGTGACTGCCGAAAGCCGCGATGCACTCCTGTTCGACTACCTCGACGAACTCATCTACGAACGCGACGTCCGGTCGGTCCTCCCCGTCGACAACGAAGGTACAGTCGAACAAGTCGACGACCAGTTCCGATTCTCCGGCAGCTTCCGTGGTGTTGCGCTCTCGGCGGTCAGCGCCCGCGATCTGAAAGCGGTCACCTACTCGGAGATGTCGATCGCGGAAACAGACGACGGCTGGCGGATTTACGTGGTCTTCGACGTGTGAACCACGCCGAATCGGACAATTATTACCATCTAATGTACATCAGTACCGCCTATCCCCAACAGGCCTTTACCCGTTCAGCACCTACGAAGAAGTGATGACTCAAACCAAGAACTGCGGACCCGTCAGCAGCGGTCGTGAGGAGCGACCGGTCCAGAAGCGACGGAAAGCAGTTCTCAACTGCTCCCGTTGTGACCACGCCAGCCCTCCCGATGGCGACTGGATCGTCCGGATTTCCGACGACGGCACCGAGATCCGCTGTCCGGACTGCCACGATCTGTTGACTGTCCGATAGGGGCTATTTTCGAACGAAGCATCGAAGTAACTGAACGACCAACTGAGCGATGTGAGTGACGACGATAGACCCGTCAGGGAGTTCGAGCGCAAACAACTGCTCGAACGGATCCAGCGCGAGGGTGCCACCGTCGGTGCCTCGATCCCTGACGAAATCAGTATCCAGGGTGAGGAGATCGATCTCCAGCAGTTCGTCTTCGAGATTCGACGCCGCGACACGATCCCCGCCGGCGAACGTGAGCGTGTGGACCGCGCGAAGAAGAATCTCCGCCGGGAACGCCTCCAGCGCAAACAGCGGATCGAAGACGACGAGATAACGCTGGCAGCGGGCAAACACCTCGCAGAGTCGATCATCGGGATCGACCGCGCGCTCAACGAACTCGAATCCCTCGGACCGGTCGATCTCGAAGGCGAGGCCAGAGCACAGGAGACTGCAGACCGAAAACGGTGGATGAAGTTCCTCCGCAAAGCACTGGGTCACTCCGACGACGACAGTGGCCACGGCGTCTCACGGGGCCGCGGGCGGTAACTTCGATCGAGACGCTGATCTGTGGATGCCGAATACCGAGGCGCCGAATATAAAGAATGAACACGGGTCCTGTTCTTTGCCATACATATGATATCCAAAAAGTTCAGACAGTTTGTATTATCTCTGGGCATTTTTGCGATTGGCGCGCTGATTCTGAGCGCAGCGTTCACACCACCAGATCCGTTCATACAGTCCGTCGCCTGGCTGGCGGCCCTGCCTGTCGTTCTGGTCGGGTCTTACTATCTCGTCTACGGTATAGGGTTCGAGTGGACCTGATCCCGTAGGCGGGATCAACTGCCGTTAGCCCGACTATCGATCCAAAATGTCACTCTAGCAGTTCCGCTACCATCCCGGAGATGTACTCTAGCTCGTCCTGGTTGACAGTGTGGCCCATTCCGTCGTAGATCCGTGTCTCGACGTCTGCATTCAGCGTTTCGAGGACAGTGGCCGTCTCGTGGACGCGCTGTTCGGGGATGTGTGGATCGACGTTGCTGCAGCCGAGGAATGCCGGCGTCGCCTCGAGATCGCCCTCGTACTCGTCCGTGTCGATCGTTTCGCCGATCAGTCCACCGCTCAGTGCAACGAGTCCACCGTACCGTCTGGGTGTTCGGGTGACGAACTCGCTCGCGAGACAGGCACCCTGGGAGAAGCCAAGTAGCATGATCCGGTCGGTCGAGATCCCTGCTTCGTTCACCCGCTCGATCGCGTCCTCGATCGCCTGCAGTCCCGACGTTCGGCCGGGTTCGTTCGATTCGACGGGAGCAGTGAAGGGGTTCGGATACCACGTGCTGCCGAGTGCCTGAGGTGCGAGCAAGGCGAGTCCCTGCTGGTGGAACTGCCCGCCCATCTGGAGGATGCTCCGTGCGCTCGCTCCGCGCCCGTGGACGAGAATCGTCGCTGCCGTCGCGTCGCCGAGTTCCGTCCCGGCCATTTCGAGTGGCTGGTCCTGGTGTGGCGCGTCCTGATTTGCGTGTGGATTGTGCATGATTACTGGTCACCGTCGCACCGTGGACGGTCCATACGCTATTCACTTGCCCCAGAAATATAAACGCTCGAGCGTTTTCGGGACAAGTTGATAACATTCTGTTACCACGCGGAGTACCTGACTGCACCTGCTGATTACGCTTTGCCAACTGCCGTCATCAGTGAGAGAAAGAGCAACATCGGAAGCTGACAGAGCAGTATCACCAGCAAGAGCGTATCGAGCGTGATCCCCTCCTGGTACCGGCTCGTCAGTTCGGGGACGACCCACCACGAGACTGCTGCAAGCAGAAAGGAGAGTTCGATGACGACAGAGAGCAGATCAGTCGGCGCGAAGAGAAACTGGTTGTACCGGTCGACACCTTCCTCGGCCAGCAAAAGTACGGTGATGATCAGAAAGATCCCGGTGCCAATGGTCGCGAGCGTCACGATATCGAGTGGTGCGATCCGATCACGGACAGCGTCGATAATTTCCCGATTGAGAGCGACGAACGGAACGAACGAAAGCAGGATATACAGCGTCGTAAAGAAGATAACATCCCGGAGCTTCGCAGCGATACTCATACGTGGTCTCTCCTCTGTGCCCGTATTTAAATGCTGGCCGACCCCCCAACGGCGAGACACGAAAGCCGCCGGATTGATGCCTGTGGCTGCCGAACGGTAGTTATGAGCGACAAGCAGGAGCCGACAGTCGATGTCGGCGACGAGTGGACCGAGGAGTTACAGCAAAACCGTGCCGAAAAAGACGAGTTTCTGAACGAACACCGCCAGTCACCGATCCCGCCGGACCACCGCGACGAGTTCGATGGGCTGGCCTATTTTGATCCAGATCCGGAGTACCGTGTCGCGGCCACAGTCCACGTCTTCGACGAACCCGAGACTGTCGAACTCGAAACCTCCGACGGACGGACTGTCAGCTACAACCGTGTGTTCAGATTCACGTTCGAACTCGACGGCGAACAGTACGATCTGCACGGCTACAGACAGGCCGAGGACGACTCGATTTTCGTCCCGTTCCGCGACAAGACCACCGGCCAGCAAAGCTACAAGGACGGCCGGTACATGGATCTGGAACTCGAACGGGAACTCCAGGACGGGGACAGCATCGTGCTGGATTTCAACCTCGCGTACTCCCCGTTCTGTGCCTACAGCGAAACCTTCTCCTGCCCGCTCCCACCCGAGGAAAACTGGCTGGAGACGACAATCGAGGCCGGGGAGCGATCCCCGCCGTTTTGAAACTGTCGATCAGAGACAACCGAGTGCCGGAAACTGGAAGTTCTATACCGACACAGCCTGTAGGGCCGGGCAGATGGGTGAGTTCACGTATCGAGCGGCCAAGGTCGGTGACGCCGGAGCGATCCTGACGGTCAAGCAGGTCGCGATCAGTGCGATCGACAGCGACGAGTACACGGCCAGACAGCTCGATGCGTGGCGGCCCGACGACGAACTGGTCGAAGAGTTCGGCCGGGCGATCGAGAGCAACCGCTTCGAGATCCTCCTGGTCGAATCCGGCCCGGCGACTGCCGGCTACGGTGTCCTCAACACGGCGGAAAACCGGATCGACGCGGTGTTCGTCCACCCAGAGTACCACGGGGAGGGAATCGGCTCCTCGCTGGTCCGCCAGTTTGAATCCCGTGCACGGATCACGGGGCTGTCCGAGCTACAGCTCGTCTCCTCGCTGAACGCGAAGGAGTTCTACGAAACACTCGGCTACCGAGATATCGACCGCAAAGTACGGGAGATAAACGGGGTCGACCTGAAGTTTGCGGTCATGCGCAAGCTGTTCGATTCATCCTGAGCGGTCCGGATCGTGATATCGCCGGCAGTGATCCCGTCGATCCAAGAGAACGGCGTTTTATACACTCCTGTTCTAGGACCACCCAATGCGATCCGGATCGACCAGACGTGAGTTTCTCGGCACGGTTGCCACACTACCGGCAATCGGTGCCCTTTCTGGCCGTGCGACGGGAGAATCAGGTCCCCGATCAGCGGGTGCGATGCAGACAGCCCAGTCGTGGCCGGAGTTCGCCTTCGACGCCGCGAACACGGGTCACAACCCCGACGGAACCGGCCCGGTCGAGAACGTCGGCGGGCAGTGGGTTGCCAGCGCTGGCGGCCGAACAACAGTCCAGCCGGTCGTCGCCGACGGTGTCGTCTACCTGCCCAGCCAGAACGGCCAGATCTACGCGTTCGATCCGGTCTCTGGTGACAGTGTCGACGGCTGGCCGGTCGACCTCGGCAGTTCGATCGGATCTGTTCCGGCCATCGTCGACGGCACGCTCTACGTGGGTGACGACTCCGGGACACTCCACGCCGTCGACACAGCGGCTGGCGAGGAACTGTGGCGGTTCGGCACCGACGGCCGGATCGATACCCCACCTGCTGTCGCCGACGGGACAGTGTACGTCGGGAGTACCGGCGGCGGGTTTTTTGCGATCGATATCAGCCAGGACGACGAGAGCATCACAGAACGCTGGTCGTTCGATACCGGTGAGGAAGACAATCGAGCGATCAGTTCGGGGGCCGCAGTCGGCTCCGTCGAGACTGAAGATGGACCGAAAGAGCTGGTCGTCTTCGGTACTGATAGCAGCGCGGCCGAGAATGCGTCTCTCTTCGCGCTCGAGGTCTCTTCCGGCGACGAAGTGTGGTCCCGGGAACTGCGGGGGCCGGTGACATCGACCCCGACGATCGCCGATGGCTCGGTGTTTGTCGGCACCGGAGTCGATGGCGATCCGCAAGGCGGCCTCTTGTACAACATCGAAGCCGCAACCGGGTCACCACGGGGTCGTTTCAACGCCCGTGGCAGGGTCGTCGGCTCGCCAGCAGTCGCCGACGGCCGGATCTACGTCGGAAGTCGGAACGGACTCGTCTACGCAGTGAACGCCGAGACAGGGAGCCAGGAGTGGCGATTCAGTACTGGTACGCGAGAGATTGCCTCCTCGCCGGCTGTGGTTGATGGCACAGTGTACGTTACCTCTCGGAACAACGTCGCCTACGGACTCACCACTGACGGAGAGGAACTGTGGTCGTTCGAGACAGCGGGATCCCAGTTCGCGTCGCCGGCCGTTGCCAACGGAGTTGTCTACATCCCGACTGTCGATTCGACGGAGTCGTCGATACTGTACGCACTCGGTGAAGGTGGCGACATCTCGTCCGGGAGTGCGGGCGGGGCGGATAACGATTCAGAGAACATCTCGGAGTCACCCTTCGAGACCGGCGGCAACGAGAGTGACTTCGCCTTCCTGATCATCCCTGCCCTCGTCGGTGGGTTCGCCACGCTGGTCGCCGGTATCGCCTACGCGGTCATCCGTTCGGGGCTGCCCGAAAAATACGCCGTCGACGAGGCACCCGTCGAGCGACTCTACGAGGATGAAGAAGAGTCACCACCCGGCTACGACGACCGAACTCAGTCCGGGGTCTGGGAGGTCGTCGTCGGTGACGTCATCAAGCGGGCGGAGCTGGCAGACAAGACGGCGACCCAGGACGTCATTATCTCGAAATACCTCGACGACACGCTCGATTCACCGGTGACCGCCTTCGAGATCGAGTCCGCGCGGAGTGACCCCGCCAGAGTTCGCATCACCGAACCGTTCGTCGATGCCGATCTGGCCGCGGAGAATCTCTCCGAACAGCCGCTCAACGAGGGCTGGACGATCGACGACTCGGAACTGGTCTTCGAGACGACACTCGGACCAGGTGAAACGCTCAGGACGATGGTGGGTCGACAGGACTGTCCCGACGACGCGGTCGCAAAACTGGAAGAGAAACCGACGATCAGTATCGAATCTGTCGACGCCTGATCTCAGGTCTTCCCGTTCCGGACTGCTCGCAGTTCGGTTACTGCTCTCGGCTGCCCGTGTTCTTGCCGTTGAGCGAGATATACTTCGTGTCGATAATTCGCTCGTCGTTGTTGATCGTCTCCAGTACCTCGTCGGAGACCGGGTCGTCCAGGTTGTAGACGGAGAGTGCTTCGCCACCGATCGTCTCACGGCCGTTGAACATCCCCGCGATGTTGACGTCCGCGTCGCCGAGCACGCTGCCAATGAAGCCGATCACACCGGGCGAGTCCTCGTTGCGCGCGACGAGCATGTGGCCGTGTGGAATGGCGTCGACGCGGAAGCCGTCGACACTGATGATCCGCGGATCGTCGCCCGCGAACTGCGTCCCACAGACACTGACACTCTCTTCTTCGTTGCCGACTGTGACCGTTACCCGCGACCGGAAGTCACCGGTCTGCTTGGATTTCGACTCCGTCACGTCGATGCCGCGCTGCTCTGCGACGCGTGGTGCGTTGACGGCGTTGACCTGCCATTCGAGCGGTTCGAAGACGCCTTTCAGCGCGCTCGCCGTGACGAGATCGACGTCCTCGTCGGCGATATCGCCGTTGTACTCCACTTCGACGAACTCCACACGGTCGTCGAACAGCTGGACTGCGATCTTGCCGGCCGTATCCGCGAGGTCGATGTACGGCTCGATTTTCGGGAACGAGCTCTCGTCGACGGAGGGTGCGTTGAGGGCGTTCATCACCGGCTCGTCGTTGAACGCGGCGACGATCTGGTCGGCCGTCGAGGTCGCGACGTTCTCCTGTGCGGCTTCCGTCGACGCGCCGAGGTGTGGGGTGACGATGATGTCCTCGACCCACAGCAGTGGGTTGTCCCGCGAGACTGGTTCCTGTGCGAAGACGTCGACTGCGGCCCCTTTGAGGATGCCATCGTCGACAGCTTTGGCGAGTGCTTCTTCGTCGACGATCCCACCGCGTGCGCAGTTGATGACGTAGCCGCCTTCGAGCTGGGCGAGCTCCTCGCCACCGATCATGTTCT
Source organism: Halovenus amylolytica (assembly GCA_004015825.1). Lineage (GTDB taxonomy): Archaea > Halobacteriota > Halobacteria > Halobacteriales > Haloarculaceae > Halovenus > Halovenus amylolytica. The sequence continues at coordinate 178,931 of SAYS01000005.1, read as the reverse complement.
CGGTTTCGTCGGTCAGCGGCGTGTGGATCGTGAGGAAGTCCGCCTCGCGCAGGCAGGTGTCGAGGTCGTCGACGAGTTCGGCACCGAGCTGGTCGGCCCGCTCCTCGCTGATGTACGGATCGTAGACGAGCAGATCCATCCCGAGGTTGCCGAGGCGTTTCGCGACTTCCTGGCCGACGCGGCCGAAGCCGACGATACCGAGTGTCTTGTCGTTGACCTCTGTTCCCGTGAAATCACCTTTCGCCCACTCGCCGTCAGAGAGCAGTTCGTGGGCCTGCGGGATCGATCGGGCTGTCGCGAACGTCATCGCGACCGTGTGCTCGGCGGCGGCGCGGACGTTCCCCTCGGGTGCGTTGGCGACGATGACGCCGTTGTCCGTCGCAGCCTCGATGTCGATGTTGTCGACACCGATGCCCGCGCGCCCGACGATAATGAGATCGTTTGCCGCTTCGAAAACCTCCCGCGTAACCTCGGTTCCGGAGCGGACGATCAACGCGTTCGCGTCCGAAATTACCTCCAGGAGCTCCTCCTGTGTGAGATCGTAGGCCTTCTGTACGTCGTGGCCCTGCTCCTGTAACCGCTCGATACCCGCATTCGCGATCGGGTCGGTGACCAGTACCTTCATGCGCGACACAAACCGTGGGGTAGAGATAACATTTGTTTTCTCCGCGCGAGAATCTATCGGAGAGATTGCACATGTGTGTTATTCTCAGACAGTATCGACGACAGATACTCCAACGGCTCGCTGTCCGCCGATGCTAACCGCTCTGAGACCGATGGAACACAAAAACCGGGTGAAAACCGGACCTACCGCCAGGCTGGGAGTGACGCGGCCTCGTCGAGGGGCATTGTGATGTAGGCGTCGTCTGTGGTTATATCGGCGAGAACGAACTCGTCTCGTGGTCCGTTTTCGACGGCTGCCATCACTTCTGAACCCTGTTGTTCCTCCGTCTGGGCGACAGTATCCGACTCCATGTGTGTGAACATGTAACAACGGAATATAAGAGTGTCGGATTCAATAGTGACGATCCGGCAACAAGAATGGGATTCTATCTGGCATCGTACCGTGAATGATAGCGTATTTATCGATAGTTCGTTCGAATTTTCGCCGTCGATGGCCGGAGTGTGTGTCAGTGTGGGCAGCTCGATCCGTACCCCGAAATGTGTAAGGTCTTAGTGGGTGGGGCGTGGAGTACGTGGCAACATGAACGTCGAAGACGTTATGACACCGCGTGAAGACGTCGTTACGGTCGAAATTCCTGGTACCCGTGATGACGTCCTGGAGTATCTGCAGGACCGCAAGTTCTCGTCTGTTCCGGCAGTCAAGCAAACAGATGGCGAAGAGATCTACCGCGGGATTATTACACGGAGCGTGCTGATCGACCGACCCAACGAGGATCAGCTCGCGCTTCTCGCCGAGGAGGTGTCGACGACGACGACCGGCACTACTGTGACCGAGGTTGCAAAACTCATGTGGGAACGGGGGGAACGCCGGATTCCCGTCGTCGACGGCGACCAACTCAAAGGAATTCTCACCCTGACAGATATCGTCCGGGCAATAGCACGGGGCGAGGCTGGCGAGTCTATAACAGCGGAGGACGTCGCAGGCGAGGAGGTCAACTGTGTCTACAGTGAGACGCCACTGCCGGTTGCAGAGCGTGAGCTGGCCTTTGCACAGGTCCCGTACGCGGTCGTCCTCGACGAGCACGGCGATCTGACGGGGATGCTGACCGAAGTGGACATCATCGATGTCGCCAGGGTCGTCGAGGGTGAGGAAGACACCGGCGAGTCGATCGCGAACCAGGACGACGAGTGGGCCTGGGAGGGGATCAAGGCCGTCGGAAACAGATACATGCCCACGCGTAACGTCGAGATTCCGGCGGAGCCAGTTTCGGAGTTCATGACTGCTGATCTGCTCACGGTCAGCAAACAGCGCCCGATCACGGAGGTTGCACAGCTTCTGATCGAGCACGATATCGAACAGCTCCCGCTGGTCAGCGGTGGCAATCTCTCGGGCATCGTTCAGGATATAGATCTGCTGGAGGCTTTCGCATGAGCGAGGGTGACAGACTCACAGAGCTGGCCAAGCGTCGCGGCTTTTTCATCCAGACGGCCGGCTCCTACGGCGGTGTGGCTGGCTTTTACACCTACGGCCCCGAGGGTGCCGCGCTGAAAGCCAACATCGAATCGGCCTGGCGCGATCGCTACGTCACCCGCGAGGGCAACATGGAGATCAGCGCGCCGACGATCATGCAAGAAGAGGTATTCGAGGCTTCCGGCCACCTCGACGGCTTCGACGACATGATCATCGAGTGTCCGGAGTGTGGCGAGAGTCACCGTGCGGACCATCTCGTCGAAGACGATCCGGACTCGACTGTCGAAGACGCCGAAGCACTCCCGATCCCTGACGTCGAGGGCCTGTTCGAGGATCACGACATCACCTGCCCGACCTGCGGGTGGGAGCTCGCGGGGGAGCCAGTCGAGGAGTTCAACCTCATGTTCGAGACGAACATCGGCCCCGGCAGCTCCGATCCGGGCTATCTCCGGCCGGAGACCGCCCAGGGCATCTTCGTCGAATTCCCACAGCTCGCAGAGTACGCGCGCAATCAGCTTCCTTTCGGTGTGGCACAGATCGGCCGTGCCTACCGCAACGAGATCTCGCCGCGGAAAGCCCTCGTGCGCGTCCGCGAGTTCACGCAGGCTGAACTCGAACACTTCATCGATCCCGAGACGGACGAACCGCCACTCTGGCGGGTCGAAGACGTCGTGCTCCCGCTGTACTCGGCCGAACAGCAGGACGCAGACGACGGTGGTGTCCAGGAGATCACAGTTGCCGAGGCAGTCGAAGAAGGCATCATCCAGAGCGACTGGATCGCTTTCTATCTCGGGATCTCGAAGGCCTACTACGAGCGCATCGGCGTGGATATGGACCGCTTCCGGTACCGCCAGCATCTCCCGGGCGAACTCGCCCACTACGCCTCCGACTGCTGGGACGCCGAATCCGAGATCGACGGCGACTGGATCGAGATCACCGGCTTCGCCTACCGTGGTGATTACGACCTCGTCAAACACGAGCAATACTCCGGCGAGGAGTACTCGGTGTTCAAACAGTACGACGAACCGGTTACGGTCGAGAAACCGACGGTCGACCCCGACATGGGCTATCTCGGGCCGGAGTTCGGCTCGGCCGCGGGCGAGATTGTGACCGAACTCGAACGACTCGCCGCGAGCGATCCCGATGCGTTCGAGGGCGACGAGGTCACGGTCGAAGCTGACGGCGAGGCGTACACGATTCCCGTCGAGAAGACCGGCTTCGAAATCGAGGAGGTGACCGAATCCGGCGAGCACATCACGCCTCACGTCGTCGAGCCGTCCTTCGGTGTTGGTCGGATGGTGTACACCGTGCTGGCTCACGCTTACGAGACCGACGAAGTCGACGGCGAGGAGCGCACGTACCTCTCCTTGCCTCCGGAAGCGGCCCCGACGACGGTAGGTGTCTTCCCGCTGATGGACAAGGACGGTCTCGCCGAGCGCGCAAAGGAGGTGGCAAACCAGCTTCGAGAGGCAGGTCTCGAAGTGACCTACGACGACTCCGGCGCGATCGGCCGTCGGTACCGCCGCCAGGACGAGGTCGGCACGCCGTTCTGTGTCACAATCGACTACGACAGCCTCGAGGAGGAGACTGTGACGGTGCGAGAGCGGGATACGACGGCACAGAAACGGCTCCCGATCGACGAACTGCCCGGGACACTGTCGGCACTGCGCGACGGTGATGCGACATTCGACGAGTTTTAATCCCACCGGCAAAGCATCTCAGATAGCTAATGGCAACACCTTCGACTCCCGTGGTCCGCCGCACGCTCCAGTGGCTCAAAGGCGAGGTCGGTCGCCGACTCGTCCACTCCAGCGGCGCGGTCATTCCTGCTCTCTACATTCTGGGGCTGATCACGTGGATACAGGTCACGATTCTCTTCGTCGTCGGGGCTGTCGTCGCCCTGGCCCTCGAGTGGCTCCGACTGTACGGCGGGCTCGAACTGTGGGTCCACCGGCATCTGACCCGGGAGTACGAGGAGGACAACCCCGCGGGCTATCTGCTCTACATGCTCTCGGCGGTGGTCGTCACGGTGCTCTTCCAGCCCGACGTCGCCATCCCCGCGATCTTCATGCTCGCGGTCGCCGATCCGTTGAGTGGGATCGCGAGTTCGGGGGAACTCCGGCTGGTCAAACGACCCCGCGCCCTGGTGACGATGTTTCTCGCCTCGTCGGCAATCGCCGCTGCGTTTCTCTACGATACGCCCCTGGCGGTCGTTCTCGGTGGGCTGGGCGCGATGCTCGCCGACGGCCTCAAACCGCGGATCAGAGGCTACATCATCGACGATAACCTGACGATTCCGACTGTCAGCGCGGCAGCGATGCAACTCGGGATCGAGTTGAGTGTGTTTCTCTGACTCTCCGAGTTCGGCGTATATTTTGCCGGGGGCGGAATTTCTGGAACGATCGGGTGCTTTTAACTCGAATTCTCACTTTCGGTCTACGACCGTCCTACCACGGCCAAACAGGCAAGTGTCCCCCGGCTGAGGCAACCATATGGCCTCCGAGGAACTCGGTCAGAACATCGAGGGCGAGAGACCCGACATCGAGCAGACAGTCGAGACTGACGATGCGACGGTCACCAAAACCGCCGAACTCGAGCGAACGATCGGCCTCAGCGGCGGTCTCGCGATCGGGATCGGGACGATGATCGGCGCCGGAATCTTCGTCTTCCCGGGGCTGGCTGCCGGCGAGGCCGGCCCCGCGGCGGCCCTCTCCTTCGCGATCGGTGGCGTCGTCGCACTGCTCGTCGCCCTGCCGACCTCCGAACTCGCGACCGCGATGCCAAAAAGTGGTGGCGGTTACTACTTCATCTCCCGCGGCCTCGGCACACTCCCCGGTGCCGTCGTCGGACTCTCCCTGTGGTTCGGCCTCGTCTTCGCGACCGCGTTCTATCTCGTCGGCTTCGGCTACTACGCGGTCGATGCGCTCGGCGTTGCCGGCATCGCGATCGGCGAGTGGCTGGTCATCCCTGTCGCGGTTGCCGTCGGCGCTGGATTCACGCTCCTGAATGTCACCGGGACCGAAAATGCGGCGAAACTCCAGAACGGGGTCGTTGCACTCCTGCTCTCGATTCTCATCTTCTTTCTCGGATTTGGACTGCTCGACGCAATCGGAATCGTCGGTGAGCCGAGCGCCCCCGAAACCTTCGCACCCCGGGGCACGCTTCCCATCTTCACCGTCGCAGCGCTGGTTTTCACCTCCTATCTCGGCTTCGCACAGGTGGCGACAGTCGCCGGTGAGATGAAAGATCCCGGGCGCACGCTCCCGATGGCGATGGTTGGTTCCGTGGTGATCGTCACGGTGCTGTACGTGGTGACGATTCTCGTCGCGACGAGTGCCTTCGGCGCGGAACGACTCGCCGAGGAGGGTGAGACGGCGATGGTTGCGGTCGGCCGCGATCTGCTCGGCCCCGCGGGTGCGTTTGCGATCGTCTTCGGCGGACTGCTCGCCACGATGTCGAGTGCGAACGCGTCGATCCTCTCCACCTCGCGGGCGATCTACGCCGTCTCGAAGGACGCGATTCTCCCGGGATGGGCGAGTCGGATCAATCTCAAGTACGGCACACCACACGTCGCACTCGGGATGGCGGGTGGGCCGATTCTCCTGCTGACCGCGACCGGGCAGGTCGAGATTCTCGCCGAGGTCGCCTCCTTTCTCCACCTCATCATGTACGCGCTGATGTGCGTGGCACTGATCGCGCTCCGGCGGGACGAACCCGAGTGGTACGATCCCGAGTTCCGAGTGCCGGGGTATCCTGCCGTTCCGATTCTGGGTGCGGTGGCGAGTTTCGCGCTCATCTTGCTGATGAACCGACTCTCACAGATCATCGGCCTCGCGATCATGCTTGGCACAGCCGGGTGGTACTTCTATTACGCTCGCGACGTGACGCTAAGGGGGGCCCTGTAATGACTCACGTACTCGTGCCCGTGGCTATCCTCGAAGGCGGGACCGTCTCCTCGGGGCTGGTGAATCTGCTCTCGACGATGGACGTGACGGTACTCGGCTATCACGTCTTGCCCGAGCAGACACCGCCGGATCAGGCACGCGCCCAGTTCGAAGACCGGGCGAACGAAGCACTCGACGACCTGACCGAGGAGTTCCGGTCGGCAGGCGGCGAGGCCTACCACCGACTCGTCTTCACGCAGAACCGACAGCAGACGATCGATCGCATCGCAGACGAAACGAGCGCTCGCGCCTACGCGATCACCGGCACGACCGGGCCAGTCGACAATGTGCTCGTCTCCTTAGCCGGCGATACAGACGCCACACAGATAGTCGAGTTCGTCGTGGAACTGATCGGCGACCGACCGATCGAAGTAACGCTGTTCATCGCAGACGGCGACGTAGCCAGCGACGACTCTCTCGCAACGGCCACCGAACAGCTCTCGGCGGCAGGCATCGAGACGACGACCAGAGTAGCGGAAGGCAATACCTTCGATGCACTCATCGATGCCGTCGCCGGCCACGATGCAGTCGTCATGGGCGAGCGTGCGCCGTCACTTTCGTCGCTGCTGTTCGGCGAGGAAGCCGACCGTGTCGCGGCTGCCTCTGTCGGCCCTGTGCTCGTCGTTCGATCGAGCGCTGCAGCGGCCGATGCTGACGACAGCGACGACAACGACACCTGATAGAACGTATTCTTTTCAGTGTTCGCCTGTTAGCTCTCTGTAGATGGAACAGGAGTATGGCCTGCTCGATACCGACGAGGTAGAGACGCCGGGTGACGAGTGGGAGGAAATCGACTACACGGATACGGACGCCGACCGGATCGCACGCAAACGCGACAGGGAGTTCAGCCAGTTTCGCGAACGGATCAAGGACGCAGACCAGTTCAAAGTAGAGGCGTCTGTCTTCGACGACGCGACCTACGGCGCACTGTACAAACTCGTCCAGGACGGCCACATCGACGCCTTCGGGGGACCGATCTCGACGGGGAAAGAGGCGAACGTCTACACTGCGCTGTCCGGTGACCACGAAGTCGCTGTCAAGGTCTACCGGATCAACGCCTCGGATTTCCGGGAGATGGGCGAGTATCTCCAGGGCGATCCGCGGTTCGAGGAGATCGCGGGCAACAAGAAGGCAGTCGTGATGGCGTGGGTCCGCAAGGAGTTCGCCAATCTCAAACGCGCGCGAGCAGCCGGGGTCCGGGTCCCGGAACCGATCGCAGTCGAGCGAAACGTCCTCGTCATGGAGTATCTCGGCACCGAGACGGGGCGTGCGAAACGACTCACCGAGGTCCACATCGAGAACCCACGGACGGCATTCGAGGTCGTCCGGGAGTATATGTATCGGCTCTACGACGCCGGCATCGTCCACGGCGACCTCTCCGAGTACAACATCATCGTCCACGAGTCACAGCTGTACATCATCGACGTGGGCCAGGCGGTCACGGTCCACCACCCCAACAGCGACGACTTCCTCGAACGTGACTGTGAGAACGTCGCGAACTTCTTCGCCCGGCAGGGTGTCGATGTCGACGGCGACCAACTGCTGGCCTACATCCGTGAACACGCCAACCCGACCGAGTAGTTCCCGTTACGAGAGGGCCGAGTAAACTCACAGCTATCATCTCACCGTCACCTCCGATAATAGAGACGGAACCATTCACGAGCTACGTTCTCATACCAGTAAGTCAGTAGATTAATTATTTGCACGGTCGATACTCGGGGTAGTGGCAACTCTACTGCCAGCGGTCGCATTGATTATCGTCTCGGGGCTGCTCGTCCAGCTACTCGCAACCCGGTTGCGGATCCCGAGTGTCGTGTTCTATCTCGGTATCGGTGTGCTACTTGGTCCCGAGCTGTTGGGAATCGTCACGCTGGAAACGTTCGGTGAGGGACTCGAAACGATCGTGGGGCTCAGTGTCGCGATCATCGTTTTCGACGGCGCATTCGCACTCAAGGCCAACCGACTTCGGGAGGCCTCACGGACATCGCTGCGACTGGTGACGGTCGGGGCAGTCGTGATGTTCGTCGGGACGTCGGTCGCGATCAAGTTCCTCGAAGGAACGGAGTGGGAGATTGCGCTGCTGGCTGGTGCGTTGCTCGTCGCGACCGGGCCGACCGTCATCACGCCGATTCTGGAAGTCGTTCGCGTGCGCGAACACGTCGCCGCGGCGCTGGAAACCGAGGGGATAGTCAACGACGTGACGGCAGCAATCGGCGCTGTGGTGATTTTCGAGACGCTGTTGCTGGACGACCTCGGGGTATCCGCGACGGTGTTCGAGTTCGTCAAGCGGTTCGGCGTCGGCATCGGGGCCGGATTGCTGGCGACGCTTGTCATCTATCTCCTCCTGGAGTACGATATCACACCCGACGCGGAGGTGCGGGCTGCCCAGTTTCTCGCACTGGGTGGTGCAGTCGGCTCCTTTGGACTCGCCGAGACAGTCGCTGCCGAAGCCGGGATCGCGGCCGCAGCGACCTCCGGGATCGCGCTCGGCAATATGGATCTCGAACACGAACACGAAATCGAGGAGTTTGCCCGGAACACGACGCTCATCGTTCTCGCGTTCGTGTTCGTCTCGCTCGCAGCGCTGATCGATATCGGGGCCATCCGCGAACTCGGTGTGGGCGCGATCGTGCTCGTTGTCGTCGTCATGGTGGTGCTTCGGCCGCTCGTGGCACTCATTTCGACGGTCGGTGTCGAACGGTTCACCTGGCCCGAGCGCTGGTTTCTCGCCTGTGTCGGGCCGCGGGGGATCATCCCGGCCAGTGTCGCAACGCTGTTTGCGATCGAACTCGAACTGGCTGGCAACATCGAGGCCGGGCAGCTCCTCGTCGGTACCGTCTTTACAGTTATTTTTGCGACGGTTACGATCGAAGCCGGATTCGCACGACAGATCGGACAGCTACTCGGAGTGTCACCAATGCGAACAATCATAGTCGGCGGCGGTCGGATCACCCGGCCGCTCGCCAAACGACTGGAGAACAGAGGCGAGTTCGTCGTCATCGTGGAAGAAGACGACGAACAGGTCGAACAGCTCGCAAGCGAGGGATTCACCGTCCATCGGGGCGACGGCACCGAGACGGATGTCCTGCGTAAGGCGGGATGTGACGATGCCAAACGTCTCATCGCAGCGACTGCTGACGACGACGTGAATCTTCTCGCTTGCCAGATCGCCCGCTCGAAGTTCGGCATCGAGTCGATCTATGCACGGGTCAACCAGTCCGACAACATCGACGCGTTCGACTCGCTTGGCATCACCGGCATCGATGCACCGACTGCGACGGCGGTGGCGATCGACGACGAGATCGAACGGCCGGCGATCACCCACTGGATGAACGAAATCGGCGACGGCCACGACGTCCAGGAGATCCGGATCACCGCCGAGGATCTCGTCGGCAGGACGATCCGCGAGATCAACGAGGAGATCCCGCCGGGCTGTATCGTCGCCGTCATCGGTCGCGACGATGAATCACACGTTCCGGACGCTGACGAGGAGTTACAGTACGGCGACCACATCACCTTCATCGGTGATGAAGATGCTGTCCGCCAGGCGATGAAGCGATTCCATCCCCACGACTAGTATTTCCACCGGCAGTTCGCGTTCGAACCGCCGTCAGGACCAGTCAGTCTCGAAAAGTGTTTTGGAGAGGGGCGAAAAGAGGGAGTATGCTCCGTTACATCGGGCTTCTGTTGTTGATCCCGCTGCTCGATGCCATCCTTCTGGTCGTCTTCGGCTGGTATTTCGGCTGGGTAGTGATGGTACTGGTGGTCGTGTTGACGGCCCTGCTCGGGCTGTTGCTCGTGCGCGCCGAGAGCCGCCATACGATACGCAAGATCCAGGTGAAAGCCGCCGAGGGCGACCCGCCGACGAACGAACTGGTCGACGGCGCCTTGTTGATCGTCGCGGGTGCTTTCCTGCTGACGCCGGGACTCGTCACCGACGCACTCGGACTCCTGCTCGTGGTTCCGCTGACGCGGTATCCGATCCGCTTGGCGCTCAAAAAGTACGTGCTCGTCCCCTACGCGGACAAAAAAACCGACGGCTTTGTCACCGGCAACGTCTACATCGGCGGCTTCCCCGGCGATGGTGATGGTTTCGGACAACAGGGCAGCCCCGGCCCGGACGACCCTGGCCCGGACGATTCCGGCCCGAGCGGATTCGACGACGCACAGGATGTCGACTTCGAGGAAGTCGACGACCGGAACTAACCCTGCTCCGTGATGCACTCTCACACAAACGGACCACGAATTAGAAACCCTTAACAGGCACTACCGGATACATCCTGATGCACCCAAGCGGACCAATAGCTCAGTTAGGTTGAGCGCTCGGCTGATAACCGGGAGGCCCGCGGTTCAAATCCGCGTTGGTCCATGCGTTTTTCTGACGCGTTCTAGCCGACCAGTGGCTACCGGTTTCCATCTCCTTCGGATGCCTGTAATCGAACTCACCCAGAGCTGTGCACGTGCCGATATTCGAGGAACATGAGGGCGACGAAACCGCCCAGGAGGAGGAAAATACCAGCGACACCCTGGCGCTGTATCAGCGCGACACCACCTGCCCCGAAGAGGACGAGCGCAACCAGACCCGCTCCCAGATTGAGGCGGTCGTCGAGAACAAACGAACTGCCGGTCATACGACGGGATAGGGCTGAATCCGTTTACCTGTGTTGGCAACACGAATCACACGGTGCCCGACAGTGCGCTGTCTAGAGGTCGCGTTCCATCTCCAGTTCGCCACGGTCTTCGTCGCGGATCTCGAAGCCGGCAGACCGGTAGAGTTTGATCGCAATTCTGTTGTCACGAGCCACAGTCAACCAGACGTGGTTGATCCCCTCTCTCTGGCTGTAGCCCAGCACAGCCCGGATGAGTTTCGTTCCGATCCCCGCCGACTGGTAATCGGGGTGGACGAAAATCGCCAGCTCGGAGGTATCATCGTGTGGGAACATTACCGTGTGCCCGACGGGCCGTCCGTCGTGGAACGCGACGACGTTGTGTCCCTCTGCGAGCAGATGCGTGACCCACTCTTCGATCTGTGTTCGGGTTCTCGGAGGCACGCCCTGGGAGAACGATCCAGAATCGAACTCCGTGTACATCTCGATGAGTGGCTCTGGCTGCCCGTCGTAGTGCTCGATGCGAATCGATCGGTCGGCCTGGTCGGTAAACGACTCTGGCAACCGGGGAAAATACTGCGGGCTGTCGACAGGGCTCGTCATATCCGATATTTGCTAGGAACGTACTAAGGCTATCTATCTAGTTCTCAGAACTTGAAAGTACGCCAGGCTTTGATGTACTTCCAGAATACCGCGATCGAGTTTGTGGCCGGCTGGGATTCTCTCGGTTTCCGGGGCAGTTCGCTCGACCGGGGCGCCAACAAACAGGAATGGGTCGAACAAGATCGGATCAATCGAGACAACTGCAGTTCCCCGACACCACTGCGTTTCCACCTGCTCATCAGTCATCCATCGGTTGGTTGCAGTCCGGACACCGTCGGGTCCGGTTCATGAACGATTCGACGATCGGAAGCTCTCTGTAGCAGTCGCTCCGACAGACTGTCGCACCACAGTGAATACACCTCGCGACACGTTGCCACGAGTCGTGCTCGGCGTCACACCCCGCCACAGCGCACCTGTACGTCTCCTGTACTTGCATAATTAATAATTAATTATATAGCAATATAAATTTTGTTCTGATATGTAATATCTACACACACAGGGCCTGAAATCCCGATAAACTCCTCTGCTTGTCAGGGTAACACATATCTTTTAAATAGGGCAAGTCTCCCTCGGGTAGGTAATCAACCTGTAAGTGGCCTGATACTGCCGACAAAGCTACGTTCACTCGTCCGGGGGTGTCACCACGGCTCGTCCTTGACGCCGATGACGTATGCGATCCCGTTCGTCAGGACGTGCAAAAGCGGCGTCAGAATCAGGACGACTGCCAGGACGGGCGCGGTGAACGTCTCGAAAAACCAGCCAGGGCTGGCGATCGCCCCGAGGAGTAGTGTTCCGGCGACAAAATCCAGCTGATCGACGACCGGGAAAGGGGCACCGCGCTCACGACCGGTGCGGCGTTTCAGAAAGGAGGCACCGATATCACCGAGCATCGCCCCGAGCGGAAAGGCAACGACGATCGGGATCGGGAACTCCGGAAGCGACACCCCGAGCAGGTCACTCGCTGGCCCGTTGAGTTCGTTGAGAAACAGTGCGAGAAGCGCGCCAGCCGTCCAGCCGACTGCCGTTCCGCGCCATGTTTTCCCGTCGCCGAGCATCCGTCGGCCACCGAGCATCCGGCCGCCGTCGATCGGTCGGCCACCACCAGCGAGGACGGCAGCATTGTTCGGAATATACGCTGGAAACATCGCCCACACTGCTGTCGCAACGACTGCATAGACCTCCATACTGCGTGTTGCAACAGCCGCTATTTTAAATACCGTGTTTGCGCTCCGACCAGTCCACCTCTCACGGAAAAGCAAGAACTCATTACTTCGCCGCCGTGAACTGTATCCAATGGCCTCGTGGAAGCGAGATTTCGCGAGTGGACTCATCATCCTCGTTCCGTTACTCGTTACAGTGATCTTTCTTCTGTGGATCTACAACCGACTCGTCCAGATTCCCGTCCCCGTCGAATCGGGGCCGGTCCGGGTCGCGCTGTCGATCGTCATTTTCGTGTTGCTCGTCTTTTCGGTCGGCTACCTGATGCGGACCGCAGTCGGGTCGGTGCTGGAACGGGCGATCGACGATCTGATCAATCAACTTCCTGGGCTCCGTGTGGTGTACAATGCATCGAAGATGGGTGTCGAGACCGCGCTTTCGGGAACGGACGATCTGCAGGCCCCCGTTCGACTCGAGGTGTGGGACGGACTCCGGATGACGGCGTTCAAAACAGGCCGGCAAACGAAGGACGGCCGTGATATTCTGTTTCTGCCGACTGCTCCAAACATCACGAGCGGGTTCGTGATCGAGGTCGAGTCTGACCGGTACGACGAGATCGACGATACTGTCGAGGATGCCCTCACACGGATTCTGAGCGCTGGCTTCGGTGAGAAAGACAACAAGAGCCCGGATAAATCGATCAGACAGCTCATCAGTCGGGCAACAGCGACCGCACCCGTGGAAACGCCGGTCGAAGACGGAGCCGAACCGTCAGATTCCGACTCCGACTCGAAGAGTGGGTCGGACTCACAGGGATCACCGGAGCAGAGCTGAGGCTGTTCTCTCCGAGTGCGGGTGTACCCAGTCTCGTACACTGTCGGCTTCCGTAACATATCTGGGATGAGTCTCATATCCGGTATCCTTATGTTCGATCGATCCTGATTTTGAGCTATGCCAGAGACACAGCCGGCCGTCGGCAGCGCCGAGGTGACGACGCTCAAATATCTCGCGCTTGCCGGGGGACTCGAGGGCGAGGAGAAACTGTCGTGTGCGGCACTCGCAGATCGCCTCGACGCCTCGACACAGACGGCATCACGGCGCCTCCAGCGGCTGGAAGAAAACGACTGTATCACCCGTGAGATCGTCAGCGACGGACAGTGGATCGAGATCCTGGAGACGGGTGAGCAGTTGCTACAGGCCGAGTACGCGAGCTACCGGCGGATCTTCGAGCGCGATCTGGTCGTCGAGTTGCGGGGAACAGTAACCAGTGGGATGGGTGAAGGCCGCCACTACATCACACTGTCGGGTTACATGGAGCAGTTCCGCGAGAAACTCGGCTACGAACCCTACCCCGGAACGCTCAACGTCGATCTCACCGAGGAGAGCATTCGTTCGCGTGCCCGGCTGGACGCCATCGAACCGATCACGATCGAGGGCTGGGAGAGCGAAGACAGGACCTACGGGCCGGCGTACTGCTATCCGGCAGCGATCGAAACCGACGGAACACGGTACGAGGATCTGCACGTCATTACGCCCGAGCGGACCCACCACGGTGACGACCATCTGGAGCTGATCGCCCCGGACGAACTTCGCGAGGAGCTCGATCTCACGGACGAAACGGAGGTGACGGTCTTTGTCACGGAGTAGTGACAGCACCGGCCTGTCGAGCAGTGTCGACCGCGCCCTGGCTGCGTTTCGCCGCGGCGAACCGGTCTGTATCCACGATGCGGCCGACCGGGAAGGCGAGACCGATATCGTCTATCCAGCCGGTGCGGTGACGCCACCGGCAGTTGCACAGCTCCGAAACGACGCTGGCGGACTCGTCTGTGTCGCGATCAGCGACGAGGTCGCCGATAGCTTCGGCCTCCCATTCCTTCAGGAGTCGATCGATCACCCGGTTGCGCGGGATCACGACCTCTCCTACGACGACCGTTCGTCGTTCTCGCTCCCGGTCAACCACCGGGAGACCGAGACCGGAATCACCGACGAAGACCGATCGCTGACGATCCGAGCGATTGCTGATGCGGCTGCCGATCCCGCAGGCACTGATTTCGCCGCGGAGTTTCGCTCCCCGGGACACGTCCACCTTCTCCGGGGTGCGACTGAACTGCTCGCTGATCGGCAGGGCCACACAGAGCTCGGGCTCGCACTCGCCGAGGCTGCGGAGTTGCCGCCCGCGGTCGTCGTCTGCGAGATGCTCGACGACGATTCGAACGAGGCGCTCTCGCCGACAGACGCCGCCTCGTACGCACAGCGTCACGACATTCCGTATCTCGAAGGCACCCAGCTGGTCGAGCGACTGTCCTGAACTCGGGCCACCGCCGAACCGTGAAGCTACTTAATGATGGGGACTCTGGGTTCGGGTATGAGCTTCGACGAGATGGATGTCGAGAGCATCTGGATGGACGGCGAGTTCGTCGAGTGGGACGAGGCACAGATCCACGTGCTCACGCATGGACTTCACTACGGCACCGGCGTTTTCGAGGGGATCCGCTGTTACGACACGGCAAAGGGACCGGCGATCTTCCGGTGGGATGAACATATCGAACGGCTGTACGACTCTGCGAAACCGTACGATATGGAGATCCCGTACGACAAGGAGGAACTGACCGAGGCGACGCTCGAACTGATCCGACGGGAGGGGCTGGAGTCGTGTTACATCCGACCTATCGCCTACTACGGCTACGGCATGCTCGGGCTGAACCCATCTGACTGTGACGAGGAAGTCGCGATTGCAGCCTGGCCGTGGGGTGCGTATCTCGGTGAAGATGCACTCGAAAACGGCGTCGACGTGGCAATCTCCTCCTGGCGCAAGTACGCCTCCAGTCAGATCCCGACCAACGCGAAGACGACGGGCACCTACATCAACAGTGTCCTCGCCTCGCTGGAGGCCGAATCGAACGGCTACGTCGAGGCGATCGTGCTGAACAAGGAAGGCAACGTCGCAGAGGGGCCGGGTGAGAACCTCTTCATCGTGCGCGACGGCGAACTGTACACACCGGGCCTCGCAGAGAGTATCCTCGACGGGATCACCCGGCAGTCCGTCATCGAGATTGCGGAGGATCTGGGTTATACGGTCCACGACGATGCGACGATCTCCCGCGGTGAGCTGTACACTGCCGACGAACTGTTCTTTACCGGGACCGCAGCCGAGGTCACGCCGATCCGCTCGGTCGACGACAACCAGATCGGCTCCGGAACCAAGGGCCCGATCACCGACCAGATCCAGACGAAGTTCTTCGAGATCGTCGAGGAACAGCCAGAAGAGTACGAACACTGGTTTATGCCGGTCGAACAGTAGCCGACGCCATCCAGAGATTTAAACGGGATACCGCGTAAGCTACTTGTAATGGGACCGGTACCCGACCTCACTGATCGCGCGCAGGCCTGTGCGCGCCGACTAACCGAGGCTGACTCTGTTCTCCTTGCCTCGCACATCGACGCCGACGGACTGACGAGTGCTGCCATCGCCTCGACGGCACTCGAACGCGCAGCCGTTCCGCACGACGTCGTATTCAAAAAACAGCTCGACGAGACGGAGATCGCGAGCATCGCGGCCAGCGATCACGATACTGTCCTCTTTACTGACTTCGGCAGCGGCCAGCTCGACGTCATCAGCAAACACGAGGCTGCCGGTGATTTCGAACCGATCATTGCGGATCACCACCAGCCAGCCGACGCCGAGACAGAGTTCCACCTCAACCCGTTGCTGGAGGGGATCAACGGTGCATCCGAACTCTCCGGCGCAGGAGCAAGTTATCTACTCGCACGCGCGCTGGCGGCGGCGACCGGCGATCCCGACGGCAACCGCGATCTGGCCGCGCTGGCCGTCGTCGGAGCGGTCGGCGATATGCAGGCCGTCGACGGGGAACTCGTCGGCGCGAACAGGGGTATCGTCGAGGAAGGGGCCGAAGCTGGCGTCCTCGAAGAGGGGACGGATCTTGCCCTCTACGGTAAACAGACGCGCCCGCTCCCGAAACTGCTCGAATACGCGAGCGAGGTCCGGATTCCCGGCGTGACGAACGACGAGACGGGTGCGGTCGGGTTTCTCGAAGGACTGCCCGTCGATTTTCACCGTGGCGACGGGGAAGCGACTGACGGGGAGTGGCGCCGCTGGGTGGATCTCTCCGACGACGAGAAACAGACTGTCGCGAGTTCCCTGCTCCAGCGCGCGCTCGAACGCGGTGTTCCCCCGGGGAAGGCCGAACGACTCGTCGGAACGACCTACACGCTCACCGACGAGGCAACCGGAACCACGCTCCGAGACGCCAGCGAGTTCTCGACACTGCTGAACGCGACGGCCAGATACGAGCGCGCAGACGTCGGCCTCGCTGTCTGTCTCGGTGACCGCGGCGACGCCTTCGACCGGGCGCGGAAACTACTCGAAAACCACCGCAGGAACCTCTCGGAGGGGCTGGAGCAGGTCAAACGACGCGGTGTCGACCAGGCCGAACACATCCAGTACTTCGACGCCGGCGACGAGATCCGCGAAACGATCGTCGGCATCGTCGCCGGGATGGCACTCGGCGTCGAGGGCGTCGATGGCAGCCGGCCGATCATTGCATTCGCCGAGAAGAACGACGAAGAGACGAAGGTGTCGGCCCGCGGGACCGGTCGGCTCGTCGGAAAGGGGCTCGACCTCTCGACGGTGATGACCGAGGCCTCGCGGTCGGTCGGCGGCGACGGTGGGGGCCACGATATCGCCGCTGGCGCGACGATTCCGACCGGCGAGGAGGAATCCTTCGTGGAAGCAGCAGACAGTATCGTCGCCGAGCAACTGGGATAGTACTCTCCCAGTCCGTCATCCCCTCTCCGACTGCATCGAGTCCAGCGACATGGACGCAAACAGTAAGGATTTGACTGTCGACCAGCAAACAGTGTGTGATGAGCGATTTCGACCCCGACAAGTTCGAGGACAAGTACAAACACTACTTCCCAGAGTTGCAGCGCGCCTACAAACAGGCCTTCGAGACGATGAACGACGCGTACGATTCGGAGCTGATTCACGCCATCGATCAGCAGGTACTCGCCCAGAGCGAACCCTTCTACGAGGGTGACGGCGAGTTCCGGATCGAGATGCCGGACGATCCCGCGAGTCAACTGCAGGGTGTCATCGTCGACGACGAGAAACTCGACACGATTCTGGATCGGTACCTGGACGAAATCGAGAGCGAACTCCGGTCTGTGTTCGGACTCCACGCGTGAACTGCGAACGTGTGAGACCCAAAGCCTAAGACTGCTGACTCCGTATCCGGATGTACAATGAGCACTGAAACCGAGGATCAGGACCCCGAAGACGAACTCCGCGAGCGGATCACCAACTTCCTGCGACGAAACTTCCCGCAGATCCAGATGCACGGCGGGAGCGCGGCTATCCAGAACATCGACCGTGAGGAAGGCACCGTCTCGATCCAGCTCGGCGGCGCGTGTTCAGGCTGTGGGATCTCCCCGATGACGATCCAGGCGATCAAGACCCGAATGACGAAAGAAATCCCGGAAATCGAGGAAGTCCACGCGGACACCGGCATGGGTGGTTCGGAAGGCATGTCCGGCGGCGCAGGCGGGATGAACCCCTCCTTCCCCGGCGAGGGAACCGGCGACTCCGACAGTGACGAAGGCCCAGAAGCGCCGTTCTAAGGCCTATTTTCTTTCGTTTTCGCTACGTAGTCACGGCTGTCTAAGGCCACGTTCGCGCTCCCAGGCCCGGAGTAGTGCGGTGAGCGTCTCGTTTACCAGCGCCGGCTTCTCGGCCCGCTCGACGATGTAGCCGTTGATGGCGTCGATTTCTGTCCGTTTCTCCGCTCGTATATCCTGGTGCATCGAGGACGTGTTCTGTGCTGTCGTCTCCGCGACCTCGAAGGTTCGATCCATGACCTGCTGTCCCGACAGTCTGTGTCCCTGATCGCGAGCGACACGAGCAGCTTCACAGGCTGCCTTCCTCGCTATCTCTCGGATCGATCCCTCAAGCAGCGCACCGTTCTGGATCCTCGCGAGTGCTGTCGTCGCGTTGATCCCAGCGTTGACGGCCAGTTTTTCCCACAGTTTGCGGGGCATCTCCGCCGAGACTCTCGTTTCCAGCCCTGCCTGTTGGAACGCTGTCCCGGTCCGATCGGCGAGTTCCGAGTCGCCTCCATCGGCTGGTCCCAGGGTGATCTCGCCGAGTCCAGTACACTCGACTGTCCCAGGTTCTTCGATCCGAGCGCCATACGTACAGGTGCCCGCGAGCACCGGACAGTCGAGTTCAGCTGCCAGCATCGATTCGTTTCCCATCCCGTTCTGGAGGGAAAGCACACCATCGAGGACACAGCCGCCGAGTTCACGGGCTGCTCTCTCTGTATCGAAGCTCTTGACTGTCACAACGGCGAGATCTGTCTGCTCCGGTGGGGCTGTCGATGCCCGTGGCTGCACGCTATCAGAGATCTCACCTGTGATCTGCAAGCCAGCATCCTCGATCGCACCGACGTGGGGTTCGCGACCGACGAGTATCACGTCGTGTTCCCGCGCGAGTACACCACCGACGAGGCTGCCGAGACTTCCCGCACCGAACACACAGATCTCCATTACCCGACTCTAGTCTTCCTGCCAGTAATAGATCTCCTCTTTTGGCGCGTTGCAGGAGGGACACTCCTCCGGAATGTCCTCGATCTGTCCCATCTCCCCACACTTCCAGCACCGCCACATGATCGCATCCCGGTGGTCGCTACTCGTCGTCTCGTCTTCGAGTACCGTTACATCCTCGTTTGCGGTCACGTAAAACCCACTCTCGTCGAACCCGCGGACGGTTCCGAGTTCGTTCCCCTCGTCGTCGTACACCATCCGCCCTACATCGACTGTCAGTTGCTGTGATTGCTCGCTCATACCATCTAAATGTTAGCCAAGCAACTAAATAAGTCTGTATGCGAATCTCATACATGGTTACGAGCGATATATATCGAATTGCTGTCTCTCTGGTATTCAATATCTGCACGACAGACTGTCTCACACCCTGCGAAATTTAAAGAGGGTGCCGTGGCGGGAGATGGTATGGAGCTAGTCGAAGCCAGTGAGGGCGACCTCGGCGCGCTCGTCGACCGCTGGTACTCTCTCGCAAGAGAGATGGAATCGTACGACGAACTGAACGAACTCCGCTATGGAGATGTCAGCGACGTCCCGGACGATGGCTTCCGTGCCCACCTTGACGACGATCAAATCACCGACTACCTCGTCGTTTACGAAGACGAGACAATCGGTTTCGTTACGCTTCGTGAGGGTCACCACTCTTCGCGACAGCACTCTCACTATCTCCGGATTGTGAACCTCGCTATCGACGACGATCACCGGAACCGGGGGCACGGCTCGGCGATCATCGACCGTCTGGTCGAGATGGGACACGATCAGGGCTACGACCATCTCAAAGTCTCCTGCGAGTGGCACAACGACGATGCACGCCGGTTTTACCGCGAGACTGGGTTTCGACCAAAGCAGGTCGAATACGCACGACCGCTAGAGTGATCAACCCTGTGCTCATCACGACGACCGGCTGAATTGAAACACAAAACACATCTCGATATTCCTGTTGCGCTCAGTTCGCGGTACTTACGATCTTGATCACGTCTCCCTCTTCGAGTTCGTGATCCTCGCCGATCCGGCGGTTCTCCCGGGCGTCGACGGCGTGGAGATACCCCTCGCCGATATCGGAGTGGACGGCGTAGGCCAGATCCAGCGGTGTCGAGCCGGTCGGCAGGAGGTGTGCATCCGGGAGCATCCGCCCCTTGCTGTCGGTCCACTTCGTCTCGTTTTCGACCGGGTAGGCTGTCAGGTGGTCGAGAACGTCGTAGACCACGGTGTCGAGAGCCTGCTGGACGCCGGTACCGCCCCAGTCCTCGATAACGTTCCTGACTTGCTCCAGCCCCTCGCGTTGCTGATCGCTGACATCGTCGCTGACGGTAAATCCCGGGTCTCCGGGGTCGTAGTCGACGAGTCCTGCCTGTGCTCCGCGGCGGAGCGCGAGTTCGCCATCTGCACTCGTCGGAATAACGACGTCCGCTGCCTCGCGCAAACGGTCGATGTTCCCCTCGGGGGCGATGTCGGCCTTGTTCGCGACCACGATCAGCGGCTTGGTCTGCTCGCGGAGATCACTCGCGAGTGATCGCTTCAGTTCGTCGGTCCACTCTCGGGGGTCGTCTGGGTACGCTATATTTCGGAGGACGAGTGCGATGTCTGCCTCAGTCGCGCCGACGCCGGTCAGCATCTCGCCGAGTGCGTCGTCGATATCGAAGCCGGGTGAGCGCGACTGGCGCTCGACGGACTCCCAGTTGCGTTCGACGATCGAGGCGATCCAGCGATCCATCTCTTCTTCGATGAAATCCAGATCTTCGACCGGGTCGTGTTCACCGACCTCGACGGGTTCACCCTCTTCGTTGGTCCCTCCGGAAGCATCGACGACGTGCAAGATCGCGTCGGCGTCGGTCAGTTCGTCCAGAAACTGGTTGCCCAGCCCGCGACCCTCGTGTGCGCCGGGAACAAGTCCAGCCACGTCGTACAGTTCGACCGGGACGTAGCGTTTGCCGTCCTCGCAGTTGTCGCTGTCACAGCGCTGGTCGCGGTCGAGACAGGGACACTCCGTGCGCGCGTAGCTGACCCCTCGGTTGGCGTCGATCGTCGTGAACGGATAGTTCCCGACGTCGACCTCGGCCATCGTCGCCGCCGTATAAAAGGTAGATTTCCCGGCGTTGGGTTTGCCAGCGAGTGCAATAGAGAGCATAGGCTACCTTTCAACCGCCGAGGAAATGGTTTTTCGGTTCTCGGGAGTCAGTCACCGCCGGCCTCGGCTGGCTCCTCGGACTCCGGTTTCCCGTCTGCGCCATCGTCGGTCGATGGCTGGTCTGCCTGCGCTGGCTCCTCGTCGGCTACCTCGCGCCCCGACGACTCGGGAACCACAGCGTCGTCGATGACTGGCTCGGAGACCATCGACATCTCCTCGCTGGCTCGGATGCCGCCTTCGACGGTTGCCTCGCGGTGGACTTCGA
The DNA here is from genome assembly GCA_004015825.1 of Halovenus amylolytica. Taxonomy (GTDB): domain Archaea; phylum Halobacteriota; class Halobacteria; order Halobacteriales; family Haloarculaceae; genus Halovenus; species Halovenus amylolytica. Next base: position 157,516 of record SAYS01000005.1, on the reverse strand, counting down.
CGTACTCACCGGAGACGTCGCCACGGATTCGGGCCTCCGGCCCGATCCGGACCGTTCCTTCACGGGTCGTCACGTTGCCGGTGACGTCGGTCTCGGCACCAACTGTAATCCCCTCGCGCGCTCGGAGACTACCGAAAATCTCGTTTTTCCGGCCGACGACGAGCGACTGGGCACGGATGTTTCCGTGGAGTCGACAGTTGTCGCCGATCCGGCCGGGTGTCGAAACCTGCCAGGCGTCGTCGCTGACGCGACTGCCCTTCGGAATCAACACTGGCTTTTGGTCGTTTTTTTCGTCGACGAGCGATTCGACGAGCTGCTCGGCGGCTTCCTCCTTGCCGATTCGGAGCAGTTGCGAGAGATACATGAAGAGGAAGACGATCGTCGGCATCGGATCGCGGATGATGATTCGGCCGTTCGCGTCGAATCCTTCTTCGATCTCGACGTCGTCGCCGATGTCCAGGTCGCCGGCAACGCGAAGGCCCCCCCCGATCTTGATTCGCTCGCCGAGGTAGGCATCATCTCCGACGAGGACGTTGTCGGCCACCTCACACCAGGTATCGAGCCGGCAGTCGCCCTCGGCTTCGATGTGGCCGCCGAAATCGACACGTTCGCCGGCGATGACGTTCGCCGCGCGGACGCCGAAGCCGACCGTACTTTGACTCCCGATGATCACGTCACCCTCGGTCACCAGGTCGTGCTCCTCGACGTGGATTCCGTCCGGAATCACGAGCTCGTCGAGGGGGTCTGAACGAAACGTCGGCACACCAATAAGACTGTTTTCGGGCGTATTAAAGCCCGAGGGAACGTCTGACGGGCGTCTGACGTCTGGCTGACGGAAACTCCGGACACGTGAACCCAAGCCCCTAAGCTTCCGAAACCCCAGTTATCGAACAATGAGTGAGGTAGCTGCAGAGACACGGGCGGAGGCCGTCGTGGACGCGCTGGGGCTGTTGTATCACGACAATCTCGATCCCGAGGAGTTCATGTTGTTTCCCCAGAACCGTGGCGCTGTCATCGAGACCGACGCCGAGGTGAGCAACTGGCAGGAGACCTTCGGCGGCCGCGCTGCCTTCGAGTGTCTCGTTCGGACGATTCTGAGTCAGAACACGAGCGACACGGCGAGCAAACCCGCTCACGAGTCGCTGCTCGAACGGTTCGATTCCGAAGATGGTGACCTCGCGGAGTCTCTCGCTGCTGCCGAGCACAGCGAACTCGTCGAAACGATCAGATCCGCGGGGCTGTACAACCAGAAGGCGACGAAGATTATCGGTGCAGCACAGCGGGTGCTCGACGAGTACGGCTCCGCGGCGGCGTTCGAGGAGTTCGTCACCGGCGAGGATCCCGCGACCGTGCGCGAGACACTGCTCTCGATCGACGGTGTCGGGCCGAAAACCGCGGACTGTGTCCTGCTCTTTGCCGGTGGCCGCGGTGGTGTCTTCCCGGTAGATACCCACGTCCATCGGATCGCTCGCCGAATGGGTCTCGCGTCCCCTGATGCGGACCACGAGAACGTCCGCGAAGCACTCGAAGCGGCTGTGCCCGAAGAGAAATGTGGCTTCGGACACACTGCGATGATCCAGTTCGGCCGGGAGTACTGTTCTGCACGCAAGCCCGCGTGTCTCGACGATCCCGAGGCCTGCCCGCTCGCGGAACTGTGCGATCAGGTCGGTGTCGATCCAATCGAAGGGACTGTGATCGACCCCGCCGAAGAGGGTGAGGGTTTATGAGGGAACACGCGACCAACTTACCGCGTGCGCTCGCTCGTAGTCGCTATCGCGGTAGTCGCCGTCCTCGGGGTCGGTCTGGCTCCCACAGCGACGGCACACGCTCCACAGCAATCCAACCAGCCGACTGAAGAGCCGGCAATCGTCGAACTGTATCCGAATCCAGTCGCAGACGACGATGCGGGTGAGTTCGTCACAGTCCAGTTCACCGAGGGCACCGATCCGAGCGAGTACACACTCACAGACGGAGAGACAGCGGTCCCGCTGGCGGTCAGCAACGTCACAGCAAAACACTCCAAGAATCGATTAGTCACGTTTTCTACGGATCCCAATACAACAGCGCGGGTCACCAATCGAACAGTCCGACAGATCCCCGACCGATTGCGACTTGCGAATACTGGAGAGACAGTCCGTTTGCTTCGAGACGACACCGTCGTCGATACCGCCACCTACGACCGAGCTATCGAAGGCGAACTGTACGACACAGCAGACGAGGGATGGTCGCCGCTCGGCGCAACCGATCGCGCCACCATCACCGCAAAGGGTGGAACCGTCGAAGCGTTCGTCCTCCCGGACGAACCGGACCGGGCTCTCGAATTCGTCGAACAGGGACAGGAGCGCATCCTCCTTGCAGGCTACACCCTCTCCTCGCAGCGAGTCGTCGAGACCCTCATCGACGTAGCCGACCGGGATGTCACGGTTGAGGTACTCGTGGACGGCTCCCCAGTCGGCGGGATGAGCGGTGCGATGGCCGCGTCACTGGACGAACTCACACGAGCCGGCATCGAGGTCCGCGTTCTCGGCGGCGAGCGGGCACGGTACCGGTTCCATCACGCGAAATACGCTATCGTCGACGACCGTGCGCTCGTGACGACAGAGAACTGGAAGCCGGCAGGTCTCGGTGGCCAGTCGAGTCGTGGCTGGGCGGTCATCACGGACCAGCAGCCGATCGTCTCCGAACTCGTCGGGACGTTCCGGGCCGACTCTGGCTGGGTCGATACGGTTTCCTGGCAGGAGTTCGACGATCCGACGCTCGTCGACGACGAGCGATCCAAGGACACCTACCCCTCGAAGTTTACCGTCGAATCGCTCCCTGTCGACCGGACAGAACTACTGCTCGCGCCCGATAACGCCGAAGGGCGGATTCTGGAGACGATCGACAGTGCCAACGAATCTCTCGACATCAAGCAGGTTCGGATCGGCAATAGGGGACTCCCCTTCCTGCAGGCCGTCCTCGACGCTGCCCGGGGTGGCGTCGATGTCCGGATCTTGCTCGGGAGTAGCTGGTACGTCGAAGAAGAGAACAGACAGCTCGAACGCTGGCTCGAAGAGCAGGCTGCTGCCGAGGATCTCCCGCTGGAGGTTCGGCTTGTAGATCCAAACGGCGCATTCGAGAAAATCCACGCCAAGGGGATGATCGTCGACGACGAGCAGGTCCTCCTGGGGAGTCTCAACTGGAACAACAACTCGGTAAGAGAAAATCGTGAGGTCGCGCTCCTGATCCAGAGCGAGTCGGCCGCAGCTTACTTCGGCGACGTGTTCGATTCAGACTGGTCGGCTGACAATCAGCGGCGACTTCCTGCCGGACTCGCGCTCGGTGGACTGTTCGTCGGGGTGCTCGCGATCCTCGCTGCGAGTCGGCTAGAGTTCCAGCCGAGTTCATAGCGAATCGCCGCGCGCTATCACCGTTCGGAGCGGGCACCCGGCTGTCCCTGTCGAGGGCCCGCGAACTGTCCCGAAAGCCGAAAAAATCCGGCTAAAATCGGCTTAAATCGGGCTGTAGATCGCCAAAACGGCCTGAATCCGGCTGTAGGGTATTTCCCTCTTATGTGGCTGTCTCACCCAGCACCGGATGCAATGAGCGCACAAAAACTGCTGACGATCGCCGTCGCATCGGCACTGCTGCTGGGCGCCGTGGCCGGAGTCGGAGCGGCCGCGCCCGCAGACGCAGCGAATGATACTGCACAGACGCCTGACCAGACAAACGCAGACGAAACGAACGAGACCGCAGCTGAAGAAGACCACAGTGACGAACGCACGGACGCCCGTGAGAACCGGCCGGGAGCTGACCAGCGGCCTGACGCTGCTGCCGATCAGTCGGATGCTGCTGACAACCGAGCCGGCAACGCAGGTCCGAGCGGCGGGCTTCCGGACCAGGTCCCTGACCACGTCACTCAGATCCACGAGACCATCAACTCCTTCCTCGATGGCTCCGTCGAGAACCTCGGCGAGTCCCTGAGCGAGATGCTCTCGGACGGCGACGACGAGGCAGACGAGCAGGCAGATGCTGATGAGGCCGACGAGGACGAACAGGCCAAAAACGACGCGATGGACGACGCGGACGAGACCGAAGACGAGACGGACGATGGTGACGCGTCGGAAGATAGCGACGAAGACGGAGACAACGAGGAGACCGAAGACGGTGACGACACCGAGGCAGACGCGTAACACGATCGGAATACCCATCCGTTCATCACGTAATTAATTATCGACTACCATGACTGATTCAACACTCGATAGACGGACGTATCTCGCCGGAGTCGCCGCTGCCGGTGCAGTCGGCCTCGCCGGCTGTTCCGGAAGCGACGGCTCGGGGACAGAAACAGGAACACTCGCGACGAACGTAACAGACCAGCCCGGTGACATCGCGGACTTCGAGTCCTGCGTCGTCACGATCGTCGGCATGTGGCTGGGAACCGAGGAGGCGGAAGCCGACTCCGATGCTGAAGACAACGAAACTGACGACCCCGATGCCGAAGAAGCGAACGGCGACGGGAGCCGGGAGTACTACGAGTACGACGAACCACAGGAAGCGGACCTGGTCCAACTCCAGGGCGAGAGTACCCAACTCGTCGACGAACGGGAACTCGACGTTGGAGCGTACGAGTACGTACAACTCGATACGGACGGCATCGACGCGACACTCGACGGTGGCGAGTCGGCGACGGTCGAGGTACCCGGTGAGGCACCGCTAACGTTCAACGCAGCCTTCGAAATCCGGGCCGATACGGTGACCTCGTTCACCGCCGACTTCACCCCGGTCAAGCGTGGACAGTCAGGCGGCTACATCCTGCAGCCAGTGGCCCAGGGAATCGCTGTCGAGTACGAGACAACCGTTGACGAAGAAGCAGACACTGGCGATAACGAATCGTCCGACAGCGAACAGTAGCGAAACCGAGCCCCGCCGAACCCTCCAGACAGCTCGCTTTTATTCGGGAATTACGGCCGAACTCCCGAGTTCTTCGTCGATCGCAGCGTCGGCCATCTTGTCGACGAGCACGTCGATGACCTCCTCTCGCATCCCCTTGACGAACTTGATCGAGCCGACGACGAGGTGTCCGCCACCGCTGACGCCGCCGCCTGGAACCTCCTCTTTCAGCTCTGCGACCATCTGCGGGATATCCAGACGGACGCCATCGGAGCGTAACACGGCGAAGTCCGGCCCGAAGCCGATCGTAATCACCGGGTCACCGGTCTCTTCGACCTTCTTGTCGTGGATCTTGCCGGTCGTCTTGCCTGGTGCGGGGTAGGTGAACCGTCGGGCGTGGCGTTCGACGTCGATCCGGAACAGGCGTGCGCCGTTGTCGAGACTCTCTTCGGTGACGTGTTGCATCGCAGCCTCCAGCTGGTGGTCGACGTCCCGTTTTGCTCGCTCGGTCAGCAGATCGACGACCCGCTCGTGACGGTCGCGGTCGTCGCAGTTCACGTTCAGCAGATCGTTGACGAACTCGCGGCCGTCGTTGTATTTCAGCCAGTAGGTCGCGTAGTCGAGCGCCTCACCGATATCACGGAGTCGGACCTTCTCGTAGCCTTTCCCCTCGGCCAGTGCGAGATAGTCGTCCATCGCCTCGCTCTCGGAGCGATCCGAGATGCCCGCGACTGCCGGGACGTGATGGAGTTCCTCTGTGATCTCGGGATCGATCATCCGGGCGACCTCGACACACATCATCCCCGTGGTGATCCGGTAATCCTCGTCGTAGAGATATGGGTTGACGTGTTGTTCGACGAGTCCTTCGACAGCCTCCGGATCCGGGTGGTGGTGGTCGACCACGAGAATCGGCACGTCGTAGTGGGCCAGATTCCGGTACGCTGGGGTGTCCTCCTCCGTGCTTCCGTTGTCGAGCATCAAAAAGAGGGGGAGCTTCTGGCCGTGACGGGTCTGATTTTCCAGCGCGAAGTTCAGATCCCGCGTGACGTCTTCGAGTTCGTAAAACGGCGCTTTGCTCGGTAGACGTTTGAGCAGGTGCCGCGGTGCCTCTGGGTCCTCCCACGTCTCGCTGATGAACCGTTCGAGGGCGTACTGCAGGGGAACGCTGGCACAGAGGCCGTCACCGTCAGCGTGGTGGCGAATCCGGATCGGTCGACCGGAGAGCACCGTCTCGCGGAGTCGCTGGGCGACCGCTTCGAGATCGTCCCAGAGCTTCTCGAAGGCTGGCCACTCGACGAGTGGCTCGATATCCGGAATTTCGGTCGTCTCTGCCTTGCTCGCTGCCAGCTCTGTGTCCGCCTCGACTCGCTCCTCGTCGGAGAGCGCTGTAATCTGGTCGACTTCGAGCTGTCGGTACGACTCCCGGGATTCGAGTGTGCCAGAGACACGAACAGTGTCGTCGAGCTCGATCTCGGGGAACGCCCGGATGCCGGCCTCTTCGAAGGCAGCACAGGGGATGACCCGGTTGCCGGTACGAACCTGGAAGATCGTCGGGCCGCCGGTCTGTTTGATCTGGACGACCTGTCCTTCGACGAACACCTGTTCGCCGACGAGCTCGTCGAGATCGCCCGCTGCTTCCGTGCCGGGACCGACCTGGCGGGTTTCGTACTCTGCGACCTGTACTTCGACGAAACTGACGTCGCCATCCTCACGGACGTCGTCGAGTTCGACGATCAGTTCGTCACCGACGTCGTAACTGCCGACGAGATTCGAGCTGTGGACGAGGCCGGACACGTTCTCCGACGCGTCGACGAAGATGCCGTACTCGACGACACCGTTGACTGTTGCGTGATACCTGCTTCCTTCCTCGATGTCGTCTATCGTACACTGTGAATCAAGATCGAAGACGATCGTGGTGGAACTATCGAAGTCGGTACCGTCATCCCCGGTACCATTGGGTGTAGACATGTTGTCATCGTACGGCGCTTGATGGTTTTTAAGCTTCGATATGTCCCTGGGTAACCTGGCGATAGGCGATATCCGGAATGCTTAGAAGGCGGCAGTCCCGATTTCCTCCAATGGGAGCCTCTTGCTGTCCCGGTACCGTCTTTATCACCACAGTCACTACCACGTTCGACGGAAACCGTCCCCGCGGTGGACAACGGGGTGACTGGCGATGAGGCGAGTCGTCGCACAGGGGACGTTCGATATCCTGCATCCCGGGCACGTCCACTATCTGCAGGAAGCGAAGTCGATGGGCGACAGATTACACGTGATCGTCGCCCGCGAAAACAACGTCACCCACAAACCCGATCCGGTCGTCCCCGCTGCCCAGCGTGTCGAAATGGTCGAAGCGCTGGAGCCGGTCGACCACGCCCGACTGGGACATCCATCCGACATTTTCGTCCCGATCGAGGAGATCGATCCCGACGTGATCGTGCTCGGTCACGATCAGCACCACGACGCCGAGGCCATCGAGACACAACTGGCAGAGCGCGGCGTCGACTGTGCGGTCCGACGGGCCAGCGGACGGTCTGCGGATGAGGACGAACTCCTCTCGACGGGCCAGATAATCGACCGGATCCTCGCGACACGAACCTGATCACTCCGGTGTGCCGACTTCGAACGATAGCGGTGGCGAACGCCAGATCTGTTCTCCATCACTGAGGATGTGGACGATCAGTTCGCCCGCTCCTTTTTCGAGCCCTTCGATCGTTGCGACTCCGTCCGACGTCTCGACCGCGAGCAACCCCTCCGGCGTCTCCTCGGTCGGTTCGATTTCGAACTGGAATTTCGTCCCCTCCCCGGATGGAATCTCGTCGAGATCCGGATCCAGGATCCAGATATCGTACTGCTCGCGGCTGCCGGTCGGGATCTCGAGTGGGGCCTGGTGCCACTCGCCGCCGTCCCCGTGCCAGTGGATCTGGGCCACTCTGTTTTCGGTCCCCCGCTCGTAGAACTCGACCGGAAAGGCCGGGCTCATCACCTCCCCGTCGATGCGTAGCCCCTCGTAGACCTCCTCGTCTGGCTCGTCGGAGGTCGTCTCGTCGTCGCCGCCACCTCCGTTGCTACAGCCGGCGAGTGACACTGTTCCCACTCCACCCAGCCCGAGTAGATACTGCCGCCGATCTATTTCCATCTTGGTTGGCCGTAGTCGCTGATCGCGGTCGTTTGTTTCCCGGTTTGACGGACAGTCCGCAAGACCGCAGCCCTCGACACGATCAGGACACCTCCACCGTCACCGGCGGCATATCGATGAAGGTCGTCTCGTACCCCTGGTGTCGTGCGACCTGTGGCGGCGTTTCGACGACGATATCGAACGTGTCGCCGCCTGCGAGGTCGGCAGTCAGGCCGTAGTGATGCCCCAGCTCGCTGTCGAGTGTCTGTGTCAGCGATCCCTCGACGTCCCCCTCGACCGAGAGGGACATATCGGGCAACGGGACCCGGTTGTACGGGGTCCGCGGCGAGACGAACAGGTAGTCGTCACCGTCTGCCAGCCGTGAAGAGCCGAGCTGTCGGACGACGAAATCCGCCTCACCACTGCGCGGCACACCCAGATCGGTGCCCGGGTACGACTCCGCGGCCGGCAGACCGACCCCCGGAGCCATGCCACCCATCCCATCTCCGTGCCCCATCGGTTCGAGCGCTCCGGGTTCACCCCACCGCTTCTCGTCGAGATACTCGACCTCGTCTGCCGCCGTTATGACGAGGTCCGTGTCGTACTCGAAGCGAAATTCGGCCGTCGCGCCCTCTTCGAAGCGGTCGCTGAACGCACCGGTTTTGCGGGTGTCGATCGGATTCAGATCCACCTCGACGTCGTAGCCGCCAGATTCCGGGAACTGGATGTTGTCTCCGAAGTGAAACCCCATCTCCTGTGAGATCATCGGCCAGGGCTGGCGACGGTCGATCTGCTGACCCTCGCGCCGAATCGTCATTCCCAGCCCGATATCGACTGGCAGCATCTTCCCGGTCTCGGCGTCCCAGACTGCGAACATGAAATGCAGCCCTCTCCCCCTCGGATCCGTCTGTTCTGGCTCGTCGTCGTTGCCCCGCATCAGCCAGAACTGGTGCTGGAGGGTGTGGTGTGGCAGGAGCATGTACTCCCCCGCCTGGATCGGATCCAGCATGGTAACCGGTGATCTGTGTGACGGCAGGTACACCGCATCTGGTGGGTCCTCGATCTGGGACGTGCTGGCGGTCGGGGGCTCTCCCCCGTCTGTCGAGTCGCCGTCGTCGTTCGGTCCGGACTCTGTCCCGTCCGAACCGAGACAGCCCGCCAGCCCGACTGCCGCGGCTGTTGCTGTGGCGAGAAATCCTCGCCGTGACACCCGATTTGTCGACGCCTCTCTCTGTGTACTGTCTTCGAACATAGTTACTGTCTCGGCAGAGATCGCTGTCTTCGTGGCGGAACGAGGAAGTTTCCCCGTCGGTTGACGAAAATGTACTGCAGGATACCGTTGTTGTGGGACTGGCCGACCCCGCTGCCGGCGAGATCAGCGCCGGCCATCGCCTCGCGTACGCGGACGAAGTCGGCGACGCTCCGCTGGTGAACCAGGAAATGGACGCCCGGAAAATCACCGTCGACCGTGTTGAAATCCCGCCGGAGCAGTGGTGGGGTGCCGTCCTCGTCACGGGCGCGAGCGGCCTTCTGTGCGTGACCGACGAGGCCATCGGCTGCGTCTTCGGCAGTCCGATCGACGAACTGCTCGATCCCCGTCGACGCACCGAGTTCCTCGCCGATGCCGGGAACGAGATCCTGCTCCGCGTGCTCCGGGCTGAAAAGCTGGGCCACACGCAGGAAGTGATCGTCCTGTTCGAACCAGGTCCGTAGCTGCAGGTCAAGTGACTCGACGTGTGTGGTCGTCCCGCCCTCGTAGGGACCGTCCTGGATCGTAACTCGATCTTCCGGAGCCTGACTGTTCGCGAAACCGCTTTTGAATCCCATAAAGAAGGGTGCGTCTTCGGGGACCGAGTCGGGGACTGCGTCCATCTCGGTGTACTGTGCCGGCAGACCTTCGCCGACGAATCCGGTCCGGCGGGGCTGACCGCGTTCGAAGACACCTTCCAGCGTGGCGTCCATCTCGACTCCGTTCGGTTCAGTTCCCTCACCGAGCAGCGCTTCCTCGGCTTCGAGAACGACCTCCGGATTATTACTCGCGAGGTGGACGAGCGTGTCGAACTCGTCGAGTTCGGGATCTTCGGAACTCGTGATCGCAGTCGGCTGTGGGATCGGTGGCTCGGTACCGATCTGCTCGAAATACGACGAACCGTAGCCGACGGTGAAGAGTAATCCATCAGGATCGTAGGCGTAGGCTCGTTCCAGGGATCGAAAGGCGGTTTCGACTCGCTCTCGGTCGGCCTCGTCGGGAACGCCGGCCAGATCCAGCGCGAGCAGGACGTGGTGTTCTGGGGGTCGGCTGTTCCCGGCCTCGTCTCTGTCGAGTACGTCGTTCCATGCGTGTTGTCGTGACGGCCGTTCGTCTGGGGTGCCCGTCGGGACAGTCTCCTCGTCGACAGTGTCGAGACAGGCTGCCAGTGCGGCCGTGCCACCGGCAGCGACCAGTCCCCGCAGGTAATCCCGTCTGGGGAGGGTATCGGGATCTGGCAGTTCCATCGACAATATATAGACACGCTCTCTTTTTTGTTATTCTGGTACGATCCTCTGTGGACCCAGGGAACCCGACGCAAGGCAGTAGACATCGTTTTCAGCCTCGACGAAGTAGGGGGAGTCATGCAAGATCCGGCGACACTCGACGTTACGATCGTCGACGGCTACGTCGACGAGCCGGCACATTTCGGCGTCCCGCCGTATATCTCGACGTATCCCCGCTACGTCGCCGGCGCGCTCGTCGACGCTGGCGTCCCCGAGTCACAGATCACCTACCACACTATCGACGGCTTGCGCGACGAGCAGGAACGCTGGCTCGACGTCGAAGCTGCGGATCTCATGATCTACGTCGGGGGGATGACCGTCCCCGGCAAGTACGTCGGCGGCACGCCCGCCGAACCCGAGGAAGTCAAACGACTCGCCTGGGCCGCAGACGGCACGACGCTGATGGGTGGCCCGGTCCGCTTCGGCGTCGGTGACTCGAACGAAGGCGCAACTGAAACCGAACGCGACGACCTGGACTACGATTTCGTCGCCAAAGGCGACGTCGAGGCTGCGGCCTACGATCTGGTCCACGGCGGCATGGAGGGCTTTGGCAACCGGATGCGGGACAACGAGGAGATCACCCGCTGGGCACAGGACGGTGCCTTCGTCGTCGAGCAACACCCGAACCACCCCGAGTATCTGATCTGCGAGATGGAGACCTCGCGTGGCTGTCCGTACCGCTGCTCGTTCTGTACGGAGCCACTGTACGGTGCAGATCCGAGTTTCCGCACGCCCGACTCCGTCGTTGGCGAGGTCTCCGCACTCGCGGAGCGCGGCGTCCGAGACTTCCGGCTGGGACGACAGGCCGATATTCTCGCGTACGGTGGCGACGGTGAATCCCCGAATCCGGAGGCACTCCGGCAGCTATACGGCGGAATCAGGGAAGCAGTCCCCGACCTCCGGACGCTACATCTCGACAACATGAACCCGGTGACGATCGTCCGCTGGCCCGAGGAGTCACGGGAGGCGATCCGGATCATCGCCGAACACAACACGCCCGGTGACACAGCCGCGTTCGGGCTGGAGTCTGCCGACCCGCTCGTCCAGGAGCAAAACAACCTCAACGTCACCGCCGACGAGTGTTTCCGCGCGGTGAAGATTGTCAACGAAGAGGCCGGCTGGCGACCGGGGGAGGACAGATCGAACGCCCCGCAGTTCGGCGACGAGTCTGCGAACCGGCTCCCAAAACTCCTGCCGGGGATCAACCTGCTGCACGGACTACAGGGCGAGCGCAGGGAGACATTCGAGCACAACATGGACTTTCTGCAGCGCGTCTACGATGCTGGCTTGATGGTCCGCCGGATCAACATCCGGCAGGTGATGGCCTTCGAGGGGACCGAGATGTCCGAGACGGGTGCCGAGATCGCCCACGACCACAAGAAGCTGTTCAAGCAGTACAAACAGGACGTCCGCGAAGAGATCGACAACCCGATGCTCGAACGGGTCGCTCCACCTGGTACGATCCTCGAAGATGTTCATCTCGAATACCACGAGGGCGGCCGGACCTTCGGCCGACAGCTCGGGACCTACCCCCTCCTCGTCGCAGTTCCGGGTGAACGGTCACTTGGTGAGATCATAGACGTTGCGATCACCGACCACGGCTACCGGTCGGTAACCGGCGTCCCCTACCCGCTGGATGTCAACAAGGCTTCGATGGACGAACTGCAGGCGATTCCGGGTGTGGGAAGCCAGACTGCCGGTGATATCGTCGTCGACCGGCCGTACGAGTCGGTTCCTTCAGTTGGGACGCTGGACGAGTTCGCGACTGTCGATCGGTCTAGAGCAGGCGACTGACAGGCTGGCCGGTCACACAGCGCGTTCCTGTCACCGGATCCTGTGTACGACGACCAGGCACAGCGTTCTCACGGAATTCGAGAACAATTGGCAGAGTTTGTAACCGTTGCCGAAGATTCCCTGGAGATATCTAAATTGCCTCGGTCAAAATGAACACTGGGCGGAAAACTCCCGTTTGTGTGAACATTTATTGAACGTTTTAAGTCGATAAATCGGGAGGTTCGGAGACTTATTCACTCTCTAACCCGTGATTGAATACAAAATTTTTTCAAAGTGCAGTTTCAAAGAATAGTTACAAGGTGACATAGGGTGCCCGAGATGGAAACCGCGACGTTCGAGACCGACCTGAGCCTGTTCAAATACGACAATCTGGAGCAGTTGCCGCCCCAGTACCGCGAGCTAGAGGAAGACGAGCGCCGGCGACGGACCGAGGAGGCAATCGAGACACTCGGTGACGATGTCGTCATTCTGGGCCACAACTACCAGCGTAAGGAGATCGTCGAGCACGCCGATTTCATCGGCGACTCCTATCAGCTGAGCAAGGAGGCAGCAAACGCCGACGCGAAATACGTCATTTTCGGCGGTGTGACCTTCATGGCAGAGTCGGCTGATATCATCACCGACGACGACCAGACGGTGATCCTGCCGAGCATGGAAGCCTCCTGCCCGATGGCAGGGATGGCCGAAGCGCTCCAGGTCGACGACGCCTGGGCGGAGATCACGGCCGAAACTGACGAGAATATTATCCCGATCACGTACATGAACTCCTACGCAGATCTGAAGGCGTTCTGCGCCGAGCAGGGTGGCCTGGTCTGTACGTCCTCGAACGCTCACAAGGCCTTCGAGTACGCCTTCGACAAAGGTGACAAAGTGCTCTTCTTGCCCGACAAACACCTCGGCGAGAACACCGCACACCGCCTCGGGATGGAAGACGAGATCGTCGAGTGGGACCCGTGGGACCCCGAGAGCGCGGAGGCCAGCAAGGCCGCCGAACACGACATCATCCTCTGGGAAGGCTACTGCCAGGTCCACGAGCGGTTCCGCGTCGAACACATCGAGCAGATCAGAGACGAACACCCGGACGCGAACGTCGTCGTCCATCCCGAGTGTCGTCGCGAGGTCGTCGAAGCCGCAGACGTCTCCGGCTCCACCTCGACGATCTGTGAGGTCGTCGAGAACGCAGAGCCCGGCGAGACGTGGGCGATCGGCACCGAGATCCACCTCACGAACCACCTCAGGCGGTGGCATCCGGAGGTCAACGTCGTCCCACTCTGTGGCGACGCCTGTATGGACTGTAACGCGATGCGCCAGATCGATCCGAACTATCTGGTGTGGGTCCTCGAAGAACTCGTCGAGGGCCGGGAGCGCAACGTGATCGAGGTTGCCCCCGAGGAGAAAGAACTCGCACAGGTCGCACTCGATCGAATGCTGGAGATCTAACCATGGAACGCACCGAAACAGACGTCTTGGTCGTCGGCGCAGGAATCGCGGGCCTCTCGGCAGCACTCGCCGCCGAGGAGGCTGGCGCAGACGTCAGGCTCGCGACGAAGGCCAGACGGCCGGAAGAGGCGTCGACGTGGTGGGCGCAGGGTGGCATCGCGATCACTCGCGACGATCCCGAACAGTTCGAACAGGACATCCTCGAAGCCTCGGCCGGCACCGCAGACGAAGCGGCCATCGAGCTACTCGTCGAGAATGCGACGGAGACGGTCAGAGACGTCCTGGTCGACACCGTCGGGATCGAGTTCGATACGAACGGCGAGGAGTTCGATTACGGCCAGGAGGCGGCCCACGACCAGGCCCGAATATTGCACGTCAACGCCGAGACGGGGAAACACATCCACGTCCCCTTCCTGAACTACGTCGCCGACGAGACCGACGTAACTATTCTCGAAGACACCGCAGCGCTGGAACTGATCCGCCACGAGGGCCGTGTTCACGGTGCACTCCTGGAACACGACGGTGAGTGGGCACCGACGTTCGCTGGGTCGACGGTCCTCGCAACGGGTGGTATCGGCGCGCTGTATCCGCGTTCGACGAACCCACCGAGTGCGACCGGCGACGGAATCGCGATGGCAGCACTCGCCGGTGCGGACGTCGACGATATGGAGTACGTCCAGTTCCACCCGACGGCCTGTCACACTGACACTGGGACGTTCCTCGTCAGCGAGGCCGTCCGTGGCGAGGGTGGCATCCTCCGAAATGGAGACGGTGAGCGGTTCATGCCCGACTATCACGAGGATGCGGAACTCGCGCCCCGGGATGTCGTCGCGCGCGCGGTCACGACAGAGCGCGACCGGACCGGCGAGGTCACACTCGACGTTTCCGGTCTCGATTTCGAGACGGAGTTCCCGGATCTCGCCGCCAAATGCGAGCAACACGACGTCGACTGGACGGCAGGCATTTCGATCGCACCGGCACAGCACTTCCTCTGTGGGGGGATTGCCGTCGACGAGTGGGGGCGAACGACACTGGACAAACTGTACGCAGTCGGTGAGTGTTCCAGAACTGGTGTCCACGGTGCGAACCGCCTCGCGAGCACATCCCTGCTCGAAGGCCTCGTCTGGGGACAGCGTGCGGGTGAAGACGCGGCGGGCAACCCGGTCGAACCCATCGAGCCACCGGAGCTGCTCGAACGTGATCCGGACCTGCCGGCAACTTTCGCCAAAGATAAATTCCGCCGGCTCCGGCGCGTGATGGACGAGATGGTCGGGATCGAGCGCACGCCGAGCGGCCTCAAGCGTGCACAGGGAGTCCTCCGGCGACTCAAAGGCGAGGTCGACGCCTACGTCAGGACCCGAACCTCCCGGTCGCTGTACGAACTCCGCTCCGCGTCGATCGTGTCCCTGTTGATCAGCCGGGCTGCGGCCGAAAACGAGCAGTCCGTTGGCTGTCACTACCTGGTCGACGACAGCGAGATCACTCCGAGTCCGGAATCAGCAAAACAGTAGAATGATTCCGGATCAGCAGATCGAACGGTGGCTCCAGGAGGATCTGGGCCACCACGACGTAACGAATCAAGTCCCCGGGACGACGAGTGGCCGCCTCGTCGCGAAAGAGGACGGCGTCGTGGCAGGACTCGACGCCGCGCGTGCGGTCTTCGAGTATCTGGACGTCTCTATCGAGGAGTCTCACGACGATGGAACGCGAATCGAGGCTGGCGAGACGGTGCTCGAAGTCGAGGGGCTGGCCAGGGATGTCCTCCGCGGTGAGCGCGCCGCAGTCAACATAACTGGGCACGCCTCGGGAATTGCCACGAGAACCCGTGACGCCGTCGACGCTGCCCGCGAGGTGAGCGACGATGTCGCAATTGCGGGCACGCGGAAGACCACGCCGGGACTGCGCGGGATCGAGAAACGCGCCATCGTCGCCGGTGGTGGCGACACCCACCGCCTCGATCTCTCGCATATGGTGATGGTCAAAGACAACCACATCGAAGAGATGGGGATGGACAACGCCGTTGCTCACTTCCAGGACCGTGTCTCCTTTGCGACCAAAATCGAGGTCGAAGTCGAGCGTCCGGAAGATGGCAAGCGAGCAGCGGAGGCCGGTGCAGATATCGTTCTCTTCGACAACCTCTCGCCGGCAGCGACCGGACGTGGCGTCGCGTTGCTCCCCGAGGACACACTGGCGGAGGCCAGCGGCGGGATCACAGTCGAGGCGGTGCCAGCGTACGCAGATACCGGGGTCGACGTCATCTCGATGGGGTCGCTGACACACTCCGCAGAGACGCTCGATTACTCGTTCCGGACCGGCGACTGATTCTCGGGCTGTCCAGAGTCGGTGTCGGGCTGTTCGTTCTCTTCGGTGAGGTCGAAACTACACTGGCGACAGTAGCGATCTTTTTTGCCGACTGCCTGCCCACAGCGGGGGCAGGTCTCGGCTTCGTTCGATGCTTCTCGTAGTCGGGTCGCCTGCCAGGGGATGAGAATAAAACCGACGAGCACAGCGGTGATCGTCACCCACCGCCCGGCCACTGTCGTCGGAATGATGTCACCAAAACCGACAGTCGAAACAGCGATCACCGTGTAGTAGAAGGCATCACCGAAGTTCTCGATTCCACTGTTCGTCGGCGCTTCGAACGCGTAGATGAAGCCGGTCGTCGTGAAGAAAATGAGAAAGATCGTCGTCGAGAGTTCGATCCGGCGGATCGTGCGGATCTTCAGTTTCTGCCCGAATAGCTGCTGTTCGTCGACGAGCAGGCGGAGGAACCGGAAGACACGGAGTGTGTGAAACCCACGGAGAAAGCCGGCTTCGAATCCCGGTGAGGCGAACACGGGGAGGACGGCGAGCAGGTCGATGATCGTGTAGGGGTTCGTGATCTCTGCAACCCAGCTGTCGGCGGAGTACACTCGAATGACGTACTCGCCGAGAAAAAGGAAACCGAGACCCAGTTCGAGCCCGTGGATGATTGACAGGAGCAGTTGGGAAAAATCGTACGTCGAGAGAATGTACAGGAGGACGAAGATACCGTTGAGAAAGTACAGCACTGCGTTGGTGGTACGACCTGCATGGGTCTCCTGGTCACGCAGTAAAAACGCAATCCGGTCGATAACTGGTCGAACCATCTGGTGGTGATAGCTGCTCACTTGGCAAAATCGTCGAACGTCGGGCGCTCGTGGTCGCCCGGGAACGAGTCGACAGCTGCGTGCACCTGGTCCCCACTTTCCATATCTTTCAGCGTCACGTTGTCGTCTTCGAGGTCTTGTTCGCCGACGATCACAACGGTTTCGGCGTTGATGCTGTCGGCGTAATCCAGCTGTGCACCGAAACTCCGACCGGCCACGTCCGATTCGACGATGTGGCCACGCTCACGCAGCTCGCGGGCGATATCGGCGGCCACCTCGCGGGTGTCGCCGACCTGCAGCACGTAATAATCTGTCGTCAACTCCTCTTCCGGCCAGACGCCGGCCCGCTGGCAGAGCAAGGAGAGTGTCGCGTAGCCAGGTGCGAAGCCGACAGCGGGCGTCGGCTGGCCACCGAAGCCTTCGATCAGGTCGTCGTATCGCCCGCCGCCGAATACGGCGCGGGAGACCTCTCCCGTCGAGTCGAAACACTCGAAGACGACGCCAGTGTAGTAATCCAGCCCGCGGGCTGTCGTCAGCGAGAGCGTACAGTACTCGCGCACGCCGAAATCAGCCGTCGCAGCGAGCACTGCCTGCAGGTTCTCGACAGCGGATTCGACCCGTTCTGTGCCCGCGAAAGCGACGAGTTCGTCCAGATCGTCTTCTGGCGTATCCAGCAGGTCGTCGAACTCGGCGATCTGACTCTCGGAGAGGCCGGCGTCGCCGAGTAGCTCTGCGTACTCGTCGTGATCGACTTTCGCCCGTTTGTCGACGGCTCGGATCGCCGCCCCCGTCTCGATATCGCCCTCGAACGATTCGAGCAGCCCACCGAGAATATCGCGGTGTGAAACGCGGAAATCGAAATCGTCCTGCGTCAATCCCAGCGAGGTGAGCGCGTCGGCCGCGACGGCGAGGATCTCGGCGTCGGCCGAGGGGTCCGACGAGCCAAAGATATCGACGTTCGTCTGGTAGAACTCCCGGAAGCGACCCTGCTGGGGTTCCTCGTAGCGCCAGAACGGCCGCGTCGAGACCCACTTGATCGGTTTCGACAGCTCCTGCTGTTTCGCGACGGCCATCCGCGCGACAGTCGGTGTCAGCTCGGGCGTCAGGGCAACTGACCGGCCACCCTTGTCCTCGAAGGCGTACAGCTCTTCGAGAATCTCCTCGCCACTCTTGTCGGCGTACATCTCCGCAGACTCCAGGGCGGGTGTTCCGATCTCCCGGAACCCGTACTGCTTCGCGATAGCTTCGACAGTGTCCATTACCTGCCGTCTGGACTGCATCTCCTCGGGATAGAAATCACGAAACCCCTTGATTCGGTCGTACATGTCACCGGATTCGGTGAGCACTCGCTTGAAAGCTTCTACTCGGGGAGCACTCTGGGCCGCTGGCTACTCGAACAGTTCCTCGAACACCTTCTTCTGGGCAGCACGGAGATGCTGGTGGTAGGTCGGCCGGGCGATATCCATCGCCTCCGCGAGTTCGTTGCCGTCGACTTCCCGGGGCCAGTCGAAAAAGCCACCCAGGTATGCCGTCCGGAGTGCCGTCTCCTGGCGGTCGGTAAATCGGTCGCCGAGTGCCGCCTTGAACTCCTGTCGGGTCTCGACGGGGCGTTCACGTTCGTGGTAGCCGAGCAGTTCTGTCGTGGGATACTGGGTCTCGACCAGTTCGAACAGCTCCCGCGCTTCGGCCTCGTACGGCAGTTCGACGGTAAACCGTGCATCGCCGCTTTCTGCCCGGACCTCACGGGGGACGGCACCGTACTCGGTCAGTGTCGAGAGGAGTGACTCCTCGACGACGACCTCCAGCAAACACTCGTCGTCGTGGTTGGCGATCAGTGTCACCGACTCGACTGCCACGTCCTCGGCGACGATCGATTCGAATGCCTCACCTTCGATCCCCGTCGCTGTGAGATAGAGGCGGACACGGCCGTCCGAGAGATAATCCGTGCCAGCCGACTCGATCTGACACTCCGCTGCCGCGGAGAGGCGGCTGAAAAACAGGTCCTGGTCGTTGATCGCGAACTCGAGTTCGATGATCTCGGTCGCGTCGAGAATTCTCCCGCGTTCGATCGCGTTGATCGCGTTGGCGATTACACGCCCGAGCGATTCGAGCACGATCCGCTCGCGTTCGTCGAACTCCTCGCTTTCGGCCGCGAAGACCGAGAGGACGCCGTAGTTGGCATCTTTGTAGACGAGCGGAATCGCGATCAGCGAGCCGGCGGGGCTGTCGGCCGTCAGCTCCGACCAGACACCTGATCCATCGCCGAGATCGGGCAACACCTGCGGTGTCTCCCCACTGAAGGCGAGGCTGACGGGGTCGTCGTTCCGGTCGATGTCGAACGAGCGTCCGCCGACCGGGAGCGACGCCTCGCCTGCCCAGGCCGTCGGCGAGAGCGTCTCCGATGCGACATCCGGCTGGCCGATCCAGGCGAAGGTGTACGGTGGCGCGTTCGACAGCTGGTTTACGACGCCGTCTTCGAGTTCCTCGCGCGTGGTCGCCTGCACCAGCACCTCGACGGTGTCCTGAACGAGCCCGTTGACCCGATCGAGCACACGTTCGGTGTGTTCCTGTGCCTCACGGACGTCCTGTTCGCGTTTGGCTCGCATACAAGCTGCTGCGGCGCTGGTCGCGAGCAGGGCGAGCATCTGCTGGTCGGTCTCGTCGAAGGCTGCCCGTTCGGTCGCACAGATGCTCATCGTTCCGTGGACACCGACCGGATAGTACATCGCAGAGCCTAACTCCCCGAGTGAGAGGTCCGTCTCCGAGAGGTCGTCGACGATGCGGGGTTCACCCGAGGCGAACACCTCCCCGGGATTCCCCTCCCCGACGGCGTACACTGGCCGCTCGCCGAGCAGTTCGATCGTCTCCGCCGTCGCCGCTGCCGGTTCGAGCGTTTGCTCCTCGCTGTTGTACAGCCGGAAGACGCCGATGTCGAAGCCGAGCAACTCTTTCGCGGCGTTGACTGCGATCTCTGCGACGTGATCGCGGTCACGCGCCTGCATCAGGGATCGTGTCGTGTCGAGAATTCCGGAGAGACGTTCGCGCTGCCGTCGTCGTTCCGTGATATCGCGTCCGACGCCGGCGACACCGGTGATCGCTCCTGTCTCGTCCCTGAGCGGTCCGCTGGAAAACTCGAACGGCGTCACTTCCTCGTCGCCGGTTTCGACGGCGGCTTCCACCGAACTCTGTTCGCCCGAAAGCGCCGTCGAGATGGCCTCGTCGAAGGCCGCGCTGTGGTCCTCGGCGACGAACTCCGTGAGCTGTCTGCCCTCGATCTCGCCCGAGCCGATCGTCTCCTCGAAACGGCTGTTCCAGCGGCGCAGCCTTCCCTTCTCGTCGGTGGCGTACAGCGGATCAGGCAGACTATCCATCAGACTCTCCGTGAACGCCCGTTGCTGGTCGAGTTCGTGCTCGTAGACCTGCTGTTCGAGGAGATAGCTGATCCAGTCGGTCAACACCTTCAGAAAGGTCTGTTCGTGTGCGTCGAACGCCGAGTCTCCAGGCTCGGTATCGACGAAACAGACTGTCCCGTAGGCGTCGCCGTTTACGTGGATTGTCGTTCCGAGATAACACCGCAGTCCGAATCTGTCGTAGGGCTTTTGTTCGATCACCTCGCTCGATTCGGCGTCGCGCACGGACAGTGGCTCCTCACGATCGATCGTGTACTGGCAGTACGTTTCCGAGAGTGGAGCTTTCGTCCCCGGCGTAAGTTCGGGATGCTCTCCGACACTTCTGATGACCTCCTGAGTCTCTCCCTCGATCCGGGTGAGAAACGCATCGCTCGTTTCGAGCCTGTCTTTGCCGGCAGTCAACAGCGCGTCGATCTTCTCCGACCGCGACAGCTCCCGGTCTGTCGCGATCTCGTGGAGGCGTTCGAGTGGAAACTCCGTCTCTCCGAGGGCTGTTCCACCGTCAGCGACGAGTGGCCGGTTTCCGGATAGCTCCCGAGTGCGATCAGCCCGTACCGCCTCGCTGTCGGAGCTGACGACTGATTCGATATCTGTCGTGGGAATCGATGCGGCCACGTCTGAACTCTCCGGGCACCGGATCGCTGGCTGTTGGGGGTCGGAAAGCTGTCTCACGATCTGTTCGGCGTCACTGTGGCGTTCTGCCGGTAGTCCGTAGACCAGACAGTCAACGGCCTCTGACCCTGTCGCTTTTGTCGCCGTTTCGGTCTCGAATCCGGCCGCCGACAGCGCTGTCGCGACGCTGTCGCGACGCTGTCTGCAACCCCCGACGACGAGAACTGTGATACTCATTGGCTGAAATTACTAACCTATTAGGTATGAGGCGGCTTAAACACTCCCAAACGTTTCAACTGGTGGACACTGTCGTCCGAAGTTGGTACCAGGTCGAACCGCCGAAACCGTGGCACCGTCGGACGAACGAGAGACGCTCCGTCGGCCGTTTTCGGCCGTCCGTATTTAAAACTACCCACATATCTGTGGTGAGGACTGGTTGTGGGGCAACCCAGATATAGAGGTATGAGTCACCCATCGATGGCTGGCCGGGGAGTCGGGCCAGGAAGCGACACTGAAACCGAACTGACCGCCGAGATGGATATCGAACAGTTGCTCGGAACGCTGGAGGACCCCGACTGCCGGGCGATCATCGAGGCGACAAGCGAGGAGGCCTACTCCGCGAGTGAACTGTCCGACCGCTGTGATCTCCCGCTGTCGACGGCCTACCGAAAACTCGACGCCCTCACCGAGGTTGGGCTACTCAAAGAGCGGATCCGTCTCTCTAACACCGGCCAGCACACGAGCGAGTACACCCTCCAGATCGAACACATCTCGCTCACCGTCGACGACGACGCCGGGATCAGTCTGACGCTGACGAAACAGGACGAGAAGCAGGCTGCCAACTCGATGGTTGCTGGCGCCGACTGAGCTGTGTCTGGGGAGCTTCCTGTCACCTGACGTCTTTCCGACAGTCCCCGAAGATGATCGCGGCGACGGAAAAACCCCCGCAATACCCGGGTCTGCGAACTAACTCTCTGTTTTCCCTGTATTCGACTATGGGCACGCGAACGTGGACGGCTGGCGAGCGGCTGGACTGGTCGATCGAACAGCTCACAGTGTACAGTTCCCGGCTCGCCGTGCTCGCGGTGATGGCCGGCTTCGGCACAGCGACGCTGCTCGGGACTGTGCCGTCGCTCGACATCCAGCTATCGGTGTATCTGGTCGGCATGATCGCGCTGAATCTCCCACACGGCGGCTTCGAGCATTTCTCGAATCTCCGCTATCGTGGCTTTCCTTTCGGACTGCGGTACGTCGGGCTCTATCTGCTCGCGGTGGGTAGTTTCATCGCCCTGTTTTTCCTCGCCCCAGTGCTCGCGCTGGGAATCGCGTTCGCGACTGCAGTTGCCAAAGGCGGGCACGGAGACCTCCACGTCATGGACGCACTGGTGGGGACGGCCCATCTGCAGTCACGCCCCCAGCGAGCACTCGCGGCGCTGGTCCGCGGCGGGGCGGTCACGATCGTTCCGCTGTGGCTCTGGCAGGATACCTACATCTCCTTTTCCGCGCTGATGGTCAGTATCTTCGACCCGGAAGCGGTCCCGCTCCTGATCAGCAGGATCGAGTTCGGGACACCGATTCTGCTCGGCGGCTACGCTGTTGCTGCCCTTGCACATCTCGGCTGGGGCTTTCTCTCCGCACCCTGGAGTCGCTCCTGGGGGCGTGACGCCGCCGAAACACTGCTTCTGATCGCCTATTTCGCCGTCGTGCCCGTCGTGGTCTCGATCGGGCTGTACTTCCCACTGTGGTACTCGCTACGCCAGTCCGGCCGGAGCGTTCAGGTCCATCGTGACCAGTCGGAGACGGACGATGGACTCCCGTCTGTCGTCGTCTGGGGAACGTTCATCGTTGGTGCGCTCGCGACAGGGTTGCTGGCTGCGCTGCTGTGGTGGCTGGCTCCGAACCCGCTCGCAAACGCCGGTCTCCGCGCCGGACTCGTCGCCTTCTATACGATTTTCGTCTGTCTCATCGCGATGCCACACGTCGTCGTCGGCCAGTGGCTCGATCGATCACGTGGGATCTGGTACGTTCCCTGATCACCCGTTCCAGCCCGAGTCAGCCGCTGCTCGCGTTCTGGCCGGTCAATCGACTGGGCCGGTGATGCTTTTCAATCCCCCATATATGCCGGCTCGCCGTTCTCGGCACTCGAATCCTAACCCCCACGCATGTGTTCGAACCACCTGGCTGGCGAGTCGATCGGTATCGTGGGTGCCGGCTTCGGCGGGCTGACTGCAGCGGCGTACCTCGCGGCGGAAGGTGCCGACGTGACGGTCTACGAGAAGCAACCGCAGGTCGGCGGCGTCGCGGGTGTCATCGAGGAAGAGGGGTTCCGCTTCGATACCGGGCCGTCGTGGTATCTCATGCCCGACCTCTTCGAGCGGTTTTTCGGAAACTTCGGTTACGAACCGACCGACTTCTACAAACTCGAACGGCTCGATCCGCAGTACCGCATCCTGTGGACCGACGGCGACGGCGTGGAGATCCCGGCAGATACCAGCGAGGTAATCGACATCTTCGAATCCTACGAAACCGGCGCGGGGGCAGCGCTCGAATCCTACCTGGAACAGTCGGCCGAAACCTACGAGATCGGGATGAACCGGTTCGTGATCCCGAACCGATCCCGGTTCCGGGATTATCTCTCCCTGGACGTGTTGCGGTCTGCCCGCGGACTCTCATTGCTGGGGACGATGGACGATCACGTCGCCGAGTACGTCGACCACCCGAAACTCCAGCAGATTCTACAGTACACGCTGGTCTTTCTCGGCGGTGCCCCGCACAACACCCCGGCGCTGTACAACCTGATGAGCCACGTCGATTTCGAACTCGGCGTCTACTACCCCCAGGGTGGGATGTACGCCGTCGTCGAGGCCATCGCCGCTGTCGCCCGCGACGCCGGAGCCGAGATCCAGACCGAGACCGAAGTGACCGGGCTGCAGCCAGTCCCCGATGGTGTGACCGTGCAGACGGCGACAGCGACCGTGACACACGATCGTGTCGTCTGTAACGCGCCGGCAGCCCACGTCGAACGGGAGTTACTCGGCCCGGAGATGCACGACCGCGACGAGGGTTACTGGACAGATCGCACCTACGCACCCTCAGCGTACATGCTGTATCTCGGCGTCGAGGGCGACCTCCCGGAACTCGAACACCACACGCTCGTCTTGCCGCCGGAGTGGGACGATCACTTCGAGTCGATTTTCGAGACCCAGCAGTGGCCCGCCGAGCCGTCCTACTACGTGAACGTCCCATCGAAGACCGATCCGACTGCTGTGCCCTCGGGTCACGAGACTGTCGTGGTGCTCGTCCCGATTGCACCCGGACTCGCAGACACAGAGGAGGCACGCGAGCGGATGCGCACCAGGGTACTCGATTCACTTGCCGACCACGCCGATACCGACCTCTGTGGTCGGATTGCCTTCGAGCGCGAGATCTGTGTCTCGGAGTACCGCGAGCAGTTCAACAAGCCCCGGGGAACCGCACTCGGGATGGCACACACGCTGTTCCAGACCGGTCCGATGCGTCCCTCGCATCGTGCTCCCGGCGTCGACCGCCTCTACTACGTCGGCGGGGACACGAATCCGGGGATCGGCGTCCCGATGTGTCTGTTGAGTGGTGAGCACGTCACGGAAACGATCGTCGAAGATGCGTCGGAGTCGGGGCCGATCCGGAGTTTCATCGGTTACACTGCCTGAGAGAGACTCGACCGACGCTCACTCGTTGTCTTCGTAGGCGTCGATGACCCAGACAGCTGCGGGTGCGACGACGAACCAGAACAAGGCCAGTGCCAGAAAGACAGGGTTGTCCGTCGCAGCGGCTGTACCGAACGCAGCGATCCCGAGAACGAAGCCGAAGGCGAGCAACAACTGCTGGTACTGGTCCAGCCCTGCGAACCACCGAACGTACTTCTCCATACTGACGGTTGGATGGGGCTCACATAGTAGCTTGTGCCAGCCGGGTCAGTTCTCCGGCTCGGATTCGAGCCGTGTTTTCAGGTTTTCGAGTGTCGTCGACAGTTCCCGTTCGTTGTAGCGCCTGACGAACGGTTTCGCCACCTCCGAGAGTACGCGGCCCGGCAGGTCGTACTCCGCGCTGTAGCGCACCTCCGTGCCACCGTCGACAGATTCGAGGGTGATATCGATCTCTCCCGTGAGTCGCCCCCGCATCTCGAAGTGCAGCCGTTCGTTCTCCACGTGAGTCTGCTCGACGAGTTCGCCGTCGAGGCCGACGCCCGCCATCTTGTAGGTGTGCTCGACACGTTTCCCGCCGTTTTCGAGCGGTTCGATGTTTCGGACCTCCGCGAGACTCGGCGTGATTTCGACGTGATTCCGTGGATCGTCGAGATACTCGAAGACTGCCTCGACTGGCCGGTCGATCTGAATTCTCTCGCTGACAGAGACCATATCTGACAATCAGTTCCGGACAGGAATAAATCTCAATCCAGACGCTGGGGTCTGGCGGCTGCTCACTCCGTCCACTTCGCGTCGACGAGTGTCCGCTGGACGGCCTGCTCACCGACGGCTTCCGCGAGCGTCTCGTAACCAGCCCGCTCGCTTCGGTCGCTCGCATCCGCGACGAGTCGTGAGACGATGAACTCCGGCGTCGACCGACCGACTGTCTCGAAGCGGGGCTGGTAGTCGACTTTCAGTTCGAGATCCTGGGTCAGGCCTTCGGCGAAAATCCCGTCGACGCGGGCCTCCTCCGGGAGCGGTTCCAGATCGTCTGCGAGGTGGGTGACGAATACACCGAGAGCCTCCTTGTCGACTGTGAGCGTCACGAGCCCGTGGAGGAGGTCGGCAGCACTACCGGGCTCTGTGATCGCCTCGAACTCGTCGACGAGCATCAGCGTCCGCCCCGGATCGGACAGCGGCGGAACGACAGACCGGAGCGTCGACTCCAGAACGCCAGCGTTGAAACTCGCGTGACGGCGGTGGAAGACGATCGATTCGACGACCTGGAGCTCGGCGCTGTCCGCTGGCACCGGGAGCCCCATCTGTGCCAGTAACTGAACCTGCGCCAGCGTTTCGAGCAATGTCGTCTTCCCGCCGCTGTTCGCGCCGGTCAACACTGCGACACGGTCGCCCTGCGGTGGGACGGTCGCGCCAGGCACCGAAAGCGAGTGGTCGCCGACGGCGTAGGTGATCGGCTGGACCGACTGCCCGCTATCTTCGAGAAAGAGATTCCGCGCGTTCACGACACCAGCTACCTGGTCGTCGCTGAACGTGGGCTCGACCAGATCGAACGTGGTCGCAAATCTGGCCAGTGAGACCGACAGCGCGATGTCGTCGACTGCCGTGACAGCCTGATCGATCGCTGCACTCGCCGCGTCCAGTATCTCCTCGTACTCCGTCGCGACCTCCCGTTCGCGCGTTTCGACATCTTCCCGGAGCCCATTGGCCAGCCCCCTGAGTGTCTCGCCGGCGAATGCGCGCGCATCGACTGCTTCTGTCACCATCGCATCTCTGACTCGTCCGAGATCGATTCCGGTCTCGTTCGCAATCTCGCGGGCGAGTGCCTCACGTAGCTGGTCGGTCCCGCGGGCGCCGGACTGGACCTCCTCCACGAGGGATTCGGGGGTTGCACTCATGTCCTCGACCCGTCCGAGCTGGTCGCGGAGTTCGTCGAGTCTGTCGTCTGCGCCTTCGCCGACCCGGCTGCCCTCACCCCGCAGCCCGGTCAGCGCGGCGACGGCATCGCGCAGTTCTGATTCGTCGAGAGCGGAAAGCGGTGCGAACACACCCGAATCCACACCGATGTCCTGCAGATCGAGTGCGGTCTGCACTGCTGCTCGTCTGTCGCGTTCGGAGTCGTCGTAGTTCTCGAAGGCATCCATGACCGCAGCCTGCTCCTCCTCGGTGAGTTCCGTCCAGGTCTCCCGGGCGATCCGGACGTCTTCGAGTCGGTCGGCCATCGCCTCCCGGTCCGAAAGTGGTGTCAGGATACGGATCCGGTCGCCCGCGTCGGCCGTGACCGCGTAGCTGCTCACGATATCGAGTAGCTGTTTGTACACCTGGCGGGCATCCCGTGTCGCCAGCACGTCCATCGCTTCGCCACCGTGGGCGTGTCGCAGAATGCGTGTTGCCCGCCCACGGGGGAGTCCGGCATCGGTCAACGCACGGATGTCGGCGGTCTCGATCGCTTCGAGTGCGGCCTCAACCCCGAGATTCTCGGCCAGGAGGTCTCGGGTCTTGGGCCCGATTCCCCAGTACTCCTCCAGTCGCATCGACTGCACAAGGCAGTGCCACGCTCTTAGGTATTTCTTCTCGGCGTGCTCAGGCGTCGACCAGAACAACTGTCTCATCACCGAGACGGACTGCACGAACACGGAGCTTGCCCTCCGCTGCTCGCCAGTTTGTGCCCTCCCGGTCGATACGTAGCCTGGCATCCTCGAGCGCTTCGCGTAGTGCTCGCTCGCTATCGAAACTAGACTCGGCGACGACCCGCGGGGCTGGCTCGCCGTCTACGAGGGCAGTCGCGGCCCGGTGTAGTCCACCCTTCGTCTCGAAGACTGGCGTCATCGAGCCCACGGCGATACTTGCGTGGGTTGTGTCGCCGTCGTTTCGCAGTGCGATCTGTTTCGGCCCGATCCGTACTGCGTCGGCGTCGTGGTCGAAACTGGCGCTCGCACCGTACTGACTCACTGCCACCCGATCGATCGCATTCGCGGCTTCGGTCGCATCCGGTGGTGGCTGGGAAGGAACTCCGAGTGCGACGCCTGCGACACCGACACTGACGATTGCCACACCGACCCAGACGTACCAGGCATCCGCTGGTGTTTCCAACTCCATTCCTATCCACACTCGATTTCTCCCTCCGAGACGACGCCGGTTACAGGCCAGGTCGGTGAACAGTCCGGGCCGTCGTCGTCACGGTCACCGACACCGATGCCACCCGGTGGGACGACGACGACGAGTGCCGAGCGCCCCGAGAAGTCGATCGGCTCGACAGTTCCGAGTGTTCTGGACTCGTCACCGATCTCACGTGTGACTGTCTGCTGTTCGCGGACGTACGTCGTCTTCCCGCCCGTCTCTGGCGATCCCATGTTCGCGGTTACCTCGAACCGGGCGTACTCCCCGTCGACCTGGATATCCCAGACGTTGGCCGTTGCAACCCAGTGGCTGGGTAGTGGGAGCACTGGCATCCCAGCCGGGACGCGGACTGGTGTATCGATACCGTTCACCCAGTCATCGTACCGATCGATATCAAACGCCTTCCCGCTGAGACGATCCTCCAGGCGTTCCTCGACGATATCACCCGACACGCTTTCGAGAGCTTCCCTGATTTCTTCGTCGAGATTCTCGACTGTCCCGGTGTCGCCGATTCTCACCGCAGCACTGTTGGTCGCCTGGGTGACTGCGGGACGGACTGCCGAGGAAACGTGAGCTCGCCACTGCTCGTCTGGTACCGATCTGGTGTACTCCGGCCGATACTCCGTATCGTCGACGCTCTCGAAGACTGCTGTGACAAGTGGCTCGGTGATATTCCCCTCACCGATCGCGACTGCTGTCCCAGCCCGGTCCGTCCCGTAGTTTTCGAGAGCTTGCCGCGTTGCAGCGTCGATCTGTGGTCGGCTTCTTTCGGCGGTCGAGTTTTTCCGGATCTCACAAGACAACGACTCACACACCTCGACAGGATCGATTTCGTACGTACAGGTCCCGTGGGAACAGGCGACTCCGTCGCCGAACTCGCCCTCGATGTGGGCTGTCGTCGACCTCCGACAGCCGCCAGTACAGGGGAGTCTGATATCGTCCGGGTAGAGATGGATCAGGATCTGGTCGGTGACGTCCGTCTGGAACTGATCGAGTGCCGAGTCCACTCCTGATTCGAGTGTCTCGGTCTTCTCCTGGAGTCGTTCGTCGTCTGCGTACGACTGGGTTGTCTCTGTCTGTGCTGCGGTTTCGGCCAGTTCGCCCGCCTGCAAGGCCTCTCCGGCCATTCGAAGCGTCAGTTTCGCATCCGTGTCGCCGAGCCCGATTACCGCCCCGATCCGATCGAGTACCCCCTTCGCGACGGACTCGTAGGGTAATTTGAGATAGTTCCTGTTTCTTGTCGCAAGCGGTGCGAACGCATCGATATCGTTTTTCACCGCTGGCACTTCGTGGGTGGTCACGTTCTCCGCGACGAGGTAGGTCGGAGAGCCGGAGATCTCGTAGCTGATGTTGCCAGTCAGTGAGGATGATTCGAGTGGCACTGACTCCGGTGGCGTTGCGGTCACACCCTGCTGGAGATAGCTCGCGACAGTGTCGAGACCGAGACCGTCGAGTTCGCCGTCGAGTGCGCCCAGTGCTTCGTTGTTTGCTGATTCGAGATCTTCGAGATCCGACTCCAGACTCTCGAAGTAGGCGTATCGTGTCTCGTAGACGATCTTTTGTCCGACGTTCTCGTACGGTTGATCCTGTGTCAGATAACTCTCTTTCTCCGCTCGAACCGCCTCCAGTAGTTTGCCGTACGGGCCGGTGCCCTTACTGTCGTGAACGAGATCCGTTCGCTCGTACTCGATGATGATGTCGCTGATATCTTCCTGGATCGTCGTTATATCCCGGCTCACTACCGCTGTTATATGGCTTTCAGAAACCGAGGACTGGTTGATACCCACATTCCGAGTTTCGTGAGCCCGCAGATCGCCGTCAGAGATCGCATCTGCCCACCGAGTTTCCAGCCAGTCTGAGAGCTGACTCCGACTCGTCCCGCCAGCGAACGCCCGCAAAATCTGGTTCTCTGCACCGTCGTAGTTCTCGAATCCCTCGGGACCGGTCCCACCGGGGACGGTCTGTTCCGCTCTTTCCCCCTTACCGGGCCCCGGTTCGTACTTGTGCTCGGGCTCGATTTCGACTGTCCCACCGCTGGTCTGCTGATAGGCATCGATGTTGGCCGCTGGTGCTGTCTCGGACTCGGTGACGTGAATTTCGAACTCTGCACTGAGGGTCCCCGTATCACTCGTTGTCGTGAAATGTCTCTCCCCCTCGCCGTAGTCAGTGTGTTCTCTCACCTCTTCGACTCTGATCCTCGCATCGCCGCTGATCGTGTAGTAGTGTTCTGGACTGCTCCCCTCGGAAATATTCGTGACGTGGACCCTCGTCCCTTCGTTCGTTCTCGACAGCCGGCGTCCGTCCCCGGAACCGTATCTGCTCGGGGGATCGTGCGTGAATTCCGGCGGTGAGACGTCCGTGAGTATCGTCTCCATTTCCGCTTCGATTTCGAAGATGCGATCGAGTGCGCTCTCGACGGAGTGTTCACCGCCTGGCGATGCCAGTTCACGAAGCGGGAGATAGGCAGTTTCGTTTACACCCAGTTTCTCCGTTGCGTCGATCCCTGGCGGTTGCCCGATGAAATCGGTCGGATTCGACCCGTTGGGTAGCTCTCCCGTCGCCTGATCGCCGAACAGCCACCCGCTCGCATCGCAGAGATCCTCGGCGTAGTCTCTGGTTATTGAACGGTTGTCACCGTTGTAGATTCCCTGGGTATCCTGCATGAATGTACAGAGCCATCCTTTTTGAAGCGCGTTGTCGAGCTGTGGATCAGTTGTACCGAACACGTCCTGCTGTGTCTCGTAGATAGCCGTGTTTGCCGTCGGGACGATGTGGCGATCCGCAATCACCTCGGTCACGGGCATACCGTTGTACTGGGCGTAGCCACGGATCCAGCCGAGTGTGTAGATTCCGGCGTTGAACCGCTGGCTGAAACCAGGCTCGGTGACACCAGCCTCGAGGCGATCCTGGAACCGTTCAGTACGCTCGTGAAGCTGAATGACGGGTGTCGGAACCGTCACAGTCACTGTCTCTGTCTGACTGTCGATCACCTCGCCATCCGTTCGCAGGACGGTGGTAACGTCGGAGAGTGTTACCCGAACGAGGCCAGTTTCGAGATCTGGATTGCTGCCCCGAGGCGTGAGTTCCACGCGATCGATTGCCTCTCCGAGGGATTCAGCATCGGTAATCCTCGGCAGTGAAACCTCCGTTTCGACACCGCCAACGTCCTGGCCGGCCGTTTCGAGCGTTTCCTGTGCTTCCAGATAGATCATCGCCCGCAGGTAAGCAGGGAAGGGATCGTCATCCTCGGTCAGCCTTCCGCCGTAAGTATCGAGGACTTCCCCGAACTCGGTGTCTGCCGTCTCCGTCAGCGGTTGCTGGGTTGCCCGTTCGCTCGCCTGACTGACGGCATCGCGTGTCGCGGTCTGGACTGCAGCGTCTGTCCGCTCCATCGCGCTATCCCTGTCGAGTGACTCCATCGATTGCTCCTGCGTGTCGATCTGGAGGACCAGCACGCCAGCAGAGACTAGCAGCAAAATCCCGATCAATGCGAACGGAATCCGGGCACGCCGGTCACTGACGAGCCGTCGAAGTCGGTTGTTCTCACTCATGATTGCCAGGTCCGCACAGCGATTGTCACCTCGCCGGCCGAGACAGCCGCTGCTGCCTCGCCGGGTGATTCGAACGTCGTTGCCAGCTCGGCTTCGAACTGATCGGTGAGCTGGTCGACGAGATACTCGTTTACCGAATCTGTGTCGACAGAATGCAACTCTACATTCTCGTCTACGCTCTCGTCGTCCGGATCGGCACCGTCGATAGCCCGTGCCATCCGTTCGTACCGCTGGCGAGTGAGTGTTCGATCTGGGCCGCTTCGTTCGAGTGCACGTTTCGATTCGAGTTCGGGAAGATATCCCTCGATTACTGCCCCGGCCAGCAGCTCTGCAATAGCTTCGTACCTGCCACCGTGCTCGACAGCCTCGATTGCGTCTTCGCGGACCGACTCCACAGTACTGGGGACGGTCATCGACGCCGTCGATACGGCTCCGGTGTCGGGTGGTGACTGTCCCACAGCTGTTGTTCCTCTGATCGAAGCACTGTCGAACGGTTTCCAGACCGCAGTAACGTTGGTCTCGAAACTCGACTCGACCAGTGCCGTCTGCACTCGTTCGTCGAGGGCCTTCTCGAAGGCGCTTCCGGTGTTCGTCAGCACTGGCCCAGTGTCGAACCGACCCTTCGCGACGGCGACACTCCCGGCCAGACTCGCGATCGATCCGTGTGTTTCCCGGCGCAGTCCCTCGGTATCCTCGTCTATCTGGTCGCCGGTGGCGCTATCGGCAGCGACGGCGGAGTAGGTGACGTTGATCGTCGACGAGCCGAGCGTCTCTGCCGTATACTCCGCCTGGTGTGGATCGTATTCCCCCTCGTTCTGTAACGGCACCGTCGTCAGCGTCGTTACTGCTACCCCGACGAACAGCAACGCCAGTGAGACATCGACGACCGTATTGACCGCTCGCTCGCCGATTTGCTCTCGCGGTAGCGGATCGCTCATTTCCACACCTCCACAGTGAGGCGACCTGGCCGAATCTCACCCGACGGGAGTCGGACCGATACCGGTCGTTCGATCACCTCGGCCCCTTCTGGTGGCTCCGTCGCTGCGACCGTCCCGGTTTCGTCGAACCGGCCGCTCCCGACAGTCGCCATCGAGGGACCATCGACGACTGTCACCTCGACAGCCACACGATATCCCTGGGGCAGTGACGACGAGGGGAGCGCCGATTCGATATCTGTCCTGCTGTCGTAGATCTCCTCCTCGCTTATCTCCTGCCAGATGCTGTCTGCTGCCGGCTCACCGACAGCCCGGTCGCTTCCCGTTTTCGGGAGAATATCGGCCACAGTTCCGGCGTAGAGGCTGACCGCAAAACAGACTGCAGCGACCGAGACCAGCGCAGCTAGCGGTTCGGTCTGGCCCCGATCGGGACTGATCCAGCAACCACACGATCTCCGGGGATGCGTTACCATGGGATAGGCAATCTGGTTCCATTATCGCACTTAAACGTCGGGCTCTTCGAGAAGGGTTATTTCGACGTATCGCTCGCCGGTTTCGTCCGTTTTCAGTGTCAACCGGAGGTGTACTGTTCCCCGGTGATTGCTCAGATCGAACTGTTCTGTCTCCGGGTGACGGAGCAAGAAATCTAGCGTACGCTGTTTTTCGGCACGATTTCCGACCCTGTATCGCACTCGCGTTGCATCCGCCGCTGTCGCTGGCTCGAACACGAATTGCTCTGTTCCGGCGACAGTGTCGGACGCTTCTGGAATGTCGATTTCAACTGTTCGCTGTGGCCCAGCCGCCGACGGTGTCGGCGTTTCGTCTTCGAGCAATTCCGTCGCAGCCGCTTCGACGGTCGCTATTTCGGCTTCGATCGACCGCTCGGCGTTGGCCGCCGCGGCCTGGTCGAGCGCAGTTGCGGTCATGCCCAGCACTGTGACCGCCAGTGAGATCGCCAGTACGTATCGGATCACTGGCTGCTCTGCTCGCCCGATCGGATATAAACATTCGTCGACCCCTGCACGAACATTCAAATACAGAGACGGAACCATTCTCCCCGTGCGTCGCAATTCGATCCGTAGCGATAGCCGGGCCGTCGAGGGGATGCCGATCAGACTCGTCGTTGCCGTCACTGTCGGCGCAGCAGCGATGAGCCTCCTCGTCCCGATGCTCGATACAGTCGAAGAAACCCAGCAAACTGCAGTTACAGTCGAACCCGAGCGCCACCAGGTCGTTCTCGATTCGGAGACCACGATGCAGGACGTGACGGTTGCTGTGGTTTCCGCAGAGGGGGAACCGATCCCTGAGTCGACAGTGATCGTCTCCGAGCGATCGTTGCCTCTCGTAGATGGCCCGCAAACCTTCGAGACAGGGCCGGACTCCCACGAGGTCACACTGAGTATCGGCGATACGCCAGAGGCGGACGTCCCAGTTTCATTCCGGAGAACCCAGCAGCGGGGAACCATCGAGCTGGGTGTTCGGCCACCGAGCAACGGCGAGTTCACTGTCCGTTCAGACCATCCCGAGATCACCGTCAGCAAACCTGGATAACCGGGTGGCTGTTCCCGACGCGCTACACCCACCGAAGGCTATTCATACTGCTCGTGTGAAGGTTCACTCGATGAGAGACGAGGATGGGAGTGATATCGAACGGTATCACAGTTCCGAGTACAACCTGGATCGGTCACAGGCTCGCTCGGCGGAGGACCCCTCGTTGAGGTCCGGAGAACGAGATTCACCTGCCAGATCCCGCGGTTCAGGTACATCAGGCTCTGGAGCAGGGACGGTCGCCGATCTCGCCGACGCTGGTCGCTCGGT
The DNA here is from genome assembly GCA_004015825.1 of Halovenus amylolytica. Classification (GTDB taxonomy): domain Archaea; phylum Halobacteriota; class Halobacteria; order Halobacteriales; family Haloarculaceae; genus Halovenus; species Halovenus amylolytica. The sequence goes on along the minus strand of SAYS01000005.1, from coordinate 123,500 downwards.
GACAGTCGACTCGGAGTCGATCACTGCGACACTGGTCGGTGTTCCCCGGGTCGACATCCACGAGTACGTCTACGATCACCAGCTCGGCCTCGGTCACGACCCAGAGGAAACCCGTTCGATTGCGACGTTCGATCTGGAAAACACCGGACGACATTCGATCAAGTGGCGTCCCTCCCGAACACGATTCATCGGGACCGACGACTACACCTACCAGCCCTCCAAGCTCTCGGTCGATCCCTCACAACTCGGGCCAGGCTGTCACATCCGACAGGTCGAGATCGAGCCGGACCGGCGTGCGCGAGTCGTGACCCTGGTCGAACAGCTCCCGTCCGGTGTCGAAGTTGCCGAAGTAATTCAAAAGCTGACGATCTTCGGCGACAGCCAGCGGCTGACATTCTCAGTCGAGTAGGAGCCCCAACTCCCTCGCCACCGACTACTCCCAGAACGACCGCGTCCTGGCGTACTCACGTTCACGCGTGAGAATATCTCGGTAGAACTCGTCTTCGTTCTCCCGCAGTTTGTTTATAATCCTGGCAGCGTTGTGCGGCCCCACACCCCGTGCAGCGAGTGCGATCACTGCCCGCTTGCCGTGGCTCTGGACGAGACTCGCGGCCTGGTAGGCACGCTCTGTACGTTTCTCCTGTTCGTCGTCCTTCTGTTCGGCTCGTACTGCTGTGATCGTCTCCTCGTCCCAGGGATTGAGCGCGGCAACCTGGGTCGACTCGCAGTTCGGACAGGCAGGCTGGTCGTCGACCCGGTTGACCGCTTTCGTCCGTTGCCAGTCCTGACAGTGCAGACAGAACAGGATCACCCGGTCGTTCTGTAAGCGCTCTTTGACCGTCTTGATCACGCTCGCGTCGGCGTTTTCCGGCGTCAAAAGCTCCGTGCCCGACCCTCTGCCGCCAGTTCCAAGTGGCGTATGTTCGCCGACAGTCTCGATGTCGATCTCCTCGGACTGGATTGCTTCCAGTACGTCGCTCGTACCCCCGATCGAGAGTTCCTCGTGAATCAGCTCCCGGAGCGCTTCCTCGTAGATCGGTGTCTCCGCCAGTGCTTCGAGCAGACGACGCTTTCCAAAGCGAGCGCTTCCAGAGCCCTGCCACCGCTTGAGCGCGCCGAAAGTCGTCGCGACCTGTGCGAGTTTGAACTTGAGCGCGTCTGCGTTTTTCAGACTGAGTTCGATCAGTCCACGCACGTGGTCGGGATCTGTTTCTTCGAGTACCTGGACGACGTCGGTCGCAGCGATCCCGTGGGGCACGTCGAGTTCGATCCGGTAGGGATCGATCTCCATTCCGACACTGGAGCCGGTCTGTTGCCCGAGCAGGGCCGCGAGGACGCGGCCGAGCGTCTCGTTTATCTTGTGTCCGAAACAGGCGTTGACGACGATCGATCCGGCACTGAACTCGACGAGAATCCGATCGGCAGTCGCGAGGGGGTGACCGGTCGTCGCGTGGTCTTCGAGTTGCTCAAGTCCGGCAACGATCGTCTCGGTCTCGAAGTCGTACCGCCGTTGGAGGTCACGAGCGACTGCCTCGGAGTCCGCACCAGAGTCCAGTTGGTGGCCCGCCACGTCGCGGAGTTCACCGACACCCTGTGCCACCTCTCTGGGGACCGGGATCTCCTGCCCGCTCCAGGATGGCACCTCACCTGCTGGGTCTTCGATCGGCGAGACTGTGACGACCTCCTCTTCGTCGTCGAGTTCGGTGATCCGCCACATCTCGCCGCGCTGGATGAATATTTCGCCGGGTTCGGCGAAGTTGACGACGAACCGTTCGTCGAGTGTTCCGACCTGTTTCCCGCTGGCGACATCCTCCACGTCGTAGGTCGCCTCGTCTGGAATCATCGAGAGATTTCGGTAGAAGTACTGCCAGGTCCCACGGCGTTTCTCCAGTCGGTCCTCGTCCTCTTCGAGCCAGAGCACCCGATTGTCCGCGAGTTCCCGGATAATCTGTTTGAACTGCTCCCGTTCGAGATCCTGGAAGGGGTAGGCTCTGGTGACGATTTCGTACGCTCTGGCAGCCTGTATCTCGCCGTCGTCCATGACGAGTCCCGCGATCTGGTTTGCGACCGTGTCGAGACTGCCGTAGTGGAGGGCTGCCGGCTCGACGTCACCCCCCTTCGCGCGGCGGGCGATCACCATCGACTCCAGCACGTCGTCGGGATGGCTGGCGACGATCGTCCCCTCAGAAATGCTGCCCTCGCGGTGGCCAGCCCGGCCGATCCGCTGGAGCAGGCGTGCGACCTGCCGCGGGCTGTTGTACTGGACGACGTGGTCGACGTGGCCCACGTCGATTCCCAGCTCCATCGAGGACGTACAGAGCAAAGCGTCGAGTTCACCCTGCTTGAAATCCGACTCGATCTCGATACGGGACTCCTTGGCGAGCGAGCCGTGGTGGACACCGACGTCGGTACCGTACTCCTTGAGCCGGGAGCCGAGTGCTTCCGCCGTCTGTCGGGTGTTGACGAACACTAGCGTCGCGTCGTTTTCGGAGACAATCTCGTCGATGACCCGGACGTGACTCGCAATCTCGGGCTCGGTCACCAGCTCCTGTGCGATCTGCCGATCCGTCTCTTCGAGTGTCGGGGAGCGAACAGTCACATCGAGTGCGCTGCCGACAGCCACTTCGGCGACCTCGAACGGTCGATCACCGGTCAGCAGCCGGCCGATCTCCTCGGGGTCGTGGACCGTCGCGGAGAGACCGATCCGCTGGAATGGGCCTGCGAGTTCCCGGAGTCGTTCGAGACCGATCGCGAGCTGTGCCCCACGTTTCGACACTGCGAGTTCGTGGATCTCGTCGACGACGACGTGCTCGACGTCTTCGAGCGCGACTCGAAGCTTCTTGCCCGTGAGCATCGCCTGCAGCGTCTCGGGTGTGGTCACGAGCACGTCCGGCGGATCGTTGGCCTGTTTCTGGCGCTGGTAGTCGGTCGTATCGCCGTGGCGGACATCGATATCGAGGTCGAGCGTCTCGCCCCACCACTCCAGGCGCTCGCGCATGTCGCGGTTCAGCGCCCGTAGCGGTGTAATGTAGAGCGCGCCGATCCCGAACCGTTCCTCCCCGACGAGGGCGTCGAAAACGGGCAACATTGCGGTCTCGGTCTTGCCGCTGCCCGTTGGTGCGATGGCGAGGACGTTCTTCCCGGCGGAGAGCGCGGGCAACGCGCGGCGCTGTGGCTCCGTCGGTGCGTCGAATCCGCGTTCGGAGAGGGCCTCGCGGAGTTCGTTGCCGAGGTTCGCGAACGCAGCTGCCCCGTGGCGCAACTCGCCATCGCTCATCACCCATTAGTTGGTCTTCTGCCGATTAAGCTCGTCGGAGCAGTCCTTCGATTACGATTCCCGGCGCATCGCAGCCGGGATCGCGTCGATGAGATCCGTCGCGACCAGCCCGTGGCCTCGCTCGTCGGCGACGATATCGCCAGCCCGGCCCGTCACGTAGGCTCCGAGTCCGGCTGCGTGGATCGGCTCCTGCACGGCGGCGAGCGCTCCGGTGACACCAGCGAGGATATCGCCGGTTCCGCCGACGGTCATTCCCGGATTCCCGGTCCGGTTCACTCGCGTTCGCTCCCCGTTCGAGAGAATATCGTACATCCCCTTGACGAGCAGTGTGTGCCCCAGTTCTCCCGCAAAGTCGGCGACCGCCGCTTTGCGCTCGCGCCAGTCATCGTGTTCCGGGCCACCCATCTTCACCAGTTCGCCCTGGTGGGGCGTACAGATCAGCGTCGCCTCTGTTTCCAGCCCTGGCACGATCTGGAGTGGATCCGCGTCGACGACGGCAGTGCCGTCGAACCCTTTCAAGATTGCCTCAGCGGCTTCGAGCGTCGCCTCGTTCGCGCCCAGGCCCGGACCGATCACCAGCGTGTCGTGCTGGGCGGCAAACTCCATGACCTGGCCGACGTGGCCGGGGATCAGCTCCCGGCCCTCGACCGGCCGGAGGATCAGATTCTCGCTGTAACCCTGGACCTCGTGGGCGACGGAGGTGGGGCAGGTGACACGAACCAGATCGGCCCCTGCCCGGAGTGCGGCCTGGGCGGCGAGCGCTGGCGCCCCGGTGTAGGGACCACCACCGATGACGAGCACCTCGCCGTGATCCCCCTTGTGGCTGTCCGGCCGTCGTGTAATGCGCTGCAGATCACCGCGTTCGACGAACGCCTCTGCAGCGTCCGGGATGCCGATATCCGCGACCGTCACCTCGGCATCGAGGTCGTCGAGTCCCGGTTTTGCCTCGTGGAAGGTGACGATGTGGTCCGGGTCGACAGTGCCGGGCGGACACTCCCCCGTCTCCCCGTTCATCCCCGAGGGGACGTCGACAGAGACGACAGTCGCGTCTGCATCGTTGATTATCTCGGCTGCTGTCGCCGCTGGTTCGCGGAGTCGACCGCTGATCCCGGTCCCGAGCATCGCGTCGACGACGAGTTCCGACTCGCCCCGGTCGAGTGCTGTCGAGTCGGTGATCTCGTGACGCTCGCAGTCTGCAAGTTCGAGTGCATCCCAGTTTTCACGGGCGATTTCGGTTCCGATCGCATCTGCCCGACCGAGCAGAAAGACCTGCACGTCGAACTCCTCGAGAAAGCGAGCAGCGACGAAGGCGTCGCCACCGTTGTTCCCCCGACCGGCGATGATCGTGATCGAGTCACCCTGGTCGGCGACCGCTCGGACCGTCTCGGCGACCGCGTTGCCACTGGATTCCATCAACTGTTTCTGTGACACGCCGAGGGCGGCGGTGTTCTCGTCGACGACCGCCATTTCGGATCCTGTAATCATATCCACATCTTCGACTGTCTCTCCAATAACTGTGGCGCACTCCCCGATCCGTCGGCCCGCTGCTCGGCCGGTCGCTCCGAACCTTTCTTGCCTGCGCCCGGTGGAGTAACAGGCATGACCAAAACGTTCGACGCTGGCGAGGTTACACTCGAACAGGTACGCGAGTACGTCTGGGAGATCCCACAGGAGGGCCAGATGCGCGTCCCGGCCCGCGTGCTCGCCAGCGAGACACTACTGGAGGAGATCAAACAGGACAAGACGCTGGAGCAGTTGAAAAACACGACCCACCTCCCCGGTATCGAGAAGTACGCCGTCTGCATGCCCGACGGACACCAGGGCTACGGCTTCCCGGTCGGCGGGGTTGCAGCGATCAACGCCGAAAACGGCTGTATCAGCCCTGGAGCTGTGGGCTACGACATCAACTGTGGCGTGCGAATGCTGAAAACGGATCTCACGTACAGCGATCTCCAGGGCCACGAGGAAGAACTGGTAAACGCCCTCTTCGATGCCGTCCCGACGGGACTCGGTGGCGGCGGCGTCATCCAGGACGCCCCGGTCGACGAGATTCTCCGCCGTGGCGTCGAGTGGGCCGTCGAGAACGGCCACGGGATCGAGTCGGATCTCGCACACTGCGAGGACGAGGGATTCCGTCCGGAGGCCGACCCGTCGAAAGTCTCCCAGAAGGCCAAAGACCGCGGGCGAAACCAGGTCGGCAGCCTCGGCAGCGGGAACCACTTCCTCGAAGTCCAGCGCGTGACCGATATCTTCCGCGAGGGCGTCGCGACAGAGTTCGGCCTCGAAGAAGACCAGATCGTCGTGCTGATTCACTGTGGCTCCCGCGGACTGGGCCATCAGGTCTGTACGGACTACCTTCGCGAGATCGAGCAGACCCATCAGGGACTGTTGAACCAGCTTCCCGACAAGGAACTCGCCGCTGCACCCGCCGGCTCACAGTTGGCCGAGGATTACTACGGTGCGATGTGTGCCGCGATCAACTTCGCGTGGGTGAACCGCCAGCTCATCATGCACCAGACTCGCGAGGTTTTCGCCGACGTCTTCGACCGACACCACGAGGAGATGGGGATGGAACTGCTCTACGACGTGGCACACAACATCGCAAAGAAGGAGACTCACGACATCGACGGCACAGACAAGGAGGTGTTCGTCCACCGGAAGGGCGCGACGCGGGCGTTCCCCGCAGGCCGTCCCGAACTGCCACCGGTCTACCGTGACGTCGGACAGCCGATCATCATCCCCGGGAGTATGGGCGCGGGCAGTTACGTCCTGCGCGGTGGGGAGAACTCCCTGTCGGAGACCTTCGGCTCGACAGCCCACGGCGCGGGGCGGCTCATGTCACGTACACAGGCGAAAAACGAGTTCTGGGGCGAGGACGTGATGGACGACCTGAGAGAACAGGACCACATCTACGTCAAAGCAGAAAGCGGCGCGACTGTCGCCGAGGAAGCCCCTGGCGTCTACAAGGACGTCGACGAGGTCGTGGGAGTTTCCGACGCACTCGGGATCGGTGACCGTGTCGCCCGCACGTATCCAGTCTGTAACATCAAGGGTTGAACAGCCCAGTTCCACCGACCTGTGTCACAGCCTCACGGACTCTCAGGTTCCTCCGGTCCTCCTGGACCGTCCGGACCATCGGGTCCTCCGGGTCCGTCCGGGCCGGTAGGGGTGTCGGCCTCCTCGTCGACTTCGTTCCAGGTTGCGAGGACGAACCGCTCCCCTGACCCCGTGAAGTAGACGATATCGAACGTCGCCTCTTCACTGACCCCCGAGCCGTAGGCGGTTTCTGGCCCGACTTCGAGGAAGGCGCCTTGCTCGACCATCCCCTCCGGGCCGAGGTCGTCGGAGAGCTCCGCCCAGGAGACGTTGTTCTCCGGTCCGTCGACGTAGAGCCTGCCGGCCGGCCGATCCGTCCCGTCGTTGTAGTTGATAACTAGCCGGTCACCGAGATGTGTGAACCCGATGTCCGCTGTCTGATCTGCTTCTTGCTGTGAGATAAGCATCACGCCTGCTCCGAGTGCGACTGTTACGAGAAGCGTCATCCCGATGAGAACGACGACTCCGAGCAGTTCGGATACTGCGCGGGACCGGGATGCAGCTGTTATACCCATCTGTGTTCGAGTAGCAGACACGCAAATAAATGTGATTCGAATAGCTGTAATATAGACTAATTATCTATCTTACGTATGGAATCAGTCAGATTATCACTCAGGAGGATACTATCAGATCACTGTCCTGTGCCGGCCTGAAACCGTATGATTATAATTGGACCCGATGCTGAGGTGTACGTGTGACATCTGCGACGGATCTCCCGCAGGTCCTGATAGTGGACGACGAAGAGCGAGTCGCCAACACGTACGACCTCCGACTGAGCGGTGATTACGAGACGGAGATCGCGCTCAGCGGTGAAACAGCCCTTCAGACCGTCGACGAGGAGACCGACGTCGTGTTGCTCGACCGTCGAATGCCGGGGATGACCGGTGACGAAGTGTTAACGGAGATCCGCAAACGGGGGCTCGACTGTCGGGTCGTCATGCTCACAGCTGTCGATCCGGATTTCGAGATCGCTGATATGGATCTCGACGACTACGTCGTCAAACCAGTCGACAGGGATCAGTTGATCGCGGTTGTCGAACGGGCGTTGACGATCTCGGAGTACAACGAGCAGATGCAGGAACTGAGTTCGCTGAAACTCAAACGGAACGTACTGGAAGTCGAACTCTCCGGACGAGAACTCGCAGAGAGTGAGAAATACCAGCGTCTCGAAGCAGATATCGAGCAGCTAGAGGCGGAGATTCAGGAGATGGAGGACACACTGAATATCGAACAGGTCGATCTGTATCTATAACTATGGACGAGGGTACCAGACAGTTCGAAGACCGGGCGAAACGAACCCACGATCTCGATCTTTCGATCGAGGAGTTTCCAGCGGGAACGGAGACGGCCGCCGACGCTGCCGACGCCATCGGCTGTGACACGGCCCAGATAGCGAGTTCACTCGTATTTATGGCCGATCAGTTACTCGTCGTCGTCACGAGCGGCGCGAATACCGTCGATACGCGAAAACTCGCGACGCTTCGGGGTGTTCACACCGCGCGAATGGCCGACCCTGACGAAATCGAGGCGACGCTCGGCTACGAGATCGGTGGCATTCCGCCGTTCTGTCACGACGAGTCTGTCCCCGTCTATCTCGACGAGACGCTCACGGAGTTCGAGACGGTCTGGGCTGCGGCAGGGTCCCCGAACGCTGTCTTCCCGATCGCACCCGAGACGCTCGTAGTGTGTTCCGAGGCGACAGTCGCGGATGTTGTCGAGTGACAGTCCACCAGAATACGATCCATTAATGACAGTATAGCTGCATACCACAGCTATGAGCATCCTCATCTACGGGGCGTACGGCTACACCGGAGAGTTGATCGCGCGGGAAACAGTCGACCGCGACCTCGATGTCGTCCTGGCTGGCCGCAACGGGACCAAAACCCGCGGGCTGGGTGCGATGCTGGGTGCCGACACCCGGGTGTTCGAAGTCGCCGACGCTGTCGACCATCTCGACGATATCGATATCCTGCTCAACTGCGCCGGCCCCTTCGTCAAAACCTACGGCCCGCTCGTGGATGCCTGTCTGGAAACGGGCACCCACTACCTCGACATCACCGGCGAGTTCCCCGTCTTCGAGGAGCTCGCCGAGCGTGACCGCGAGGCCGAAAAGGCCGGCTGCATGCTCCTCCCGGGTATCGGCTTCGATGTGGTTCCGACCGACTGTGTGGCCGGACATCTCCACGAGAGACACCCCGAGGCAACCGAGCTTCGGCTCGGATTCGATGCGCTCGGTACGATCTCGGGCGGGACGGCCGCCTCGGCGCTCGAGCTGGCAGACGGTAGCGGGAAAATCCGACGCGATGGCCAACTGGTCGAAGTTCCCGTTGCCTCCAGTCGCCGGACGATCGACTTCGGTGAGGGGCCCCGCAACGCCGTTCGGATCCCATGGGGTGATGTCTCGACGGCGTACTACACGACTGGCATTGAAAATATCGAGGTGTACGCGCCGATGTCCAACTCTGTCGCACGCGCGCTCCGACTGAGTGCGCCCGCAACGTCGCTGCTCGATGTCGGACCGATCAAGGAAGGTCTCCAGTGGGCTGCCCGGACAGTCGCCAGTGGTCCATCGGAACAGCAGCGCGAACACGGACGGGCGCTGATCTGGGGCGAAGCGAGCGACGGTGAGCGAACAGTCACGACCCGCCTCCGGACGCCGGAGCCGTACGCCCTCACCGTCGATGCCGCGACGACAGCGGTGGCTCGCCTGGACGAGACAGGGGAGGTCCCGATCGGCTACCAGACACCAGCGTCGGCGTTCGATCCGGATTTCGTGCTCGAACTGGACGACGTCGAGGGCTTTTTCGACGAGGACGACGCGGCCTGACTGTTTCGGCGAGAACCGACGGGTCGAAAGTAATAACCCAAGAGGGACGTACCGATGTGTATGAGCAACGAGCCAGGGGAATACTACACTGACGAACGCTGGCAAAACTGGATCGGCCGACTCCGGGAGGAAGAGATCGATCCTGAAGAAGAAGACTCGGCACGACTGCTGTTGAATCTGCAGGACGATACTGCAATCGCAGTCGCAAAAATCATCACTGACTTCGACGACGGCGTCCTCGACGAAGAGCGTGCACTCGGCGAACTCGAAGATATGCAGGAGGTCGTCCTCTCGGAAGTCGAGTTCGACAACGAAGAAAAAGGGATGCTAATCGACGGCGTCCAGACGTCTCTGATGTGTGTCTTCTACGCTGCCGAAGAGTTCGTCGTCGGCGGTCCAGCGGACGAGGGCTCAATCGACGAGTACATCGAGGCCGCAGCAGAGGCGGAAGCCAACGAGGATCTCGATGCAGCGCTCGGCTACTGTGTCCAGGCTGGCACGCTCGTGATCGACGGTGCCGAGCTGGATATCGGGATGGCGGACGATCTCGAATTCGGACTCGTCGCCGAATGGGTCAACGGAATCGACAGTCTCCAGACGGCGATGCGTGATCCCGAAGTCGTCGAAGAAGACGACGAGTAACCCTATTTTTCCGCCGGCCTCTCTGCCCGCATTCTCATTGCCCGAAATCGCAGCGTCACAACTATGAGCCACCTGGACACAAGAAGGGTATAATGCGACAGGTGCAACGGGATAGAACGCAGAGCATAGTTGAAATCCGACGGACAACGCGGCTGCTTGCATCACAATGGTCTTCTCGGAACTGACCGTCGGTGTCGTCCTCGCTGGCGTGGCTGGCGGGATGATCGGTGCCGCGATCGGCGCGCTTCCAGCGCTCAGTCTGGCAGGGATCACCATCGTCGTCGGCGAGGCGGCTGGCGGCTTTCCGGGGAACTCGGGCTCTCTGGGTGTCTTCGAGGTCGCTGCAGCACCGCTCGAAAGCACGGGGATCACTGGCGCTGTCGGCCTCGGACCGGTGTTTGGTCCACACGTCGCCTTCGCCGGTGGCGTCGCGGCTGCTGCCTACGCGGGCCGGAAGGAGACGTTCGATACCAGTTTCCGGTACCACCAGGCGAAACAGATCGCGAAACCGCTGCCGAGCACACCACCCGTCCTGCTCGTCGGTGGCGCGTTCGGACTGTTCAGTGTTCTCGTCGCCAGGGTCGCTGCTGGACTCGAACTGCCACTCGATCCGATCGCCCTGGCTGTCGTTCTCTCGGCCCTGGTCCACCGACTCGCGCTCGGCTATCCGCTGCTTGGACGGCTCCGGGATCTGGACCGGTCAGTGCTCGATATGTCGCCGTTCGAGGACAGTCAGTACTGGGGCGACGCGGACAACGAGACCGCACAGGGGACCGGCGGCCGCCACGTCGTCGAGCCGTGGCTACCCGACCACTACGAGTGGCAAAACGTCGCCGTCCTCGGCGTCGCTGTCGGGATCGGTGCGGGATACATTGCACTCGCGACTGGTAGCGTCTTTCTCGCCTTCGGGATCACACTGGCGAGTCTCCTCTTTCTCTCCCTCGGTGCATTCTCACTGCCGGTGACACACCACATGGCGCTGCCCGCGAGTATCGCCGCACTCGCTGTCGATGCCGAGCCTGTCGTCGGGCTGGTCGTTGCAGGAGTGTTTGGCCTCCTCGCAGCGCTGATCGGAGAACTCGCCCAGCGAGTGCTGTACGCTCACGCTGACACGCATTTCGACCCCGCCTTCGTCTCGATTCTCGTCACCAGCCTCCTGCTCGCTGCGCTCGTGACAGGTGGTGTCTTCGAGGCTGGACCGGTCCCGTATCCAGGTCTCTAGATCAGTCGTACTTTTTCCGATTTGAGGTAGCATCCGCCCGCCAGTCGGCGAACGCTGGGAGAATATCGTCTTCGTCGAACCGTTCGATACACGGCACGTCGTAGGGGTGGAGCTGTTCGACTCGATCCCGGAGATCCTCGTACCGGTCCGCCGTGGTCTTGGCGAGTAGAATGACCTCCTCGTCGTCGTGGATCTCTCCGTCCCAGCGATACACCGAGTCACAGGTCACCCGGTTGACACAGGCCGCCAGACGTTCTTCGACCAGTGTCGTTGCGAGTGCGTCGGCAGCGTCGGGCGGTGCGGTGATAAAAACAGTCGGCATCTCTCCGTCAGGATTCTGGCTGGAGTGGATTGTATTTGCCGTTGATGTCCCACTCGTGGAGGCAGTGCGGATTACCCCGTTCAGAGGCACCGTTGTCCGTTTTCGCGACGAACGTCTGTTTTTCGGCGTCCCACATATCCTCCCGTCCGCACCGCTCGCAGCTCCGCTCCGTTGGGGGGTTGATAGTTACCATACCTGACGGAATGACGTGGAGAATTATTAGACCGTCGGTTGGAACCAGACCGGCTGCTGCCCCTAATTTATCGTCATCGGAACTTGAACCGGCTGTTCTCACCGGTGACTGTGCCTGCGATGCCGGACCCGAATGCGTAGGCCAGCCGTTGCGCACCGAGACTGAGCCGCTGGGCGATCCCCTGTTCGGGTTCGAACTCCCGGACTGTGACGTCCTGTCCGATCTGCTCTTCGACCCGCTGTTCGACGTCTTCGCGCGTGCCGAGTTCGTCGACCAGACCGTTCTCCGCGGCTTCCGTGCCGAGATAGACGCGGGCTTCTGTGGCTTCGATCTCCTCGCGGCCGAGTTCGCGCCGCTTTGCGACGTTCGAGACGAACTGGTCGTAGTAGTCGTCGATAATTCCCTGGAGATACTCGCGCTCGTGCTCTTCGAGGTCCTTCAGCGGGACGCCGGCGTCTTTGTATTTGCCGGCAGTCAGCTGTTCGTACTCCAGCCCGAGTCTGTCGGCCAGTTCCCCTGCCGTCACCCGCGAGCCGATGACACCGATCGAGCCGACGATAGAGCCCTCTCTGGCCCAGATTTCGTCACAGCCGCTCGCGATCTCGTAGCCACCACTCGCACAGGTATCAGTCGTGTAGGCGATTGTCGGGCCGTCGAATCGCTCCGCTGCGAGTTTGATATCCTCGCTCGGGACGATCTCACCACCGGGTGTGTTGAGCCGGACGAGGAGTGCCTCTGCGTTGCTGTCCGCATCAGCACGGTCGATCTGCTCGACGATGTCGTCCGCACCGGCACCGATAGGCGGCGAGCCGATCGAGCCGCTCTTGTTGCGCTTGATCTGTCCTTTGACCGCGACCTCGGCGACGTTGTATTCGGGTGCAACCGAGGCTGCAACCGCGCTCGCCGCCCGCAGTACGACCGGGAGCAACAGGACCACGAAAACGATGCCGAACAACTCGACTAACGATTCCGGGAGTTCGAAAAACAGGAGCCAGCCGGCGACAACGCCGACGGCGGCGACCAGACTGAAGACGAGAGCCCGGAGGATGTTATTGAATGTACCCATGCTTGTGTGTCGGCCGCGAAAAATAAAAAAGACGTTACCTGCGGTCAGGCCGCAGCTTCGACGACCGTAATCTCCTCGGCGTCGGCCGAGTCGACGTCGAGATGCATCGGGATGTACTCACGCCGCTCGTAGGTTTCTTTCTCGTCTGCGTCGCCGATGGTACACCAGAGCTGCATCTCTTCGGGGCCGTTCCACTCGAACTGTTTGTTGATCCCGAAACAGACGTACTCCGAGCCATCGTACTCGATGACTGCTCCTTTCCGGATGCCGGGATCGCCGCGGATGATGAGCTTTTGCATACCTCTCGTTTCGGGGGAGAGTTTCTTAACGACTTCGGAGGAACCCGACTGAACGTCGCTGGGTCCGGGGTGACTGCTGTAGCGGCGCTGGGTCCGCGGCGAGCGGTCAGGCGAGCGCTCGGTCTGCGTACCAGAATACGGAGAAATCCTGTGGGCTCGGAAGCGCACAGCCGAGCCAGGCGATCGTCACAGCGGCTCCGTACGCGTCGCCCGACGCCAGTGGGTTCGGGAGAATGCCCGCAGCACCCAGCACGACGGGCAGTGTGAGCGCCAGCGGTGCAATCGCGGCGAGTCGAATGCCGTACGAAGACACGTCATCTGGGATCTGCTGTGGAGTAACGGTCGCCCAGGAGGCTGTTACTGCACTGTGAAACCGACCCTCCTCTGTTTCCGGGAGCCATCGGATCTCGTACGGGACACCGAGAAATCTGAGCACTGCCGCGTGTGAGAGTTCGTGGATCGTTATTCCTACCCCGATCGTTGCAGAGAGAATCGCCACAGCGATGACAACCTCGATTGGGCCCATACTACCTACATATCTACTGGTAAGGTCGGCATATTTCAACGCTCCGGCCCGAGTATCACAGACGAATGCTGCTGAACGGGAATGGTCTCCCACTTCTCCGGGCGTACTGACGGCGATGGGTCCCGATTGGTCCAGACACTGCTCGTTGCCGAATCATTTTTTATCTATTTTAAATAGTTTATAAACCAAGATCGATATCACGAACTTACCGTGTGGGCTAAATAATATGTAGCAGGTAACTATGCACGCGTAGCCCCGTGTGGTGGTATGGCATTCACACAGTTCGCCATGGCCGGACAGAGTACTGCAGCGACGATACTGGAGCTTGCACCGCTGCAGCAGTTCGGCGGGGATTTGATCGGACTGGCGATCCTATTCCTGGTACTTGCACTTGTCGCTGCAGTGCTCGGGGCAAGTGGCGTCGCAGGTATCAGTATGAGTATTGCCAAGTGGCTCGTGATCATCTTCGTCGTCCTGGCGATAGTCTCATTTGTCTTATAACAGCCTGTCGGCGACCAGCCGGAGGAACCGTTCGGAACAACTGCTGATTTCGCCCTCGGTGAGTGTAGACCGCTCCGCAGATGTCGAACCGAGCAGTCCGCGGATCAGTAACTGCTTCTATCGGACTGGCGCTGGTGTCGTGATCGACTCCGAACGGCGAAGACGGTATTCACTTTCAGTGCGATAGATACTATTTTTTTTGAATAGTCGAAGTACATATTCCTATCCATCACTGAGTGAATATAATGTCCGCTGCAAGCGAGGGTCTCAACAGTATCCGAGGGTTCGTCTGGCCGTACTTTCACAGGCTATTCAAATCTGCTACCGACGTGTACGCGTTGAGTCAAACGACCGAAGACGAGTACGTCGCGACAGTGTCCGAAACACAGGAGAAACTCGAACGCAGACTCCCGCGGATGGGGTTTCAACGAACACCGGTTTCATCGCTGAAGATACGGTTCGACGGGAACATTTCGGACGGCTCGTGGGTGTACCGTGACTCCACGTTCGCCGACGAGCAACTCCACGTCGTGTTACACGAACTCCGAGATCGGAATGGAGTCGACGTCTACGCCCACGTCGAGGATAACTGGATCCGGCACCCGGTTGGACACGTAAGTAAGCGAAATTACAATGCCCAGCGCGGTGTCCAGTCGGTTCGGTCGCTGTTCGACGCCGCCGCAGGAGGGGAGGACGGAATCGAGTACCAGATCGAACCGCGGTACCGTCGAGACGACCAGTGGCTGCTCTATCTCGTCCATCTCGTCTCGAAACCGGCGGCCCGCAAGATCCACGAGATCGTCTCCGAGTCGAAGCTGAAACAGTACTCGACCTGACTACTTGAAGCCGTCACTGGTCAGGTGGTGGTCCATGACAGTCTCGAAGCCATCGACCATCGCTTCGGCGTCGACGCTGTCGAGTTCGCCGGTTCGTTTGCGCACTGCTCGCGACCGGATCTCCCACTCCCGCATGAACTCGGCTTCGATCCCGTGTGATTTGATGCGGTCGACCAGCCGGTCGACAGTCGCCTGATTGGGGTCCGTGACTTCCGCGGGTGTGATGACGCCCCGCTTGAGTGCACAGACGGCGATTCCGGAACTGACGTCGCCTTCGGCCAGTTCGCGTTCCCAGGTTGTGATCCAGTTGCCGATGCGTGCCATCTGCTGGAGTTCACAGAGCAGGCTCCGGAGTGTGCCGAGTTCGCGGGCGTTGAACGTCGGCGAGTACATCAGGTCCACGCACGCGTACGGGAAGACTGCCATGTTGTAGGCGTCGTACCGTTCGGCTTCCGCCCGATTTGCCGCCACCGGGTTGTCGTTCAGCAACCCGGAGTAATCCATCGCGTTGACTGTCTGTCTGAAATCGTACTCGAAGATCCTCGCGAACTCCTCGTACCGCGGTGCCGTTTCGAGTTCCGCTTCGATGCCGTCCCAGAGATCGACGAGAAAGTCGACGATCTCCACGTTGTCGCCCTCGCCACTCACGGTCTCTCCGGGTGCGCGGAACGGGATCCGCCGCGCCCGGTCGAACGTCTCGCTATCACCGTCTAACTCGGCCAGGTCGTCGAGTGTCGTGATGAAAATCGTCAGCAGGGTCTTCTGGTTCCGGACCAGATCTGCTCTGTCCGTGGCAACCGACGAGAGTGTGAACTCGTCGAACAGATTATGAATCCACTTCCAGAGGAACCGATCGCGGTCACCCACGACATCGTCGTACTCGTCTGCGATCCGCTCGACTGATCCCGGAAGGGTTACTGTCTTGATCGACTGTGCATACTCCGCAGCAGTACCGGCCGTGATTTCGGTCCCGTGTGGCGTAACGGTGTGACCCAGCCTGTGTGCCATAGAGATTAGTCAACTCTTACCACTCTTAATACTTTTGTTCGTATTTCATTCCGTGATAAAAAGTATGGTTGCGTGAATTTCATGTCCAATATGGTAATATTATTGAACATCTGCAGTATGGCGATTAGAGATACTATCGGCGATAAGTCTGTCCTACTAACTACGGGGATGCTAGTAGAGTCACGTTGGAAACAGTGTCTGTCGAGTCGTACTGTTGAAGATCACCACCTGTCCTGTCACCGTGATATATAGAGATCTAGTACTATCACTGATTCGTGTACGTAGAGAGAACTTTATTCAGTTGCAACGAGAATACCGGGGTGTGTCAGAGGAGTCTCGTCAGAATGAGTCGCCGGGATCGGAAGCCGAGGACGGGGGCTCGCTGACAGAAGCGTTCGAGCTAGATGGTGAGATTGCAGATAACTTTCGGCCCGGAACGACCGGGTTTCTCGTCGTCGATTCGTCGCTTACCGTAATCGGGGCTTCCGGGATTACTGGACGACTTTCCGAGCTCGTCGTGGACCGTCCGGACCACGAGCAGGCGGTGCTTCACAGCGACATCGTCGACCAGATAACAGCCACCACCAGAGAGGCCTTCGAGACCGGGGAGCCGGTCGACCACGAACTCACTGGTAAACCGGACGAACGACTCGTGGTCCGTGCACTGCCGATCGGGGATGTGGCTGTTCTCCAGCTATGGGACGTGACGGAGTACACCGGGCTCGCACGCGAACTGAAGCGAACACGACAGACACTGGATACACTCGAAGACGGCGTGTACACGCTCGACGAGGCGTTCGTCATCACCTCGATCAACGACGCAGTCGCGGATATCACGGGCTACAGCCGGGACGAACTCGTCGGCTCGCACGCCTCGAAGCTGGCAGGTGACGAGACGCTCTCGATGGCGACTGAAATCATCGAACAGCTACGTGACTCCGACGTGGGGTTGATCGAGTCGTCGATTCAGAGCGCGTCCGGTGAGTCGATCCCGATCGAGACACGGTTCTCGACAGTCGAGTTCGCAAACGGGGATCGACGGCGTGTCGGTGTGTTTCGGGATATCCGGGAGCGTCGCCAACACGAGCACACGCTCGGCGCGCTGAACAAATCGGCTCGAACGTTACTCCGAGCGGAGGATACGGAGACAGTCGCCGAAACGATCGTCGACGTCGCCCAGACTGTCTGGCCCGATGCCACGGTCGTTGCATACAGTTTCGACACGGAACACTCCCGACTCGTTCCCGTGGCTGCTGTGGGCACGGAGTCCGCGCCCGCCGGCCCTGGGACAGACGAGTGGGAGGCCTTCGCAACAGGGACAGCTGTCGTCAGCAAGGGGGACGGCGAGCTACCCGATTCCGACAATCAACAGATCGACGACTCCGGTACGCAACCGACTGGTCGAGTGATCCAGCGTGACGACGACGGCTCGACAGCCGAGGATACACTGTTTGCATCCCTGGAGGAGTATGGATTGTTGCAGATCGAGTTCGGCGCCCATACCTCCCCGAACAGCGCCACGGAATCCGTAGAACTCCTCGCCGCAAATGCGGTCGCTGCGCTGGGTCGGGTCGAGCGCGAGGCCGAACTCTCCCGGCGTCGTGAGGCGCTCGCCGAGCAGAACACCCAGCTCGAACGGGCCCGGGAGTTCAACGACCTGCTCCGACAGATCAACGGGGCGCTGGTCGAAGCTGACTCACTGGGTGACATTGCGGCGGCAGTCTGCGACCATCTGGCTGGTTCTGACAGGATTTCCTTCGCCTGGTTCGGTGAAACCTACCGGAGTGACGGGGGCCTGAACACAGTTGCCCTGGCCGGCGATAGTGATGGCTATCTCGACGAGCTGTCGGTGATCGGTACTGATCCCAGAGAGACTCCGACTGGGGAGAACGCCGAGCCAACGCTGCGCGTCCTCGGGTCCGGCTCACAGGCTATCGTCTCCAACGTTTCTGCTGGCCTCCACGAATCGGACTGGCGTGAGCGCGCACTCGTGCGTGGGTTCCAGTCGATTGCGAGTGTCCCGATCCAGTACAACGATCTCTCCTACGGTGTGTTATCCGTGTACGCGAATCAACCCAGAGCATTCGACGACATCCTCGGTGAACTCCTCGACGATCTCGGTGAGACGATCGGGAACGCGATCAACAGTCTCGAAACGAAACGCTCGCTGCAAAGCGAGTCACAGGTCGAACTGGGGCTGCAGATTGTGGATCCAGAGACGCTCTCCTCACGTATCGCGACTGCACTCGGGGAGCCGATCGAAATCGAAGGGGTCGTTCCAGGCGATGGCGACGGATCGATTCTGTATCTCACCGCTGACGCTGATCCGACTGGACTGACAGAGGCCGTACTCTCCGTCGAGGCTGTCCGAGCACTCGGTGACGCTGACGATCCGCGCTCGGCTGTGACAGTGACAGATCGGACCGTCATCGACCGCCTCGCCGATTACAGTGCAGATGTCGAACGGCTCCGCGCCGACGCCGATGGCATCGAACTAACTGCCGTTCTGCCACGATCTGCAGACGTCAGACAGGTGATCGAGGCACTCGAAACGCGGTACGCAAACGTCGAACTCCGAACACGCACGGAGCGGGTATCGGGCAGGGGCGGGCCAGGTGAACTTCCGGGGTCCGTTTCGGAGACACTCACCGACCGGCAACACGAGGCGCTCCGGACAGCGTATCTCAGTGGCTACTTCGAGTGGCCCCGGGCCAGTACTGGTGAGGAGGTCGCCGAATCGCTCGGTATTACACAGCCAACCTTCAACCGTCATCTGCGAACGACGGAGCGGAAACTGTTTTCACTCCTTTTCGACGAGTAGCGATCTTTCGGACCTGCTGTACTCTCGCCGGTTAGCGTCGTGTGTCTGCAGTCACGACCGGGTCATTCTATACATGTTGTATACGATTCGTTGACATACTACTGGCGTTCTGGTAACGGCCATGCCAGTATAGCTGTACTGTACAAACAGGATGATGGCAGACAACAACGCGGAAACCCTGTGCTGGAATATCGTCACCGCAATCGCCGAGGAACGGGATATCGAACGGGATGAGATCAACGAACGCATTGGAGACGTGATCGATACACAGGCACTGAGTCGGCTCGCAGCACAATCTAGCGGCAACGATTCGATCGAGCTATCGGTCTCGTTTCGTATCGAGGGCTGTTATGTCACCGTCACTGATGGCGGCGAGGTGCGGGCGAGTTGTCCCGGGCTGGTCAGTGCATAAGCACGACTCGATTGGGTCAACCAACGTGGGAGTGGCTGCTGCCGTGGTGAATCTCTGATGATAAATGACACTATTCTCGACGAACTGTCCCAGCCGATACAGCCACGAACCAGTCCCCTGAAAACACACCACACACGCGTGCTGCGGTAGAAATCGCTTTCAGTGCCAGGCCCATTCTCCCGACAATGAGTTATCGGATCGGCCTCGTCGGCAAGCCATCGGTTGGCAAGTCGACACTGTTCAACGCAGCGACGATGAACGACGTTCCCGAAGGTGCCTACCCGTTTACCACGATCGACCCGAGCATCGGGGAAGCCTACGTCCGGACACCGTGTGCAGCCCCGGAGTTCGACGAATCCTGCCAGCCCTCCGTCGGGATGTGTCAGAATGGCACCCGCTTCGTGCCGGTCAAACTCGTGGATATCGCCGGACTGGTTCCGGGTGCACACGAGGGCCGTGGCCTCGGCAATCAGTTTCTCACCGATCTCAACGAGACCGACGTCCTCGTCCACGTCGTCGATTTCTCCGGCAAGACAGATATCGAAGGTGAACAGACGGAGGGTCACGATCCGCGAGCGGATATCGACTTCCTCGAAGAAGAACTCGACGCGTGGTATCTCGATATCCTCGAAAAGGGGGTCCAGCGATTCGAGAGCAAACAGCTCTCGGATCCCGATCCGGAGGATATTCTCGCCGAACAGCTCTCTGCCTTTGGAATCTCGCCGGCCGAGATCAAGCAGGTCATCCTGGCCGCCGACCTCGACGTCGCGCCGCTCTCCTGGGACGACGATGAGAATGAACGACTCGCTCGCGACGTTCGCAAGCGGACGAAACCGATGGTCATCGCGGCCAACAAGATGGATACCGCCGCTGCACAGGACAACTGGGAGGAGATCGCGACTGATCCAGCCTACGAGCATCTCACCTTCGTCCCCGTCTCAGCCCACGCGGAGAAAGCACTCAAAAACGGTGCCGAACAGGACGTCATCGAGTACACGCCGGGCGAGAGTTCCTTCGAGATAACAGCCGATCTCCCCGCAGAGAAGGAAGCCGGGCTCGAACAGATCCGGGAGTTCGTCGGCGAGTTCGACGGCACTGGCGTCCAGCAGGCACTCGAAGCGGCCGTTTTCGACGTGCTGGGGCTGAAGGCCGTCTTCCCTGGTTCGGCCTCGGGCACCTGGTCGAAGGGCCCCTTCCGCGACTGCTTCTTGCTTCCCGAGGGTGCGACAGCCGAGGAGTTCGCCTATCAGCTCCACTCCGACATCGGTGAGGGCTTTCTCCACGGGATCGACTGCCGGAGCGACCGACAGGTCGGTGCCGACACGGTGCTCGACGACCGTGCAGTCGTCGAAGTGATCTCGACAAATCAGTAATCTGCCGGGACGGCGACCGCGACGACCGCTCGTTTCAGTCCCTGCAACTGGCACTCAATACTTATTTTCGCGAGTTGAGAACTGACGGGTATGTCCGAGATGGAGACACCACCGGAATACGCAGCGGAGCCGCCGTCCCACGATGGGCATCCGATAATCGGAAACACCTACCAGCTCGTCAGGAAACAGGGTGGGCTGTTCGAAGCGGCCGCGGAAGACGGTGATATCGTTCGGCTCCGACTGCTCGGGTTCGGAACTCTCTACCAGGTCAACCACCCCGATCTCGTGGAAGAAATCCTGACTGATCGGGAGCGATTCGCCAAGGCTGCACAGTCGAAAGAGGATCTCGGGGATCTTCTGGGCCAGGGACTCGTCCTGAGCGAGGGTGCGCTCTGGGAACGCCAGCGCCAGCGGATCCAGCCGGTTTTCTACATGGATCAGATCGCAGACTACACCGAGACGATGGTCTCGGCCGTCGAACAGTCGGCCGGCGAGTGGACCGGCGAACCGACCGTCAACATCGAAGACGAGATGAAGGCACTGACACTGCGGATTCTCGTCGAATCTATCTTCGGCAGCGATATCGACTACGAGGGCCAGCAGATCCGCGAGACCGTCAAGGGGTTACAGGAGCCAGGGCAGCCGAGAAAACAGCCCATCGCCCGGATGGTTCCGAAATGGGTCCCGATTCCGATGTGGCGTCGGTACAAGCAGGGGATCCGTGAGATGGAGTCAGTCATCGAGACGTTCGTCGAGGCCCGCCGTGGTGAGGCCGAGCAACACGACGACCTGCTCTCGCGGTTACTCACGAGTACCGACGAGGACGGCGACGGCATGTCTGAGAAACTCATCCGGGACGAGCTAATGACGTTTCTGTTCGCTGGCCACGAGACGACGGCGACCGCGCTTACGTTCACCTGGTATCTCCTTTCCCAGCATCCAGAGGTCGAACAGAAACTCCACGCAGAAGTCGACGACGTTCTCGACGGTGGCCCGGCAACCTTCGACGATCTCTCCGACCTCGAATACACGGAACAGGTCATCGAGGAGTCGATGCGGCTCTATCCACCGGTCCCACAGATTCCTCGGGAAACGACGGAACCGGTCGAACTCGGCGGCTACGCCATCCCGGAGGGTGTGACGATTGCACCCTCACAGTGGACGATCCACCGTGACGACCGGTTCTGGGACGAGCCCGAACGGTTCTGTCCGGAACGGTTCGCAACAGAGCGTGATCGCCCACAGTTCGCGTACTTCCCGTTCGGTGGTGGTCCCCGACGGTGTATCGGCCAGCAGTTCGCGATGGTCGAGGCGAAACTCATTCTCGCCACGCTCGCACACCGGTACCGTCTCCGGTTGCAGTCAGATCCAGCGGTCGATCTCGCCGTTAGTATCACGACCCGGCCGATCGATCCGATCGACATGCAGATCGAATCCCGGGACGGCGAAAAATTAGATAGCTAGACTACTCCTCGCCGAGAACGATGTCGAGCGTCCCGTCGTCGACGTACCGTGCTTCTCGACCAGCAGTGTAGGTCTTCGTAAGTGCGATGACACGTCCGGTGTAGGAGTCACCGATCTCGGGTGACAGTTCGGATTCGAGCAGCTCTGTCGTCCACGAACAGTCCTCGTACGCGATATCGCCGCGGACGAGTCCCAGACACAGTGAGACGACCACGCTGTTCATCGCATCGGTGATGTGATCTGGATCTGCACCGCTGATAGCTGAGACCGCACCGACGTCGAGTTCTGTTGCATTGACCGTGGCGGCGAACATGACCGCGCCAGCACCGAGTTCGGCAGGCGTGTACTCTTCGTCCCCATCGTATCGCTCCAGCGAGGTGAGACTCTCCTCCCGAAGGGCCTCCGAGAGTCCGAGTTCGTCGGCAACTTCGCCGATGATCTCGTCTGCATCACGGCGTGGGATCTCGACGTCGACTGTCTCTTCCAAGGTGTCGAGCCGCTGCGTGATGACACGTGGTTCGAACTCCCGTAGTTCGGCGACCTCGACCGTATCTGTGTCGAGATCTTCCATCCGTGCCGCCGCGACGATCACTGCACCGGCCAGTTCGGCGGCATCCTCGACACCTACGTTGTCGACTGCATCACTTACCATCCCGCGTGCGAGCAGTCGGGTCGAGGCGCCGATGTCGAGGTCTTCGACGAGCGCGTCGACCTCCGTC
This sequence comes from Halovenus amylolytica, assembly GCA_004015825.1. Classification (GTDB taxonomy): domain Archaea; phylum Halobacteriota; class Halobacteria; order Halobacteriales; family Haloarculaceae; genus Halovenus; species Halovenus amylolytica. The sequence continues at coordinate 100,896 of SAYS01000005.1, read as the reverse complement.
TCGACGGCGTCGACAGTCAGGTCGGCTTCGACGGCGTCCTGTTCGGCTGGAACCCAGACCGTGACCGATCCGGCGCGTTTTTGCTGGATCGTCCCGCTGGTCGACAGCTCGGCAAGTGCTGCGCTGACGGCGTCTGTACTGGCGTCGTGGGCTTCGGCGACGCTCTCTGTCGTCGGGAGTTCGTCCGGATACATCGACCTGACCGTTTCGAGGAACTCGCTTCCTTCCGTTTCTGCTGTCCCCTGTGACTCCTCGCCTGACTCCGCTGTTTCCGTCCTCGAACCAGTCTGCTCGGTTGGTGGCTCTGTCGTGCCGGCACCGTCGGCAGCTGTCGACTGCTCCGTCGTGTCCGTCGCGGGCGCATCTGGTCCGACGCGATACCGGTCGTCCTGCAGGCGGTCCTCTCCGAGGAGGTCTTCGAGCACCTCTCGACGGTTCCGGATCGTTACCTCGTTGGTCCCGGAGACCTTCCCGAGTGCGTCCTGTCCGTAACTCTGCTCCCTGTCGTTTACCGAGGCCGCAAGTGAGAGGACTGCGCCCGCAGTTGCTGCCGGCGACGTCCCGCTCGCGATGACGGACGGGTTCATCTCGAAGCAGTCGTACAGCAGCCGATGGGCGACGTTGATCATGTTCTCCGGCATCTCGACAGCCTCACCGAACCCTTTGACGAGGGCGTTTGGGTGTGGCGGTACTTCGTCGATATCGAGATAGCTGCCGACAGCTTCGAGTTGCTGGTGGGAGATAGTGACCTCGTTGTCCGCGGAATCGAGCGTCTCCGACCACGCTTTCTCGATGTCGTGTTCGCTGACGGGGAGTCCGTCCTCACGACAGGAGAGTGCCAGCGCTGTCGCGGCGACGCCGTCGAGATTGTCCTCGTCGACATCCGGCTCGTTGCTTAGCTGATTCAACCGTACCTGTGTAATCTGTAGTGTATCGTTGGCGACCTGGAGTTTTTCCGCAACCTCGACCAGCCGACGATCTACACTGTCCTCTGACGTTCTCGACATGGTAGCACAATTCGCGCGTCACTGTTTTAAGTTTTGCATACTATTCGGATTATTTACAGTAGAACATATCTAACTAAAATAAAACTGGAATATGATGAACTCATTTATCCGGCCAGGTTCGCCCTGCATTGTCGGAGCTACTAAATAGCACGACCGATGCGATACATCTACCATGGTTTCCGGAGACGTTCAGCTGACAGTCAACGACCACTCGTTTGCGTTCGAACCTGCGGCCGAGGAGTGCCCGAGTTGTACTGCTGCTGACGGGTACAACACCAGTGTGGCAGTGACGACGGCGGAGTCACAGACCGAAGTCGCTGTCACCTTCATCTGTAATCGCTGTGGTACGGATGTCGAAACGATCGAACGAACGGCCTCTTCGGTCGACCCGGATCCTGCCGACAGTGTCACAGACGATACCGACGAACTGTACGACTGGATCGAGAGCTACGCCGAAAAAGAGGGCAGAAATCCGTCGAAATCGAAATGTATCCGGGATTGCCCCTTCGAGGTGTTCGAGGCCCAGGAGTTACTAACCGAACTGCTCGAAGACGACCGAATCGCGGAGGTCGAAGAACTCCGAGCCGGCGGGAAAATAACGGTTTACGAGCCGAGATAATGCTCCTCTCTCTGGCATAACAGGACTGTACTACAGTGTGTTACTGTGCACACACGGCAAATACCCGAACACTCGGCACTATTATATTAGGCATCCCACTGTAGGACGCTAGTGAACCTATGTCACAGTCGATTCACGTCATCGGCCATCAACAGCCGGACACAGACGCGATTACGTCGGCGCTCGCACACGCACGCCTGAAACAGCGACAGGGAGTCGACGCGGTGCCTGCTCGCGCGGGCGAGCTCAACCCGGAGACAGAGTTCGTCCTCGATCACTGGGACGTCGCACCTCCCTCCCTGCTGGCGGATGCGACCGACGAAGAGCTAATTTTGGTCGATCACAACGAGCACAGTCAGACAGTCGACGGCGCCAGGGAGGCGGCTGTCGTCGAAGTTGTCGATCACCACCGGATCGGCGACGTCACGACGAGTAACCCCATCCGCTTCCGGAACGAACCAGTCGGCTCGACAGCCACAGTGCTCACGGGACTGTTCGACGAAGCCGGCGAGGAGATCGACAGCCAGACTGCCGGACTCATGATTAGTGGCCTGCTTAGTGATACAGTCGTCTTGCGATCACCGACGACCACCGACAGGGATCGAGTTGTCGCCGAGCGACTGGCCGATATCGCCGACGTCGACTACGAAGAGTACGGGAGAACACTTCTCACCCAGAAGAGCAAACTCGGAGAAAAGAGCCCGCGGGAGATGGTACTCGGCGACTTCAAGGAATTCGAGTTTGGGGACACGCTCGTCGGGATCGGACAGGTCGAGACGGTCAGCCCGGACGTCGTTCTGGACCAGCGCGATAGCGTGATCGACGCGATGGACGAAGTCCTCGACGAACGATCCTACGACGTGTTCGTGATGCTCGTGACCGACCTCCTCGAAGAGGACTCGAGTGTTTTCGTCGCCGGCGATCACACCGAAACGGTGGCCGAGGCGCTGGATACCACGTTCGAGGATCGAGAGGCATTCCTGCCCGGTGTGATGTCCCGGAAGAAACAGGTCGTCCCGAAGCTCGAAGAAGCACTTCGCTGACGTTTCACAGGTTTCCGCTGTTCGGGGAGTTCACCTCTTCTCGCGGGCAACACGGAGGTGTTCGGTCGCCTCTTCGGGAGTCATCCCACGCACACCGCAGCGACACCCGAGCAGTTCCGGATCGGTGAGTTCGTCGACCTGCTCGCGGCGAGTGCGCTCCAGCGAGTCGGTGCCGGGGTCGTACTCGAAGTACACCCTGTAGTTGACCTGCGTGACCCCTTCGATTTCGTGGTCGGCGTCGGGATCCGGATTCCTGATGGCCTCCTCGTGTTCTTCCTGCATCGTCTCTTTCCACTCTGCCAGATTGGATTCCGGGTCGTCGGTCATGGCACGAGACTCGTGACAGACGGATAAAAAGGCCCGTGACCTCGGCCTCCGACGTCGACGTAAAGCGAATCACCGTCGACGGCGACTTCGCAGATACGGAGCATGTGGTCTGCGTGACGAGATGAATGGGGTGTCGCCCGAAACACTAACGACCGGCATCATTCCCGGCGTCGTGCCTTGGTCAGCCGGCTAACCCTCGTGTCGGGCGGTTGGCCGAAGGCCAACTTTGCCGAGACGGCGATAGCCGTCGAGGCGGTCAGCCGCTAGGCTGACTGATGACCGTAACGTGGTCAGACGTATGTCGCATGCCCGGGTTCACCGCGGTGTCATCGCACCCAAGCGGGTTCGCTCGCGCGGGGACTAGGGCACGCATCTGCTAGTACCGTATCTGGGTGCTTGAACGCTTCGTGCCGCTCCGGGAACACACTGATGTGCACGAGAGACATACACTAGCTATGGCTGACGGAGATCCGTACGAGCTTTTTCGACGAACACTGCAGGGGTTCGATAGCTCCGGGAATCCATTCGATCCGAGCGGCTTCGGGCGGTTCGGCTGGCCGATGACGCCGCTGCCGGTCCAGGGGATGTCGGGGGCAGAGATGACCCCCGAAGCCGGCACGAAACGGGCGGTAACACAGCTCTACAGGAGCATCGAAGCCCTGGACGAGCAACTGTTCTCGGGATCGATACCGGAGAGCTGGCAACAGGCGCTGTCGGGATTCACGTCGGATCCGCCAGATAGAGTCGTCGCTATGCTGCTTGGCACCTACCAGGTCTGGCTGCACAACCTCTCGCAACTGCTCGTCGAGGGGTACACCATACAGATTCTCTACGAGGAACTCGTCGTTCCCGCACACCGTGACGAGGTCGGCACCTCGGAGTGGATGCTCACCCTTTCACAGTCCGACCGCGAACAGCTCCTGTTGCGCTGTACCGACATCGACGACGACCTCGTTGCAGATATGGAGGATCTCCGGACCAGACGAAATGAACTGCTTTTCAGTATGGGTAGCTGGGACGATCTCGCACTCGACACGTCAGTCGAGGATGGCCGCCGGTACGTGGAGTTGCTAGCCGACCTCGACGAGATCGCTGCAGATGGAACCGGCTACCAGTTCTTGTCGGAGGCCTGATTCGACAGCGGCGACCCGATACTCACGACTCTGTGACTGTTTGTAGATCGATACCAGTACGTATAGGTGTTCGAACAGTCTACACGGATCTGTGACAGGGAGCCAACGGACTGCAATTCTGGGCGGCACATTCACACCGATTCACAACGGTCACCGGGCCCTACTGCACAAGGCGTTTCAGACTGCGACACACGACGGCCCGGGGGACGGCCACGTAATTGTCGGGCTCACGTCTCCCGAACTCGCCACAAAAACCCGCGATGTCGAGGGGAAAGAGTCACCACTCGATGCCTATCACGATCGGCGGACAACGCTGGAGAGTGAACTCGACGAGTTGAGCGAACCCTACACGGCATCCTACGAGATCATCAGACTGGAGGACACCTACGGACCAGCACTGACGAAAGTCAACGCCGACGCGCTCGTCGTCTCTCCGGAAGCGAAAGCCCAGCGACGCGCAAACAAGCTCAACGGCGAGCGAATCGACCGTGGGCTGGACCGACTCGAGATCCACACTGCACCCTTCGTGGTCGCGGAGGACGGGAAACGCATCAGTAGCACGCGTATCCGGAACGGCGAGATCGATCCGAACGGTCGGCTGCTCGACTCTTGAACGACTGTTTTCGTCGAAGACTACTCTGTCGCCGACTTCGCCCGGCGATTTTCCAGACAGTATAAGTGTCCGCGCCCCGCAGACACGACCGATTGAATGGGGTATACGCCACACGTTCTGATCGTCGGCGGCGGCGTGCTCGGAACCGCGATCGCCCGTGATTTCGCGATCCGCGGGCTGGAGGTCACACTCGTCGAGCAGGGCACGCTGACCGAGGGCACGACCGGACGGATGCACGGGATGCTGTACAGCGGCGCCCGGTTCGCGGCCACCGACAAGGCCGGTGCGCGGCGCTGTCAGGCCGAAAGCCAACTTCTCCGCGAGATTGCCGACCACTGCGTCCGGAGCACAGCGACCGTCATCACCGAACAACCCGACAGTGACGACCAGTTCGGCGACTACATGGCCGCCTGCGAGGCGTGTTCGATCCCCTTCCAGGAACTCTCCGGATCGGAGATCGACGCGACGGAACTGGACGGAAGCGTCACACAGGCGATCCGTGTCCCGGAAGCTGCCGTCGATCCGTTCAAACTGACACTGTCGAACGCTGCAGGTGCGCGTGAGTTCGGCGCGGAGATCGAGACCGGCGCTACTGTCGAAGATATCACGTTCGAAGACGGCCGCATCGCCGGTGTCACAGTCGAGTACGAACCCACGACCGACTCCCACCCTGCACCGACCACCGGTGTCGAGGTAGATCCCAGCGCCGGCCCTGACGGGGAGACCGCGGCGGACGAGCAGCCGGCGGAGGAAACCGGATCGGAAGTCGACACAGACGAGGACGATGGATCGGGCCGCGAGGGGATGCCCGGTGCAGTCCAGCGGAGTTTCACCGGGGTGACCGAAGACGATTCCGCAGAGTCCGGGGAAAGCGAGGATATCGACGCCGATTTTGTGGTCAACGCGACGGGCGCGTGGGCGGATCGAATCGCAGCGAAAGCAGGAATCACACTCCCGCTGTCGCGGACCCGTGGTCGGATGCTCGTTCTCGACGAGGAGCCTGCACACACGTACACGCAGTACGATCCGGAGCTTCCGCTCTCCCTCTCACAGTTCTGGGGCAACGCGGTGCTCGGACCGATCACGGGTGGCGACGACGCAGTCGAGCAGGCGATCGACGAGATGCCAGTCGAGAATCTCGAAGACGCGACAGTGCTTCGCTCCTACTCGGGAGTGTGGACCCAGCACAGAAGCAGCAAGGATCATCCCTACGGGCCCGGTGCGACGATGATCGACCACGAGAAATACGACGACCAGTGGGGGATGCTCAGCGTGATCGGCGGCACCCTGACGACGCATCGACTGGTGGCCAAACAGGTCGTCAACCGCGTCTGCCGGGAGTTCGGAATCGATCGCGACTGTCAGACTGACGAGATACCTCTCCCCGACCCGACCCCGAATTCGGGCGCCAGCGGCGGCAGGTCGATGGTCGACACGGCAAGCTCGGCGGCGGAAGCCGCTGCAGGGGACGCGACGCACGATCCGGTGCTCTGTGAAACTCGGTCAGTCACCAGGAGTGCCGTCGAAGCAGCGCTGGAAAGCGACGACGTACGTGGCACAGATCTCACGGACGTTCGGATCAGAACGGGGGCGACGATGGGTGCGTGTCAGGGTGGCCGCTGTGGCCACCGGATCGCCAGCCAGCTCTATCCCGACCACGACGTCGAGACAGTCGAGGAATCACTCCAGTATCTGCTCGCGAGTCGCTGGCAGGGCCGGCGTGGGACTCTCTGGGGAACCCAGCTCGCGGCCGCACTCGACGATTACGACTACCACGCGGCTGTGCTGAACCGCCGATCACCGCCCGACGAAGAGATCGATCTGGACGCGTTCGACGCTGGCCCCGAACCGGACGAACGTGAGCGACCGACGATGTGTGAGGCGGTCGTCCATGACTGAGGACTCAAAAAATGAACGCTCGGACGACCTCGTCGTCGTCGGCGGCGGTCTGGCGGGCTACACAGCAGCTCTCGCCGCTGCTCGGCAGGACCGATCGGCATCGGTTCGCCTGCTTTGCCCGTCGGACGACCAGTTTCGGGCACATTCGGGTCTGATCGACGTGCTCGGCTATCTGCCGGAGGGCGACGAGCCATTCTCGGAGCCGCTGTCGGCAATCGAGCAGCTTCCGGCCGACCACTGGTATGCGAACCTCGGCCCGGATCGCATCGAGGAAGCGCTCGCGGTTTTCGACGACGCGACTGGCGAGAGCTACGCTGGCGACCACACCGACCAGAACGCGCTCTTCCCGACTGCTGTCGGGACGACGAAGCCGGCCTCGCGCTATCCGGAGAGTATCGCAGCGGGCATCGTCAGTACTGGTCAGCCGATACGGCTCGTGGGGTTCGACCGCCTTCCGGACCTCGACGCACAACTGGCTGCCGACCGGTTGACCGAGCTGCTCCCCTACGACGTGACTGATTCGTCGATCACGACCGCAGTGCCAGTCGATTCGGTGCCGGCCGCTCCCGCCTTCGCCAAGTCGCTGGAGTCGGGCGAGGAGATGTACCGCGACTCCCTCGCCGATGCGCTCCGATCAGTGTTGGACGTCGAACCACGGATCGGCGTCCCGGCAGTCCTGGGTGAACAGAGTGCCGAAGCGATCCGGACGGAACTCGAAGCGACACTGGGGGTTCGGCTGTTCGAGATCCCGGTCGGCGCCCCGAGTATTCCGGGCCGGCGACTCGAAGCCCGACTCGATGCTGCGCTCGAAGCGGCCGGCGTCTCGATCGAACGTGACGTCTCGCTCGCGGGAGCCGAAACCGCCGATGGGCAGATCGATACAATCCGGACGGCAGTGGAGTCCTTCGAAGCATCTGCGTTCGTACTGGCGACTGGTGGTCTCCAGTCGGGTGGCCTCGTCAGTAATCGAAGTGAGATCACCGAACCACTGTTCGACTGTCCGGTGCAGGCGCCGTCGAGTCGTCAGGACTGGACGGCAGCGGAGTTTCTCGGCGACCACGACGCAGTCCGTGTCGGCGTCGAGACCGACGATCAGCTCCAGCCAGCCGGGAGCAGCGGGCCAGTGTACTCGAACCTGTACGCGGCGGGACAGCTCCTCGAAACGACGAACGTGATCGCAGAACAGTCGACAGATGGCGTTGCTATCCTCACGGGGTACGAGGCCGGTCAGCGGGCTATCGAGCAGGTCTGACTCACTCGGTCGGATACCACGCGAGTTCGTGATCGGCAGAAATATTGACGGCGACGGGCTGGTCGTGTTCGAACGTCTCGACGTGGTTGTGGAGACATCGGACTGTCGTGCCGTTGGTCAGTTTCACACGGTAGACGAAGTTCGGGCCGTTGTACTGTCGGTGGGCGACGTGGCCGTCGGCCGTCGCCTCCTTCGTCGGGACCGCTTCCAGATCGTCCGGGCGGACGAGCAGATCGATCTGTGCGCCGTCGTAGGCTGCCACTGGCCCGTTGAGCTGATCGGTGCCGAGCTGTCCCAGCTTCGTTTCGACGGTGTCACCGCGGACACGGCCGGTGAGGAAACTCGCCCGGCCGAGGAAACTCGCGACGAAGCGTGACTCGGGGTTCTCGAAGACGACCTCTGGCTGGCCGACCTGTTCGAGTTTGCCGTCGTTCATGATCGCGACACGGTCCGAGATCGACAGCGCTTCTTCCTGGTCGTGGGTGACCGAGATTGCCGTCACGCCTGCTGCCTTGAGAATCCGCCGGATCTCCTCGCGCATCTCGATGCGCAGCCGAACGTCCAGATTCGAAAAGGGCTCGTCGAGCAGGAGAATATCCGGCTCGGGGGCGAGCGACCGGGCGAGCGCGACCCGCTGTTGCTGGCCACCGGAGAGTTCCTCGGGCGGTTTGTCCCGATGGTCTTCCAGCCCGACGAGCGCGAGCAGTTCGTCGAGCCGACGTTCTTTCCGGTCCGTCTCCCACTCCCTGATCCCGAAGGTGATGTTCTCGGCAACCGTGAGATGGGGGAACAGCGCAAAATCCTGGAATACGAGCCCGACGTCCCGGTTTTCGGGGGCCGTGGATGCCTGGCTATCGGAGACCGACTCGCCGGCGATCGTGATCGTGCCGTCGGTCGGCTGTTCCAGGCCAGCGATCATCCGGAGCATGGTCGTCTTTCCACAGCCCGATGGGCCGAGCAGTGTCAACAGCTCTCCCTCCTGAACCGAGAGCGAAAAGGAGTCGACCGCGGTCTCCGGTCCGTACTCCCGGGTCAACTCGTCGATCTCCAGAACCGTTTCACCGGTCTTTGAGCGCTGTTCTCCCGACCAGGCTCTCTCCGTTTCCTCTGTCTCGATTCGTGACTGTAGCTCGGATTGTGACATCGTCATGCGTAGAGTGGCTCCCCCCCTGCGATACAGGCACGCGAATCAGAAACTGCAGTCGAGACGAACATTTTCTACAGTTATCTTTTTAGGCAAGCCAAAAATATCTATCGCTTCTGCGCTGGCGGAGTTGTTGCTGGACTCACACGACCGAAACCGACACAATCCCGGCCCGCGAGGAGTTTCGTATGGATGTTGCAGTGATCGGGGCGGCGATGACACCGTTCGGGCAGCGGTCGGCCTGGCTCGACGACCTGCTCGCGACGGCCACAGTCGACTGTCTCGCCGACGCCGGAATCTCGACCGAGACGGTCGATCACCTCTACGTCTCGAATATGGCGAGTGGGGAGTTCGAGGGGACGACCGGCGTGATGAACGCGCTCGCAGCAGATATCGGCGTCACGCCGGCCTACACACAGCGTGTCGGCCAGACCTCCGCCTCGGGTGGGGCCGGGCTGTACGCCGCCTGGCAGTCGATCGCCTCCGGTGCGAGCGAGATGACGCTGCTGGTCGGCGGCGAGAAGATGACCCACCGCAGTACGGGCGACTCCTCGGATATCATCGCCTCGCTCACGCACCCCGTCGAATACAGCCACGGAGTAACCCTCCCTTCTTTTGCGGGGCTGACTGCCCGCCGGTATCTGGATCGGTTCGACGTACCCCGCGAGAGTCTCGCCGAGGTGGCAGTCAAAAATCACGGGAACGCTCTGGACAACCCCGACGCACAGTTTCACAAGGAAATTGACACCGAAGATGTCCTTTCGAGTCCGGTTGTCGCCGACCCACTCCGACTCTACGACTACTGTCCAGTGACCGACGGCAGCGCGGCGCTTCTGTTCTGTCCGGTCCCCGTCGCTGAGGAGTACACCGACGAGTTCGTCCGGCTGTCGGGCGTCGCCGGTGCGTCCGATACCCACGTCGTCCACGAACGTGAGGAGCCGACCTGGATGGGTGCAGTCGCGGAGAGTGGCAAGCAGGCCTTCGAGATGGCCGACTGCGAGCCAGCCGATATCGATATCGCCGAGTTACACGACATGGTCACGCTGCTCGAACCACTCCAGCTGGAGGCGCTGGGCTTCGCCGACCGTGGGAAGGGGTGGCAGTGGGCTCCGGAGGGCCGGACAGCACCGTCAGGTGAACTGCCAGTCAACACCTCTGGAGGACTGAAGGCCCGGGGCCACCCGCTGGGTGCAACGGGAGTCGCACAGGCCGTCGAGATCTACAGACAGTTGCTCGGCGAGGCCGGACAGCGACAGGTCAGCGCAGAGCGCGGGCTGACCTGCAACGTCGGCGGCTTCGGGAACTGTGTCACGACCGCGATTCTGGAGGCAGACCGATGACCGGGCAACCGACCGCCTTCGAGGCCCACGAATGCGAAAACGGACACCTCACCTATCCCGCCCACACTCGGTGTCCGGAGTGTGGAGAGCCCCAGACTGGAACCGTCGATCTCTCGGACCGGGAGGGGGAAGTGCTGACGTGGACGACAGTTTCTGCCTCGCCGACTGGAGTCCGCGAGCCGAACACACTCGCGGTCGTCGAGTTCGCTGTCGACGATCGAACGGTCCGGGCGATCGGCTCGACCACACAGGACGTCGACGTTGGCGATACTGTCCGACCGGTGTACGTCGAGCAGTTGCGCGATCCGGATGCGAGTTTCCGTGCGACCGACCGCCAGTCCTGGGACGGTTACCGGTTCGGACCGATCGAGTGAGTGAGCCGTTCATGGACCACGAGCAGACAGGGTAACAGCGTCACGCTGGCGAAAAAGGCCAGTACGATCGCCGATCCAGTCACCAGGCCGAACCGCTGGAGTGGGGGCGAAAGCGCGAGTGCGAGCACGCCGAACCCGGCGGCTGTCGTCCCTGCGCTCGCGAGGAGTGCCCCGCCCGTCCCGGTCACCGACGCCTCCAGTGCGTCTTCCAGCGAATCCTGGCGTTCGCGTTCGGCGATATATCGCTCGCCAGCGTGGATACTGTAGTCCACCCCCAGACCGATTGCCAGGCTGGTGATGACTGCGGTCTCGCTGTTGAACGGAATGCCGAGAACCGCCATCGCACCGAGCAGCCAGGTCAGCGCGATGACCACCGGTGCGAGGACCACCACCCCCAGCGACGGTTGTCCGTACTGTCGCCAGAACAGGAGGATCAGGAATAGTAAAATCACGACGAGCGTGATCGCGAAGGCTTGGATCAGGTTTTCGAGCAGTGCGTCCTGGAGCACTGCCTCCGTGACGGGAGCGCCAGTCGCGACAGCCCGAACACCCGGTGCGCCCGCCTCGATACTGGTTGCGACCGCTCGCGTGTCTGCAGCGATCTGCTGGGCAGACTCCTCGCTTCTGAGACCGACGAGCAACCGTGCCGACGTTACCTCGCCGTCTTCGCGACTCAGTACCGCCGAGGCGGCCTCATCGTCGATCTCGAAGAGAAGATCGTACACGGCGGTGACGTCGCTGTCCGGCAGGCCGTTCCCCGTCGTATCTCGCTCCTGAATTGCTCCCGCGAGTGTTTCGTTCTCCCGGGCAACCTCCCGGAGTACCGTCTGTGGCCCCTCGATTGCGGCCTGCCCATCGGGTCGGACTGCGATCGAGCGGGCGTCTGCTGTGCGAGTCGCGTTTTCGATCGATTGCAACACTGCGTCGTCGGTCACGTTCCCACGTATCAGGATCTGTGACCGGTCGTCGGATCCCTGGAGCCCGAAGTTGCTGCTCAAATAGGAGAACTCGTCGGCGATCGTATAGCTGCCGGGTTCGAGCGGGCCCGGCAGCTGCTCTGTCCAGCCCGGGGGATCCTCGGGCAGGAAATCAGCCTGATTGAACTCGGTGTCGATCGTCGTCGCGCCGTAGGCACCGCCCGTCGCGAGCAACAGGGCAACGACAATGACGACGACTGGCGAGCGCGAGGCCAGCCCGGCGACACTGGACAGCAACCGATTGGCGACGCCGCGGCCGACACCGAAGGCCGGTTTCGCCCGGTTTCGTCCGAACCGTTCCTCGATCAGCGAATCCAGTTCGACCTTCGCTGCGGGGACGAACACGCCGAAGATGACGAACGTCGCGAGGATGCCACCCGCACTGAGGACAGCGAAGTCACGAATGGCCGGCAGCGGGCTCACGATATTCGAGAAGAATCCGACCCCCGTCGAGAACGTCGCGGCGGCAATCGCGAGAATTACACTCCCGAGTCCGGCGACCATCGCCGGACGAATGGCCCGAGCCGGGCTCTCGGCACCACTACTCCCCGGCTCGTCCAGCCGGCCGCTCCGTGCCTCCCGGTAACGCATCACGATATGCAGGGCGTAATCGATACTCAGCCCGATGAGCAAGAACGGGACGGCGATGAGAATGACGTTCATCGGAATCGCCAGCCAGCCCATGATGCCGCCCAGCCAGGCCATCACGCCGACGATACCGACGAACGCCAGGAGAATATCGAGGACGTCGCGGTAGGCGATGCCCAGGACGAACAGAATGAGTACCAGCGCAACCGGAGTGATGATGGCGAAACTGTCGCCTGTCGCCCGCGAGGAGGCGTCGTCGCGGACGCCCTGGCCGAAAACGAAGCTATCGTCGAACTGTTCTTCGACGAGTTCGTCGATCGCCACCTGGGCATCGTACGCAGCCTGTGGATCCGCGTTCTCCGAACTCTCGTCGGTCTGGATCAAAAGCGTCAACCGGGACTCGGCGGTCGTCTCTCCCGGCGTGTAACTGCTCGGCAGAAACTGGTAGGGGTCCCCATCGCCCAGCACGGTCGATTCGGGATCGAGAACACGTGTTAGCAAGGCCTCGAACTCCGTCTCGTCGAGGGAATCGAGCGCGTCGATCTGTTCCTTGAGTGATGGCTGTTCGGTCGGCGGCGGGCCATCAGTTCGCTCGAAGACGGCCGCCGTCGCGACGACGTTTTCGAGTCCGACGAAGCCCTCGCCCTGGAGTGTCTCCCCCAGTTCCGGCCTGTTCTGTATCTCCTGCTGGAGGGCCAGACTCTGCTGCATCGATTCGAGTGTTAGCACGTCACCGCCACGTTCTCTCACGACGATCTGCGAGAAGACTCCCTCCTGTTGACCGTAGTTGTCCTGAACGAACGTCGCCGCGCGTGTCTCCTCCGAATCGACGTCGAACCGACCGACGTCACCCGCTTCTGTCTCGGTGACCGCGACGCCAGCAGTGACCAGCGCCGTGACCACCACGACGAGCGCGATGACTGTCTTGCTCCTGTGTGCGATCAACTCCGCATACCTGCCCGCGATCGATCCAGTCATGTCTGTTTCGTTGGAGTCACTCGGCGACTGTTCACCGGTGTTCTCTGACACTACACCCGCCCGTTTTATAATTGTTTGTAGAAATGTACTACTAGCTCTGGTCGTCGATCGATGTCGTCTCTCACGACCCGAAGAAAGTGAAAACGATTGTGAGCTCCGCTGGCGCTACTCGTACAGCCAGTCTTCGTCGATCTGCTCCCAGTCGGTCAGTTCGTCCTCGTCGAAGAAGAGGCCGATCTCCCGTTCGTTCGCGCCGGGGTCCTCGTGGTCGGAGCCGTGGATGACGTTCCGGCTCAGATCCAGGCCGAAATCGCCGCGGATCGTCCCGATGTCGGCTTCGGCGGGATCGGTCGCACCCATCATGTTTCGGACCTGCCGGGTGACGTCTTTGCCTTCCCAGACCATCGCCATCACCGGACCGGCGGTGATGAAGCTCACGAGATCCTCGAAGAAGGGTTTGTCCTCGTGTTCGGCGTAATGTTCGCGGGCGAGCTCGTCGTCGATCTGCATGAACTTCGCGCCGACGAGCGTAAAGCCACGGTCCTCGAACCTGGAGATGATCTGGCCGATCAGCCCACGCTGGACGGCATCGGGCTTGATCATCACGAAGGTCCGTTCGTTCTGGCTCATGCTTGTGCTTCTGTCTCTTCTTCGGTCGCGTCGTCGTCCTCGTCGACGTCGCCGTCAGTTTTGACTGCGTCTGCATCAGCATCTTCCTCTTCAGCCGTCTCCTCCTCGTCTTCGGCTGCCTCGGACTCGGTGTCTACTTCTTCGTCTTCAGCCTCGACAGCTTCGGCATCTGCTTGTTCAGACGCTTCTTCGGTGTCAGCCGGGCTTTCTTCTTCCTCGGATGGACTCTCTTCAGCTTCCTCGGTCTCTTCGTAGCCGATCCATTCGAGGTCACGGGCTTCCCGGCCCATCATGTAGTTTTTCTTCGCTTTCGAGTCCTTGAACCAGAGGATGCTCCCGTCAGTTCGGACGAACATCGTTCCGGTTCCGGGCTCGATATCCTCACCGGTGTAATCGCAGGTTCGTTTCTGGACCATTATTGTCCTCCGATGGTGTCGGCTTCGCGGGCTGTTTCGCGCAACTGGAGTACATCGCCCTCGCGGACGGGACCGAGCACGTTCCGGGTGATGATCCGGCCCTTGTTCGACCCCTCGCGGATGCGGCATTTGACCTGCATGGCCTCGCCGTGCATCCCTGTCCGGCCCACGAGTTCGATGACCTCTGCGGGCGTGGAACCGCCGTCTTCAGATTCCTCTGCGCTCATACGTACTCACCTCAGTTGAGCTCCTCGAGTTTCTCGACGATATCCTCGATATCGCCCTCGGCGTCACCGGTGTCGGTGATCGCTGCCGCGGCGCTGCCGACCTCCAGACCGGCGGAGTGGCCGAGATCGTCCTGCGTGGCGACGAAGAGATACGGCACCGATTTCTCGTCTGCCAGCTCCGGCAGATGCATCACGATCTCCTCGGGCTGGACGTCTTCTGCGACATAAACGAGTTCCGCGTTCCCTCGCTCGACAGCTTTTGTTGTTTCGTTCGTTCCTTTCTTTACCGTTCCTGTGTCCCGCGCTACCTCGAGTGCATCGAGTGCGTCGTCCTCGAGATCTGCAGGGACGTCAAAGTCAGCATATACTGGCATGGTTGTGTTCACCTCCTGGGCGTGGGCTCACACTCCCCCGCTCTCCGCGTGTCCTATACTGCCGACGGATGCCGGCATCGCGAGCTGGGAGCGTCATCAACCCCGCACAGGCTGTACACACAACTGGTCCAGCGTACCTTAAAGCGGTTTCGAAGCAGTGATTGTATGCGACGGCTCGGCACGGCCTGGTCTGCGCACGTTTAAGTAAGCCCTCGCCGTAGGAAACTGACATGAGTGATGGCGAACCCGCCGACGATACTGGTGAGGCCACAGGTGTCGTGTTAGATTTCCTGCCACACGGTCGCACATCGGACGACCGGCCCCAGTACGAGAAAGATCCACTCGGATACGTGCTCGATTACGACGATTTTGCCCTCTACGAATTTATTGCGGAGTCCGACGCCAACGTCTCGATCGGTGACCGCATCGACGTCGCCAGCGGCGATTTCGTGACGAGATACAGCGAAATCGAGTACGACGAGCTGCCGGGCGGTGCCCAGTCGGAACTGGCGTACGTGATCGAGGATATCGTCGATGAACAGCAACAGCGGTTCGTCGACTTCTACAACGACGCCCAGCCGATCACGCTCCGGCTCCACCAGCTGAATCTGCTCCCCGGGATCGGGAAGAAACTCCGGAACAACATCCTGGACGAGCGCAAACGCCAACCCTTCGAGAGCTTCGAAGATCTCGAATCCCGCATCGGCGGTCTCCACAACCCCAAGGAAACACTCGTCGACCGGATAATGGAAGAACTCCGCGAGGAGGATCTCAAATACCGCATCTTCGTGCGACAGGACGAACAGGAGTGAGTGGAGTGATCGCCGGACCAGGGTGAAATGAGTAGACAGAAATGAGACGGCCCGCGTAGTGCCCACAATGACAGAGCAGTTTCGTGATCCGGACCGGTTGCGCGCTCGTGCTGGTGTCGCGGGCGATCCGAACCGCGACCAGCATTTCCTCGTCGACGACCGCGTCCTGGATCGACTCCCCAGCTACGCGACCGACGTGGGGATGGACACGGCACACATTCTCGAAATCGGTGCGGGCAACGGCGCGCTGACAGACCGACTCCTCGCCGTCGGCGACCACGTCTCCGTCGTAGAGCGTGATCCCGATCTGGCCACGTTCCTCCGCGAGGAGTTTGCCGACGCCATCGATGCTGGGGATCTTACGGTGATCGAGGGTGATGCACTGGAGGTTCCACTCCCAGATTTCACCGCGTCGATTTCGAATCTTCCCTACGGAATCTCCAGCGAGATTGCATTCCGACTCTTTCCACACGGCCAACCGCTCGTACTCACCTTCCAGCGTGAGTTCGCCGAGCGGATGGCTGCCCATCCGGGTACCGACGAGTACGGCCGACTCTCGGTGACGGCTGGTCACTATGCCGACATCGAGATCGTCGAAGGCATTCCGCCGGAGGCGTTCGATCCCCAGCCGGCCGTCGACAGTGCCGTCATCAGGGCGATCCCGCGCAAACCCGAGTACAGCGTGCCCGACGACGAGTTTTTCATGCGCTTCCTCCGGGCGGTGTTCACACAGCGCCGGAAGACGATGCGAAATGCGATCCGAAACACGGTCCACATCTCCGGACTGGAGGATGGTGATGCCGTCGTCGCGGCCGCAGACGAAGAGCTGATCGACAAGCGTGCCGGCAATCTGACGCCAGCCGACTTCGCACAGCTCGCGACACTCGCCTGGGAAGTGGGCTCACCGGGAGAGCCGACTGCATGACCGACGGCGACACCGGGGATGGGGAGCCGAAAAGCCAGCCCGAACTCACAGCCCAGCGCGACGTCGAGACTGTCTACCAGCCAGCAGAGGACTCGCGCCTGCTCGCGGAGACTGTCGTCGAGGAACTCCAGTCGGGAGCTATCGAACTGGACTCTCACGCCAGAGGCCTCGACGTCGGGACCGGTTCCGGCTACGTTGCCGACCGACTCGAAACTGAAACTGGTCTTCGGATGGTCGGCGTCGATATCAATCCGGACGCCTGCCGACAGGCCGCCGATGTCGGTGTACCGGTCGTCCGCGGTGATATGTTCGAGCCGTTCAGACCGGATACGTTCGACGTCGTACTTTGTAACCCGCCCTATCTACCGACGCCGCCAGAGCAGGAGTGGGACGACTGGATGGAACGGGCACTCTCGGGCGGTGAGGACGGCCGCGCTGTCGTCGACCCCTTCCTCGATGGTGTCGGTCGCGTCCTTCGGGAGCGTGGGCGCGCGTACCTGTTGATCTCGACGTTGACTGGTCCGGGAGAAGTCCGGGAGTTTGCTATCGAGAGAGGGCTAGAGAGTACGATTGTCGCCGAAGAATCCCACCCCTTCGAAAAACTCCTCGTGGTCCGGTTTACCCCCGAGTCGCGGTAAGGCGCTCGGATACTGCCTGTGGAATAACTACAGGGCATATCGGAAAAGAAAATATTAAAGCCCGTCATGGCATAGATCGCTCCAATGACGGAAATCGTTTCGACGACGCCAGGACTGTATCCTCTGCCCGACTGGGCGAAAGAGGACCTGAAAACCCTGAAAGGAAACCAGAAGGAAGACCTGATCAGCGGTGACGAAGGGCCGGAGATCCAGTCGGCCTACGAGGAGGTTCGAACTGAATTTATCGACGCACAAAAGGCAGCCAGTCTCGATCGGATCGTCGAGGGCCAGGGCCGCTGGGACGACATGATCGCCCACCCACTGGTCGTCCACGACGACGTCGAAACGCGGGGGATCGTCCGCTACTACGACAACAACAACTTCTACCGGGAGCCAGTCGTCAACGACGAACTCTCCGCGACCGGCGACGTCGCAGCCGAACTCTCCGCTGGGGCCGAGCAGGTCGACGACGGTCTGCAGGCAGTGCTGCCTGGTCCGTACTCGCTCGCGGATCTCGCGACCGACGAGTACTACGACGACAGTGAGGAGTTCCTCGCTGCAATCGCCGACTTCCTGGCCGAAGAGGCAGACCAGCTCCCGGCTGTCGAGACGCTGTTCTTGCTCGAACCGTCGCTCGTCGAGAACGCACCCGAGGAGGGTGAAGACGAGCGAGCCAGCGAGGCACTCGATACCGTTGCGAACGCGATCGACGCAGACGTCGTCGCCTACCCGTACTGGGGTGCACTGGAGGAGAAGGTCTACGCACACGTGATGGATGCAGATATCGACGCGCTCGGTTTCGACCTCGTCTCCAACCACGACGAGAACGTCTACAACGCACAGGAGTACGGCACGCCGGACGATGTCGCACTCGGCGTCGTCGACGGACAGAACACACTCGTCGAGTCGCCGGAGACGATCACCGAGCGTGTCGAGTGGTTCAGCGAACAGACCCAGCAAAACGACTACGAGCGGATCTACGCGACGACAAACACGGAGACGTTTTACCTCCCAGTCAACCGTTTCGAGGAGAAACTGGAAGCGCTTGGTGCGGTCCAGAAAGCGGAGGTGAAAGCATGACGCGTGAACAATTCAGACCGGACGATCACGAGAACGAACACTTCCTTCTGACGACAGTCGTCGGCTCGTACCCGAAACCGAAGTGGCTCCACCGCGCGCGGGACCTCTTCGAGGACGAGGACAGCAAGTTCGATGCCGAGGACTTCGAGGAGGCAAAAGACGACGCGGCCCGACTGATCACGCAGGAACACGAACGCTGCGGACTCGACGTTGTCTGTGATGGCGAGATGCGACGCAACGAGATGGTCGAGTACTTCGCCCACCGCATCGACGGCTACGAGTTCAACGGCCCCGTCAAGGTCTGGGGTCACAACTACTTCGACAAACCGAGCGTCGTCGACGAGGTCGAGTACGAGGAGGAATGGCTCGTCTCGGAGTACGAGTTTACCTCCGATGTTGCCACCCAGCCAGTCAAAGTCCCGATCACCGGCCCGTACACGCTCGCGAAGTGGTCCTTTAACGAGGTCTACGACGACGAAGCAGAACTCGCCTACGAACTCGCGGAACTGGTCAACGAGGAGATCGAAGCCCTCGTCGATGCAGGCGCACGCTACATCCAGATCGACGAGCCAGCGCTCGCGACGACGCCGGACGACCACGCCATCGTCGGCGAGTGTCTCGACCGGATCGTCGCGGATATCCCCGAAGAGGTGCGACTCGGGCTCCACGTCTGTTACGGCGATTACTCCCGGATCTACCCGGAAATTCTGGAGTACCCTGTCCACGAGTTCGACATCGAACTCTGTAACGGTGGCTACGAACAGCTCGACGTCTTCAAAGAGCCAACGTTCAGCAAGGATCTCGCGATGGGTGTCGTGGATATCCACGCCCGCGAGATCGAAACCGTCGAAGAGATCAAGGAGAACATCAAGAAAGCACTGGAGATCGTGCCGCCGGAGCGACTGACAGTCAGTCCGGACTGCGGCGTGAAACTCCTCCCCCGCGAGGTCGCCTACGGGAAGATGGAGAACATGGTCAAAGCAGCCCGCGAGATCGAGGCAGAACTCGACGCTGGCGAGATCGATATCGAACCACCTGCCCCGAGTGCTGACGACTGACCGATCGAGAGTTTTTCGCCCGGCAGCGCCGACCCGTGACGTTTTAATCGAAGACGCACACAAGAGGTTGTATGACAGGTATCGTCGGCGAGTTCTTCGATCTCAAAGCCGACACTGACGCGGACATTCTCGCGATGCAGGTCGGAGACTTCTACGAGTTCTTCGACGACGACGCCCAGCTCGTCGCCGAGGAGCTCGATCTGAAGGTCTCGGAGAAATCCTCACACGGCTCCTCCTATCCGATGGCCGGTGTTCCGGTCGCCGATCTGACGCCGTATCTCACCGCGCTCGTCGAACGTGGCTACCGCGTCGCCGTCGCGGATCAACATGAATCCGGTGATGGGCACGCACGGGAGATCACGCGCGTGGTCACACCCGGAACCCTGCTCGAACGGACAGACGGCGAGGCACAGTATCTCGCTGCCATCGTCTCGACGGACGACGGGTACGGACTCGCATTCGCCGACGTAACGACAGGCAGGTTCCACGTCGCGAGCGTCGACGGTGCCGATTCCGCGGATCGACTGCTGACCGAACTGTATCGCTTCCGGCCGGTCGAGGTACTCCCCGGTCCCGACCTCCGCACTGACGAGGACCTTCTCGACCGGCTCCGGGATCGACTCGACGCGACCTTCACACTGCACACCACCGAGGCGTTCGCACCTGGTCGAGCACGACACACTGTTCGCGAGCAGTTTGGCGAGGAGACGGCCGACAGTGTGGGTCTCGACGACGAGGGGGCGATCCAGGCTGCCGGAGCGATCCTCTCCTACGTCGAAGAGACCGGGGCTGGCGTGCTGGCGTCGATGACACGACTCCAGGCACACGGCTCCGAGGATCACGTCGAACTGGATGCGACGACACAGCGTAACCTCGAACTGACCGAGACGATGCAGGGCGACCGATCCGGGACTGTGCTCGCGACGATCGACCATACGGAGACGAGTGCCGGCCGTCGATTGCTCGGTGAGTGGTTGCAGCGACCGCGCCGGTCCGTCGAGGAACTCTCACGTCGCCACAGCGCTGTCGAGGCACTCGCCGCCGCTGCAATTGCACGCGAACGCCTGCAGGAACACCTCGACGGCTGTGCGGATCTCGAACGACTCGCGTCGCGGGCGGCATCGGGCACTGCCGACGCAAGGGATCTCCGGGCCGGCGCGGAAACGCTCGCGGTGCTTCCGGATGTCGAGGAACTCGTCACTGGAACCGAGCAGCTTGCAGATTCGTCACTGCCAGGCATTCTCGGCCGACCGGACAGTGATCGCGTCGCCGACCTGCAACAGGAACTCGACGCGGCGCTCGTCGACGAGCCACCGGGAACGATCAGCGAGGGTGGCCTCATCGCCACGGGATACGACGACGAACTGGACGAGATCATCGAGGCTCACGACGAGGCCCTCTCCTGGATCGCGTCACTCGACGACCGGGAAAAACAGAAACACGGGATTACTCACCTGACCGTCGACCGTAACCGGACCGACGGCTACTACATCCAGGTCGGCAACAGCGAAACTGGCGAGGTCCCAGACCACTACGACCAGATAAAATCACTCAAAAACAGTACGCGGTACACGATCGACGAACTCGAAGAACGCGAGCGAGAGATTCTCCGCCTGGAGGAACAACGCCACGAGCTAGAGCGGGAACTGTTCGAGCAGTTGCGCGACCGCGTCGCAGCGAACGCCGAACTTCTCCAGTCGGCCGGTCGCGTACTCGCGGAGACGGACGCCCTCGCGAGTCTGGCGTCACACGCCGTCCGGAACGACTGGACACGGCCGACGCTCCGCGAGGATCGCACCATCGATATCGAGGCCGGTCGGCACCCGGTCGTCGAGCAGACCACCGAGTTCGTCCCGAACGATCTCCATCTCGACCCCGAGCGGCAGTTTCTGATCGTCACGGGGCCGAATATGAGCGGGAAATCGACGTACATGCGCCAGGCCGCGCTGATCACGTTGCTGGCTCAGATCGGGAGCTTCGTCCCCGCGCGGTCGGCGGAGATCGGCGTCGTCGACGGCATCTATACACGGGTGGGCGCACTCGACGAACTCGCACAGGGCCGGTCGACGTTCATGGTCGAGATGCAGGAACTCTCCAACATTCTCCACTCGGCGACGGAGGATTCGCTCGTTATTCTCGACGAAGTAGGTCGGGGGACCGCGACCTACGACGGTATCTCGATCGCCTGGGCTGCAACGGAGTATCTGCATAACACTGTCCGGGCGAAAACGCTGTTTGCAACCCATTACCACGAACTGACCGCGCTCGGGGACCACCTCAACAGGGTGGCCAACGTCCACGTGGCTGCCGACGAGTCCGACGGCGAGGTGACCTTCCTCCGGACGGTCAGAGATGGGCCGACGGATCGGAGTTACGGGATACACGTTGCCGACCTGGCGGGCGTCCCCGAGCCAGTTGTCGACCGCTCCCGAGACGTCCTCGACAGACTCCGCGAGGAGAAAGCGATCGAGGCACGCGGGGACAGCAGTGAACCAGTCCAGGCTGTGTTCGATCTCGGCAGCGGGGAGTTCACGGCCGAGGCTGGGACATCGCCCGATCGGGCCGCCACGACGGATGGCGGCGCAGGGGCACAGACGGAGTCTCCGGAGGAGGTGCCGGCGATTGGCGAGGAAACGCAAGCGGTGCTTGACTCGATTGCCGACCTGAATATCAACGAGACGCCGCCGATCGAGTTGCTCTCGAAAGTCCAGAACTGGCAGGAGCAACTCGACGACTCCTGAACGAAACCGTCGGAACCAGAACAATCATACTCCGTGTCTTCCTACGATGAACTACTGTGACAGACGATGGCGGCCGTCCCTGTCCGAGCTGTGGCGAGCCGATGTACCACCGGCACTGCAAGTACGTCTGCCCACAGCACGGTGTGGTCTACGACTGTTCTGACACGTTCTACTGATTTCTTGAGAAGGGGCGCTACAGTTCGGTCGACTCACTCGCGACCCGACGGTACAGTGGGCCGGCGAGAATCAGCGCCGACAGGCCAGCGAGCGCAACGAGTAACTCGGGAGTCACCGAAAATGCCGAGAGACGAAGCGTTCGCATCGAGGCGCCCCCAATGACAGCGACGAACGCCCACGGAACCTCGCCGAGCACTGTCCCAGTGAGAAACGGGGCGATCGGAACGCCGGACAGCCCCGACGTGTACGAGATCGGATCGCCAGGAATCGGGGAGAATCGTGCTGCGATGACGCCCCGGGTGTGCCCGACCGTGTCGAAGAACTGGTCGCCTGTCGAGCCGACGTAGCCGAACAGTCCGAAATCGCTCTGGACGTATCGTCCGAGTAGATACGGCGGCATCGCGGTCAGGGCGGCACCGGCGAGTGCGAGTCCCAGTCCTGCTGCCGGGCCATACAGGTAGCCGAGCAACACGGCGATAGACGTGACCGGCCACAACAAAAACGGGCGCAGCAGGTAGAGTCCGACGAGTGCGGGAGCGAAAAGCAGCGGGCGAGCAGCGAGTGCCTCCAGCGATTCGAGCAGCGCACGCGGTGAGAACAGCAGCGCCGCAACCCCTGCGATGGTGAGCAGGCCGCCGATACCGATGACCTGTCGTCGGGTTGCGGCCCTCATTATCCTGTAGACCGTCTCGGGGCATCAAACGCTTTGTGGTCCGAGTCCGTTTGGTCTGGTGTGACGACCGACGCTGACCCCACCGTCGAACAGCGGATCGAACTCGGGGTCGAACTGCTCGCGCATCTCGAAGACGACTCGCTGTCACTCGCGGAGACACTCGACCGGATCGAGACGGTAACAACAGATCCGGCGATCACCCGGGAGATACTCGATACAGCCGATATGCGCGGGATTATCGATCGCGAGGATGGCGTCGTCCACACCCGCTCTGGGGAGTTTGTCAGCCTCGAAGCTGACGTTGTCAAGCGAGAGGGTGACTTTACTTGCCGGCGCTGCAACGCCTCGCTCTCGACTGGTCACTTCATCGTCTTCGATTCGGCAGAACACGGTCCCTTCGGCTCGTCGTGTATTCGAAAAGTCACCGGACGGGATGATTAGGGGCGCAATCAACAATCGACAACCAGTATCAGACCTGTTTGCGAAGTTCTTCGATGAGCGTTTCGATAGTTTCGCGCTGACTCTCTAGCTGTTCGTTCTGTCGCTCGACAGCCTCGGTCAACGTCGCGACCTGTTCCTGCATCGCTTCGAACTCCTCGGGATCGATCCCCGATTGCTGGTTCGTTCTGGTCGGGTCCTCGGCTTTCTCGTCGGCAGCGGTCTCTGTCTCACTACTGTTGGTTATCAACCGGGGGCTATCGTCACTGACTGTCTCTGTCGATTCCTCTGACTCTGTCCGAGAGGGCTCTTCCTCGTCTTCGTCGTTACTCACGAGCGGCGAAATGCTGTCGTCGAGCCCCAGCCCAATATCGTCGTCTGGTTCTGCCGTCTCGGATTCGTCACGGACCGCATCGTTGAGTTCTTCGAGCGAGGACACTTCGTGGTAGGCAAAGAGTGCTTTCGTCAGTGTCCGCCGGAACGTCTGGGCCTGATCACTCGGGGCCTTGATCCGTTCTGGTCGTCCGTCGACAGAGATGACCGCAGAGGTCGCAACGCTGCCTTCCTCGAACTCCAGGCCGGTGACCGACGAGAACGGATACTCCTCGAAATCGGGGTCCCAGACGTACGAGCCGATGTGTCTGACGAGTCGCTGGTCGGTGATGACTAGTGTGAGTTCACTGAACCGGAAGACGCCAGCGACCGTCTCCTCCTCGGCAATGACTTCTTTGGTACCCAGAATCCCGGTCAGCAGCCGCTGGAGGACCTGTTCACCGCGCTTTTTGCTCACGCTGAAACTCTCGACGGAGTCGACGTATTCGAGTGAAAACTTCGTCTTCCGGCGCCCCTCGGAGACGTTCAGTCGCTCGACATCGTGGGTGAAAATCTCGGTCGATTCGTCGCTCAGAAGCCCTTCCCCGTTGTACAGTATCGTCCGCGTCGGGGTGAAACAGATCAGATCCTCGTCGCCGAGATTGACGGCCGACTGTATCGTTTCACCCTCTAGTTGCTGTGCGATCCGATCCGGTATCTCCATGCTCGGCATGTTCCCGCCAGTGGTTATAAATCCGCGGGTCCAACTGTCCTGACTGATAGCTCTCCTGAAAACGACTACTCCAGCGTCTCCGGAATCACGTTCCGGTACTCGGCTATTTTTTCGGCAGTGAGCTCTACAGCGTCGGATTCCGCGGAGATTGTCAGTGTTCCTGAACTGTCCGCCGTGCCGATCTCTGTGACCGGTGCGATGCCATCGAGCGCTTCCGTCACGGCCTCTGGCTCAGTCGTCTCGACGACGATCCGACCGGGCTGTTCCTGCAGCAGCGACCGTGCGTCGCCGTCGAGTGTGATCGTTGCGCCGGCATCGTCGGTCACCATCTCCGCGAGCGTAACTGCCAATCCGCCGTGGCTCACGTCGTGGGTCGCGAGTGTTCCCGCCAGATCCGCGACGGTCGCGACAGCGTCGATCAGTGCGCCCGGCTCCGATGGCAGTTCTGGGAACTGATCGCTGCCGTCGAAGGCGGAGAGAAACTCCGAGCCGCCGAGCAGTGGGTCTGTCTCGCCGGCGAGTGCGAGATCGCCGATGACCAGCAGTTCACCCTCCCCTTCGAGTGAGAGCGTCGGTGCGTCGTAGCTGTCTTTCGTGCCAACGACAGCGAGCGTCGGTGTCGGTGGGATCGGCCCGCTCGGGGAGTCGTTGTACAGCGAGACGTTTCCACCGACGACCGGGATATCGAGCGTGGCACACATATCCGCGAGCCCACTGACGGCGTCCGAAAAGCCGCCGTAAACGTCTGGCTTCTCTGGGTTGCCGCCGTTGAGACAGTCGACAGCCGCGAGCGGTCTCGCTCCCTTTGCAGCGAGGTTCGTCGCGTTTTCGAGTGCGACTGCGCGTGAACCCTCGTAGGGTGCGACGTCTGTCCAGTTCGGATCGGCACCGGAACTGAACGCGAGTCCGACGCCGGCTTCTCGGACTGCGAGCAGCGCCGAGTCGTCGCCCGGCCGGACGGCAGTCCGGAGCTGAACTTCGTGGTCGTACTGGCGGTAGACCCAGCGTTTCGAGGCCGTGTTCGGACTGGAGAGGACGGTCTCGATCGCCTCGGAAAGTGCCACGTCTGGAATCTCCTGCTCGACTGCTGGCTGTGGTTCTGTCGCCAGATCGTTCATCGGTGCACCCTCACCGAGGAACTCCGCGTCGACGTCGACGACTGTCTCTCCCTCGAACGTACAGACGTAGTTTCCGTCAGTGACCTCGCCGATGACAGACGCACCGAGGTCGTACCGCTCTGCGATTGCTTCGACCTCCTCGACGTTCTCCGGGCGAACCTCGTAACACATCCGTTCCTGTGATTCCGAGAGGAGAATCTCCAGGGCGTTCATGTTCGGTTCGCGCTGGTGGACGTCTTCGAGGCGGATGTTCGCCCCGAGACCGCCCTTGGCGACCAGTTCACTGGATGCACCGCCGAGTCCGGCCGCGCCGAGATCCCGGGCCGATTCGACGAGGTCGCCGTCGATCAGTTGCTCGCTGGCCTCGATGAGGAGTTTCTCGGAGTAGGGGTCGCCGACCTGTACCGCTGGCCGATCTTCCACTTCGGCGTCCTCACCGAGATCCTCGCTCGCGAAGGACGCCCCGCCGAGTCCGTCGCGGCCGGTCGCGCTGCCAAAGAGGACGAGTTTGTTGCCCGGCTGCTGGGCCTCCGCGGTCACCAGCCGATCCGGATCGTCGATCAGGCCGATACAGGCGACGTTGACCAGCGGGTTCCCCTCGTAGCCGTCGTGAAACGCCACGGAGCCAGTCACCGTTGGGACGCCGATACAGTTGCCGTAGTGGCTGATTCCCTCGACGACACCCTCGAAGAGATACTGTGAGTGTTCCCGTTCGAAATCACCGAAATACAGCGAATCTGCGAGTGCAATCGGATAGGCTCCCATCGAGAGCGTATCGCGGACGATCCCGCCGACGCCAGTCGCTGCGCCGTCGAACGGGTCGACGTAGGATGGGTGGTTGTGACTCTCAATCCCCAGTGTGATGTAGCTCTCGCAATCAGGGAGCGCGACCACAGCGGCGTCGTCACCGGGTCCGATGACGACCTGGTCGCCTTCTGATTCGAAGGCGGAAAGCAGGGGTCGGGAGGAGCGGTACGCGCAGTGTTCGCTCCAGAGATTTTCGAAAAGCGCCACTTCAGCCGGAGAGGGCTCGCGGCCGAGTTCCTCGACGACGAGTTCGTGATCCGAATCGGCCAGACTCATTACCGACCCCTTGCCCGACGCCGGCTAAAGTGCTTTCTATGCGAGTCGAGGATTCTGGGAGATGTGTTTGTTATGAGGGAATGTTCTACAATTGTGAGTTCAAACAGCAAGAAAGCCCCGAGGCTGTCGACTCCCGCGACTCGCTGTCTCAGAAAATCGAAGATTTTCAGGATGACGAAAGCGTCTTTCGAACCACGCGCGCTCCCGTTGGTCGCGTGCTTGCGTCGTCGGGGTTCGCCGACAGCCGCGCCCCTTTCAGTCCCGCCCGGCCTGAAAAACTACATCGGGTAGGACTGAAAGGGGCCGGGCGCTTTCTTGCTGTATACAATCTCGGTGGTAAGCACTGACCGAACCACACTCACTTCTAGACAGCCAGCGTTTTTCGCCTTCAGCACATCCAGTACGTATGACCGACTTTGACGAGGAAAAATTCGAAGAGAAGTACGTCCACTACTTCGAGGAACTCGAAGAGGCCTACTCGGCGGCGTTCGAACATCTCCACGGACGCTGTGATTCGACGGTCCTCAGAGCGATCGACCACCAGGTGTTGAGCGAGAGCGAACCGATCTACGAGGGTGACGGCCAGTTCCGTGTCGAACTCCCCGACGATCCCTACTCGCGTGTCGATGTCCACGTCTCAGAAGCCGAGTTCGACGAGCTACTTCAGGCGTTCGTCGAACAGGTAGAGATCGAACTCCAGCGCGTCTTTGGCTTCGAAACAGAATAGAGCGTTAGAATTTCGAGTCGTCGAAATCGCCGATCCGATAGGGTGAGTCGTCCTCTTTCTCGCCGTCGAGTTCGTCGAGGTGGACGACATCTTCCTGATCGTGCTCGTCGAGTTCCTGGCGCAGTTTCGTCACGTAGCGTTTGTGCTCTTCGAGTTGCTCGCGCAGATGTTCGGCTTCGAGTTCGAGCCGTTCGTGCTCCCGGACGAAACTCTTGGGGACCTCCACCTTCGGCGGGAAACTCGACGTCGAACTCTCTGTACTCGAATCGCTGATCTCGTGTTCCGGCGCGACCTCGACCTGGCCGTCGTGGGCAACGAGCATGTCCACGTAATCCCGGAAAACGGCAGACAACGAGATATCCCGCTCCTCCGCGATATCGCGCAGGGTCTCGAATTTCTCCTGGCTCACGCGAAAGGAGATCGTCTTGTTTTTGTTGCCCATAGCTATGCGAAGCTATGCCACCCTCTCTATTAAAATGTTCGTCAGACAGTTATTTGATCTCTGAACTGAATGAGTTGAAAGAAATGGTGGTTCGCCTGTATCGGCAGCTACGGCGCTGGCTCGGCCGTTTCCTCTTCGAGGCTTTCGAGTGCCTCGACGGCGGCCCGTCGGTAGTTCTCGGTCGGCAGGTCGTACTCGTCTCTCGCCATCTGGACGTACTCGTCGTGTTCGGACTCTTCGAAGGTCTGGATCCGGTCGAGTGTCCGTTCGGCGGTCTCGACGACCCAGCGGTCGCGGACTGCCTCGCCGACCTCGGTGATCGATTCGGGTCTGATGGAGACGTTCACGTCCCCTTCGTCGGTCTCGTAAGTCCGTGGCTTCCCGACGACAGCTACGTAGGCTGGCGGTTCGAGCTCCCGCAGCATCGAGGCCGCCTCCGGCTGGTACTGGCCGGCGTAGGTGAAGTACGTATCACCGTTCGGGTCGACGATCCGGCCCTGCCAGTACTCTGAGTCTTCACCGACATCCTGCGTCTCGGTGAGTGTGCCGACGACGAAGATGCGGTTGGCGCTCTCGCCGGTCGGCAGGAGGACGTACACCGGAGCCCGGTCGTCGTCGCTCTCTTTGAACGTGTACGTTGCATCGTTGAACTCGCGTGCGAAGACGCGCTTGGCGACCTCGCGGGTTGGAACACTCGACATCTAGATCGACCTCGCTTTGATCAGGACTGCCTCTGGATCGGCCGGTTCACGCAGCTGTTCGACCTCGTTTGCCAGCACGTACCGCCCGAAGGTCGGGCCCGTCACGCTGTAGTACTGGCCGAGGATCTTGTCGGTCATCTCGTCGGCGACGACGGACGTATCCAGCGCGTCCATCGCCATCTCCTGGGCTTCCTCCAGGTCGATTCCGGTCAGCTCCTCGGTCGTCTCCTTGTCGAAGATGACCTCGTAGACGTCTGCACCGTCGTCGACGACGGCCTTGATCCGGAGATCGAACTCGCCCTCGACCTCGCCGTGTTCGGAACAGCGCCCGTTCTGGAGCACGCGCGTACAGTCTTCCTCTGGACACCGCTTGATCAGTCCGGAGTCAGACTGGATATCGACGAGTGCGCCCTCGATTTCGACGTCGTCCTCGCCGACTTCGATATCCTCGTCCAGCTCTTCGATCGTCGTCGTCCGGTTGAGTTTGACCGAAAACCGGCCCTGGTACTCGTCGGTGACGACGTTGCGGAGGTTGTAGACCGCCCCCTCTTCGAGACTCGGCAGATCGGATTTCGACCACTTTGTGAACTTGATCGTCCCGGTCTCGTCACCGAGCAGTCCGACCTGCGCGACTGCATCGCTGGTTGCGTCCCAGAGATCGACGACCTTTGCGGTGATGTCGACCCACTCTTCGGGACTGTCGATCTCTGCGATGTCGACGTGCTCGTTGCCGCCGCCACCGCCGAGATCGTCCCGGTCCATCCCCGCCTCGTCGAGGTAGGTGTTGATGACGCTCCGTCTGGCCTCGTTCGTGGGGACCTTGTACTCGTTGACCAGCGTCTCCAGTCGCTCTTCGATCTCCTCGACTGTAACCTCTAGCTGGTCGGAAAACTGTTCGTGTATCTCTGTCGCCTGTGTACGCAAATCGCTCTCAGTCATGTGCTTTCACTGTCTCCACGTGGTTTTCAATGGGAGACATACGATGGTTGGTTCCCCGTCATATAAAAAGTTCCCCACGCGGGGTGAAAGTGGAACTCGGTGAACCTCTCGATTGTCGGGGGATGTTCCAACAGCAACGTGGCTGTCTCCATATTATAGTAACTATTCTGATGGTAGGTACTATAATACGATCTACGTATGCTGGTTTTGTAATTATATTTTTGAACAACATAGAAACTGTTTAACCAAATTTGCGATATCGTTTTATATTATTCCACTCTATGAACAGAGTATTCTTTTTATAACCAATGATTAGGATAGTATTACTTAGCTCAATAAAAATAGTATTCAAATTAATTATTATACAACTCACACTCCACTCCTGTCAATCGAGACGAAGTTGTAACAATACGATACCATCTGTACGGACACCAGATCGAATCGTTGCGGACAGGGGAGGACCGAACAGTTCCACCACCTACACACTAGACAGAGGATGAAAATGAATCAACGAACCACCTACGAAAAGAACGGAATTGAGCTGACAAAGCGCTATGACGAGACGGAGCACAACCTGCCGTCGGTCGTATACAAATTCTCGTCGAGTCGACCGGAGCCGGTTTCGGTTCGGCTCGTCGAACCGATTGCCGACGATCTCGATCCGGGTCACATCGGGTTTCCAAAGGCCAACGGGCGAGACGAGTGGACGCTCGGGGAGACGGAACTCGTTCTCGAATGCACACTCGGACCAGCCGATGAATACGAGACAGCCTACGCATTGCGCCCGGAGCAGTCGTACGACCCAGAGACGGTCGTTTCAGAACCTGACGAATTCGAGGTAAACTCTATCGACACCATCGCGGACCTCTCGGGGGACTTCCTGAGATCAGCAAGTTCCAGCAATAGCAGGGAAAACGGCGCCGACGATCAGTCCGTTGCTTCGCTGAATACAGTAATTGACGCCGACGACGAGGGTAGCTCGCTGCAAGAGATACCGCTAGAGCAGCCAGATAGTGGGGAAACTGGTGGACAGGAACAAAACGAAGCGTCGCTGGTCGACCAACTCGCCAGGGAGTTCGAACAGGGCGCCGGTTCGGCGGAAAGTCGCGCATTTCTGAGAGAAGAGCTCGAGCTGGCCGGCGAATCGAGTAGCACCGACGCCCGGATCCGACAGCTGCAGGCGGATCTGTCCGATTTCAGAGCCTACAAAAATGCACTCGAGGAGTTCCTCGACGACAACGGCTCGGCACAGGAACTGATCGATGATTTCGAAACTCGGATGGATTCGTTCGACGAAGCGGTAACCTCGCTGGAATCTGATTTCCGCGAGCAAGATGATGCCATCGATGCAGTTCGTCACGAGAACGACCAGATTCAGAGCGAACTCGGCTCGATTAATTCCGAAATCGAATCGCTGACAGAGAGCGTCGATGGACTCCAAAAAGAACTGTCGAGTCTCGACGACCGAGTGCCAGACCACGACGTCGGCGAGCATATGTCGGATATAGAAAAGCAAGTAACCGAGCTATCCGAGTTCAGGAACGATCTAAAGAGTGTGTTCGGACGCGAGAGTACCTGAATAAGCAAAATATCGTCGGCTATCTTGATACAGCGAGAGAATCTCGCCGTTCACGGCGGGCGTGAATCGCGTAAGATTGGTGCCGCAAACCACCGGATTTATGCTCGGTGGGTTCGTACAGTACGACAATAACTCGGGAAAAGTGGGTGTGGGTTGGCGTTCACCCGATATCAAAAACGCGAGCCTGCCCGAGTCAGACTCCGCTGCAAGGCGCAGTCAGGCGGATGGCACCGCCCGCACGGGCCAAGCAGATACCCAAGCATCTCACTCCCTCACGGGACTGACGGCTTGCGTGCAAACCGGAGTACCCGCGAGGGGAATGTTGCCACCGTTAGGGTCGGAACGCCCGACTCCAACCGCGTGGAAACCTCGGCGTTTACGCCGAGGAGGATGTCATAGTGTCGCGGTATACCAGACGCCAACAGCGACGATCCCAGCACCGAACAGCGCAACGTTCGCGCGGCGGTTCGCTGCCAACACGATTCCAAAACTGTGATCGAACTCCCAGAGTGGTTCGAACGGACGAATCCCCATCGGCGTCAAACTATCCTCGAACAGATGCGAGAGCAAGGAGAGTGCTACAGCAGTCCCGAATAGCACAGACAGAGCACCCGGCGTACCGATCTGGCTGCCGATCAGCCAACCCACGGCGGCACTGATCACACTGATTGCGAGTACGAACCAGATAGTATGTGTCGGGCCGCGGTGGTCGATAGGTAGCTGCTCGTCGATATCCGGCAGCATCGAGACCCCTGCTGCAATGACGAGCCCGACAGCGCCAAGCTCCGGCTCACCCGCGGCAGAGAGCACGCTGGCGACCGGTGTGTACACGAGCAGTGCACCACCGATATGCCCCAGCGTGTGCATGTACGGGCCTACCCCTGGCGTGTATATCAACCTCGCGGGCTCGAGACGTCTCATAGTGATTATTGCGAGTCTTTCCCGCCGTGCCGGCATGAATATCAGTCGACAATCGCTGAAACAACCGCCTGTGGGACCACTGCTGAAGATAACCGCAATAATCACTATCAGAGGTCGCGCGCCAGGCCTGGAAGATATTTCAGGCTGCCAGCCCAAGGAAGGATATGACTGATCCGGACCGGCTGTCGCGATTCCTGAAGACGAAACTCCAGGACGCTGGCCGGCAGTACGAGGAGGCACGCAAGGCCTTTACCGAGGCACGCGTCAGTGCCGAGACGGATCTTCCGACCGAGAACGGGAAAGCACGCATCGTCTGCCGTCGATACGCGGAGAGACGTGCCGTCAGGCTGGACAGCGACAGCCGCCCAGCCTGTTTCGAGGCGGGACACCCGGACTGTGAGGGTTGTGTCGAAGATATCCACGAGGGCTGTATCGAAACCTGGTGATCCAGCGGGTCGACTAGCCGCTTGCGACCCGGAACGCAAAAGACCACGGCACCGAGTAGCTATCAGTATGAGCGAGGAGGAGTCCACACCGGAGCCGAGCAATCCAGCAGTCCCCGATTCTGATACTGCCACGGAATCAACAGACGAGATGTCGACTGGACTGGACGGACTGGCTGCCCAGGACGGCTGGCAGGTCGAGGGCTCGGCCGCCCGTGTCCACTACAGCGGCGCGACCGATCGGTACAGCATCGAGTACTACGCTCCGAGTGAGTGCGTGCTCTACTGGAAGGTACCCCCAGAAGCGGCCGGCGAGACAGCCGTCCCGGTCGGGCGGGCGACCGTTCCTGCACCGCTCCGTGAACGCATTCGTGAGGATCTCGCGACAGCGGGGATCGATCCAGAAATCGAGGGGCAGAACTTGTAGGAGTATTTTGATGAGAACGCACAGACCGTCAGTTCCAAGAGGAGGGCACCGATGAAAGGAGGCATGAGATTCCATCAGGCGGCCAACTATCTGTTCGATCTCCGGCGGTTCGGCTCGCGTCCGGGGACCGAACCGACACGAGAGTTCCTCGCGGCGCTCGGTGACCCACAGGAGGGGGTGCCCTGTGTGCAGATCACCGGCAGTAACGGGAAAGGCTCGACGGCCCGGATGGTCGAGTCAGTGCTCCGGACTGCCGGACTCGATGTCGGCCTGTATACGTCACCACATCTCGACGATATCCGCGAACGCGTCCGTGTCAACGGCCGGAAACTCTCCGAACAGGCACTCGTCGAATTTGTCGAGGCGGCCGAGGAGTACATCACCGACAAGGCTGCCGACGGCGACGCACCCACGTTTTTCGAGACGATGACTGCGATGGCGCTGTGGGAGTTCGGTCGCCAGGACGTCGACGTCGCGATTCTCGAAGTCGGGATCGGCGGCACTCACGACGCGACGAGTGCTGTCGATCCGATCGCGAGCGCGGTCACGAGTGTCGCCCTCGAGCATACAGATATTCTCGGTGATGATCTGGAAACCATCGCCGCGGACAAGGCAGCGGTCGCACCTGCCGATGGCCCGCTCGTCACCGGTGCGTCAGGTGACGGGCTCGCGGCGATCGAAGCGGCAGTCTCGGAGAGTATCGTGGTCTCCCGAACGGATGCGACAAAAGGGGCGACCCCCGGCGACGTGACCGTCACCTACGGCGGTCGAGAAGGGCTGGAGAATACCGTCTCGATCGAGAGCGACTCGTGGTCAGTCCAGACCAAACTCCCATTGCTGGGTGCCCACCAGGCCCACAACGCAGGCGTCGCGACGGCGCTGGCTCATCAGATCGTCGGGGACGACGCTGTTGGCCCACTCAGCCCGCCAGCGGAGTTGTCCGATGACTCGACAGGTGGACTCCCGGAGGCTGTGCTCTCTCGTGGACTCAGGAACGCCCACTGGCCCGGCCGCTTCGAGGTCATGGACCAGAAGCCACTGGTCGTGCTGGATGGCGCGCACAACCCCCGGGGCTGTGAGTCTCTGATCGAGACGCTGGATTCCTTCGAATACGACAACCTCCATCTCGTTGCCGGTGTGATGGCCGACAAGGACCACCGCGGGATTGCACGTGCCCTCGACGCGGCAGATACCGTTACTGCCTGCGAACCGGCGATCGACCGGGCAGAAGACAACGACGTGCTCGCGCGAGCGTTCGAGGAAGAGACAGACGCCACAGTCGAGACTCGATCTGACGTGGCCGGTGCGCTCAAGGATGCACTCGCCGATGCGACCGACGGAGACTGCGTGCTCGTCACTGGCTCGCTGTACACTGTTGCGGAGGCACGCACGCGCTGGTCGCGACCCAGAATCGAGAAACGCGTCGAGTCGATCCCAGAGGCCGAACAGACGCTGGAAGATGCACACGTCACCGAGGCCGGCCAGTGGCGGATGCGCGGGAAGGCAGTCCACCGCGTCCTCAAGACGCGTGTCCAGCCTCGCCAGGCCCAGTATCTCAAAGAGGAGATGCTCTCCCTGGGTGGTGAGTGTGCCGTCTCGGGACTGAACGATCAGGACCAGGAGAATCTCGGTGTCGTGTTGATGGGAACGATGGCGCAGTTCAAACGACTCGCCGGGAAACTCGACGGCCAGCCATACGGACTCGCGCCCTTCGCAACGGAGATTCGGGAGACACTCTCGATCGAAACCGTACCAGCCAGTCACGGATACCCCTGGGAGGATGGCTGTGCAGTTATGGGGATTCTCAACGTCACGCCCGACAGTTTCCACGACGGCGGCGAGTTCGACGACCAGTCTGACGCGGTCGCTCGCGCCGAAGAGATGGTCGAGGAAGGCGCGGATATCATCGACGTCGGCGGTGAGTCGACCAGACCCGGTGCCGACCCGGTCCCGGCCGAGGCCGAGAAAGACCGCGTCCTGCCGGTCGTCGAGCGGATCAACGATCTCGACGCGCTCGTCTCCGTCGACACACGGAAAGCTGACGTCGCACGCGCCGCGCTGGATGCCGGCGCGGATATCCTCAACGACGTCTCCGGGCTGGAAGATCCCGAGATGCGACTGGTCGCCTCGGAGTACGACGTCCCGGTGATCGTGATGCACTCGATCGACGCTCCAGTCGTCCCGGAGAAAGACATCCACTACGACGATGTCGTCGAGGATGTGATCGACTCGCTGACCGAGCGAGTATTACTCGCGGAGAAGGCCGGGCTCGATCGGTCACAGATTATCGTCGATCCGGGACTCGGGTTCGGGAAAACGTCGGCGGAGAGTTTCGAACTGCTGGATCGGATCGGCGAGTTTCGGGGACTGAACTGTCCAGTGCTGGTCGGCCACTCCCACAAGTCGATGTTCGGGCTGGTCGACCGCGGTGCAGACGAGCGCTACGAACCGACAATCGCCGCGACGACGCTCGCAGCAGAGCGCGGTGCGGATATCGTCCGAGTTCACGACGTGGCCGCGAACAGGGCGGCCGTCGATGTCGTCGAGACTGCCCGTGATCCCGCGAACTCCGAGTAGCGATCGTTGCACAGATTCCCGAACCGACCAGCCAGGCAATTACCAACGAATTGGGTTGCAGGAGTACAATCGCCTCAACGACGGCGATCCAGATGAGAATGAGAACCAGCGATCTGAAAATCGAACGTCTGGAGTCACGCAGATATCCACGAAACCGACCAGTAGTTCTCCGGAAGTTCGTAGCGCATAGGAATCTGATCCGCTCCGGGATACTTTAATTTTTTAAGAGTCTCGGTTCTGTCAGCGGTGCAGGATCGCCGGCCGTTCGAACTGCTCGTCGAATCCGACAGCCTCGACAGTTTCCGTCGGCCAGTCACCCTCGGTCAGCGTCTCGTATCCCGACTCCGTGACAAGGACTGTATCCTCACTTTTCGCGCCCTCGACGGTCGGGTTCCAGGCGTAGGCCATCGGCAGGTGCACTGGCGCTTCGGAGTCGGGGGTCGCGATCCACTCTCGGCCCGCGAAGCCGGCCGCGCCGCCCTGGTGATGGTTACGCCACTCGCCGGACCAACTCAGGCTCTCGTACGCATCCTGAATCTGCTCGAAGATCGACGCTGCCTGCCCGCCCTCTTTTCCGACGGCGCGGGTGGCTACGAGTGCGCTGGCTTCGACGCGTGTTGCAGCCCTGTGGCGCTCTTCGAGCCACTCCGGCGGATCGAACGCGACGGTGCGCGTACAGGAGGCGAATAGCCCGTCTCGCTGGGTGGTGACACTTACGATCGCATATCTATCAAGCGGTGTCTCGGTCGGTGTCAGATGTCGGTACTCCGGCGCACGCTCGCTCCCGCCGACAAGCGCGACCGGTGTTTCGATGCCATGCGCTGCCAGTTTACCACGAAGTCTCGCTGCTGCTTCGCGTTCGGTCGTCTCTGGCGTGACTGAACGACAGACCGACTCGACTGCCTCGGCGACTGTTTCCCCGAGCGCTCGATATTGGTCGATATCCGCGTCGAGGAGTGGCTGGCGCAGTTCCGAGCCAGAAATATCCTCGAATCCGGTAACGTCGAAATCCGCCGCGGCTGGTGTCTGACTCGTCGCTTTGACTGCTTCCGACAGCGTACCCTCGTACCAGTCGAAGCTCTCGACAGTGACTGACTCCGGAAGTTCCTCTTCCTGCAAGCGATTCTGTTCGATGTTGTTCGTGATGACTGTCACCTGTTCGCCGTCGTAGCCCGCCGCGGCGACACCAGCATCGGCCGTTCGATCCACGACGTTGTTTCCGCCCGTGAGCCAGGCAAAGGAGTTCGGCCTTGCAAACCAGACGGCTGACAGCGACTCGGCCGCAAGTAGGGAATCGAGTCGCTCGATCCTGCTCGCCAGCGGATGCATCTCAGGCCTCGTCGAACACGGTCTCGCCGTCGACCTTGTGCTCTTCGACCGCGTCCATATCGAGCGTGATGCCGAGTCCCGGCTCTTCGGGGATCGTGATCGAGCCATTCACGATAACATCTTCCTCGACGAGATCCTCCCACCAGCCGAGCTCGTAGCTGTGGTATTCGACGGCCAGCGAGTTCGAGATTGCGGCCCCGACGTGTGCGCTCGCCATCGTCGCCACCGGCGAGGAGACGTTGTGCATCGCGACAGGGAGGTAGTACTGGTTCGCGATGTCCGCGATCTTGCGCGTCTCGCGCATCCCGCCGACTTTTGGCATATCCGGTGCGATGATGTCGACCGCCTGCGATTCGATGAGTCGCCGGTGTTCGGTCACTCGGTACCGGTTCTCGCCGGCCGTGATCGGCGTGATCGTCGATTTGGTGACCTCCTCCTGGACCTCCAGGTTCTCCGGCGGCACTGGGTCTTCGAGCCACCAGACGTCGTACTCTTCGAGCGCCGCTGCGAGTCGTTTTCCGGAGCCACCCGAGAACGTCCAGTGACAGTCGAAGGCGACGTCGGCGACGTCTTTCACGCGCTCGGTGACTTTTTCGACGATCTCGGCTTTGTGCCGGATCTCGCCGGGGCGAAGGTGTCGGTTCGCGCGGTCCTTTTCGAGTCCCGAGGGGACGTCGAGATCGAATTTGAGCGCATCGTAGCCGAGTTCCTCGACGACACGTTCGGCCTCGTCGGCACAGGCGTCTGCGTCGGCTTCCTCCTCGGTGTGACAGTCACAGTAGACCCGGACCTCGTCTCGGTACTTCCCGCCCAGTAGCTGGTATGCCGGCACGTCGAGAATCTTCCCGGCCAGATCGTGCAGTGCGACCTCGATCCCCGAGATCGCGGTGACGGTGACACCTTCGACGGAGCCCTCGCCGGACATCTTCTGGATCAGATGCTCGTAGAGGCGGTCGATGTCGAGCGGGTTCTCCCCGACGAGAAACGGTTTCATCCGCTCGATCAGTTCCGGGACGCCTGCTCCCCAGTAGGCCTCACCAGTGCCAGTGACGCCTGCGTCGGTGTAGATCCGGACCAGCGTCCACGGAAAGTTGCCGTCGATCATCGTCGTCTGGATATCCGTAATCTCTACATCCCGTGGGCCACGGTCGTTCGTGACACCCATCGTGTCGGACGAGAGGTTCCGCATCGTGTATTCCGCGTTCGGATCGTGGAGATCCGTATAATCCTTCGTCATACGAACAGTTCCCCTCCCAATCGAAAAAGGTCTACCGATTCAGTAGATCTGTTTCTTCGGTTATAGTAGTCCGAGCGATTCGAGATCGGCTTCGAGTGCTGCTTTGTCCTCGTCTCCCATACCTCGCAACGGCGAACGGAGAGTCCCAACGTCGAAGGAGAGATCACGCAACTCGAGTGCGGTTTTGACACCAGCCATGTACGGGCCGCGTTTGAGGGCGTTCCGGATCTCGAACGCTTTCGACTGAAGTTCCCGGGCGCGTTCCTCCTCCCCGGCATCGTATGCCTCGTACAGATCGACGACCAGTTCCGGGAAGACGTTGCCGATGGCGCTTACGAGGCCGGAACAGCCGATCGAAA
Source organism: Halovenus amylolytica (assembly GCA_004015825.1). Taxonomy (GTDB): domain Archaea; phylum Halobacteriota; class Halobacteria; order Halobacteriales; family Haloarculaceae; genus Halovenus; species Halovenus amylolytica. Next base: position 62,486 of record SAYS01000005.1, on the reverse strand, counting down.
GTCCCGGATACAGAAGCGAGTCAGAGCCGATCATAAAGCTCAGTTCGGGGTTGCGGTCGATCGCCTGTGCGAGCCACGGGACGTCCTTCGAGGAGTCTTTCACGCCAGCGATACCGTCGATCTCCGCGAGCCGGTCGAGTGCAGCGAGGCTGAGTTCGTTGCCCGTCTTCGAGGGGATGTGGTAGATATAGACCGGAATATCGACCGCGCCGGCGACCTCGCTGTAGTGATTGACTGCTGCTTCGTCGTCGAGCGGATAGTAGTAGGGTGTGACAGCAACGACGCCGTCGGCACCGACCGATTCGGCGTGTTCGGCGTGTGCCACTGTCGTCCGTGTCGCGGGCGCGCCGACGCCTGCGATGACGGGGACATCGACCGCGTCGGCGACCGTTTCGACGACCTGCTGGCGCTCTTCGTCGGTCAGGAGCGGGAACTCACCGTTGGTTCCGAGCGGAAAGACGCCGTTCGCGCCGGCGTCGGCGACGAACTGGGCGTGAGCCGCAGTCGCCTCGTGGTCGACTGCACCCGACTCGTCGAAGGCGGTTACAGTCGGTGGAATGACGCCGGTCGCACCGAGTGGATCGTTCTTTCCTGGTGATGGGGCGTGATCTGTCATGTCTACTCTTTCTCCTTTCCCGCCAAAAACACCATCGCTTGCCGGGGAAGTCGGAAACGAACGGACTACGGCCCACCCGATAGTGATTTTTCCAGCCGACCTCATCAGACTGACTCGACTGAAAATTTACTCGGAAGTAGGTAAATTTTTTATCGCGGAGTGCGTAGCTGCAGGTATGAAAGCAATCGGAGTCACAAAAGACGAGTCAGGTCCACAGATTCTCGACGTTCCGGACCCGGAGCCGGCATCGAACGAGGCACTGGTCCGGACGCTCCGTGTCGGTGTGGACGGAACAGACCACGAAGTTATCGAGGGTTCACACGGGGGATTCCCGGAGGGTGAGAAGTATCACATTCTCGGCCACGAGGCTGTCGGTGTCGTCGAAGAGCCAAACGAGACGAGCTTCGAGAAAGGGGATATCGTCGTACCGACGGTCCGACGGCCGCCCGCCGGCGAGGACAACGGCTATTTCGCGCGCGAGGAAGCCGATATGGCCCCGCCGGAGAAGACACTCGAACGGGGTATCGACGGCGCGCACGGATTCATGAGCGAGTACTTCGTCAGCGAAGAGCGGTTTCTGATCCCGATTCCCGAGGAGCTGGCCGCGCGTGGTTTCCTCGTCGAACCGGTGAGTATCTCTGAGAAGGCACTGGAGCTCGCGTACTCCTCGCGGTCGTCGTTCACCTGGGAGCCCGAATCGGCGCTTGTGCTGGGCAACGGGTCGCTGGGTCTGTTGACCGTCGCGATGTTGACAGCGGAGATGGACGTGTACTGCCTGGGCCGGCGTGACCGGCCCGATCCGACGATCGACCTGATCGAACAGCTCGACGCGACCTATGTGGACTCCCGCGAGACGCCCGTGGAGGAGATTCCCGACGTCCACCAGTCGATGGACCTCGTCTACGAGGGGACCGGCTACGCGAAACACGCGATCACCAGTGTCCACGCGCTCGCCCCGAACGGCGTCGCCGCACTGCTGGGCATTCCGGAGCCCTGGGAGTTCGAGATCGACGGCGGCAAGTTCCACAAGGAGTGTGTGATGTACAACAAGGCGATCGTCGGGAGTGTCAACTCCGGTCCGCGCCATTTCAGGGATGCAGTCGATCGACTGCAGGAACTGCCCGAAGACGCGCTGGATGCGCTTGTGACGCGGATCGTCGACTACGACGATTTCGAGCGGGCGTTCGAAGATTCCGACGAGATCATCAAGACTGCCGTCGAGTTCGAATCTCTCGAATAACACACATCGTAGTTCGGTTAGGGAGCGTTACCGTCGGACCCTTTTCCGGCGAAAGCCGGACAGCCTATCAAAACAGGTTTGTCGTCTCCAGTACAGGACTGAGTATGGAAACGTGGCGCTTTCTGGTCTCGGTAGCCGTGATGATCCTCGTCTGGTCTGTGGTAGTTACGATCGTTTCGGAGCCGCCGGGACCGCTCTCTATCGTTGTCGTGACAGTTCTGTCCGCAGGTGCACTCTTTCTGAGTGACCGGCTCGTCCAGCGGCTGGACAGCGAGTGATCTGTTGCGTGTTCGAAACAGTCGAAAGTGAAGTACCCCGCGCACGGTGGCGCAGGGGCGTCCGTGTTTAGTCTTGCACGCCTGACGCAACGGTCTTTAATTCCTCTCGCGCTTGGGTTTCACCTTGCGCCGACGTTCCGTGTCGGTCAACACCCGAAGCGAACAGTGCTCCGTGAGAGTCGGGGCCTCCACCAGCCCCCGATGCCGCCCGTCTCACCTTCTTCACTCGTGGAAGGGTTTCGAGAGACGGCACATTCTCAGTCTCCTGTTCTTCGAACCAGTTTTGCACCACGCACACCGCCGCCTTTCTGTCGCTATGGTCTTGGAACTCGCACTGCTGGCACTTGAACCGTTTTTTATGCCGGTTCGCTCGTTCTGTGTGCTGGCACTCAGTTCGTGGGCATCGCTGACTCGTGTACGCAGGGTCAACCTCGTCAGACGGAATTCTGACCCACGCAGATTTGTACGAAACCATTTCTTGGAGTGCTGCAAACGGCAGCGAGTGGAGGCGGCGGTTCATACGCGTGCCGTAGTCGATGGAGTCTCGCATGTCCGCATCGTTCTTGCTGGCGACTCTGTGGTTCTTGTGTGTGACGGTGACGTGGAGTTGCCACTCGGTGTGCTTGTGAATGACTTCAGCGGTCCCAACCCGCCACTCTTCATCGTTGAACGCGGTTTGCAGTCTGTCGAAGTGGTCGGGGCTGCCACGAAGTTCGCCTTTGACGTGCGTGCCTCTCGTGGCCGTGATACGGAACCGAACCGTCCCGTTGTCTTCGGGGAACAGGCGATAGCCTTCACGGTGGTTCATCACCATCGGGTACATTTCGTCGATGTACGGGTCTGGCCGACCCCACCCGTCATTTTTATTATCGTGATAGGTTTCAAGTTCGCCAAGTGCCTTGTCAACGATGAGTTGACTGGTGTTTTTGACGTGGGTGGCGTTATCCACGACAACTGATTTGATGTCATCCCATTCACCGCCCTGCCGGTCGAGGCGGTTGGTTTCGTTGCGGATGCGTCGGGCTTCGAGACAGCCGGTTCGCAAGTCGTCGCCACTCCCCGTACGGATGTCTAGTCCGAACGATAGTGTTTGGGTGAGTTTGGACGACTGCACTGGATTCTAGTCTGGTTTGATATTCGTTAAACGGTCGTGTTGTGACGCGCTTCACCCACGGGCACGGTGGCCCGTGGTACTCGCGCTGTTATTCTTTATAGAACTCGATCCGCGTAACAGCCGGCTCGATCAGTGGAAGGTTCGTCCGACTTCGTTTTCCCCGGCCTTGTCGGTATCGCGGCGACCGAATTTGTCTTCGATCTCCTCGTAGCGTTCCCGGGTCTCTTCGTCGACACTCGCGGAGACCTCCTCCAGTGCCTGGTCGAAGTGGGCTGCCGTGACACGGACGTTGCCGACACTGTCGTCGACATCGTCGGGATCGACGCTGTTGATGAACTCGCGCGTCGCGGCCATCGACGCCTCGCGGCTGACGGCCTCGATATCAGCACCGACGTAGCCCTCCGTTTTCTCGGCGAGCTCGTCGAGATCAACGTCGTCGGCGAGCGGTTTGCCGCGGGTGTGGACCTCGAAGATCTTGCGACGACCCTCCTCGTCGGGCACCGGCACGTGGATGTGTCGGTCCAGTCGGCCGGGACGGACGAGCGCCGGATCGATCAGATCCGGACGGTTCGTGGTCGCGATGACCACCACGTCTTCGAGTTCTTCGAGCCCGTCCAGTTCGGTCAGCAGCTGGGAGACGACGCGCTCGCCGACACCCGAATCGCCGCTGTGCTGGCCTCGTTCGCCGGCGATGGAGTCGATCTCGTCGAAGAAGACCACCGTCGGGGCGTTCGCCCGGGCCTTCTCGAACACTTCGCGGACGCCCTTCTCGGATTCACCGACGTATTTGTTGAGCAGCTCCGGTCCCTTGATCGAGATGAAGTTGCTCTGGGACTCGTTGGCGATCGCTTTCGCGAGTAGCGTCTTCCCGGTCCCCGGCGGCCCGTACATCATGACACCCTTTGCGGCCTGCATATCCATCTGCTCGAAGACGCCAGGGTATTCGAGCGGCCACTGGATCGTCTCGCGGAGCCGTTCCTTGGTCTCTTCGAGGCCACCGACATCCTCCCAGGTGATCTCGGGCACTTCGACGAACACCTCCCGCAGCGCCGAGGGTTCGATGCCCTTCATCGCGTGTTTGAAGTCCTGCTCGGTGACCTGCAGTTTCTCCAGCGTGTCCGCATCGATCTCGTCTTCTTCGAGATCGAGCTCCGGACGGATGCGCCGGAGTGCGTTCATCGCGGCTTCTTTCGTGAGGCCTGCGATGTCAGCACCGACGAACCCGTGCGTACTCTCTGCGTACTGGTCGAGGTCGATCCCCTCCACCAGTGGCATCCCGCGGGTGTGGACCTGCAGGATCTCCTTGCGGCCTTCCTTGTCCGGGACGCCGACCTCGATCTCGCGGTCGAAACGGCCGCCACGACGGAGCGCCGGATCGATCGCGTCGACACGGTTGGTCGCACCGATGACGATGACCTGCCCGCGCTCTTCGAGCCCGTCCATCAGGGAGAGCAACTGTGCGACGACGCGCCGTTCCACGTCGCCGGAAGTCTCGCCCCGTTTCGGCGCGATGGAGTCGATCTCGTCGATAAAGATCACTGCCGGGGAGTTCTCCTCTGCTTCCTCGAAGACCTCCCGCATTTGCTCTTCGCTCTCACCGTAGTACTTCGACATGATCTCCGGGCCGGAGATATCAGTGAAGTAGGCGTCGATCTCGTTGGCGACGGCCCGCGCCATCAGCGTCTTCCCGGTCCCCGGTGGGCCGTGCAGCAGCACACCTTTCGGTGGCTCGATACCGAGCTGCTGGAACAGTTCTGGATGACGCATCGGCAGTTCGATCATCTCCCGGACCTGTTCGAGTTCCTTGTCGAGACCACCGATATCCTCGTAGGTGACACTCGGGGTTTCGCGCTCTTTTGCTTCCTCGTCGGTGAGCTGTTCGGCGGGCTGTTCACTGATCTCGATCTCGGTCGAGTCCGTCACGACGACGGTGCCGCCAGGCTCCGTGTTCGCGACTTTCAGCGGGATCCGCTGCCCGGACATCGAGGACAGCGGCCCGAGTCCGAAGGAGACGGGCACAGTCTGTCCCTGCGTGACTGCCTGCCCGCTTAGATTCTGTCGGATCATCGGCCCGACGTTCCCGCGGACGCGCAGATTCTGTGGGAGGGCAACCGTGAGCGAGGTCGCTGGCTGGACGTCTGCCTTCTCGACGTTTACTGTATCGTCGATCCCGACGCCCGTCTCCTTGCGGAGGCGGCCGTCGATCCGGACGATTCCCTTACCCTGGTCTTCCGGGTAGCCAGGCCAGACACGTGCGACAGTCCGGCCGGAGTCGCCCTTGACGATGATGTAATCACCGTTTTCGAGCTCCATCTCGGACATGGCTTGCCTGTCGATCGCTGCCAGTCCACGTCCGGCGTCTTTCTGTTTTAGCGGTTTGACTGTGAGTTTCATGAGTCTGCCTCCTCGTCTAGTTCGATAGTGAGGACGCCATTTTTGATAAACGCTTGCGGGGTGCCGTCGACGTCGATATCGTAGCTCTCCCCGTCGGTCACGACGATCACGGTCTCGCCAACGACATCGACGTCGATGTCCTGAGCGGGACCGAAATCCGCTGCCAGTTCCACATGGTCGCTGTACTCGCGTCGGGCGACTTCTGCCCCGCGCTCTGACAGCTGCTTGTATGCTTCCATACTTACTACAAGTAATCCTTCTAAGTATATATAATTGTCGCAAAATGCGGCAAAGATTGATTACTGTTGCTTCCGTTGAGTAAACGTCCGATAACGAAGTCATTTAAATCCTTCGCATATCTCTGCCTGGTTTGCTAGCGACCCGAGAGACACTCTCGATAGTTCGAGTGACGGCCCGCTACCCGCACTCACACGGAGAGAAGCGTCACGCCGACGACAGCGAGGACAGCGGCGAGCAGACGAAGCCGAAAGTGGCGTTCTCCGAGCAAGATGCCGCCGAGAACGACGGCCACGATCGCCTGGGTGTTGACAATCGGTGAGGCGATGCTGGCTGGCAGTGTCGCGAAAGCGATCGTAGTCAGATGTTCACCGACGGCGACGAGTCCACCAGCGAAGGCGAACTTCGGGAGGTCTGTCCGGTCGACAGCTGGTGGGTTCGAGATCGCCGAGGGCAACAGGAGGACCGCGACGAAGACCAGAAGCAGTGGGACGTAGAGTCGCTGTGCGATCGCAAGCTCCTGCAATGCGACACGGCGACTCACGTCCGAGATAGCGAAACAGGCTGCACTCAATAGGGCCAACTGGGCCGGTCGCGAGTGCGCCGCCTTGATAAAGGGGAGAAAGAACCCACCCGGCTCGTAGTTGGCGACGTACACTGCGAGCGTCGCCACGATGACGCCAAACACCTGCAACGGTGTCAGGAACTGGCCGAGAAAGACGATCTCAACCGGGAGCACGAACACTGGGACGATCTTGTTGATCGGTGTAATGTAGGAAACCTCCCCCGTCGCGAGCGCGCGGAGAAACAGGACTGTTGCTGCGGCGGTCATTCCCGACGCCAGAATGGTAATTCCAAGTTCAGGGATCGCGAAACGGTCGATCGATTCGAGGACCCGAGCGCCGTCGTACCCCACCACGGGTAGATACCAGCCCACCGCAAAGATGTTGACCAGAACGATCAGCCCGGCTGGCGAGTAGCTATCAAAAGACCGTTTCAGTAAATAGATGTATCCTCCCCAGACGAAGGCTGCGAGAACAGCAATACCGAGCGCGGCTTCCATTGTTGGGCCCGATGGCCCTGCCGAACAAGAGGCGTTCGGTCGGCGGTTCGCTCGCTACTCGCTCGATAGATCGGGAGACCGAGTGAGCAACTCCGACAGTAACCTCGTCGATCACAATCGAAGGGCGGAGCTGAAACTCCGCGCAGTTGGTTCGCGAAAAGAGCCTAGGCCGGAATTTGAACCGGAGGCAGACGTGCTCGCTTCGCTGCGCGCGACTGATAGGGATTCAAATCCGTCGTCGGCTTTTCACGCGCTCCGATCCGTCGCTGACGCTTTGATCCGTCGCTTGGAAAAAGCCTAGGCCGGAATTTGAATCCGGGGTCTCGTCCTTACCAAGGACGCGCTTTACCGCTAAGCTACCCAGGCACGCAATTACCGATTGCCGCGAGTTGTCTTTGAACGTTTCGATTTCCACCCGCTAGTCGTCGACGGAGGTCGTCAGGCCGTCTCCGCCGCTGCTGTCGGGCTGTAACCCCCGAAACCAGTCTCGATCGCTCTCGGTGAAAAACTGCTCGGCCGGCGGAAACCCCGCATCTGTCAGCTCACTGCCACGTTCTATCACGTACTCTCGAAGCCGGGTCGGAACCTCGACGTTCGCGAAATCCGAACCGGCGATCGCCGCCAGCTCCAGTGTATCCGCTTCGAGGTTTCTGTCGAAGGAACTATCATCGGTCTCCCGACCGATCGTCTGGTCCCGTCCGAACGCACGCACCGTCTCGACTGCTTTGTCCGCCGCGCCCGTCCGGGCGAGCAAAAAGAACCCGCGAGCGACGAGCACGTCCGACACCAGAATCCGCAGATCTGCCTCGTCACTGTCGCCATCTTTCCAGGGTTCTTCGTGTGATAGCTCCCGAGCCAACCGGAGTCCTTCGTAGATCAGCTGGACACCACCTGCCCGTTCCGCGATCGGATCCCCGAGCGTGTCTTCCTGGCCGACAGGTTGGTCGGTCAACGTGTGCGCACAGTGTATCGTCAGCGCACCCGGTACCATCGATCCTTCTTCGAGCCAGCTTTCGATCCGACCGCGTAACCCGGCAGGTTCGATATCACCGACGGTATCGAGTGCAGCCCGCCTCGTCGCCCCGGCTTCGTCCATCACCCGGATCTAGCGGCGGGAAGGTCAAAGAAGTTTGGAACCACCATCGGCTTTCCTTGCGTGAAACGACACTCTGAAAAGTAGTCTCTCGACAGCTTGGATAGGGGACGAAACCGCTTTCCCCTGTCCGGTCCACTGGCGAGATATGACGCGGGTGTGTCTGGTCGGTACAGAAGGTACGAACCTGCAGTACGAACTCCTGTCCCGGGAAACAGCCAGAGATGCTCTGGCAGCGTACGACCTCAAAGAACCCTACGGGAACACGGTCGCAGTCGAAACAGTCAGCCTCGGCGCGGCTGTTGCACTGCTCAACGATCTCGACTGGTATCTCGTTCGCTTCGTCGAGGAGTGTTTCGTACTGGAACCGTCGGTCAGCGAAACCGAGTGGCTCTCGCGCGACCTCGCGACCGCGATCCGCAACGACGATATCGCACCCGAGGACACGGGTCGATTCCTTCGTGTGTACGGCGTCGAGTATCCCGACACCGACGACGAAGCGGGACCGACTGACGAGCTCCCACGGCTCGTCGAACCGATGCTCGTAACGCGAACTGACGAACAGATTCCCGAATACGACCTTCGAGACGTGGACGAGACCCTGCTCGTTCGCGTTACCGAGGCAGAGTTCGGTGCATAGAGCCGGTTTGCCTCCCGTGTCTGGCTGTCTTATTTTCGGAGGGGACTCATGTGATTACATAAGGCTTATGCACACACTCCCTCTGACACCTGCTAATGAGCAACTGGCGGGAACAGTTATCCGAAGAGTCGGAAAGCAAGGCAGTCGCAGCATGGTTGTACGAATACTACCACTATCCGGCACTCGTCTTCTTGATCGTCTTCGCTTTCTGGAACCGCATCCGCAACTGGTCTAACTTCGTCGTCGACGGAACTGTCTATCTCAGCGGGAACGACCCGTGGTATCACCTCCGATCGACGCAGTACGTCGTCGAAAATAATCTCGCGACGATGCCGTTCGATCCCTGGACGTACTTCCCCGTCGGGACCTCCAACGCACAGTTCGGGACCCTCTTCGATCAGATAATCGGGTTCAGTGCGCTCGTCGTCGGGCTGGGCAATCCCAGTGAGAGTCTCGTCCGGCAGATCGTCCTCGTCGCACCTGCCTTCTTCGCACTCGCACTCTGTATTCCAGCGTACGTCATCGGTCGTCGACTCGGCGGTCGGTTCGGTGGGATCGCCGCTGTTGCATTTATCGCTTTCGCGCCCGATCGATTGCTACAGGTCAGTCTCGCAGGATTTACCGACCACCACGTCGCAGAGGCACTGTTCATGTCGATCGCGATACTGGGGGTCATGGTCGCACTGGCCGTCGCCGAGCGGGAGAAACCCGTCTACGAACTCGTCGCTGCCGGTGAGATACAGGCGCTCCGCGGGACGATCGGCTGGTCGATTCTCGCCGGGATCGCGATGAGTCTCTACATCTGGACGTGGTCGCCCGGCGTCTGGATCTTCGGTATTCTCGGTGCATTTTTCGTACTTCACCTCAGTCTCCAGCATCTTCGCGGTCAGAGTCCCGAGCACGCGGCCTTCGTCGGTAGTATCTCACTACTCACCGCCGGTGTGCTACAGCTAGCTGCCGTCCAGACACTGGAGATATCGGCGACGGCACGGTCGATTCTCCAGCCGGGACTGGCTTTTGCCGTCGCGGGTGGCGTCGTCTTTATGGCATGGCTCTCACGAGAGGTCGAACAGCGAGACGATGTCCCGGCGTACGCGTACCCCGGCGCTGTCTTCGGATTGATACTCGGGAGCGCTCTCATCTTTGCACTGGTGCTCCCGGATCTGTTCGGCTTCTTCGTCAACCAGGTCGACCGTGTACTGGGATTTATGACTCCAACGAGTTCGACAGGTGGCACGATCGCCGAGTTCCAGGCCCCGGATAATCGGCTCGATTATCTTTACAATCAGTATCACTTCGCGGCTGTCACTGCGGCCATCGGAGCGGCGATCATTCTCGTTCGACAGACGATGTCCGACCGGGCGCAGGGGCAAGAACTCCTCGTCCTCGTCTGGGCAGCGTTCATGGTGTCAGCGACGTTCACGCAGGCCCGATTCGGATACTACCTCACCGTTCCGGTTGGTGCGCTGAACGCGGTGGTGGTCGGCTTCCTGATGAAAACACTCGGTTCGGCTGCCGACCAGGAGTTCTCGATCGAGACCTACCAGGTGCTCACCATCGCGATGGTCCTGCTCGTCATGTTCGTTCCGCTGCTGGGTGTACCGTGGATCGGTGCGGACAGTACTGCAGTGGAGCAGGCCGACGGACAGAGCCGCGCCGGTGATGTCCTCGCCTGGGACGACGGTCTCGAATGGATGTCCGAGAACACGCCCGAACAGGGGCAGTACGCGAACCCCGATGGGGAGCCGATGGATCTGTTCGGAACGTACGACCGAACAGATGATCACGACTACCAGGATGGCTCCTATGGGGTGTTATCCTGGTGGGACTACGGCCACTGGATAACCGCTCAGGGTGAGCGAATTCCGAACGCCAACCCGTTCCAGCAGGGTGCCACCGATGCGGCCTACTTCCTGCTGGCACAGAGTGAAGAGGAAGCGATCGACGAACTCGAACAGCGGTTCGACGAAGACGAGAACGCACAGACCCAGTACGTCACGATCGACTGGAAGATGGCCGAGACCGAGGGCATCGTCAACGGGAAGTATTTCGCCCCGATCCAGTTCCACAACGACTACCAGCGAGGCGACTTCTTCGAGCGTGTCTATCTCACGAATTCAGAAGAGATCCGGAGCCAACAGCAACTCTTCTCACAGAGTACGATGGCACAGCAACAACCGTACTACAATTCGATGACAACTCGGCTCTATCACTACCACGGAAGCCACCGTGAACCGGATCCGATCGGCGTCCAGCGTGGTGGGCTCCAGCAGGACCAGAATCCGGTCCAGGCCTTCGACAACGTCTCGGCAGCCCAGGAGTGGGCCGAGCAGCGGACAGACCGGACTGTCGGTGGCATCGGACTCAGTCCCGAAGAGCCAGTCGAGGCACTCGAACACTTCCGACTCGTCCACATGAACAACGTCTCGGCAGTGCCCAGCGGGGGGTCTGCATCACAGCAGGAACGACAGCTGCTGAACTCCGGACTCGGCTTCCAGCAGAGCCTCGTCGCCCAGCGTGATTCACAGATAACCGGGCTCCCGCGGGAGATCCTCGTCGGATCCAACCCTGCGTGGACGAAAACCTTCGAGCGTGTGCCCGGTGCGACGATCGAAGGAACTGGCCCGGCAAACGAGGACCTCGTCGTGAGCGTCCCGATCCAGCCCGAGAACGGAAACGAGTTCACCTACCGCCAGCAAATCGAGACCGACTCGAATGGCGAGTTCACCACTACGGTTCCGTACGCGACCGACGGGTACGACCAGTGGGGTGTCGAGGAGGGATACACGGATACCAACGTCCGCGCGAACGGAAGCTACACGATCCAGACCGACGTCGATCCCTCGAATATCACCGTGGACGGCGAGGAGCTCCCGACGACCTACCGCGGGACCGTGGACGTGACCGAGGGGCAGGTGGTCGGTGAAGACGACTCGGTCGCCGAAGTGACGCTGGAAGAGGAACCACTCCTGCAGCGAACTGACGGTGGTGAGGAACAAAGCTCCGGCGAAGGTACCACCGACGACGGGAGTACCGACGATCAGCAAGGCGACAACCAGACACAGTCGATTCGAACAGTCGTTCCGTAGCAAACGTGGTCCCCGATCCATCAACACAGCAGGCCGAGCCCACAGCCACGGAGCAGGCGACGCTCCGTGACTGGCTGGTGATCTATCTAAAAGGGCTCGCGATGGGTGCAGCTGATGCCGTCCCCGGCGTCTCCGGCGGCACCATCGCATTGATCGTCGGCATCTACGAGCGGCTGATCCGTGCCGTCACGTCGCTCGACCCTGCACCCCTCCGGTATATCCCGCACCTCAACCGGAGAGAATCCCGCAAGGAGTTTTTTTCATCGCTTCGCGAGATGGATATCTGGTTTCTCGTAACGCTTGGAACGGGAATGGTTTCGGCCGTCATCGTGCTTGCACGGCTCGTCCAGTTTGCACTCTCGACGTTTCGCGGCCCGACCTTCGCTTTCTTTTTCGGGCTCATCGGTGCCTCGGCGGTCGTCCTCGGCCGCCGGGAGTGGCTCCTCTCGCCCAAGCATCTCGGTGTTAGTCTGGTCGGTGCAGCGTTTGCCTTCGTGATCGCTGGTGCGACCGGGCAGGGACTCGTCCCACACACGCTGCCTGTCGTCTTCCTCGCTGGCATGGTCGCAATCAGCGGCATGATCTTGCCGGGAATCTCCGGCGCTTTCATCCTCCTGTTGCTCGGACAGTACGACCCTATTACTGCCGCTCTCAACGGCTTCATCGACGGCCTCATCGATCTGGTGTCCCTCGGTGTCACGACGGCCTTTCTCGGGGACGCTGCCGTCGTGGTGACCTTTCTCGCAGGCGCGCTCGTCGGTGTGCTCTCTGTCGCTCACGTAGTCCGGTGGGCGCTGGATACCCACCGGAGTCTGACGCTCGCCTTCCTCGTCAGTCTCATGATCGGTGCCCTCCGGCTCCCTGTCATCGAGGTTCTAGCGGATACCGAGGGGTCGGACCCGACAGCTATCGCTGGTGTGTTGCTGGCTATCGTTCTCGGAGCTGTGGCCGTCTTCGTTCTGGATCGGCACACCGAAGATCTGACGTACTGATCGAAGTACGGTAAAAACGGGTCGACGGTCTAGTCGTGTCGGAACGACCGTGAGCCGGTGAACACCATCGCCATATCGTGCTCGTTAGCTGCCTCGATCACCTTGTCGTCGTTTTTCGATCCACCGGGCTGGATCACAGCCTCGATCCCTGCCTCCGCGGCGTGTTCGATTCCATCCGGGAACGGGAAGAACGCGTCGGAAGCCATGACAGCACCTTCTGCCGCCTTCCCCTCGGCGTGTTCGTCGGCTTTCATCGCCGCGAGTCGGACGGCATCGACGCGGGAGACCTGGCCCATCCCGATCCCGACTGTTTCGGTTCCTTTGGCAAAGAGGATCCCATTGGATTTGACGTGTTTCAGCGTCCGCCAGGCAAAGAGCATCGAGTCGATCTGCTCGTCGGTCGGCTCGCGCTCGGTCACGACCTCCAGATCGTCGCGGTCGAGTGACTGGAGATCACGCTGCTGGACGAGTCGGCCCCCGACGAGCGGTTTCTCGGTGATCGGTTCGGAGATTTCGCCGATGTCGCCGACGTCCAGAATCCGGAGATTCTCCGTCTCTGTGAGCACGTCGAGTGCATCCTCGGTGTATCCCGGTGCGACGACGACCTCCTTGAACGAGTCGATGATCTTCGTCGCTGTCTCTGCGTCACAGGTCCGGTTGAGCGAGACGATGCCCCCGAAGGCGCTCATCGGGTCAGTCGAGAGTGCGCGGTCGTAGGCTTCGGAGATCGAATCCGCGGTTGCACAGCCTGCGGGGTTGGTGTGTTTGATGACTGCTGCAGCGGGTTCGTCGAACTCCTTGATGAGATTGAGTGCGCCGTCCGCGTCGTTGTAGTTGTTGTAGGAGAGAGCTTTCGCGCCCTCGTTGAGTTGCGCTGCGTGAACGACGCTCGCCTCGTCGGTCGTCCGGTCGACGTAGAGGGCTGCGTCCTGATGTGGGTTCTCCCCGTACCGCAACTCGGTGGCTTTGTCGTCCGTGACGAGCCTGCGGTGTGGGAACTGACCACCGGTATCGGCTTCGACTGTCACCTCTTCGTTCTCGTAGTCGACAGTCGCCTGGCCGGTGGCGAACCAGTCGACTGCCCGTGGGTACGCCGAGAACTCCCCCTCGTAGAGGACGCGGTCTTGCAGTTGTTCTTTTGTATCACCCTCGTAGACCGGGACTGGCTCTTGCGTGACGACCGGGCCAGCGTCGACCTTCTCCTCGATCACGTTGCCGTCTTCGTCGGTCGCGTCAGTCACGACGTGGACCGTACAGCCCGTAATAGAGACGCCTGCATCCAGTGCGTCGCCCCAGGCGTCCATCCCGGGGAAGGAGGGCAGCAGCGACGGATGGACGTTCAGTGTCGTCGGCAACTCCGAGAGGAAGGTATCCGAAAGAATCCGCATGTAGCCATCGAGACAGACGAGATCGAAGTCGTAGCCGTCGAGTGCGTCGAGCACTCGCTTCTCGTGGTCGATCCGCGACTCGTCGTCCGTTTGCACGACGGTCTCCGTCGCAATACCTCGGCTGTCGGCCTTTTCGAGGACGGGTGCGTCGTCGCTGTTTGTCAGTACGACGTCGAACTCCACGCCGCCCAGCTGGTCGGCGATATTCATCAGATTCCGGCCGCGATTGCTTGCCATACCGGCGAGTTTCATATCTGACAGGGGGGTCGGCGGTAGCAAAGGAGTTGCGGTCTCCCCGACTGGTATGCACTCACGAACCACCTGTGCGTGACCGACAGTAGCCGGGCTCGAACTGGATCGGCCGAAAAAGAAAAGACAGAGTTACTGGAAGCCGATGCGGCCGCCCCGGCGCTGGTTCGGGTCGCCACCGCCGCCGCGGAACTCCTCTTCCATCTCCTCGTAGTATTCACGCAGGTCGTCCGTGATCGTCGGTCTGACGTTTTCCATCGCCTGCCGGAAGTGGCGCATGTCGACTTCCTCGGCGTCCTCGTCCTGGCGCAGCGCCTCGATAGCTGCTTCCCGGGCGATCGACTCCAGATCCGAGCCGACGTAGCCGCCACTGACCTCGGCGAGTTCGCGCAGACTCACGTCAGCAGCGATCGGCATATCGTCGGTGTGGATCTTGAGGATCTGCTCACGACCCTCGATATCGGGCTCACCGACCATCACCAGTCGGTCGAACCGACCCGAGCGAATTAGTGCTGGATCGATCATGTCCGGTCGGTTCGTCGCACCGATGACCATCACTTCCCCCATCTCTTCGAGCCCGTCGAGCTCTGTCAGGAGCTGATTGACGACCCGTTCGGAGACGTTCGAACCCACATCGCCACCCCGTCCCGGGGCCAGCGAGTCGAGCTCGTCGAAGAAGATGATCGTCGGCGCGACCTGTCGGGCTTTCCGGAAAGTCTGGCGGATCGCCTTCTCGCTCTCGCCGACCCACTTCGAGAGCAGCTGTGGCCCGCGGACGCTGATGAAGTTCGCATCCGTCTCGTTGGCGACCGCTTTCGCCATCAGCGTCTTCCCTGTCCCGGGTGGACCATACAGGAGTACGCCCGACGGTGGGTTGATACCCATCCGCTCGAACTTCTCGGGTTTGTTCATCGGCCATTCGACGCTTTCGCGGACCTCCTTCTTTGGCCCTGGCAAGCCACCGACGTCGTCCCAGTTTATTTTCGGCAGTTCGACGAGGACCTCCCGCATCGCACTCGGCGACACCTCGTTGAGCGCGCCACGGAAGTCCTCGCGTTTGATGATCATCCGGTCGATCAGGCTCGGCGGGATATCCTCCTCGTCCAGATCGATCTCGGGGAGATATCTGCGCAGTGCCTTCATCGCAGCCTCTTTCGTGAGACTCTCGATGTCTGCCCCGACGAAGCCGTGCGTCTCCTCGGCGAGTCGACCGAGATTCACGTCGTCCGACAGCGGCATCCCACGCGTGTGAATCTGGAGGATCTCGTTGCGGCCCGTCTCGTCCGGGACGCCGATCTCGATCTCACGGTCGAACCGGCCAGGTCGACGGAGTGCCGGATCGACGCTGTCGACACGATTCGTCGCCGCGATGACGATGACCTGCCCACGGGATTCGAGGCCGTCCATCATCGTCAACAGCTGGGCGACGACACGCCGTTCGACCTCGCCTGTCACGTCCTCACGCTTGGGCGCGATGGAGTCGAGTTCGTCGATGAAGATGATACTTGGCGACTCCTCGCTCGCATCCTCGAAGATCTCCCGGAGCTGTTGTTCGGACTCCCCGTAGTATTTCGAGATGATTTCGGGGCCAGCGATAGAGAAGAAACTCGCGGACGTCTCGTTTGCCACTGCTTTTGCGAGCAGTGTCTTCCCGGTGCCCGGTGGGCCGTGCAAGAGGACCCCCTGTGGTGGCTCGATCCCCAGTTTCTTGAAGATCTGTGGATGCTTCATCGGGAGTTCGACCATCTCCCGGACACGCTGGATCTCCTTTTGAAGCCCCCCGATATCCTCGTACGTTATCCCCCCACCCGTCTTTTCGAACCCGGATATTGGCTCTTCACGGAGTTCGACGTCTGTGTCTTCCGTGATGAGAACGACCCCCTCGGGCTCCGTTTCGACGGCGATCAACGGGATCGCCTGCCCGGGCGAGCGCATGAATGGGTGGTTCGTCGACGACATCACCGGCACGATGTCGTGTTCGACGACCGGCCGTTTGAGGATCTGCCGTTTCACCATGCCGGCAGCATCGCTACCGAACTGCACACTCGCCTCCTCCGGCGGAGCCAGGACGAGTGTGTCGGCTTTCTCGGCTTCTGCCTTCCGTATTTCGACGCGTTCTCCGATTCCTACGTCGGCATTTTGTCGTGTGAAGCCATCGATACGGACAGTGTCGGTGTTCCAGTCCTGACGGTCGGCCCGCCAGACCTTCGCTGCTGTCGTATCTGCTCCTTCAATCTCGATGATATCTCCCGGCGAAAGCTTGAGGTGCAACAACGTATCTGGGTCCAGACGAGCGATTCCTCGCCCCGAATCGTTCGGATACGCTTTCGCAACCTCGAGTTGCACTTCGTTCATAGTAAACTGTGCCTTGGTTTCACTCAGTCTCCCGCGGAGATATGCTTTTGGTTACCGGCGGCGATTCACGGTGACCGTAACGGTATCAAATTTCTGAAGGTTATCGATTGCTGAGGCGTGACCGTAGATTCTTATACCTCTCTGTGGTATAGACCCACATGGTATTTCTGGTCCCGTACGACGGGTCGCGTGTCGCACAGGCTGCGCTGGACCGCGCAGTTGCACACGGCAAAGCACTCGACGAGGAGGTTGTCGCGGTCAGTTTCGTCCCGACTGGTTCGGAGTACGCAGAGCGACGCAAGTGGATCGAACCGGACGACCAGTTCGCTGCGGAGACGGCCCGATCGACACTCCAGCGGAAGATAGAGGAAGCGACTGACGATTCCGAACGGGTGCTGACGGAATCGAGCGCATCGGCACCACACGATGGCGTGGTTGATCGAATCAAACAGGTCGCCGCCGATATCGACGCCTCGGTGCTGTACGTGGGGACGCAGGAAAACGGTGAAAACGAGGATCTCATGACGCCCTTTGGAACCGTCTCGCACGAGGGAAGCTACGACGTCCATCTCGTCCGGTCGTACTGATCGGTTCCACTCGCTTCGATACGCTATTGTTTCGAGCAAACGGAGAGATGCGTATGAACACGCTCGCGTTCGACGGCCGGATGGGTGCAAGCGGGGATATGATTCTCGGTGCTCTGATAGCTGCGGGGGCCGACCCGTCTGTCCTCCACCCCATCGAGGCTTCTCTGGATGTTTCCTACGAAATCAGTGATCGGAGCCAGGCCGGAATCGCCGCGACCGACGTCCAGGTCCTGTCGACCCACGACCAGATGGACTCGAACGACGACGAGCACGATCATGATCACTCGAACGACGACGAGCACGACCACGTCCACCACCACGACCACGATTCGGAGCATGCCCACCACGATCACGCAGAGGGTGCAGGCCCCCAGCGAACGTATCCGGAGGTAATCGAGGTAGTGGAGTCGATGGCTCTGCCAGCACAAGTCGAATCCGACGCGAAAGCGATCTTCGAGCTACTCGGCGAAGCTGAAGCGGGTGTGCACGGCACTGATCTCGACTCGACGCACTTCCACGAGGTCGGCGCAGACGACGCGATCGCCGACGTCGTCGGGACGGCACTGCTGCTCGACGATCTCGATCCGGACGACATCGTCACGACGCCCCTCGCGACTGGCGGCGGCGACGTCGAGATGAGCCACGGTGTCTACCCGGTCCCGGTGCCGGCTGTCGTCGAACTGGCCGAACGGGCCGACTGGTCGCTACGCGGTGGCCCCGTCGAGACCGAACTGCTGACACCGACCGGGGCGGCGATTCTCACTCACATCGCCGACGGCGTCGAACAACTGCCGACGCTCCGTATCGAAGCGTCGGGATACGGAGCCGGTAACAAGTCGTTCCCGAACCACCCGAACGTTCTCCGCGCACTCGTAGGTGAGTCCACAGCAGGATTCTCCCGTGATCCCGTCACCGTCCTGGAGACGAACCTCGACGACGCGACGCCGGAGGCACTTGGCGGGCTACAGGAAACGCTCACCGATGCCGGCGCACTCGACGTCTCGATTCTCCCCGCGACGATGAAAAAGTCCAGACCGGGCCATCTCGTGAAAGTCATCGTCAAACCAGAGGATGCGAAACGGGTCGCACGCAAACTCGCCGAAGAAACCGGAACGCTCGGGATCCGTGAACACGGCCGCGGTCACCGGTGGATCGCGGATCGGGAGTATCGTACTGTGACTGTCGATGCTGGGGAGACGACAGCCGAGATTGGGGTCAAAATTGCCAGTCTCAGTGACGAGGTGTTCGATGTCAGCGCCGAGTTCGACGACGCACAATCGGTCGCTGTGGAACTCGATTTCCCGGTCAGAGAACTGTTGCGACGCGCCGAACAGCAGGCTCGCGCGGAACTCGATTCCGAGCAGCAGTAGTCGCATCAGTCGCGGTGTTCGTCGAGTGCCTCCCGGACCGTCAACTCACCGAGTGCGACCTGCCGGGCGAGTTTGCCGTCGATCGTCCGGTTCTCGTCGCTCTGTTCCCGGGACTGTTCCTGAATCCGCTTGATCTCGCCTGCTGTCGGTTCGATCTCTCTGGAATCGATCTCCTCGCCCTCGATTCTCGCGATATTGACGGCTGCGAGGACGTCACCGAGTCCGCGGACTCCCGTCCCGAGATACGGTGTCGTCCCGGTCTCGTCGACCAGTTCGACCGGGACATCGTCGAGTTCGTCGACGATTCGGGTCCCGATCAGCCGCGCGCCGTCGCCGATCCTGATCAGCGGGTTCGGTGCGTCAGCAATCTCTTCGTGGACGACATCGGCCACCCGCTCGGGTGGGACCTGAAACGTTGCGACAATCATGTCTCCCGTGAGCACTGCGATACCGGGCTGTTCACCGGGATCGATCCCGACGATCGTTCGCCCGTCGTCGCCGCGCAGCGAGGCGATCACTGCTTCGACTGCGGCTCTGGGATTTTCGGCGCTCCCCTCGACGACATCCATCCCGGCGGGCAGGTCCACGCTGTCGTCTTCACCGACCAGAACTACCGTCGTCTCTTCCGGAAGCTCCGTGCCGGGTTCCATGGTGGTGAACTGCACGCCACGATTCCGTAGCTCCGAGACCACGTCGTGGTACAGTTCGAAGTCCTCGGTGGCGACGACGATCACAGCCGACTTTCGCCGTGGATCTACTTACACGACTCGATAGTTCTGATTACGAGATGCTGAGATACAGCCCGAACACGAGCAACGCATTGTAGAGGCCGTGGATCGCCGAAACGACGACGAGACTCTCCGTCCAGACGTAGATCGTGCCCCACAGAGAGGAGACGACAAACAGCAGCGACAGCGTCACCAGCAGGGGACCGAACCCGGCGGTAACGTAGGCAGGGACGTGTGCAAGTGCGAACACAGCGCTCGCGACCGCGATTGCAGTCGGTCGGGAGAACCGCTCCGTCAGGAACTTCTGGATGACGTTCCGGTAGAGCAGTTCCTCGACCGGTCCGTTGACCAGAAGCATGAGCGGAATGAGCGAGAGTAACAGCGTCGGAGTTCCATCTTCTTCGGCGTCGAAAGCCGCGTGATCGGCCGCCGGCAGCCCGAGTTCGCTGATCAGCACCGAGCCAGCGGCCCAGAGCCCGAACGACAACACGACCCCGACGGCGACGATTCCGATCTCACGGGGAGAGGGGAGCCGGATGTCGAGATACGCCACTCCCCGACGAGTCACGTAGAGGAAGCCGACGGCCACGAGCACGTAGCCCAGATATTCGATGATGAAAAGCAACGGGACGAAAACCCCAGTGAGTTGTCTCGCGCCGAGCAGAAAGATCACACCCAGCGAGATTGCCTGCCCGAGCAAGAAGGCACCAGCAGCCAGCGCGAGTACGGTGTAGATCGCGAATGGTCGATCAGTCCGGACGACTGCCCGCCCGTAATCCCGGAGCCGTGCGGCTGCGTACCGCCGTGAACCATCCGCGATCACACCGATAGCTGCGACGAACACCACGACGACTCCGATCCGAGCCGGGATCGAGAGTGGACTTCCGGTCCATCCCACGGCCAGCGTCCCGGCGAACCCGCCTGCGAGGAGGAGTGTCGCCACGAAGCCGTGGATCACTGCGGCGAAAATCGAGGGTGCGAGCGTTTCGACACTCTCGAAGATTTCGACGGCCTCGAATTTCGGCAGCACCGATCCGATTCCGAGCGCGAAGGCAGCACTGGTGAGGACGGTACACGCGAGGAATCCGAGCCCGAGAAGAGCCAGGGTCGGCGTCACAGCACTGACTGTGGCCGTCACGACTGCGAGCCCACTGACCGAGACTACGAGTCCCAGCAGCGTGCCGGCGAGCAGTCGGGCGTGGACGAACGTCTCGGCGGGTGCCGGTGCCAGGACGAGTTGGGAGAGCATCGTTCCTTCGGCACCGAGCGGGTTCAGACAGAACACCCCGCCGGCGAGCCAGACGCCGAGGACGATCAGTGTCGCACCGGCTGTCGTCGGAAACAGCGCCGGGTTCCCGACAGCCTGCTGGGCGAGAACCGGTGCGACCGGAAACAGATAGTAAAACAGGTAGACGAACTGTCCGGGGTCACGAACACTGCTGCGGGTGTAGCCGAGCGCGGCCCGCAACGTCCGTGAGCGACCGAACACCGAGTCAGCTGTCCGGCCGATCCCCTCGCCCGGTGTCTCGTCGAACTCCCCGGGCTGGATCTGCGCACTCGCATCTGCGCTTTCGGATTCCCCTGGTGTCGCATACCAGTACCGGGGAGCCAGACGGACGACGAGCCCAAAGGTAAGTCCGATTGCCACGGTCACGGTGAGGACGGCACCGAGAGTCTGCATCCCGATCGTCGGTTCCATCGGCGAGCCGAGGAAGAACAGATCCGCGTACCAGCCGATCGGAACGAGTGGCTCACCGGTCGGCAACAGTTCGCGAATCCCGCCCTCGGCGGCCCCTTCCCCGAGTAGCGAACTCCCTGCGTAGATCCCGCCCAGAACGACGATATAAAGCGTTGCTGTCAACAGTTGCTGGTAACTCTTCGAGAGACCGATCCGGTCGACGCCGAGCCAGAGGAGATAGCCGACGGCCAGTCCCGAGAGCAGGACGAGGACGAATATCGGGAGGCCAGCAGCGATAATCGAGAGGACGAAAATCGGTGCCCTGGCACCGGCTGCGTAGGCGAGAACGAGCGAAAATCCCATCCCGAAGAGAACGAGCCAGGAGGCAAGCAGCGAGAGCACTTTCCCGATCACGACCGCACGCGTCGGGGCGCTCGTGAGCACGAGCGGACGGACCGACTCGTTGCCGAGTTGCTGGACGGCTTCGAGACCAGCGACGACCGCAAGAATGGCCATTCCCGGGACCAGGAGATTCCGGGCCGCAGCGACGACCGGGAATCCGACGCCCTCACGCGTCAGGACACCGACAGCGTAGGCTTGCCGGACGAACAGTACGACCCCCGGGACGGCAAACAGTGCGAGGAAGACGAACAGCGCTCTCTTTCGCCGCGAACTCGTCGTCCGACGAAACCGATCTCTGATCTCCGCTCGGGCGACCACCACCCCGACGGCCAGATCAGTCCGCAGGGAACGAACCCACGACATCCTTACAGCCCACGCTCGGTCGTAACTTCGAGGAAGGCCTCCTCGAGTGTCTTCGGTCCCTCTTCGGTTCGTTCGACGAGTCGATCCGGCGAGTCCTCGGCGACGAGTTCACCGCGGTAGAGCACGCCAACCGTATCGGCGAGTTCCTCGACGACCGGCAGGATGTGTGAGGAGAGAAATACCGTCGTCCCCGTATCGACCTGTTCGTTGATCAACTCGATGACACTGCGCGAGGCCCGCGGGTCCAGCCCGCTCGTGGGTTCGTCGAGAAAGACGACCTCGGGCCGGTGTAGCAACGCCTGAACGAGGCCGACTTTCCGGCGCATCCCCTGCGAGTAGGTTCCGATCCGGTCGTTCGACTCGGCGAGCAGGTCGACACGCCCCAGCAGATCCTCGATTCGCTCGTCTGCCGCTTCCGTGTCGATCCCACGAATATCGGCCGCGTACGCGAGCTGTTCTCTCGCCGTGAACGATTCGTAGACTGGTGGCTCGTGTGGGAGATAGCCGATGTACTGTTTGATTGTATCACGGTCCTCGACCGAGGTTCCCATGATCCGGGCCGAGCCAGATGTCGATGGTGTCAGCGTCGTCAGCATCTCGATGGTGGTTGTCTTGCCGGCACCGTTCGGGCCGAGAAAGCCGTAGACTGACCCGGTCCGGATACGCAGATCGAGATCAGACACGGCGACCGTGCTCCCGAACCGTTTCGTCAATCCCTCCGCGCTGATTGCGACTGTCTCCGCCGGTTCGGCGGGATCGGTCTCTGCCATTCGTCCGAACCCAATGCGAGAGTGTGCAAATGTGCTTTGGTTAGTTGCGACTGGCGAAACGGGCCGACAGACTGATCACTCGTAGATTTCGTTCAGTCGGTCGGCCAGTTCGATATCTTTCTCCGTGATCCCTCCGGCGTCGTGTGTCGTAAACCGGACCTCGACTTCGCCCCAGGTGATGATCATCTCCGGGTGGTGCCAGGCGTCTTCCGCGATACCGCCAGCGCCGGCGGCGAAGCCGACACCGTCGAGGTAGCTGTCGAACTCGAAGGTTCGGACTATTTCGTCGTCCTCGCGGTGCCATCCGTCCGGGAGTTGTGCTGTTATCTCGTCGTCTGGGAGTACGTCTGCCATACCTGGATATCGGCGGGAAGCGACTAAATGGTTGGGCTGTGGTCACACTGGTGAGTCTCTGGTGTAGGATTCGAAGTAGACTGAAACCGCCCGTGCTCCGCTCACTGCTCTGTGGCTGATCAGGCGGTGTTGGCTGTCGCGGGAGCGAAGATATGTCAGCTAACATGATGTGACCTCTGGTAAACTGATCGAATCCGGGAATACGGAATGTCTCTTTCTCACTCTCTGGCCAACATCCGTTCGGAATGTCCCTCACAGCATACCTGGCGTCGTGCGTTACAGACGGTGGTATCGTATCCCCGATGGCTGGCTTTCTCTCCCCCGAACTGGCGAGTCGCGCGCAGTTCGGCTGGACGATCAGTGTCCACATCATTTTCGCCGCCCTCTCGATCGGGCTGGCCCCGTTTATCGTCTATTTCACCTGGAAGGACGTCCGGACAGAGTCGGCGGTCTACGCCAGACTCCAGTCGTTCTGGCTGAAGATATTCGCCGTCGGCTTCGTCATGGGGACGGTGACGGGAATCCCGATGAGCTTCCAGTTCGGAACCAACTTCCCGGGCTTTTCCGAGGTGGCAGGCGAACTGATCGGCGGCCCACTCGCTTTCGAGGCAAAGATGGCATTCTTTCTGGAAGCCGTCTTCCTCGGTGTGTTGCTCTTTGGCCGCGACCGGGTCAGTGACCTCCAATACGTCGCCTCCTCGGTACTCGTCGGGGTCGGTGCCTGGCTATCGGGCTTTTGGATACTGGTCGTCAACGCCTGGATGCAGACGCCACGGGGCTACGAGATGATCTCCCGCAATGGGATGGAAGTCGCCAGACTGACCGACCCCGTCGCCGCGTTTTTCAACCCCCGGATGGGGTGGATGTACGTCCACATGGTCAATGCGGCCGTCGTCTCCGTTGCCCTCTTTGTCGGCGGTGTCGCCGCCTACTTCGTCTGGAAGAAACGGGACGCGACGGCCTGGCAGCTGGCACTGAAGATGGCTATCGCCGTCTTGCTGGTGACAGCCCCGCTGCAGGCAGTCCACGGTGACGCCTACGCCCGCCACGTCGAGGATACACAGCCACAGAAATTCGCCGCGATGGAGGGCCACTACGAGACCGGACAGGCGGACCTGCATCTCATCGCCATCCCGACGAGTCCCGATTCGATCACGGATCCCCGTGCGGAGAATCTGTTCACTGTGAGCATCCCCGGCGTCGCCTCTTTTCTCGCGAGCGGGGGTGATTTCGGTGCGGAGGTGACGGGACTCGACGCTTACGAGGAGAATCCGCCAGTCCCACTCGTGTTCTGGTCGTTCCGGATCATGGTTGGCCTCGGCTTCCTCTTTATCGGACTGGCGCTGTGGGGCGGTGTTCGTCTCTATCAGGACAGACTCTCCGAGAGCGATCGATATCTCAAGTCGATGATGGCCACTACACCGCTCGGGTTCGGTGCTCTGCTCACGGGCTGGTATGTCACCGAAATCGGCCGCCAGCCGTGGGTCATCCAGGACGTCCTCAAGACCAGCGAGGCAGCCTCACCGACGCTTTCCTCCGCGGAGGCGACGGGGACGCTGGTGCTTTTTGTCGTCGTCTACGTCGGGCTCATACTGGCTGCGCTGGCAGTTCTGAAGTGGCTGATCGAGGACGAACTCGACCGGATCGACGTCCACGAACGCCCGGGCGACAGCGGCCACGGTCCGATTCCGGAGGTGGGTGGTGATGACTGATCTCTCTCCCGGCGGCACGCTCCCGGCAGGGGGAGCCCTGTCGGTCCTGCCGGCGGATCACTACCTCCACCCGTCACTCCCGACTGTCTGGTTCGGGGCCGTCATGTTCGCGCTGACGATGTACCTGGCGCTGGATGGATTCGATTTCGGGATCGGACTGCTGTATGCCACCCGGGACGAGGAAGCCGACCGCGAGACACTCCTCGCGGCGTTCGGGCCGGTCTGGGACGCGAACGAGGTCTGGCTGGTCGCGTTCGGGACGATGTTGCTCGCGGCGTTCCCGCGTGTATACTCGAAACTGCTCGCCGATCACTATCTTGTCACTATCGCGTTCGTCATGGCCTTGCTGTTTCGCGGTGTCGCGCCAGAACTCCGCGAACAGCGCGACGAGGAGCGCTGGCAGCGAGCCTGTGATCGGTCTTTCGTTGCTGGCAGTGCGCTCGCCCCCCTGTTTTTCGGGCTTCTGGCCGGCAGTTGGGTGTTCGCTGTCTCGCCGGTTTCCCTGCCGGCAGTGCTGACCGGTGTTGGACTGGTCGCGCTCTCGGTCGTGACCGGCGCGGCGTTTCTGGCGGCCAAAACCCGGCCGGAACTTGCGGCGTCGGTCAGCCGGTACGGCATCGCTGCCACAGCCGTCTACCTCGTCGGCGTCGTCGCGTTACTCGGGGTCGTCGTCGCGACTGATGCCAGCGGGGCCGGGACCATCCGTTCGATCCCCGGCGTCGCTGTCGTCGTCCTCTCCGCGCTCGCAGGGTGTTTCGGAGTCGTCTTCGCACACCGCGAACAGTACCGAGCCTGGCTGGTGAGTGCGTTTTCGCTCCCGATTTTGTTGGCCACTCTCCTCGGTGCGCTTCTGTACCCGACTATCTACCCCTCGACGGGACTGACAGTCGCCGACGCCGCTGTCTCGCCGCTCGCGCTCAACATGACGACCGTACTCGGCTTTCCGGTCCTGCTGGTCGTCCTCTGGTATTTCAGATTCCTCTATGGCGTGTTCAGCGGGCCTGTCCGGAGTGAATCGTACAGTCCGTAGGGGACTCGAAAATCAGTTGTCAGTGCTGTCCACTGCCGGCGCGGACTCCGTGTCGGTCACACTCTCCGGGATATTTTCTGGTGCGATCCCCTCGAACAGCCCCTCGCCTGCCTCCTCTTCGAGATGCGGGTTGAACAGGCGCAGTGCAGTGTGGATCGTCGTCCAGTCGTCGTTCTCCGCGGCGTCGCGCAGGCTGTTCGTCGGTGAGGCCAAAAGCTGCGAAACGAGCGTATCGGCCATCGACTCGACGACGGCCTCGCTTTCCTCGTCCAGATCGAGTTTCTCGAAGGTCTCTTCTAGCTCTCTGGCCTTGATCCGTTCTGCGCCCTCGTACATCGCGGAGATGACCTGATCGGCCCGTTTTCGCTTGTACTGGTCGAGCAGCCGGTCGAACTCCTCGTCGACGATCGCCTCGACGTGTTTCGCGGCCCCGCGACGCATCTGTCTGGTCTTGTCCGTGACCGCTTCGAGCCTGTCGAGATCGTAGACGGTCAGATGTTCGAACTCGTCGGCCTCGGGCGGGATATCTCGTGGGCGCGTGATATCGACCACGAACGTGTCGCCGACTGCTTCGAGTGTCTCGGGATCGACGATCCACTCGGAACTCCCCGTCGCCGAAATCACCACGTCACCGCGTGTGAACGTCTCGGCGACAGCATCGATCTCGTCGGTTTCGATATCGCTCGACTCCTCGATGTCCTCGGCGACGGACTCTGCTCGTGTGAGTGTCCGGTTCACGAGGATGAGTTCGTCGACGCGCCCGGCGAGTCGGT
The DNA here is from genome assembly GCA_004015825.1 of Halovenus amylolytica. Taxonomy (GTDB): domain Archaea; phylum Halobacteriota; class Halobacteria; order Halobacteriales; family Haloarculaceae; genus Halovenus; species Halovenus amylolytica. The sequence continues at coordinate 35,971 of SAYS01000005.1, read as the reverse complement.
TCGCCGCCAGTTCGCCCATCTCACCCGCACCGACGACGACCGCAGTCGCGTCGTCGAGCCCGCGTTTCTCGCTCGCGAGCCTGACTGCCGCGCTGGCGAGCGAGACGACCCCCTCGTTGATCGCCGTCTCCGTCCGCGCTCGTTCGCCGACGCGGATCGCTTTCATGACCGCGTCGTCGAGCAGCGATCCGAGCGCGCCCGCCTGCTGTGCCTCCTGGTAAGCGTCGCGGATCTGGCCGAGAATCTGGTCCTCGCCGAGTACCTGTGATTCCAGCCCCGCAGCGACGCGGAGGAGGTGTTCGAGACTCTCCTCGTGGTCGAGGTCGTCGACGATATCCGCCGGGAGATGTCCGAACAGTTCGACGAGAGCTGTCTCACCGTCGACTGGATCCGCCGTCACGATGTACGCTTCGACGCGATTGCAAGTCTTGAGGACGAAACTCTCCTCGACGCCCGGATACGCCAGAAGCTGGTCGGCCATCTCCTGCTGGCTCCCGTCGGCCGCCGCTTCGAGCTGGTCGATCGTAGCCAGCGAATGCGAAATACTGACTCCGGAGATAATCTTGGAGCCTGTCACACTGACTCACCTGTCACGTCTGCGATCACGTCTGTAGCTACCTGTCGAGGATTCGTTCCCTCGGTATCTAAAGCCTTCCATACCGCGTCGCTACTGACAACTGCTCTGAGTGCCGCTCGACGGTCCGGACCGGTCAACTCCTCACGAAGTGACCCCGTCAACGCGGCCATCTGTCCGGCTCCTTCGATCGCTGTCGCCAGCTCCTGGCGGAGATGTCTGCTCACGACGGGGCTCGTCGCACCTGTCGACACCGAGACGACGACCGGGTCGTCCCTGACCGTCGCGGGAACGACGACACTGCCGACATCCCGTTCGCCAGATTCGTCTGCCCGGTTGCGAAGAATCCCCCGCTCGCTCGCAGCATCGTCGATCGCAGCGTTCAGTTCCGGATCGTCGGTCGCGGCCACGACGAGCGCCGGTTCGATCCGTGTTAGCCACTCTTCGACCGATTCCGGTGTCGGTGCAGCGCGAATCAGCTCGGCACCATCGAAGGAGTCGGCTTCGAACCGGGGACTTACCACCACGACATGCGCCTCCGCTGCAAACCGCCTGGCCTTCCGCGCCCCGACAGAGCCGCCACCGAACACCAGCACACACTCGCCGTCGAAATCGTGCATCAGTGGTATCATCCGCTTGTTGCCAGTCAGTCAGGTGTGGATTGGTTTAAAATCCTCGCTGTTTCTCAGTTCCTAACAGTAGGACTCCGGAGGGATCGCAGTGGTCTACTGATCGACGACTCCTTCTTTCGGTGAGTCAGCCTCCCCCCGGACGACCGTGGCTTGGTACCCCGCTTCTCGCACCGCCTCCAGCAGCGCCATCGAATCCGCGTCCGCCTCGTAATAGAAGACGATGTCGAACGAACTGTTCCGGAGTAGCTGCTGGCACTCCCAGACGAACGATTCGTCGTCGAGTGTAAGTCCCTGATGCTGGTTCGAGGAGAAATCAGAGTCGTTGGTCCCCGAGTAGACGAATGTGTTCGTCGGCTCGAACCCCGCGTGCTCTGCGATCAACTCCCCGACCTCGATCGTCGCCTGGTGCATCTCCGTCTCCTGGCTGCCGTCGAAGCCAGTGTGTACGACGAGTCCGTCGAGTTCGATCTCCCCCGGCTGGAGTAACTCCCACGTTCGCCGCCGCAGGTCGTCGTCGATAACGCTGGTCATACCCTGCCTTCTCGCGGGGGAGATTTACCGCTCACGGTTTCGCCGTTTCAAAAATTGTGGAGATGACGGTAGCTTCCGCTACCCAACCCACTGGTCAGCCAGACAGTGAAGCTGCCTTACAGCCGCTCCAGGTTCTTGGCTCGTGGGCCCTTGTCCGCCTCGACGATTTCAAACTCGACCTCTTGACCTTCTTCGAGGTCAGGGCCGCCAACATCCTCCATGTGGAAGAACACGTCTTCGTCCGAATCTTCTGTCTCGATGAAACCGTAGCCGCCTGTGTCGTTGAAGAAATCAACCGTACCTTTCGCCATTGCATCTAGGAGTACGCAGGCACTCTATTAAAATACTGTGGTAGGTATTCACTCACGGTCGTACCTAGTCACAAGCTACTTGAACGTCTTACACTCACCTACAGCTAGATGATCGACCGGCTGCGCAAACCGATCGAGCAGCTGTACGCGCAGGTGCTCGAAACCGAAATCGGCGATCCACCGTCCCACATTGCAGTTATTATGGACGGCAACCGTCGGTATGCGGACACCCAGGGCGTCGAGAAGACCGAGGGCCACCGCGCAGGGGCTGACACGACGGAAGCGATCCTCCGCTGGTCCGAACAGCTCGGGATCGAGGAGATAACGCTGTACGCGTTTTCGACGGAGAATTTCAACCGGCCGGAGGACGAACGGGAGGCACTGTTCGATCTCATCACAGGAAAACTCCGGGAGTTCGCCGACGCCGAAGATGTCCACGAAAACGAGGTCCGGATCCGTGCCATCGGTGAGACACATCGGCTCCCGGAGCGCGTCCAGGAGGCGATCCAGTACGCCGACGAACGAACCGGCAGCTACGACCGGCTATATCTCAACATCGCGCTCGCGTACGGTGGGCGCGCCGAGCTGCTGGGTGCGACGACGGAGATCGCCGGGCAGGTCGACCGTGGGGAACTGGAACCGGCCGAGGTGACAGTCGACACTGTCGAGCAGGCCCTGTTGGACGGGCCGACACAGAGTGTCGATCTCATTATCCGGACCGGTGGGAACGAACGCACGTCGAATTTCCTCCCCTGGCAGGCAAACGGCAACGAAGCTGCCGTCTACTTTTCTGCGCCCTACTGGCCGGAGTTCCGGAAGATCGACTTCTTGCGAGGGCTCAGAACCTACGGGCACCGCGACGAATCGTGGCATCAGACCCGACTTCGCCGTGGCCGTGCAGCGATGACCGTGCTGGCACAGAAGACGAAACGAGGGGTCGCAGGGATCGGTCGGACGCTGCGCGGCGACCCCCCAGCCAGCGACGAGGAGTCAGCCGAGACTCCACCGAAGTCCGTGGATTAACGACCGTCCTCGCCCCTGTCGGTTTGTTTCGGTGAGGACGGCTCCGGGTTACTGGCGGCTGGACTGTCGGTGATGGCTGTCTGCATCCGGTCGGTGAAATCCCAGGTGTACAGCCGTCTGGGCTCGACTGTGATCACGAGTTCCTCCCGCTCGTCGGTCAAAAGCATCGTCGCGAGCTCCGAGTCGGTTCCGCCCAGATACCGCTCGATCAGTGATTCGAGCAGTTCCTTGTCCTCGTCCGGTGACAGCGACGCCGTCCCTGAGCCTCGAACACCCATGTACGGAGGCCGATTCGTCGAGATCTCGAAGCTGACCGAGTCATCCGCTCTGAGAAAGTCCGCAACATCCGAACCGCTGCTGGTGGCACACCTGATCGTTCCGTCGGTGTACTCGTACCACAGCGAGAGCATCCAGAGTCCACCTCGGGAGTGGTGACAGCCAAGTCTGACTGGCACGAGCGATTCGTCGAGAAACGTTTCGATTTCTGATCGTGACCAGGCACCCTTTACTGTCGTCATTGTCTGTCATTTGGAAGCGAGAACCATAGTGTTTGGCCAGGGCAAAGAGAGCCACAGAAACCCCCGATCCGCAGACGGATCAGCCTCCAGCTAATCCGAGTTCGCTAACTGCTCTGCCATTCGCTCGCTGTTCGCCGTGAGAATGCCGTCGAGGTACGTTTCTGGGCAGTAGTTGACCCCGTCAGCGATACACGGGAAGACGCCGGCCAGTGAGCCGTCGATGTAGATTCCGAGCGTCGTCTCTGGTGGCGAGACGGTCCGGTACTGTTCGCCAGTTATCGAGGATTCCACCTCCCTGTGTGTGAAGCCGCTGGACTGGATCCCCCCCTCACGCCAGTTGACCAGCTCCATCACACGCTCCCGAATCTCTGTGCCAGATCTGAGACTCTGGCATTTCTCGCACATACAGATGTCGGGCCCCAGCGCAGTGACATCGTAGGTTCCAATATGATTTTCCGTCTCTGCCCGTTCCAGTTGTTCGATCAGCTCCTGGCGCAGGTCGTGTGTCCCGTGGGCTGGTGCACGGGACCGGACAAAGACCCGCACGCGATGCTCGTTCGCATGTTTCAGCCGCTCGTCGTGCCGTTTCCACCATCGGTCGAGTGAGTCCGATCTATTTCTCATTCTACTCTACTATACAGTATTCCTTCGTTACTCCTGATAGCTTCCTAGAAGTGATTGGGTGGCTCAGAGCGAATACTGTGGATAGTTTCTCTCTAATCGCGATTATTTCTCTCATGTTACACACTGATACAGACAGATTACATATATATACGTACCGTCAGCTTTTCCATCGACGGAAGATTCAAGAGCTATTCGCGCTATTACATATTAATGAGTCAGAAGTCGCTGACACCGGCGCTGCTGGAAACACTGGGGGTGTTTGATAGCTCCGGAGAGCCGCAGTCGACACCCGAGGTGGCCGAGAAACTCGATCTCGGTCGGCGAACTGTGTACGCTCGCCTCGAGCGACTCGTCGAGGAGGGGTTCCTTCGAACGAAAAAGGTGGGTGCGAACGCCCGGGTGTGGTGGCAGCCCGGAGATGACAGCACGGATCTCACTCCGTCGACCAGCGGTCGCTCCACACAGACAGACAGCGAGGCGCCCTACGTCCACCCGTCGACGCCACACGACGTCGAGTTCTGCATGAAACGTGTCCTGGACGAGGCCCCGGCCGGAATCACTGTCACAGATCCCACACAGTCGGACAATCCGATCATCTACGCGAACGACAAATTCCGTGAGTTGACCGGATACTCCACCCAGGAGATCATCGGGCAAAACTGTCGGTTCCTCCAGGGACCGGAGACCGACTCCGAGCCAGTAGCCGAGATGCGGGACGCGATAGATGCGGCAGAGGACGTGTCGGTCGAGCTGCGGAACTACCGGGCGGACGGGACGGAGTTCTGGAATCAGGTTGCGATCACGCCACTCCGGGACGACGATGGATCGGTGATCAACTACGTCGGGTTCCAGCACGATATCACCGAACGCAAACAGCTTGAACTGGAACGCCAGCGCCGGGTTCGCCAGCAGGAGGTGGTGGCGGAACTCGGCCGGAAAGCACTCGAAAACAACGAACTTCACGTGTTGCTCGCGAACGCTGTCGAGCTGGTGGCGGAGACACTAGACATAGATTACTGCAAGGTGCTGGAACTCGATTCGGAGGGTGACAAACTCCACCTCCGGGAGGGGGTGGGGTGGGACGAGGGAATCGTCGGAAATGCCACTGTCTCGGCCGTCGATTCGGACTCTCAGGCCGCCTACACGCTCGCAAAGAAGGGACCAGTCGTCGTCGAGAACCTCGACACCGACGAACGATTCAGCGGCCCCGAACTGCTCACCGACCACGATATCACCAGCGGTATCAGTATCGTGATCGGATCCTTCCGGAATCCGTGGGGGATTCTCGGAACGCACGACCGGGAGCAGCGGGTGTTCTCGGAAGACGACGTAACCTTCGTCAAGTCGGTCGCAAATATCCTCGCAACTGCGATCAACCGACACACCGACAGGCAGGAGCTACAGCGTCAGCGCACGGAGCTGGCGACACTCGTCAATCTGAATACGATCGTCCACGAGACGACAGCGTCTGTGATCGGCAAATCGACCCGCGAGGAGATCGAACAGGCGGTCTGTGACGGAGTTGCAGCCTCTGCATCCTACGAGTTCGCCTGGGTCGCCGAGATCGACTCCCAGGCTGATCGGCTGGACCTTCGGGCCTCGGCTGGCGAGACTGGGGGTGAACCGATCCCGGGATCGATCGAAACGGGCAGCCCGAAACCGTGGGGGCCAGCAGCGACTGCGATCCACGAACAGAAAACACAGGTCGTCCGCGAGAGGACAGACGCTGCAACTGGGCCGTGGCAAGAGGAACCTGGAGCCTCCGAATGCCGATCGGTTGCAGTGATTCCGATCGTTCACGAGGAGACCGTCTACGGCGTCCTCGCTGTGTACGCTGACCGCGCGGATGCGTTCATGCGAGCAGAGAAGACGGTGATCAGCCGACTCGGTGAGGTCGTCGGCCACGCGATCGCGGCTGTCGAACGAAAACGCGCACTGGTGAGCGAAGACGTCGTCGAACTGACCTTCCAGGTGCGGAACGTATTCGAGGAGTTGCCGGACAGCCCCGACGGAACGATCACCTTCGACGAGGTCATTCCGGCGAAAGACGACGCATTCCTCGTGTATGGGACCGCATCTGCCGACGCCAGAGCGGGGATCGAGAATCTCACTGAAACGTGTCCGGCGTGGGAGTCTCTCTCCTTCCAGGCGGAGACGGGTGAGTCCCACTTCGAACTCAAACTCTCCGATCACCCTGTCCTCTCGACACTGCTCTCGCTGGGCGGTACCCACGAGGAATCGATCATCGAAGATGGCGATTACCGGTTGACTGTCCAGCTGGCACCGAGTGCAGATATCAGACGGCTTATCGATGCCGTTCAGGAGAGTTACGACGGGGTCGAGATGGTGACACGGCGGCAAACAACTCGACAGACGGGCTACAGCGAGGCCGCAGCCTACGATATCTCGGAGTCACTGACCGACCGCCAGCAGAGTGCGATCCGGGCGGCCTACCACGCCGGCATGTTCGAGTGGCCACGGGAGAACACCGCCCAGGACATCGCCGACTCACTGGATATCGCACCGTCGACGTTCCACCACCACCTCAGAAAAGCCGAACAGAAAATCGTCGAATCCGTCCTCTCGGCCGAGTAGTCCCACTTGCCTGCGAGACCGGAGCAATCGTCGTTATTCGCCAGACGCCTGCAATCGTCGTTATTCGTCACAGACTCGTCTCTCTGACCTCGTTTTGCGACATCTTTCGTGGATTTTGGGGATGCCGCTGTGTCCAAAGATTTAGATGCGTCTAATTTTTATATTAGTATAATCCAACAAACGCCTATGGATTTCAAACACACCAGATCGGGGATATCACGATGCCCCGGATAGATTACGGTCGCGCAGCAGAGATCACAGAACAGCTCGAAAACCGTCTCGTCGGCTCTCTCGGGGGTGAGACGACCGTCGACCGTCGGACGGTTCTCGGTGGGCTCGGTGTCGCAGGCAGCGCAGCACTCGGGCTCGGTAGTCGGCGGTCGGAGGCCAGCGCCGGCCACGACGATTCCGGCGACCACGGCAACTTCGGTGCCGTCGACGAGTATCGTGATACCCACTTCGATCCCCACGAGTTCCTGACGACGTTCAATACTGGCGCGGACGGTCAGCAGTCCGTCCCACAGCGTATCTACGAAGAGGACGGACGGACAGTGCGGGAGTTCGAACTCACGGCGGTGGATATCACGATCCAGATCGCACCTGGCATCGAGTTCGAAGCCTGGGCGTTCAACGGGCAGGTGCCGGGGCCGACGCTCCGCGCTGTCGAGGGCGATCTGATCCGCGTCGAGTTCAAAAATGTCGGAGCACACGCGCATACGATTCACCCGCACCTGAAGAATGTCGACCCGGCGATGGACGGTATCCCACAGAATGGACCGGGCGTACTCGATACCGACGAATCGTTCACCTACGAGTGGATCGCCCAGCCCGCTGGCGTTCACTTCTATCACTGCCACTCGCTCCCGCTGAAAGAACACGTCCATCGTGGACTGTACGGGATGATTATCGTCGATCCAGATCCAGAACGTGTCAGGGAGAATCCGAGCGACTACGTGACCGATCACCCGAGCCAGATCACCCCGGCGATGACCGACGATCTCGTCGCGGAAGCGGAGACGCGTAATCACGAGTCCGCAGCAAACGACGACGTAAACGAGATGGTGATGGTGATGAACGGGTTCGACACCAATTTCGACGGCGAGAACGAGGTCTACGCCGCGAACACGCGAGCGTTCGCCTACGGTGTCGGGAAGACCGACGCGAAAGGAAACTGGGAGGCAGGTGAGACGAAACGTCCCATCCAGATCGACAGGAACGAACGACAGCGTGTCTATCTGGTCAACGCGACGGAGTTCGACCCCATCAATTCCTTCCACACCCACTCGCAGTTTTTCGACTACTACGATCACGGAACCACACTGACGGCGACGAAGCAGACGGTCGATACGATCATCCAGGCGCAGGCCCAGCGTGGCATCATCGAGCTGGACTACTCGGACCACCAGCCGGGACTGTACATGTTCCACGCACACCAGTCCGAGTTCGCAGAACTGGGCTGGATGAGCTTCTTCGAGGTGGTCTAGATGTCTGATAAGACGACGGACCTGCCGGCAGATGGCACTGTCCAGAGCGAGACGGCGACTGCCCAGCCGTTCGGCCTCCCACGGTGGGTCTCCGCGGTGCTCCCGATTGCGTTGCTCGTGGTCGTGCTGGGGCTGTTCGTGCTCACGTCACCGCTTGCGGGGATACAGGGCGGTGAACCACTCCCCGACGCGACGATCACGCACACTACCTTGCCCAGCGACGATACGGCTGTCCTGCACGTCACGAACAACGGCCCGGAGGAAATCACGATCGCCCAAGTGCTCGTCGACGACGCCTACTGGAACTTCCAGGTCGAGGGAGCAGGTGGCGACCGGACGCTCGCACCGCGAGAGAGCGCGCGCGTCGTCGTCCCCTACAACTGGAACCCCGGCTGGGACCTGCATCTGAATCTCGTGCTCTCGGACGGGGCGACGGTCGGTCACACCATCGTCGCGCCGCAATCCTCGCCCGGATTCAGCGCCGACATCCTGTGGACGCTGGCACTGATCGGGCTGTTCGTCGGGGTCATCCCTGTCGCACTCGGAATGCTGTGGTTCCCGTTCCTCAAAACGATAAGTGATCGGGCCCTGCATGGGGTGCTCCTGTTCGCTGCGGGGGTGCTCGGATTCCTCGCGTTCGACGCCGGTTTCGAGGCGTTCGAACTCGCCGAACGAATACCAGGTGCCTACGAAGGGAATCTGCTCGTCGTCTTCGGCATCGTCGGTGCGCTCTTGCTCGTCCAGACGATCAGCGCGTGGCGCGAGGGCCGCGCTGCCGCCGGTGACAGTCGAGCAAGCAGCGGTCTCTGGATCGCGTATCTCGTGGCCATCGGGATCGGCCTGCACAACCTCGCGGAGGGGCTCGCGATCGGGAGTTCCTTCGCGCTCGGCCGCGTCTCGCTCGGGGCTTTCCTCGTGATCGGATTCATGCTCCACAACGTCACAGAAGGGCCGGCAGTCGTCGCACCGGTGGCTCGTGACGAGCGACCTGCTCTGTGGCACTTCGTCGCCCTCGGCGTGCTCGCCGGTGCGCCCGTCATCCTCGGGGGATGGATCGGAAGCTTCGCTTACTCGCCGACGGTAGGTGCGTTCTTCCTCGCGATCGGTGTCGGCGCAATCCTCCAGGTTGTCTGGGAGATTGCCGGGATGGTCCGCGAGGCGGACGGCCGCGTGGGGAGCGCGACGAATCTGCTTGCCTTCCTGATCGGCTTCGCCGTGATGTACGCGACCGATCTCTTCGTGGTCCTCTAGCGCCCGCAGCAATCCGGGAGGTCTGCCAATTTTGTCTCATAGTGTTTGTTGCGAGTCTTTACCGCCGTAGTGTAACAAGACATCGGTTACATGGCGTGAAACACCGATATTTGTAACGTGGTCACGAAAATTACCGCAACAAACATTATCAATCGAGTTGGAGTCCGGGGGAGCACGATTCCACGTCTGTTGATCGGTGGCAGACGCGTTGTTATTACACCGGTTCGACAACCGGTGTCTCGGTCGCAGTGTCTACCTCGACGATCTCGGTGTCGGCAGTAGTGTTTTCGCGGAGGTGGTCGCCGACCTCGGGGTCGTTTCCGAGTGTTCGACTCAGTATTTTTCGCCAGGTGGCCTGTTGGTTGGTACCGACGACGATGATGTCTGCGTCGAGCTGGGTCGCTTCTTCGAGGATCTCCTCTTCGACGAGATAGCCCTGCCGTATCATTACAGATGCATCGACGCCGTCGAGCGTCGACGAGACTGCCCGCGTTATCTCACGTTTTTGCGCGGTGGTCCCTCTCTGGTGTAAATTGACGTGGAGGACGGTGAGATCTACGGGGGTGTGATCGCGTGCGAGTCGACCAGCAGTCGCGAGGGTCCGAGCGCTCTGCTCTGTGAGCGGGTACCGGATCGGGACGAGAATCGTCGTTTCGTCAGCCATCTAGTGTCACCACTCTATCTGACGAACCCGGCCTTAATTACCCTACTGTAGAAATTATCAAAACGTATACTCTGATGTAATAAAAGAGCAACGACGCTGTAGTACACAGGGATCTGATACTGCCGGCTGTACAAAACTGAAGACTTGTGCCACCCCGGGGTGAGCCGCGCAGCGCGAGGCGATCCTCGGTAGCCGAACGGCTACCGGTGGTGGCGCATATCTTTCCGAATGTACAGCCGGCAGTATGAATACATCGGGCGCCCCGTTTATTTGTGCATCCGTTTCGTAGTACCAGTATGTACGATGACATTCTCTTCCCGACCGATGGAAGCGACGGGGCGGCGGACACCTTCGACCACGTTCTCGATATTGCAGCCACCCACGATGCCACGGTACACATCCTCTTTGTAACCGACACGACTCAAACGAGCGCGACCCGAATACGAAGTGAACTTCTGGATACGCTCGAAGCGGAGGGCGAAGAAATCGTCGCCGAGACCGCTGCCCGTGCAGAACAGCGGGACGTGTCCACTGTAACCGAAGTCGTTCAGGGTGAGCCCTACCGTGAAATCGTCGAGTACGCTGACTCCCGAGAGATCGATCTCGTCGTCATGCCGACGCACGGCCGCCAGGGACTCGAACGCTTCCTTCTCGGCAGTACCACCGAACGTGTTGTCAGGCAGGCGAACGTCCCCGTACTCACAATCCAACCTGACGACGACAGGACGATCGAATACCCGTACCGCAACGTTCTCGTCCCGACCGACGGCAGTGAGTGTGCCAACCAGGCGCTCGCACTGGGGACCGACGTCGCAACTACCCACGGGGCAGCGCTCCATCTCTTGTCTGTCGTGGCTGTCACGAGTCTCGGTGTCGACGTCCGCAGCGAGGTTCGGACGACGGCCCTGGAAGAACGGGCTAACGACCTGATCGAAGATGCGGAGGGGTTCGCAACCAACGCTGGTGTCGACTCGGTTTCGACGACGGTCGGGTACGGAGCGTCGATCCATCGGGCGATTCTCTCCTATCTCGACGATCACGACATCGATCTCGTCGTTATGGGCACACACGGGCGAACGGGTTTCGATCGGTACGTGCTCGGCAGTGTCACGGAATATCTCGTTCGAACGTCTCCAATTCCGGTGCTAACGGTTCGTGAACCCATCTCCGAAGTGTGATCGACGTCTGCAATCCACGAGAAGAGTTGTGATTTCCGGGAACATTTTAAGCCTGCCCTGTGTCCTGTCAATTGAATATATAACTCGGTAGTTCGGAACTGCACGTATTTCGGAATAGAACAGAGGTACCTGCGGCGTCGCCCGGAAGACCCCTCTCGACAGCATGACCCACTACGACTCGGATACGCCGAACTCGGAGCCGTGGCACGCAACATCGACGGACGAGGTTCTGTCTGCGTTAGCAGTCGATGAATCGGGGCTTTCCGCCGACGAAGCAGATCGCAGGCTCACGGAGTCCGGACCAAACGATATCCACGAAGCTGAACGGGCGTCCCTTCTCGATTTGTTCCTCTCACAGTTCCGTAACCCGCTGATTTATCTGCTAATCGTGGCGGCGCTGTTGTCACTCAGTACCGGATTCATTCCCGGTGGTGAGCCGAGTTACGCCGAGGCGGTGTTCATCGTCCTCATCATCGGTGCCAACGGGGTCTTCGGATTCGTCCAGGATTACCAGGCCACCAGGTCTATCGAAGCGCTCCGTGAACTCGCGAGTCCGGATGCGACCGTCCGCCGCGACGGACGAAAACAGTCCATCGAGGCAGAACAGGTGGTCCCGGGTGATATCATATATTTCGAACAGGGGGATGCGATTCCGGCTGATGCCCGGCTACTCGACGCCGACGAGTTACGAACGAACGAGTCCCCACTCACTGGGGAGAGCACACCCGTCGAAAAGACAACCGAACCCGTAGACGACGACTCACCGCTGGCCGAGCGCCACAACATGGTCTTCAAGAACACGACCGTCGTGAAAGGCCGAGGTAGCGCGGTCGTCGTCGAGACTGGCATGGAGACGGAGGTCGGTGGAATCGCGACCCAGCTGGACGAGGCTGACGACCGACAGACTCCGTTCCAGGCCGAAGTCGAACACCTCGGAAAACAGATTGGGGGGCTCGTCGTCTCGCTGATCGTGCTCGTCGTCGCTGTCCAGTATCTGTTCACCGCCACAGATCCAGTGGCGATCCTCCTCGTCGGCATTACCCTCGCTGTTGCGGGCGTCCCGGAGGGATTACCCGCAGTTGTGACGTTCACCTTGGCCCTGGGTGCGCGGGAGATGGTCGACCGGAACGCGCTCGTGAGACGGCTTCCGGTCGTCGAGAGCCTGGGTTCGGTCGACGTGATCGTCACAGACAAGACAGGTACAGTCACGGAAAACCGGATGACGGTAACCCGACTCTACGCTTCGGGATCTGTCGTCGACCTCTCCTCGTCGAACCCGGAATCAGCGACCGGTGACGAGGAGCCTCAGCAAATTGCTGCCGACGGCGATCGAAACTGTCGTCCGGAACTCGTCCCGGTACTGCGATGTGGCTCCCTCTGTACCAACGTCGATCGAACGGATGACGGCGAGTATCGCGGTGACCCGACCGAGGTCGCGCTCCGGCGAGTGGCAGACGAAGCGGGTATCGATCCGGACGCAGACCGGCTCCGAGAGATCCAGTTCTCCTCCGAGCGAAAGCGGATGACCGTCGTCGTCGACGAAGATGAACCCACAGCCTACACGAAAGGGGCACCGGAAGTCGTTCTGGAGAGATGTGACAGTATCCTCGAAGATGGCGAGGTGCGCGAACTCACCGACGAAACGCGACAGGAGATTCTCGACCAGACCCAGTCGTTCGCAGCGGATGCGTTGCGGGTTCTTGGATTCGCGTCGGAAACTGTCGCGGATCCATCGGCCGACGCAGATGCGATCGAGGACGGGATGGTCTTTCTCGGCCTGCAGGGGATGCTCGATCCACCCCGGGCGGAAGTCGAGGATGCAATCGCCGACTGTCGGTCGGCTGGTATTCGGACTGTGCTGGCGACCGGTGATAATCTCACGACAGCTCAGGCCGTCGGTGAGCAGATCGGGCTCGACCCCGACGGCGCAGTTACCGGCAGCGATGTCAGCGAACAGTCGGACGACGAACTGGGACGAACCATCGAAGATACCGACGTGTTCGCCCGGGTGACTCCGGATCACAAGGTTCGCATCCTGAACGCGCTCCAGGACAACGGTCACAACGTCGTGATGACTGGTGACGGCATCAACGACGCACCGGCACTAACCCAGGCAGATGTCGGGGTGGCGATGGGACAGCGTGGCACCGACGTTGCCCGGCAGGCGTCCGATATGATTCTTCGCGACGATAACTTCGCTACGATCCGTGACGCCATCGAAGAGGGACGTGGTATCTTCGAGAACGTCCGCAAGTTCGTCAACTATCTCGTCTCGACCAACACCGGCGAGGTGCTGGTCGTCTTCCTCGGCGTCTTGCTCGGGAGTCTGCTCTTTCCCGGACGGTTCTCGGGGACGTCACAGGCGCTGATCCTGACACCGATCCTGATTCTCTGGATCAATCTCGTCGCGGATACGCTTCCGGCGCTCGCTCTGGGGGCAGACCCACACGCTGATGGGCTCATGGACCGTCCGCCACGCCCGACAGACGAGGGGGTGATCAATACACGTGTGCTCGTGTCGATCCTGACGATCGCGGTCCTGCTGGCGGTAACTGGGTTGGGGATCTTTTTCTACGCGCTCGACCGCACGGGCTCGCTTCTCCGTGCGCAGTCACTACTGTTCACGTTCATCGTCGTGGTGGAACTGATCCGCATCCAGGTCATTCGCTCGCGGTACAACCAGTCGCTTCGCTCGAATCTGTGGCTAGTCGGTGCGATCGGTGTGTCGCTGCTCGTCCACCTTGTCGTTCTGTACACGCCGCTTCGCAACTTCTTCCAGGTCGTTCCCCTCACGCTCACAGAATGGGGATGGATCGCCGCTGGATTCGTCGTATTCCTCGTTCTCAACGTTGCCGTAGCAAGGATGAACAGTCGGATCTTCGAATCACAGACATCGAATTAGAAGCGAGATGGATGAACTGGGCGACCCGTTCCTGATTCTTGCTGGATTTTTCGACGCTCGATCCCGTGTCGTTCTCGAATCCGTCCTTGAGTCGTCTGTTTGCACCCTATTGGTTTTCCCGCTGTTTCACTTTGTTCAGGTCCCTGAAATCCACTGTGGATTCTCGTGAAAATAAGTTGTGTTTCGGGTTCAAGGATATTGATACCATCTGGTACAGTCCTCGAAACGCAACCGTATATAAAACAGTGTGGAGTGGCTAGTCACCGAGTCTTGCCTGGCGTGCCCAGCAGACGGAACCTGTTTCGTAAATTTGGATCGTATGTCAGCCCCGGTTGGTCATACTGCCGGCTGTAAATTCGTAAAGATATGCGCTACCCCGGGGTGACGCAATTCTTCAGTTTCTTACAGCCGGCAGTATCAGTCCGTCATACTAATCGAAGCGCACAATGTTCTTGAGTCGTGTGATTGTCTATCTCGTGTCTTACCGACTGTCTCACTGAAGTTTATATAACTACTAGTTGAATACTATTACATGTCATTAGATAATGGTAGGAAAGATATTCTGCTGCGCCAGGGGATAGACCAGATATTCGAGAATCTGTCTAACAGTCACCGCCGCCTGATCCTCCTGTTGTTAAAACAGGGACGGATTAAAACGGAAACAGATGTGATGGTTCGGGGAGGAAACAATTCAACAGAGGCTGAACTGGCCCTGATTCACAATCATTTACCACGACTTGACGATGCAGGGTACATCGAATGGGAGCGAGACAGTGGTGATATCTCGAAAGGGCCACGCTTCGAAGAGATCGAACCACTGCTTGAACTGATCGAAACCCACGCCGACGAACTCCCTGCTGACTGGCCCTGAAATCAACTCTCACATCTGGTCTTGATTCTTGTGCACACGATGGCAAGTATTGACAGATTCATACGCTCAGCACATTTTTGACGGTTTGATGTTTCGAAATAGTCTAGCGCACCGCAGGATTATTATTAGTACTTGAGTAACTGATTGTATGCCTCTTGCTCGTCCCGTCACAATTCTCCATGTGGACGATGAGGCCACATTCGGTGACTTCGTCCAAACTGTTCTGCCACAGGAACGAGAGAACTTCGATGTCGTAACCAAAACTAACCCACAAGATGTGTTACCCTATCTCGATGCGAACGACGTCGATTGCGTTGTCAGCGATTTTGATATGCCACAGTCGAATGGTCTCAATCTGCTCGAAACTGTTCGAGAAGAGTACCCGGCTCTCCCATTTATTCTTTTTACTGGCAAAGGGACCGAGAAAGTCGCTAGTAAAGCAATCTCCGCTGGCGTGACTGATTATCTCCAGAAAGAGCGCGGGAAAGACCAGTTCAAGCTTCTCGCAAATCGTATCGAGAACGCAGTTGAATCCAACGAACACCAGCAGAAAGTTGCAGAGATGAACCGCCGGTTTGAGGCCGTGTTGGAGACGATGTCGGCAGCAGTCTTTCTAAAAAATACAAACGGACGGTACCTGCTGGTGAACGATGCCTTCCGGGATCTATTCGGGATGGCTAACGAGAAAGATATCACCGGGATTACCGACGGGGATCTGTTCCCGCAAGACCAGATTGAGAAATACCAAGAAGATGATACACAGGTACTCCAAACCGGTGAGATGGTCGAAACGATCGAGCAAGTCCCCACAGACGCAGGCATGCAGACTCATCTTACGCGAAAGTCCCCAGTGTACGATGAGAACGGAGAAATAAATGCTATCTGTGGGGTCACAACGGACATTACAGAGCAAAAGAAACGCGAGGAGACGATTCGCACGCTCAAAGAGCGGTTCGAGCTGGCTGTCGAGGGTGCAAATCTCGGTGTCTGGGACTGGGATATGACGACTGACGCCGTTGAATTTAACGAACAGTGGGCGAGGATGCTTGGCTACTCAATCGACGATATTGAACCGACGTTAGATGCCTGGGAGCGTCGCGTTCATCCAGATGATTTACCCGCAGTCGAAGAAGCCTTGGAGGCGCATAAGAACGGAGAAACACGATATTACGACACCGAACATCGAATGCGAACAGCAGGCGGTGAGTGGAAATGGATTCGAGATATCGGACAGATCTTCGAACGTGGAGCAGATGGAACGCCACAGCGGGCTGTTGGGATTCATATCGACATTGACGATCGCAAGCGTGCTGAACGGGCACTCAAAGAAGAGCGTGACCTGTTTACCCGTGGGCCCGTGGTCGTCTTCAGATGGGAAGAGACGGAACAGTGGCCCGTCAACTATGTTTCCTCAAATGTGACAGAGGTGCTCGGTTACCAGTCCGAGGCGTTTCTCTCGGAGACGATCCAGTTCGTGGATATCATCCACGAGGACGATCGGAGTCGCGTTCTCACCGAGTGGCAACGACAAGACGAGACGACTGATTCGTTCTCTTTTGACCCATACCGAGTCCAGACAAAGGAAGGGGATGTGCGATGGGTACTCTGTCAGACAATCAAGCCCCACGGTGATGGGATTTCAGAACGGATCGGATATATCATCGATATCACTGAACAACGGAAAGCTGAACAGGAACTCGACGAGTATGCGACGACGTTCAGTGAACTCCAGGAAACAACGCGGAAACTCCTCCGTGCAACGGAACCGGAGGAGGCAGCAACGGTTGTGATCGACAGTCTCGAAACAGTTTTCGAATTCGACGTGGCAGGCATTTGGCTGTCCAACGAGTCGCAGACACGGCTTGAACCAACTGCCATCACCAACCGTGGGAAACAATTGATTGACCAACAGCCAACCTACTCTGCCGAGACGGAATCGCTGTCATGGGACGCCTTCGTCAATCAGCGAATGCGCAAAATCGACGATATGAGCGCACACGAAAAACGACATAATCCGCAGTCTCCGATCCAGAGTGAACTCATTGTCCCGCTGGGCGAGTATGGGATCTTGAATATCGGGTCTGAAACGACCGCTGCGTTTACTGCACAGGATGCGACTCGTATCGAGGTTTGGGCAGATACAGTCACCTCGGCACTGGCCAGACTCGATCAGATACAGCAACTCAGAGCGCGCGAGAACGAACTCCAACGGGAACGTGACCGTCTCGACGAATTCGCCAGTTTCGTCTCTCATGATCTTCGCAATCCACTGAATATGGCCTATCTTCGTCTTGAATTAGCGGCAGACGACTGCGATAGTCCTCATTTGGACGACGTACAACAGGCACTTGATCGGATGGAGGAACTGACTGATGACCTGTTGGCGCTTGCCCAACAGGGCGATACGATTGGAGAAACCGAATCAGTCCACCTCGAACAGCTTGTGTCACAATGCTGGAATAACACCGAAGCAGGCGGTGCAAAACTCGATATACAGACAGACGCGATAATCGATACGGATCGAAGCCGTCTGACAAGTCTGATTGAAAACCTCTTTGCGAATGCTGTTGATCACGGTGGTGATGATGTGACGGTTACTGTCGGTACGCTACCTCACGAGCGTGGCTTCTACGTCGCTGACGACGGGCCTGGTATTCCTGCAGACGAGCGTGAACAGATATTCAAGAGTGGGTATTCAACCGACAATGGGAGTACTGGATTCGGATTAGCTATTGTTGAGCAGATCGCAGACGCACACGACTGGGATATATACGTTACAGAGAGCCAAACTGGTGGCGCACGATTCGATATTACTGATGTTGTATTCTCTACTGAATAGGTTTCTGTATGTACTCCACTACGCCTGAAACGCAGCGGGAATGATACCTGTTGTGCTATTTCATTTTTGAGCTGGATGAACCCACCTTTGGCTGCCAGCTCAGTCGACGCCGAGAGTCGCCGTCACTCATCGCCGTCCGTGCCGAATCGCTCGCGCGCCTCCTCGGCGCTCATCGTTCGCCCCTGGCGGATATCCCCGAGCGCGGTAGGTCAGGGTAGTTCACAACTGAGCCTCTGTATTTAGCACCTTTTTGACAGTATTCTGGCAGTCTGTTTTACCCTGCTGAATAGAGGGTGCGTCTCTCTCACTCAATCGAGCATTTTTTAGAACGATGGTGGGGGACAACGGTCAAGCCTCTAGAATGGTAACTCGACACATGGCACAACGAGACTCAACAAAATCGCTCGAATGCCGGTGTACACGGTGTAAGTACAACAGCAACGGCACGTGCGGGTATCAGGGACGACTGCTCATCAATTCAAATGGCGAGTGTGAAATGATGGAAACGGGGTTCGGTGGGCCTCCCGGGCCACACGGGGAAAACGCCGAGGAGTAATACTGTCGGCTGTACAAAACTGACAAATTGCGCCACCCCGGGGTGAGCCGAGCAGCGCGAGGCGATCCTCGGTAGCCGTTCGGCTACCGGTGGTAGCGCATATCTTTCCGAATGTACAGCCGGCAGTATAAGCTGTCTCGATAGGATCGGTCAGTATTTCTCTGCGTAGCTTTCGGAATGGGAACTACGAGTTCTATATTCAGTATACGATTTCTTCCAGCTCTCAGACAGATTGCGCTGGATCATAATAAATACGCGCGTATTCAGCACAGAGAGTGAGAAAGAGGATGCTGGCCTGCTACGCTGAATACCAGTCACGTCGAATGATACAATTTGGGTGGTAAACTACTATATGACTACTCGTTGTAACTTCTCTTGGGGTGAACCATGAGCAGCACCGAAACCGTGCTTGACCATCATCTTGAGGCATTTGTCAATCAAGACCGTGACGAGATCATGATCGATTACGGTGACGACTCGGTCGTCGTCACGAACATGGGGGTCTTCCGCGGCCTCGACGGGATCGAGCGACTGTTCACGGATCTGTTGTACGAATTCTCCCAAGAAGACGCAACCATTGAACTGAACGACACCATTGTCCAGGGTGATTTTGCCTATCTTCTGTGGCACGGCGAAACGCCGGACAACATCTATGAATTCTGTACCGCCACGTTTTATATTCCCGACGAGACGATCACGTTCCAGAGTTTTGCCGGCAAAATCCAGCCCCAGAATTGATTAAATATAACCGATGACTACGATACCCCAATCTCCCATTTTAATCACGTACACAGAGTTCTGACGCACGCTCTGTATCCATCACGCACTAACTAACAGAATCACTATCGATTGGTGCCTGCCGCACTGAATACAGCGCGCGTCTCTCGCATCTTAGGGGTTCAGATATTCGTCACTCAAAGTAATCAATAGAAGGCCTGCAAACAGGCGAGGTACTATTTTAATGCCGTTCATGTGTTATTACTTCACTTGGTATGAAGACTTTGGCGTTCGAATTTCGTTCCCTCGCGTCAACAAACGTGTACGAAAAGCTCGTTTAGACCTGAGAAGAATACCGCAGGTCGTCATTTGAAGTGGTTCGATCACCCACGTCGACGGGTTACCGGCTGAGGTACCCGCCGTCGATAGCCAGCGTTTCACCGGTAGCAAACGATGCGTCGTCAGATGCAAGCCACAGGACAGCTTCGGCAATTTCCTCTGCTGTCCCGAGTCGCTCCATGGGATGCAGCGCTTCGACCTCAGCGTGCATCTCTTCGTCTGTTGTCACACCAACGTCCTCGAGCATTTGTGTCTCGATGTACGCAGGGCAGACTGCGTTGACCCTGATATCATCAGTTGCACGTTCCAGTGCCGCGACTTTTGTGAGGCCAACGACGCCATGTTTCGCGGCTGTGTACGCCGGTGTCTCCGCTTCACCGACTTTCCCGAGGATAGAGGACGTATTGACGATTGCGCCGCCACCGTCTTCGAGCATTACAGGAATCTCTTTGCGCATACTCCGCCAGACGCCCGATAGGTTCACGTCGATAATTGTTTGCCAGTCCTCCTCCGAGATCTCGTCGGTCGCGTCGAACGTCCCGCCGATCCCTGCATTATTGAACGCTACATCAAGGCCGCCATATTCTGACGTGGCGGTCTGAATCATCTCGTCGATGTCTGCATCTTCGGTAACATCCACCTCGACAAACGTCGCATCCCCCGAGGTCTCGTCCGCTATTGTTGTAGCAGTCTCCGTCCCACTGTCTCGATCAATGTCTGTGACAACGACGTTCGCTTCGGCTTCCCCAAATGCGATGGAAGTTGCCCGACCAATTCCCGACCCAGCACCTGTTACGACGACTGTGTCGCCAGTAAAGTCACTACTTTGTGACATAGTGACGGGTACGACTCATCTGGTGAAAACAAACCACCTTCATTCTCATGGCGTCAGAATGATAATCATTATTATATATTATCAATCCCGTGGTACACTCTTCAATATTGTTCTGCTCAGTAGGCCGCTGTAGCTACCAGACGATTCACGGTAGAACATGCTGAACCCAGCTCGCCTATGAAGAGTTCATTATCTTCCCCTATCATGGGGTATGTTACCTCTTATCAGGTTGGTGGCCTTTGTTCAGGTAGCTAAAATCCAAAATGGATTCTCATAGAAATAGTGTCAAATCACGGGCCCAGTGCTACAAAATTCAGGAGATAGAGAACGTGTATAGGTGGTGTATATAAACCAACCATCGCTTCTCAACGGGTGTTTCGATCGGCTAGCACGTATCTAACGAGCCGATCACTCCAGATCGGGTTGCTCGTTATCGCGTTGCTGTCGAAGCGTGGACTGCGCCCGCTCGACGTAGGAGTTTGACGACCAACTGCGAGCGTCACTCATCTCGGCCAAAAACTCGTCGGCAGCGTCCGGCGAGATCGTGTCGTTGCGAACCAGTGCGGTGAGGAGGATGGGCGTCGTGACGAGGCGGGTCTCGGCCAGCGAGGCGTGGACGAGCGCAAGTCGATTGAACTCGTCACAGAGCAGTTGCACGGCGTCGATATCGTTCGCCAGCGTGACCGCCGCGTTCTCGCCGTCGTCCAGCGGGAACGTCTCGTCCAGTTCGATGGAACGAGTCTCGAACGCAGAGCGACGGTCGAGAACCGCCTGTGCCGCCTCACCGGATGCGTCGTCGTAGGACGCCGTCTCGGTGAGTTCGTCGACAACCTGCTCTGGGACGACCACGGTGTATGAATCGAGGAGAAGATCGAGTGGATTCGGTGAGGTGCCCGCCACCGTCCCGAGGCTTACGAGAGCCGACGTGTCGGCGACTATCAGAACCATCTACGAGTCGGCCAGCTCCTCCGCGACCTCGTCCACGAATTCGTCGGTCAGTTGCTCTTTCAGCAGTCGGAAGTTGGCGGCCTCCTCGTGCCCGACGAGATCTTTCAGTTCCTCGAACGTGATATCGTCGTCGTAGAAGGCCTCCGCGATCTCCTGTTTCACCTCGTCGGAGTGCGCGGCGTCCCGCAAGTAGTCACGAAGCGCGGAGATGAGGATGTCCGTCCGATCCGTCTCGAACACCGCAGCGAGCGCGTCGGCCCGGTTTACCAGTCCCCTCGGTGCACGGAACTGGACGCGCTTCTTCTTGGACTCGGAGCTCATATGTGTACATTGTGAGTGCAGGAGCAAAACGCTTGCGCTCTCGTCACTACCACATCCTTCGGAGCCACCGAAACCGGACACGGTGTTTTTCA
This sequence comes from Halovenus amylolytica, assembly GCA_004015825.1. GTDB lineage: Archaea > Halobacteriota > Halobacteria > Halobacteriales > Haloarculaceae > Halovenus > Halovenus amylolytica. The sequence goes on along the minus strand of SAYS01000005.1, from coordinate 14,166 downwards.
CCGAGCCTGAATCGAAAGAGCAGCTACCAGACGAACATTCCGAAGACTAAACGGACTCTATACGGCTTGTATTGTCGAATTTCGAGCTATCGGCTCTCCCTTTGCTCGACCTTGTTCAGGTAGCTGAAATCCACCATAGATTCTTGTGAAAATAAGATGTATTTCGGGTTCAAGAGTGTTGATATCATCTTGGTACAGCCCTCGAAACGCAACCGTATATGAATTCTTGATAATGGTAGATATCGAGGAGTTCCTTGAGAGGAATCCAGCGAACCGACCCTATTGACAAAAACAATCCCCAGCATCTTAAGGAGTGTCAAGATTAGATTGTGGCATTGTAAAGTGTAGCGAAGGCTGTGGGCCAAGATCTGGTTGAGTGCGTTGAGCTATTGTGTGAAATTCGATGCCAGAAACACCTGGTTCGGTAGTTGAACAAGCCGAACAAGGCTTCAATCAGCGAGCGATTTCCCCACGTCTCACGTTCGTACTCATACTCTAACAGTTCGAGCGGCCAATCGTCCCAGGGGCCGCGGTCGGCCCGCACATGCGGGCGACCGTGGCAGGCTTTCAGCACCTCCTTGAAAAAAAGCGGTGCATCGAGACTTGATCGGCCGGGCGAGACATCCGCATGTAACACTTCGAGTGTGTCACAATCGACTGCCGCCCAGATATCGACCGAATTGATTGCTATTCAACAGAGCAGTATTCAGGACTCGGATTAAAAACGGATAATAAAGTAATGTAGGATTTAATGAGGATTGTATAACTATTTTTACTGTAACATACAGTTTATTACTAAGTACTCTTCCATTACAACCCGATAGAAATGCCTGATCTGTCAGCGAATTTGAAAAGCTACCTCATTATCGGAGTTATAGTATTGCTCGGTGTCGGCAGCATACCCCTGATTACTGCTGGGTTGGCGGATTCAGCAACTGGGCCGGAAGCATCTGGTTCAGTTATCAGTCAGCAGGACGAGCCGTCTCAATCAAAAGCGTCTGTAGCCGAAAATATGAATTCAGTTGGGACAGCTGTGGACCCATCCGAGTTCAACACACCAGACGGACTCGAACTAGAGGTGTACTCGGAGGCAAGTGAGTTGGGCGGACGAGACGACTTTGGGCCCGGACCGTCCCCAGGTGTTAGAGTGATGCGATTCTACGAGGGGACGTTGTACGCATCCGTTCCATTTCACTCCGACGACCGAACGGACCGGATCGTCGCGTTACCAGACGATAACGGCGATGGCTATCCAGATCGGACTGTGACCGTTCTGGAAAGTCCGGAGATCGCGGACGCGCACGGATTCGACTTCGCAAACGGAAACCTCTATCTAGTCAATCAAGATAGAACTAGTGATAAGAACAACATCGTCAGATACGAGATGGATGGACTCGAACCCGATACAGATACTCGTACCGAACTTACTGACGAGGTGCCAGATGAGGGAGGCTACTATCACTGGACTCGAACACTCGAGGTTCGAGACGACCACATTTACGTGACCGTCGGATCGAATTCCAACGTCGCAGAAGGCGATGACGAACCCGTAGGCGGGTGGTATGCACGGATGACTCGGTGTGACATCGACGGCTCTGATTGTACCAGTTACGCAGAAGGGCTCCGAAATGCAGTTGGATTTACGTTCCACGACGGGAAACTATTCGCATCTGACAACGGTCGGGATGATCTGAGTGATTCTGCGCCACCGGATGAGATCAACATCATCGAAGAGGGGAACGACTACGGGTGGCCATACTGTTACGGTGATAACGTCCCAGATCCAGCACATGACGACGAAAGTCGTTGTGAGGATACGGTCGGTACCGCTGTAAACCTCCGTGCACATACGGTTCCGCTCGGGATCGATTTCTACACCGCTGACTCGTTCCCAGAAGAGTACCAGGGAGACCTCTACGTCGCTATGCACGGGAGTTTCGATGCAGAACCGCCTCGTGGTTTCAAAGTAGTGCGCATCCCGTACGACGGCAACTCACTCGGTGAACCGACTGACTTCGTTACCGGGTGGTACGACAGCGACGGTGACGGCGATCCATACGAAAAGGGTGACGACATTATCGGTCGTCCCGCAGATGTCACCGTCGGCCCCGACGGTCATATGTACATCTCGGACGATTCGAGTGGCGTCATCTACCGCCTCCGGAGTGAGAACACCCCACCGACTGCGGAGTTTTCGGTGTCACCTTCGAGTCCCGAAACGGGTGAAGAAGTCTCGTTCGACGGAACGGATTCGACCGACTCGGACGGCAGTATCGAGTCCTACTCGTGGGATCTTGATGGCGATGGCGAAGAAGAGACCACCGGTGAAACTACGTCCTTCACGTACGCTGAGGCTGGAAGCTTTACTGCATCCCTGACTGTGACAGACGATGACGGTGTAACTAACACGACCACCAGAACCATCGATGTAGAGGAGCCCAATGTGTCACCGACAGCGGAGTTCACGGTGTCTCCATCGAATCCTGACGTTGGTGAGGAGGTGTCTTTCGATGGATCAGATTCGGCTGATTCCGACGGCAGTATCGTATCGTACTCCTGGGACTTCGACGGAGATGGGACAGAAGACGCATCAGGTGAAACGGCGACTTTCACGTACTCAACCAACGGATCGTACACTGTCTCGCTGACCGTTGTCGACGACGACGGGGCCAATGACACGATCAGTGAAACGATCACCGTGCAAGATCAGGAAGCCGACGAGCCATCCCTTGAAGATTACACCAACGAGAACAACGTCGTCGACACGAGTGGACTCCTCGACGCGATCGATGACTGGCGAAGTGCCCAGATCGATACAGCTCTGTTGCTGGATGTGATCGATGCATGGCGAACCGGGACTCCGATATCGTGACCTGAGAAATCAGGGGAATAGCATCGTTACAAGCTATTATACAACGGAATGAATATACATATGTAAAGCACTTGATGATACCAGGTAGAACGTTTGTATCATACGGATAAATGGCACCAGGAATTGTCTAGTAATACTAACTGTTGAATATGATTAGTATTAATTATACCAGGAATATAGTATATAGTGTCAGTTAAAAATATATTCTCCACATAACAATTAGAAGTGCCGATTATTATTGTTGGAGAGTTCTCCGTATGAGCAAGGAAGAAGACCCCACTGTTCGAAAATCGAGCAGCAGACAGGGTGGGACCGAATCAGCATTTGAACTTTACAGTAGCGCGCAGCCCCTTCGGGTGGTTACATGAACGAACAGCCGTTTGATCGTCGGAGATTCCTGAAAACCGGTAGTGTCGCAGTTGCGGGGAGTACACTGTTGCCAGCGACGACAGTCGCACAGGAGACAGCAAGTGAGATAGCGGACTGGAATGATCTGGACAACATCCGTGATAATCTTGGCGAGGACTACGTATTAGTCACTGATCTGGACGCAGAGTCAGACGGCTACGATGACCTCGTCGGCGACCCTGACGATGGATGGACCCCAATTGGGAACCGATCTAACCCATTCACCGGGACACTGGACGGGGATGGATACGAAATCGCAGATCTAACAATCAATCAACCAAATCAAAACTACGTCGGCCTGTTCGGAGAAACAGACGAAGCGAGGATCGTTGATCTGTCGGCGACGGACGCAGATATTACCGGTGATCAGTTTACTGGGACGTTCATCGGAGATGCAGAGCTGACCACGATGGTCGATCTGGCGACAACAGGGGAAGTACAGGGTAGTAAGATGGTTGGCGGGCTCGCAGGGAGGAGTAACAACCTTCACGAAATACGCGATTCACAGTCGTCAACGGCTGTCAGCGGGGACAACAGGGTTGGTGGCCTCGTCGGGGAATTTGCCGAGGGGGACATGATGAACGCCGCTGCGACTGGACCGGTCAGTGGCGACGACTTTGTCGGTGGACTCATCGGCCGAGGTTTTTTCGCGGCGTTCATAGAGAACTCGCATGCAACCGGGGCAGTTTCGGACGGCAGCTCCATGGGCGGCCTCGTCGGACAGGCAAGCGATATGACGATCCGTGAATCGTACGCAACTGGTGACGTAACTGGCGAGACTAGCCTCGGTGGGCTGGTTGGATCGAACGTTTTCGCTTCGGTGGAGCGATCCTACGCTACGGGCACAGTTGACGGGGACGGTAGGGTTGGAGGATTAGTCGGAGCAGTCTCAGAAGGTGGAGAGGTAGTCGATTGCTATGCATCGGGGGCAGTCAGCGGCGAGACCGCTGGTGGGGTCGTTGGTATAACTTACGTCTATGATGGCATACACACCTCGTATGCAGTCGGGTCAGTCTCCGGAACCGAAACCGCCGGCGGGCTCGTTGGAAGAGAGGATACAAGCGAGATACACGACTCGTACTGGGACGTCCCGGCAACCGGACAAACGAACGGTGACGGTGGTGGCACAATCGGGACAGTCGACGAAGACAGTGACGGCGGTGGCATGGGATTTGGGACACTCGACGAAGAGCCACCTGCCGAGGAGATGACTGGTGATGAAGCCGAAGAAAACATGGAAGGCTTCGATTTCGATGAGATGTGGGAGACGGTCGTTGATCCCGACGATTACCCCCGATTGCAGTGGCAAGCGGCAACTGAGTCACCGCTGGAACCGTACACCAACGAGAATAACGTCGTCGACACGAGTGGACTCCTCGACGCGATCAATGACTGGCGAAGTGCCCAGATCGATACAGCTCTGTTGCTGGATGTGATCGATGCATGGCGAACCGGGACTCGGATACCCTAACCTGAAAAATCAGGGTATACCATTCTTCAATATTGCAATAACCTCGAGAACAATAAAATTAACTTTCGATAATAATCTTATTCAGAGGACTACTTTCCCTATAACAATAAGGTATACTCATGAAAACATGGGTATGAGTGAGAAACATGTGCCCTTCGTTGAGACAGTAAGTCGGGGATACCTATTTTTGGAAATATTGGTGACCGTATGACTGACTATTCGTTTAATCGTCGAGAGTTGCTGAAAGCCAGCGGCATCACGGTAGCAGGAATGAGCGCATTTGCAACGCCAACTTTCGCACAATCTGAGGACGACAGCACTGAGATTACAGACTGGCACGATTTGGATGCTATCCGAGACAATCTGGACGGAGAGTACGCACTGGTGGATGATTTGGATGCAGATACACCTGGATATACCGAACACGTTGAAAATCCTGACGGTGGTTGGGAACCAATCGGTACCTCTGATCTTCGATTTGGTGGTAGATTTGATGGAAACGGACACGAAATTGCTGATCTCATCATCAATCGGCCGGACGAAAGCTACGTTGGCCTGTTCGGTGATGCGGATTTGGCAAATATAGGTAATCTATCGGTCGTGGACGCAGATATTACTGGGGATGCGATTGTTGGTGTTCTGGTTGGAGGGATGATTGGGGGGGTAAATGGAGGAAAGATAGTGAACTCAAACGCATCAGGATCTATAACTGGTAATGGCACGGTTGGCGGACTTGTAGGACGGTGTGAGTTTGGAGTTCAAGTTGAAAATTCGTCTGCGACAGTTTCCGTAACAGGTGAGGGCGGGGTTGGCGGTCTCATCGGCTCTCTCGACAATGTGATAATTAAAGATTCATTCGCGTCGGGAACGGTGAAGGGTGACAGCTCTATCGGTGGTCTCGTGGGTTATAGTTTTGATGGTAACATTTCGAATTCTTACGCAACTGGATCAGTTGAGGGTAACAATGCCGATATCGGCGGTTTGGTTGGTTTTACTGTAGGGGCAGGGGGAGAGGTAACAGATTCGTATGCAACAGGGGAAATCAGTGGTGGGAATTCAGTCGGTGGTCTCGTTGGCCAGTCGGAAGATAGCCCAATAACCAGATCATACGCCACAGGCGCAGTCAACGGTGGTAACAAAGTTGGCGGTTTAGTTGGGAATATTTGGGGATTAGGAGGTGAAGTAACAGAGTCATACGCAACAGGCCCAGTCACTGGTGAAGCCGATATTGGTGGTTTGGTAGGCGACGGTTGGGATGGGGCAAGTATAATAAAATCGTACGCAACAGGTGCAGTCAGTGGTGAGAGGCAAGTCGGTGGTCTCGCCGGCGATGGGAATCTGGAAATTTTGACAGAATGTTTTGCAGTTGGTTCGGTCGATGGAACTGAAAACGTCGGCGGCCTTTCGGGCGGCTATGCACGGGATATCTCCTCATCATACTGGGACGTCCCGGCGACCGGGCAAAGCGACAATCCGGGGGGTGGGACAGGATTTGGAACGCTCAATGACGAGCCACCGGCTGATGAGATGACTGGCGATGATGCGGAAGCGAACATGGGCGGGTTCGATTTCGATGAGACGTGGGATGTGGTCACCGACCCCGACGACTATCCGGCACTTCAGTGGCAGGAAATCGACTCTGGTGGCGATGTTGCCATTGCCGCATCGCGTCAGGCGGTTGACGGTGAACTCAGGACGACAGTCCAGTCGCCGATTACAGTCCAGGTGATGGACCCCACGGGGCCAGACTACGAATATCACTGGCGTGTCGCTGACAAACCCGCCGGGAGCGACCCGGGACTTCTCCACGGGGAAGATCACAAAGAGGTCGAGTGGGAGACTGACATTAACACGAGACGAAGAGCGCACGCAGCGTTGCGCCCGGATCAGACCGGCGAGTACGACCTCCACGTTGAGGTCTACGATGGGGCTGGCGAGCTGCTCGGTGAAGAGACGACAACCATCCACGTGAAAGAAGCCGAGTTAGCCGATTACGATGTGGACTTCGATATTGGCGATATCGACTTCGCGGACAACGAGGCAGAACTGGCACAGGAACTTGCGCCAGTATTCCACTTTCATCCGGACGAGCAGTACTTTCCCACGCGGTACGAGGCGTACGTCGAAAACTCGGATCTTCAAATTAACGCGACAGATGGTGGATATAATGACGGCACGACAATCGAACCCGACAGTGACAACGATATTGATCTCACTCTCGTAGTGTTGGGTGCCGACGAGGATTTACAAAACACGCACGGACTCTTTGAAGATGTATCGTACAATCCCAGCGATGACGATAACCGGCTCTGGCTCGGCGGTGAAGACGGCTCAGAAGAGGATTTCCGAGGTGACGAGAATATATGGTTTGGCGAAGGGTTCCAAGGCCAATACCCTCTCACAATCCATGCCAGCGTGACTAATACTATATTCGACGACGAGAGGTATCTTGCAATCACCTACTGGCACTTCTATCTCTATGACCGGAAACCGAGTTTAGCCTCTCGCCTATTCTCCCAACATCCTTCTGACACGGAGACCGTGACAATTCTTGTAAACGAAGACGGCCCACAATGGGTGGCCGCCGCTCAACATAAAAGCGGGGAGTATATGGAATGGGAGAAAGTAGTACCGGAGTCACAGTTACATATATTCCCTGCGCGTGGCGCTCACTCGTCATTCCTGGTCAACAGTGCGTTATTTGAGAGTAATATTCCTGGCCAAGAACGGTGGATTGATGAGGAAAATGACGCAACTTCAAGAATTGGGTTTTCCACGGCCTATTACGACGAGACGGCGAGTGGTAGAGAGTGGTCAAGTGAAAATTATCATCTCGTGATGTTGCCTGGTGATCAACCAGATAATCGACAAGATGAGACGAGGATTGGAGAGGCTGGATGGACATCATTTGGTGGTGATAACGACTTAGATGCAACCCCTGGATCTTCGTTGTTTAATCTGGCAGGGGTAGGAGAGTTGCCCATGCAACTCGACCGATGGGAAGACCCAGGCAACTGGATTAATGACCGGATGCTCGCCGAATGGGAGGGTGAGCAAACCGCTTGGACCGGGTCCAATGTTATGGATGCGGATATAGATAATGTGCGGGTTGACATGATCGAAGACTCGGTTAACGATGGACAATTTGTAATCGACGTTGACAACGAAGGCATGAAACCGCATTCCTTCTTTGTTCGCGCTGAAGTCATGTTACCCAATTCTGATACCCCTATCCTTACTGAAACAAATGAAAACCAATCGGAGGAGTTCTCGGGGGAACCTATCGCCTACAAAGACTCAGGTGCTATTGGAATTCCGTTTGAAGATGTCGATCAACCCAAACGGGAGTACGAGGTCCAATTCCGGCTGTTCGGTTATGATCCTGATATTTTGGAACAGTTATATTCCGACGTCCAGTTCCGTGAACGAGATATCTTAGACGATGAAACAAGGAAAACAACCCTGGAGAGCGCCTCAGGACCAGTTTTTGAGGCAATTAGTATTGGTTTCAGTATCGGTGATACGACATGAGCGATATGAATGCAGATGTAACCGTACAGCCAGGCGATACCGTTGAGGCGACGATGACCGTGGCCAATCCCGAAGACGAATCGATGACATATGCCATCAGAAGTGCTCTCCACCCTCCGGACGGTGGCAGGCGATACCGGGCTGGCGAATCATCTCAGCAGACGGTCGAAGTTGATCCCGGGGAGACACAGGAGGTCGAGTTGGTGTTGGTGGTTGACAAGACCTACCCGGAGGGTGAGTACGATCTTATACTGGAAGCGGGCGTGGGCAAACCGGGTGACGAATTCACGCTCATCCATGATCGGCATACCGCACCCGAAACGGTCGAAGTGGTGAAACCGACCGGCGAGTTGGGTGTCACGACGACGCCGTCCGAGGCGTCAATCAGCGTCGATGGGGAGGTGGTGGGTGAATCGCCACTGACGACCGAGTTGCCAATCGGAAACTACACAGTTGTCGCTAACCGACTGGATTACGAAGCGGTCTCCGGGTTCGTTGAAATCAGCGAAAACGAGACTTCGACGCTCTCACTCGATTTAACTGATCCCGAGCCACCGTTCTTCGATATCACTTCGTTCGTGGTTCCCGATAACGTTGAGGAAGGCGAGGAGTTCGTAATCGAAGTTGGCGTCACTAACGTCGGTGACGAACCGGGCGAGCAATCGGTGACCGTCACAGCCGATACCGGAATCGAGTTCGAGGAAACGAGTAATACAATCGAGGTAACTGGAGCGGACTCAGAACGCATCAGGGTTCGGGCTACCCCAACAACCGCAGGTGAGCGCGAACTCACTGCTCGTACTGACGATGACGAGGAGACGCGTACAATCTCGGTGGCAAGCGACCAGGAGGAGCGGACAGTCGGCGATTACACGAACAGCGAGGGCATCGTTGACACAGATGGCCTCCGCGCTGCGGTTAGCGACTGGCAGGCCGGCGACATCGACACCGACCTGCTCCGGGAAGTGGTCGCTGCCTGGCAATCCGGCGAGCCAATCGAATAACGAGATAGCGGAAATGGCAGTCGGTTCATGTTCCCGAGAGCGTAGAGCCATGTTCAGGGGTTGCTCGTTCTCACGGTTCTATTGGGGACCGTCTGACCGGTAGTTGGGACCGGTGCATCGGCAGAATCCAATCGAAACGTCGCACAGTCAGAACTGGCACTTGGCGAGTTTATATTCGTTACTGTCAGCACGGATGTTGGTGCGATGACAGCTCTGGACTCGACGTTATCTTGGGGGATATTGACACCGACACCGTCTCTGTCGCCTACGAAGTGACCGTCACGGAGAACACCACTTGGACGACGTCCACAATTCCTGAGACAAGAACGAGAGCCGAGCGACGTGAGGTCGATAAAAATAACGCCGGTGCTGTGACGATTGATTCTGCGGAGAGCGATGGAAAGACTGTACATCCGGCACAGTTGGCGAGGGTGGGGTGAGCGAGTCGAAAGTTGACGAGAACGGCAACTCTAAAGAAACCGTCAGCGTAACTCAAGGCGTCGCTCTCGTGCTAACAGTCGTCTTCTTGTGTGTCACTTTACTCTGAAATTGCGACAGATCTGAACCTCAAAGTGATGGAATTTTACATGATACGGTGTGTCTCCTGTCTCAATGGCCTGATATACCGATGTAACCCGATGATGTGTGGCGATACGGTAGACAATGCCAGAGATTGTCGCGTCGTATTATCTAACTGTGAAGCCATTTGTAATAGTATTGTACTGTCGGTTAGTCTGTTAATTGTTTTATATCAACCACTGTTCTGCGGGGACGACAACCGATGTTTGCGAATCGATCAATACATCTCGAAGTAGATGCCTCAAAAATAGGAATCAGAGCAAGCTTGAGAACAGAGGGACGAGTTGAAACTGTCTCAAGACCGTATCGGTCTCTCAGTTGGCAGGAGGCAACAGATGACTGAGCACCCATTTGACCGGCGAACGTTTTTGAAAACCAGTGGGATCACATTGACCGGCACAACTGTACTGACGGAGAGTACCGTCGCTCAAGACTCGTCCGGTGGTGATCTAATTTGGGAGTTCAGAACTGATCGGGTGCGCTCGTCACCGACGGTGGTGGATGGCACCGTCTTCATCGGGAGTGGCGGCATCTTCGTCGGGGAAAGTAACAACGTGTACGCGCTGGATGTGGGCGACGGGAGCGAACAGTGGCGCTTCGAAACCGGCTCTGGGGTCGAATCGTCACCGACAGTGGTGGATGGCACCGTCTTCGTCGGGAGTTACGACGACAACGTGTACGCAATAGACGCAGGCGACGGCACCGAACAATGGCGTTTCGGAACCGGCGGACTGGTTGAATCGTCGCCGACGGTGGTTGATGGCACCGTCTTCGTCGGGAGTACTGACGATAATGTGTACGCGCTGGATGCAGACACTGGCGACGAACAGTGGCGCCTCAAAACCGGCGCAGAAGTACGCTCGTCACCGACGGTGGTGGATGGCACCGTCTTCGTCGGGAGTGAAGACTCCAACGTGTATGCGCTAGATGCAGGCGACGGAAGCGAACAGTGGCGCTTCGAAACCGGTTTTTTACTTGATTCATCGCCGACGGTGGTGGACAACACCGTCTTCGTCGGGAGTCAGGATGGTAACATGTACGCGCTAGATCCGGGTGACGGGAGCGAACAGTGGCGCTTCGGAACAGGCGGACCGGTCTACTCGTCGCCGACAGTGTTGGACAGTACCGTCTTCGTCGGGAGTCAGGATGGTAATATGTACGCGCTAAATGCGGATGACGGGAGCGAACAGTGGCGCTTCGGACTCGGCGGACTGGTTGAATCGTCGCCGACAGTGGTGGATGACCTTGTCTTCGTTGGGAGTTACGACGAAAACGTGTACGCGCTGGATGCGGGCGACGGAAGCGAACAGTGGCGCTTTGAAACCGGCGCAGAAGTGAGCTCGTCACCGACAGTGTTGGATGGCACCGTCTTCGTTGGGAGTGAAGACGGTAACGTGTACGCACTGGATGCGGGCGTTGAAGGCTCTAGCGAGGACTCTCGTGTATTGCTCGGCACGCTCGGACATACCGACACTTTCGCTGAACAGGGTCCGACGGAACCGGGCGTTCCCGAAAATCCCGATGCCAAGTTTACCATCGCTCCCGAAGACCCCAGTATCAACCAACCGATTACCTTCGATGCGTCGGCATCAGAAGCATCCGGCGGAATCGAAGAGTATCGCTGGGATTTCACTGTTGAGGGAGACACTGATGCGACTGGCGAAGTCGTCGAGATCGTGTTTGACGAACAGAACGAGTATCAAGTGACCCTCACTGTCGTCGATTCGGATGGAAGAGAAGCTGAAACAACGCAAACAGTCGAAGTTGGTATTAATGACTTCGAAGCAGCCGTGAAGTCGAAACGCAGAGTTGCAGAGGATATCGATGACGTAGCGCTTTATCTCTCGGAACTAGAGGACGTGAATTCGGTTCTCTCAGGACTGCGGGAATCGCTCTACGGCGGTGAACTCGACACTGATATCACAGAAGGTGCCACCACACGACTCAGACTTGGCGAGGAAATCTCACGGAATCTGTTGATCAATACCAGCGACGAGAGCGCTATAGAAGGTGCAGAAGATGAGAATATTGCTGTTGATACGACAAGGTTCTCGATTGATTTGGGTGTCTCGCTTGCGTTGAGCCAGCTCGCACTCGTCGATGTTGTCGCGGACTCCCGATTTGGATACCTTATTCCGAACTCGGATATTCTTCGTAAAAAACTGGAGTTTGGGATTGAGGAACTCGTTAGCTACACATTCTCCCAAGCGTTACAGAGTGAAGCCCTGTCAGAGATCAATTCTATTGTTCAGGAGGGATATAATCGAATTATTGATGATGAATTCGATAACTTCGAGAACTTTTTTGCCTTCATCTCGGATAGCGTCTCGGCGACTGTCGCAAACCTCACTATCATGCAGACCATCGAAACAGGAGGAGGATTCGTCCCCCGAAGTGGACCCGAGTTTGCCCTCATTGATGCGTTTGCTAATGTTGAGAGCAGCTTAGGCTACCTCAACAACGAGCTGAAAGCCGAATCTCTCGTCGATGAGGGCCTCGATGGAACGAGGGAGGGTGTGGTAGATGCACACGATGATGCTGAGGAGTTACTTAATCAAATAGCCTCAACGACGGATACGTTCCTTTCTGAGCTGAACGAAAGAATAGATATACCAGGGATTCTCAAGGATGCCTTCGATCTCATTGATGGAATTCTCAATGGCGATCCCATTTCAACGGTGGATGCCGTAACCCTCGTCTCTGTGGGTCTCTTGCCAAACGCATCCTTGGCTACGACTGTCGTTCAGAAAATTGGAAAACATGTTGGCGAATTCTCAATCCGTCTTATGATGACGACTCACGCCTGGGGAATCGCTGGCATCCAACGGGGTGATCCAATATCACTTGCAGATATCAATACGCTTGTACCTGATGTTGATAGCGTACTGGAAGATCTTGATCCGACTGAGAGCCGATGGGGTGATTTCGCATGAGCTCCTCGCCCGAGACTCTTTTAGAAACACTTTCTGTCGAGTTGTCGAACGAGGAGTTTGAATCGGCGCGTGCAACGGTGGCAGATCTAGAGGAGGAATACGAAAATCGTCGCGGAGAGGAGGTTGAACGACTCCAGCAGTCACAGGCGCTGTATCTTGATGTTAACCAAGAGGGTGTATCGCTAGAGGAGGCCTCAGAGCTGAACGAAATTTCCGGGCTCGGCGGTGGTACACAGTTCCTTCGGGCGGTGTTGCTAACAGTTGCAACTACATTAGTTGAAGCACATGAAGAACTAGCAACTGAAGGAAGGCTTGCTGAGGTGACTGATGTCGCCCAGGCTGCTATTGATGAACTGTCGGAATCGGAAAATAGACTCGAAGAACAAACCCCCTCAACGCAAGAAATATTAGACAAGTCCACGATACCGCCGTCAGTAAACATCACTATCGACTCCATTGAGCAAAGTCCACTGACACCGAGCGAGGAGACGACACTGACAACCACGGTTATGAACACCGGCGATACCCAAGCGGAGGGCGTTTCCGTAGAAATTAGCTCAACTGATGGCCTCGATGTCAGTCCCAGAGAAACTCCTGTAGGGTCGTTGAAAGGTGGTAACTCTGTTGGGCTGAACTTCGAGATATCCGCTTTGGAACCAGGAGGACAATCGATCGAAATCGAAGCCACATCAGATAATGCTGGGTCTGATGTCGCCACAAGAGTTGTTACTGTCACTCCACCAGAAGCGACTTCAGTCGAGGACTATACGAATGAGGAGGGAGTTGTCGACACCGACGGCCTCCGCGCTGCGGTTGGCGACTGGCAGGCCGGCGACATCGACACCGACCTGCTCCGGGAAGTCGTCACCGCCTGGCAATCTGGTGAACCAGTCGGATGACAAAAAAGTATAGTTGATATATCCGCTATTACTTATTTCGGCTCTGTAGTTTCAGTATACGGCAGTTGATTTCATGGATATCGGACGCTTCGACGGAGGTTGTAGACGGTCGCTTTGAGGATCATTTCGCGGAATTCAAGCCACCAACTTCGCGCACGCACGGCAGCGCCGAGCGTGCGCTTGATGCTTTAGAAGACGGTTTCAGACATGGATCGCTGGTGTTACCGATCACTGTCCATGCGGGCGTTGTGAGCGTGATCGAGTGAGTTGAATAGACGATGCTTAATCAGCGGGCGGATGCCGTTTTGACGGAGTTCATCACGGAAGGCTTTTGCATCGTATCCTTTGTCAGCAGCGAGGCTTCGCAGGTCGCCCGCGTTTCGGCGGGCGACCTGCGGGCCGATCTTGGCGTCGTGTTTCTTTGAGGTGGTCGAGTGGATGTCGGTGATGTACAGCGTTTCGACATCCA
>SAYS01000004.1 GCA_004015825.1 Halovenus amylolytica | reverse complement strand
AATCATTTGAGCTAGCCTCACGCACTCTCTAGTGAAGCGACGGATTTCCGATTTCATTTCGTCCGTCGCTTCGCTCCCAGTCAAGATAGCCTAGCCGCTCCGCCGGCTAGCGATTCTACTGAGCAAAGCTTTCTGGCTTCAGCCGTACTCGTTGTGATGCGAGCCTGGGTTTCGAGTTCCCGATACGCATCAGTAATTCGTTGTTCGCTCTGCTGGAGTATCCGCTCAACATGTGTCTGATACGCACCATCGATTCTGGCTTCGAGATCCGACAACCGTCTCCGCGCTGCTCGCGCTGACGCTGCCTCGGATTCCGCCACCAGTTCACGCTCTTGTAGATGCTGGTCGAGCCGAGAGTCGATCGCTTCGAGACGTGTCTCAACGAGTGTCCGGTACGCAGTACCGATGCGCTGTTCGAGATCGCTCGCTCGCTGTCGCACTGACTGTGTCTGCAGATGCTGTTGACGCAGGCTGTCGACAGCGGTCTCGATCCGGCGGTCGACTTGTTCTAAGTGCTCCTCGGCCAGCGTCTGATACGCAGTGTCAATGCCCTGCTCCGTCGTCGCAAGTCGCTCAAGAACCGTTTCGACGGGCGTCGTGGCTGTGACCCCTGCCTCGGTCGGTGTCATCGCCCGGGCATCAGCGACGTACTCGACGAGCGTCTCGTCATCTTCGTGGCCAATGGCGACGACCACTGGCGTCGCACAGGCGGCCAGACACCGCACCAGGGGTTCGGCGTTGAAACACCAGAGATCAGTGTCCGAGCCACCACCCCTAGTCACGATGATCGTTTCGACGGCTGAGTCGTGATCGAGCGATTGAATGGCCGTAATTACCGACCGGACAGCATCCTCGCCTTGGACGGTTGCGCCGTGGAGTTTGACAGTCGTACGGGGCGACCGATCAGAAATCGCTGCCCAGGTATCCTCGCGTGCCGACCCACTCGGAGACGTAACGAGGCCAACACACGCCGGGTATGCCGGGATTGACTGTTTCCGTTCCTCGTCGAACAGTCCCTCCTGTTCGAGTTGGTTGCGTAGTGCCTGAAGTTGCTCTTGCCGGGCGCTCTCGCCGAGGGGCCAGTAATCGAACACCAATAGTTGACAATCACCGCGGTTGGGATAGAAATCCACGGTGGCTTCGACGACTGCTTTCGTTCCCTCCGCAAGTTCGTGGTCGAATCCAGAGACCTGATCTGCCCACGCCAGACAGGAAATGACCGGCTCCTCGTCGAGGTCCCGAAGTTCGAAAAACGTCCCAAAGTGGTAATGGTCAACTTCAGCAATCTCACCGATAACGTGAGTCGGAAACCGGTCGTGTGAATCGTTCAACACACGCTCGATTTCGTGGTTGAACCGGTCGACTGTCCACGCTCCTTCTGGGAGGATTCCTCCCGAAGCTTCGGAGTCAGAGTTCAGAAAGTCCATAATAACTCGCCGCAGGCCCCTCTCTCTTTACATCAAGCAAAGGTGCAAGCATAATACTTGTGTCAGTCAATCTTGCTCTGAATGAGAGTGGCTCACACGCCTATAATGGTCATGTATCTCGTCAGCAATCACGGTGGGTCGATATCTGTCGTAGCCAGTGCTTGCGCGAGGAGGTCGATATCCTCCTGATACTCAATGGTGGAGAGCCACCGATCGGGGAGTGACTTGCTCCCGAAGCGTGCACCAGCAAGCGCCCCTGTGACGGCACCGATCGTGTCGGTGTCACCACCACGGTTGACTGCACTTACGATGGCCTCCTCGGCGCTGTCTGCCGTTAGCGCGTCGTACAACGCTGTTTGCAGTGTATGGATAACGTAGCCGCTGGTTTGCAACTGCGAGTCATCGATCTGATCGGGGACGAGTCGCAGCGTTTCGACAAGTTCAGTCGGGGCATCGGGTTCAACATGTGCGAGTGCATTTTCGAAGGGGCTGTCCTCGCCCTGGAGGTAGCCAGCGATCGTGTAGTTCAGCACTGCACACCCGTACGCACATCGCGGATCGTAGTGCGTGATTTTCGAGGACTGCCGACTCACCTGAGTGAGCGTGTCGAAGTCGTCAGCAAAGGCAATCGCGTGTGGTGCACACCGCATCAGGCTGCCGTTCCCGGCATTTGACCCTTCGGAGCGGCGGTGCCAGACTTCCCGTCCGGCGTCACGCCACGCCGTTCCATCGCCGTACTCCCGGATGGCATCGGCCGTCATGAGACCGATATCGAACGGGTCGCTGTCGTACCACTCGTAGAATCGATCAGCGATATCCTGTCCGTCAAACGTTCCCTGTTCGACGAGACTACGCGCGATGCACAGCGCTAGGTCGGTATCGTCCGTGACGGTCCCAGCGGGTTGTCCGTGCGTCCCGTGGCCGAGCATCTCCGTTACGGTGCCGTGCTGTGATTTGATCTGAGCAGCACTCTTGAACTCGACTGGTCGTCCGAGTGCATCACCACAGGCCAGCCCGAGCAGACAGCCTCTGGCGTTTGTTTCGAGACTCATCGTATCACTCTGGGTTGTCGTTCACGATTTCGTACGCCGTGGCATCAGCGATCTCCCACTGAAGCCGGTCGAACGATTCCTCGTTTGCTTCGTAATACGAGAGAGCGTATAGGCACTCGCACGCATCGAACACATCATTTGCAATCTGATATTCGTGTTCCACCGTTGCCTTCGTCTCGCCGTCAGTGTTAGCAGAGAGTTTTGACGACCGGACCGAGACGCCGTCAAGTCTGGTCTGTTCGAACGCCGCGTCCGCTGGTTCATCCGGATCGCGGTTTGCCTTCGGCTGGATCAGATGCCACCCTGCAGAATTCTTGTACACGAACTGTGTGATGAGTCCCTCACTTCGCTGTGACTGGATATGCAGATTCTGTGGATCCTCCGACCAGACACGTCGACTGACCGTGTGGCTGAACACAAGCGGTTCGTCACCGAGTTCCTGTGTCTCGATCGGGAACCGCTTCAGGACGGGATCGAACTTGGCTGGCGAGGCCCTCGCCTGCGTCATGAGTAACTGATTATCGTAGCGAGTCAGCCCGAACTGCCACGGCTTGCCGTTCCCATCACGGTACGACGCAAGGACGAGAGGTTCTCCAACATCGGCATCCGTCGAATTGTCTCCGGGCACAGGCCGATACAGTTCACCCTCTACAATGATCCCGAGTGGGTGATAGCTCGCAGCGAGTTCCTCGTGCCAGCGTCGGTACGCTATCTCCCGACTGGAGAGTTCGTCGCCTGCAGCATTCTGGAAGATCGCCTCGATCTGGCCCGGTCCGTGTGTCGCTTCACCGACGACCAGTGACTTTTTCGTCAGCTCAAACCGGTAGAAGTTCGTCGGACTCTGACTCTTGATCTGTTGTGCGAGTTTTTGGGCATCCGCTGGATCAGTCAGTGAAGCCACGAGGGAGAGTTGGATCGGCGCCTCAGCAGTGCCATGATAGACACCAATCTTGAGCGAGGGCGTATCCTCAAACAAGTCGAGATGCTCGAAGTAGAACGCAAGCAGATCAGCTTTCGTAAGTTCAGATCTCTCAACTGTCTCGCTACGAATTGTGACGAGCCATAGATCCCGCTTGAATGGTTGACAGTGGGTGAGATCCGCATGGAAGAGTGCGCCCCGCCCGGGCGTCTCACTTACGTCAGCAAGAACAGCCGCCACTTCACTGTTCGACTCGAACCGGTGTACGTCCATCGCAGGCTCTGGATCTGCCGGTGGTGCTTCAATTGAGTTTTCACCGTTGTCGCCCTCGGATTCTCTATCTACTGGGATCGAAGAAATCGCATCTGCGGATTCGAAGACATCTGCTGGAACGACATCGTCTGCGATATCAACGACGACAGTCCCGCCTACGGTATCTCCGTCAATATCGAGGCCGGTCGTAACTGGCTTTATCTCCATACCGTGGGTTTCCGCTTCCTTCTGAACCTGCTGGGCGGTCTTGTACTCGATATTCCCGCCGTCCGATTCAAACTGGTACGTGAGGTTGTATAGTGGCATAGTGGGGTAGCTTTACTGTTTCTACTGCGTTATCGATCCTGTGCGAGTCGCTCAGCGTTGTGTTCGGCAATTCCGGCGTCTCTGATACGCTGCTGGACACGTTCGATATCGTACGAGACACGCCGGAGATCAACTGTCAATTCGTCCAAATCGACGATAGCGTAGGCAGCATCCGGATCTCCGTCGCGTGGCTGGCCGACGCTGCCGGGATTCACGACGATTCCCTCGTCGAACACCTCCGCATGCTGGATGTGGGTATGCCCGAGCACGAGGACATCTTCCCCGTCAAGCAGTGCTGGATCGAACGCTTCCGGGATGGTGTATCGGTTCCGTTCGTCTGGATGATCGTGGACAACTTTGAGACGACCGTCGAAGAGCAGGCGTTCTCGGGGACGTGCCTCCAGCCATTGCAGGTCAGACTCGGAAAGCGTTTTCCAGGCATATCGATCACCTGACTCGTAGGGGCGTCCCGCGACGACTGCCCGCTCGTGATTTCCTTCGACGGTCGGAATATCCCGGCCACGCACTGTGTCGAGACATTCCTCTGGAGACGGTCCATAGCCAACGATGTCGCCAGCGCAAACAACGGTGTCCACGGCCCCCATGTCGTCGAGCACTGCCTCTAATGCGACAGCGTTGCCGTGGACATCTGAGATGAGTCCCACTCGCGTGGATTCATCGGTCATCGTCGCTCACCCACTGGCGTGCGTAATTCAGCCGATGGACCTATCAGACGAGGACCGTTATACGGGGTACCGCCCTCTCTGAGTGCTGATTCCGGACGAAGCTGTTCACTGTTCTCCCAACTCTCGGTTCCACGTTCCAGATCCGGTTTCACATCTCTCATGCTAATCACCTTGAAGCAGTTTCGGTGACAGTTCATCAGCATGGGTGTCGATGAGATCGAGAAGCGGTTCGATTTCGCCAAAGTTGGGTCCTCTCGATATCTCTCCTGTTGAACGGTCCCATCTGACGTAGCCTCCCTTCGCTAATTTTGGGAGATGGTTGTGGATCAATATCACCTCGTCTGCCTCTCCATCGAATACGTCCTGCGACAGTACATCATCCATCGTCTCGACGATACCACGGTTCAATCCCAGGAGAATCAGGCGCCGGTGGCGGGAATCCAGCATCTCGAATGCCCCGTCCAGTTCGGGTTGGAACAGGGCACTCATCGAACGATCTATCAAGGGGTTTGCTGGCCCACGTTTCGTCCTATTCGACGATTCTTCAGTGTTTGGATCGGTTCTGTCGCTATCGAGGGAGGATGATTGTCTCTCCGAGGAAGCAGTCTCTGCCGCTGTGGTGAGATCACTGCCAGTACCGGGTGCCTCGACCCAGGGGAGATCGCTGTCAATGTCTCCCTGCTTGACGGCTGGTACGAAGTCCCAGGCATAGTAGTGATGCCAGCCATCGACATCATCGAGATCAATATCATCAACGACGACGTAGTCATCTGCCGCTGGATGCAGATCGGCGATGAGCGCCAGTCGTTCGCGGCGGCTCGGAAACCGTTCGTAGTAGCCGTCTGGCCCTTTCTCGCCGAGCCACTGGTCCCAGTCGTCCGGATGGCGCCCGACGATATCGACAACACCCGGAATTGCAGCTTCCTCGACCAGTTCCTGATTCCCAATCGCGTAAACTGCGTGCTCGGTTTCGTGAGCGAGATGGCGGACCCACTCCAGCGGGACGGCCTCGTGGTCTGGACGCGGGTTCACGTCCACCGTCCAGTCACGGTCGAACGCGAACACCAGCATCACTCACGCACCTCCGTCCGTCGCTGCTCACCGGTGTCACAGAGCGTTCCGAGCAGTTCGATTTCCTGCTGGAGCGTCTTATCGCCAACTGCGTCCATCTCCGCTTCGAGATAGTCGCGGAGATCGTGGAACCGATCGACATACCGGTCGGGAACAACCAGCGGCACGGACTCCCGTTCGTGCTGACCGGGCTGGTCCGTGAGCAGCCAGTCATCCACGCCAGTCGCTGCATCTGCCCGCTCGTGGAGATCAGCGGCCCACGTTCGAAGTTCGTCGGCGTACCGGGCGAGCGCGATTGCTTTTCGAATCCCACTGTGTGCGTATGTCTCAGTCTCCGCTGGGAGCTCAACCTGCACACGCTCGGTGTGCTCGCCACCGTCGCGCTCCGTCCACGAAGCGACCAGATCCAGATTTCCACCACTGTCTGTCTCTGCCAATCGGACGAGCACGACGCCGCCCCGCGCCTCGCCGTCTTCTTTGGCCGAAGGGAACAGGGTTCCGACGTGCATGAGTTGGTCACGTTCCGCGTCCGCCGACGGGGAGCCATGGACTGTTTCTATCTCGTATCCATCAGCGTCCAGTTCGAGGGTGAGGTCGTACACCAGCGGCGTGACCATGTAGTCGAACTCCTCACCGAGTCGGCGTTCGAACTCCGTTGCCGAGTGGATGAAGTAGTGGTTTGCACCGCGGATGCCCGACAGGGTGTCTGCCAACTCCGCATTCGCGTCGAGTCCCATCCCGATGAACGTCGTGTGGATCCCGTCGGTGGCTGCATCCCCGAACAGTCTGGTGAGTTCACTCTCTCCCGTCGTCCCGGTGTTCGGCATCATGTCGGTCATGAAGACGACACGGCGTTCGACGCGCGGGTCGGGTTCGTCACGGACGAGCATATCGACGGCCGCCTCGAATCCATCCGCGAGGTTGGTGCTCCCACCGGCTGCGATCTCACGGATGTGGCGGCGGATCGCGGGCATATCAGTTGTCCCGACATCACGCAGCGGTTTTGCCACGTGAGCGCGGTGGTTGTAGAGGACGACCCCGAGGCGGTCCTCTGGCCGGAGTTGCTCGGTCAGCGCACAGAGTGATTGTGTCGCGGCGTCAAGTTTCGTTTCTGCGCCGTCTTCGACATCGTGTCTGGTCCCGTGCTCGTCGTAGTAGTAGGCATCAAATGGACTCTCCATGGAGCCCGAGACATCGAGGACAGCAACGAGATCCAGCCGTGGGCGGTCGAACTCGTCGACAGAGAGCGTTGAATCGAGTCCGACCGAGAGATACTGCTCGGTATCCCCGCTGATCGGGTGCTCGCTCCTGGCAGCTGCGTAGCGTGGGGCGAACAGCGCATCTGATGCAGTTCTTTCACCGGTCTCGAAATAGTAGTCGTAAAACAGCCCTTCGTCACTGATCGCTTCGGGCTGGGGCGTGTACTCTTCTGCGATGTTCTCCCGGAAATTGGTCACGTCTTTCGCCCCGCCCGTGGCGAGCCCGACCGTTTCTTGATTCGACATCTTAGGGGCGGCTGCGTTGGACACTGGCTCGGGTGACTTGAGCAGTCCTGCACCATACTCCTGATTCTGTCCAGTTTGAAGTTCGTGCGGTGCTACTTCTCGGTTGCAGGACTCGCAGACGTATTCTGGCGTCGTAGCTTGACTGTCCGCTGCCATCGGATTCCAGTCGTCAACGAGCGCGTCATCCGACGAAACTCCATGCAGAGATGCCTGACGGTCAATAATTCCGAATGAATCGGTGAGATCGAGTTTTGCTGCGGCTGCGACGATCGCATGGTTGACTGTGTCAACAGCCTGTCCCGAGCGAATCTGCCCGCCACAGTGCGGACACTCGGCTTGTAGATCCGCTGCTCCGTCGATGGGATTTGCTCCCAGCAATCCGTAGATGTTGTACCTCGCTCCTGTTTCCAGATCTGCATCGATCTCACCAGACTGGACGAGTATGGTGAACTCGGCTCTCGTTCGGTCAGCGACGATCAGCTGCTCGACGTGGTCGCCCTCGGTCGCAATATTCTGGCGGCTGAGTAGTTCGACTGTGATGGTGCGGCGGTTCCCTTCCCCGATGTCAGTGTACGTCGTGTTCATATTGTCGATGGTAGCTGCCGTGCCCCGGACAGCCAGCGGGTGGTCTCCGATCGTGTCTCATTTCTCGCTGGAATCGAAGAGCGGAAATCACCACTACAATGTCTCTTTTGCTCCCATCCTACTCACTTCTATGAACCAAATTGTTATAAAGTCTTCGCTATAATGCACTGTATGGAGAGTAGACTCGGGAAAAGACACACTCCGATGCGTATTAATCCGGATCGAGACGGAGTAGATACGACAGAACCCGGCTTGGATGTGAATAACCTCCGCTGTACTGTGTGGTATCAAGACGAAACAATCATTTCGAGGGCACCCAACTGTCCAGCAACGAAATAATGGCTTTCGACGCTGGGGATGCGCTCGTCCGGTCGTTGCACGAACACAATCCGTGGTGGGAAGACGGCACAGCGGCCTTTTCCCTCCCTGATCGCCAGAAGAGTGACTTCTATCATCTCGCGCGTCCCGATGAATCCGGCAGCCAGTTCGAAGATCAACCCCTCCTAGGACTGGTCGGTCGACAGGGCGTCGGAAAGACGACACTGTTGCATCAGTTCATCCGCAACCGGATCGATGCCGGCCAAGCCCCGGAACGATTTCTCTATCTCCCCTTCGACGCAGACCCACTCTATCAGTTACAGTCGGACGAACAACTCCAGCGCGCAGTTCGGTACTACGAAAGTCGCATTCTGGGTCGAGTCGATACCGACTACCCCCACTTCATTTTTATCGACGACATCCATCTGATCGAGCATCCGAACAAACCGACAATCGACGGCTGGGGCGTTCCAGTGACAGAACTCCTTGAGGATATGGCGGGCCGACACGTCGCGGTGACTGCGAGTGCTGGCGTCCAGATCGATCGGGAACTCCAGAATAGCCCAATGTCACCGCCAACGTACGATATTCAACCAATTCTGCCCGAAAAATTCCGCGACTATATTTTCACACTGTATCCAGACTTCGAGGTAGAGGACACGCGCGTGAGCCCGACATCGCTGCGGAGTGGAGAACACAGTCTACCGACCGCTCTCCAGAGTGGCGAGATCGAACCGCTCGTTGCGGAACTGCAGCGAAAGTACGACAAGGTGGCGGCTGTCGAACGCCGCATCCAGTCACAGGTTGTCGAGTACCTCGCAATGGGCGGGATCATCAGCTACGAACAGGGCGGTGCCGTCGCGTCAGCGTCCGAATTAACATCGTCAGATTACGCACGCCTGCGCGACGACGTGCGCAACGCACTGTATCAGGAAGTACCGGGCTTCGAATCCATCCAGACGGTCGCAGATCTCGAGCGACTGTGTGCGCTCGCAGCTCGGAACCGAGCAGCCGAATCGTTCCGGTATCAGGAGCTCGTCGAACTGTTCGATGTCGATCGGCGGACGATCGCCGACAGTTATCTCCCTGCACTGGACCAACTGTATCTGTTGTCAGGCGTCACGGAATACGACAACAGCAGGCCCCGCGGAGTTCGACTATTCCTGCGTGATACAGGCCTCGTGACGGCGCTCGCCGATGGAGACGCTTCGACAGTTCGCAACGATTTCGATCGGGAGGCTGACCTCGCACGCATCGCAGCATTCGACCACACCATGCGATTTACATACGGCATCAACGCAGCGCAGGGCAGTGACTCGACGCCAGCTGTCGAGTTTTGGCGCGGCCGCAACGGCGAGGTAGATTTCGTCTTCGAAGTGGATGAAAACCCAGTTCCCGTTGGGTTGGCCTATCAGTCACGCGACCAGGAAGCGTCGCTCGCTGCCGTGCAAGAATTCAGACAAACCTACGAGACGCCACTTGGCTTCCTCATTACAGGAGATACTGTTCGTAGTGGCCAGCCCGTTGAAGAGGTGGATGATGGTGTTATCCGACTGCCGTACTGGTTGTATCTATTGCTGTGCTGATGCCCAGCAACGTGCTGGACTGTGAACCTGATAGGCCGAAAATTACTCCATCTTGGAAAGTCTATCTACTCCCTGTTCAATCGATGTTTTTCAAACATTATTTAAAAAAGAGGCTTAAAATACGTTCGTCGTGAAATATCCCAGTCTTTCCGTTTATCTATTTCTCTTATAAAAATTCAGTCGGTGGAGACATCAGTCAGAAAAAATAAGTGATCCGTCTGAAGCACGCTGGATTTTTCCAATCTGTACCAGCCATTCTATCCCAGACGAAGCTGTCTCTTCACCAACCTGCTGCTCAATTCTGGATTCGGGAACGCCAGCGTAGAGATTGTCGTCATATTCATGCTCCAAAAGTGAAGTCATAGCATTGCTGACTGCTACTCCGTCTTGGGAGCTGGCATATAGCGTTTCAATTTCCTCGTGGATATCGAAGATATATCCCTCGTCCTTCAGTCGATCCAGTTTATGTTTCATCGACCCGATGAACGCATCCCCTTCAATAAAATCGAGCTGTGTCTCGATTTCTTCGACGATTACTATTGAGTCAATTCCGGCTTCGGCGATCCGAATCATATCGTCAACATCATCATCCCGATTGGCGACCGCTTTGAATAGGAAAATGTCGTTTAACGATACTCTTCTGACCGAGAGTTCGCCCTCATCGAATAGATGATGACTTCGAGACACCATCGCGTCGCTGAGATAGATAACACCTGCTACCTGTTCATGAAACACATCAAAACGACGACGATCCTTTTCAAGAATGAAGGCGGCATCGAGTTTCTCATACGCCTCTGAGAGATCATCCTCTGGCTCGTAGCCAGCCGAAATGAGAACATCCCACAACCATTTCAGTTCAGACTGGTCTCGGACAATCAAATCAATATCTTTTGTGGCATTCTTGAGTTCCATTAGAGTTAGCGCACCACCGCCGATCAGGTATACGGTCAACTCCCTGTTGATGAGGCCGGCAAGTTCACTAAATTGGTCACGGATTCCGGTTGATCCAAATGTCGGCTCCCGGCTCATAGTTCAACCTCATACTCAGAAGCTAATTCTTTGAATTCCTTCCATCTTGGTGTCTCATCTGAGTTACCCTCTCCTTCGGTACTGAGAAATCTCAGCAACGGTAACACAATGTCCTCAGTTCCGTAATAGTTCGCGGCTTCCTCTACACGCTCCTGTGATAATCCTGCCTCAACGATAAGCAACAGGGCATATTTTCGATGTCGTGAGTCGTTTTCTATAAGCAGTAGGTGACAAACCAGATCAGCCGGAGTGAGTGAATTGCGCTCTTCGGAATAGAAGTAATAGTGTTCAGATGTTGTAAAAAATTGGAGTTCGTACTCTGCGAAGGCATCAAGTCCCGTTCGATGGTATGCTGAATGATCTACCTCTGATTCGGTACGAAGGAGGAACTCTTTGTGAGACTCCCAAACGAGAGCCCCATTTCCTACGTGTCGTTTAATTTTGACGCGGTGAAGATGATGTCGGAGTTCGTACGCAAAGCGATGAAGGTCTTCGAATTTTTCGCTTAGCCTGTACTGGCTTCGGTCCTTGAGTACCATTGCTCGATTCGTAAGTGTCCGTAGATTACGGTAAATTGTCGCGCGAGCGTGACCTGTGCGCTCTGCGAGTTCAGTTGCAGTCCACGGATTCTCGCTGCTCAGATAATACAGAACGTTCAACATCGATTTTGTGAGCAGATCCGGAAGATCAATGTGTGGATTCGCTCCTGTTAGTGACTGGAAAATTTCGATACACCGTGCATCACTTGGCTCAGCAATTGTCCCTTGGGCTGTTCGTTTCTTTCTTACAAGACCTACTTTTTCCAAGATACCAAGCGTCTCTGATACCGTGTCCTCACGGTAATCTAGATCCGCCGCCAATTCTCGGAGGTATTTCGGTGAGTCAAGATCTGAAAGAACCCGCAATTCTCGTTCACCGATCATATTGTCTCATAATGCCCCAGAATGTATTTAAACTCATGGGTGAAAATGAAACAAATAGTCAGAATAACTACTAATACCGCTCTTGGATATCACATGGTAGATTATAAGCGGAGCTCAAGGGCTTCTGGATGCTATTCACTTCGTGTGTATTGGTAACACACCATGGCTAGAGTTAATACACCTGCCATATTGATGTGTAACTGAAGTCAAAGACAACCCGCAACAACGAGGTTTCCCACACAATGATCGACATTCGCCACACACCGCGACCTGTCAGCCCCCTTTTAGCCGCGGGTCGCGTCGTCGGCGAATATCTACGCGATCAGCGTGTGGATATATTGGAAGGTAACCGCTGGCTCCAAGCCAAAGGCGAACGCCAGACGTCCGCCGGCGGTAGCCGGACACCACACCCCGCATAACCTGGCTCCCACACGGAGTACCCGTCCGGAGCTGGGGAAGACGGGATGACCGCCTGCATCCATCTTCGAACACGATTGCTGCCCAGTAGTGGGACAGTCGTGAGGATGGTGCTCGCGGCATTTTGGTTCGTGGTCGATCCATCAAGGAGCGGCCAGCTCCAGACGCGCTGAGCGTCCTCGGAGTCGGTACTCATCACTTCCCGCAGAGATAGCTGCAGCTCTCTCCACCGAGAGTCGCGGATCGCCGATCCGCTCACCAGCCCCGGAGTCTCCGCTGGCGAGGGACGCTGGACTTTGAATCCAGAGGTCGCCGGTTCGATTCCGGCCGGGGCGATCAGCCAGCCGACGTGGTGTAGTCCGGCAGCATGCGGCCCTGTCACGGCCGTGACTCGGGTTCAAATCCCGACGTCGGCGTATTGGCGTGGAAGACACGCTGGGGATACCCATCGAGGTCGGCAGCAGCCGGTCGATGTCCGCCATCGACTGACTGCTGGGCCCGGCAGGGTCTACAACCGACATGGTCCGATGTGGTATTCCCGGGACATCCGAAGTACGCCTTCCTGTGTGCGATGGGCGCATGATTCCCATTGCACACGCAGACGCATAGATCGACAACTAGCTGCCGAGCGACGGCAGCCCTTGCGGGCCGATGGTCCAGTGGCACGATCCGTGCCTTGGGTGCACGAGACTGAGGTCCAGATTCGCAAGCGAATCTGGGCTCTACCAGACGCAGCGCGAACGTAGTGAGAGACCGTCTGGTTCTGGTTCGAATCCTCATCGGCCCACTTGCCGTGTCTGAGGATCGGTGACCTCACTGACCTGCTACGTCAGCCCCGGTGACGGGTTCTCGGTTCGACTCCGAGACACGGCGTCCTGCCTTCGGCAGGTGCGAGAAATCTACAGAACAGACTGGTGAGACATGCGGACAGGTGACCGCGCTCGATTTGAAATCGAGAGCCGCGAGGTTTCGGAGTTCGACTCTCCGTCTCACCGTCGGCGGGATTCCCCTAGTCTGGCCAAGGGACCGCACTGGAACCGCGGTGTCCACGACGGACACGAGTGTTCGAATCACTCTCCCGCCGCATGGGTGCGTGGTCCAACGGCAAGACACCTGCCTCCAAAGCAGGAGATGGCTGTTCAATTCGGTCCGTACTCATTACCGCGGTAGCCAAGTGGTCAAAGGCTGCGTCCTGCCGAGTGGAGCGAGGCAGGGCTCGACGGACTGGTCCGTCGGTGGGCTTAAGACCCGCTACGTAGGTTTTCGCAGGTTCGAATCCTGCCCGCGGTACTGTGCCGCCATACCCAAGTGGCCAAAGGGAGACGGTTGAGGGCCGTTGGCACAGGTCCTACCGAGGTTCGAATCCTCGTGGCGGCATGCCAGCCACTGTGCTGGCAATCGATTCCCTGTCTTCGCTTTTGCGTGTCGCCGTACCCAAGCGGCCAAAGGGGCGTGGCTCAGGACCACCGGCGTAGGTCCTGCCGAGGTTCGAATCCTCGCGGCGACATCGACGCGGGATTGGGTAGCTTGGCCGATCCCGGCTGGCTCATGACCAGCAGATCCAGGTTCAAATCCTGGTCCCGCGATCAGATAAGACCTGTACCCATCGCGTCTGGGGCCGTAGCTCAATTCGGCAGAGCGCCGTCCTCGCAAGACGGAAGCTGCGAGTTCGAGTCTCGCCGGGTCCACTCGCGCCGACCGGTGGACTGTTCTCACAGTCGCCACTGTTGCTGCTGTCAAAACGATGGTAGCGGTCGGCGCTCTCACTGCTGCACTCTCTGTGGCGCTGAAACCGGGTCGAGTGGAAGAAATACTTCGTTCCACCACGCGGACGGGACGACGGGTGCTGGGCCGCCGCCAGGGATGGAAAACCTCGGCGTCAACGGTCGGAGACTCCGGCCGTGACCAGTTCTTCCACAGTTTTCCCCGGTATCCCGAGTGCTGCAGCCTGACTCCCCGTGGTCCAGCGGCTACGACACCTCCCTGTAGAGGAGGAGACGCACGTTCGAATCGTGCCGGGGAGACTCGACGCACGCGAGTGCGTCACCTGCCATGGTTCAGCTCCAGTGGAGTAGTGGCCAAACTCACGGCCCTCTCGAGGCCGAGCACCTGGTTCGAAAACCAGCGGTTTTCGAGCCCTGCCATTCGCAGCGCGAACGAATGTGAGCGACCGTCTGGCTGTGGTTCAAATATGGGCTGGAGCATACTCCCATGACATCCTCCGCACCGTTCACGGCGCGGTTTCCTCCGTGGGAATCTCAGCCGGTCGACGACTCCCCGGAGGCAACATTCCCGTCACGGTGGACGGTACTCAGATCTGTGCGCTGTTCTTTGGGACGTTCGTGAGGGTGTGAGATCCCCGACCAGTCGTGGTCGTCCCACTCGAACCGCACGGGCCGTGCCATCGGCCTGACTGCCTTCTCGGTGTGCCGTCTCAGGAACGTTTCTGACGCTGTAAGGTCAGCGTGCCCCTCGAAGCCACACGGACAGGTGAGCGTGTCCTGCTGCCGTGTCGTTCGGTCTGTCGAACCACACTGGGGACACTCTTGACTGGTCCACGCTTCCGACCGCACTTCGACGGAAATCCCGTACTCCTCGGCGGTACAGGCGAGTCGTTCAGTGAACTGCTTGAACGCCCAGAAGTTGTGCGTCTTCGCGTTTGCTTCGATCGACCAGTGTGTATCTAGTACGTCGGTCAACCCGCCGATATACACCGTGTCCACGCCCTCGGTGTACAGTCGCTCCAGCAAGTCACGACACAGTGCCTCTTGCGCGTGGTCCCGGCGACGGGTTCGCTTGCGGTACAGTCGCCGGATGCGCTTACTACTGTAGCAGCCTTCTTCGAGTTTCGACTGTAACCGGGCGATTTCTCGCGTCTTGTCACGGAATCGCTGGAACAACTCGCGGCCTTCGTACAGGTATTGCTCGTCGGTCGTCGTGGTACAAGCGACAAGATTGTTTGCACCAATGTCCAGAGCGGCCGTCTCGTCGGCCAATGGAGTTGCCTGTGCATCGTCAGAAACAGTCACAGGCTGCGAAGCTCGGAAGGTGCTGTCTGTCTCGTCGTACCACAGATCAAGGCGGCCCTGTTTCTCGTAGTCGGGCCAATTTGGGTCGCCAGCGATTTCCAACCGGAGCCGCCCGGTGTGGTTGTATCGGTCCTTCAACTCGCTCCCGACGAGTATCTCAAGCCGGGACCGCTCGCCCCATTCGACGGTGTACGATGTGTTTCGAATGACTGTCTTGAGTTGGCGTCCCTTGTCCTCGTTGCCACGGAAGCCCGGTGGCTCTGGGTGGTCCGTTACCGACGTGTTCGACTCGTCGTGGTACTTTTGTTTGTTCTGGAAGAACCCGCGCCAGGCTTCGGTGTTTGTCCATATGACCTGTTGGGCGGTGGACGCACCGAGAGCGCCTTTGTATCGGCCTTCCAGTTGGCCTGTATCGGCGTCCCAAACGTCCTCGTCCTCGTCGTTGTACCGCATGAGGCGCTGATAGTTGACTTCGTTCCAGAGAGCGGCAGAAGCGTCCAACAGGTCCCGTAGCAGTTGCTCCCCGTCATCGGAGAGCGGTCGCACGGTGAACGTGTTGGTTCGCTTCATCGCCTGAGTAGGTGTTCGAACAGGGACATATTGAAAGGTAGCCACCCACAGTGAAAGTGGAACTGACGCTGGCTGGTTGAGACGCAAGACAGGCAGTAACGCGGCGGTATCTCACCGGACCGTACACGATTCACGCCCGCCCTGTTCGCTATTCAGTTCCGACAGCGTGTCGGAACGCTCGTTCCTCACGGGAAGGGCGGGACTCTCTCGCTGACACAGGTAGCTCAGGGGACAGAGCAGTCGGCTTCTAACCGACTGGTCCAGGGTTCGAATCCCTGCGGGAGTATGGCGGGCAGTCCAGTGGAGTGGACGCGCTGCTGACATCGGCGAGATCGGAGGTTCGAATCCTTCCCTGCCAATCACGGGCGCGTACCTCAGACGGCAGAGGGCCCCGCTGATAACGGGGCAGTTCGGTGGTTCGGAAATCGCTTAACGATTTCCGAGTCCTGCCAGACGTGCACAGCGAAGCGAGCACGTCTGGCTCTGGTTCGAGTCCTCCCGTGCCCATCATGGACGCATGGTCCAATGGCACGACACCGCCCTTACATGGCGGCAATCGAGGTTCGAATCCTCGTGTGTCCATCTGGCAGAGCCCCGACTGTGGGCCCCTAGCTCAACTGGCAGAGCGCTCGCTTTGCAAGCGGGAGGCTCCGGGTTCGACTTCCGTCGGACTCGGTCCGACGATATCACGCTCGCTGTGCTCGCGTGATTCCCGGGGGTGTCCATTGGCCGCGGTGGCAGAGTGGTCGAACGCACCTGCCTGCAGAGCAGGATCGCGTCGGTCTGGAAATCCGCGATTTCCAGAGCAGACCAGACACGCGCAACGAAGTGAGCATGTCTGGGCGGGGTTCGAATCCGACCCGCGGCTTCTGTGGTGTCGAGTGAGATGGTTTCTCTGATTACTCGAATAGACGAATCAGCTGTGGCCGGGTTGGGGTAACTGGCAACCTTCGGCCCTGTGACGGACGAGCTCCGAGTTCGAGACTCGGACCCGGCCCTCGCCGGCATAGCTCAACTGGTAGAGCGCCGCTCTTGTAAGGCGGTAGTGGGCGTTCGAATCGCCCTGCTGGCCTGCGGGTATAGCCAAGGTGTCATCAGATTTCAATCTGGTATGGCGCCGAAATCGCCCGCAATCTCGATGACGCCGTCCAAGTGATGAGATACTTCGACTGCACTTGCAGTACGACTGCCTCTCATCGCTAGTTTTCCAGCGTCCACTCTTCGTAATAGCGCCGGTAGTCCAGTCTGGTCAGGACGCTGGCCTTCCAAGCCAGAAGCCCCAGTTCGAATCTGGGTCGGCGCATGCGGGCCCGGAGCCTATGAGGACAGGCACTGGACTTTTAATCCAAGGATAGCGGGTTCGAATCCCGTCGGGCCCTTTGGATCGCTACGCGATCCGTCCCCTGATGTAGATAGCAACAACAGAGTGTTTGCTAACTCCCGTCGGCCCTCCTTTGCCTGGAAGTCCCCCGTGGTGGGGGAGTCGCGCTGTTACCGTGATCGTGGGAGGTTCGACTCCTTCTCCAGGCGTCCGGCCGACCGAGATGAGGCCGGCCTCGGGACCCTTTGGTCCCGGCATATACTGGCTTGCTCCTGGAGTATCCCGATGCAGTGGTTCTAGCAGAGGATGTAGACTGGTAGACGAAAGGTATTGATTGATCAAGCATGACAACATTTCGGATTACGGCTGACGGTCGGCCTCTCAAAGAGGAGTGGGTCACCGAAGTGGTCCTGCCGGAGACCAATCATAAACGAGTCTTAATGACGTCAACGAGAATATCTCCTCTAAGTGGCCGGCTGTCGGAACCGAATCCACGACGGCAAGATTGAACGTGATGACTACCAACCGGTTTCGGACTCAAACACTCTTTCGAGGCCCCACCATGTGATGTTCACACACGGGCAGATCAAGGGCTTCGAACGGCTGCGTTGACCTATGCGTGTCCAGCGTAATTGGGTGCTTGAATTGTTCCTTACAGCACTCTCGGAACAGAGGAAGGGTCAGCACGAAAGTTTATTCGGGAATCGGGAATCAAACCTCACTAAGAGGATTAATGACGGCAGAATGTCCAACGTGTGAAGACGAGTTCGATACTAAACACGGGATGCGAATTCATCACTACGGTGCTCACGATGAACAGCTCCCTAACCGCACCTGCCAGTCATGTGGCATACAGTTCTACGACGAAGATTCGAAGCAAACGTACTGCAAAGAGTGTGATCCGCCGACAACACCATCCGGAAAAGACAATCCGAACTGGAAAGGCGGGAAACCCAAGAAATCGTGCGATTATTGCGGCGAGACGTATCGAACGTATCGTGATAACCGGTTCTGTTCCCGGGATTGCTTCAAGATATGGTGGTCGGAGAGGACGCGAAACGATGGGAACCCCATGTGGAGTGGTGGAGTCGAAGTTGAGTACACTGGCTCTTGGGCCAAAGTAAGACGGCGAGCCCTCGAACGTGACAATCATACGTGCCAGTCTTGTGGTACAACTCGCCCCGAAATCGGACAAGAACCGGATGTCCACCACATCGTTCCTGTTAGAAAGTATGACGACCCCGAGCGAGCACACAGGCTGGACAACGTGATCTGTCTTTGTCGGAGATGTCATCGAAAAGTGGAGGTGGGAGATCTGGAGATTGCTTCCGATTAAGATTGAGTTGACAGGGGGTTCGATTCCCCTCGGGAGCACTCCGGAATCGATGCCGTCGAGGAGCCGAGATACTTCAACTCCACAGCAAGCAGCACTCGGCACCAGTTTTCCGGCGTCGATTCCATCACTGTGGCCGGCGAGACAGAGTGTTCCTTCACCGGCATTAGGTGGGTTCAAATCCCACAGATCGCTCTGTCTGTTTCCCGGCCACGCAGTTATCGTGGCGACCGCTCAGTCAGAGCGTTCCTTCGAATGGTACTCTGGGTTCAAATCCCAGTGGCAGGCCACGGGGCCTGTCATGATGTCGAGTCTTGGGGCACCCCGAGACTGGGCCCGCTCTGGCAGTTTTTCGGTCGCCACGACTCATTCGGTGACCGGCGAATCGAGGTGTTACTTCGCCAGGAACTCGCAGGTTCAAATCCTGTCGGTGGCGCTTCCATCGAGAACACCCTGGACAAAGAGAGGATATGTTCCTCTCGACACCGGCTCCCGCCTTGATAGTTTTTCGGTCACCGCACTCATCAGATGGCCGTCGAGCTGGAGCCTTCCTTCGCCTCAGGAGCCGGAGGTCTGGGTTCGAATCCCGGCGGTGGAATGTATTGATCCACCGTAGTGTAACCTGGTAGCACGCTGTTCTGGCTCCAGCAGTTTTCCGGCCATCGTGCCCTCGTAGCTCAGTCAGGATTTAGAGCACCGTCAGAGACGAGCTCTGACGAGCCCTCGTTCGGCCGCTGGCCTCACGAGGACACCGGCCTTCGAAGCCGGGAGTCGCACGTTCGAATCGTGCCGAGGGCATCCGGCTGACCGAATGAGGCTGGCCGCTGTCCACCGACACCGTGGACAGCACCCGATTGGAACCGCCTGTTTCGGTTCCGGTGATACCATGGAATTCAACGAGACCAAACAGACACTCGCAGACGCAACGCGAACGACCAATCACGAGGGTGGCGAGGCGTTCGAGCCCGCTGACCCGCGACTCGCACTGTACAAGCGAACGATCAACCAATTGCTCGAAGACTCGTACTACGAGTCGGATGAGGAGCATCTCGCTGCGGTCGTCCAGCGATTCGACGCCGCGGCAGATGAAGATCCCGAGTTCGTCCTCAAGCTCGCCGCGTACGCGCGGCAGGAACTCTACCTTCGAGATATCCCGCAGGTCCTGCTCGTTCTGGCGGCCAACGACGACCGGTTCAAAGACGACTTAGACGAGTCGCTGATCCGGGAGTGGGCACCAGCGATCATCCAGCGGATGGACGAGACGGCGACGGCACTGGCAGTGCACGACGACCTCTTCGGTGGGACGGCCCCGTGGCCGCTCCGCCGCGGGATTGAGGATGCGCTTGTCGAGATGGCTGATGCATACACACTCGGGAAGTACACCCTCTCACGGCGAGAGGTGACGCTGTACGACGTGTTCAACAGGGTCCACCCGGAGCCGGTCGATGAACAACAGGAGGAACTGTTCGAGCGGTTCATGCGGGGTGATCTGGACGACTACCCCAACGTAGATCCACTTCCGTCGCCGAACACTTGGGAGACAGTCATCTCGGATTGGGGCAACACCCAGGACGCCTGGGAAACGCTCATCGAAAACGACGAGTACACGCTGCCAATCTTCGCGTCAATCCGGAATCTGCGGAACATGCTTCAGGCTGGCGTCGACGAGGAGGTGATTGTCGACCACCTGGACCTGGAAGCGGTCCGACACGCGCCGTTGTACCCGTTCCGGTACTACCAGGCGTACAAGACCCTCCAGCAGGCTGGTATCCAGGCCCCCGCCGTCGAGAGCTGGCTGGAGCAGGCAATCGATGTCTCCGTGGAGCACGTGCCCAACGGTCTGGGTGAAACGTTCGTCGCTGTCGACCTTTCAGGATCGATGGACAGCCATCTCTCCGACAACAGCACCCTCACGCGAAAGGAGATCGGGTCGCTGTTCGGGGCGATCCTGGCAGAGCGAGGTGCTCGTGTCGGCGGCTTCGGTGACGACTTCCAGACCGTTCCGATGCACGTCGACGCCCCAGTGCTCCAGCGACAGGACGCACTGCTCGGGATCGACGAGCAGGTTGGACACTCGACCAACGGCTGGAAAGCCCTGCGACATCTCCGAGAGGAAGCAATCGCAGTGGACCGAATCGTTGTCTTCACCGACATGCAGATCTGGGATTCACGGATTCGGTTCAGCGACGACGCGAACACGATCCGTGAGAAGTTCGACAACTATCGAGCGGCTGTCGCGCCGGAGGCGTCACTGTACATGATCGACCTGGCATCCTACGGCGACCTCGTTACCCCCGAGGGCTACGAAGATGTCTACAACATCTCGGGCTGGTCGGAGAACGTGTTGGAGTTCATCGAGCACGCCGAAGAGCCAGGGCAGGTCATCGACGAGATCGATTCGTTCGACCCATTCTAGACCAATTTTTTGCACGAGTAGTGTAGTCCGGCCGATCACACGGCCGTGCCAGGGCCGAAACGAGTGTTCGAATCACTCCTCACGCATCGGCATAACTCGGAGATCCACTACTCTGAGAGCGCGTTAGGTTTGATCAGTAACAGATTCGGGAGCAAGTCGATCGATTACCCCATCGAAGTCATCGTCAAAACTCAGCACGGCATCGATATCGTGATGTTCGATCATGACGACGGTCATTGCGTCGGTGAAGCTGAGATCCTGATCCGCGTACGTCTCGTACGTCTCGACAGCGGTGTCAAAAAGCGCGGGCGACGCGTACACCATGTCGATTGCGTCGGGATATCCCTCTCCGCGGATTCGCTTTCCGACCTCAATACCGTCAGCAACAGATCCAGTTCGTCGCTGCGTGAGCGTAACTACTTCATCATACACGTAGTCGCTTGTTATCACTCGACCGTATTCCGCTGCCTGGAGGACACGATTGAGGGCACCGACGGCTGTCTCGTGACGGCTGGCATCAGTATCGTGATGGGCATAGAAAACCCCTGTATCCACGAACACACTCATCCGTACAGGATGTCGTCAATGTCCTCCTCATCCGTCTCGACGCCTGAAGCGATCATTCCCTCGTTGAACTGCGCGAGTTCGTTGTCAGAAAGACTTACTGCGGTGTCCCTGAACGAATCGATAAACTCTGACCGTGATTCAACAGCGGATTCGACGAGACGAGACAGTACTTCCTGTTGAGTGACCTTCTTCCCGGTTTTCAACTTGATTTCGGCCTGTAGCTCTTCAAGCTTCGACTTCGTGTCTTCGTCCATCTTTACTGCAGTCGGCATACGTGAAGTTGCATCTGGAACGTAGTTAACCTTTCTACCAAGAAGGCATGGAGCGGATGATATTGAACCTGCAGAGCTACGGTTCATTTTTGCGCGAGTAGTGTAGTCTGGCCGATCACACGGCCTCGCCATGGCCGAAACGAGTGTTCGAATCACTCCTCGCGCATCCGAGCGTGTGTCGCGGGCTGACCGCGCGGCGCTCATGAGGTGATATTAATGGCAATTACTCAGACAGACCCGACAGTTTCGACTGTCACAGCGGTTGTCGCTGTTCGTATTCCAGATGGCGCTGGCTTCGATCTCATGACTGAGGCCGAACAGCGGCTGGCGGCTATCGAGGGCGTTCGTGCGGTCAATATTGACGGACTCCGCGAGATTCAACCCGGACTGTCCGCGACCGTCACGACGGTTGCTGTGACCATCGAGGCGATAGTAACTGTCGATGAACTCCGCGAGCGGCTTGCCGAGACAGTTTGTATCAACGCCATCGACCAACTAACGTCGGATGCCACGTAGTAGTCGGCGATCCCCGGTCGATGCGGATAAAACTAAGTCTTAATTTTGCAGTTGCGTACCTGTACTGAAACTCGTCAGGTCGTCGATTCGGTCTTCTAACGCTTCGATTTCCCGTCGAAGGTCGTCGGTTTCCTCCTCCTCACTGGCTGCCAGGCGGTCTTTCAGTCCCTGGAGGCGTGATTCCTTGACTGATTCGTCGACCCCGGCTTTCCGGACGTATTCGCTTTCGTCGATCTCGTAGACAGCTGACTCGGATAGTTCTGTCACGTCGAGTGCCTCGTCTACCTTGCTTGAATCTACAGTCGTGACACGCTCTCTGTCGATACCAGCCGCTTCTAACTGTTCGAGAACCGTCTGTTCGTCTCTGAGCGAGCGGTTGCGACGCGATGTTCGCTGGACCGAACCGTACTGGCCGTGAACCGGCTGGTCATGGTGAAGGCGGTCAAGTAATACGTCGGCGACATCTGTACGGAATTCGTTCGCGTTCCGCTGCACGTCAGAACAGAGCGTGTAGAGATTTACCAGTTCGTCTGTTTCCAACTCGGAGAGCTCCGAGACATCGTGGCGTTCGAGGGCGTCGACGAGGAGCAGTGCGTCTGAATACACCTCTAGACTCTCCGGTTCGACACGGTCGGTGTCGTCGCCAGAGTCGTCGCTCACCAACTGCGTATCCGTGGCCGTCTCCTGTTCGACGATGACACTCCGGTCTTCGTCGATCTCGAAGCGAGGGTGGAGACTCAGTACTGCTGGATACGGGTCAGCATCCGGTGGAAGCCGGTCGAGGTCGAAGCCACCGGTCGAATCCTGAATCCGCTGATAGAGCGTTTCGAACTGGTCACGCTGGAGTGGGCGTCGGTCGCCCGATTCGTCGCGCGCGATGACGATGCGGTGTTCCTGGACATCGGTAATCCGAAATCGATTGTGAGAAAGTGGCGTGATGAGTTCGGCACCGTCGGCGAGTTCGCCGAGTTCGTCAAGCAGCGTATGCCAACTGACGCTAAAGGGCATGAGAGTGAGTACGACCCCTTCGTGTAAAACGTTCAGGTCACGATCCCTATATATTAGTGCGTGAGTAGTAGTCAGTAGTGGACGAGTTCATCGAGTGGATCCGGAACCGCGACTACTACGAGGGCCAGATACGCTTTCGACAGGAGGTTTCCGCTCGCCGCGCCGAGACGAGGCCATATGAACTGAACGCCGCGATTGCGGCACGACTCGCCGACCAGGGGATCGACGAACTCTACGCACACCAAGTCGAGGCCCTCGACGCACTCGATCGCGGCGACAACTTCGTCCTTGCAACGCCAACGGCAAGCGGGAAGAGCCTCACGTACACGGTTCCAGCACTCGAACGTGCACGCGAACGGGACGGGCGGACGCTGTATATTGGTCCGCAAGTCGCGTTGATCAACGATCAGGAGGCTACGCTATCGAATTTTTCCGCACCGTTCGAAGAGATTGCTGTCACCCAATACACTGGTGCGCTCTCGCAGACCGAGCGTCAAAACGCCCGTGACGCCGACCCGTCGATCGTGCTGACGACGCCGGATATGCTCCACTGTGGATTACTCACCCACGCGAGTGATCTCTGGCGAGCGTTTTTCGAGTCGCTCGATCTGATCGTTGTCGACGAGGTACACGAGTATCGTGGTGTTTTCGGGAGCCATGTCGGACTCGTGTTCCGGCGACTCGCGCGTCTCTGTGACCAGTTTGGAACTGACCCGCAGTTCGTCTGCTGTTCCGCGACGATCGGCAATCCCCGAGAGCACGCGGCGACCATCACCGGACAGCCTGCCGATTCGTTCGCGCTTGTCGACGAGGATACCAGTGAGACTGGCCCGACACACTGGCTGTTCTGGCAACCACCGAAATACGAGGAGGGAGACGCACCTGCCGGGGCGGGACAGCGCCGCTCTCACCATGGCGAAACGATGCGGCTGTTCGTCGATCTCGTCCAGCGAGGGTACCAGACCGTCGCTTTTACCCGAGCCAGACAGACTGCGGAACGATACGCCACAATCAGTAGCGATACGCTCGCAGAACGGGGTAAAGACGATCTCGCATCGAACGTGACGGCGTACCACGCCGGACTGCGCGACGACCGCCGGGGGAGTATCGAACAGGCGCTCCACGCTGGTGAGTGTGCAGGCGTCTGGAGTACGAGTGCACTGGAGCTCGGTGTCGATATCGGGAGTCTCGACGCCGTCTTACTCGATGGCTATCCAGGGACCCAGATGGCAACTTTTCAGCGCGCCGGTCGTGCGGGGCGCGGCACTGCGCCGAGTCTCGTTGCCCTCATCGCCAGCGAGGATCAACTCGATCAGTACGTCATCAACAACCCGCAAGAACTGTTCGATGGCACACCCGAACACGCCGTCGCCGATCCATCGAATCCTCATCTCCTCCGATTGCACACATACGCCGCAGCCGCCGAACAGCCGCTTCGACCAAGCGACGAGCAGTATTTCGGCTCGACGTTTCCAGCGGTCGTCAGCACGCTCACAGACGACGGCGAACTGAGCCGGCAGCAGACCGCAGATGGACTCGAATGGCGACTATCGGCGAGCGGACGGACCGTCAATCCGTACGAAAGCGGGCTCCGGACTGTCGCGGATCGAACAGTCTCACTGCGCGTTCGCGGCGGGAGCCGGGACACACTCGGAGAGCTACCACTCGACGCTGCCCTCAGGGACGTGCATCCGGGAGCGATCTACCACCACCAGGGGGCGCGTTACGAAGTGC
The DNA here is from genome assembly GCA_004015825.1 of Halovenus amylolytica. Lineage (GTDB taxonomy): Archaea > Halobacteriota > Halobacteria > Halobacteriales > Haloarculaceae > Halovenus > Halovenus amylolytica. The sequence continues at coordinate 219,325 of SAYS01000004.1, read as the reverse complement.
AGTCACTGGATCTCGACCGTGACGCGGCCTGGCTCACGCCGACAGACAGCGACCACCAGACCCGTGTCACGTTTGACGAGTCGATCACCATCGAAGAAGACATCACTACAAAGCAGTTGGCGACCCGCGAGGATGTGACCGTCCATTTCGCGGACGTGACCCGACGAAAGCAGGTGACGGGGTTCCAGCGACGCGACCACAGGACAGGGGAGATACTGAGCGAGCAGTCCCTGGACCTGCCGGAGACGACTCTCTCGACCCGAGCGCTGTACTTGACACTCCCGCCTGGGCTCGAACAGCTCATGGAGACGATGTCCGGATCGATCGACGGTGGGCTACACGCTGCCCAACACGCCCTGGTCGCAACCTTCCCACTGTGTATTCTGTGTGACCGACGTGACATCGGGAGCGTCTCGACGACTGACCATCCACAGGCAGCGACGAGTGCGCTTTTCATCTACGACGACTACCGGGGTGGTGTCGGACTGGCAAAAAGTGGGTACGACCAGATCGAGACAGTTCTCCGCCACACCTGGGAGTTACTCGCCGACTGTGGCTGTGCCGAGGGCTGTCCAGCGTGCATCCAGTCGCCGTACTGTGGCCGAGCGAACGAGCCACTGGACAAACGGCTAGCACTGACGCTGTTGATGGCTTTGGCGGATCCGGAGGGGCGGCCCAATACTGCCAAATCGTAATTAGGTTTGAGGTACGTCTCACAAACAGCACATGGACGTAGACAAAGACACAATTCGGTCCCGGAGCACCGATGCAGTGTTCGAGCGGGGGCAAAACTACCGCGACGAGGGGCGGATTCAGCGTTTCGACCGGTTCGCCGATCTCGTCACCGCAACTGTTCGCGGGTCGAATCTGTACGATGTGACGGTTGAATTTGGTGGACGGGGCATAGATACACGGTGTACCTGTCCGTACGACGGGAGCGGTGACTGCAAGCACGTCGTTGCAGTGTTGCTCGATATCGCTGCTGATCCGCCGGATGACGAGAGCGAGCGTATCGAAACTGTGCTTGATGAGGTATCTGCCGACAACCTGCGTGGATTCGTCCGTGATGCTCTCGCGGAACACGCGGAGTTGCGCGAGCAGTTTCTCGCACGCTTTGGTGAGGATTGCAAATCAGTCGATGCGTACCGCAAGGAGATTGCAGAGTTGTTCGAAGAACAGACTCAGGACTACGGTGTCATGACTGCAATCGATTTCTCCCGGTTTTTCGAGATTGCAGACCAGTACCGTGACCGCGACCGGTATCTAGCCGCTGCGACCGTCTATCGAGCAGTGTTCGAAGAGGTCGACGAGAAATCGAACTGGATCGAAGGTGCCTACGACCACTACGCACAGACCATACAGCGGGCAATCGATGGCTACGCCGACTGCGTCCTTGCGACGGATCCAACTCCCCGTGAGTTCGATACGTATGCCGGCGTACTGGAAGTGCGGGCATCGACGGAACCACCGATCAACAACGAGCAGTTCTGGCGGGCGCTCGATGACCTCGAAGAGCGGTATGAACAATAATGTCAAATAGTATTTACGAAAGAGAATTTGAAGGCTGCTCCATAACAAAAGACAGCTATGCCTCATACCTGCGATGACTGCAGTGAAGAATTCGAGACGCTAACGCGGCTTCGCCTGCACGACTGTCCGGCAGAGGAATCCACTGCCCACGAAGATGCATTCGAAGATAGGAGAGCAGAAATCGAGAAACGAGAGCGCGAGGCAGAGCGGAGAGTGAAACGAGCAGCCAGCGACGACCTGACAGACGGGATCGAGAAAGCACGGCAGGGGGAGGAGATGGGCGTCTATCAGACACTCGCACAGTACGAACGCCATCTCTCTGAGGAGTGGGGGAAGGCAGAGGACGGAGACTACTGGGGCTTCCATCGCGTCTTCTTCCGGCCGGCAGTCGAGGGTGTCGAACTGATTGTCCAGCGCGAGGGGTGGTCGTTCCTGCTCGATATCCTCGACGCGTACTGGCCAGCGGTCACGTACGACTTCGACACCTACTCCGAACACGAATCGTTTGGCCAGGCAGAACGAGGGGATTTCGAGGAGTACCCGCATGTCAGCCACGTACTCGCGGCCGTGACTGGGAAGCAACTGGTTCGGACCCGCCGTGCCGACGGTGTCGCGGCGGTCCCGGCCGAGGCGCTCGACTATCTGCTGTTGTTCCATCGCCATCCCGGGGACACACAGCCCTGGATCGACTCGATGAGTTACGGCTGGGGGATCGGTCATCCAGACCACTCGTTCGAGGATACTATCGAGACGGTCGTGGATGGCGAGTACGATATCTGGGCCGGGACAGCCATCGAACACGCCATGCACGCAGACCAACACGCCGCGACGAGAATCCTCGAAGAGTTGTTCGCTGCAGATCTCGTCTCGGACCCTGCACAACTGCTCCACTGCGTCGGCAAAATCGATCGCGGTTACTACCCCGATTCGAGCGACCACTGGGACTGGGAGACACTGTATCCCGAGTTCCACGCAGACGGCTTCGACTGGAACCCTGGCGTCCGGGACCGACTTCGCGCTGTCGTTGTCGACTGTGGACTCGCCCAACAGTTGCCTGATGACTGGGAGTTTACTGATATCATTCTGTAACACCGATAATCACTGTACTCCAACAGTTTTTCGACCACGGCCATCGTAGTGAGAGAGGATAGATGGCGTATCCGTCCGAAGAAGAGATACGGTCACTCTGCACGGAACAATCCTTCGAGCGTGGCCGCAACTACTACCATCAGGATCGTATTCAGGAGTTAGATATCGATGGCGAGGAGATCAGCGCAACCGTTCGTGGCTCGCGGTACTATGATGTGACCATCGATGTCGGAACTGATCCGATCCGCACTCGCTGCAGTTGCCCGTACGACTACGCAGGCGACTGCAAGCATATCGTCTCGGTCCTCCTTGCTGTCGAGAATCGAGAGCCCGATGGAGCGACAGCCGGGACAGATGGATCGGTTTCGGAGACGGTCGACATCGATTCACTGATCGAACAGATGGACGCAGCGGATCTCCGTACGTTTCTGCGGGAGGTGATCGAGGACGACCGTGACGTTCGCGACCGCCTCGTTGCCTTTACCGGCGCGGACACAGGTAAGAGCGTCTACGACTACAAACAAGAGATCGACCGACTATTCGATAACGCAGTCAGCCGTCGGGGGATGGTCGAACACGACACGTACATCGATGTCTCACAGTATTACGACCTCGCAGAGACACACCGTGATCAGGGTCACGTCGACACAGCGACAGACATCTACCGGGCAGTTGGTGAGGCGATCCGCGAGAACCTGGACCGGATCGACGATAGCGGTGGCCATTACGGCCGTGAGGTAGAGAACGCCATCCAGTCGTATGCAGAGACTGTCGCAGAACAGGATCTCGACCACGACGAAAAGCAACCGCACATCGAGTATCTCTGCGGGGAGTTCGTCGACGCCGACTACAGTTTTTCCAGTGATTACTACAACGACGCACTGCGAACGCTCTGTACAACGCAGACAGACCACGAATACTGGCTGGAACTGCTAGAGACGCGGATTTCTGGTGTCTCGCTCGACTCACTGACTGCCGGGCAATCTGACAGCGAGCAAACGACAGACAGTGTCTCGGACCAGACCCGCGAGCGAACGGAAGATATCCTCTATGCTTCGGATTTTACTGATGGGCCGCTTACCACCGATGATTTCACCGGTGGGGCGCTGGATATCGAACACCTGGCGGTCGGACCGCTGCAACTGGAATCGTTCGTCGGTGACGCTTTCGAGGAACTGCGCGTTGACGACCCGACGACTGTTGAGGCACATACCGTCGATATCGACTCATTGAGTTCTGACGAGAAATCATCCTCACTGCGTACACGGAATATCCTCTCGACGTTCATTTACCTGCTTGAACAAGTCGATAACGAAGCGGTGCTTTCGATGCTATACGAAGAGATCTATCTCGAAAGTAGCCGCTTTTGCAAACAGTACGCCGAGCGTCTGCGCGAGGAAGGCAACGAAGACCGTGCAATCGATGTCCTCGAAGACGGGATCAAGACGTTCCGGTCCACAACTGGCCTCGAATGGCTCGCTGCTGACTGCTATCGCGATCGGAATCCGGACAAGTATCGTGATATTCTGAAACAGTTGTTTCTCGATCACAGGGAGTGGGAGGCCTACGATGACCTGAAAGAGGCCTGTGACGACCAGCAGTGGCAGTCGATGTATCAGGAGTTCGAAAATAGTCTTTCGGAGGACCGACAGCAACTCATCAAGCTGTACGTCCACGACGGGAATCTCGAAAAAGCGTTTGCCGAGCTGAAAGACAGCGAAAGCCTGTCGTTACTCAAGCGATACCGTGATCCCGTCGTCCGTGTCGATCCGGTGGAATATTTCGAGTGCTACCGCGACCAACTTGTGCCGTTTGCTGCCGGTGAGACGGGCCGCCGTCATTACCGAGAGATTGCCAGCCACTTGGATGAAATGCAGGAACTGGTGCCCCGTGAGCGGTTCGAAGAGTTTGTCGACTTCCTGAAAGAGAAACACTCGAACCGACCAGCGTTTCTCGACGAACTCGAAAAAGCTGGATTTTGAAACGGAGCTCTTACCGAAGATCAGTCGGTCACATTGGTTGGGGTCTGGTAGCGCCAGCGCTGTTCGCCACTCGCAGCAGCGAACGCCCTCACCAATCTCCCGATGCCTGCATAGTACACTTTTCTATCATGGACTGACGTTGATTCCAAAATAATTTTTAAATAGATACCTATTAGTATATGAAGGTTTTATACTAGTGGTCCGTAAGACGATATATGTCTCGTGAGGCGGAACGTTCGGATTCGTCAGGAGCATCTATTTCGCTATCTATACCTCCTTCGGATCCGAATTTATTCAAACATAAAGCAACGAGCGATGTCCTGCTCTTTTTAACCAACCATAGATTCAGTGACTTCTCACTGCGAGGACTTGCAACGCAGATTGGCCATTCCCACCAGTCCGTCCGACGGGCAGTGAACGTTCTCAGTGCAAATGACTTGGTCATTGACTCCCCCGAAAGTAACCAGCGACTCGTCCAGATCAACAGACAGCGCCTGTCTATCTCAGATGATCCGATCCTCCGGATTCCTCAATCGGAGTATCACCAGCCCATCCAAACTGCAGTCACGAAGCTTCGTGAGAATATTAATGACGTCGTCGGCATCGTTCTGTACGGAAGTGTTGCTCGGGGAGATGCTGACCGACGAAGCGATATCGATCTCTGGGTACTGACTCGCTCCGGGCGAGCCGAAAGCCAACGAGAAGCGAACGCCGTCGCACGCGATCTCGAAGAGAGTAAATTCGATGGTGATCGGTACGCGTATGATATTGATGTCGAGGTCGTCCAGGCGATTCCGACATACACAGAGGACATTCGGGAAATCGTCGTTTCGGGAATTCCGGTCTACAAGACAGGTGACTTCGAAACCGTCGAAAACCTCCTCCTAGAGGAAGGTGTCGACAATGAGTGACAGTTCAGACCCGGAATCTGTGCTTGAAGCACTCGAACGTGCACGAGACGCCTTCGAGATGCTCGGAGACGGGAGTTCGAAGACGGGATTAGTGCTCATAAAGACTTGAAAACCCAGCTGAACAGCTCACAGATAGATATCGGATCTCATACACTGAGATATTCAGCTCGTAGTCGGTCAATATACTGATCGTCCCAGTCTTTTATTTCAACGTAGTATGTCAACGCAGCGTCGACATACTGGCTGGAGAGGATTTCTTGCTGTGCAAGGACGCAGAGGAGATGCGGTGTGGTGAACAGTGTATTCCGATCGTCGAGGGCGATAGATACGATAAGATAATTCGTGGTGTTGAATTCGTCAGTGACGAACATCTCTGCAGCAAGCTCGTTTGCCAGCCAGATTGCGTGTGACTCGCCACGGTCGAGTCCATAAGCCAATGCGTCGTCTATTTTGGCATCCACGTCATGTGTCGTGAGGGACTGCGCAGCCATGAGTACCAGATCGGCAGCTGTGCCGAGTAAATCGTCATCTCGGGCTGCCTCGCTTACTTCACCAAGCACGGTCGATGGAATGTGGACATCGTAGACAGAGAGTACTGTTTTGAGCGGGTCTTCTCCAGTTGGCGCGCCTGCCCGGCTGTCGACAACCGGAGTCGCAAGGTTCAGTAGGACATTCGTGTCCACGACGATGACCGGTTCGTCACCCATCGGTCTGCTCGATCCCTGCCTCATCTTGCTCATCAGCTGGTTCCCACACTGGTTTCTCGCCATCGTAGAACTCCGCATCTGTCGGGAGCGTTCCGTCTAATTCGGGTTCTGGTGGATCGCGGTCCAGTGACGATCGGAGGAGTTTCATCCGCATCGCTTCTTCGGTCCCGAGAATCGACTCGACCACTTCGAACTCGATGGAATCAGTGTAGTATGCTTCCCGAAGTCGCTGCTGGAAGCTTTCATCGCCCGTGAGTTCGTCAATTTCGTCCTCTAACGCATCGATCAGAAGCTGTGTCCGGGAGATGTCGAGGAGACTCGCAATAGTATCTGCCCGTTCAACGAGGGATGTAGGCGCATTAAAATCGACGCGGGTTTTCTCCTTCGACATTGTATTTGATGTGTAAGATCTACACATGAATAAATCTAGTGCGGTACGTGTGTTTCGTCAACTGCTGCCTGAGGGCAGCCTAACGATGGCGAAATTGTTCGAGGGTACTATCGCATGTCGTGATTCCGCTGAGCTTCGATTGCTCAGGGGGCAATGATCCGGGTTTTTATATGTCTAGCGTTTCTTGCAACGGTTGTTACGAGCGAACAAACCGCTCAAACCGCAATACGGGGAAAGATTTTACCTGAACGGCACGAACCGGCCCGCTGAGTCGACGTACCCTCTCACGAGGGTGGTGAGGCCTTCGAGCCCGCCGACCCGCGACTAGCACTGTACAAACGAACGATCAACCAGCTGCTTGAAGACTCGTATTACGAGTCCGACGAAGAGCATCTCGCTGCGGTCGTCCAGCGGTTCGACGCAGCAGCCAACGAGGACCCAGAGTTCGTCCTCAAACTCGCCGCGTACGCGCGGCAGGAACTCTACCTGCGAGATATCCCACAGGTTCTGCTCGTCCTGGCGGCCAACGACGACCGGTTCAAAGACGACTCGGATGAGTCACTGATCCGCGAGTGGACACCGGCGATCATCCAGCGGATGGACGAGACAGCGACAGCACTGGCGGTCCACGATGACCTCTTCGGTGGGACGGCCCCGTGGCCGCTCCGCCGCGGGATTGAGGATGCGCTCGTCGAGATGGCCGACGCGTACACGCTCGGCAAATACACCCTCTCCCGGCGAGAGATAACACTATACGACGTGTTCAACAGGGTCCACCCGGAGCCGGTCGATGAACAACAGGAGGAACTGTTCGAGCGGTTCATGCGGGGTGATCTGGACGACTACCCTGAGGTGGAGCCACTTCCGTCGCCGAACACCTGGGAAACGGTCATCTCCGAGCGGGGTAACACCCGGGATGCCTGGGAGACGCTCATCGAAGACGACGAGTACACGCTGCCGATCCTCGCGTCGATCCGGAACCTGCGGAACATGCTCCAGGCCGGTGTCGATGAGGAGGTAATTGTCGATCATCTCGATCTGGAGGCAGTCCGGCACGCACCGCTGTACCCATTCCGGTACTACCAGGCGTACAAGGCCCTCCAGCAGGCTGGGATCTAGGCACCCGCCGCCGAGCGCTGGCTGGAGCAGGCTATCGATGTCTCTGTGGAGAATATTCCCGACGGGCTCGGCGAAACGTTCGTTGCTGTCGACCTCTCGGGATCGATGGACTCGTCTCTCTCCAAGAACAGCACCCTCGCGCGGAAGGAGATCGGGTCGCTGTTCGGGGCGATTCTGGCCGAGCGAGGTGCTCGTGTCGGTGGCCTCGGTGACGACTTCCAGACCGTTCCGATGCACGTCGACGCGCCAGTGCTCCAGCGACAGGATGCACTGCTTGGGATCGACGAGGAGGTTGGACACTCGACGAACGGTTGGAGAGTCCTGCGATACCTCAGAGAGGAAGCAATCGCAGTGGACCGAATCGTCGTATTCACCGACATGCAGATCTGGGATTCACGGGTTCGGTTCAGCGACGACGCGAACACGATCCGTGAGGAGTTCGTCGAGTATCGAGAGGCTGTTGCGCCGGAGGCGTCACTGTATATGATCGACCTGGCATCCTACGGCGACCTCGTGACGCCGGACGGCTACGAGGACGTCTACAATATCTCGGGCTGGTCGGAGAACGTCCTGGAGTTCATCGAGCACGCCGAGGAACCCGGGCAGGTCATCGACGAGATCGACGGCTTCGACCCATTCTAGTCCAATTTTTCCGCGAGTAGTGTAGTCTGGCAGATCACGCGGCCGTGCCACGGCCGAAACGAGTGTTCGAATCACTCCTCACGCATCCGAGCGTGCGCCGCGGTTCGACCGCGCGGCGCTCACGAGGTGAAATAGATGCCAGTAACAACAACCAAACCGACAACGACAATTGTAACGGCGCTCCTAGCGGTTCGAATTCCAAATGGGTCTGAGTTCGACATCGCCACAGAAGCCGAACAGCGGATTGCGGCCATCGAGGGCGTCCGTGCGGTCAGTGTCGACGGACTCAATGAGATGCAGCCGCGACTCTCCGCGACAGTGGCGACAGTTACTGTGACCATTGAGGCCACAGCCTCGATCGCTAAACTGCGCGAACAATTTGCCGGGACAGTCTGTCTCGACTCAATCGACCGGATGACACGGGCCACTAATTAAACAGATATGCCTATTGGTCGTCCTGTACCGTGATCACTTGTCAATAGTCACTTGACGAGTTTGGATGGCTAGCAAAAGCGTGTGGACTCGGCCAGCAACTACGATGTGTTTTCGTAATCATCTTCTGAACTGCTCCTGGGGATCTGATCCAAGTCTGTTGTATCATCACCTCGCTGTCTTTCTGATTCTCGCTCATGATGGATCTGGATACTGTGGGTTCATTTATTTCCCGTTGGTTTGTTTACGATTGCTATCCTACCACCGAGTATGAGTTCCGAAGCCAGGGAGATGGCTCACGAAAAGGGTCAAAAATCGGGGAAGGGATCTCAGCTGGTGTCGAGATTTCTTCGATGGGTACGTGGTAACGATAATTCGACTGAAGAATGAATCTGTAATCGGCGTTCTGACCAACAGAACCTCGCTATCCCGACTGTTCGCCTGGCAATGCGGATTGTTGACGAATTAGATGTGTTAGGCCCGGTGGACTGTAACGTCGCAGGAAGGAGCTTCATACAAGAGGGTCGTAAAGACCGCAACCTCCGGAAAATCAAAAATACGTCTCAAATCAGTAATAAGCCATCTACTAGCGGAATTAGCCAAATTACGTGATGGATTTTGATGGTATGCATGACTCCAGACACGGGTCTGACCAGAGACGGATTTTGAGACCCCCACTATTATGTATCCAGACTGTCAATCAAATGTTGGCGAATCGCATGACACCGGCGACCCCCATCACGGAACGTGATGAAATCAAATCGGTCAACAGGGGTTCCTTTTATAAACGTCGTACTGCCGTCTGCCAAATGTTGCCCGTCACGCAGAATGATGGGCGCTGCAGGGGCACTCCGCGTCTCGGGTTAAAAACAAAGTCTGCTCAACCAGCCTTATCCGGGTGGAGAAAACCGCACCACGGAGAGCGACAAGACCATCATCTTTTCACGTGATTCGTCGGCATCATCGGTATTAAAAGCTTGCCCATACCTCTCGGGGAAACTGACATATCCAACCTTGCTCATTCCCCCGATCGATCGGCACGCGTCCGTCCCGTTCGACCGCTCGATGAAGACACCCGTCCGCTCATCTTCGGATTCCGTCCTGCAACGGGTGAGTCGAATGCGAATAACCGCAATCTTCCGGACAGTATCAGTGGATTGCCGGCGTTGAAGTCTCTATCTACCGTGAACGGCCGCCCAGCCCCTGAGCGGCCACCACGCCCACGCTTATAAGCGTATAATCGTAGGAGGGGGCGGAGCACCCAAGAATGAGCGAACACAACCCGGCTCAAAACGGACAGGCACCGTACGCTAACCAGAACCAACCGCGCCGTCCTCAGCATGAAATCACGCCCATTCCCTTGGACTCGCGGCTGGACACTCCGCACGACCGCGGGGACGGGAAAGACGCCCTCGACATCCATCTCAACATGATGGAAGTAGACGACTACGCGGAGGCAACCATAGACAGCCACGAACGCCGTCTCACGCGCATCCTCGACTGGTTCTGCCCCAATCCTCTCCGCACCGAGGAAGAGAACGCCGCACAACCCGGCCCTGACATCACCCACACCGGCGAACTCGCCTCGAATCCAAGGATCATCCAAGACTGGAAGATGGAGCGCGGTGCCGAAGTCGCCAAAGCCACTCTGAAAACCGAGTGTGACACGGTCAGAGTCTTTTTCAGGAGCCTCGAAGACTACGACGCACTCCCGCAGGGTTTCCATCGCTTCGTCGAGTCGCCAACGCTGAGCGAGAACGAAGAGCGTCGCGACGATGCCATCGACATCGACCGCGCCCGCGAAATCACCGAGTACCTCCGCAAGTACGAATGGGGCTCGGAACGCCACGTACTCTGGGAACTCATCTGGACGACCGCAATGCGTCTTCAGGGCGCGCACAGCATCGACGAATCAGACGTCAGCTGGGAACAGGGACAGATCCAGCTCCGTCACCGCCCCGACACTGGAACCACCCTGAAGAATGGCTCGGGTATGGGCAAGGAGGGCGGCGAGCGCAACGTCATCGTCCCACAGACAGTCCTCGACGTCATAGAGGACTGGCTCGACAATCCCGACCGAGCCGACGACCCCGTCGCCGAGGGAGGACGCGTCCCTCTCCTCCCCGACGAGGACGGGACGGGCCGCCGCGGAAAGGAGTACCTCCGCAAGCTCACCTACGCCATGACGCGGCCCTGTGCATACGGCGCAGGCTGTCCGCACGACAAGGATCCCACCAAGTGTCCGGCGGCGCAGGCGAAGAACAAGGCCTACGCGTGTCCCTCTTCGACGACCCCACACCCTGTCCGAAAGGGGGCCATCACCCGCATGCGCAACAACGATGTGCCCCGCAGAGTCGTGAGTCACGAGGTTGATGCCTCAGAGGCGGTACTCGACAAGCACTACGACGACGGAGACGCCGACCAACGCGCCGAAATCCGCCGCGAATACTTGGAGCGCGACGACGCTCACCGCGACAAGTAGCAGTCACTCCACGCGTCACAGCTCTCGGTGGCCATAATGCTCAAGCGCATTCGAGTCCCCATCCTGCAGTCACGCTCAGTGCCACCTCCGGCGCGACGACAACTACTGCTATTCCTCCCGATCTGTTGTGACTACTAATTGAACGAGCCGATTGCCGCCATCGAGATCGAGTCGTAGTCGACGTTGGCGAGGTGGTTGTTCACTCGCAATCTGAAACCTCGATCGACAGGAAGTCTACCATGACGCACAGCAGACCACGGGCACGGCTCGCCGCCAGCTTTCATGCAAATTTCCAGATGTAGCCCGCCATCGTGTCCACTTTCAGCGGCATACCTTTTTATCGCCGGTAACGAGCGATAGCTGGATCTGGGGCCGTCCCTTCGGGGCCATCCTCGTATCAGACCCAAATCAAATTCCTCCAGACACGAACACAGAGCACAGCACCGCTCTGTAGTGCGCCCCCGATTGCAGACCGGTGAAATCACCCCTGTGATGTGGGTCGGAGGGGCAGCCGACGTCGTTCGAGCCTGCCGTCGCTGACCTGCAGGAGCCATACAGCAGGCTCATATCCATCGGCGTTCCGCGCGATTTGCGTGGTCGCGCCAGCGTAGAACACCCGGAGACGTCGCCCGCACTCCCTACGGACGTCGTCGATGTAGGCCCGTTTGTCCTTGTGCAGGTCGCCGAGCGCGAGGCCATCGAATTCGACCTCGCTCGCGTCGACCAGTCGCTGAATTGGAACTCCATTTCTGGCGAGCGGCTCTACGGCCTCGTGCCACGCCACCAACCGATACGCGTCCCGAGGTGCATCGCCAGTGGGGGCCGCCTGCGGAAGTCCCTCGGTCGATGCGCTGGCGTCCAGTCCGTAGAGCGCGAGCGCACCTCCGCCTAGCAACTCCGGTTCGCTGGAGAGATGCGCCATCTGTCCCTCCCTCGTTTGCTCCCGCAGGAGCCTGTCGCCCGCGTCGCACCCGTGATTCCCTCGGACGTAATAGAGCGGGATGCCGGCGTCGGCTAACAGCTTGACGTGTTCCTCAACCGTCGCCGCGGTCGCTTCGTCGACGTTGTCGTCGAAGATGTCGCCGGTGTGGAGGACAGCATCCACGCGGTGCGTGACTGCGAGGTTGACCACGTCGAGGTACCGTCCCAGCTGGTTCCCGTCGCCCATGCGTTCCTTGTCGGTCAGGGGGCGACCGAGGTGGGTGTCACTCACGTGGAGCAGGCTCACGTCCGGAGCGGTGGGCCGGCCCAGCCTCGCAATCCGGGAGTTCGTCGCGGTCTCGTACCGTGCTTTCTTCGCCTTGAGCGGATTCTGCTTGACTCCTTCCAATTCGTATGTGGAGCCAATTCGCCACTCGGGCTGCCCCCAGTGCTTGTTCCACACTCGGAGATCGGCGGGCCGCCCGTCCCTGTCCTTGACAGGCACCTCGTGATTGCCGTGCCGGTCGAATTTAGGTGGCCCAAGCACCCGTACTGTGATGTCCGTCGTCTCTGTGTCGCCCATTCCTCTGGAACGACCCTGAGAGAACCAATCAATCTTCTCACTTCTGGCAGGAGGGCAGACGCGTTTTCCAACTATTTCTCCGGGTCTGTTGTGCCTACTAACTGAACGCCGTCGAACTCAGGCCGCAGAATCTTTGTTCTCGTCAGGTTCGAGCCGAATGCGATTCACGCCGGTGAGTTCGTCGTACGTCCGGTCACTGGAGATGATGCTACCACCGGACAGCGCCGCGTGGAACGCATCGAACGTGTTCAACCCTTCGTCGATGTTCTCCGAGGCCTATACACAACATCTGGATCGCCCTCGTACGTCGCCAGTTCGAGAATCGCCGTCACGGCTCGGTCGCGGTCGAAGGCGAACCGCTCTTCGACGAGGAACAGCTCGATGAACGTCGCCAGCGAGACCTCGAGATCATCCTCGTGTTCGTCGAGGAGGGACTCGGCTCAATCGGCCAGCCAGTCGTCGTCTTTCAGTAGCACCAGCCAGAAGTGGAGATCAGCCCATGCTCGCCAGCCTGCTCGCGTGCCTCTTCGCGAGCCGCTTCTTCGAGATCAGCGAGCGACGCCTCGCGAAGCTCATCGGAAGCCGCTGCGCGTAGTTCCTCCAGTGGATCGTCGGGAATCGGCACCAGTTTGATACCGCTGTCCAGCTCGACATCGAAACACCGGCCCTCGCTTAGTGGGTGTCTATGGATCTGGTAGATTTCCTCGAGGCATCTTCTCCGTCGCTTCGAGGGTTCCTTGTTTCTTTTCTTCAGCCAGTTTAGTAAATATCAACCATTGGTAGAGGCGCTTTGCTCGAGTTCTGACCGTTCCCTCGCTCCAACCGAGGCCGTATTCTTCAGAAACCTGCTCCATCACAGCCTTGTTCTTGAATTCGCCACTTGGAACGCGATTACAGTATGCTTGCACGAGTGGAACCTCGAGCAAATTATCTCGCAGTAACTCCCGCTGCTTGCCTTGGCTCGTCGTCGTTAGCGTGCGGCCAGTTTCCGTCGTAGTGAACCCGCCTCCACGCTCAGTTTGCGCGATCTTGAGTGCATACGCCGTAGTGAGTATTTTCTGTGTATATCGTTCCGAGTAATCGAGTCGGTCGGCTAACTCCGCGCGAGTACCGACCTCGTCCATAACACGCAGAGCCTCGATAACCTTCTGCGGAGGGACACGGGGATTGTTGGCACCCCGATCATTCTCCAACGGATGCTGAGACTGGGTGTTGTTTTCCTCTACCTCGCCTAGGTCGAGACGGTGAATCCACTGAGCATAGACCCGACCATATTGCTTGAAGGTTTCCTTGTCTGCGGCTCCTGATTCCGTCTCAAAACTGATGACACGCCCGATTTCTTCGGCCGTGGCTCCGCCGTTCTCGATTTGTTCTAGTACACCCTCCACGCCGGGGAGGTCAACGAACCGATCTTCAAGTACGTCGTCGTCTTGGAGTTGGACGAGTCGTCGCGCCTCGTCAGTGGCTTCGTACTTTTCACCGTCACTCTCAATGAGGCCAAGATGTAGCGGGTCGTGGATTTTGTTCTTGGCGGTGTTTGGGCTGATCCCGAGTTCGTCGGCGATTTGTTCTTTCGTCTGGCTCCCACTAATGACTGCCTTCAGCGTGTCAAGTGTATGGTTGGGCGGATAGTACAGTCGGGATTTCGATGTAGTCGTCATTCATCATCACCCGCCGAATTGACCGCGTCCTCAAGTCGGTCGAGTGCATCGGGAAGGTTCTCTACGACCAGCCGATGGTGGCTTTTGCCTTCTTTGGTAACCAACCCGGCGTCTCGGAGATCTTTTAGATAGTGCCTGATCGTACTATCTTCCCGATCGATTCGCTCGTAGAAGAATTCCGACTCGACCGTATCCTCGTCGGCAATATTGCCCTCCACTGCGAACCGCTGGGCGATGAAGTAGATCAACATCCGATTTTTCGGGCCGGCATCTCGGTACTCGTCGCTGACGGCGACAGTACCATCTCCGTGGAGTTGGAAGAGCTTCTCGACTCGGTCGAGGTTGTTCTGAAGGATGGACTCGGTGTCGGCCACGAGGCGTTCTTGGATCTCGTCCTCGAGACTCATGCCTCGCTCACCTCCTCGACGTGTTGCTCTCCTTCGCGGGTCAGCATCCACAGCTGGTAGTGTTCGTCCTTGCCGTCTCTCATCAGCCAGCCACGCTCCTCCGCGTTCGCGAGCGCGTCACTAGGGTTCGCGGGCTTTTGGATTTTGCAGGCATGGTATCCCTCCTCGATGTCCTCGATGGTGAAGTTCTCGCGGCCCTGCTGGATTTCGAGATGGTAACCGATCGTAACCACGCGCTCGACGTGCGTCGATGGGTCGACCTGCTCAACGAATGTGCGGAGACCGGTAGGCTCGTCCGGCACCTCCCCGGAGTCGAATCGCTCCTCGATTGTCGCCACGCGCTCTTCGAGCTGTTCGACCCGCTCTTGGAGAGCCTCAACATCGTCGTTCATTACGTATCACCTCGGATTAGCTGTTTGGCTTTTGTAAAGTTGTACGGCGGAATGTGGTAGCTCCCATCGTTACCCACAGCGATGTCTTCGTTCTCTAATTCCCGGACGGACGGGTAGATGGTACCCGTCTTGATCCCACTCTCTTCGCTGATTTCTGATGGGGTGAGCTGTTCCGACTCCACCATCTCGAGTTCGTGCCGTGCTCTTTGTGCCAACAGCACCACGGCGATCTGCTGTTTCGCGGTCAGCTCTTCGAACGCAGGTGTGGGTACAAGGCTCCCGGAGTTGCTCCCGATACCAACGTAGTCGGAAAGCAAGTTGGTCAGCAACTCTTCGTTCATCTGCTCCTCGTCGACGAGGAGATCTTCGAGCGTTGACTGTGACGAATCTTCGTCTGTCATGCCTTGCCCCTCCATACATGACCAACCACAATAAAACCTTTGGAACTTGGGATAGTGTCTGGCTTATCATGTCGTATTTGGGCCTAATAGGCATAAATTCAGAGGGTAAGTTTCAAGGCCAAGTATCTACTGGCGCCAGCGGAGTGCAGAGCAGAAAGAAGTAAGGGTCAAGCCCTCGTCACCACAAAGACATGATCCTTTTTTTGGGGCCTAAAGACCCTGATTTTGGCCTTTGAGAAATAGAACTGGCCAGAATACCATAGTAGGCTTGGAGTAGATCTTTTGAGAAGCCAAGACCGAGATACTAGACTTAGATAGTAGAATACTACGAACCGGTTTATAAATAAAAGTGAGTACTATCTAAGCTAGCAGGAGTGAAGGATCAGCTGCCGGCTGAAGAGGTTAAGTCGTCCTCGATTGTGTCAATTGCCACGTCGATGTTCCCCTGATCGGTAAAGTCATTAAGTTTGTCCTCAATGAGGTCATCTAACGCGTACACGTACTTGCCCCGCTTACGTTTGCGAATAAAATTTTTCTCGAGCAATGTCTCAGCCTTCTCGTACCGCTGCGAGGAGTTGGGAGAGCCTCCGGCGTGGAAGTACGCGTCCTCGATCGAACCACTTTCGTTGTACAGGAAGAACTCGAGCATCCCGCGTTCGTACTTGTCTAGGGAGGCGAGTTCCTCCCGAAGCCGCGCCAGCACGCGGTCGACGTACGGATGGTCGAGAATATCGCCCTCACCGTCTTCGGCCTCTGACGAAGTCGAACTGCTGGCCCCCTCGCCGAGAGCGTCACGTTCGGCCCGAAGTTGCTGGATCTTGTTCCGCTGCTCTTGAATTTGCTGCTCCCGTTTCTCAAGCTGCGTTTCAAGCTCCTCGATGGACGCCTCCCGGTCACGTATCTGCGACTGGAGCTCTTCAATCTCATTCCGTTGGGCATCGACGGTAGTTTCGAGTTCCGAGATCCGTTCGTTTGTTTCCCCTTCCTGTTCAAGTTGCTCGCGAAGCCGGTCGCGTTCTGTTTCGAGTTCGTCGATGCGTTCCTTGAGCCGCGCGACTGTTGCCGCCGTCACCTCCTCGTCTAATTCGGTCTGTCGGTCATCGACCGCGGCAGTATCCCGTGCGTGGTCGCTTGTTTGGAACATGCCCTCGCTTCCTTCGTGGTGCTTCGTCCGGCGCTCACGAACATTGACAAAAGTCGGCGAGGCGATTACGTCGCCGACGAACAGCACCTCGCCAGTCTGGAGCTTCTGGATCTGCGTGCCCCACGATGAATCGAGCCCCTCGGCACTCTTGATGATCTTCTTGATGTCGGTGTCGTCGGTGAGCTTGTGGATCGTGAACGCCTGCAATTGGGCGCGGATATTTGGATAGATTTCACTTGGACGTTGGCTGATCAGTGCCAACGTAAATCCGAACTTTCGGCCCTCCTTGGCGATGTTTTCGATGATGGAGCGCGGATCGTTTTTTCGCTGGGGAGCGAACATATGGGCCTCTTCGAGGAAGACCTTGGTTGCGGGGATGCGATCCCGTTTTCGGGCCAAAAACAGGGCGTCTAGAAGGGTTGCCACGATGTCTTCTTGACGCTCGGTATCGACTCCACGGAGGTTGAGAACGGTCGCCTGTCCGGGCCGGGAAAGGTCGAGTGGATCGATGCTGTCGAGGTCGAGGTCACGATCTGCATCCGAATTGAATTCAATATCAGCATATTCAACGACTCGGTAGTCACTCGCCTCCCCATCAGGTCGCACCTTTAGTGATGCATACTCTCCGTGGGGGTCGATGATCACCATCGGCTGCTCGTATTCAAATAGCTCTTCCATTAGTACTCCGGCAGTGTATGACTTCCCGCTCCCCGTCCGTCCAAATACACCCATCTGCTTTTCCATGAACTTCTCGACAGAGAGGTAGAGGGGTGTCCCAAAACTACGAAGTGTACCGATATTGATGCCGTCGGGTGGTAGTGTGAGGGTTTCGAGAACCAACCTCTCATCTGCTTTCTCGACTTCGGTTCCCTGTCGGAATGGGAGGTCTGGGTAGCTGCCGATGACGGACGCACTTGCTTCGATGTGATCGTTGCTGGTCTCCGTATGAGTTATTTGGGCGACATATTCGCCGTCCGTTGGCCCGGGTACTTGGACGAAATCCCCCTCTACAAATCCCTCGTCGTAGTCCATCTCAAGTTCGAAACCGAGGGTGCTGGATTGGTTGATACTCGCCATTGCTGGACGTTGTTTAATGGTAATCGCTCCATTTGCTTGTAGCTTTTGACAGAATTAAGGGTATAGAAATGACTTCAATAACTACAATCCCCTCAAATCGTCATCCTCATGCATAGCACACAACTCAATCATCGGTGGCGTCGTTTTGACTAATTCCTTGATTCTCTGCCCCCCACGATCGACTCGGCAATTAAGCTGTCCCCCTCAGCACGGTGACCCACCCACCCCTCGGTTCCAATGTATAGAACACAGATTGGGGGGACACCCCTGATGCGTCTATCGCAGTTCTTTGTCCAAGACTGGCGTCAGTTGTTCGTGGAACTCCGCCAGCCGATCGATAGCCCACTGTTTGAGTTCCTCGTCCTCTAGAGCATCGTCCAGTCGGCCGATTTCGCGTTTGACATAGAGCCGTGTGTACCCACTGGTGCCGTACTCCTCAGAGTGAATCTCCTCGGGAATGTCCAGCGGACGGTCTTCGATCGCCGCCAACATCGTCTCGAGCATCTCCTCGTTCCGTGCGGAGTCGTCAAACTGGAAGTTCATCACGACGTGGAACTCCTTGTCTCCGGGATCGCCCTTGAAGTGCCAGACGAACTCGACATCCGAGTGGCCGGCCGGAATCGTGAGCCAGCTGTCGCTGCCGGCGCTCCTGCTCGTGACGCCGGGGAGTTCCTCTTTGAAGCGTTCGAGTACTTCGCCGAAGAACCGCCGGTACTTCTTCTGCTTCGGCGACGCCTCTCGCTCCTTGATCTCCTGCGTCTCGTCGGCGCCGATGATCGTCGGCACAAACATCTCGGCGTCGTCTCGCTCGTAGTAGTCGAACTCGACGCAGTTGATCTTCAGATCGTGAGCGTCCCGCAGCCAGCGCGTCATCCGCCGGACGTCGTCCGTGATCGTGTACGCGACCAGCATGAGTTGGGGTGACTCCAGTCCCTCGACGAACTCCCGCTCGAAGTCGTCGATGTCGAACTCCGAGTCCTCCTCGTGGTCGAACGCCTCGTAGAGTTCCTCCAACGACTCGAATTTGGTGAGATCGAAAAACTCGTCTTGATCCAGTCGGGCCAGCGAGGACGCGTAGTCGAAGAGCTGGGTCACGGCCGAGCGCGGCGATCGATCGCGCTTGAACTCAATCGTCGTGAGCGTTCCCCGCTTGTCGCACACGAGCAGGTCTGGCTCCTTCCCGGTCGGCAACTGGATCTTGCTCCCGAGCACGACGTTCTCCCGTGTCGTGAGCGTCCCCATCACCAGCCGTGGGTCACTGTGAATTACCTCGTGGAGGTCGTCTTCGAGGTGTTCCTCGCTGTATTCCACCTCCTCGAGGTACTCGATCTCGCCGTCCTCTCGGCGAAATCCAATTAATGACATAGAAGCACCGTTCGGAGGGAGACACATTGGCTTTTGCCCAGTGGTGTCGCCGAATCACTCTCCAGAGTATTCGTCGTTCGCTTCAAATTGGGCTTTCATCGGAACCGAGGGGTGTGTGGGTACGGGGATAGCAGCTTGCCTGTCCCACATCGGAGCGAGCCACCCGCTTTGACAACAGCGTCGGGCATCTACCCCCGACATAATCAGTTGCCGCTACCCCGCGGGTGAGGGCATCGAGACACGTAGGACAGAGCATGCACCGTCGCACCTATCTTTCCGCAGTGACCTCCCTCTGGGCGGGAAGTTGTGCAACGCTGCGCGACGAGCAGCCATCGTCGCTTCCAGACATTCCGGACATCGGGTACTGGACGGTCGTTGCAAAAGTGGCCCGCGGACGCCTTTCTCTGTCCCGGGCCGAGGTTGTGCGCATTGTGGACGAGGTCAATCTGGGCCGTGCAACGAAGCGAGAGGCAACTGGCCACTTGCGGTTGGTCTCAAAGGGCGAATTCGAACCAGAGGAAGTCGTTCCAAAATGGTGGTTAGAACTACAACGACAGCTCGGCGGCGCGAGAGTGGACTATCGCGAGCAGCGGTGGTCTGTGGAAGACGGCGGCTCCGATTCGATCGAAAATCCTTCTCGATCGTAGGCTTCAGTCATTTTCGTCGGGGGGCTCCACCTCGTGAATCCTGAGCGAGTACTGATCCGGTAGCGAGTCGATGTCGACCCTGATCTTCAGTACGCGCTCCTCACTCGCCAATTCCCGCATCGTGTCCACCTGCGATCGCTCGAACGACGCGTTGCCGGTCTTGATCTCGCAGAAGTAGCGTTCCAGTGTCCGACCGCTCCAGCCGTCCGTGGCTTCGACGACGCAGTCGGGCGTCCACCGTCGTCTCTCGCCGTCTCGGTCGACAGAGAGCGGCTTTCCGGGTTCGACATCGACGTTCAGACCCCACTCGAGGTCTTCCTCGTCGATGTCCAGATCCCGTCGGACGAAATACACGAGCGCGTGTGGTTTCGGTGCGTGGAGCAGGATCGCCTCGCCGAGCGTCCCGTAGAGGTTCGCGCCGACATCGAACGTCCACGCGTCGCCATCAATCTCGGCGGGCTCCGCAATCGACAGGTCGTGGTCGGCGAGAAGGTACGCGTCGACGTCCCTCGGCTCGTTCGCTGGCGTGGCTTGGACTCTGAGTGCGCCGTCCGACGCCGACAACTGCCGGGCGTAGTCCTCGGCTTGCGACCGCGACCCGAATTCGAGTGTGTGTCCGGGGGAATCGACGGCCTCCCGAAGTGTGTCGTTGACCTCGAGGGCCCCTGACTTCACTTCGAGCACGAACCCCGTCTCGTCGCCCGGCTCGACCGGATCCGCGGACGGTTCGTCATCCAACCGTCCATCGCGGCATCCCTCGACGAGGCGACCGTCCTCGAAGCGCAGTTGGGACGTATTGGACTCGTCTTTGGCCATCATTCTGCTCTGTGGTTTTAACGAACTCGCGAACCTGAGGGAACCAATCAGTCTTCTCACTTCTGGCAGGAACCAGCCAACTACCGACGACCTCGTCCCGGGGAGTGAGGAGCCGTTTGTGGGGCAGAAGA
Source organism: Halovenus amylolytica (assembly GCA_004015825.1). Classification (GTDB taxonomy): domain Archaea; phylum Halobacteriota; class Halobacteria; order Halobacteriales; family Haloarculaceae; genus Halovenus; species Halovenus amylolytica. The sequence goes on along the minus strand of SAYS01000004.1, from coordinate 198,495 downwards.
CGATCAGTGACATGCGGTCAAATGTGGGTGGCCGGTCAAAGGCTCTTGCCCCGTCAACTGGACGTCTGGGCCTGTGTCTCTCGACGTTGCTCGGCACTGTCGACTCTTCACGCGTTCATTGGAGCCGAGGGGTGCGTGGGTGGCGGCTGGATTAGCCGCGGGGACACTCGCCCGCTATGGGAGAGCGATGTCCAGTACGTCCCACGCCTCCTCGGTGTCAAGTACACCGTAATAGTCCGGCGCCCATTCGTGCGGTCTGTCAACGTCCCAACTGAGTAGTGGCGGATACTGCGTGTTGGTGCCTCTGGACGGGCGCTCCGGTTCCGGCAGCGGTGCGTTGCTCAGCACGTCTTCGTCGGTCACGAGTCGGACGCGCCAGTTTTCAGCGATCTGTTGGGCCGTGTCGGTCAGTTCCGCGCGGTGATTGTAAATCAAGACCGGTTCGGCACGGGCGGTCATCGACAGCGCGATCAGCCGCCAGAGCGTGCAGGGTGTTATTTTCTGCTTCTGATACCAGTCCTTGCAGGAACCGAGAAGTCGCTTTGGCTGCTCATCACTATCGCGACGGGCCACGACATCGACCTCGTGCCCCCAAAAGAGTTTTCGGGTCGTGACCCTGCGGTCAAGCGTCATCAGCCACTCACGCGTCTCGTCTTCAAGGAACCAGCCCTGTCCATGATAGCGGCCTTGGCGGCGAGCACGAGTCATCTTCCTGCTCTCCGATTGATCGGTGACACTATTCTTTCGCGTTCAATTCGTCGACTGTCTGCAGTTGTGACTACCATGCCCGCGGCAGCAGCGCGCAGCAGATAATAAAAGCATGGGCGCTCGTAGCGTTCATCTGGAGTCGTCCAGCCAAAACCCGGCCGGACGCGTCGTCCGACCCCCTGCAACGAGCCCGCCGAGCAGCTACTATGCGGGCATTGCTCGAACGGCCGCGACGAGTTCCAAGTCGACGCAGAGAACTCACAAAGACAAATCCCATGATGGGGCGTGAGCGTCTGTGGAAGGTTCCGTGGCCGGAGGTCGTCCCCTTGGACGAGATCACGTTCGGCATCCGCCACAATTTTGTCGATCACTATCCCGACGAGGATGTCGAGGAGACGACGTTCATGTACCCGCCCGAGGAGAGGCGGCCACCCTGAACTCGGAGGTGACACTCCGGGGCCGTACGAGGAGTTTTCGGAGATATTTTTTCACCCCACAGGGCCGACGTCAGCACGATTCGGTCGGGCGTCCGCACACCACCGTCCCTGCGCAGATGCGCCCAGCCCGCCCCACGATGCCGCGATCTCGGCGTACGGCCCGGACGTTCGGGGTGGATTTTCACGAAAACGCCCACGCATCGATACACGCCGGACGCGTACACGACCACCGCCGCTCTCGTGTGAACCGACTGTCGTCGTGGACTGCCACCCCACGGTCGAGGCCAGATGCACGCCGAAATTTTCGGAACACATTTTTTCAAGCCACTGTGGGTTTGTACGGATCATGGCAGTCAATCCACACTGGGGCGAGTTGCTGGTCGGTGCATACCATCAATGCGTCACCGGATGCGAGGTCGTCAGTTACAACAATCGTTCCGACGAGCAGGGCGAGCAAATGGAGGCGGACGTCATCGGGATCAAAACCAATCAACAGACCGGCGAGCAGACGGTGTACGTCTGCGAAGTAGTCACCCACATGGACGGCGACCTCTACTCGGGCACGCCGGAGGGAGACGAGTGGGCCGCACATGCCGACAACGACGACTACCAGTTCTCGCTCGAGAAGCTCTGGACGAAATTCACCAACGATCGCCGGTACGTGACCGAGACGTTCACTCGCGACGGCCAGTACGTCTTTCAGCTCTGGGCGCCGGTCGTCAAGGGGTGGCAACGCGGCGGCGACCTGATCGACGGTCTCGACGCCCTCCAGTCCAAATTTGAAGACGAAACCGGCGAGCACCTCGAGTTGATCATCAACCAAGATTACACCGCGCATATCGACGAACTGCGGGCGGAGGCCGAGGGAGACACGAGTGACTACGGCTCTCCCGCGTTTCGATTCCTCCAGATCCTAGAGAATCTCAAGTAGAACGAGTTGATACATGCGGTTCCTATTCGTCACCCACCGATCAGGATCTTCTTGAGTTTTCTTCGTTCGAAGGTAGTGTTTGCTCTATCCAGTCAAACGCGTCTCGCGGAAATCGTCTCAAACCGTAATCAGGCACTCGGGATCCAATCATTTTGAACGATTGGCAGGTGCTCCGGCTCGCGTCAAAATTGTCGACATTTTGCCGTAGCGAGGAAAAATATCGAGCAAATATCTCACGGGGTCTGTCACACTGCCGGGCACGAATCCATTTACACCAGTAATCGTAGTCAGTGGTAGATCTCCCTTCCCATGACCAATGATGCGTTGAATGACCTGTCGCTGGACGTCGCCAACCGGTTCGTGCGAGAGTGCAAAGATCGGGGCGACAATCCCGGGGATGTACTGGAGCGGCTACTCCTCGACTACGTCAGGGGTGAAGATCTCGAGTCGAAGGTTACGGAGATTCATTCGAGAGTAACCGAGGATGACGCACCGGTACTGACCGATCCCGAGACCGAGGCCAAGCCGGACGTACCGCTTCTCGACGAGTACGACCCTCGGGACGAAGGTCGGTTAACCAAGGACGCGCTAAAACAGCTCACCGCGATTGATGAGTCCATCGCGATCAATCCCGATCACGTCAGTGAGGATGCCCTTCCGCAGAGCGTGCAGGTCAAGCGGGAGCTGATCAAGGCCATCGCCCGCTACGAATACAGCGTCGTGAAAAAATATAATGTGAACACCATAGCCAACGAACTACTCGATATTGGCCAAGACTACCGCAGGCGAGACTACGTCGACCCGATCTGGAGAGAACTGACCGTCCTCGACGAATCGAACGTGAAAGTGACGTTTCTCTCGGACGTGGACGCGGCACTGGCGTGGATGGACGAGCAGTTAGCCGAGCGTGGCGACGAGGCAGAGACCGATCTCTACTGGCTCGCTTCGGAACTGCGACACAGCGACATACAAATAGCCGACGAGGCACTTGACGAACGGTTGAATCGCATCTCTCTGAGTGTCGAGGGATTGCACTCGCCGAAGTAGCAGTGACCGGGAACCTCTTGATTCGTCGTCTACGTGTCCCATCCCATCGAAGACCGTCGAAGCGGGTCGTACGAGCGGATGTCACCTATGATATGGCTATTGGAAAAACTGATTGTGTCCCTCTCCGGGGTTCCTCGTGGGTATCTCGCCGTTTGTCGTGAGACGCGTGGTGACCGAAATCGACTGGGATGGGCCCGGTGACCGTTGGCCCCGACCGGCCGGTGTATTCATACCGGGCGAAAAAATCGTGGGTGAATATCTCGCCAGCGCACTCGGCCAATCCACCAACGCACAGTAGTGACCCAGATCCGAATGCACGATGCCGGGATAGGGGGCCAGAAGTCGGGCACGCGTCTTCGGTCTCGTTGGGTACTCAAACTGCCCCTCATTACCACCACTATCTCGCCAATAACAATACTAAAATTGATACTTCCGTTAACGGATATTGAGCGAGAGATTTTAGTATTGGTATCTTGTTTCGATAATTTAGCCCCTCTACGCAGTCGAATCTGGCCCAAGAATAATACTCTTTATGCTTAGATCGATTCTGTTCGAGTAATCCACCCGATTGACGTCCGGCGGTTTTAAAACTATTACAGCCACTGTTTGTGAGGCACACCGGAACTCCGGATAGATACAATTCAAGATTCGATTTCAGTGTAAACAACTTTTCAGAGGCCCCCACGCAGCCATTAAGTGGCTGCAAGAACACGCAGCCGGCAGCAATGACAGACGACGACATACAACCCGTAACAGTCTATCCTAGTTCCGAAGAGTCAGAAATATGGAAAGAAGAGGCCAACGATATGGGAATGACATACTCCGAGTACTACCGGATGATGATCAACGCCGGCCGCCGCGAATTCGCTTTCGTGGAAGCGGCCGCGGATGCTGAAGATACCACCAATCGACTGCTTGAAGAGCGCGTCATCGATGTCCTCGACGCGGAAGAACCCAAAAACTTCGAGGATGTTGTTGAGGAGGTTGTCACCACCCACTACAAAGAGCGTATCGCCGAAGTCCTCCGCGACGACGACCGTGCCACGTACCGACCCCGAGACGGAGGATACGTTCTCGACCCACAATGACCGATAGCGACCCCTATGGCCTGCCTGACTACGACAGAGACGGCATCGGCGTCGATCTGCCGCGGAATAATATGCCCACCGACGACCTCGAGATGCTCGTCACTTTCCTCGAAAGTCGGTGGGAGAAAGACGACGTACTGGACAGCTCCTACACCACCTACGAAGCGAAGTTCGCCCCATTCTTCCAGTGGCTACAAGAGAATGATCTCCTTGACGACCCTGTGCAAGTCGATAGCACGGATGTCGTCAAGTTCGCGGAAGACATGTCGAGCGAGTACTCGGATACGACGGTCAGTAACATGCTCAATGGGCTCTCCACCTTTTACAACTACTTCGTTCGTCGCAGCAGTAATCCCGAAGTCACAAACCCAGTTCGAGCCGCAAAAGAGGATCTCGGTATCTCTCCGTCCAAGCGTGAGTGGCCGCGTGTGTCGCTCAGAGAGATGGGTGACTTCCTGCAATCACTCAAGCATCCCCGCGACCGCGCAGAGACGCTCCTCTTCACCAAGTTTGGCGTCCGGCTATCAGAGGCACACAACCTCGACCTCCACGATGTCAGCATCGACTTTGCGCCATTCAACCGGGATTCGTACTACGCGTCCATCGAGACGCGACACGAACTTGAGGGGCGACACGACGTCATCTACATCGACCCGGACATTGAGGCTGGTAAGCAAGTCCGTGGCGACACGAGAAAAGGGGGAAATAAGCGAAAGGTGCCGACCTACCTTCCCATCGATGGTGAGCTAAAACACGCCCTCGTCCGGTGGCTGGCCGCTCGTCCCGAGACCCACAATCATCCTACGCACCCTCTATTCGTCGGTGAGTACAGCCACAAAATGGGCCACTATCGTCGACACTCTCTCTCAGACATCCCCGACCGAATCCGGCAACGGGCTGAGCAGATGGGCTGGAATGACCGCGACGGCAACGATATTACACCCCACTTCTTCCGGCACTACTTTACTACTCATCACCGCCTATCGATGGACGACCTGCTGGTGGACTACATCCGTGGCGACCGTATCGGTTCACAGCGTAACGCCTCTCCCAGCAAGGCCTCATCTGGGAAGGCGAAGCGCGACTACACGCAGGCAGAGTGGCTCAATATCAAGGAACCATATTTACAGAGTGTTTACGAGTTTGGGCTGCCTCGACTAACCGTCACCAACTCGGTATAGATCGTGCTGTTCCTCGACACTCGGCACTCCCCGAGTCAGCAATCCTGCATTCAGGCGATGCGACTACGCGTTGGCGATGTAGTGGTAGTAGTGGCCACCCTTTCCCGGCGGCACGACGTTGGGCAGCGTACGCATCACGTCATGCCGGATGATCAGGTTGCTCCAGAATGACTCTCGATCCTGATACCCCACTTCGTCTGGGTCGACCAGTTCGCAAAGTTCCCGCTTCGCAGCCTCTCGTTCCTCTCGAAGATACAGGTACATCTCGCGAATCGCCTCTCGACGAGCGATCAGAACCTCACCTGAACCCGGCAGGTCGAGGTCGGCGAGCGCCCGTTCCAGCGCCATCTCGTCATCGGACTCACTTTCGTCGAGTGTCTGCCCGTGGACGCGTTCCAAAACTCGCTCGACGGCGACATCCCGCCACGTCCCACCTGACAGACTCGGATACCAGACGTCCGCATTGACCCACCAAACACGCCCCTTCGCCCCGGTCTTTTTCGTTCTGAGTGCGGGCGGGGTGTCTCCCGCCAGTTCCTCCAGTCTGTCACTGACGGCACGGCGACTCAAATCGACCTCCTCGGCCACTTCGGAAGCAGTCAGTGGCTCAAACGGATCGCTCCGATCCGCGAATACCACGAGAAGATCGGCTGTACTCACTTTTCGGTTTCGGGCCACATCCGTTAACGGCAGCAAATCGGTATAAACGTTGGTGGAGGGAGCAGGGGAGGCGCCAGTACCAGCATTTGAAGCCACCGGCTTCGCAAGTGATAATAAGTCATGTCAAGAAATGTAGTTCCCCCAACTTTTCACGCGGTTAGTTATGTGAGATTTAGGATCTTATAGCGGCGATGTCCGGCATGGTGACCGGTTCCCTCTGTTCGCGATTACAATGAATCGGCACTTTGTCTCGAGAGCAGGTAGGTCGTGTCCGGTTGAGGATCCCAATAGGTTCACCGTTGGGAATTACACCCGGAGGCGGCCCATCTCTGGCATTTGTGCTCCTCTGTCAATCGTCTCGAAATTCCCACGGTGATTGTAAATGCAGCAACCGAAAGAGGACGAAATATAGACGTCATTAACGCCAAGTTGATAGAAGTACCTACGGTAAGTCGGCTCAAAACATCAATGGACTGTTATATTTTCTTCTGACCTTACAGCGGCAAGGTGAGACAGTAATTCTCGACTTCAGGCGCCAGAGAGATGACCTGCTCCCGCCGTTTCAGCTCTTGGCGACGCGTCTCGATTCGCTCTTCGAGTTTTTCGAGACGTTCGCGCTGGCCCCTGATCGCAATGTCCATGTCCGAACCTGCCTCGGACTTGCGCTCGTACTCTTCGATGAAGGACTCGATGCGATCGCGTTCGGCCTCCGCGTACTCGCTGAGGTTTTCGAGTTCTCGGGCGGTCTCCTCGTGGCGTTTGGAACGGAGGTCGGCCTTGATCTCATCGACCCGGACACTCACGTAGCGGTCGGCAGCCGCCCGTAGATTGTCTTCGGCGTCCATCACCTTCCGAAGATCGGTTGCATCGGGCTTCGCAGACACCGTCTCGCCCTCGACGACTCGTTCCCCGAGCGCCTGTTGGGCGTCACGCTGTTCGGCGTCGACGAAGACGGGAATCGTCTCCTCTCGGATTACCTCTCCAGTGCCGTCCTCGAAGGCGACGCGATAATTGTAGGTGATTCCGGGCGTGTCGACGAACGGGAGGAGCTTGAGGCCGACCTCACCTCGGTCGTCTTCCAGCACGCGTGCCATGAGGCGTTGGAGGACGTCCGTATCGGGCGCCACGAACGTGATGTCCTCGTGATCCATCGCGAAATCGCGGTCGAACGTGAACGGCCCGAAGGTCGCATCCGCATTCGGTGGCCGGATGTCCTCGGGTAACTCCGCCTGATAGAGGTTGGTGCCGCGCTTCTCGAACTCGCCACCGAAGGCCTCGACTGCTTGCTCGAAGAACTCCCGAATATCGCCGGCGCTCCCGTAGACGTCTTCCGACTCGTCGACGACCTCCTGTATCTGTTGGCGACTCTCTGCGTCGAACGTGCTGGTGTCGACGAGACTCCGTTCGTACCACTCTTCGAGCGTGCGCTGGCGTTCCTCGATCAGCTCTTCGAGTTCCTCCTTGGTTGCGCTCGGCGGCTCGTCGTTCTGGATGGACTCCATGATGAGCGAGTCCACGTTGATGTCGTCGAGGATTCCGAGCACGTCCGCGGTGTTTCCGAGCTTCGAGCGAATCTCTTCGACCTTGGTCTGGAGCATTTCGAATATTTCACTCTCGCGAGTGTCGTCGAAGAGGAAGTTCCAGACCTTGACCTCCTTGTCCTGTCCGTAGCGGTGGATCCGGCCGATGCGCTGTTCGAGCCGGTTGGGGTTCCACGGCAACTCGTAGTTCGCCATGATGTGGCAGCTGTGCTGCAGGTCGATCCCCTCGCTCGCTGCGTCGGTCGCGAACAGGAGCCGCGACTGGCCGTGGTTGAACTCGTCCTCGATGCGCGCCCGCTCCTCCTTGTCGACGTCGCCGTGGATGACGAGAATCTCGTCAGCCCACGGTTCGTCCTGTACGAAGTCGAGGAGGTAGTCGAGCGTGTCCCGATACTCCGTGAACAGCAGCAGCTTCTCGTCTGGTTGCTCTTCGAGCAGTTGGCTAATGAACCGCCGCACCTTCTGGGCCTTGGAGTCGACCGGCAAATCTTCGGCGAGTGAGACGAGGTCGCGGAGCGTGTCGATCTCCTCTTGGAGTTGCTCGTCGTTACTGGCGACGGTCAGCCCGGCAATCTCGTCTTCCGCCTGCTGCTTGTCGTCCTCGTCTAGATCCTCGCCGTCGAGGTAGGCCTCAGCCGCCTCCGAGAGTTCGTCTGTCGCAGTCTGCTCGTCGAGCAGGTCTGTCAGTCGGCGGCGGAGCGTAGCGTGGATCGCACCGACGCTGCTGACCAGCCGCTTCTGCATGAGCGCCATCGCGAATCCGACTGCGGGCTCGTTCAGCTTCTCAGAGCGATTGTAGACGTTCTTGACGTAGTCGGTGACGGCGCGGTAGAACTGCCGTTCGTCGTGGGTCATCGAGACGGAGACCGAGTTGACCTCACGGTTGGGGAAGATGCGCTCGCCGTCGTCGTCATAGATGTCCGTCTTGCCGCGCCGGATCATCACACGATCGACGGTCTCTTGACCGAGTTCGCGGTTCTCCCCGACGAGGAACGGATCGATGTACTCAACGAGGGAGCGGAATGCCTCCCCCTTCCCGTCGTGAGGCGTCGCACTGAGGAGCAGTAGGGAATCGGAGTTTCCGGCGACGGTCTTGACCATGTTCGCCGTCTTGCTTGGGGAGTCTCCCCGCTTGGCGGCTTTGTGGGCCTCGTCCACCACGACGACGTCCCAGAACGCGTCTCGGAGTGCCGGCCGGAACTCGTCTTGCCGCAAGAAGGCCATGCTCGTGACGAGCTGCTGCTGGTCTTGATTCCAGATGTTGGCCTCCTCCCCCAGCCGCCGGCGTTCGCCCTCGACCCATGCACGGTCGGCGACGGTGAGATCGACGTCGAAGAAGCGATCCATATCCCGAATCCACTTCTTCTGGAGGTGAGCGGGCACGACGAACAGGACGCGGTCGGCCCGGTTGCGAGCGGACAGTTCCTTGAGAATGAGGCCGGCCTCGATGGTCTTCCCGAGGCCGACGTCGTCGCCGATGAGTGCGCGCTGCCGGAGCTTCTGCATCACCCAGTTGACGCACGCCAACTGGTAGGGCTCCAGCCGGACAAGCGAGTTCGAAATGCTCAGCAGTTGGCCCTGCTCGTGGGCGAGTTTTAGCTTCGTCGCCTGCGTGTGGAGGTCGAACCACTGGGCAGACACGGCGTTGTGATCCGGGTGAAGGTCAGCCAACCGCTGAATAGGAAGTCGCTCAAGGCCCGTCTGGTGGGGTTGGACGTCGACGTCGTCGAGACAGACCGTCTTGACGCCTTCCCCGTCGATGTAGGCTCGTAGATACTCGATGTCACCAACTGTCCGCGTCTGAATGACCTCCGCGGACGTGCCGTTGAGAACAATCTGTTGCCCGGGTGAGAAGGTAGCGTCCGTCATCGAGTGATATGTGTTTCAAGATTGCATGGAATCTTGAATCTTGTCGGCTCGTCCATCGATCAGTTCGCCTCCGAGCTGGTAAACGACCGGAGTGTCCGTTCGATCTCCGACTCGACGTAATTGAGTTCGGCTTCGTACGCGTCCACGATGGCCGAGTAGTGGCGAGGTATCTGTCCGGCCAAGTCGCGACTCTCGAAGCCCTCTGTGTACGTCTGCAACAGCGATCCGTTTGCCGCCTCGTTGACCAGCGTGCGTTCTTCACTCTCGACGAATCGAGAGAGAACGGGTTTCATCACCGTGTCCGAGACGTCGTAGTCACGTTCGTCGGAGAGGATGGGTTCGAACAGCCCACCAGCGAGGAACGGGACATCCCGGAACGAATCGGGTAGTTCGTCGCCGCGTTGCCGGGGGCGAGTGGCGAGAGCGTCGTAGAACAGCGGTTGAAGATACTGCGAGTAGAAGCTCCCCCGGAATCGGTTGAGCCCCTTATTATGCTCGCTCCACTGGTCGTGGAGTGCGACACCGTCGAGAACACCTCTGTCGATGAGCAGTTTGAGGAACGCCAACCGATCAACCAGAAGGGCCGCGAAGGCCAGTCGATCATCCTCAGAGGCACCGGCTGGCGCCTCGATCGTCTCGTGGAGATTCGATTCGAGGGACTGGTACTCGCCATCCCCCGAGATTACCTCGAGATAGAGGTCGTAGAACTCCGTGAGTCCGCCGATGGCCCGACGAACGCCGTAGTGATTGAATGTCTGGTAGAACCGCCCAAGCACGGCGTCGACTGTCCCTTCGGACTGGAGTTCCTTGTTGTAGCTCACGAGCCCACGGTCGCGGGCGATGCGCTGCACGGCGGGTGTCAAATCCTGTTCCTCGATCACGTCGACGAGTTCTGCCCGCCCGTTCCCGTGCGTCTCAATGGCGTACATCCCCCAGCGGAGGCCGTCGGTCGCGATGCCGTACTCGTACCGCTGTGTGTCGAGATACAACTCGATGTCGTCCCTCGCAGCGCCGAACCGATTGACCGACTTGTTTTCCCCGATGACTGTCTCCGAGAGGTTCTCGATAGAGAAGTCGGGCTGCTCGTCGTCAGCACCAACGGGATAGTACGGTCGTGGGGTGTATTCGAATCCGAGCGTCTCCAAGGTCGGCCAGATCAGCGCATCTTCGACACACCGCTCCGGGAGCTGGCCGAGATTGGCACTCCGAAGGGTGCCGCCGTTTTCGACTACCTCGTCGAGGCGGGGATCGGCCATCCGGTCGTCGAGCGTGTCGAGTAGGTCGACGATGTGTCCGCGAATCTCGGAGATGCTTTCCTCAATCTCTCGTGATGACATGGTAGATAGTTGTCTTCAGCCCTGCGTGATGCTGATGAAGTCGAGTACGAACTCCTGCGGGAGGAGACCGCCGTGGTAGAAGCGGGCGTCGCCGACGCCCTGCTTGCTGAACCGTTTGAGCGGACTCGCGAAGGCGCTGACGTTGGCATCGAGATAGCCCAACCGCGTGCTGGCGTCAAGCAGCACACCGGGCGACTCCTCGTCGACATCCTCGCCGGCGATCCACCGACGCCCCGAGTCCGACGCTTCGGCTGGGCGCGAGATTTTCTCGGGGATTACGTCGTGAGGTAGGAGGACGAACCCGTGGTCGGTCAGGACGTAGGCCTGATCACACTCTCCCTGTTCGATCTTCGTGCCGATGAACTCCGCGAGCGAGTCGACGCGCTGGGCGAGCATCTCCTCAAGGTCGCTGAGTTCCTTCTCCCCCATGTTGTCGAGATCGTTCTTGAAGTAGGCCACACGCGTCGACTGCCAACCTTCATCTTCCTCACGAGTAACCATCCAACCGTCGCCATCCAGCAGTGAGTTACGTCGATTCACGGTGACCTCGCGGTTGTTCCGGAGGACTTGTAGCTCGTCATCGACCAGCGAAATGTCGAACATCTGCACCTCGCCGGGTGTGAGGGCGGCCTTGCCGAACTCGGTCTCCGAGGGGAGTGTGCCGAGCCAGACGCTCTCCTCGACGGCGAACTCGGGGGCCTCTGCCGGCAGCGTCGCGACGTACTCGCGGAGTTCGTCCGCGAGACGACGGGCCAAGTCGAGTCGAAGGGCATCGATGACGAACAGTGCGACCGTCTGCCCGCTCTCGAGGCCGTTGGATTCCTTGGTGAAGAACTGGTAGGCGTGATCGTCGTCGACGAAGGGGGCACCAGCTTCGACGGTCTCGGTGACGAGGTCGCCGAGGTCTTCGAGGTAGTCGACGTACTCCGACTGGAGCTGCGTACGGAGGTCGTCCAGCGTCTCGGTTGCCGAGTGGTCACTGGGGAGAGCGGTTTCTGGCTCGCCAGAGACGACGAGGTTTAGGACGGCGTTGTCGATCTGCCACGTGCCGTCATCCTCGTCCGCGTATAGGGAGACGACGTCGTCGTTCACGCTCTCGTCCCACGTGTCGAGCTGATGTGCGAGTCGGGCCACCTCGGCGGCCTGCTCCCACGTTTGCGTCCACGGACTGTCAGGGCCGTAGGCGCCTCGGTAGTTTCCGTGGATGTCCTCGCTCCCGAGAAGGGCTTCGTGCCGCTCCTCGGCCCGGTTGAGGCACGCCTCGTAGTCGCCGGCTTCGAAGGACGCGTGCCACTCCTCCCAGAGACGACGTTCGAGCGCAGCGTCGACGATACAGCTCGACAGTTCCCACGGATCGTCGATGGTATCGATAACCTCGGGCCAAATCGTCTCACCGAGGTAGTCGTCGGCGATCAGGTTAGGTGAAGTCGTATTGTTCAGCAGCGACTTGAGTTCGGGCAAGTCGTGAGCGCCGGCGGTTTCGGCACGGAATTCGTTCGGGAACTGCTCGGCATCAGCGCCGGCGTGAATCAGCCACTCCGCGACCGCCCACCGACGCGTCTGGGTTTCGATGGCCGTAGGATCGCTCTCGTCGGCGACCGCATCGACGCCCTCGCTGGTCAGCAAGTCCTTCATCTGGTCGATGGTCTGGGGATCGTCGTCGATGTCAGCCCAGCCGTTCTCCAGCACGAACGCCACGGGATCGGTGTAGCCGCCGGTGACGATCTGGGTGCGGAGCTGTTCGAGCGTCGGGAGTTGGCCGCCGGTGAGCTGGTCGTGAAGAATCCGTGCAATCTCTCGGCGCTGTTGTGGGTCGTTGGACTCGGTGGCGTTCTTCAGTTCCCACGCTTGGAGCTGTTCACTCCCGAAGACGTGGACGGTGAGATCCTCGATGCTCATCTCCACTTCGCTCCCCGTGTGCTGGATGTCCCGGAACCAGTCGTAGTCGCCCTCTTTGTCAGCTGGTTCTTTGACATGCGGAACGTACCAGACCTGCTCACCGTCGACTGGGTCAGCACGGAGTTCGAGCGGTGTCTTCTCGGCGGTCTTCAGCGGGATACCGAGATCGGCGCACGCCTGCTGGAGGATGTCTTCGAGGTAGTTACCGTCGTCCCACCAGAGAACGATCGGATCGTTCGACTCTGCACGGTCGAACTTCCGCCGGATGGTGTCTTTCGCAGCGTCGGGGAGGGTCTGGGTCGCTTGCATAGTTTAGAGCACCTTGTCTTCGACGACTTCCGGAACGATGTTCTTCTCCACAAGCGGAGTGATATTGATTGCAACGCCGTGCTTCTGGTTCGGCTGGTAGCCGGCGGTCGTGATTTCCGACAGCGACCGATCAGACCAATCAGAGGGAACCTGCTTATCGACGGTCTGGCAGCGGTCGTCGATCTCCTCGGCCAGCGCCTTGAACTCCGCTAGCGGCGGGAGGTCATCAACGTCATCGACATCTTCATCGTCCGCAATCTGTTCGAGATACTCCTCGCCGATGGTGGACGCGTCGTCTACTCCCGTCGCCAGCGAGGCTAGCATCCGTTCGTCATCGGTCAAATTCTCGAAGGGCTCTCCATCTTCGTTCAGCAACTCCGCGCCCTCGCGCTCGAAGTAGTAGGTCATAAAGAGGATGCCGGTGCTGGAGTAGTGATCCGAGCCCTTGAGCCGCCAGTTGAAGTAGTCGAAGAGGTCGGCGAGATGCGCTTCTACAGGCTCGTCGCCGGGTTTGGCGTACTCCTCGCAGGCGTGTTCGAGTTCTTCGAGGGCGTCCAGCCACTCCTCGCGCCACTCGTCGACCTTGTCCCAGAAGCCATCGGAGAAGGTGTCTTGGAACCACTCCTCGCCGTTCATTTCGCGGAGTTCGGCGAGCGTTTCGATACGCTCGGCGGTTTCCTCGCGGAACGTGGCGACCTTGGGGGCCAACTCGCTGACGCGTTCCCGGTCATCATCGTCGAAATCCCGCTCGCTGGTGGAGCCGAGTTCCTGCATCACCTCTTCGAGTTCGGCGATTTGTTCGAGGGCGCTCGAACAGAACTCGAACTCGTCGGTCGCATCGGCGCGTTCGCTCGTAGAGAGTGACTCGTCGTTCCGGCGCTGGTTCGCTGCCGACCGACGGTCGCGGAGTTCTGCCTTTCGTGGTTCGAGGTACTGGTTGCTCAGGCGGTCGAACAGGCTGGCGTCGAGTTGATGGTAGTCGACGAAGCACGCGAAGCCCTCGCCCTTCGCGTCGGCGAGGAGCCGCGCCGTGCTGAGCTTCCAGATGATCGGCGTGTTCTCCATCGTGTCGACGTGGTAGGCGAAGAGGTCGTCTTCGATGAACGACCGGAGGTTGGGGTACGCCACGTCGCCGGCAGATTCGGCCCCGAGGATGTCGTCGACCTCGACGAGGCGGTCTTCAGCATACTCGTCATACGCATCCTCGAATCGCTCGACGATTCGGTCGAGCATATCAGCCTGTTCGTCCGTACCTTCAAGCGGGATGATGCCGTCATCTTCCTCGCGGACGGCCCCCATCGCGAAGTGGTGGACAAGGCCTTTGGCTTGTTCATCAATATTCTCTGGAACGCCTTCGACAGTATCTTCATCTTGAATTTCCCTATCCTCAGCTGTTTCAGAAGTTCTAAGAAAGACTTCTTGTTCAATAAGGTCTCGCGTGTCCTCGTCTATATCGAGCAGTTCGTATATGATCGAGTCAATTTCTTCTGATAAAGTTTCCAGCTTATTGTGCCGCCGGATCTTCTGCCGCTCGTTTTCAAGAGCAGCATTCTTAATTGATAACGCAGGATCTACAGAGTTGTCTTCCTTTATCCACTCTTCTACTTCTTCAGTATGTGGATGATCGTAGAAGAACCCAGATTCCGGTGCTAATGCAGCGGATTTGTAAAACGGACTTGTCGGATTTTTTGTATGCTGCTTAATTCTTGTCCGATACTGTTCTACTGCTAGTTCTGAAACTTCGTCTACAGAAAGTTCATCAAGCCAAGGCAATCCTCCGACTTCACCAACATTCCACATTCGATCTAAAGTCTGAGATATGAACATATTATGATAGAGATTCGAGTTCAATACAGCCATCATAGTCCACGGAGATTCATCTCCCCGTGGAATTAACATGAAGCCAGCATGGCTAAACAGACCTCCCGGATAGTATCCAAATCTTCTCCCGGTTTGCTTAATGTAAGTCCACGTCAATCCTTCTTGACCATACAGATCCTCATTTGGCGTTCGAACATAATCGCCAGACCGTTTCATCACAATTGACCCGCCTTCACCCCACTCTACTGTCTTTGGAATATGTGGAACTACCCAAGCATTTGATCCGCCTTTTGTCATGGGTTTGAACCGGTCGAAATCGGACAACTCCCAATGTTCCCTCGTAAATCGGTCGTTATTCCCAGTCACAATACCAGTAACAGCATGAGCCACTGACTCCCCTTCAATACCGGCCTGAACGGCGTCAATTTTTGTATCGTTATCTTGTAACTCTCTAACGATACCCGGAACAGAATAACAGATTGGAGTTCTTGGAATGGATTCAAACTCGCCCAAACTAAGCTCGAAGTATCTCTTTACCTTCGTGTCTAAACCCGACGCAATGTTTGTGAACGCTTCTTCTTTCTCTTGAGTGGGCAAGTCGTGAAGCCGAAAGAACGTTCCCGTCGGTTTTTGCTCTGCACCATTCCGTACGACAGTACCGACTGTCCGAACAGTTGCGTTATCAAGGATACCATTGCCAAATTCTGCTAAAAAGTCAAAACTACCTTCACGCCCTATGAAGTCCCTCCGAAATTTCTCGTATCGGCCTTTAAACATGAAGGTGCTTGGAATCAACATACCGATACGGCCATATTGGTTTGTCAATCTGCTACAAACTTCGAAGAAGTTGATATAAAATTCACTGGGGTATGAATAATGTGATTCAACATAGTCCTGAACAACGTCTGGCATTCGATTCTTTGATCCATACGGGGGGTTCATTAATGCCACATCGTAGTCCTGTGCAAGCACATCGAGCAATCGTACAAAACTACGCAAGTCCTGTGCTAAGAACGAATCTTCATCACGATGCTCTGAGATTGCCTTCTGTAGGGTGTGGAGGAAACTGCTTAAAGTGTAGTCAGCAGAGAAATCGTCTTCGAAGGTTAACTGAAGGCCACCCTCTTCATCACTAAACATCTCACCGATAGTTCCTCGAACGTCGAGAAGGCTTCCTAGTCCGTGGATGTTCTCGAATGCGCCGAGGATATTTTCTAACGCCTCGCGAACATCCTCTTCACTTAGAGCGCCCTCGATACTCGAGCTGCTCGAAATAACTTCCTCGAAAACCGCCTCAACACCCTCGACATCAGCTACCTTGGCGTCGGCACAGACGATACCGACTTCTGGCATGTCGAAGCCGTTGGCACCCTCCGCTTCAGCACGCGTACGCCCCTTCAAATAGAGGTTGAATGCAGCGAGTTGGCAGGCCCGCATGTCAAGGTCGACGCCGTAAAGGTTGTTCCGCAGGATTTCTCGGGGGATCTCGGCGTGGTCGAGGTCAGTCTCGGCCCGATAGATTCGCTCCAGCACGTCGAACGCATACAACAGAAAGTGTCCGCTACCACAAGCTGGATCGATGACGCGGATGTCCTCAGGGCCATCAAATTCCGGGGGCTCACCTTCCTCTTCAGAGGGGACAAGATAGGTACAGAAGTCCGCGATGTCCGGAGATTCGTTAGGGGAGAGAGGGCGGTTCTTGCGCTCGTTGGATGTCATCGAGTCCTGCCTTTCGACGGTATCCTGTAACTCCCCTTGATCTTCGAGATAGAGTTTGCCGAGGGAGTTGTCAGTGAGCATCCGCACGACCCAGTGGGGGGTGTAGAACTGGTTCGCCGCCGGTACGTCTTCGGGCTCTAATCCCTCGTGGTCGCCCTTCCGTCGAAGATCGTCGAGGAGTTTGACATTGTAGTATTCGTAGACCCAACCGAGCACGTCATCGGCTCGCCAGACTTCGTCAGAAACCTTGTCAAGCATCTCACAGAGGTCTTCGTAGGTGTCGTCGTCGGGATCGATCAGACTGTAGGCAGTCGAACGGTCGAAGAGAATCTCGATCTCCTCGGCGAGGTCGTCGCACGCGTTTCGGTAGGCTTCGAGGACGGCTTCCTCCTCAAGCATGAACTCCTCGGTGACCAGCCGGTCGGCCGCCGGCGTGAGCCCATCCTCACGGAATCGCGTCACCTCGTCATCGATGAAGTTCCGAACCTCCATACAGCGGAGAGCAGCGAGCCGATTGACGATAGTGTAGCCGACGCCGGTGATGTACTGTTCGTAGCCCTCGTCCCACTCGTTACCGTCGACGGCTTCCAATTCGATGGCCTCGACGAGATCTTCCTCCTCGTCGCTCAGGGGCGCGTCTTCGTCAGGACGCTCTTCGAGATCATACTCCTCGAGCTGGTAGCGAACGTTCGCTTCGACGCGCTCCCGCATCTCGGTGACGATGTCTTCGAGATGCTCGCGCTCTTCCTTGTCGAGCTGAGCCTTCCGCGGAGCCGCAGAATTCCCTTCCATAGTAGAGTTAGTGATGTTTCGTTCAGAACCACGGAGGTGTCTTGAAGATTGTCCATCCGGGAAGGCACTACAACGAGATGGAACCATCCTTTCAGCTTGTACTCATTGGTGAATCGTGTAAATATGCCTCCCAGAGGGCGTCCAAATCGAAATCCTCGATGAACCGATCTCGTTGGCTCGCAGAGAGTTTTTCTGCTAATTCGGTGAACACGGTTTCCCACTCGTTAGGAGCCAATATCGGTGGATAGTAGATCCAGCCATTCGATTTCTCGACGTTGTAAGAGTTGATTTTGAAGAGGTTTGAATTGCTGAATCTGAGCATTATGCCAGCTGGCTCAGGGTATCCCTCTCGCTCGGCTCTCGCGAAAGTACTTCCATCGTCTTTGAAGTCCGATGGAGTGAGATCCGTTGTATCAACCACCCACTGCTGTAATTTCTCGAAGTTACCTTCAAGGAACACCTTCCGTCGAGTCTCGAGAGACATCTCACCGAAGAGTTCCTGAAGACAATCTTCTGGAAGCTCCATCGACGAGGATTGGTTCTGTTCTTCACGGCGGGAGAACGCCCAGAAGGTAAGTACTGGATCACTATCTGGGTCTTTTGGGCCAACGAGCAACCGTTTGCGGTGTTTGTCCCCGCTTCCACCAGTCTTGCTCACTCCGAGCGTTCCCCGCACCATACCCTTCTGAAGAAGGCGATGGTTGAACTCGCTGAGTAGATACTCGTCTCGAGAGGCAACCTCGCCACTTGGGACAGATTCGCGAGCCTCCTCGAAAAGGCGGTAAATATCCGACCACTGGATGGTATCCCACGGCTGCCTATCTTCACCTTGCTCATCGATGTCGAAGGCGTCAACGTAATCATCGAGCTGGCTGCGCTGAAGATCAGAGCCACGAACCTTTGCCTCAATAAACACATCATACAGAGACTCTCCCTCAGAATTCTTGATTCGGACTCGGGCGTCCACTTGCGGTGATTCTCCCGCGCCACCCCCGTCTCTTACCCCACCAGTTCTTGAAAGACCGATCAGAATCCTCTCTGCCGAATCAGAAGACACCCTCTTAGCAGGCACTTCCGTTTCGTACTCAAATGTAGCCGAGTCCGGTAAGGAGCGACCAGTACAGAACTCAAGAACCCGCTGTGATACGGGGAACTCCGTGTCCTTGAGAGTCTTAACGAGCCCGTGTACGGTATTCTTTTCTAATGGGTCTGCTTTCTCTCCGGATTCGTAATAGAATATGTTATCTTTGTATTCACGCATGTCCCGATTCTCATACCCCGCTGACAAAAAATTCTACCACTCAGTCGAGCGACTCAATCAGCACTACGGAACCATCCTCAAGTTCGTCCATCGTCTCCCTAATCCGCCGCATCTGCTCGTCCACGCCCTCAAGCAACTGTTCGGCTTCCTCGATTAACTCCCCCACACGTTCGTCGCTCAGCGGGATGGTTCCTTCGACGGCGTCAACGACTGCCGAGGTAACTTCGTGATCGGGGTGTTCAGCCTGCAGTTCGTCGGCGAGTTCCTCCAGCCGTTCGTCGACCTTGAATGGGTCTTCGGCTTCGTCAAGGAGCCTTTCGACCTCGTCCACGCTCGGTGGCTGTGACCGAGAAAGCGTCTCATCCACGTCACTCGTAACCGGGTGGTTCGGATACTCCTCTTCGAGCCGTCTCGACGCGTCGAGAAGCTGCGACCAGAGACTGGACTTGCCGCCGGACGATTCGAGGAGTTGCCGCGCCCTCGAGTATCGCTCGGCTTGCTGAACGACCGCCGGATCGACGAGTTCCTCCTCCGAGAACGAGTCACCCTCCCATGCCACCTCAAAGAAGTCGTACAGATCGTCGATGGTCACCCCCTCGAATTCGACGGACACCCGGTCGGCAATCTCCTTGCTGCTCCCGTCGTGGGCATAGAGCCACGTTGCGAGGCTGGAGACAACGCTCTCCGGCGCCTCGTCGGCGGGCGTCTCGCCGGTGATGCGCTCGTACTGCTCCCGAACGACGCGCTGTCTGTGGGCGTCTGCCTCGTCGATCAGCGCCCGAAGTCGCTCGGCGTCGGGCACATCGATACCGCCGGCGATGCCCTGCATGTCACCGGTGACGTCAGCGCCGGGATGGAGGCGCTGCATCTCGGCCGTCCGCTCGCTGAACCGCTCCCACAGGGTCTCATCGTCCTCGTCCGGCCGGAACAGCCCTCTGGCCCGAGCGAACCGTTCGGCCTGTCGCTCGACCGCATCGGTCGCGAAGTCCTCGGTCTTGAGCGCCTCACCGCCGAGTGCCGGTTCGAGGGCGTCCTCAAGTTCGTCCAGCGACGCACCCTCGCCGAACTCTCTACTGACGCCCCGAAGGACGCGTTTCACCAGAACGCTGTTCTCGTCGACCCACTCGGCCAGCTCCGAGAGCCACGCGTCCGGGTCGCTACCGTCCGGCGACTCGCCCATGAGCGTCCGGACGGTCTCCCGAATCTGATCGGGATCGATGCCGTCCAACGACTCGAACCGAATCTGTACGCCAGTCATGTTCGTCTTGTTCCTGACCGCCCGCCCGATCTCCTCGGGTTCAGTGATGTACTCGTCGTCGCGACGGAGGGCGATCTCGTTGGCCGTGGCGAGCGTGATCAAAAGCGCCGCGATGGACTCCCGTGGCGTCCCACGGTAGTTGCCGCCGCGCTGGACGGTCTGGGCGAGCAAGTCCTCGCCGCGGAGCGACTGGGTGTTCTCGTAGTCGTCGAGGAACTCCTGACACCAGCCGTCGGCGAGTTCCGCCCGGTCGGTGTCAACGCCGAGCGTGACGGCGTCCTCGCTCGACAGCGGCCAGTCGTCGACGCCGCGGAAGAACCGCGCCATCTGCTCGGCGTCGTTGACTTCGGTGATCCCGTTCGTCAGGACGTGCCGCGTTTGGCCGAAGACCGACCGTACCTGTCCCGTCACGACTTGCTCGAACGCGTCGCCGTAGCGACCCCGTGTGTCGCCGGTGCGGACGTAGACATCCGCCTCGTCGAGCTGCTCGCGCACCGTGGATTCGAGTGCGAGCTGTTCGTCACGATGGTCGGACTCCAAGTCAGAGTAGGTCTCGGTCTCCTCCGAGAGGACTTCTTGCATCCCCATGACGTCCCGTAACCGGTCAACGGTCGACTCCGGAATATCGACGGCTACGAGGATGTGCTCACCGCCGTCCTGTCCCCCGTTTGTCGACTGCCACACGTCCACCTGATCGGCCACCGTGTCGGGCTGGTCGGCGACCAGCCGGACGCGGATGGCGTCGAACTCCGGGGTGGGAGCCCGCTCGATCGGATCGAGGATGGAGTATTCAAACCGGAGCGGCACCCGGCGCTCACCATCGAGATCGACCTCGTGTCGACTGCCCGATGAGAGGAGGTGGTTGCTCCCCTCCTGCAGGTACGTCTCCAACTTGGCCGACAGCCGGTGAGACGAAATCTGCTGCGCCCGAGTCTTCGCTCTCGTCAGGATGTCTTCCTGTTCCTCGGAAACCAGCAGGTACTCTTCGTCCCCGCGGTCGTTGGTCTCGGTCAGCACCTTCCTGTCCTCGACGAGGTCTGCCAGCGCAGACTCGACGTCGTCTCGGAATGATGCGAGCGACTCGTCTGTCGACCCGACCATCAGTCGGGCAAGGTTCGACGGCGTGGACGGCACCTCCGAGCGCACCTGATTCAGGAGGTACAGCGCCTTCGCGACCCGCACCGAGAACGCGTCTTCATCCCCGCCGGTGGATGGGACGAGCTTGTTGTCGACCATCTCCTGCACCCACAGCGGGACGTACGTCGTCTCCTCCACCAGTAGGTCGTACAGTTCGTCCCACGTGACGAGCGCGCCGACGGACTTCTCGCCCCACTCGAACCGCGTGAACAGCGACCGCACGAGGATGAGCAAGGCCCGACCCTGCACGTACTCTTCCTCGGTCACGCGACCGCGCGGCATCAACTGCTGGATCACCGTGCGCAACAGGCCAAGATCGTACTCGCGGAAGGGATAGGACTCGATTGCATCTGGATCCGTACCCGTGATGTCAGAGTACGCGTCGAGCGTGAGATCGGGCATCTCCTGAATCGCCGGCTCGACTGCCCGCTCGCCGTCGCCGTCCTTCTGGAGCCACCGTTTGCGGACGATGATCTCAGTGTCGGCCCCTTCGAGCGGCTCCTGTTCGCCCCACCACGGCTCGTCGGTGACGTCAGAGTCCTCGAACTCGCTGTGGATGCGCTGGAAGGGATACTGTCCCGTGCCGACGATCGGCGGATTTGGCCCGGTCGCGGTATTCGTCAGCGCCTCCATCGTCTCTTGGAACTCCCGGTAGCGGTGGCGACCGTCGCCGATGAACAACGCCACCTCGTCGAGGCCGATCAGCAGCTCCGTCTCGGTATCGGCTGTACTCAGGGCGTCCTGTGCCACCTTGACCCGGGAGACGAGTTCTTCCGAGTCGAATTCGCCGGGGTCGACCTCGTCGATCGCATTATCGATCGACTGTTTCACCTCGTCGCTGGAGCGATACGGTGAGTCGTCGAGAGTGGGGACAGCTCCATATAGCCAGCTCCGCAGCGAGGCCCGCTCGTCGTACACCTCGTCGAACGTCCGCCCGTCGTATTCGATCTCTTGCAGTTGCTCCCAGCAGTCGCCGTGGTTCATGTCCAGCTGCCACGCCCACTCGAGCAGCCAGTTCGGATCAGTCGGATACCCGAGTTCGCGGCCGATGGCCTCGTAAATGAGGTAGGGAAGTGGCGGCTCCTGTGACGCGTCCCGGTTGAGAAGGTTGAGGAAGACCGGCTTCAGACGGTCGACGTGGGAGTCCGCGATGCTCTGTCTGAACGACTGGAAGCCCGGCCACCGGCTCGCCAGCTCCTCGCCGAGGTCGGTGAACTCCGATTCGGTGTCGGCGGCAAACCCGGCGAGCTTCAGGAGGTGGGTCTTCCCCGACCCGAACGTCGCAGAAATGTAGAGGAAGCGCGGGTCTTCGTTCGGATACCTGTCGACGAGGTTCCCAAGCGTGGTGAGGACGCTCCGTGCGCTGTCCGTCTCGTAGAACTCGCGCACGTCGTTCTCGGCCTGTGTTCTCGCGTTGACCTTCTGGACTTCCTCAAGTTCGCGGGTCGGTGACTGCTGGAAGATGTCGTGGATACGTTGGTCGCTCATTGGAGATGCACCCCCTCGATGCGGCCGTCAATCTGGTGGGCCGGGTAGTAGTTGCGCGATTCCTCGCCGAAGAAGCTCAACTTCCCGAGAGTGATTTCACCGGGGAACGGGATACCGATCGTTGACTGGACGTTGCGGCGGTCGAGTTCGTCAAGCAGCTCCGAGGCACGGGTGAACGGGTAGAGACTGCCGAGGTGGGTCAAGACCACCACGTGTCGCTGCTGGTCGGGAGCCGCGATTTCTTCGACCATGACCCCGATCAGTTCCTCTGCCAACCGATCTTGCATCGTGTCTTTGATCGTAGCCGGCTGCGATCGGTCACCGAGATCGACCGCGAGGTCAAACACGTCGGTCTCCACGAGCAACTCGTCCAACCGGAGGACTTGCACGGTTCCGTCCACGGGAAACCCATCGGTTTCGTGTGGATTTTCTGCCCACTCGACGAGGCGGTCGGCGACGCGTCGCTCGTATTTCGGCTGAACGGGGACGATCACGAACGGGTTTCGGATGCCGCGACGCCCGTCTGCAAACCGGGCAAGTCGCTCTTTGAAGTCGTGGAGGGGACGGTTGCTCGTCATCGGACGATCATCCCCGTTTCCATCCGCTCGATACTGAGGTCGTGACGCTCGACCAACCGCTCGAGTTCGGCGTCTAGCGACTCCCGATCCAACGGGAGCAGGCCGACTGCAGTGACCTCCGACGGCGGTTGGTTGCCCACGATCGCTTGCAGCTCTTCGAACGTGGCCCGCAACTCGTCGATCTCGCTGCCCGCGACCACGTGGAGTGGCTCGGTATCGACCAGCGTGTCCGTCGCCCGTATGAAGTCGTCTGCCTCTGTGCCCGTCGTGCCCCCGGTCACGGTGGTGACGGCCTCCGAGACATCCTCGTACCACGACGCGGCCCGGCGAAGCGGCGTGATGTACGCGTTCTCGAAGGCGGGGCGAACGTTCGATCCGAAGTCACTCGGTGGCCGGATCCACGGGTGGTCGTCGAGATCACGAACGAACGCGTCCACATCCGTCGACGATTGGAACGTTTCCCACGCGTCCTCGATGGCGTCGTCCAACGATGGCGAGACTGTTCGGGCGTCGTTGAACCTGTCCCAGCCGTCGTGCGTCCACCACTCGTCGTCGTACTCCGCGATACTGTCCCGAAGCGCCCGGCTGGCAGTGTCGCACTCGTCGGTCAGCCAGTCGAAGGACTGCTGAGCGAGGGTGAGCTGGGCGTCGAGCTGCGCCAGCGCCGGCAGGCGGAGGTTCCACACCTCCTCGGCATCGTCGTACCACTCTTGTGCGTCGTTGGTGGCCTCAACCACTTGCTGCCAGTCGGTATCTCGTGACTTCACGGCCTCGTGGCGGGCGACGGCCGCCTGCTGTTTGTCTTCGAGAGCGTTGACGAACGCGTCGAGCAGTCCCCGAACGGGCTGTGTCTGGAGGTCGCTCTTTGCGACCAGCTCAACGTCCTCGATGAGACTCCCGAGACGCCCGGCGAGAGTCTCGTTCGCGGACTGGAGCCTGACCATCCCGTCCGGGATGGTCTCCGTCGAGTCGATGAAGCCGCCTGCTTCGAGCGCCTTGCGGACGCCACTTCCCCCCGCGATCTTGAGACGTGTGGTCGTCAACTCGCTCAGGTTGATGACGGAGTCGAGTTCGAGCGAGTCCCCGGTCTCGTCGACGGGGAGGAAGTCACCCTTGCGACAGAGCCCCCAGATAATCGCACAAAGGGCGGGGCGGGCATCCTCGTAGATCGGTTTCCGGTCGGTGATCTCGTCAAGAACGGTGGCCATCGCGAGGCTACCGCCACTCTGATCTAATGGCGTGTGGGTAAACGATCTCACGTTGTTCTGAATTCTTCCACCGTGGGTCTCCGGATCCTCGGTAGCGACCTCGATCTGCTGGCTCCACCCCGGAAGCGGGTCATTGGCAGAGAGTCCGCGGAGTTCCCGCAGATGTTCCTCATTGACCTGCAGCATTACTGGGTGGAAGTCATCGGGATAGCGAACCTCCACGAACTCTTCTACCGCCGCGGACAATCCGTGGATTTCCGTCCGATCCTTGACCGTGAACGAGCCATTATCGAGTGCTTGAACAAGTTTGCTACGGACACGAGTTGCTCGATCTGTGAGGTCGCGTTCGACGGATTCTGGAAGCTCGTCACCCACGGCATCTCTGAGTGCCCACCAATCTACTAGACTGTCACGGAGGTCGTTTAGTCCGTCTTCACTTATCACCCACTCCATCGGATCGTCTTCAAACTCATTTTGACGCGGTGCTAGAGAAATACCCTCAATAGCCACCTCCACATCAAGTGAATCGTCAGATTCGACCGTGGTCTCGAACGGAGTCCCATCGACAGTAAATTCGTAGCGAACCGGATACTGTTCGCTGGTGTCGCCGTATTCGGCTGCCGTCGGAAGCGAAATATCACGGACGATGTCGTCCCAGAGATAGGTGTCCAACTCCTCAATGATGGCTTCCCAGTCGATATTATTCAGGTTCTCTTCGGCCCGTTCGTAAATCTCGCGCTCTACTGGCCCCGTGAATGCATACTTCGCTCCCGCCTCGTCGTGCGTCGGCCGGATAAACTTCCGGAGGCGTTGAAGTGATTCCTCGACACGGTTTTCCATCTGGAACTGGGTTGGGCCGTTGAGGTCGCTCAGTATGGCGACAGCGAGGTTCCGCTCGGACATTGGGATCGTCTCGGGAACGTGCTGTAGAAGAAGTACGGCCTTCGCTACATCTATATCGAGTTCTTCCAGTTCGCCCCGTTCCTGTTGCTCTTCGATCTCTTCGATGACTGCAACGTCCTGCGGCGTGATGTCCTCAAGTTCCGGCTCGATGAGGTCGTAGAAGT
Source organism: Halovenus amylolytica (assembly GCA_004015825.1). GTDB lineage: Archaea > Halobacteriota > Halobacteria > Halobacteriales > Haloarculaceae > Halovenus > Halovenus amylolytica. The sequence goes on along the minus strand of SAYS01000004.1, from coordinate 173,159 downwards.
TGACCAGCGAAACGAGATGCGTCTCTTCATCAGCATCCAGCCACTCCTGCAAAAGGCCGTGGACAAGCGCCAGAATCGCCCGGGCCGTCCCCGAGAAAATCGACTTGGCCGGGTCGTGAGCCTCTTGTCGGAGATTCGAGAGAATATCGAGGAACAGCGCCGGCTGGTATGGGAGGAAGGGATAGAAGTCAAGGAGACGGTCGCGGTCGATGTCGTCGAGCGGTGGTTCGGTGTTTTGCTCGATTCCCGAGTACACGAGTAGCGTCTCCGGCTCGTTGCTGGTGCGTTCGAGGACGCGTTCCGTCTCTCGTCTCCCGTCTGTCGTCTTCTTGAGCAGCCGTTGGGTCGAGATTTCGCCGACGTGCCTGCTCGGGAGCCCGAACCGGTGTGGGAATCGATCCTTGACGATGCTGAAGTCAGCGCCCCGGGCGGCGAACTGCGGCTGAACGTCCTCGATCTTGGCCTGTGCGGTCGCGACCATCTGGATGTCCCCGTCGCCGATCTCGTCGACGCTTTCTGCGAGCGTCTGCAGCTCGGTCAGGCGGTCGAAGTCAGTACCGATGAACAGGCTCACCTCGTCCAGCAGCAAGACAAGTTTGACCGGGCGACCGAGTTCGTCCTCGCGGTCGCTCCGTAGCTGTTCGAGGCGGCTGACCATCGCCTCGGGGTCGAGATCCGAGGGCGTCAGGTCGTCCAGCCCGTCGGCCGTGCCGGTCTCCTCCTCAAAGAGCGCGGGGAGGACGGTCTCGGCCAGCGCGTTGTACTGCTGGACGTCCTCCCAGTCGTACTTGTCGGGGTCGGAAACGGTGTCGCTGAGTGCAGACCGAGCATGAGCCGTGCGGTCGGGCCACGCGTTGGTCGTCCGATACCAGTCCTCGAAGTAGGCGACGTCGAGTTGCGGGGAGAACCCGTCTTTGACACCCGTGAGCCGCTCGGACGTGTGGGCAGCCTGCAGGACGATCTCGCTGAAACTGAGTTCTTTCTGTCCTTGGTGCTTCAGGAGGTTCACCGAAATCGGGATAACCTCGTACTCGCCGTGGATCGACTCCCACGTCGTCTGCAACGCCGACAATTCTCGTCCGTCGGTGAGCTGTCCCCAGATGTCATCTCGCCCACGGCGCCACTCGCTGTCCATTAGGCCGCGAAGCACGCTGAGGAGGTGGCTCTTCCCGCTGCCGTAGTAGCCGTAGAGCCAGTAGTTCGCCCCCGACCGCATGTCCTCCGACCGACCGAGCAGCCGCGCGAAGAAGTCCGACATGAAGTTCTCGGCCTCGTCGGTCACGTGGTAGGTGTCGATCGACTCCAGCCGGTGGTCGCGGCCGTCGTCCTCGCGGTCGATCCGTACGGACTCCTCGAAGTCGACCCCGACGTCGGCGGCGAACCACGTCCCGTCAGTCATGAGTTATCCTCCATCGGCTCGGCCCAGCCGTACGTCTCGTCGACTGGTTGAAGTCGCAGCTCTCCGTGAATTCCGCTCGCCTCCCAGCTCGGATGCTCACTGAGGCGTTCGGCCAACGAGTCCCAGTACGGCTCCGGTTGGAAGAGATAGAGCCACCCACGAGGTTGGGTGAGCCACTCATCCTCTTCCTTCTCCCACGAGTAGCCCGAGGCGACGAGAAGAGGGATCTCACCGAGATTCGGGGGCTGTCCTTGTAGCGTTTGCTGTGTTTCGAGGACGCCAATCTCTCGCAGTACGCTTCTGAATCCTTCACCCCACCTCGCGGTCGTTGAGTCGGCGTAATCGAATTTCCCACCGTCCGAGTAATGAAAGCCTCCAAGAATCGATTCGAGGACATCCTGTTCGAAGTCCAAGCTATCAGTACTGCGTTCCTGCAGTCGTCGTACATATTCATGAACGACGAATCGAACGAGCGGGTCGTCTTCGACGAGGTAGAAGTACAAGACCTGTGCCTTGTCTCGCGTGGTGTCGCACTGCTCGAAGACGGACGGCAGTTGCGAAATCGACGGCAACGAGGTGTCCGCAGTCTTGAACCTCGAACTCAGGACTCGGTAGACCTTCCGCGAGCTGCCGCGTGTGCTTCGCCCGTCAATCCGTTCGTCGAACCATCGATCTTCGACCGTCGTCCAATCACGATGGGACGCGTAGAGGTTCGCCATCTCTTCGGCTTTCTCGACGAGAAGACCACACATCGTGAGATCCATCGAGACTTCGTCGCGAGAAAACGATGAATCGAGAGAGGGAATTTCAGATGTGCCCCCATCGCTGCGTAGGCTCATACTTTCAGACGACCCCTCGTGGACACTTATTTGATATGGTGCAGGTGTAGTCTGGAGTTTGGGAATTTTCACAAACTTAGCTAACGCAATCAGGGACTCACAACCTCAGATGGATAGTCCCGGGCGAACTGAGTGGTTGAGGGGAGATGTCCGTATTGGCCCAGCTTTCTATCTATAACCGTCACACCGCCTTCGTCTGACCCGGGGTATCCAGACACTCACACGCCAGTTTCTTAGTGGCCGCGATGCTCCAGATCATAGCTCTCCGATAAGTCGAACGGGGGAAGGTCATCGTCGGGGTCGAATCCGAACACCTCGCCGTAGAACGCTAGTTCCGCCTCGTGAGCGCGTTTCCGGGACTCCGCACGGCGGAATCCGTGCTGTTCGTCTTCGAACACGCGGAGACGGTGCGGGACGTCATTCGCGGAAAGCGCCTCCACCATCTCTTCGGCCTGTGAAAGCGGCACGACTTGATCGTCCTCTCCTTGGAGGAGGAGTACGGGGGCCTCGATGCCGTCAGCGTGGTGGACTGGCGACCGGGCATCGTATGTGTCGGCCATCTCGGGGTACGGCCCGACCATCTGGTCGAGGTACCGTGACTCGAACTTGTGCGTGAGTTCGGCGAGGCGCGTGAGGTCAGCCACACCGTAGTAGCTCGTCCCCGCTGCGAACACATCGTGAAACGCGAGTGCCGACAGGACGACGAACCCACCGGCGCTTCCGCCCCTGATGGCCATGCGATCACCATCGACTCGCCCGGTCTCGGCCAGATGCTGCGCGGCGTCGATGCAGTCCTTGACGTCGGTCATTCCCCACTCGCCGTACAGCGCCTCACGATACGCCCGACCGTGTCCGGTCGAACCACGGTAGTTCACGTGAACGACAGTAAACCCGCGGGACGTGAAGAACTGCGTGCTGAGGTGGAAAGCCGGAAGCACCGCGCTCGTCGGGCCGCCATGTACAAACACGAGAACTGGCGGACACTCGTCGGAAGGTGCATCTACGTCCGGATTGGCCGGGTGGTAGACGAACGTGTGGGTTTCCGACCCGTCTCGCGTCGGGACGCTGGTGTGCTCCGGCACCGACACGTACTCCTCGTCGAGTTCTACTTCGTTCCCGAGTCGTAGCACGGTCGACTCCGCCCCGGGCGACCAGCGAACCAGTCGCGGCGGCGTCGCGGGGCCGCTGGCGACGAAATAGAGGGACGAGCCGTCCGATCGAAGTCGCGGCTGTCCGCGCTCTCCGAACGCTGCAAACGGCAGGTCTGTGACTGTTCGATCCCCATCCGGGGTGATCAGTTCGAGTGTCTGTTCCCCGTCGCGAATGACGACCACGGCAACCTGCCCCTCGTCAAGGAACGCGTACGTGGCAAGACCGAACGCCCACTGCGGAACGCCATACTCCGCTTCTTCCTCGCGGTAGGGCACCCAGTCGTCACCATCTCGTCGGTAGAGATTCCACCAGCCCGTCCGGTCAGAGATGGCGTGGAGCGTTCCGTCGGGGCGCCACGCCGGTTGGAAGACCGACTCCTCGGAGCCGCCCATGACAACGCGCTCGTTCGAAAGCGTTCCGTCGTCATCTACGTCGGCGACGTGGAGTTCGGTGCCGTCCCACGGCATCCGCGGGTGATCCCACGTGAGCCACGCGAGCCGGTCACCGTCCGGCGAGAGCGTAGGCGCCGCATAGAAACCGTGGCCTGATGCGACCACTACGGGTTCCTCGTCCACGTCGGGTGTGAGCCGTACCAGAGAAGTCACCGGCTCGTCGACAGCTTCCTCGACATTAGGCGCATCGTGATCCTCCCGGACGCAGTAGAGATGGTTCTCGTCGGAGGAGATTTCGAAGTCCGCATATCGCAACCCGCGGTCGGTCTCGGGCTCTGGCGTGATTGGTGTCGGCTCGCCGTTCCGTGGCTGTCTGTAGACGCGTTGGTCGCTGAATCGCACGAAGAAGACGACATCATCGTGTACGGCAAAATCACCACCCCCGTACTGGTGAACGAGAGTGCGGACGTTGACGTCGTCAGGCGTCACGTCTCGAGTATCTTCACCGTCGTGACGCACGACGACGCCACGGCCGTCTTCGGCTGGCCGTGCTTCGCGCCAGTAAATGGTATTGCCGTCCAAATCAGTGTGACCGAAGTCGATCCCGCCACTGGCAACCATCTCGGCGGAGATCGGCGATGACCACGCGCCGTACGGAGTCGAGCGCTCTTGATCGCCGCTCATTGTCAGAGCCTTTCGGCTCACCCTCCCAAGAAGTTTTTTAGATGCTTGGGGACGGTAAGCAGTTGCTGTACGTTTCGAGGTGCTCTATTAAATTGGTGTATCGGCGGTTGTTGGTGGGCAAGCGGTGATACCAGTGAATGGTGGGAGACGCCACCGTCGGTCAGAGATGACCTCCAGATTTGACTGTCTGACCACTGTCGTTGGATCCTCATACAGTCGGCAGCCGACTCGCTCATATTCGCCCTCGTGCATTCGTTCTGTGACTCTGCCAAACACAGGTGCTTTCCATTTGTGATGTTCTAACAGTCGAATCTGTCCGTCAGGTTTGCAGACTCGCCCCATCTCGTTCAGCGCCTCGGTGGGATCTGGAAAGGTACAAGTCGAGAGCGATGAGATGACGTGGTCGAACGAATCGTCCGCAAACGAGAGCCGTTGGGCATCCATCTGCTCCAGTTCGACTTGCCGACCGAGGTCGTCTGCCCTCTCGCGCGCGAGAAGGAGCATAGGTGTACTGATGTCAATCCCGACGATTTCAGTTGATTCAGGAAGATGGGGGAGGTTCTCGCCAGTGCCACAGGCAACGTCGAGGACGCGACCGGTGGCATCCCCGAATTGGTGGCGGCGGGTACGCCGTTCGATACGGCGCTTGAGCCAGTGTCTCTCGACATAGCTCGTGGCTTCTTCCTCGTCGTAGGCAGCTTGAATCGCCTCAGTTGATTTGGTGGATCGGAAAGGAGGGTCATCCGGTGACTCGGCCATATTTTGTCAGATTGTATGATACTTATGCATAAATTAGTGTGATCCGACGGACGAGGGTTCTCATCCCTCATCGCCGGGCACCTCCGCGGTGTTAGGCTGAAAAAAATTTCTCCCGCTTGATCCGCACCGCCGGCACCGCCACGGCGACCGGATAGATCTTTGACCCCCGAGCCCGTATTGCAGCACGAGACCCGTCTCAAATCCAATTTTTAGGCATTTACCCCTGTTCGGAGCCATAACTGCACGTGCCTTCGAGACGGTGGTGCCCCATCTGGGCCATCCCGCGTGCCGACGGACATCATAATTGAAATCTTACACTTTCGCGCGCATAAAAGGGCAGGGCACCCGAAACGTGCGTGAAAAAGGGCGGATTTCGGCCGGGTCTTGATTGGCCGTTGACCCTTCTAACCGGGATACTACTCGGGCAGCCTTACACATCAAAACTACGATACTTTTCGCAGAAAGTTGCGGGACGTGACGGGGTCAACCCGTCGCGGGTTGAAATCACTTCTCTGATGGACTGATATGATTTATAAACGCCCCTACGCCGTACGGACAATCTAGAACAACCCGTCTGGAAGTGGGCGCTGCAGGATTTGAACCCGCGACATCTTGGTCCGAAGCCAAGTGCTCTGTCCAAGCTGAGCTAAGCGCCCGCATCCGCAACAAACCGGCGTTGGAATAAAAACTCCCCGGTTCGACATCGATATCAGGAGTCCAGTCAGTAACAAAAAACCATATATATATGCTGGCCAAGATAACAGACGAGAGAAAGGGATTGGCTCGCTGATCCGTGTCAGTCTCCAAAGGGAACATTGCAATGTACGAACTTGGTCCGGCGTTCGATAACAAATCTGTCGAGGAAGGGACGAATATTCTCATCTCTGGGCCACCACTAAGTGGCAAGCGACGTCTCATGATGGAGGGGCTTGCTCACGGGGCGAACAGTGGTGAGGGGGCCGTCATCGTCACGACCCGGGATAGTTCAGACCGGGTTCTCACGGATTTCCGATCGCTACTGGAGAATCCTGAGGACGCTCACGTCGGTGTTGTCGACTGTGTCACCCAACACCAGGGACGGTCGACCAACGATACGGAGCTGGTCAAATACACTTCTTCCCCGGTCGACATGACGGGGATCGGTATCAAATTCTCAGAGTTCGTCGAAGAGTTTTACACCGACCGCCAGGTCAGACACAACCGCGTCGCGATCGATTCGCTGTCGACGCTGCTCATGTACTCCGATCTCCAGACTGTCTTCCGGTTTATGCACGTTCTGACGAGTCGGATCGAAGATGCAGAGGCGATCGGGATCCACGTCATCGAGTCGAACGCCCACGACGCGGAGACGATGAACACCCTCAAACAACTGTTCGACGGGATGGTCTCCGTCGACGAAGACGAAAGCGTTAGCTTCCAGTTACCGGAACCCGCCTAATCGGCGGCTATTCGATCACGAGAATACTCGTTTCGAGTCGTCCACGACGCATTGGGATCGTTTCACTGATTTCGATTGGTACCAACTCCTCGCGTGCGGTGTGTACGACTGCTCGCTCCCAGCTACCAGCCTGTAAATTCTCGAAGAAGGCATCGTACAGTACCCGCAACTCCGTGTTCGTCCGGATCCCGAACGGCAGGTCTGTCACGACGACATCTGTCTCTATGTCGATCACCGTCGCATCCTCCGTCGAAACTGTAATGCTGTCCAGAATGTCGGCCTCTCTGGCGTTCGCTCGCGTCGCCTCCACGGCACCGTCGTCGATATCCAATCCGGTGACTGCCGGGCGGGTTCCGGAATCTGTATCGCGCTGTAACTGGTGGTATCGCTGGGGATCGAGAAACTGGAACGCCGTCAGTGCGGGGTCGTGGTTCAGTGTTGGCGACAGATCCAGCGAGGTGAGTGCTGCCTCGATCGGGATAGTGCCACAGCCACACATGGGGTCGAGAAGTCGGTCTCCCGGCTGGTAGCCCGCGTACTGGCACATTGCGTAGGCGATCGTCGGGCGGAGTGAAGCCTCGTGCTCCCGAACGCGGTACCAGCGCCTGTGGAGTGAACGCTGTCCGGTCGCATCGATCGCGACCGTTACAGTGTTGCCTCTGACGATTATCCGGAAGATCAGATCCGGATCGTCGAGATCGACCGCCGGGCGTGGTTGACCCTGGCTCCGATACCGGTCGATAATCGCCTGTCCGAGTTCCCGTTCGACGTCCGGACTCCCAAACGAGTGCTCACCACGGCGTTTCGCCCTGACTGCAAAGGATTGCTCGCTACCGAGGTAGGCCGGTATAGCCAGTCGTCCGATCAGGGCCGTGAGATCGTCCAGTGTCTCGAAGGGGGTCCTGACGAGTTCGAGCATGATCCGGTGGAGCGACCTGGCACGCGCGTGGAGTGTGTACACAGCCGCGATGTCGGCGGTAAAACGGACCATCCCGGGGTGGGTTACTGTAGCGTCTGCGCCGGTGAGGGCTTCGATCTCGTCGATCGCCACCGCTTCAAGATCCCTGTTGGTCGTCGCGAGAAACACCCACTCCGTTCCGGCGGGCGGTTCGGGCCGAGACTCGATAGACACGTTACTGCTCGTCAGACCCTGTTGCAGATGGACGACTTGTCGCTACATCGTTGCTCTCCGGATCTGTCCCGTCCGCTTCGTCTCCGAGTAACCGCTCCGGGTACTCGACATCCGCGAGAATCGCCTCGATGTCGAGCCCCTGTTCCTCGGCCAGCCGTTCGATGAGGGCGCGCTGTTCGGCCAGTTCCATCTCGATGTGATCGACCTGATCGCTTGTCGTGGCGAGATCCGTCTGTAGTTTCTCGATCTTTTCGATCACTTCGTTGATCTTCTTGTAACTCTCCTCGGCGACTTTGATGACGCGTTGGATCTTGTTTTTGGTCCCGGTGATATCCATACCAAGCGATATGATGGGTGGCTTTGTGGGTGTTTCGGCATAGAGCGAAAGAGACTACGCCCCTGCGGTCGATGATGGAGTATGGACGGACCCGACTTTGTGGATCGAATCGAATCGGATCTGCAGACGGAACTATCACGACTCGGCTCGTCGAAATCACTGTACGCAGACACTGTTGGCGAGATGGAGCCCGAGGCTGTGCTGACCGCCGCCGCGAACGCCGCTGCCCACGCCAGTGACACCTTCGCGCAGTGGGCCGGGAGTACCGAGCAGGATCTATTCACAGATGCGAACAGCCGAGTCGCCGACCAGTACGACGAGATCGTCGGCGAACTCGACGACCACGAGCCGGGCGAGCCACCAGCTGCCGCTGTGAGTCTCCGAGAGGCACAGTCCACACCCGAACGGCTGGGAGCGACCGTCGGCTGGACACTCGTCATGGAACGAAAGAGCACCCAGTCGAGTGGCTTTTTCACTGGCCAGGCCAAGCCACAGACCGCCAGCATCTTCCGATCGTTCGGTGACGCATACGAGACAACGCGCGAGGAGGCACTTTCGGCACTCGAAGCTGTCTGCGATTCAGAGGAAGAGTGGGACCGCGCGGTTTCGGCAGCGACAGCGGTCGTGGAAGCTGCCTACGACGAATACTTCGAAACGCTCGAAGAGCTCGGAATGAACCCCAAGCCAGTCTGCTAAGATTCAGGTGGTGCCGGATCGAGCGATAGCTGTAACTTACCCCCAGTTACAGACGATCAAACTGTCTCCGCCTCCCGATTACCTGCTACCCAACAGTCGACAATTGAGCCCAGCTTACTCAGTATTTGATCTATCTAACAATTTTGCTGCGAAATGGAGCTATTGCATGGATAGGACGAAAGCAGTCGCCGTCTTGCTTGCAGTCGGTACTGTATTTGCTGCATTATCGTTTGTTGGCGCCCCGACTATCGCTGGCACTGCTAGTGCAAACCAGTCAAATCTAGAGGTCAACAGTGTTTCGATCAGTGAGGACACGTTACAGGAGGGTGACTCGACGGAGATCACTGCAGAGGTAGAGAACACGGGAGTCTTTTCCGATACCTTCTCGGTGCAACTGGAGGTCGACGGGAGTACGGTACAGTCGACGAATGTCTTCATTTCGGGTTACAGTACGACAGAGGTGACCTTCGAGGAGACGTTCTCTTCGCCCGGGGAGTACAGTATCAGCGTCAACGGTGTCTCCGGTGGGACGGTAACTGTGGGGGAGCCTGCCTCGTTCGATGTGACCGACGCGTCACTCGGTACGGACGAGATTGCCCCGGGAGAATCCGTCGAGACGACTGCGACCATCGAGAACACGGGCGATCTGGAGGGGAGTTTCGATGCCGAACTGGAGGTCGATGGTCAGACAGTTGATTCCGAGCCAGTCACAGTCGACGGTGGTGAGTCGACGACAGTCTCGTTCGACCGGAGCTTTTCGGATATCGGCAGTTACGATGTCAGCGTCAGCGGCGAAACGGCCGGGACGGTAACTGTGGGGGAGCCTGCCTCGTTCGATGTGACTGACGCGTCACTCGACACGGACGAGATTACCCCGGGAGAATCCGTCGAGACGACTGCGACCATCGAGAACACGGGCGATCTGGAGGGGAGTTTCGATGCCGAACTGGAGGTCGATGGTCAGACAGTTGATTCCGAGCCAGTCACAGTCGACGGTGGTGAGTCGACGACAGTCTCGTTCGACCGGAGCTTTTCCGATGCCGGCAGTTACGATGTCAGCGTCAGCGGCGAAACAGCCGGGACGGTAACTGTCCTGGAACCCGCCTCCTTCGAGGTGACTGACGCGTCCCTCGCGAGCGCCGAGATTGTCAGAGGAGACGCTGCAGAGGCCACTGCAACCGTGGAGAATACGGGCGATCTGGAGGGGAGTTTCGATGCCGAACTGGAGGTCGATGGTCAGACGGTCGACTCGCAGTCGGTCACAGTTGCCGGCGGAGAGTCCGAAGCAGTCTCCTTCGATCGGAGTTTCTCGGAAGCGGGAAATTTCGATGTGAGTATCGGCGGAGTGGACGCTGGCACCCTCGATGTACTCACTCCGCCTGATATCGAGGCGACGACGCTGGAGGCGACGCCAAATCCAGCACTCGAGGGGGAAACTGTCGATATCGTGGCGACGCTGGACAACGATGGGGAGGCGACCGGTGAGTTCGAGGCCGAACTCCAAGTCGGTGGCTCCACTGAAGAGACGCAAACAGCTACCGTCGACGGCGAATCCTCGGAACAGGTGAGTTTCGAGCGGAGTTTCGCCGAGGCGGGTGAGTACAGCGTTCAGGTCTCCGGTTCCGAGACTGCCACAGTTACCGTCGAAGAGCCTGCATCGTTCACCGTGACAGATCTCTCACTCGCGAGTGACGAGGTCGTCGCGGGCGACTCCGTCGGGATTACTGCAACCGTGGAGAATACGGGGGACCGGGAGGGGACCTTCGATGCCGTACTCCAGATCGACGGCGAGACTGCCACGTCGAACTCGGTCACTGTCGGTGGCGGTGAGTCGACAGATGTCAGCTTCGATCCGAGTTTCGACGAGGCCGGCGAGTACCGTATTCAGGTCCCTGACTCCGAAACAGCGACTGTGACAGTCGACCAGCCAGCGACGTTCGAGGTCTCCGAGTCGTCGATTTCCAACTCCGTAATCCTCGAAGGTGACACGGTCACGATCTCCGGGACGGTGACGAACGTCGGTGACCGGAGTGGTGGCCACAGTACCGAGTTGACCGTCGATGGACAGGACACAGGAACACAGCGGGTGGAACTCGGTCCGGACGAGTCGACGACAGTCTCGTTTCAGGAGCGTTTCGACACTTCCGGAAACTACGATATCAGCATCGACGACAGCTCGGCTGGAGAGTTGCGCGTCGACCAGCCCGCCACGTTCGAGATCGACGATGCAACTGTCAACAGGAGCCAGACGATAGCGCTGAACCCCATAGCAGTCAATTTGACTGTCTCGAATGTCGGTGATCGAGAGGGTAATTACACGGCTGGACTCACGGCGAACGGTGAGACAGTGGCTGGACACGAGTTGACGATCAGTGGCTCGTCGAGTGAATCGAGAACGTACACCACAACGTTCGACGAACCCGGGGAGTACGACCTCGCCGTCAATGGGACTCGGGCTGGAACCGTCGCCGTAGCGGAGCGACCGGAGTTCGAGATTCGAAACGTCTCGATCCCCGCCGATCTGGTCGCTCCGGGTGAACAGACCACGGCGGAGTTCGTCGTCGAAAACCCCAGTAACTGGACGGTAACCCGATCGATCAACGTTACGGCCGGCAGCGAACCGGTCGGGGCAAAGACCGTCACTCTCGACTCCGGCGAACGCCGTGAAATGGCTGTGAAGTTCGAGGCCGCGGAGGGTGAAATCACCATCCAGGGAATAGAGGCAGGCTCTATCGAACTCATTCGGCAACCCCAGGACGGGACGACCGAGACAGACGACGATAGCGAGTCGACGAGCATGGTTCCGATCATACTGACTCTGTCAATGCTCGTTATCTTCGGAGGAATTGGGGGGGTGTACTACCTCAGAAAGCGGGACGAAATTGACAGGATCTGAGAGACAGCGTTTGAGTGCTATCGGCCTGTTGCCGAGACTGGAACTATCTCTCTACTCACCGAATCCGACGCGCTCTGCGTCGTCTAGCGCCCGCTTTGCTGCCTCGTCGATATCGAACGCCCGGACGACTTCGCCGCCTTCGATCAGGGGTTCGAGGAGGGGTTCACCGTTTTCCGGTCCGTCCCGGTCGGCGAGCCCGATGTGGTGTGTCCCGTCCGGTGTCCGGTACACCTGTTTTTTTCCGTCCAGTTTCCCGCGTTTTGCGGCGTGTTCACCCTCGAGTTCGACGATATCGAGAGCAAAGTCGAGTGGGTCTGCGTTGCTCACGTAACTCCCGACACCGAACCCTTCGGCGACGTGACGGAGATTCCGGATGCTCTCGGGATCGATACCGCCACTGGCGAAGAGGCCGACATCCTCGTGTCCCCGGGCGTCGAGTTTCCAGCGCAACTCGTCGAGAATCTGTCGGAAGTCGCCCCGCCGCGAGGAGGTCGTGTCGATCCTCACACTGTCGAGGTCCTCGACTGCTTCGATGGCACGGATCGACTCTTCGACCTCGTCAGAGTAGGTGTCACAAAGTGCGACTCGGGGGACTGCCGAATCGACAGCCTCGTCGAAGGCCTGCCAGGCCGCCTCCTGATTGGTACGACCGAAGCAGATGACCAGTGCGTGGGGCATCGTCCCGCCGGCCTCACGGCCGATCACGTCGCCTGCAGCGACGTTCGAGAAGCCATCGAGGCCACCGACGAGCGCCGCCCGTTCGAGCATCGCGGCCATCGATGGGTGGACGTGTCGGCTGCCGAAACTAAACACCGTCGAGTCGGGCGCTGCAACGCGTGTTTCCAGTGCTGCTGTCGCCATCCCGGTCGCGTGGGAGAGAAATCCGAGCAGTGGGGTTTCGAGTCGACAGAATTCGAGATACGGCCCCTCGATTCGCATCACCGGCCCGCCGTCGAACAGCTGCCCCTCACGGAGTGCGTGGACGTCGATCTCCCGCCCTTCGAGCAGGGTTGCTGCATCCTCGATGCCGGCGAAGAGATGCCAGTCGCCACTGGGAAACTGGGAGGCAGTGACGTCGGCGACGACGTGGGGATTCTTTCCGGCATGTTCCAGCGTCTCGACCGTGCGGTCGAAGTACGCATCTGTTGCCCGTCCCGACGCGATCGCCTCCGGTGAAACAATATCGAACTCCGTCATACCCTACCGTTCTCTCTGTTCTGTTGAAAAGATTGTGTTGAACTGTCCGCTGGTGATTCTGTCTGTTTTGCGACCGTGTTATTATCTAGCGTATGTATGTCAGCCTATACTTACTGCAGAAATGAATCAAATAAGCCAGACTGCGCGGCTGCGTAACCTCTCTTAAATCCAACTTTATCTTTATATTTCGCCTCTAAGATCGTACAACTAAATTCAAGATGGTTTATAACAATTCCCCTCCGCGTCGGTATAGCGCACGTGGTAGATAACAACGCGGACGACAGTGACTCAACGGAGAATGGTCTATTTAACAACACCCGCCGCCAGTTCGTTGCGGGCTCTGTTGCCCTCGGTGGGATCGCAGTCGGAACAGGACTGACTGTTCCGTCCCTCGCCCAGGATGCTGATGAGACACCTCCGGAACCGATTCAGAACGAGTTCGAAGACGACACAGATCTTCTCAACTTCGCGCTGACACTGGAACGTCTCGAAGCCGAGTTCTATCGACAGGGGCTCGAAAATTTCGACGAGTCGGATTTCCCTCCCAGTGAGGGGGCCAGTGAGGATCTCGACGAGGAAACAGAAGACAGTGAGGTCGGCAACGAGACAGAAGACGATGCAGTTGGCAACGAGACAGAAGATAGCGAGGTCGGCAACGAAACAGAAGACGGTGCAGTTGGCAACGAGACAGAAGATAGCGAGGTCGGCAACGAAACAGAAGACGGTGCAGTTGGCAACGAGACAGCAGACAGTGAGGTCGGCAACGAAACGTCGGACGATCAGGTCGGTAACGAGACCGAAGACGACGGGATGGGTGAAGATACGGACGGGACCAGCGACGGCGAGAGCGGTGCGGACACCGATCAGGCCGCCGGTGAGGAGACCGAGGAAGCCGAAGAGCCCTACGGTGAACTTCAGACGATCCTGGCCCAGGAAGAAGAGCACGTCGAAACGCTCGAAACTGTCATCGAGGAAGGGGGCGGTGACGTCGCACCGGAGCCGGAGGTAGAGTTCGGCTCGGCCGTGGAAGATCCCATGGAGTTCCTCGGAACGGCGATCCAGCTCGAAGATATCGGTGTCTCGGCCTACGCAGGTGCCGCGCCGTTCATCCAGAACGACGACCTGGTCGCCCCCGCACTCAGCATCCACAGTGTCGAAGGCCGCCACGCAGCGTACGTCCGGTCGCTGATGGGCCAGACGTCGTTCCCGAATACGTTCGATCAGGCCCGATCCCGATCCGAGGTTCTGGAGCTTGCGGGTCAGTTCGTCACTAATATCGAAGAGTTCGAGCCCGAGGAACCTGCGGCGGAAGACGAAGACGAGGACGAGGACCAGGGAACTCCGGAGATCAGTATCGAAGAGTTCCAAAACCAGACGGAAGACGGTGAGGTCGGGAACGAAACCGACGGCGGTATCGGAAACGAGACTGATGATGGTGTCGGCAACGAGACCGACGGAAACACGACTGGCGAGAACGCTACGGACGCGTAACTCCCCAGTCACCAATACCAGCTCTGCTTACCGACCAGCAGTCACGCCCTGACGCGGGGCAGGATACGGCCCCGATCTCAGGTGCCGTGAATCGCCGACAGTGAGTTCGTCGACGGTCCCGAGACGATCCGGACGGTATCCCCGTCCACAGTGAGCCGGTACGCGCCGGCGTACGGGCCGTCCTCGATGACGAACCTGTCTATTCCTCTCTCTAGTCCACCGTGTTCGTCGAGTAGTTCGCGATAGGCGTCGGCAAACTGCGCTGCGTTGCTGTTCGAATCCCAGGCAATCTCCCAGACGTAGCCAAACTCCCCGTCGGTTCGGTACGGGACGAACCGGTCACCCTCCCAGCCGGTCGTCACCGGGTGTTCGTACGTCCCCGACCGATCCGGCTGGATGATGCCGTTGGATTCGAACATCGCGAAAATCGAGACCACACCCACTGTGTCACCCTCTGGATGCTGGTCGAACCGATCCCACTCACCGGACGAACGGTCGGGAATGGTGACATTCTGCGGCGTATCACCGGGATACCGCTCCGGATCGATCGTCTGTGCCGTGCTCTCTGGCGGGTTCTCGTGGGCCTCGTTGACCGCCTCCCAGCCGCCATCCGCTTTGAGCTGTTCGACGAAACCGACTCCCTGTCTGTACGGCTGTGTGATTATCTGTGCGATACCAGGGTCGAGGGGGGTCGCCTGACTCGCGTCCACCTCCGGGCGGATGCAGGACCACTCACTGCCACAGCGATCCAGATACAGCTTCGGGACGAGTTCGGCCTCGCCCTCGATGAGTGTATCGTAGGCAGCCTGCCGGTCACGGGTCTCCTGGCCGAAGGCGAGGCCGAACCGCTGGTCCTGGAGTGCGTGGGTCAGTTCGTGGACGAGGGTATTCTTTCTGACTGTGGGTGTCTCGGAGTCACTGACGATGACGATACTGTTCTGTCCGGGCTCGTAAAAGCCCTGGACGGAGCCGCCGAAGGCCTCGTCGAGTACGTCCGTGGCGTCCCGGTCCTGCCCGACGATAAAGAGTCCACGCCAGATCTGGTTTTCCCAGTCGGGGCGGGTTGGGCCTGTGACGCGGTCGACGTACTGCTCGCGGTACTCTGATCGGTTGACGATCGTCACGTCGACCGGTTGCCTGTACTCCAGATCACGGACTACTTCGATCCGGGCCATCGACCGGTTGACGAACTGTTCGAGTTCCGCCTCGGTGAAGCCGTCGGATGGATCGACAGCGAGGTCGCTAGTGGACGTCACATTCCCGACCTCGCCGAGACCGTCTTCCGGGGCCGACCCCGGCCCGCCGGGAACGGAACTGCCACAGCCAGCCAGCACGACGACGACCACGACGAGGAGGAGACGTTTCATGGAAGTTGGATGTTGGTCTGTCTTCGGTCTCGACTACCAAAAATCGCCTGTTCAGCGACGATTGACCGGCCCACCGCCAGCCCGAGCGCAAATTTTCTGTGAGAGCAGCGATAACAGGCTGGCATGAACCTCGACCCAGAGTCTACAGCGGTCGTTGTTGTCGACATGCAAAACGGCTTCTGTCACCCCGACGGGAGTCTCTACGCGCCCGGCAGCGAGAACGCAATCGAGCCGTGTGCCAGCCTGGTAGCACGCGCCCACGACGCCGGTGCGGCGGTCGTCTACACTCGCGACGTACACCCGCCCGGGCAGTTCGAGGACGCACACTACTACGACGAGTTCGATCGATGGGGCGAACACGTCGTCGAGGGCTCCTGGGAGACAGAGATCGTCGACGAACTCGACGTTGCAAAAGAGGATCTCGTCGTCGTCAAACACACCTACGACGCGTTCTACCAGACGGAACTCGAAGGCTGGCTCGACGCACACGGGATCGACAACCTCGTCTTCGGCGGGACGCTGGCGAACGTCTGCGTTCTCCACACTGCGGGCAGCGCCGGACTGCGGGATTACCGCCCAGTTCTCGTCGAGGATGCGATCGGCTTCATCGAGGAAGACGACCGGGAGTACGCACTCGATCACGCCGGCTGGCTGTTCGGGGAAGTCAACGAACTCGACGAGATCGAGTTCGCCTGACTCGCGGTCGTCCCTGCTTCCTGATTTTTGATGACGCAGTTACCGACCGAGTTCTTCGTGCGCACTGGAGAGATGCCGGGAACAGAATGCGGCGACGAGTGAGAGTTCACCGGCGAGTGCACCGACTGCGATGAGTTCTGCGAGTGCATCGGCGTTCGCTCCGGCGGGGTCACCGCCGCCGGCGATACCGAGAATTTCGAGGCCCTCCTGTTGCGTATCGAGTTTGGTCCCACCGCCGACGGTTCCGAGTTCGAGCGAGGCAAAGGAGATGCTCGCGTACAGTTCGTCCTCGCGGGCCTCCATCGTCGTGATCGCGTTTGCACCCTCGACGACCTGCGCTGCGTCCTGTCCCGTGGCGAGAAAGACGGCTGCGACAGTGTTTGCCGCGTGTGCGTTGAACCCCAGACTGGCAGCCTTCGCACTGCCGATCAGATTCTTCCTGGTGTTCCCCTCGGCCATCGCCTCCGGTGTCGTGTTGAGCCGGTCTTCGACCAGTTCCCGGGGAATCGTCACGTCGGCGGTTACCGACCGTCCGCGGCCCTCGATTGCGTTGATCGCTGCAGGTTTCTTGTCGCTACAGAGGTTGCCCGACAGCGCGACGAGTCTGGCCGGTGTCTCGGCCTCGACGACCTCTGTCGCCTCTCGGGTGGCGATCGTCGCCATGTTCATCCCCATCGCGTCTTTGGTGTCGTAGACGAAACGCAGGAAGACGTTGTCGCCGACGACGTAGGGGTTGACAGCCAGCAGTTCACCGTGACTCGTCGTCGATTCGGCAGCCTCCCGAAGCTGGTCAGTGTTGTCGTCGACCCACTCGACGACCTCTTCGGCTTCGGCTATCCCTGCCACCTGGAAGACCGGGGCGCGTGTCATCCCCGAGTCGGTGACGCGAGCGGTTCCGCCGCCGCTGTCCCTGATCGCCGAGAGCCCACGGTTGACACTCGCGACGAGAGCACCCTCCGTCGTCGCGAGCGGGAGGTAGTACTCCCCGTCGGCAGCGCCGCCGTCGACGTTGACGGGGCCAGCGATCCCCAGCGGAATCTGGGCTGCACCGACCATGTTCTCGATGTTCGCATCGGCATCCCCGGCGTCGAAGGTGTAGTCTCCGACTGCATTCAGGTCGGCGTCCGTCTCCCGTTTGACGAGGACGCGTCGTGCCTCGGCGGCGGTCTCGGCGTCTGTGTGGTCTTCGAGTTCGTACAGTCGCAACTCCCCCGACTGTATCCTGTCTGCGAATTCCTCGGCGTCGGTCATGCGTTGAGGATGACGGCCGACCACTGTAAGCGCACCGGAGACGTAACGCTTCGAGCGATTGGTCGGCTACCTTGCTTTTGACCTGCTATTCGCTGTCTTCGAGGCTGTCCAGCCGATCCTGAACCGTCACCACTCCGTCGTCGTGCTCGTGTGGTGTCACGGTCTGGAGTTTCCCGTTTTCGTACTCGGCGATCATCATGGCTGGCAGGCGGATCACGGTCTGGGTCGTGTCCCGGATCGTCGAGTGAACCTCGTCGCGCTGGATGAACCGGTCCAGCGAGAGCCCTTCGTCGGCTGCCCACTGTTCGAACTCGGCCACGCGCCCGAGTACCCGGTCTCCGGCCTCGGTCTGTGCCAGTGGACTGTCGTGGGTGACAGCGTTCCCCCAGACTGTCACGGAGTACTCCGCGATCTGCCCCGATTCCTGGAGTCTGTCGAGCTGGGTGACGACAGCGACCTGTTCGTCCCCCGTCCCCTCCGGTGCCAGCGACCGCACGAACAGTTCGAGTGAACGTGTTGTTGCTGTCATCGTTTGGATTAGTCCCCGCAGATATACGTAATTGTTACCGATCCGTCTTCTCCCCGTCTGTAATACTGCCGGCTGTATAAGCTGGGTGGACACACACTTATATTGGGATCTCATACCCGGACGTATGCTTAGAGGAGCTTTCGACTCTGCGGGCGAGTTCTCCCCTGCGGAGCTTCGGACGGAGTACGAACGCCGGCTGATCGAGACGGTCGACGATGTTGGGGTCGAGACTGTGGCGGCAGAGACGGAGATCGATCAGGAGACGGTTCAGGCGCTGGTCGATGGCGACTCTCCCGAACTGACGCTCGACGAGGCAGCCGACATTCTCGCGACCGAGCCGGACGGGCTCGATAAGGAGACCATCATGGCCGAAGCCCGCGATATCCTCCTGATGGGGATGTCGATGGCCGTCCTCGACGTGGAAGCACTCGCTTCGGGCATCGACGACGAGATGGAGCCAAAGGAGATCCAGCAGAAAGTCGAAGGGCGGTACCCGATCACGCTCGCCGAGTACGCCACACTCCACCAGTACATCGAGAGTGAGAAACGATGACGGTCGTCGTTCTCGGCTGTGGCTACATCGGGATCGAACTCGGTCGACAGCTCGTCGATCCGGACGGTTCCCACGACCTCGACAGCAGTGAGGTCGTCGGCGTCCGCCGATCTGACGAGGGGATCGAACAGATCGAAGCGGCCGGATTCACCGGCGTACAGGCTGACCTCACCGATCCCGACGCACTCGAACGAATCCCGGATGCCGAGACACTCGTCTTCGCAGCCAGTTCGGGCGGGCGCGGGGCCGACGCGGCACGCGAGATCTACGTCGACGCCCAGCAGCAGGTCCTGGAGCAGTTCGCCAGCCGCGAGAATCCACCAGATCGGTACGTCTACACCTCCAGCACCGGCGTCTACGGTGACCACGACGGCGACTGGGTCGACGAGGAGACACCGATCGAACCCACGACCGAAAAAACGCAGGTACTGGCCGAGGCCGAACGAGTCGCGATCGACGATGCCGGGAGTTACGGCATCGATGGCACGGTCGCACGGTTTTCCGGACTCTACGGTCCCGACAGATACCGACTCCACCGCTACATCGAGGGGCCAGTCACGGAGGGCTATCTGAATATGGTCCACCAGGAGGACGCAGCCGGTTCGGTCGCCTACTTGCTCGCGGAGGACCTGGCACGTGGTGAGACAGTGCTCGTCACCGACGACGAACCGGTTTCGAAGTGGGAGTTTGCCGACTGGCTCGCCGCGGAGTGTGGGGTGGAGAGCCCGCCCAAACAGACGAAAGAACAGCGTCTCGACGACGGGCTGTCGGAGGCAGCACGACGTCGAATTCTCACGAGCAAACGGTGTGACAACGGCAAACTCCGTGAATTGGGCTACGAGTTTTCCTACCCGACCTTCCGGGCGGGGTACCGGGAGCGGATCGAGGCCTACCGTCGCGACGGGCAGTAACTCCCGTCTGTTGTACCGGAAAGCAATAGTACTTAGTAGTCGGCCGAACCCAGTTTGGGTATGCCAGTAGCCGGGACGGTCGCCCAAACCGATCTCCCGTCGGTTATTCCCGGGCCTCCACAGGTCGTGATCGGTGGTCTGCTCGTCGTGTTGCTCGGGATTGCAGGCTGGTTCGTTTTCGCGCGACTACTGCGATCGCCCGGCGAGCGGTTTGCGGCTGTTATCGGGGACTACAACGAGATTGCGATCGTGATGCATCCGAACCCGGATCCGGACGCGATGGCCTGTGCACTCGCGACACAGCTAATCGCCGACAGACGCGATACAGACGCGACGATCTATTACTCGGGACAGATCAGGCACCACGAGAACCGTGCGTTCGAGACCGTACTCGACGTCGATTTTGAGTGTATCGAAAGTGCAGACGAGATCGAAGAAAACGACATTGTGCTTGTCGATCACAACGAGGCCAGGGGATTCGAAGGGGGGGAAACGACCGAACCGGTCGCAGTCGTCGATCACCATCCCGGAGAGGGTACCGGCGAACGGTTCACCGACATCCGGCCGGTAAACGGGGCCTGTGCGACGATATTCAGCGAGTATTTCGACAATCTGGGCTACGAGACCGTCGATCCAGATCGGTACGAACACAACGGTTTCGGCGGCGATACCATCCCACCCCGGATCGCGACCGGGCTGATCTACGGGATCCAGTCCGATACGAAACATCTCACCAACGGCTGTTCGAGTGACGAGTTCACTGCGGCTTCCTTCCTCTACAACGGGATCGACGAGGACAAACTCGACCGGATCGCCAACCCCGACATGGACGCGGAATCGCTCGAAGTGAAAGCCGAGGCGATCACCGACCGGGAGGTTCGTGGACCGTTCGCGATCAGCGACGTGGGTTCGATCTCGAATATCGATGCGATCCCGCAGGCGGCCGACGAACTCCGGCGACTCGAAGGAATCAACGCCGTCGTGGTCCTCGGCGACGTCGACAACCGAATCAAACTCTCCGGCCGGTCGAAAGACGACCGGGTACACATGGGAAAAGTCCTCGAAACTGCCGTCTCGGAAGTGCCGATGGCCGACGGTGGCGGCCACGCCCGGATGGGGGGTGGCCAGATCCCGATCGATCACATGCACGGGCTCGGCCCGGGAGAAGGACTCACCCGGGACGAACTCGTAGAACGGCTTTTCGACGCGATGAACGGCGAACTCTAAGGCTCGAACAGTGATTTGACGAGTTTCGTCTCGGCGGCTCCGAGTCGCTGGGAGACTGCCGAGTCCGTCACGCCGAGTTCTTCGGCCAGATCGCTCAAACTCGCCTGCCGGGGGTTCTCGTAGTACCCTTTTTCGAGTGCTGTCTCGATCGCCTCCCGCTGTTTGTCCGTTATCTGTGCCACATCCGTTTTGACCGGCAGTCGCCCCTGCTTGCCGTTCAAGAGCCACTTGACGGAGACCTCTGCCCCGCAGTCCGCTAACAGCCCCAGTACCCGTTTGAACGTCTGCTTTCTGGGAGCGACGACCCGAACGGTCACCACCCCATCCGAGACGGATTTTGGCTCCGCCAGACAGTGTTCGGTGGCGAATACAGTCGAGATACAGTGGTCGGTCGCACGAGTCACGACGTACTCTTGTCTGTCTGTCTCGGGGTAGAACAGCACAGAGTGACACTCGCCGTCTGTAGCGAGATTTCCTGACGGCTCCCCAGCCGACGGATCGAGTTTCAGCTGGTGGTTCAGGACCTCGGCGTCACCTGACTCGCTGACGACTCCGAAGTGGGAGTCCGGATGCACGTCTATCGCGAGCCGAGCACGAAGCAACTCCGTACTCCGCGTGTCGAGTCTGGCTCTGTCGGCCGAGGTACCATTTGGTGCCATCTCGGGTAATCATAGGGAACCAACCCATGAGGTGTCGGCGATTATTACCGAAGTATGGGACCGTCCCATACCATTATACGTTTTCAGTGCGGTGTACCGATCAAAAATAGCCCGTTAGCTATGGGGCCGACCTACAATTCTTTTGTTTCTCGTAGAATACGTCTACATTCGTCGAGTCCTTGCGGGTCTTGAACTATTTCCCGTGATTTGTCTGACTCTTTGACGATTATCGAACTATCATCGCGATCGCTTTTCGGTTGGGCCGTCAGAAAGTGGGTTCGGGCGGATTTGAACCGGAGCCAGACGTGCTCACTCCGTTGCGCGCGACTGGCAGGGTTCAGATCCACCCCACGATACGAAATTATTGCTCGCTATCTCTCGCAAAAATTGTAGTGGGTTCGGGCGGATTTGAACCGCCGGCCTCCTCCATGTCAAGGAGGTGTCATAACCGATCTAGACCACGAACCCCGACTCATCTATCGATACCGCGCAGGGATAATTGAAGGTTACGAATTCCGCACGCCCCGCGGGGACATCTGTGTGCGTTGGTCTCCTGTCCCACACCAGGTAACACAATCTATTTCACAGATCCGTCCGCAGTCCAGGGTATGTTCGTGCTTGTAAACCTGAAAGCGTACCCCTGTGACCCGGTCGCGGTCGCAGAGGCAGCGGCGTCAGTAAGTAGCGACGAAGCAGAGATCGCAATCGCACCCCAGGCTGCCCACCTCGACCGGGTCTCGGAGACCGGTGTCCAGACGTGGGCACAACACGTCAGCCCCAACGAACACGGTAGCCACACCGGCAGCACACTCGCCGAAGCAGCGACTGACGCCGGCGCGGAGGGGACACTGCTGAACCACTCCGAAAACCGACTCAAACTCGCCGATATCGACGGCAGCCTCGACGCTGCCGAGCGCACAGGGCTGGACACCTGCGTCTGTGCGAACAATCCGGAGCAGATCGCCGCGGCCGCCGCGCTCGGCCCGGACTCTGTCGCCGTCGAACCACCGGAACTCATCGGCTCCGGCACGCCGGTCAGCCAGGCCGACCCTGATATCGTCCGCGATGCCGTCGAGGCAGCCGAATCGGTCGATCCGTCGGTCGACGTCTACTGTGGTGCCGGTATCTCGACAGGGGAGGACGTCGTCGCCGCAGAAGAACTCGGTGCTGACGGTGTCTTGCTCGCAAGCGGTGTCGCGAAAGCCGACGATCCGGCTGGCGCGCTCGAAGACCTCGTCGAACCGCTGTAATCAGGACTCGATCACTGAGTTTTCGATCCGTGTCGCGTACTCGCCGACCTCAGAGGCATCGAACGACTCCGGGAGTTCATCCGCGAGCAACTCCTCGAGGCAACTGTCGTAGTTCCCCCGCCCGACGTGTTCGATGACGCCGCGCGTGCGCATCCGCCTGTTGTGGGCGTACGCGTCCGTTCGACTCCCGTCACCACCCGCCGAAAAGTGGGCGTTGAGCGGCGTCTCGGGTCCTTCCTGGAGATAGACCGCGAGCATCTTTCGCGTCTTGGTCGGCCACCCGGCAATCTCCGCTTTGAGTTCCCGGACTGTCAGTGGCTCCTCGTCTTCCTTTGTCGGATCCGGAAGATCGAGCGGTTCGCTGTTTGATTCAGCCGATCCCCCTGATTCGTCGTCCCACGACGGGAACTCGGTAGCCGAGTCGTCTGCGTCAGCGTCCGATTTCGGTTCCACTTCGGCGTTCGCTTCCGGCTCGACGGTGTCTCTGTTCGTGCCGACAAACTCCGTCTCTGGATCTTTCGAGTGTTCGATCTGCTCCCGGGCCGTTTTCGAGGTGTACTCCTCGCCGCGCAGTTCGTCGAGCGTCTTCTTCGATGCAGAGTTTAACGCGTCCCGGATCGCCTCAGCACTGAACTCACTCGAATACGAGGCGTTGCCGTTGGTCTGTGCCTTCTGTCCGCCATCGGTTGTCGCGATCTCTTCCTCGGACCAGCCATCGATCTCCGTGGCTGGCACACTGTCTTCGGTTCCGGAGTCGTCTTCGGACTGACCCTCACCTGACTGGTCACCGAAGAATTCGAATCCGGTGTCGCTCCCGTCTCTGTCACCGTCGGCCAGCGCAGTGAAGAACTCGTCTGATGTCCCGCTTTCGTCGTTCTCCTGATCGCTCCCTTCCTGTGGTCCGTTCGACTGTGCGTCGTCCGCCGAACCTGTTCCTGCTACGAACTCGTCTCTCGGTCGGCTATCGTCGAGCGGGGATTCACGCATTCGCTCACGCTCGGTCTTGCCAGGCTGTGGCCCGTTGACCTCCGTGACGAGCGCGTCGACGAACTGCTCCGCCATCCTGCTGAGATCCCGTGCATCCCTGAGTTCTGTTTCCAGCTCCGCGATCCGGGAGTTTTTCTCGTCGAGTTGCTCGCGAAGCTCTGCGATGCGGTTTTCAGTCTGTTTCTGTTCCTCGCTGATCTCCTGCAGCTCGGAGACGAGATCGTCGCTGACGCTTTTGAGCTCCGGGCGCTCGAAGTCGTCGAGTCCAGGCGTCGCACCGGCGTCGAAGGTCTGCTTGCGATAGAACTGCACACGCTGAACCATCTCGGCCCAGTCTGTCATCAGAAAGCCTTCACCGTCGTCGAGGTTCTCGACTGCCGTCGCGTAATCCCCGTCGAGAATCCGGCGGACGACCTTCGTATCGTTGTTCCAGGTCAGCCGGTGCCAGAGCAGCCAGTCACACTGCGTGATGAAATCTTTCTTGACGTCTGCCGGTCGCTGGCTGATGCCACAGATGCCCAGTCCGTGTTTGCGCCCGCGTTTGCCGATCTTGATCAGCATCTTGCCACACTCGCCGACGGAGCCGTTTTCCGGGATGTACTCGTGGACCTCCTCGACGAGCATGAGAAACGGCTGTTTCTGCTTCTTTGCCTTCGCGAAGAGACTCCGGGAGACGGCGGTCAGGATTTCCTGTGCTTCGCTCTCGTCGAGATAGCTAGAGACATCGAGAATGATCGGGACGTTCTGTTCGAGTGCGAGTGTGGCGATCTTTTCGGCGTGGTCGGCCGTCACCTGGATGTCACACTCCTCGTCGCCGCCAGCGTGGAGTATCTCGTACTCCTCTTTGAGGCCGTAGTACTCGCCGTCGATATCGACGATCAGGAGGCCGAAGCCGTTGTCGAGCAGTTTTTCGGCGATGACGCTCGCCGAGTTCGATTTGCCACTGCCAGATTTGCCCGTCACGAAGCCACGGCCGGTCAACAGTTCGACGACCGGCAGTGAGACCTCCGTCCCGGGTTCTTCCGACCCACCGAAGCCGTCACTCGCTTCGGCAACAGTAATCCGTTCCGTTTCAGCCATATACGTAACTCACCGAACCGCTTCGTATAACTCTCCGTCAGACGAGCGACAGACACGTTTCGGTCGTTTCACACACTGTGACGGTGCACAATGCATTTGAGGACCTGGCCTCGATAGCCGATGTGGACCGACACACCGTCACCGTCGTCGTGATCGCGGTCATCTCGGTGCTTGCGATCGGCCTCGCCGCTGCGACGGTCGCCGAGACTGTCCAGCCCGGAGCGGGCGGAGATGGTGGGTACGACGGTGGCTTAATCGACGTGACTCTCCCCGAGGATGGCGGGGGTGTGCCTGCCGGTGTCGCACGGATAGTACTCGTCCTTCTGGGAGGTGGGGTCGTCGGTATTCTCGCATATCTCCGCTCCAATGGAAACAAAACCGCCGAGATCGTCGCCTATCTGCTTGGATTCGCCGTCCTCGTCTTCCTGTTCGTTCAGGTCGTGGCGCTCCTGTTCGATCTGGGGGATCTTCCCCTGTTCGGCAGCGGATTACCGGGATTCGGAGAGAGCGCCGGTGAGACTGCAACGACTGCCGTCTCGACGATGGTCGTCCTGCTCGGAATCTTCGGCCTGCTGATCCTGGGGGTCGCAATCGCGTTTCGACAGTCGGACGAGCCGAACCAGGCCGAGACAGAGCCTGACTCCCAGCAGTCGACCGACCAACCACAGATCGAAGCGGTCGGACAGATCGCCGGCCGGGCAGCCGACCGGATCGAACAGCGCGAACCTCGTGACGAGGTAATCGACAACGAGGTCTACCGCGCCTGGGAGGAGATGACCGAACGGCTGGATCCCCCAGACGACGAGTCGACGACACCACGGGAGTTCGCCCGGGCGGCAGCCCAGACCGGCCTCTCCGACGAGGACGTGACTGAACTCACAGAGCTGTTCGAAGACGTTAGATACGGTGGCTACAGCCCGACGACCGAACGCGAAGAACGCGCAGTCGACGTGCTCCGACGGATCGAACGATCGTACAGATGATCGACAGACGCCTGTTACTGATCGGTGGCTTCGCTCTCTTCGGTCTGGGAGTGGTCGAACTGACCGCTCCCGGGAGCCTTCCAATCCCAGTAACAGACGGGATCCTCGTCCTCTTCTCGGTCGGCGTGTTCGGCTACGCGTATCTCGTCGTCCAGAAACGCCGCAGCCAGGGACCGCGCCTCTCGGAGACCCCGGATGTCGAACTGCCCAACCTGACGGCCGTCCCCGGCGACCGACTCGATGCTGTCCTCGAAACCTTTCCCGGAGTCGACGCCGTCGAACCCACCAGTCTCTCCTCGATCAGATCGGGACTCCGGCAGGCTGCAGTGACAGTTCTGACACGGTACGGCGGCTATTCCGAGTCCGAAGCCCGCCAAAGCGTGGCCGACGGAAGCTGGACGACTGATCGAGACGCTGGCGAGTTCTTGCGTGACCCGGCGTCCGGATCTGGGAGCGACAAGCCAGCGGATAGAACGCACAGAGAACAACTTATCGACCGGACCACCGAGGCAATCGTCGCTGTGTCGAACGTCGCTCCTGGCGCCGAAGAACACAGTTCTGGCACTGCCCCAGCTGGATCTCCCCCACAGATCCCCGACGGTGTCGAGCAGACAGCGATCGATCCGGCCGAATCCCACCAGGAGCCCGGGCTGACGCCGGGCGACCGCCGCGAGACGAACCACTGGGTCGGTATCGGATTCGTCGTTCTCGTCTGTCTCGGCGTCGGGACACTCACCCGAAATCCGGGGATTTTGCTCGGGGCAATCGTCGGGGTCGGCTACGCTGCCTACGCCCGGTCGACACCGGTCGGGACCGTCGACCTCGCAATCGAGCGCTCGATCAGTCAGACAGAGCCACAGCCCGGCGAGACGGTCGAGGTTACGCTCACAGTCCACAACGAGGGCTCGCGGCTCCTCTCAGATCTGCGCATCGTCGATGGTGTCCCCGAGTCGCTGGCAGTCTCCGAGGGCTCGCCCCGCCGCGGAACGGTACTGCGAGGCGGTGAGGCTGTCACGCTGTCGTATACGATCACGGCCCGGCGCGGGACCCACGAGTTCGGGCCGGCGCTGGCACTCGTCAGAAATCTGCCCGGCTCCGTCGAACAGGAGCTGTATCTCTCCGATCCCACGACGATCACGTGCCGTCCGACGATCCAGCCACTCCAGGAGTCAGTTCCGCTCCGGAACCAGGCGACGCCGTACACCGGGCAGGTCGAGACCGACAACGGTGGGACGGGTGTCGAATTCCAGTCCGTCCGGGAGTATCATCCGGGGGATTCGCTCACGCGGATCGACTGGAACCGCCGCGCGCGAACAGGTGAGTTGACGACAGTCGAGTTCAGGGAGGAACGGGCAGCGACGGTCGTGATCCTCGTCGATTGCCGGCGATCTGCGTACGTCGGGCCGACCGAAACCGCCACGACTGCAGTCGAGCAGGCCGTCTCCGGCGCGGAGCGGACCTTTACCCGACTGCTCGCGGATGGGAATCAGGTCGGGATCGCGACGGTCGGAGTTGCGGATCGCTGGTTGGCACCGGGAACGGGCCCCAGCCACCGCCACGAGGGGACTGGGCTGCTGGGTACGGTTCCGCTCTTCGAGAGCGATGGAACAATCGATAACTCGGAAACACCGCTCTGGAACCACGAACTCGGTCGTCGGCTGCCGGAGACCGCACAGATTCTCGTCTTTACGCCGCTGTCCGAGCCCCGGACCCTGTACGACCTCCAGCAGTTCGAGGCGCACGGCCACAGTGTCACTGTCATCAGTCCCGAGCCGACGGCCGAGCGGACGGCCTCCCAGCGTCTGGCGCGACTCAGGCGATCGGTCACTGTGACTGACCTGCGGCAGTCAGGCATTCCGGTCTTCGACTGGGCGTGGACCCAGCCCCTGGAGACGGTACTCACGAACCGGGCGGTGAGACGATGAAACCGATCGACAGATCCCCTGCAATCGTGAGCAGTGTCGCTGCCACAGCGCTGGGGCTGGTGGTGCTGGCCGCGCTGGGGCCATTCTCCGGGATCGCGCTCGGTCTCTGTGTCGTCGGATTCGCGCTGTTGGCCGTGGGGCTCCTGCGAGGCATCCGCTCGGCCGTCTCCGGTGGTGCGGGCGGCCTCCTTCTCGGCACTGTCGCCGGGGCGGTCAATGGTGCCCCCGTCCTGCTGACGCTCCTCGGTCTCGTCGCGACGGTGCTCGCCTGGGATGTCGGCCAGCGAGCGATCGATATCGGCGAGCAACTCGGGCGCGACGCGGACACGAGCGCCCTCGAACTGTTCGGGCTGGCAACGAGTGTAGCCGTCGGTGTGTTCACGGGGGTTGCCGGCTATCTGATCTATCTGGCCGGAGCGGGTGGGCAGCCACTCTCGGCACTGTTTTTCGTTCTCCTCGCAGTCCTGGTGTTGTTTGCGGCGCTTCGCAGAGAACCGATCCCGTCGGAGTAACGCACTCGATAGTGGAGGATTGGCTCACTCGATTACTCGATAGTCGAGATTGGGTTACTCGATCGTCGGGACTGGCGTTTCTGTCAGCACATCCCGGATGATCTCTGCTTTCTCGACACCTTTTACCTGTGCGTCGGGCGTGAGTACGAGCCGGTGGGCCAGAACCGGTTCTGCGATCTTCTTGACCGTATCTGGCGTCGCGTACTCCCGGCCGTCGACGATCGCCCGGGCTCGAATCGCCTCGAAGAGGCGCTGTGAGCCACGCGGGGAGACGCCGATCTGGACGCGGTAATCCGACCGCGTGGCCCGCGTGATTTCGAGAGCATAGCGCATGATATCCTCGTCGACGCGAACCGTTTCGGCGGTCTCCTGGAGACGCCGGACTTCCTCGGTCGAGAGGACCGACTCGACTGTCGGGCTGCGAGTCCTCCGGTCTGCGCGCCGTTTCATCAGTGTCAGTTCGCCCTCGAACTCCGGATAGCCCAGACTCGTCTTGATCATGAACCGGTCGACCTGTGCCTCTGGCAGGGCGAACGTGCCCTCCTGTTCGACGGGGTTCTGGGTTGCGATGACGAAAAACGGGGTCGGGAGTTCCCTCGTCTCGCCCTCGACTGTTACCTGGCGCTCTTCCATCGCCTCCAGCAGCGCGCTCTGGGTTTTCGGTGGCGCCCGATTGATCTCGTCGGCGAGGACGACGTTGCTGAAGATCGGCCCCTCTCTGAACTCGAAGCGCTGCTCCTGTTCGTCGAAGACGTGTGTACCGGTCACGTCCGCCGGCAGCAGATCCGGTGTGAACTGGATCCGCGAGAAGGAGAGTCCGAGTGCGGTCGCCATACTCCGTGCGGTGAGCGTCTTCCCCGTGCCGGGGACGTCTTCGAGCAGGACGTGCCCCCGGGCGAGCAGGCCGAGCAACACGGTCTCGAGAAACGCCCGGTCGCTGATCACTGCTCGCTGGACTGCATCGAGGACACTGCCTGCGGTCTGTTCTGCGTCTGAAATTGTGGACTCCTGGGTCATCGTATGCTCCGGACCAGGTTTGAGCGGGGAAATGGCGTCAGGGCTGGTCGTAAGCCGGATTCTGTCTCGACTCTCTTATACTGTATGCCTCTTTTTCGAATTGTTGTTAATGTGATATACGTGTTATTTGGCCGAGCTGAGTGAAAATGGGCCCTAGAGACAGCAAGAAAGCCCCTCGCCCCTTCCAGTCTCACCCGTATCAGCTGACTAACCAAGCTATGTCGGGTGGGACTGATAGTGTTTGTTGCGGTAATTTTCGTGACCACGTTACAAATATCGGTGTTTCACGCCATGTAACCGATGTCTTGTTACACTACGGCGGTAAAGACTCGCAACAAACACTATGAAAGGGGCCGTGCGTTCGCCGAGTGAGACGACGTAAGCACTGTACCGAACGAAGTGAGGGAAGCGCGCAGCGAGTCGGAACCGGCGAACGCGCGGGGGCTTTCTTGCTGTTCGTAGGAAGATTCATATTCCTAGTGTCATCGAGCCTCCTCCAGCCTGTCACTGCATTCCCAAGCACACCGTCAATCCCACCTAGACGCCATCCACCGCAAACGACAGACATACCTTTCCAAGGTCAAAGGCTCAGCTATGAGCACTGGTGTCGTCCTGCTGAACTTCGGAGAACCGGCTGAACCGGAACGGGACCGCGTCGTCGACTATCTCGAACGGATCTTCTACGCGAACGCGGACCTGGAGGAAGCCGACTCCGAGGAGGCAGCACGGGAACGCTCCCGAAAACTCGCACAGCGACGGGCACCCGGCCTGATCGAGGAGTACGAGGAGATCGGCGGCTCGCCACTCAACGGGCAGGCACAACACCAGGCCGAGATGGCCGAAACAGTGCTTCGTGACCGTGGGTACGACGTCACGACCTATATCGGCACGCAGTACACCGAACCCTTCATCGAGGATGCAGCAACGCAGGCGATGGCCGACGACGTCGACAAACTCGTCGGACTACCGATCTACCCACTCTGTGGCCCCTCGACGAACGTCATCGCCCTGGACGAACTCGACGATGCCGTCGAAGAACTGGGCTGGGACGTCGAACAGGAGGCGATCACTGGCTGGCACAAACACCCGACCTACAACCGCGTCCGTTCCGAAAATATCGCCGACTTCGCCGAGGAACACGACCTCGACCTGCACGACGAGGAGACGGTGGTCGTCTACTCGGCACACGGCACGCCCCAGCACTACCTGAACGAGGGCAGCCGATACGACATCTACGTCGAGGAGTTCTGCGAGGTCATCAGTGCAGTGCTCGGCATCCAGGAGTACCACATCGGTTTCCAGAACCACGAGAACCGCGACATTCCGTGGACCGAACCCGAAGTCGAGGATCTGATCGAGGAACTCGACGCCGAGCGCGTCGTCGTCGAGCCGATCAGCTTCCTCCACGAACAGAGCGAGACACTCTCCGAACTCGACGTGGAACTGAAAGCGGAAGCAGAAGAGGCCGGGCTGGACTTCTACCGCGTGCCGATCCCCCACGACGACGAGCGGATGGGCGAACTGTTCGCCGACCTCGTCGAACCCTTTATCGCGGATTTCGAACCGGAGTACTACCAGTACCGCCAGTGTCAGTGCCGCGACAAACCAGGGACGATGTGTCTGAACGCCCCGCGAGAGTAACCATGCGTGTAGGAATCGTCGGCGCTGGGATCACAGGGCTCGCGCTGACACACTACCTCGCAGCGGCAGGGATCGACTCCGTGGCCTTCGAGGCCAGTGACGAGGCTGGCGGCGTAATAAACACCCGACACACCGACGGGAAAGTACTCGAAGCCGGCCCACAGCGGATGCGCAAGACACCCGGAATCGAGGAACTGGCCACTGCAGCCGGCATCGAAGACGAATTCGTCGAAGCCAGCGAAGAACAGCTGTTCGTCTACGCTGACGGCGAACTCGGGAGAGCGCCGCTGTCCACCGAAGAGTTCTTCGAGACCGATCTGCTCTCCTGGCGCGGCAAACTTCGTCTGCTCGCCGAACCCTTGACCCGGCCGGGCATGGAACAGGAGACCGCCCGGGATCTGTTCGTCCGCAAGTTCGGCCAGGAAGCCTACGAGAAGTTTATCGGGCCGCTGTACGGTGGAATCTACGGCTCCGATCCCGCGGAGATGCCGGCCGCGTACGCGCTGGACAGTCTCATGGAACGGGAACAGGAGGCGGGTAGCTTTCTGCAAGCGTTCCGCAAGCGCGTCGGCAGTGGACAGAAATCACCACCAGTATCGTTCCGACAGGGGATGCAGCAGTTGCCGAACGCTCTCGCCGAAGTGTACAGCGACCGGATCGAGATGGAAACCCCAGTCATCGACATCGCCGAAAAAGACGGTGGATACGAACTCACAACGTCGAATGGCACCGAGTTCGTGGATCACCTCGTGGTCACGACGCCGGCAGACGTGACCGCAGCGCTACTCGGCAACATCGTGACCGGAGCCGAGGAACTCGACGAACTGCGGTACAACCCGCTCGCACTGGTCTACCTCGATGCGGACCCAGACCTGGAGGGCTTCGGCTATCAGGTGGGCTACGGCGAGGATCTACACACACTCGGCGTCTCCTGGAACGCGAGCATGTTCGATCGGGACGGCGTCCACACCGTCTTCCTCGGCGGCATGCACGAACCGGAGCTCGTCGAGCGCTCCGACGAGCGTCTCGGCGAGATCGCCCGCGAGGAGTTCGAGGGGGTTGTCGGTGCCGAGGCGTCAGTCATCGATATCGCACGCCTCGATGTCGGCTTCCCGGCGTGGGATCAGTCCTGGTGGACACTCGAAGAGCTGGAAACACCGGAGGGGATCGATCTCGCGACGAACTATACTGCGCGGATGGGGGTTCCGAGCCGAGTCCGAGAGGCCAGCAAAATCGCGACGAAACTCGAAGCGCAACACGAATCAGAGTCACCATCGCCCTCGGCAGCTGACGGCACTCCAACGAGAGCGACCGGCGACGACTGAGTTAGATCTCTTTGGCGGTTTCGACGAACGCCTCGACCGATTCGACCGGCGTATCCTTGTTGACGCCGTGCCCGAGATTCAAAATGTGTCCGTCAGGACCTGCTTTCTCGATAATTTCCCGCGTCTTCTCTCGGACGAACTCCTGGTCGCCGAACAGATACGACGGATCGAGATTCCCCTGCACGGGAACGTCTCCAAGTTGCTCGCGTGCCTCTCCGATGTCGACCGTCCAGTCGAGTCCGACAGCATCCGCACCACTCTCTTTCAACAGATCGAGCCGACCGTTCATCCGCCGGACGAAGACGATCGATGGTGCGTTCAGATCCTCGAAGATCTCCTGGTGCAGGGGGAGGACGAACTCGCGGTAATCTTCGGGCGTCAGCGTCCCCGCGTAGGTGTCGAACAGCTGGACGACGTCCGCACCGTTGCCGATCTGGAACGCCAGGTACTCCTTGATGATGTCGGTAAATGACTGGAGCAGGGTCCGGAACGCTTCGGGATGGGCAGCACGGAGCTTTCGCAGCGGCATATTCGTCCGGCTCGGGCCACCGGCAACTGCGTAGGATGCCAGGGTGAAGGGACCCCCAGCGAATCCGATCACTGCCGTTTCGTCACCGACGCGCTGGTTCAGGCGGACGAGTAACTCGCCGACGTAGTCCAGTTCGTGAGCGACGTTGCCGAAGGTTCGGTCGACGTCGTCCGGGCCCGAGACGGGGTTCTCGACGACGGGGCCGACACCGCTTTCGATATGGTAGGAGAAGCCGAGCGGTTCGAGCACCGTCAGAATATCCGAGAACATCACCACGCCGTCGGGTCGGTAGTACTCCCAGGGAAGGAGGGTAATTTCCTCGGCGATTTCGGGTGTTTTGATCGCCTCCAGAAAGCTGTACTCCTCGCGCAGCTCGCGGTACTCGGGGATGTGGCGGCCGGCCTGTCGCATCAGCCACACTGGCGGGCGCTCGGTCGGTTCCCCGCGGGCAGCGCGGACGAGGAGATGGTCCATCGTGTGGCCCTTTGACCGAGGGGAGTTAAGGACTTCTGATATTCCCTACCGGTGAGATACCGCCATTCGGTCACAGATCGACACACCCAAACGCACCAATTTGAACAGTCATTTAACCGGTGGCTGAGAAGATCATATCATGGCAGCCCCACACGTTCTGATTATCGGTCCGCCAGGTGCAGGGAAAGGAACACAGAGCAGTAACATCGCCTCGGAGTACGGCGTCGAGCACATCACGACGGGTGACGCGCTCCGTGCGAACAAGGATATGGACATCAGCGATATGGACACCGAACACGACACGCCGCGTGCGTACATGGAAGCCGGTGATCTCGTCCCCGATGCCGTCGTCAACGCCATCGTCGAGGAAGCGCTTACGACAGCAGATGGCTTCGTGCTGGATGGCTACCCGCGGAATCTCGACCAGGCTAAAGAGCTCGAAGGGATGACCGAACTCGATGTCATCCTCTCGCTTGACGTCTCCCGCGAGGAACTGATCGACCGACTGACCGGGCGCCGCGTCTGTGACGACTGCGGGACGAACTACCACGTCGAGTTCGACCAGCCCGAGGAGGAGGGCGTCTGTGACGGGTGTGGCGGTGAGCTGATCCAGCGTGACGACGACGAGGAAGAATCCGTCAAAAACCGCCTCGACGTCTTCCACGAGCAGACGGCGCCAGTCATCGAGTACTACGAGGACCGGGACGACTTCGTCGCCATCGATGGTGAACAGACTCCCGACGAGGTCTGGGCAGACATCAAGGCGACAATCGACGATCATTCGTAGCTGATCGAACAGCCAGCGACCGGGAATTACGGACTCGGACTAAAAGCTTGATAATCCTCGGCCGATTTATCTACCAGTAATGCCACGCACAGCACAGAAAGTAGACGAACTCGCCGACGAGGGCGAACATATGACAGATGCCCTCGTGACGGTTCTCGAGGTGGCTGAAGAGGAGGGTGTGGTTACCTGGAGCGCCGTCAGTGACGACATCACGAGTGGCGAGTGGGGTCGTCTCATCGAGAAGGGCTTTCTCACCGATGCCGACGGCGAGGGATTCGTCGTCGACGATCCGGACGGCGTCCGGGACGCACTCGAAGACGCGGATCCAGATTCGATGGCCGACGAGGACACGTCCTGGACAAAATACGACAAGATGGCCGGGCTCCTCGTCGTGGGGATGTTCGCCGGCTACGCGCTCCCGTCGGCGCGGAGTGCAATCGGCGAAACGATGGATCTGTTCTTCGGCCCGCTCGAATCCACGATGCCGTTCTATCTGGTCATCATGGTGCTCGCGGTCCTGACTGGTCTGTTCTCTGCGATCATGCAGGACAACCTGATGAACACGGAGGTCATGGGCGATTACCAGGAGAAAACCCAGGCGTTGAAAGAGCGCCGGAAGAAGGCCAAAGAGCGCGGTGACGACGAGGCACTGGAGAAGATCCAGGAAGAGCAGATGGAGATGATGACGGACAACCTCGGCGTCTTCAAAGCGCAGTTCCGACCCATGGTCTGGATCATGCTGCTTACTATCCCTGTGTTCCTGTGGATGTACTACATGATCCTCGACGTCGGCGTCTCGCAGAGCGGTCCTGCGATGGTGATTCCGCTCGCCGGTGAAGTGAACAGCTGGACGACCAGTGTCGTCGGTCCGATGCAGCTGTGGATCGTCTGGTATTTCCTCTGTTCGCTCAGTTTCAGCCAGATCATGCGGAAGGCACTGAACGTTCAGACCTCGCCGACGGGGTAGGCAACTCAATCTCGCAACCTCTTTTAGGGCTCCACCATCACATAGCGTATGTTGATTACCGTCTCCGGACCAGCGGGCAGTGGAAAGAGCACGCTCGCTGCAAACCTCGCGGAGAAGCTATCCTACGAGCACATTTCTGGTGGTGATATTTTCAGAGAGATTGCTGCCGAGCGCGAGCTGACGCCACTGGAACTGAACAAACTCGCCGAGGAGGAAGACCAGATCGACCGTGATCTGGATCGTCGACTCCGGTCGATCGCCGCAGAGCGCGACGATCTCATCCTGGAATCCCGCCTCGCGGGCTGGATGGCTGCCGAACACGCCGATCTGCGGATCTGGCTGGATGCGCCACCGACGGTCCGTGCCGAGCGGATCGCCGATCGGGAGGACAAATCCGTCGACAGAGCGCGTGAGGAAACCGAGGCACGCGCAGAGAGTGAAGCACTCCGATACGACGAGTACTATGGTATCGATATCCACGATATGACGATCTACGACATCGTCATCAACACTGGCCGCTGGAGTGTGGAGGGGACGCTTTCGATTGCCAGCCAGGCGATCGACGCCTACGACCCCGAAATCGACGAGGGCAAACAGCCAGTGACCGGGGTCGACTACGACTTTACTGCATGACGCTCCGAGCGCCACCGGACGAGCGGGCTGTCGAATCGCTGCTCGAATTCGGCGTACTCAATCTCGACAAACCACCCGGACCGACCTCCCACCAGATCGCAGACTGGGTGAAACGGCTGGCCAACGATGCAACCGACGAACAATTGCTCGACCGCGTGGCACACACCGGAACGCTCGATCCGAAAGTGACTGGCTGCCTGCCGATGTTGCTCGGTGACGCGACACGCATGGCGCAGTTGTTCGCCGACAGCACGAAGGAGTATATCGCCGTGCTCGAACTCCAGGGACCAGCACCGTCGGATTTCGAGGCCATCGTCGCCGAGTTCGAGGGTGAACTGCTCCAGAAGCCACCCCGGAAAAGTGCCGTCAAACGACAGCTTCGCGTCCGTGAGATCCACGAGCTCGAAATTCTCGAACGCGAGGACAGACAGGCACTGCTGCGGATCCGCTGTGAGGCCGGCACCTACATCCGAAAGCTCTGTCACGATATCGGGCTCGCGCTGGGGACGGGGGCGCATATGGGTGACCTGCGCCGGACACAGACCGGAGAGTTCGACGACACCGATCTGTCCACCATGGAAGCGTTCACAGACGCACTCGCGTTCTGGCAGGAAGACGGCGACGAGACACTGCTTCGAGAGATCGTCGAACCAGCCGAGGTGGCGCTTGTCACGCTGCCCAGGATCACGATTGCACCGAGCGCTGCCGAGGAGGTCGCGGAGGGTGCCCCGGTGTACGGACCTGGTGTGATCGACGCCGAACCAGCGACAGTGGGTGATGCAGTTCCCGAGCCGGGTGAGCTCGTGGCCTGTTACACGCCGAACGGATCGGCAGTCTGTCTCGGCGACCTCGCCAGCGATCCCGACAGCGATTCCGGGACTGTCGTCGAACTGGAGCGCGTTCTTGTCTGAGGCAGGTGGCGGCCTCCACGGCAGTCCAGTACCTACGAGAGAAACGCCTATCCCGGTCGTCGTCTATGCATCTGTATGAGCAACGCCTCGCTGCATGCGCCGGCCAAGACGGCGGTCGAACAGTGCCTGAATCTCGATCCCGACGAGTCGTGTGCCATCGTCACCGACGACGAACGGAAGGCCATCGCAGAAGCCCTCTACACTGTCGGCAGTGATATCACGGATGACACGGTCATGTTGCGGTATCCGCCGGGCAACCAGCACGGCGAGGAGCCGCCGGAGCCAGTTGCGGCCGCGATCCGCAACGCAGACGTCGTCCTCGCACCGACTACGAAGAGTCTGAGTCACACCACCGCCCGCGTCGAGGCTTGCGAGTCCGGTGCCCGGATGGCGACGCTCCCTGGGATCACGGACGGCGTTTTTCTCATGGGGATGGACGCCGATTACGACCAGATCCGCCAGGCCTGTGCAGACGTACTCGCACAGGTCGAAGATGCCGAAGAGATCCGGGTCACCTCGCCACAGGGGACAGATATCACGTTCGTCCCCGGGATCCGGGGATGGCGTGAAGACACCGGTATCGTCCACGAGCCCGGTGACTTCTCGAATCTCCCGGCCGGAGAGGTGTTCGTCAGCCCCGAAACGGCCGACGGTAGGGTCGTGGTCGACGGGACGATGATGCCACACGGACAGCTCGAAGACGGTCACACGATCGAGTTTAGCGTCGAAGACGGGACAGTCACCAGTATCGACGACGACGGACTGCGCGGAGAGGTCGAGGAGGCTGCCGAAGCAGTCGGGGACGACGCCTACAACCTCGCGGAACTCGGCATCGGGACGAACATCGCCGTCACGGATCTCGTCGGGTCGGTCCTCCTGGACGAGAAAGCCGGTGGCACTGTCCACGTCGCGATCGGTGACGACCACGGGATCGGCGGTACCGTCGAAGCGCCGATCCACCTCGATGGGATTCTCACAGAGCCGACAGTGTACGCTGACGACGAAGAAATCACACTACCGAGTGCAGACAGCTAATCAGCTGGTGGCGAGGCCGCCGAGACCACTGAAAACGGCTGTATCGCTCAAATCATACCTCCCACTGTTCTTGCGTGTAGGCCATCTCCCAGAACTGGTACTCGAAGCGCGCGCTCGTCAGGAACGCGTCCCGCATTTTCTCGTGTTCACCGGGATATCGGTCTCCACAGCGGTCGACGAAATCTCGCATTAGTTCGACAACGTTGCGGAACTCCTCGCTGGTGTAGGTCTCGATCCAGGGCGTGTACTGGTGTTCATCTTCCGCAAGCTCCGCAGCACGTTCACCGATATCCAGAAAGCCCTGGCCACAGGGGTAGAGTGCAGCACTGATCTCGGCAATCGATCCCTCGTAGGCGGTCCGGAGCAGAAAACTCGTGTAGGCCTCACAGGTCGGGGATTTCTCGACTTGCTCCAGTTCCGGACGAGAAATCCCGTATTCGGCGGCGAACTCTCTGTGGAGATCCATCTCGTTGTCGAGCGTGCTGTGTGCAATCGAGAGCAGATCGGTCATCGTCTGCTCGTCGCGGGCCTTCGCGCCCGCAATCGCGAACAGTCGTGCGTAATCCAGCAGATATCTGTAATCTTGCTCGATCCAGTGGCGAAACGCAGATTTGTCGAGTGACCCTGCTGCCAACTCTGTCACGAACGGGTGTGCTTTCTGTGCCGCCCAGATCTCCGCACCGTCGTCGAGTAACTGATCGCTGAAGCTCATGAACAGTACGGAATACCAGACTGATACGGATATAATTTTGTTGTATTCATTGATAATACCAACCTCCAAGCTGTCCACTCTCCGGACGTTTATATACCAGCATGGACCCATACCTGTCCATGTCAGCACGAAGTTTCTGGCAAGACGAGCGTGCAATCGAGGGACTTCCAGTCAGGCTCGTTATCGCCCTGGTCGTCGGCGTTGCCTGCCTGGGTGTCATGATGAACGTCATCGGTGGACTCGATAGCTTGAACACCACAGAACTGGACACCGATCCCGATCCGGATATCGTCGAACCTGGGCAGACGACGACAGTCAACGTGACTGTGGTCGACCCGGACGGTGAGCCAATCGAGGCGGCGACGGTGATCGCGAAAGGTGATACTGCGACACTCCCCTCGTTCGAACGGGCAGAAACGGGGCCCGATGGGGTTGCGACACTGGAGGTAGCACCCGAACTCCGACCCAACCAGGACGAGGGGCGGATCGAACTCGATATCCGCCCACCGAACGGTGAGTACGTCGACGAGCGGGAAAATACGGGGCTGCTGGTGATCGACGCCTAGTCCCAGTCGATCCAGTCCAGTTCCCACCCCTTGCGGCGGCGGGCGTCCCGCTCGGCGAACTCGCGGTCCTCACGGTGGGTCCGGTTTCGCTCGACGGTGTCGGCCTGTTCGCCCTCGACCAGCATGGGATCGAACGCACAGCCGCCGAGCCGTTCGATCGAACCGTCGCCCGAGACGACCGCGATGGACTGGTTGCTCGCACCCAGCGGCATCACGAGTTTCCCGTCGTCTGCGAGCTGGTCGACGAGCCGCTGGGGTGGCTGCACTGCCGCGGCTTCGAGGAGGATGCGGTCGTACGGTGCGTAGCCCGGAAGCCCGTCGGCTCCGTCGCCCCGGTCGACGAGCACCTCGCCGTAGCCGGCCTCGGCGAGATTCTCCCGGGCCTCGTAGACGAGTCGTCGCGTGATATCGATCGCCTGGACGTTTCGTCCACCGACGATCTCCGCCAGGACAGCGACCGTGTAGCCCACGCCAGCGCCGACGACGAGGACTGAGTCGTCTTCCCCTGGATCGAGCGCTTCGAGGAGCCGGGCGACCGTACTCGGCGCGAGGACTCTCGTCCCGAACCGCTCGAACGGTCGGTCCGCGTACGCCGCACGGTCGTCCTCGACGAACGCGTGGCGTGGGACCGCCCGCATCGCAATCGAGATAGCCTCACTCTGGACACAGCCCTTGCTGTCGTGTTCCAGGCTGGCTACCATATCGTCACGCAGTACCGCAGGGTCCATGTCGACTGGTTGTCGCCGAGTAGTAATGAATTAACCGCTCGCGGGCGGTTTCGGAGAACTACTTCAGCGGCACGAACCGGACGCGACCGTGGGTCTCGCGTTCGAGCGTTCCATCGGACTGGACGACTCCTTTGACGAGTCGCTGTCCACCGTCGCGCAACGGACCGAGAATGATCCCACCAGTCCGGACCTGCTCACGCAGTGACTCGGGGAACGTGTCTGCCGCGCAGGTGAGATACGAGCGGTCATAGGGTGCACACTCGGACCAGCCCTCCCGGCCATCGCCAGTTCGGACGGAAACCTCGCCGTACCCTGTCCGCTGGAGTGTTTCCCTGGCTCGTTCGGCAAGTGAACTGTGGTACTCGACACTGTAGACGTGTTCCG
Source organism: Halovenus amylolytica (assembly GCA_004015825.1). GTDB lineage: Archaea > Halobacteriota > Halobacteria > Halobacteriales > Haloarculaceae > Halovenus > Halovenus amylolytica. The sequence goes on along the minus strand of SAYS01000004.1, from coordinate 133,108 downwards.
GGCCGACGAGTTCGGCCGTGACGGCAGCGTGGTAGCCACAGCCGGTCCCAATTTCCAGCACCTCGTCGCCGGCCTTTAACTCCAGCAGTTCGGCCATGATCGCGACCATGTGTGGCGCGCTGATCGTCTGGCCCTCGCCGATCGGCAGTGGCGCGTCGTTGTACGCAGCGGACCGTTTTGACGCCGGGACGAACTCGTGACGCGGGACTTCCCGGATCGCATCGAGTGTCCGGTCGCCGAGATTTCTGTGTGTTTCGAGCCGTTCGACGAGTTGGTCGCGTTTTTTGTCGAAGTCCATCGGTCTGGATTGATACTGGTCGTCTTTCGCCGGTTCTCACCAGGCCGACCAGGCGCTGGTCGACTGATCTCTGGCGTACAGGCGTTTGATATCTTTCGCAATCGCCATATCGCCCTCGAAATCCAGCTTCTCGTGTTCGTAGCCCGTCGCGTCGTCCCGCAATAGGATTCCCTCGACGGTGAACTCCTCGCCGCCGAGTTCCTCCGTCTCGTCGACCGTGAACTCGTAGTCGCCGGGAACCTGCAGTGAAAAACTGCGGGTCTCGTCGTGGCCGCCACCTTTCGGGTGAGCGGTCACGTTGACCGAGACGTTGCCGACGCCGCGTGTCCAGATGGTCTGAACCTCCTCGGCCGGGGCTTCCTCCTCACGACCCTGGTCGATTTCGAGACTCGTGATCCGGACCGTCATGATCGCCTCGTCCGTTTCGAGCAGGAACTCTTCACCGACCGCGAGCGACTCGTCGGTCGGTACCTCGACCGACGCGGAAAACGACTCGCCGTCCTGTGAGACCACGACGTCTTTCGTTTCGGTTTGCTGTTCTGGCAGCTGTTCTTTGTGTACGTGACTACACGCTGTACATCGCACTGTCGCCTGCCCACCGGGCTTGAGTATCTCGTGTACGGTCTCGCTATCCGGTGAACAGGCCGGACAGGGGATCGCAACACGCTGTAACGGATCGTCCATGGCCGAGATAGGATGGTCGGATACAAAAGGCGTCGGGATATCTGTCGCGGGCGCGTTCCTGACAGACAAATCGGGTATTTGCCGAAGGTTTTTCAACTGTATAGGCGTATAAACTGGTATGAGAGACGACGACAGGGACGACCCGTTCGACGAGTTTTTCAACGAGATCGAGCGTATGATGAACGAAATGATGGGTCCGGAGGCAAACTTTAATTTCGAACACAACTCCGGGCACAACACTGGCGAAAGTGAGACAGATATCCACTTCGATCTCCACGAACACGACGAGGAGATCCGCGTTATCGCAGACATTCCGGGTGTCGACAAGGATGCGATCGGCCTGCAATGCGACGGGGAGATGCTCCATCTCGATGCGAACGCGTCTGATCGGCAGTACAACGAACGGATCTCGCTCCCGGGTCGAGTCGACGAACACTCGGCGGACGCGACGTACAACAACGGTGTCCTCGAAGTCGTCTTCGAACGGGTCGACGAATCGACCAGTATCGACGTCTAAGGGGTTCAGTTGGTCGTTTCGGCCCGGTCTGCGGTCACCATGTAGTAGCCGAGCACGCCTGCTTGGATGAGTTTGTGAATTTTCGACGAAGCCGCGAGCCCGTTAATCTGCATTTTCGTGGTAAGTCCGAGTTTTTCCATGACCCGTCCGACCGGATACGCGACGCGTGCGAACTTCCGGCGGCGCTTCGTACAGGGTTTGATCCCATCGGTCAGCTCTTCGATTTCGATGTTCTCGAATCCTGTTTCTCGAAGAGTCGTCTCGAAGCCGTCGATATCTCCGATCCGAAGCCCGAGGGCATCGTCAATGTATTCGATTTTCTTCCGATCACTCTCCGACAGCGTCTCGACTGGCGTCCGCAAAAAGAGATCAGTAAATGCAACGCGGCCATCTTCTGTCAGGACACGCCGCGCGGAGTCGAGGGCTTGCGTCCTGTCGGGGGAGTGTGAGAGTGCTTCGAGACCCCAGACGAGTGTGACGGAGTCGTCGTCCACCGTCTCCAGTGTCTGGAAGTTGTCGTAGTTGAACGTCGTCAGTTCCTCGACGCCGTGTTCCTCCGCGTTTTCTCTGGCGAATTCGAGTTGGCTCTCGCTGATGTTGACGCCGATGACCGGGGTGCCGTAGGCCTGTGCGTTCCAGACGGAGTCCTCGCCGGCACCACAGCCGATGTTGAGAATCCGATCCGAGCTATCGACCTCGGCAGCCTCGGAGAGAAGCCGCATCGTGTTCATCGCCGCCGAGCCGGGTTCGTCGTGGTCGTCGTCGTAGTACGCCAGATGGAGACTCCGGTGGCCACGGTAGGCCCACTCCGTCTCGTAGGTCTTGAGCAGTTCGTCGTAGATCTCTGCGACCTCGTCTGTGTCGAGGTCTTTCGTACTCATTCTCTGCAGGTAGGAGTCTCGGGTTCGTAAGCGTTCGTAAAAGACCGCCCCCGTGAACTGGAGGCAGTGACGGCCTCTCCTGATTCGAAAAAGTGTCGCGGAACTGCCGGCCGGTCAGCCCCGCGACCCGCTGATTTGACTGCGGTGCCAATATCCGGAGCCGAGCGACGGTGGTTCCCGTCGGAAGCCCCACGCACCAGGGCTTCATTTGTATGTTATTCTCTCGCATAATCAACGTTTCGCTCGACCGGGCAGGCGACAGATTCGAGGTACTCGAAGCCATCCACCGAGGTATGTGGAGGGGACGATGACGATAGAGCAGACCGATATCGAGTGTCCGGACTGCGGGACTGGACTGCAGGTGATCTACGTGACCGAGCTAAAGCAGGCCGTCTCGGGGTGGGCGTGTCCGAACTGTGGCTACATCGCATCGAAGCGCGACCGGTACGAGGACTCTGTCGATGTTTCGGAGAAAGAACTGCTCATGCGCGTCGAGAAGCCGATCACACTGAGCGACGTCCGGGAGACCGCCGAGGATATCCAGCGGGAGTTCCGCGAGCGTGCCAAACAGATGGACGAAGACGAACTCTGGTTGCTCATCGATCCCGACACCGAGGAGGTCGTCGACGCAGTGGTCGGTGACGAGGTCGAAGATCGTGGCTGAGGCTGGTTCATACTGGTGGCTGTCAATTCGGACAAATATTCGACCACCGTGAGAACGAGTGCTCACGAGGATCGCTGCACGCTGTTCGACTCACCCCACGTCGGGTCGAAATTCGTTCATTTCTTACAGCCACCAGTATCAGTACACCGTCTGGCACCGGGCCTGAATTGCCTACAGATTTATATTTTGTTCCTCGTTATCACAGGTACGCCCGTCCTATAGATGGCAGAGGATTACTACGAGTTGCTCGGTGTCTCCCGGGATGCCTCGACGAACGAAATAAAAGCAGCCTACCGTGACCGGATCAAGGAGACCCACCCGGATGTAAGCGACGACAGATCGGCCAGCGAGCGGACGAAACAGCTCATCGAGGCCAAGGATGTGCTGACGGACGCCGAAACACGGAGCCAGTACGATAGACTGGGTCACGAACAGTTCGTCAGTGTGGCCGACACGCCAGGCGTCGATGCTGACCGGGATCAGACGGGACGCGACCACCGGGGGGCCAGCGATCGCACCCACACTGGGAGCAGCGGTGCCGGAGGGAACTCAAGCACCGGCTATGGTGGGACCACTGATCACAGCCGAACTCGCCAGCAACGGGCATCCCAGCACGCTGGTCCCAACTGGAGTCAGTCGACCGATGGGACAGGTGCCGAGAGCGCCCACGAAACCTGGGGTACAGACCGATCCTACACTGTCGGGGATGGCCACGAGATGTTCGAGATGCGCCGGCTGTTCGACTCACAGCAGACGATCGTCCTCCTCGGGACGACGTTGGTCATCTATCCGATCTTACTCGCTGGCGCGCTCTTCCCTCCATTTCCGACCGCGGCGAAACTCACTGTCGCATTCTGTACGATCATGGTCATCGCGTATCTCCAGAGTATCCCGCAGGTGGGGATCGTCGTCTTCGGTATCTGGTCGGTTCTGTTGCCGATTGGACTGTTCGGAGTCGTCGGTGTCAGTCCCTTCACACTGTACGGCGTTCTCGCCGTTTCGGCAGTCCTGTTCCCGTTCGGTCTCTCGGTCCTGACCTGGCTGGCGATCAAACCGAGCCGACAGCCCTGACTGTCACGCTGACCGTTCGTCGAGGATCTGCTCGTGTAGCTGTTCGCGGATCTGGTGGCTCTGCTCCGAGTCGGTCTGGACGGATATAATCTGGCTCCCAGCAGTGCCAACCGAGGCCTCGAACAGATCGGCGAACTCCCCGAGGTCGGCTGCTGTCACATACTCGAACTCGTACAGGTCGGCGACCGGCGCAAAGTCGAGGCCGTGCGGGGTGAGAAACTGATCGGTGAACGGCGGGTCGAACTGGCTGATCGGTAGCTTGTGGAAGATGCCACCGCCATCGTTGTCGATCAGCACGATCGTCGCGTCGACGCCACAGCGTTGCAGCGCCAGCAACCCGTTCATATCGTGATACAGGGCCAGGTCGCCGAGCACGATCACAAGCGGATCGGTCGTCGCGCTGCCGGCACCGAGTCCCGTCGAAATGATTCCGTCGATCCCGCTAACGCCTCTGTTTCCAAGAACAGTAATTTCGCCATCTTGCGGTTTTCCGAACCGGTCCAGATCACGGACTGGCATACTGTTCGAGACGAAGCACGTCGCGGGGTCTGGCAACAGGTCCGCCACGCGGTTCAGGATAGCTCCCTCGAACCACTGCTTTTTACAGGCCTTCTCTACTGTCTCCCAGTAGCGCTGTTCTGTCCCGGTAAATCGCTCCCTATAAGAGTTCAGCCCGGACGAGACTGGCTGGCCGGCGAGCGCTCTCGCGAGTGGCGTGGGTGCTGCCTCGACGAGATCCGTCGCGGTAAACTCCGCCTCGCGCCAGCCGCCCGCCGGATCGACGACGAGCTGGCGAGTGTCGGTTCCCGCCAGATACTTCCGGAGGTTCTTCGAGGTCGGTGACGCCCCAAACCTGAGAACGATATCCGGATCCGGCCACTCGCAGCCGTCGAGATAGGAGTCGTAGCCACCACAGATCGGGATCGATGCTGTGTGCCTGCCGAACCGGTGGCCCGAGAGTGGATCTGCGAGTACGGGATACCCGGTCTGCTCTGCGAGCGCTGCGAGAGCGTCTGGGCTTGGCGTCGGACGGGCCGCCGGCCCACAGACGATCAGCCCGCGATCAGCGCGGTCGATTGCTGCCGCCAGTGGGTCGATCTGCTGGTCGGACAGCTGTGACTCGCCGACCGTTCGCTCGACGAAGGGGCCGTCCCGGCCATCTGCGGCCAGCGGATGCCGCTGCTCGAAGTCTTCCGGAATATCGCCCTCGACGGGGGTCGGTTCGAGTGGTTTCCGGAACGGAACGTTCAGATGGACTGGCCCCGGTGGTGTTCCCGTCGTCGCTCCGACAGCCCGCGAGACCGTCACCCGGAGTGAGCGGAGTTTCCGTGCGCTCGCCTCGGGTTCGGGGAGTGTCCTGTCGTACCGGACCGCGTTGCCGTACAGTCGTTGCTGGTCTGTCGTCTGATTTGCACCGCTGTCGTGTAGCTCGGGTGGCCGGTCGGCAGTCAGGACGAGCAACGGGACCCGTCCCTCGTTTGCCTCCATCACCGCCGGATGGAAGTTCGCCGCCGCTGTCCCGGACGTACAGATCAGTGCGGTCGGCTCTCCGGTACGCCGCCCCCGACCGAGCGCGAAAAATGCCGCCGACCGCTCGTCGAGGTGGGAGTACACCTCGATCTCCGGGTGGTTCGCGACTGCGACGGTCAGCGGTGTCGACCGGCTTCCCGGCGCGACACAGACGGATTCGACATCGTTTGCGACCAGTTCGGAGACGATGCTCTCGGCCCAGAGTGTGTTCCGGTTCGGCGCCGTCATGTGAGTTCGTCGAGAATCGGTCTGTACTTGAGCTGGAGTTCGTCCCACTCCTCGTCTGGGTCGCTGTCCGCGACGATACCGGCGCCGGCAAACAGCGTGGCAGTCTTCTCACGCGCGAGTGCCGACCGGATCGCGACCGCGAAGGTGCCGTTGCCGTCGGCGTCGATCCAGCCGACGGGTGCCGCGTACCAGCCACGGTCGAAGACCTCCGTCTCGCTGATCGTCTGGAGTGCAAGCTCCGGTGGCAATCCACCGACAGCAGGCGTGGGATGGAGTGCCTCGACGAGGTCGAGTACGTGGCGGTCCTCCGACAGCGTCGCGTGGATCGGAGTCTGGAGATGCTGGACGTTCGCGAGTTTCCTGATCGTTCGCTCGCCAGGCTCCACGGCCGATGTCAGCGGCTCCAGCTGGTCCCGGATCGTGTCGACGACGATGTCGTGTTCGTGGTTGTTCTTCTCACTCTCCAGAAGCTGGCTTGCGAGCCACTCGTCTTCCTCGGTCGTCTCGCCACGGCCGATCGAGCCAGCAAGTGCCTCCGTCTCGACGGTCTCGCCACGGACCGAGACCAGTTGTTCCGGCGTCGCCCCGAAGAAGGCACCACCTGTCCCGGGTTCGAACAGGAACCGGAAACAGTCCGGATAGGAGTCCCCGAGTCTGGAGAGCATCTCTGTTGCGTCGACTGGTCGTTCGAGTTCGGTCGTCAGTGCCTGTGCGAGCACGACTTTCCGGAGCTCGCCGGCCTCGATTTTCGCCGTTGCCTCGGCAATTTCGTGCTGCCAGTCCGAAAGCGGTGGTGCGTAGCTGCGCGAGAGCACGCCGGGTGTTCCCTGCTCGGTCGGGCTCGGTACTGTCCCGGCCCGGTCGCGCCACCGCTCCAGCCGGCTCTGTGCGGTCTCCTCGCTTGCAGGACCAGCCGCGGCTGTCGTCAGCCAGCTCCCCGACTGTGTGACTGTCAGCTGGACGGCAGGGAGTGTGAACCACGCGCCTGGATACCCCGCCCAGGGCGAGCCATCTCCGGGATCACGGTGTGTATCGGTAAAGGCAAACCCTCCGAACAGCCTGGGCCTTGCGGCGTGGGGAGTCTCGGACGGTGTCGCCAGGCGGTCGAACAGGGACTCGACATCCGCCCGAACAGTGTCGAATCGCTGTGGGCCATCGGCTGTGATCGTCGCCGCGTTTCCGCTCGCGACGGTAACTGTCGACTCACTCGCCCATGCGAACCGCGGCCGGTCGAAGGCGTCCAACAACGCGAATGCAGCTGCCGAATCGAGCGGACAACTGCGAACGGACACCGATTCGCGCCCGGCCGTCCCCGTCTGCCCGTCGACCGTTCGTTCCATCTACCTCCAGTTAGGACTCCGGAGGCTTGATACCGTCGGTTATTCCCGCTCCTCTGTGGACTCGGGAGCCGGCGACAGCTGTCTGAATACTCCGGACGATCCGCAAACGACTGGGGGATCATCCACAGTATGTACATCCTACTTTTATCATCGGCTCGCATCCATCCAGCTAGTCGCGGCCCTGTCCGCCATGTTTTTGATTATGAAAAATCTTTTTCGGTAAGTTGCACATATTCCCGTCAGATTTAAATAGTTCTTTGTGTTAGCACGTTTGAAGCGATGCCCAAGGTAGAGATCACGATCCCCGAACATCTCGAAATGCAGATCGCCCAGCTCGTCGAACAAGGCGAGTTTCTCAACAGAGAGGAGGCGATCGAAGACCTCCTGTCGACCGGACTCAAAGCCTACAAGACGAGCGGGCCGATCGACGAGGACGAAGAGCCGGGATACGAAGAAGACGGCATGATGGGTCACGAAGACGAGTACGTTTTCTGACCATCTATCCACAACAGCCTGTGAATTGGCTTCCAAACAAACTTATGGTACTATCGGTCTAATATATACTCATGCACAAAGACGAGCTTCTCGAACTCCACGAACAGATGGTTCTCATCATGGACTATTTCAAGGATCTCGAACAGGTCGACGAGAGTCTGTTCGATCAGTATCACGAGGTCGGTGTGACACCCGACGACGTCCACATGTCGAAAAGTGAGCACAAGCATGCCGTCTTCGTCCTCGGCAACGCACTCGCAAACGCGATGAGCGAAGACGAGTTCTCGGATGCCGGCCGCGTCGGCAAGCGGATGAAAGAGCTGGCCGAAGACGCCGAAAGCAAACTGTAGCTGGCTTACTCGAACTGTTGTTCAGCGTCACTCTCTGTCACGCCGACCGGGAGCTCTATCGATTCGGTCCCGTCGAAACGGGTCGGCTCGAATCCTGCGATCGGATCGCCACCGAGTATCTGCTCTGCGATCGCTGCCCCGATCGCTGGCGACCGCATGAAGCCGTGGCCACAGAATCCGGTCGCGACGTAGAGGCCAGGCAGACACTCCCCGACCAGTGGGTCGCGGTCCGGCGTCGCAGTACAGAGTCCGGCCCAGGCGTCGCTTATCTCCACAAGCCCGTCGATTCGCTGTTCGAGCGCTGCCATCCGTTCCGTTCGGAAACTGGCATCAGTCTCCCGTTCGTAGTCGGCAGGCGGCCCGGCGTACAGCTCCGAGCCATCACCGGCCAGAACCCCATCCGCTGTCGGTCTCCCGTACCACTCTTCTGACGCATCGTAGAACATCGGCACTCCGCCGATCGTACCGCTCTCGGCCGAGTTCGCAACCAGAACCTGCGTCCGGTAGCATCTGACTGCGGGATCGAACTCGGTCGCTTCGAGCACGTCCACTGTGCCTGCACCTGCCGTGACGAGGACAGCATCGAAAGAGTGTGACCCGTCGGCTGTCTGGATCGTCCCCTGCTCTGTGACTGTTACCGGAGTCTGCGTCTCGATACTCACACCTGCATCTGCTGCTCGGGCTGCCACGAGTTCGACGTATTCCGTCGTGTCGACGTAGCCAGCATTCCTGGCAATCGCGGCCGTCGTCACGTCGTCTGTCACCAGCCCCGGAAACCGCTCCGAGACAGCAGCGGGTTCGACCAGCGAGACGTCTCGTCCGGCCCGTTGCATCCCATCGACGTGGGACTCGATCGCTGCTGCAACCTCGTCATCTGCTCTGGCAAACCAGACGTAGGGCTGTTCGGTCAGGACTCCGAGTTCGCGGAACCGATCCAGCGATCGGGCTGCAATCTCCGCGTCACGCTGGTCGACGTAGGCGTCGTAACAGATTCCAGCCGCGCGGCCGGTCGCGCCGCTGCCCAGTCTGCCCTGTTCGAACAGCGTCACAGCCACGTCCCGTCTCGCCAGTTCGAGACTCGCGGTGAGTCCCACCGCGCCACCACCGACGACGCCGATTGTCTGGGAACTCATACTCAGACTGGAAAGTCGGCGTCGGGTTCGACCTCCTGGTCGGCCTCGGCTGGCATCTCCCAGTCGGTGGCGAGTTCGAGAAACTGGACGAACATCCGTGCCGTCGCACCCCAGACGGTAAACCTGCCGACGTAGAAGTAGTGCAGTCGGATATCGCCGTAGTGGGGGTGGTCGCGACGCTCGCTGTGATAATTTCTGCGGTCGGTCAGTTCGGCGATCGGGAGTCGCGCGATCTCGGCGACTTCACCGTCACAGGGTTCGTACTCCCTGTCGGGGATCTCCCCGACGAAAGGTCGCACGGAGTAGTGGGTCACCGTCCGGATATCGTCGAGTCGGCCGACGAGGGATGGCTCTGATGGCTCTAACCCGATCTCTTCGTGGGCCTCTCTCAACGCAGTCTCTTCGAGCGAGTCGTCTTCAGGTTCCTTACCGCCACCGGGAAAGCTCATCTGTCCCGGGTGATCCGAAAGGTGGTCCGCACGTTTCGTAAAGAGGATTTTCGGGTCCGTCTCCGGGGAGATGACCGGGAGGATGACCGCCGCTTCCTGTGGCTGGTCCCGCACTATTTTCGGCTCGTGGCTCCGGACCCGCTGGAAATCCATCCGTACACCGATATGTGCTCCCTGATTGTTAGTCTCTCGGTTACCTGGCCCTCGGGCAACATTCGAGCACGGTGATCGGAGTCAGTATGAAATCACTTTTGCCGGTTCGGAGGCGAATGATCAGCATGGAAGCGAAACGCGTACTGGTAACCGGTGGTGCCGGGTTTATCGGCTCGAATCTTGCGAACCATCTTGCGGAGTCGAACGACGTTGTCGTCGTGGACGACTGCTCGCTGGGAACGCCCGAGAACCTCGTCGACGACGTCACCTTTTACGAACGGTCGGTGCTCGAAGACGATCTGCCGACAGATGTCGACGTCGTCTTTCATCTCGCTGCGCTGTCGTCGTACGCGATGCACGAGGAAGACCCAACACGCGGCGCTCGTGTGAACGTGGAGGGGTTCGTCAACGTCGTCGAACAGGCTCGCAACGACGGCTGTGAGACTGTCGTCTACGCGTCGACGTCGTCGATCTACGGGAGCCAGACCGAGCCCTCGCCGGTGGATATGGATATCACTGTCGACACCGGTTACGAGGCCTCGAAGATGGCGCGCGAACGGTACGGCGAGTACTTCTCGAATCATTACGGGCTGTCGATGGCCGGCCTTCGATTTTTCTCGGTCTATCAGGGCTACGGCGGGGCGGAAGCACACAAAGGCGAGTACGCGAACGTTATCGCACAGTTTGCCGACGATCTCGCCAACGGCATCCCACCAAAACTGTACGGCGACGGCACCCAGACCCGGGATTTCACCCACGTCTCCGATGTCGTACGCGCACTGGAACTGGCTGCCGACGAACAGCTAGACGGCGTCTACAACGTCGGAACTGGTGATTCCTACTCTTTCAATACACTTGTCGACAAACTCAACGAGGAACTCGGGACGGATATCGAACCCGAGTACATCGAGAGTCAGGTCCCCGAACACGTCTACGTCTATCACACCTGTGCGGACTACTCGACGTTCCACGAGGCGACGGGCTGGGAGCCAGAGATCGATTTCGAGGAAGGACTACGACGGGTCTGTGCCACACACACGGACTCCTGATCTCAATCGAACGTTCCCTGCAACTGTAGTCCGAGTAGCGTGAACGAGCCGAGGACGATCGGTGTCCAGAACACCAGCCCACGGCTCAGGACGACAGCCGTAATCGTCGGTGAAGAGGCGGCACTCGTCGTGGCCAGGATCATGAGGATCTGGACACTTTCGACACCACCGCTGCCGCCGGGAAGCGGGAGTCCGGAGGCCAGAAGCGAGGCGGGGACGATGAATATCGCGAGTGGGAGGGGGATGGTGACGTCGACGGCGCCGAGCGTAAGCCAGAGTAGTGTCCCCTGTGCGAGAAACGACGTGGTCGCCAGCGCGCTCGCGACGACGACGGTCTTTCGGTCGGATGCGATATCGGCGATGGAGTCCGAGAAATTCGTCACTCGCTCGCTCACCTCCGATTTGTCGAGACTTGGAACGAACGGGAGCCAGCCAGCCAGTCGGTTGACACCGCCGACGAGATAGTGCAGCACTCGCAGCATGAACTCCGGATACTGTCGGACGGCCAGCACCGATCCGACGACGACGACGACGAACAGCGCAAAGGCTCCGAAGATTGGGCGGAGCTGGTTGGGGATCGTCTCCCCGAACAGGAGGAAATAGCCACCGCCGAAGATGAAGACGAGAATCGACGGGACGAAGCTCACGATATCTTTGATCGACAGCGCTGCCAGACACTCCTCGTAGTTGCCATCGAACCGTTTCGAGAGGATCACCGCACCGATCGGTGCGCCACCGGCCTGACCGAAAGGCGTGAGATTGTGGGCGAGACTTACGCTCGTGTTCAGAAAGATCGTCTCGATCCAGCCCGACCCGAGTCCGATATTCAGCGAGATAACGTGGAGACACGACCCCATCGCGACCACGCCCACGGCGACTGCGGTGAGGATCTGGACCAGCTCCCACCCGGAGATCGCATTGAGACTTTCCAGAAAGTCCCCGATACCAGCGAGTGTGACAAAGGCACCGGCGATCAGTGCCCAGAAAAGGATGCCGACTGCTACTTGTTTTTTACTTAACATTCTGTAGAGCTATGAATTAGTTCGTTTGTCCCTGATTTGAGCAGGGTTGGTTTTAGTGTGTCGGAGTCTGTTTCTGGCGCTGAAATCGACGGGACTAATCCATCCTGCCGAGAAGGGAGTCGCGATGGCAACACCACCGGAGCAGGTCGAACGGATCGTCGACGCGGCAGTTGGCTGTTCGGTCCTCGACTCCGAACAGGCGACCGGTGGACGGATCGCAGAGACACACTTGCTCGAACTCGATGGCGAACCCCGACGCGCGGTCTGCAAGATCGGCGGTCTCAGTATCCGGACCGGTGACGTGATCGAACCGCTCGTCGTTCGACTGGTCGACGAGACCACCGATATCGCGTGTCCGACAGTGCTCGCCTCGGGGCGGCTTCGTGACGGTAAAGGGACGTACTGGGCGCTGTACGAGTTCTGTGACGGTGACCCACCGACACCGTTTCCGTCGCTAGAACTGACGGAGCGAGTGCAGATCCTGGAAGCGGTCGGTTCGATGCTCGGGACACTCCATGCGACCCACCAGTTCGACCGCACGGGTGGGCTCGGACGGGCCGGTGACAGTCTCGAACTCCGTCCGCCGAACGGGCTCCACGTCCCCGAGCGTGGTCGAGAGTTGCTGACGGTCTTCGGCGGTGAGACGGACTGGCAGCCGGTACTCACCCACGGTGACCTGTTCCCTGACAACCTGCTCGTCGACAGCGACGGATCGGTGACCGCGTTTCTCGACTGGGGGAACGCACACGTCACCACGGCTGGCTACGCACTCGCGCGCGCCGAACTCCGATTCATCGACTGGTTTCGGTTCCCCCGATCCGACCAGAATCAGCTCCGCCGGGCGCTCGCCCGTGGATACCAGCAGCACCGACCGCTGCCACCCGACTTCGAGACGCACGACGACTTCTACAAACTCCTGTGGCTCGGCCAGTCGGCCGACAGACACGTCCGGAATGCGATGTCCGCCCGCGGTCGACGACAGATCCGCAGACATCTCCGAAGTCTCCGCTCCTGAGTCGGGCTAGAGTCGCTCTCTTTCGGGCGTCGACGCGAGTGGATCGGGGACGCGGACGAACCGGATACAGCCGGCCAGGACCAGGAGAAAGCCGACCAGCGGGATCGACGTGTAGGTGAGAACGGCCCGCGCAGCCCCGACGATGAGGTCACCGATTCCGGCCGAAAGGGGCAGTGCGTCGACGATCAACTCGATGTGCTGTGGATACAGCGGAAGGTTGACGAGCACCAGCCCAGCCAGAAACAGGTACTTCGTGGTCTTCTCTTCGGTCAGATAGATCAGCGCGAGCAGCGGGAAGTAGAGGTAGACGACGTAGTTGAGCGTCGACGGGACGACCGTGATCAACATCGCGACCATCGTCGCGAAGAAGGCGACAACCGCGTCGAGATCTGACTCGGCGTCGCGGTAGACCAGATAGACGAACGGAGCGATCAGCGCCGTCGAAAGGAGGATGAGCTGGTTTCCAGTCAGCGGCAGGAACTGGGAGAGCGGACGACGGAGTGTGATCCACTGCAGTTCCGGATCGAGACCCCCGAGGAAGGCACCCTCTCGACTTCGCTCGTTGACGATGAACTCGACGAATTCGATGTGGGCATCGATGCCGAAGACGATGACACCAAGAACGATCAGTCCCAGTCCGGTGACGATCGCTGCAGCGATCGCACGGTACGCACGCCGATATATCATCCACACACCGAGAAATGCAGGGAAGAGTTTGAAGTGTGCCGTCGTCGCCCACAGCGTCCCGCCCTTGATCTGTTCGCCGTTTTCCATCGCGAGCAGGCCGACAGCGAGTGCCAGCAGGATGATCGGATCGACGTTGCCCCGGTACATTCCCAGGATGCTGTGGCCCGAGAACACACAGAAGCCGAGGATCAACACTCTGTCGACGCGCTGGAGTGTCACGCCGTGGCTTTCGAGAAAGTCGAGAGTCAGCCGACCGATCTGGAGGAAGACGACGAACAGCAAGACGATGTTGAGGACGTAGCCGATCTCCCACCGTGGAAAGATCCCGTAGACGACGAATATCGGTGCCGTGATCGGTGTGTACACGTACGCTTTCTCCGTTAAAAAGGAAATATCGGTAATCGCCCAGCCGACGAAGGGTTCGCCCTGGAGGACTGCTCGGCCAGTAAAGTAGTAGGCCTGATAATCCAGCTCTGTCCCCTTCGCCAGTTCGTTTGCAGCCAGGACGACACCCAACAGCCCGGTCAGGAGACCGAACAGAAGCACGAGCCGCTCCGGCCGCCGAACCGACGTATCCAGCTCAAGCCGTTCCCCGAACTCGACGCCCATTCTATCAGATGCTACCGCGGCCACGCTATCAACGTTTCGAAGACAAAAAGTGTCTCCCGCAGGCTGATACTGCCGGCTGTACAAAACTGAAGAATTGCACCACCCGGGGTGGCGCATATCTTTACGAATGTACAGCCGGCAGTATGAGTCGGTTCCAGACAGTGTCTCCAGCCTGACTCTCCCCCGTGTCTCTCTGTGATTTTGGCCCACGGAACCCGGCGGGTGACAGTTCTCGGAGGGGGTCGGACACAGATATGGAGTTACCCCGGAACTGTACACGTTCCCCGGCGAAAATCCGTCGAACCACCAGGAGTTCGCTCGAAGAGTACAGAAGAGTCGTCGATGGGCCAGAAAAGCTTTAACTCGGTATCTGTGCTGATATGTTTGAATCTTTACCTGTAGATCTAAATAATCCAATATATTCGGCCGAATCGGGGTGAAGAGTGGCTTTCCGCCAACCAATAAGAATATATAAGATGAATAGAAAAGTAGACTCTACACGATGGATAACCAGCAGTTTCTCGAGTCAGAGTGGGATTACTGTTTGGTACTCGATGCCTGCAGATACGATGTCTTCGCGGAGGTGTACGACGAATATCTCGATGGGACCCTGGAGAAACGCGAGAGTATCGGGTCCTCGACACCCGAATGGGCCTACCGAACGTTTACCGAAGAGCACGATATCGCCTATTTTTCCGGCAATCCGTTTATCAACAGTCTCGGAATCCCACTCAACGAACTCAAGTGGGGGGCAAGCTGTGACTACGAGTGGACCGCCACGGAGCATATCAGCGACGTCATCGACGTCTGGAAGGAAGGCTGGGACGACGATCTGGGAACGGTGCCCCCGGAGAGCCTGGCCGAGTCACTCGAACGGCATTCGGATACCGACGACCGGACAGAGCGGACGGTGCTCCACTACATGCAGCCCCACGCCCCGTATCTCTCACGCGGGAAGGGCCGCAAGCTGAAACAGATCCAGAAAGGGATCAGAAATCAGGAGGACGCAGAGGAGGTCGCGAACGACGGGACGCTGAGTTCGCTCAGCGACAAGCTCCGCCCGAAAGTCGAGGAGAAACTCGACGGCAGCGAACTCGCACAGAAGGCGGGGCTCTGGCTCGAACTCGGCCCGACGGACGTGCTCAAAAACGGGACCCGCGGGGCGGCGCTCGCACTGTACGAAGAAAATCTTCGGATCGCACTCGAAGAAGTCGCGGAGATCGTCGACGAGCTAGATGGGGACGTCGTCGTGACCGCTGACCACGGGGAAGCCTTCGGCGAGGAGGGCGTCTGGGAACATCACATCGAGACGTACATTCCGCCACTTATGGAGGTTCCGTGGCTTGAAATCGAGTAGTATCTCCCGCGGGCAGTCAGGAGGGTCCCGACAGTGGCGGACCCGGCCGTTCGATGAGCCGATCGATGTGGCAATCAGCCACTACTTCGAGTTCGGCGATCACGTCACAGGCGGAATCCGGCAGTCGGTGAGCCAACAGCGGAAAATGTTCGACCTGCTCGGTGTGGAGTACACGACTGAACCGGACCTGAGCGCGGATATCTTTCACTGTAACGTGATGGGGCCACGTTCTGTCTGGTACGCACGGCGAGCGAACGCGAACGGAGTCCCAGTCGTTGCACATACGCACGTGACTGCCGAGGACTTCGGGGACAGTTTTCGGTTTACGAACGCGCTCGCGAAACCGCTCAAGCCGTATCTCGAGAGAGCATACAGTCTGGCAGACCAGCTGGTCTGTCCCTCCGAGTACAACCAGCAGTTGCTCGAACGCTACACCGAGACGCCGACACGCGTCATCTCGAACGGCGTCGACCGGGAGAAACTCGACGGGTTCGAATCACTCGAATCCGAGTATCGAGAGCGCTACGACCTCGAATCGCCGACGGTGTTCCTCGTCGGCCACGTCATCAAACGGAAAGGACTCGAAACGTTCGTCGAACTGGCCCGCCGCATGCCGGAGCTCGACTTCGCCTGGTTCGGCCACCTGGATCTCTCGCTGAAAGGCCGGGAGACGACACGCCTGATCGAAGAGTCCCCCGACAACTGTACGTTCACCGGCTTCGTCGACGATATCCGCGGCGCGTTCGCCGCGGGAGATATCTTCTGTTTCCCCACACACGAGGAAAACGAGGGGATCGCATTGCTCGAAGCGATGGCGGCAGGGAAACCCGTCGTCGTTCGTGATATCGAGACGTTCGCCTGGCTGGAAGACGGTGACGATTCCATCAAGATCTCCGAGCCAGGCGTCGACGGCTTCGAACGCGCACTCGAACGACTCGAAGATCCCGAACTCAGGCAACAACTCGGCGAGCAGGCCAAAAAGCGAAGCGAGGAGTTCTCACTGGACGCTGTCGCAGCCGAGTACGAACAGCTGTACAGAGAGGTGGCACGATGAAGATCGGATTTTTTACAGATAGTTACTTCCCCGAGATCGACGGTGTGACGTATACGATCAAACTCTGGCGCGAGCGACTCGAACAGCAGGGCTACGAGGTGTACGTCGTCTACCCAGACGGCGACTACGAGCCCGGCGATCGCGAGATTCCGGTCCGATCACTCCCGAACCCGGTGTACGAAGGGTACCGGATTCCACTGTTCCGGCGACCCTCGACACTGCCGGAGCTGGATATCGTCCACTGTCACGGACCGGCCTCGGTTAGCATTCTCGGCCGCTACTACGCCTGGAAACACGACCTTCCGACGATCTACACCCACCACACGCCCGTCGAGGAGTACTTTCACCAGGGCGTCAAAAGCCAGTCACTCGCGGATGCGCTCGCGAAACTGTATCTTCCCGTGGAGAACAACTTCCTCCAGAGTTTCGACGCTGTGACGGCGTCGACGGACCAGATCGACCGGGACGTGGATCACATCTCGCTCCCCGTCGGGATCGATATGGCGTTTTTCCAGCCGACAGAGGAGGACTGGTATCCGGACAAAACGGTCGTCGGCTACAGCGGTCGGGTGAGTCCGGAAAAAAACGTCGACGAGATTCTCCGGGCGGCAGAGCGCCTGCCCGAGTACGAGTTCGTCATCGTCGGTGAGGGCCCCTGCCACGACGAACTCAGAGCGAACCACCCGGACAACGTTACGTTTCGTGACTTTCTCCCCCGCGAGGACCTCCCGATGTTTTACTCCTCGATCGATGCCTTCGTCACTGCCTCCACGGCGGATACGCTGGGGCTGTCGACACTCGAAGCGAACGCCTGCGGGACACCAGTCGCTGCGGCTGACGTCCCGCCGTTCGAGCGGACGATCAAGTCCGGCAACGGCGAACGGTTCGAGTACGGCAATCTCGACGCGATGGTCGCTGCGATCGAGCGCTGTCTCGAAACGGATCGCGACACCAGAGCGGCAGTCGAACAGTACGACATTCACCAGACGATAGACCAGCTAATCCAGCTGTATCAGACCATCGAGCGGGCACCCGAAGACGTCTCGGCCACCGACGAGGAGGGGCCGGGATTCTCAGCCCCGGCGCCAGTAAAATAACTACTCCGTCGACAGTTCGTCGTCGAGTCGATCCCGTGTCTCCGAGAGATCGACCGGTGCCCACGCCTCGATATCGTAGCTCAGATCGATCAGCCGCTGCATCTCGGCGCTGTCGCCGGCGTTTATCGCACCGACAGCGTCCCTGTGGAGTTTGTCGGCCGCTGCAGTGCCGGCCTCCGCCCGGTCGATCTCCCGCTGTTCGGCGTCGAGAATGTGGTGGAGGTCCTCGGCCTCCTCGGGGAGCATCGGAAAGGCTGCCGGCCCCGCAACGAGGAGCGTCTCTTCCCTGGTCGGTTCGAGTTCGACCAGTTCGTACTCCCGGAGTGCCGCATCGATCTCCACTTCGAACGCAGACGGTTCGGCGTCCTCGCCCTGTTTGAAGGCGAGTTCCACGAGTGCAGTCGCGAGAGTATCGCGTGAAAGTCCTCCAAACAGATCGACAATGCCGGCGAGATCGTCACCAGTACACTCCATATGCGACACTGTTCCTGCTGGGTAATATATGTCAGTCTCGCTCGGCGACTCGATCCGCTGTCACCCGGTCGATCGCCGCCGCTGAGTGTTCTTCGATCTCTGCGGGGTCGAGAGCAATCTCCTGCCAGGCAGGCAGTCTGTCGTCGGTCGTCGGCGGTGTGATCGCCTCGGCGTAGGTTGCGGCCTGGTCGTGTTCGCGCTGCTCGTCGAACGCAAAGCCGTTGAACGCTGCATCGCCCGCGTACTGCTCGACGATCTGGTCCGCGCGGTCGTGGTACTGCGAGCGGAGCCGGTCGTAGTCGAGTTCGAGCCCCTGCTCTTCGAGGACGGTAAACAGTGTCTCGCCGACCTCGGCACACATCTGTCCGAGTCCGCCCGACCCCTCGACAGACCGGTGTTCGTGCTTGTGGATACCCAGATCGACCTGTGCGGTCCCCTCGAAGCCCGCGATATCGAACGTGTCACCGAGCGTCCCGACTTCGAGCCCCCAGCCGCTGGGTGAGCGAACTGACTGTGCAGTTTCGGCCGTCATCGCAAACTCCCCAGCGAGTGCGTAGCGGAAGCTATCGAGATAGGAGACGAACGGGTGGTGGTGCTCGGCTTCGAGCACCTGCACGAGCGGGGTGTAGAAGAGCCGGAACAGTCTGCCGTACAGCTGCTGGTTTTCGACGCGGGCGTAGTACCCCTTGGCGAAGTCGTAACCGTTCGCGAGCGGAAAGAGCAGTTTCGGGACGTGGGCCGTGTCGTAGGTCGTCGCATCGGCATCGTGGACGACGACGTACTCTGACTTGCTCGCGACACCGACTGCCAGCCAGACGTCACGTCCTTTCCCGGCGGCGCTGTCGATTCCGTTCGCTTCGAGTGCGGTCTTGATCGCCGGGGCCGTACACCACAGTACCGTTCCATCGAACTCGAAGGAGTCGACCCACTCGACGATCCGGCTGACCGCGTCGCTGTCGGCCCGCAGCGCGATCAGCACGCGTCCGGGATCGACCGCTTCGAGTTTCTCCATGGCGCGGTTGGCCGCCGGACTCGCGTGATCGCGCTCCGCGAGCGGGACGACGACTGTCGCCTCGTCGACAGGGGCGGGCGGCTGTGCATCCCCGTAGTCGTGGAACGTGGCGAACCGTTCCTGCGTGTACTCCATCGCACTCGGTTACGAGAGCCCAGTAAAAAGGGGCGCGATTCGCGCATACGGTTGCCGCAGGTTTTTGGTGTCTCCCTGTTTACACTCGCGCATGGATTCAATTCGGAAGGGGCTCCGGTCCGGTGATATCGAAAAGGACACCTACGAACGGTTGACCTGTTCGTCGTGTGGCGATGAACTGGGAACGAAAAACGACCCCGACGAGATCGGGATCGTTCGACACTGCCCGGGCTGTGGCGAACAGTGGCGGAAGATCGGCTAGCTATCGGCCGGGCCGAGACTGCACGACTCCGATCCGAACGTGATTTCCCTGTAGTACCCTGTCTCTCTGACAGGGATCGTTACGTTCGGAGGCCGTCACGGGAATTACGCCTCCGGAGTTCGCCACGGCTGCTGTTTCCCGCGGAGACACAATGCCTGCACCTACGACGAACCCACGAGCAGTTCTCACCGCCACGGTGCTGTTCCTGGTTCACTCGAATCTGCTCATCTCGCTGTCGGCGACTAGCGTCGCCCTCTCGACGATGCTACTCGCCGATCTCGCCGTCGACCCGGCTGCTCTCTTTATCGTCTTCGCCGTCACGCTGTTTGTCTACTCGTTCAACCGCCTCACCGATCTCGCGGAAGACGAACGGAACGTCCCGGAGCGTGCCTCGTTCGTCCGACAGTACGGTGTCTGGCTGCTGGCGCTCGGTGCTGTCCTCTATCTCGTCGCGACGGCTGTCGCCATCGTCCGAGGGATTCCCGGCGCGCCGGCGATGATCGTTCCGCTCGCTGTTGCGGTGCTGTACTCGGTTGTCGGGCTCAAGCGGATCCTCCTGGTGAAAAATCTGCTTGTGGGGCTCTCCTGGGGCCTGATCCCACTCGGCGTCGGTGTCTACTACGGCGTACTCGGGAGCTTCGACATCCTCTTCATGTTCGGTTTCATCACTGCGGCCCTGACGATCGCCGCCGTCGTGTTCGATATCAAGGATATCGCGGGTGACCGCGCCGAGGGGATCAAGTCAGTCCCGGTCGTCGCCGGGCCCGCCCGCACGAGACAGTTCGCTGTCGCGGCGAGTGCTGTCCTCGGTGTGATCGTCGTGGTGTTCCTCCTCACGGGTGTTCTCAACCGCCAGTACGTCCTCCTGCTCCCCTTCATCTGCTACATGATCGGCTACAGCCTCGTCGCGACCAGAGACCGGACGCCGCTTTTCTACGGGTTCGTCATCGACAGCGAACACATCTTTCTCGCTGTCCTGCTGGGAAGCTGGGAACTGCTCGTGTAGCGACAGTCGGTTCCACCCTGGGGGTCCGATATACCGGTGGACAGAAGCCTTGATACATATGAGACGGGCACGATGGTATCGCTCGAATTATCAAGTGTTCTGTCCACCGGTATAGGAACTTTCTACACGCCTGAATCCCTACGGATAGCTGATGACAGAGCCGGGTGAGGACGACCATAGAGACCGACCGTCGAACGATCGACCCGGGGAACCGGTCCCTCACTCGGACGACGAGACGGGGGCTTCCGACGACACAGCGGGGAATGACCAGTCCGAAACGGGAACAGACCAGCCAGACCCGGACACAGATCGTGCAGCTGGCCAGTCAGTCCGAGACGAGCGACTGCCCGGCCATCCACCTGGCCCACCCCGTCGGTCCGCCGGCTCGGGCCGGCGGCAGGGATCGAAGCCGAGGGGAGACCCAGTCCAGGAGTCCTTCCGCGGTGAGGTCGATCTTCACGAGATCGCGACCTGGGAGGTCCGGACCTGGCTCGATCGGTTCGCCGTCCGACTGACGAACGCACTCCAGTCGACGAGACGGTGGCTCCTCCTGGTCGTCGCAGTCGCACTGTTCGGCGGGCAACTCCTCGTCGCCGGTGCGCTCGTCCTCGAAGCGCCGATTCTCGGCTACCTTTCGGCACTATCAGCCGTCCCGGCGCTCCTGCTCGCGGGCTATATCTGGTACCGTGACCCGACGACGCGCGAGCCACTTGTTATCCTCGCAGTCACGTTCTTGCTCGGGGTCGTGTTCGCGGGCATCGCCGGGGTCGTGAACGGAATCACCGAACCGTTTTTCAATATCTTCGGTATCGTCGGTCTCTCGCTGTTTTACTTCCTCGTGGTCGGCCCCATCGAAGAGACAGTCAAGTGGCTCGCAGTCAGGGTGTACGCCTACAGATCGGACGCGTTCGGGACGGTGATCGACGGTGTCGTCTACGGGGCGATGGCCGGTGTCGGTTTCGCGGCGATCGAGAACCTGACGTACATCCTCATTTTCGGGGCCGAAACGACGACGAACGGACTCATCGTGCTGGAACAAGACGCGATCGCAATCGCCACACAGCGAGCGTTCGTCGGGCCGGGTCACGTCGTCTTCTCGGCGTGGGCCGGCTTCTATCTCGGCCTGGCGAAGTTCAATCAGAGCAAACGCGGGCCGATCGTCGTCAAAGGGCTGCTCATCGCGGCGTTCATCCACGGGCTGTACAACACGCTCGTCTCGATACTCCCGTTCACGCTGGGATCGTTCGTTCTGTTCATCGTCGTCTACCACGGCTTCTGGTTTTCGCTCCTGTTCCGGAAGATTCGGCGGTACCGGGAGCTGTACCGGCGTCGACCGGGACCGCAGGCGAGCTAGCGCCCGAATATCGGGGATCACTTATACTGCTTCCCCCAACAACGCCTATAGTGCTCTCGATCGATCTGCACACCCACTCCGAGGCCTCCTTCGACGGCCGGGATTCCGTCGAACTCCTCCTCGATCAGGCCGTCGCTGTCGGGCTGGACGCCATCGCGGTCACCGACCACGACGAGATCAGTGCCAGCCGAGACGCCGTCTCGCTCGCCCCGGAGTACGACGTGATCGCGATTCCGGGGATGGAAGTGTCGAGCGCGGACGGGCACGTTCTCTCGCTTGGCACTGACGCCCTGATCCCGTCGGGGCTCCCATTTGCCGAGACGATCGACCGGATCCGCGACAACGGTGGTATCGCCGTCGTGCCACACCCGTTCCAGGAATCGCGCAGTGGGGTGCTCGCGAACATCTCGAAACAGGAACTCACGACCGCAGACGCGATCGAGGTCTACAACTCACGGCTGCTGACTGGCTTTTCGAACCGGCAGGCACGGATGTTCGCGAGCCGACGCGGGCTACCGATGACCGCCGGCAGCGATGCGCACATCTGTGAGATGGTCGGTCAGGCGGTCACGAAAGTCGATCCGCCGGAGCCGACCGCCGAGGGGATACTCGAAGAGATCAAAGCGGGTCGAACGGCGACCGATGGCAAACGCACGCCCTGGCGGGTGAGTCTCCGACAGGCCGCCGGCGGCCTCCGCCGCAGGGTCGTCCACCGCCTGACTGGCAGCCAGCAGTAGCTAGTCCTGTTCGGTCAGTTCGTCGAGGCGGTCGAAGTACGCTTCCCGTGGGACCTGGTACAGTGACCGGTAGTCGATTTCACCGGCAGCGAACCGTCCGGCGAGATTCAGGGCGGCTTCCTGTGCGCTCGCTCTGTCCTCGTAGCTTCGTTCGTCGTCGTTGACGTCCGGTTCGAGATACAGCGTGACGTACCACGAGTCCGACGGGCCTGGGGTGTTCCGCCCAGGGCGACGGCTCCGTCTCCCCTTCGTGACGTGGATTGTCGGCAGACACGGTGCGGGAAAGTCGGTGCTGTTGAACACGTCCGGTCGGTAGGTAAAGACGAGTTTGTACTCCTCCTCGGTCCAGAGTTGCCAGCCATCGGGCACTCGGTCGGTATCCATACGCGCCGGTACGACCTGGCCGGCCAAGACTGTTTCACACCGAGCTAGCTTTAAAAACAGAAATCCAACCCCCGATTCGTTTTAGAACACCTCGCTTCTGTCCCGTACTTTTTTACAGTGTTTTCCATGATCTGGACGAAAATTACCTCACGGTATACAGATTTATAAGTCTGAAGAGCTTCTTAATTAAATAGTATCGGTAAGTCGGTGACAGACAGTTACACACTCAGGACTGGCTGGTAGCTGGCTTCCATATGGTATGCATGCACATGGCATTAAATAGTGTCGGTGAGCCGACGAGGTCCAACGCGGCCCGGAGCCGTCGGCGCCCACCGATAGAAACGGACCCACTCGCAGGCGGAATCGACCCAGTTCAGAATAGCTTCGCAAACAGAACCCACAATCATGAGTAACAACGAAACGACACTCGAATCGCTAAGCCAGGAGTACCGGGACACCATACCGAGTGACTTGCGCCGGACGCGTTCGTTCGACTGGTATCTCGAAGAGCTACAGGAGTACCCGAAAATCGCCCGAAGCGCCCACCAGCGCGTCGCAGACATGTTCGATTTCTACGGGACGGAGTACGACGAAGAAGACGGCGTCGTCGAGTACAAACTCGCCTCCGAAGATCCACTCGAAGACGGTGAGAACACCTTCTACGGCCGGGTCGTCCACGAGGCGATCCACGGCTTCGTCAACAAGGTGAAATCGGGTGCACGCGGACTCGGGCCGGAGCGGCGTATCTTGCTCATGCTCGGTCCGGTCGGCTCGGGGAAGTCGGACTTCGATTCACAGGTCCGGACGTACTTCGAGGATTACACCAGCCGCGACGAAGGACGGATGTACACCTTCCGCTGGACGAATCTCTGTGACGTAATTCCGGATCAGGACCCTGCCGACGACGTGGTGCGGTCGCCGATGAATCAGGATCCGATCGTGTTGCTCCCGGAGAAACAGCGACGGTCGGTCATCGAGAAGATGAACGAGACGCTGGACGCCCCGTACACGATCCGCAACGAGCAGGCGCTCGATCCGGCAAGCGAGTTCTACATGGACAAGCTGCTGGCACACTACGACGACGACCTCGAAGCAGTCCTCGACAACCACGTCGAGATCGTCCGACTGGTCGCCGACGAGAACAAACGCCAGTCCATCGAAACCTTCGAGCCGAAAGACAAGAAAAACCAGGACGAGACCGAACTGACTGGCGACGTCAACTACTCGAAGATCGCGATCTACGGCGAATCTGACCCGCGTGCGTTCGACTACGCGGGCGCGTTCTGTAACGCGAACCGCGGGATCTTCTCCGGTGAGGAGTTGCTCAAACTCCAGCGGGAGTTCCTCTACGACTTCCTGCACGCCACCCAGGAGCAGACGATCAAGCCGAAAAGCAACCCACGGATCGACATCGATCAGGTGATCGTCGGCCGGACGAACATGCCGGAGTACCGCGACAAGAAAGGCGACGAGAAGATGGAAGCGTTCAACGACCGGACCAAACGGATCGACTTCCCGTACGTGCTCTCCTACGAGAACGAGGCCGACATCTACCGAAAGATGCTGCGTAACGCGGATCTACCGGATATCCAGGTCGAACCCCACACGCTGGAGATGGCCGGCCTCTTCGGTGTGCTCACGCGGATCGAAGAGCCCGATGCCTCCAGTATCAGCCTCGTCCAGAAGGCCAAAGCCTACAACGGCGAGATCGACGAAACCGAGGATATCGACATCAAGAAGCTCCGCGAGGAGGCAAACGAAAAGGCAGAAATCGGTGAAGGGATGACCGGTGTCTCACCCCGGTTTATCGGCGACGAGATCGCCGAGGCGATCATGGATTCGATGCACCGCAGCCGGATGTTCCTCTCGCCGCTTATCACGTTCAACCACCTGGAGGGCAACCTCGAAAACCACGGCTCGATCTCCGAGGAGCTGTTCGAGACCTACTACCGCTACCTCGAACTGGTCCGCGAGGAGTACAAAGAGCGCGCAATCGAGGACGTCCGCCACGCGCTGGCCTACGACGTCGACGAGATCCAGCGCCAGGGCGAGAAGTACATGGACCACGTGATGGCCTACATCGACGACGACACCGTCGAAGACGATATCACCGGCAGAGAGCAAGAGCCCGACGAGACCTTCCTCCGCAGCGTCGAGGAGAAACTCGACTTGCCCGAGGACCGGAAAGACGACTTCCGCCAGGAGGTCGCAAACTGGGTTTCGAGGCGCGCACGCGAGGGCGAGACGTTCGATCCGCAGGACAACGACCGCCTGCGCCGCGCCCTCGAACGGAAACTCTGGGAGGACAAGAAACACAACATCAACTTCTCGGCGCTGGTCTCCAGCGGCGAGATGGACGACGACGAGCGAAACCAGTGGATCGACGCGCTGATGGAACAGGGCTACTCCCAGGAAGGGGCCAAGGAGGTGCTCGAATTCGCCGGTGCAGAGGTCGCAAAAAGCGAGATGGAGGACTAACGTGACTGATAGCCGAGGCCGAACCAACGCATGAGCGGAAACGATTACATCAAGTCGGCCGATCGCACCCTCGATCAGACGTATCAGGAGCCGATGAGCCTCGGGGAGTACGTCGAGTATCTCCTCTCGAACCCGAATCAGGCCGCCCACGCGCCGAAGTATCTGCTCAACGCGATCGAACACGCCGGCACGCGGACGGTCATCGAAGAGGGCGAGGAGAAGGAGCGATACCGCTTCTTCGACGATCCGTGGAACGACGGCGAACATGCGATCCTCGGCAACACCGAGGTGCTCAACCACTTCGTCGACGATCTGCGCTCGATCGCGGCCGGGCGAGGCAAGGAAGAGAAGATTCTCTGGCTCGACGGCCCGACAGCGACCGGTAAATCCGAGCTCAAGCGCTGTCTGATCAACGGACTTCGGGAGTACTCGAAGACCGACGAAGGTCGCCGATACACGATGGAGTGGAACGTTGCAGGCGTGAGCGATGGGTCGGCGATGACCTACGGCGGCCAGACGGTCAGCGACGAGGACGACTGGTACGAGAGCCCCGTCCAGTCACACCCACTGACGGTGTTCCCGGACGAGGTGCGGGCAGACCTGCTCGCGGAACTCAACGAACGACTCGACGATCACATCCCGGTGCGGATCGAGAGCGAGATGGATCCGTTCTGCCGGGAGGCCTACGACTATCTCGAAGAGGAGTACCGTCGTGAAGGGATCGCTGACCTCTTCTCCGCGGTGACGAGCCAGAAGCATCTCCGGATCAAGAACTTCGTCGTCGACGTCGGCCGCGGTATCGGTGTCCTCCACTCGGAAGACGAGGGCTCGCCCAAAGAACGTCTCGTGGGGTCGTGGATGGCCGGCATGCTGCGCGAACTCGACTCACGCGGGCGAAAAAATCCGCAGGCGTTTTCCTACGACGGTGTGCTCTCACAGGGCAACGGGCTCGTGACCATCGTCGAGGACGCAGCCCAGCACGCCGACCTGCTCCAGAAACTGCTGAACGTCCCCGACGAGGGCCACGTCAAACTGGACAAGGGGATCGGGATGGATGTCGATACGCAGCTGATCATCATCTCGAACCCGGATCTGGAGGATCAGCTGAACCAGCACACCGAGCGAAACGGTGCCGATCCGCTGAAAGCGCTGAAACGCCGGCTGGACAAACGACAGTTCACCTATCTGACGAACCTCTCGCTGGAGGCAGAACTGCTGCGCCGTGAGCTGACCGACCAGACGACCGTCTGGGACGCGAACAGCTGGGATCAGCTCGAAGAGTGGATCCGCGAGCCGCTGTCGATCAGCGTCCGGGACAGTTCGGGGACCGTCACCGAGCGCGAACTCGCACCCCACGCGCTCGAAGGGGCGGCGCTATACGCCGTCGTCTCCCGGCTCGACGTCTCCGATCTGCCGGAGAACCGCACACTGACCGACAAAGCACTACTCTTCGACCGCGGCTACCTGCAGGAGGGCGACGAGCGGATCGACATCGACGAGTTCGATTTCAGAGACAACGCGGCGGACGGCGAACACGGCATCCCGGTGACACACACCAGGGATACGATTGCAGATCTCCTCCACGAGTCGTCAGAGCGCTTCGACGAGGAGCTGCCCGTCGAGCGGGTGATCATGCCCCGTGATGTCATCAACGCGATGGCCGAACGGCTCGGCGACGCGCCGATGTTCTCGAACACCGAGGCCGCAGAGTTCGAGGAGCGCGTCGCGTCGGTGAAAAACTACATCTTCAACCAGCAGGAGGAGGACGTGCTGGACGCGATGATGCGGGAGAAACGCGTCGACGAACGGACTGTCGAGGAGTACGTCGAACACGTCTACGCCTGGTCGGAAGGCCAGAAGATCGAAAACGAGCGCGGCGAACGCGAGGAGCCGGATCTCCTCCGGATGAAGGTCTTCGAGATCGAGCATCTCGGCCGGTTCAACGAGGCCGACTACAAGGGTGACAAACCCCACGAGGAGGTCCGGACGTTCCGCAAGGAGAAGATCATCACGGCGCTGAACCGCCACGCCTGGCGCCACCGTGACGACGAGTTCCGGGTCGGCGACGTCAACCCGAAGGAGATCCCCGTCATCAAGTCGGTGCTGGGCACCCACGACTGGGAGGATATCAAGCGGACCTTCGAGGACTTCGACCCGCGGCAGTGGGACAACCCGCCGGAGGGCACCGAGACGGCCCAGCTCAAAGCCGAGACGATCCGGAATATGCAGGAGCTGTTCGAGTACAGCGAGGCGTCGGCGGAGCTGACGAGCCGCCACGTCATGAGCCAGGTGAGCTACAAGTGGAACAACTGAGGCACAACAGATGGGACTAAAAGACGACATCGAACGGTACAAGCAGGTCGGCGAGAACCGCCGACAGGATCTCGCGGAGTTCATCCAGTACGGTGATCTGGGGCGCAGCAGGCGCGACTCCGTCCAGATCCCGATCAAGATCATCGACCTGCCCGAGTTCGCCTACGATCAGCGGGATATGGGCGGCGTCGGCCAGGGCGAAGATGGTACCCCCCAGCCCGGGGATCCAGTCGGTGAGCCCCAGCCGGACGACGACGGCGAGGATGGCGACCCCGGAGAAGAGGGCGGCGAACACGAGTACTACGAGATGGACCCAGAGGAGTTCGCCGAAGAACTCGACGAACGGCTCGGGCTCGATCTCGATCCGAAGGGCAAGCGCGTCATCGAAGAGAAAGAGGGTGACTTCACCGATATCACCCGGACCGGCCCCACGGGCACACTCGATTTCGAGCGGCTGTTCAAACAGGGGCTCAAGCGCAAGCTGGCGATGGATTTCGACCGCGACTACATCCGTGCGGCCCTGCAGATCGACGGCTGGGGGCCGGCGAAAGTCTTCGAGTGGGCACGCACTGAAGAGAACGTCCCCGTCTCGAAAGCGTGGGTCGAAAACGAGTACGAGGAGATGCCACGCGAGGAACGGGGCATCTACGCAGACCTCGAAGCGATGCAAAGCGAGGTCGAAAAGACAGATACGGCCCAGCGCATCCGCCGGGAAGGGATCGACCAGATCCCCTACCGGCGCGAAGACGAACGGTACCGCTACCCCGAGATCATCGAAGAACGCGAGAAGAACGTCGTCGTGGTCAACATCCGGGACGTGTCGGGCAGTATGCGCCAGAAGAAACGCGAACTCGTCGAGCGGACGTTCACCCCCCTCGACTGGTATCTGCAGGGCAAGTACGACAACGCCGAGTTCGTCTACATCGCCCACGACGCGGACGCCTGGGAGGTCGAACGCGACGAGTTCTTCGGCATCCGCTCGGGCGGCGGGACGCGCATCTCCAGCGCGTACGAAATCGCTAAAGAGCGACTCGACGAGGAGTACCCCTGGAGCGACTGGAACCGCTACGTGTTCGCGGCCGGTGACTCCGAGAACTCCTCGAACGACACCGAGGACAGGGTCATTCCGCTGATGGAGGAGATCGACGCGAACCTCCACGCATACGTCGAAACCCAGCCCTCGGGCAACGCGATCAACGCGACACACGCCGAGGAGGTCCAGCAGTACTTCAAAGACAGCGACAACGTCGCCGTCGCGTACGTCACCAGTCCCGAGGACGTGACGGATGCGATCTACGACATCCTCAGCACGGAGGAAGAGCAATGAGCGACTCAGAGACACCAATCACCGCACCCGAGGACGTCCAGATGCAACGCGAGGCAGAGCGACTCGAAGAGCCAGTCAGGGAGGCCGCAGCCCTCGCGACGAAGCTAGGACTGGAGCCGTACCCGGTCAACTACTGGATCGTCGACTACGACGAGATGAACGAACTGATCGCCTACGGCGGCTTCCAGCAGCGATATCCGCACTGGCGGTGGGGCATGCAGTACGACCGCCAGCAGAAACAGGGCCAGTTCCTCGGCGGGAAGGCCTTCGAGATCGTCAACAACGACAACCCGGCACACGCCTTCCTGCAGATCTCGAACAGCCTCGCCGACCAGAAGGCCGTCATCACACACGTCGAGGCCCACTCGGATTTCTTCTCGAACAACGAGTGGTTCGGCATGTTCAGCAAGGATCCCGACGCTGCCGCACGACTCGCCCGTCACGGCGAGACGATCCGCGAGTACATGCAGGATCCGGAGATCGAGCGCGCAGAGGTCGAGAAGTGGATCGACCACATCCTCTGTCTGGAGGACAACATCGACCAGCACCAGCCCTTCCAGCCCCTCTCGGGTGACGAGGAGGTGCCCGAGGTCGATCCGGAGGAGGTCGTCGATCAGCTCGGCGATCTGGAACTCTCGGAGGAGGTCCGCCAGCAGGTCTTCGACGAGGAGTGGCTCGAAGCCCAGCGCGAGGACGAAGATACCACTAGCTTCCCGGCCGAGCCGGAACACGACATCCTCGCCTTCCTCAGACAGCACGGAATGCGATACGATCCCGACGCCGGGAAAGCCCAAGAGATGGAAGACTGGCAAAAGGAGATCCTCGAAATCCTGCGTGCAGAGGCGTACTACTTCGCCCCGCAGAAGATGACGAAGGTGATGAACGAGGGCTGGGCCTCCTACTGGGAGTCGCTGATGATGGCCGACGAGAACTTTGCGGCTGCCGACGAGTTCGTCACCTACGCGGATCACATGTCGAAAGTACTCGGCTCCGGCGGGCTCAACCCCTACAGTCTGGGCCTGCAGCTCTGGAAGTTCGTCGAGAACACGGCGAACCGGCGTCACGTCGTCGAGGAGCTGCTCTGTGTCGACGGCATCACCTGGCGGAACTTCCACGACACGCTGGATTTCCAGCACGTCCTCGAACTGCTGGAACCGGCCGATCTCGTTTCGTCAGTCGATCCAGAGAACCTCGACTCGATCGATCCGGACGATCCACGGATCGATGCCGAGGCCCTCGAAGCCGCACAGAACGGTGAGATCGACCTGGAGAAGTACCCCTGGAAGATCTTCACCTACGAGGGGATGGCAGAACGCCACTACTCGCTGACGAAGCCAGCCAACCTCGGCTTCCTCAACCGCATCTCGATGGAAGAACTCGAACGCATCTCGCGGTACATGTTCGACGACAGTAAGTACGACTCCATCGAGGAGGCCCTGTCGGAGATCGACTACACCGTGGGCTGGGACCGGATGCGCGAGATCCGGGAGAGTCACAACGACGTGACCTTCCTCGACGAGTTCCTCACCCAGGAGTTCGTCGACGAGCACAACTACTTCACTTACGAGTACATGCAGTCCTCGGGTGATTACCGCGCCACGTCGACGGACTACCGCGACGTGAAAAAGAAGCTCATGCTGCAGTTCACCAACTTCGGGAAGCCGACGATCGTCGTCTCCGATGGCAACTACCGAAATCGGAACGAACTCCTGCTCGAACACCAGTACAACGGCGTCGCGCTGGATCTCGAACAGGCGAAAAACACCCTCGAACGGGTGTTCGAACTCTGGGGTCGCCCGGTCGCGCTCCGGACTATCGAGAAGCGGTACGACGAACACGATATCGAGGTCGCCCGACGACGCGACAGCGAACCCGAACCCGAGGAGACAGGGCTCGAAATCCGCTTCGACGGCCGGGAGTTCACCGAACACGACGTCGAGTGGTCGAAGGTCTCCCACCTGGCGGCGACCGATATCGACTACGACACTAAACCGGAAGAGTGGCTGGCCTAATCACAGATCTTTCCGGCGGAACCAGGCTCCGCTCGCCAGCAGGAGCCCAGCCGTCAGCCCGATCAAGATCCCTGCCCCGATGACGTCCCAGCTACTATCGAGGAGTACCGCGTTCGGATCGTAGTATCGCATCGGTGCGATTGCACCGACCGCCTCGTACGCTGTGCCCGTGAGTACCGACTCGGAAAGAAAGAGCGCGAAGGTAACGCCAAGTGCGACTCGCTGTGCGACACTGACCCGGTCGAAGAGGACAGAGGCGAGAATACCGATGCCCGCACAGGCAAACAGGTATGGAATAGAAAGCAGGTGGACAGCGACGACATCTGCCACCGAGATCGGTTCGTCGATCAGCCGGGCACCGACGATCACGACTGGCGGAACGACGACGTTCACTAGTCCGATCGGCAAGAGGAGGGCGGCGAACTTCTCGCCGAGGAGTCGAGCACGAGAGACGGGCATCGCGAGCAGCGCGTCCATTCGCCCGCGGTCGATATCCTCCGCGATGATGCTGGCTGCGCTGTAGGCGAAATACAGCCCGAGCAAGATCACCCAGCCGAAGACGTACAGTTCGAAGGCGAGAAAGCCTTCCAGCGAACCGATCGTCCGGATATCGAACAGCTGGACCAGTTCCGGCGGGTACGCCTCGAGCAGTTCGTCACCCTCGAAGGTATCGCCGAAAGAGGGATACACCCAGATCATCATCGTGGTCAGCAGGCTCATCCCCACCGTGAGATACACACTCCCCTTGAGCCGTTTGCGGAGATCGTAGCTGAAAAACTCAAGCATCGCTCTCTCCTCCGTAAAACTGCATAAAGACGTCTTCTAGCGGTGCTTCCTCGATCGAGCAGTCGAGTAGATCCTGCTCCGGGAGTGTTCGAACGAGTTCGTTGATATCGCCGGTGAATGTGAAGGCGCATTCGGTGAATCCGTCGTCCGACCCTGCAGCCCCAGACTCCGTGCCACCTGGCGAACTCGTTTCGAGATCCGAGATGCCGTCGATCGCCAGCAGGTCGTCCGGAATCGGCGTTCGGCTGCTCAGCCGAACCGTCTTGCCGCTTTTCATCAGCAACGTCTCGATCGGTTCGACGGTCACGAGCCTGCCCTGCCGGATGATCCCGACGCGGTCACAGAGCCGGCGAACCTCGCTCAGGATGTGCGACGAGAAGAAGATCGTGACGCCGCTGTCGCGCTCGCTGCGGAGGAACTCGGCGAAGCGCTGTTTCATCAGCGGGTCGAGGCCGCTGGTCGGTTCGTCGAGGATCACCAGCTCGGGATCGTGCATAAACGTCGTCACGAGGCCGAGTTTCTGGACGTTCCCGCGGGAGTACTCACGGATCGTCCGATCCAGCGGCGGATCGAACAACTCCAGCAGTTCGTCGCTCCGGGAGTCTCCCTTGACTGAGGCGTGGAGATCGAGTATCTCGGTCCCGGTCGCCTGCTCGTCGAAGCCGGGTTCGTCCGAAAGGTAGCCAATCTCGCGCTTGGCTTCGATCAGCGCCTTCTCATCGCGGATGTCGTGGCCGAGTACCCGTGCGGTTCCCGACGTGGGTTTGATAAATCCCAGCAGCATCCGGATCGTCGTGGTCTTGCCCGCACCGTTGGGGCCCAGATAGCCGAAAATTTCGCCATCCTCGACTCTGAGTTCCAGACTGTCGTTCGCGAGGACCGAGCCGTAATCCTTGCTGAGTCCGTCGATCTCGATTGCGGCCATACTGTCCATTCTCCGCCCTCCGACTTTGGTGTGGGGGCGAGGGATTCTTTGTACTGACTGCTAAACTACACGTATGGAGACGTTCGACGTTTCGACATCCGAGCGGCTGTCCGTGTTCGATATCACCGACCGCGTCGAGGAACAGATTCCGACAGACGCGACTGGCACCGTGACGGTGTTCGTCCAGCATACGACAGCGGGCATCACAGTCAACGAGGCGGAATCACGGCTCCTCTCCGATTTCGAGAGCGCACTCGACGAACTGGTTGCGGATTCGGGGTGGCAACACGATCAGATCGACGACAACGCGGATTCACACATTCGGTCGCTCCTGGTCGGCCCCGGGACGACGATTCCAGTCGTCGATGGATCACTGCAACTCGGTACCTGGCAGTCGGTCCTCTTCGTCGAGTGTGACGGACCGCGCGAGCGAACCGTGCAGGTCGTCTTCGAGTAAGGAGACTGCCTGTCTGCTCCACGCCAACGGGACACAGACCCAGACAGGGGCCGCTGTGACGGCGAAAACGAGGGGATTTTAAGCACTGATGTCGAAATCACCGCAAGGTCGATATCTATGGAGATGCCACGACGGATGAATACGTACTGTCCGCACTGTAACGAACACCACGAGCACGAGGTCGAGAAGGTTCGAACCGGTCGCTCGTCGGGAATGAAAAAGGTCAACGACCGCCAGCGAGAGCGCCAGTCGGGAATCGGGAACGACGGGAAGTTCTCCAAGGTGCCCGGTGGCGACAAGCCGACCAAGAAAACACAGCTCAGCTACCGCTGCAGCGAGTGTGGCAAAGCACACCAGCGCGAGGGCTGGCGAGCTGGCCGACTCATCTTCCAGGAATAACGATGGCAGGAAGCTTCTACCGCGTCGAATGTCCGGACTGTGAGAACGAACAGATCGTCTTCGGGAAAGCCGCGACCACGGTCAACTGCGCTGTCTGCGGGCACCAGCTCGCACAGCCGACCGGTGGCGAGGCGATTCTCGAGGGTGAGGTCACCGAAACTGTCGAGGCCCGATGAAATTTAGCGGCTGGCCCGAACCCGGCGAACTCGTCGTCGGCCGCGTCGACGAGATCGAGGATTTCGGTGTCTTCGTCGATCTCCTCGAATACGAGGACAAACGCGGCCTCTGTCACATCAGCGAGGTCGCCTCCGGGTGGATCAAGAACGTTCGCGATCACGTCAACACCGACCAGCGCGTCGTCGCCAAGGTGCTCGACGTCGACAAGAGCGCCCAGCAGATCGATCTCTCGCTGAAAGACGTCAACGATCACCAGCGCAAGGACAAGATCCAGGAGTGGAAAAACGAGCAGAAGGCCGACAACTGGATGGAGATCGCCTTCGGCGAGGACATCGAAGACGACGACTATACGGAGATCGCAAACGCCTTGCTCTCGAAGTTCGGCTCGCTGTACGACGGGTTCGAGGAGGCGGCGATTCACGGCCACGAGGGTCTCGAAAACGTCGATCTCTCCGAGGAACGCATCGACGCACTGGTCGAGACTGCCCGCAAGAACGTCTCCGTTCCGTACGTGACTGTCACGGGCTACGTCGATCTGGAGTCACCAGAACCAGATGGCGTCGACGTCATCAAGGAAGCACTCCAGGCCGCCGAGGGGAACGGCGAGATTCCAGAGGAGATATCGCTGAAGGTCACCTACGTCGGCTCGCCGGAGTACCGCATCGAGGTGCAGGCGCCGAACTACAAGACTGCAGAGGATCATCTCGAAGCGAGCGCCCAGCGCGCGACGGAGCAGATCGCCGAAGACGGCGGGAGCGGCGAGTTCCACCGCGAACGGCGCTCCGACGACGAGTAGGATGAAATCCGATATTCACGTCTGTTCGGCGTGGAGAGCGAACCACGACAGGCCGGTGTATACGCTCGGGACGGAGTGTCCGGCGTGTGGCAATCCGGCGGTCAACAGCGCTCCTGCGCCCTTTTCTCCCGACGATCCCTACGGCGAGTATCGACGCGCTCTTAAGCGGCGCAACCGCTCTTAGGGTATGGACGAGTTCGAAATCGAGCAGCTCGAAGAGCCGGAGCTACAGGAGCCAGTGTTCGTCGAGGGTCTGCCGGGTGTCGGTCACGTCGGGAAACTCGTTGCGGAGCATCTCGTCGAAGAACTGGAGAGCGAACTGGTCAGCCGCATCTACTCGACGCATCTCCCACCACAGGTCAGTGTCGAAGATGGAGTGACCCAGCTTGCGAGCATCGAGATACACGCCGTCGAGGCCGAGGACGTGGACCTTCTCGTGTTGACGGGGAATCACCAGGCCCAGGACACTGTCGGCCACTACGGGCTGACTGACGCCGTTCTCGACGTCGCAGACGAGTTCGGTGCCGAACGGATCTTCGCACTCGGTGGCGTCCCGACCGGCGAACTCATCGAAGAGTACGACGTGATCGGTGCCATCAACGACGAGAGCCAGCGAGAGGGGCTCGAGGAGGCTGGCGTCGAGTTCCGTGAGGACGAGCCCGCCGGCGGCATCGTCGGCGTCAGCGGTCTGCTGCTCGGTCTCGGGGGGCGTCGGGACTTGCCCGCAGCCTGCCTGATGGGTGAGACGAGCGGCTACCTCGTCGATCCGAAAAGCGCACAGGCTGTGCTGGAGATTCTGCAGGACACTCTCGGCTTCGAGGTCGATTTCAGCTCACTGGAGGACCGCGCCGACGAGATGGAGGATGTCGTCCGGAAGATTCAGGAGATGGAGCAGGGCACGCCGACGCCGTCGGACGAAGATCTGCGCTACATCGGCTGACGCCCGTTTCCGAAACGTTCGTCATTCTGCGACTTCTACTTTCGGTCATGTCCGACAGTGACGAGCGCGAACGCATCCGGGAGCAGAAACGCAAGGAACTGATCGAGGAACACAGCGACGAGACTGTCGGGGGAGACGAGGGGACTGGCACGCCGACGGAGCCAGTCGAAATCGAGAGTCAGGCCCACTTCGAGGAACTCACCAGCGAACACGAGCTGGTGCTCGTCGACTGCTACGCCGACTGGTGTGGCCCATGTAAGATGATGGAGCCGACGATCGAATCCCTCGCCGCCGAAACTGACGCGCTCGTGGTGAAAGTCGATGTGGATGCACACCAGGGTCTGGCACAGCAACTCGGCGCCCGGAGTATTCCGACGTTGCTCGTGTTTTCCGATGGTGAGCCAGTCGAGCGTGTCGTCGGCGCGCAGGATCGCTCGACACTCGAAGGGTTGCTCCAGCAGGCCAGCTGATGAAGGGCGTCGTTCCGGCTGCTGGCGAGGGCACGCGGATGCGTCCGCTGACAGAAGAGAAGCCGAAGGGGTTAGTCGAGGTGGCTGGCAAGCCACTGCTGACATACGTCTTCGAGACGTTGGTAGATCTGGACGTGACTGAGCTTGTCGTGATAACCGGCTACAGGGGCGAGCAGATCCGCGAGTACTACGGTGAGCAATTCGCGGGCGTTCCGGTTACTTATGAGCGACAGGAGACGCGGGACGGGCTTGCGCGTGCGCTGTTGCAGGTCGAACCGCACATCGATGAGGACTTTCTCTGGCTACACGGGGACAACGTACTCCGTGCGAATACCGACGCTGTCGTCGAGAGGCACCAAGAGACTGATGCAGCCGTGACGACACTGACAGAAGAGGTTTCGCAGGACCTCGCCGGCAAAGGCGCAGTCTTCGAGTTCGAGGACGGTGAAGTGGCGGGTGTCGTCGAGAAGCCGGCTGAGCCACCGTCGCGAACCGTTCCCCGGGGCTTCTACGCGTTCTCCCGAGAGATATTCCCAGCCTGCCGACTCGTTACGCCGAACGAGACAGGGGAGTACGAACTGACCGACGCGATCGAGTTGCTCCTCCTGGCCGACCGACGGATCGAGACGGTCCAGCTAGATGGCTGGTGTTGCAACGTGAACACACCTACCGAGCTTGATCGAATCGAGACACCTCTTGGCTAATTCCGATCTCTACACATTGAATAGCCAGTTTAGTCTGCCGAACGCTGCTCGGACAGATACTCCCAGATCCCAGTACAGCCACAGCCGTCGTCCAAGTCTGAAAAGTGTGACTCTGCGTCTCGCGTCTCCTGCTCTGGTGCCTCCTCACTCTGTTCCATAGTTACTCATTTTCTGAGTAACTTTGTATCCTATTAAATGTTACTGCCGATTCGCGGGGTCGGCTGTACGAACCGCAGTACCGATCTTGTTGTATGCACGGCTGCTGGCGAGGGTGATCGGACTGGTCCACGACGGATTCCTCTCCTGATCTCGCAGTAATAAGAAGACTTTTACCCATACTTACTCATAATTTGAGTAACTATGTCCATACTGATCACAGGTGGCGACGGATACCTCGGCTGGCCAACGGCACTGCGGGTTGCAGATCGAACAGACGAACGCGTCGTTCTCGTCGATAACTTCGGTCGACGGGAGTGGGTCGAGTCGGTCGGATCGACGAGTGCAGTGCCGGTCAAGGAGATGAACGAGCGAATCGAGGCGGCCGAGGAGGTCCACGGGCTCTCGAATCTCTCTTTCGTCGAGGGAGATCTCACAGATAGAGCGACAGTCGATCAGATTCTGTCGGTCCACGAGCCGTCAACAGTGGTACACACGGCGGCCCAGCCGTCAGCACCGTACTCCCAGATCAACGGTGAGCGGGCGAATTTCACCCAGCACAACAACATGCAGGCGACGCGGAACCTTCTGTGGGGACTGCACGAGAACGACCTCGGTGATACACACTTCGTCGAGACGACGACAACGGGTGTCTACGGAGCGCCGGAGTTCCCGATCCCCGAAGGGGGCGCAGTGATGGAGAACCAGGGCGAGCGTGACGACGTTCCGTTCCCGGCGATGGCGGGCAGCTGGTATCACATGACGAAAAGTCACGACGCAGCCAACATGCGCCTCGCGCACGACCAGTTCGATATCCCGATTTCGGACGTCCGGACCGCGATCACGTACGGTACCGGAACCGAGGAAACTGCAGCCGATCCACGACTGGCAACCCGGTTCGACTTCGATTACTACTTCGGCGTTGTTGCTCACCGCTTCTGTGCGCAGGCTGTGGCTGGCTATCCGATGACTGTCTACGGCAAGGGCGAACAGCGCAAACCGTTCATCGCACTTGAAGACGCTGTCGAGGGACTCGCGAACCTGGCGCTGATCGATCCCGACGAACGATCTGACGAGTACGCGGTCTACAATCAGGTAACCCGCCCGATTAGCATTGTCGAGGTTGCAGAGACGATTGCAGACGTGTCCGAGGAGTTCGACCTCGACGTCGCAGTGGAACACTTCGAGAACCCACGCGACGAGGACGAAACGCACAAGATGGAGATCGAAAACGAGCGGTATGCCGACCTGATCGGAGGGCAGTCAGTTACCTTCGAGGAGGGGGTTCGCGATATTCTCGGCACGCTCGTCGAACACGACGAAACGATTACCGCCCACGAAGATCGCTTCCTGCCTGGTGTGCTGACTGACGATGAGTGAGACGAACGTCCTCGTCACCGGCGGCTGCGGGTACATCGGGAGCGCCCTCGTTCCACAGCTCCTCGACGATAGCCGGGTCAACGACGTCGTCGTCTTCGACTCGCTTACCTCTGGCTCTCCTGCGAACCTTGCCGGCTCGGTCGGCTCGGGCCTGAGTTTCCGGCGCGGTGATATCAGAGAGTACGGTGACGTCGAGAGCGCGATCCGCGGTGTCGATACGGTGATCCATCTCGCAGCGATCACGGGTGCCGCGAGTACGCACGATCGGCGTGACGAGACTTTCGCGGTCAACCGTGACGGGACGGAAAACGTCCTGACTGCTGCAGGCAAATTCGACGTCGAGAACGTCGTCCTCGCGTCCTCGTGTAACAACTATGGTAGGGCGGCCACGACCGACATCGACGAGGAGACGGCCCAGAATCCACTCAACCCCTACGCGGAGTCGAAGGTCGCCGCCGAGGAGCTGCTCGAAACGGCGATGGATCGATACGGTATCGACGGAACTGCACTCCGCATGAGTACGAACTACGGCTGGTCACCCGGCATTCGGTTCAATCTGGTGGTGAATCATTTCGTCTTCCGAGCGCTGACGGATCGGCCACTCACAGTCTATGGGGACGGCAGCAACTGGCGTCCGTTCATCCACGTCGAAGACGCTGCACGGGCCTACGCCCACGCAGCACTCGAACCCGACGCCTGGTCCCGGATGGTCTACAACGTCGGCGGCGGTGCAGAAAACTACCGCATTTCGGAGATCGCGGAGATTGTTCGCGAGGAGCTGGACCGCGATCTGGATATCACGTATCTCGAAGACGAACATCCGGGCCCCTCCTATCACGTGAACTTCGATCGACTCTCGGAGACTGGCTTCGATCTCGACTGGGATCTCCGTGACGGGGTGCGCGATCTGGCAGAGCGCATGCGTCAGCCCGCGACGGAGGTGTCCGCAGCATGACCAGGGATACCGGCCGTGAGATCGAGGCCGAACCGACAGTCGCAGTGACTGGTGCTGCCGGCTACATCGGGAGCCGTGTTATCGATCAGTTGCAGTCGGTTTACCCAGAGTGGAACCTGATCGCACTCGACAATCAGTACCGCGGTCAGGTCGACTCCGTCGGTGGACTCGAAATTGCCCACGTCGATATCCGGGATCGTGCCAGACTCACAGATGCACTCGACGGCGCTGATATCGTCTTCCATCTGGCGGCGGTCAGCGGTGTCGACGACTGTGAGGAGAATGCAGATCTCGCCTACGAGGTCAACGTTACAGGAACGAACAACGTCGCCTGGTTCTGTCGGAAGACCGGTGCTGCACTCGCCTTCCCGTTCAGTATGGCCGTCATCGGCGATCCGGGGACGTTCCCGATCACTGCTGACCTCCCACGGGATCCGCTGAACTGGTACGGCCGCACGAAACTGCTCGGAGAGCGGGCGATCGAGAGCTTCGCTGACGGTGCCTTCCCGGCACACCTGTTCATGAAATCGAATCTCTACGGTGATCACGTTCTCGACGGTACTGTCGTGACGAAGCCGACGGTGATCAACTTCTTCGTCAGCAGGGCGGTCGCCGGCGAGCCTCTGACGGTGTACGAGCCTGGCACACAGTCGCGAAACTTCGTTCACGTCAAAGACGTTGCCCGTGTCTATCTCGACAGTGCCGAAAAACTACTGGCCGATCTGCGGGCCGGGAAGACCGGTTCGACTGCCTACGAGGTGGCCAGCGACGAGGACCCCTCGGTGATGTCCGTCGCCGAGACGGTTGCCAGACTCGCCGACGAGGAGCTTGGTATCGATCCCGAGGTAAAATTGGTTGAAAACCCGCGTGCTGGTGAGACAATGGTCGAGGAGTTTGCTGTCGATACCTCCAGAACCCACGATGAGTTGGGCTGGGAGCCAACTCACACGGTCGAGGAGTCGATTCGAGAACTACTCCGACGCCAGAAATAGACTCCAGATGTATCTTCCGTCACTGCTGAAGACTGGTTTTTACAACGGCCGCTCACAAAGAGGGTACTGATGGACGCGCCGACAGATCCCGACGACCTCCTCCAGCGGCTCGATCTCACGGAGTACCAGCGGACAGCACTCGCATTTCTGTTCGAGTCAGGGCGGACGACTGCACCCGATATCTCCGATGGGACTGGCATTCCCCAGGCCCGGATC
Source organism: Halovenus amylolytica (assembly GCA_004015825.1). Taxonomy (GTDB): domain Archaea; phylum Halobacteriota; class Halobacteria; order Halobacteriales; family Haloarculaceae; genus Halovenus; species Halovenus amylolytica. Next base: position 92,578 of record SAYS01000004.1, on the reverse strand, counting down.
TACGGCGTGCTGGACTCGCTGGCTAATCTCGGATTTATCAAGGTCATTCCTGGCCGCCCGAAGAAGTACCAGCCCAAGTCACCGGAGCAGGTCCTAAAGCGTGCGATGGAGAACCGCCGCCAGGAGTACGAAGACTATCGATCAGATGTGGCCGAACTCCGTGAGTCGTTTATTGATACCTTCGGGCCCATGTACGAGCGGGCTGACGAGGATCTGACGCCGACTGCTGAACTGTTCCACGTCGTCGACGTTGGGGAACCCAGCGAGACGGAAACGCGACGGCTGTATCACGACGCGAATACAGCGGTGTACGTTATTACAAACAGCTTCGCGTACTTTGGGGACGTCGAGCCAGCGGTGGCAGATGCGCTGGATCGAGGTGTGGAGATTTCGGTGTTGTTCCTCGATCCGACGCATCTTCCCGCCGAGAAGGCCGCAGTACAGGAAGCGGTCGTAGAGCGACTGTCGGATGAGTATCCGTCGATCGAATTTCGGTTCAGTGAGGAAGTACTGCCGTGGCGTGGGACGTTTGTCGATCCCAGCATGGACTACGACTCCGGTGAGGCGATTTTTTTAGTGGAGGAACCTGAGGTTCCGGATCACAAACGGAAGGCAGCGTTGACCGGGAACGGGTCGTTCGTGGCCGGGATGAAGCGGTATTTTGATCTGGTGTGGGAGTTCGATTCCTCTTTATGAACCTCAGCTCTACTTTACCAGCAGAATTACTCAAGTGTAATATTGGAACGAACTGTAGATTTGAATTCCGAGGAAACGGTTGCTAACACTCCAAAATAAATCCCCGCGCCAACAGGGATCAATAACAAACTGGAAATCATACTCATACTATATGCCAGGTACTCTACCCCGATATAGACAACTGCTCCCATAACGAGTGCCGAAAACAGCTGCTTACTTATTTCGGCCGATGGGAATCTAAACTCTAGTAAGCGGATCAGGGAAATGTAACCGAGCACACAACCCACCGCTGCCGAAACCACTGTTGCTACAGCGGCACCGATCCATCCGTACAAGTAGACGAAAACGAAGTTGAGCGAGATATTCGTAATGACGAATATTCCATTAATTTTGAAACTCACATCTGGCCTGTTGACAGCATCAATGATGTTTACGAACTGATTCTTGTAGGTTGAGATCAATCGCGCGAGTATTAGAATCACTAATATTAGTGATCCTTGTCGGAACTCTTGACCATACACCGACAGGATCACATCGCCGAGGACGAATCCCCCTACTAGACCCGGTATGAGAAACAGGCCTGCGTAACTCACGCCGGTCTGAGCGAGTTCTGTAACCTCTTCGGAATCTTCAGAACTGAGGTTGCTTATTTCAGGAAACAATGTCTGGCTAATAGAGACACCGAAGATGGCGAGGACGGAAGCCAAGTTCCACGCAATCTCGTAGATCCCGATCAGGCTGGAACTAACGAATAAGCCGAGAATGATTGTGTCCATCGACGCGAGGGTGCGATTGCTGAAGTTTCCTAGCCACGAAAACTTGGCATACGACCACAGAGAGACGAAGTACTTTTTTTTCGGGTATTTAAGCCGAGCGGATATAAAGTAGATGCCGACGGTTGCCGACACTATGCTGGCAACGACGTATCCGATAAACATACCCAGCAGGTTGAAACCCAACATAACCAGAGCAATCTGAGCTACCGAGCGTGATATTCTGTCGAGAGGATCGAGTATACCGGAGATATGTACCAGGCGCTCTCCGACTAGAACAGACGTTACGAAGGAGAAAAACGACCCCGCGAACAGGAGAGCCAGCAGAACGTCCACTCTCCCGAACCCTGTATAGTCCTGAACGTGGTTTTGAAACGCCAGGATTAGAGAGGAAACAATCACCAGACTGACAACCTGCAGAACCAGCCCAGCGGTGAAGAATTCGTCTCCGTCGTCAGTTTCGCTGATACGCTTCATCACAGACCTAGATATCCCCATCGTAGAGAACAACTTTAGCCACGTCAGGACGGCAATCACCAGGAAGTAGGTTCCGAGTATGTCTGCGCCGAGAACCCGCGCAAAATAGATTGTGGCGACGAATCCCGCGAGGGTCGACCCGATTTTGGATATAAAGTGGATAAAGGAAGTTTGGCCGAGTTTCATGTGGTCAGAACTTGTAACCGAGTTTCTCCAAACGGTCCTCGACAACCTCGTCCATCTCCACCTCGTCGATATCCATCGAGGTTCCGGTAACGATCTCCCGGTGATCCTCTATTGTCGACCGTATTTCGGATAGAGCGGGCGGATTACTTGGAACAATATTTTCGTTCTCTTCCGGGTCGTCCGCGAGAGCATAAAGCTCCTCTTCTCCTTGTCTGTTAATGTATTTCCATTCTTTGTCGCGGTAGAAGAATCTATCAGGTTCCCCTTCAGAACCACCCCAATCACCGATAACGTGGTCGCGGTCCCAGTTTCCGCCTTCGACCAACTTTCGGAGACTGGCGCCGTAGAAATTATCAGGGATGTTGCAGCCGGCGTAGTCAGCTACAGTCGGCGAGATGTCGATCAGACCCACCATCTCGTCGTACTCGCCAGACCCCTCGGCGTCGATTATTAGAGGGATATGGATTCCCTCATCGTGGACGGTATTGTGGCTGTACTGTCCGTGCTCGTAGAACTCCTCGCCGTGGTCTGAAGTTATCAACACGACGGCATCCTCACCCCATGACTCCTTCACCTCGTCAACGAGACGTCCGATTTCGTGGTCGGTAAACCGTATCTCGGCGTCGTAAAGGTCGATTAGCTCCTGCCGTTCTTCGGGGGTGACGTCGTCGGGAGACTCGAGCATCTTCCTCCTGAGCTTGATCGACCGTCTGTTGCTTATCGGTGAGTCCCGGAACTCGAGCTGGTACTCCTCCGGCGGCACGTACGGGTGATGGACGTCCATGTAGTGTGTCCAGAGGAACCGGTCCTCGGAATCCACCTCGTTCACCCATTCGATCGATAAATCAGTGATCTCGTCCGCCTTCACGTAGGTGGAGCCGACGTTGACACCTGCATTTTTTTCCGTAGCGTCGTAGAGATTCTGCAAAATTTTGTAGAGAAAGCTATCCTGGTCGAGGTTCGTCTTGACGAACTGTCTGAGCTTCGCTGTGAAACCGGGGTCTGTCTTGGAGTCGTAGAACGTATCGAAGCCGCGCTGATACCCGAAGTCGGCACAGAGGAACAGATTTGAGTGGAAACCAGCGGTGGCGTAACCCTCCCGCTTCAGTACCTCTGAAATGAGTGTCCGCCCCTGTGTAATCCTTTCGTAGCCACCGTACATGTTGGTGTACGACGAGGTGAGGATCGTGGGAAAAGAAGCTCGCGTCATCCCCGCATGTGAGAAAGCATTTGTAAACCGGTGAGACTCCTCTGCCAGTTGGTCTATATTTGGTGAAGTCTCTCTTTTGTGACTATAGCATCCTATATGATCGGAACGTAATGAGTCGACAGTAATTAAGACGACATCAGCCATTATATGTCCTCACCGTATCTGAGGTATTACAAGTTTCGATAGGTCTACTGCCACCCAAACAGCCCCGCCTGCTACTGGCGGGAAAGACAACGTTTTCCAGTCGGGACAAGAACAGACAATCACGTCATGAATCGAGTGTTAATGATTTCTAATAACCGCACACGCAAGATGGGGGGTGGACCAGAGAAAGAGGCGAACAAAGAACTCCTACGTGAGCGTGGCTGGGAAGTCGAAATAGGATATGTTTCCAATCCGTCGATTCCTGGGGTTCTAAAAGAAGTACCTAAGCTGACTCGTCGGCTGCGTTCGGATGATATCGACGTGATGGTAACTCACTGTAGCCCGCCCGAATTACACGCTATTGGTTACATTTTGAAGAAAATTACTGGAGAGCCATGGTTGGCAGAGTTCCGTGATCCTCTTGTAACAACACCAGATGTGGAACCCGGTTCATTTTCACAGTTCCAGCGACGCATGTTGGAAAAAAGAGTTGTCCGCTCGGCAGATCAGATAGCTTGGTGGGAAAACATACAAATGGAAGAAGACTACTTCACGACTATATATCCAGAGATACCGAAGTCAAGTTTCTATAAAATACCGTATCTCGGAGTTGGGGGCGTTGATTTTGACAAGTTCAACAGGGTTAATGCCGAACCGTATAACGAGTTTACGATCACGTACGCAGGCTCCTTCTACGAGGGCTGGATAGAGCCGTACAAGTTCTTGGAAGGTCTGAGCGAGTTCGTGAACCGCCACGGTAGTAAGGGTATACAGGCGAGGTTCTACGGTGATTGGAACAACGAATACCAGCAAAAAGTAAGTAAAGAAAATTTAGAGGATGTAGTAACTACGTATGACCCAGTACCGCACGACGAGATCATCCAAGTTTTGAAGAAGTCTCACCTGCTTCTGTATGTCGGCGGCGATGATACTCGCAACGAGCGTAATATTTCTTTGAAGATGGCGGACTACGTCGCTGCTGAATCACCTATACTAGGTGTAATTGACCCGTCCTTCCGTGCCGGGGAGTTTATTCAGAATGAGAATATCGGAATCTCCGCTCATCCGAAAAGGGCAGATTCGATAGCGGACGCGATTAAGACAGTTTATACGGGTAATTTCGAGTACGACCCGGCAGACAGTCTCAAAGGCAGGTTCGACAGCAGGGGAGCTATGGACGAGTACGCAAATATACTTAACGCGATTTTGAAAAGTAAATAATATATAAGTCAGATATTAGTTAGTCCCGGACCGACCAAGCGTAAGTCAAATCACATCTGGAAATGTACAGACGGGTATAATATGGATATTCTGTATCCGCTCAGGGAACTACACAAGCACTACAGTCAGCCTATGTGGTGGAGAAACCGTATCGCACAAAGGGTAATCGGCCCCATTCAGAACAGATGGTACGAATCAGAGTTAGGGGTGATCAACGAAGATTGGGATACACTCATCCTGCTCGATGGCTGTCGTGAGGACTTGTTCCGAGAGGTAGTGGACATCTCCCGATTCAATAGCTATGAAACACGTACGAGCGCGGGGAGTGCTACCAACGGATGGACAAATAAAAACTTCGCTGGACAGGCTCTTACGGACACGGTCTATGTGACAGGAAACCCTGTGGTCCCACGCCAGGTCCAAACGGCATTTCACGCTTTTATCGAGGTATGGCGAGATGGGTTTGACGAGACCTACGGTACAGTACCTCCAGAACCGGTGACGGAGGCCGCAATAGAAGCACGGAAGGAGTATCCAAACAAACGTCTGATAGTTCATTACCTTCAACCACATTATCCTTTTAATTGGGTATCCAGAGTTACGCTACACGATCTTCAGAGGAACCGATGAAATGGAAGTAGAGTCTGCCAAGACTGGAGCCAGCGATATATGGGATGCTCTGGGAAAAGGGCCCGTCGACAGAGAAACCGTATGGAGAGCATATGCTGAAAATCTCAAGTTAGTCATGGAAAGTGCCGAGGAGCTTATTGGAGCTGAAGAGGGAAAGACGGTAGTAACCTCAGATCATGGGAATCTTCTCGGTGAACGCGTATCACCTCTGCGTGTACGGCTCTACGGGCATCCACCGTACATACACCACCCTGACCTCCGGAAGGTTCCGTGGGCAGTCACAGGTGAATCAGATGATCCAGATGAACGCCGAATTGACGCAGATGTGGAAGATCAGTTACGCAGTCTGGGGTACACCTAATTAACGGTAAGATATCGTAATTCACCAGAATGGATCCTCGTACGAAGATACAGAATCGAGAACCCGTGCTAACACGTCCATCTTGTGTGCCCTGCTGAACTCGTCGAAGATCTCTTTGTCAGACGTGTAGTCAAACTCACCCGAAAGTATCGCCTTGATCGCGTCTGCTATGCCTTCCGTATCGTCGGGATGGACCGCGATACCAAAGTTGTTCTCTTTGATCAGTCGGGCGACACGGAACGACGGGTCTACAACGGCGAGTATCGGCGTCTTCGCACCCATATAGTCCCATATTTTCGACGGAATGCTGAGACGGTTCTCCGGGTCGTCGCCGCCGACGTAGACGACGAGATCGGAGCCTTTGAGAACCGGTATGATTTCATCGTGTGGTACGAAGTCGTGGGTTTCGACGAAGCCAGTGAGTTCGAGGTCTTCGACTTTCTCCTGATACTCCTCGTTCCAGTCGCCGTAGAACTGTAGGGTTAGTTCGTTCTCTTCCGGTTCGTTCTTCTCTACGTACTCCGAGAAGCCTTCGAGGAGCGCGTACGGTTCTATCCAGCCATCGTAGAAAGAACCGGCGTACGTGATGGTGAGAGCGTCGTATGTTTCTGTCGGCGCAGACTCGAATTTTTGTGACTCAAAGCCAAGAAAAGGGAGTTTATAGAATTTCTCTGATGATACATCTGGATACTTGTTTTCGAGATGCTCATCTTCCATCTGAATTCCGTCACCCCAGACGACCTGATCGGCGCTCCGAACTGCCAGACTCTCAACCCACGCTGCTACTTTCGTGAGGAACGCATTGGGATCACGGTCTGGGTTGTCGACCATCGGATCGCGGAACTCAACGAGCCACGGAAGATGCAGAAGACGACTTACGACGTAACCTATTAATTGGAGATTGAAGGGATTGCTAACCGAGTTTACTACATCAACGTCGTGCTTTAGCCCGATATACAGACACTTTAGAATCGCGTAAGGAAACAGTGGAAGATACGGTTCGGGAACACGTCCGACTACTACCTCCCATCCACGATCCTGTAGCATCCGTTTACGGGTGGTGAACTTCTCTGATCGCCCACCTTTATTTCCAAGCCCAACGTTAGAAATAAGTAGGACTTTTTTCATCCATTAAAGATATCCGAGATCCTCAAGACGGTCCTTCGTCGCTTGGTTAACTTCATCAGCGGTCACGTACATCTGTTCGTCATTGTCAAGTATAGTTTCTAAGTCGTCGAAGTACTCTTGGGCCACCTCACCCTCGTCGTGAAGTAAGTTGCGCTCTTCGCCGGGGTCCTGTGCAATATGGTAAAGTTCAACAGGTTCGAGTTCGCCGTTCGCCGTGCAGATGAGCTTCCACTCGTTGGAGCGTAGACAGACAAGTGAGTCGAGATCGTTCCAGCCAAAGTCGTACTGTTTGTTCATTTTGTGTGTCAGCTTGTTCTCTTTCGTTAATTGTCCGTGGTACGTCTCGGAGTAGGCGAATTCCGGGTGTTCATTGTCGAGCAATGTCATGCCGTCTGTCTCAGGAACGTCTATGTCGAGCGCATCAAGGAGTGTCGGAACTATGTCTATGCTACGTACCTGCTCGTGTACCGTCTCGTCAGGGAAGGGGTCACCGCTGAAGACGAGAGGTACCCGTATTATGTTTTCGTACAATTCGACACCACGAACTTGCGATCCGACACGGTTACCTTCGCTGTCATAGACCCAAGGATAGCCGTGCTCGCCAGGCATCTTGGAGCCGTGGTCTCCAGTTACGACCGAAATATCGATATCGACGAGCTCGTGTAAGTTTTCGAGTTGTCTGGCAACGAAGTCCGCTTCCTCACGGTATCTACGCTGGTAACGTCCTATGTACTGTTCGACGTTCTTGTAGACGTGGTTCTCGTCGAAGTCAGGTTCGTCGCGTTTGCCGAACTCCGAGCGTAGCGTCAGGTGTAGGTCGAACAAGTGTATGAATACGAAGTTGTTCTCGCCCTCGTGGTCGTCGAGCCAGTTTACCGCACGGTTCACGAGAAGGTTTGCGGGTCCGAACTCATCGCCGCGACCTTCCATACGATCTTCCATCGGTGTTATGTGGTAGAATTCGTCGAACGCATCGGGTATATTTCCCGTTGGAAGCGGGTATCCGCCGGTAAATCCCACGGTGTTGAATCCCTCTTCAGAGAGAATTTCTGGCAGAAGCGTTGCATCCGTCTCGTAGTCGATGAGCCAACGGACGTCATGGTTGAACGGGTTGAGTCCGGAAAGCATCGAGGTATGCGACGGACTTGTAAAAGCAGCTTGCGTGATACAGGTGTCGTAATGGCTACCCGACGTCTTCAGGCTATCGTAGAATCGATGATCAAACGTATCATGGCGTAAACAATCCACTGAAGCCAATACAATGTTCATAGAAGTAAGGGAGGTCGTCGTACGGTTATACTTTTGTGGTTTAATTGCTCTGCTCTACACGGTACTCGGGGAAGTATTCCCCGTCGGTATTGATACCCGCTCTCTGAGCCTCATCCGTCAGATCGCTATAGACCTCGGGCATATGTACTGACCTACCGAGGTATAGCTTTGCACGGTCGGGTGAAAACGACTTCTTGAAGTTGAAGACACCGGGGCGACCTCCTTGGAAATCAAATACTTTCCTTCCGGTGTTACGCATATGCATCAGAGCTTCGTAGCAAATTAGATTGTTCACACGCATATCCCAGTAATCGGGATCGGAAGCACGGAGGTAGTCGTGTGCTACCTCTTCGTTGTGTACTACCATTGCACCCCCAACAACCTCGTCGTGGTACGTGGCAACGAGAAGTGTCGACAGGTTTGTTTCTAGCATATCAAGAAAAAAACGGTAGTCGAAACGGTAGTGATCGGTGGCGTCCTTCGCGTCCATTGCGTTGGTATAAATATCGTAGAAGGCTTCGTAGTCCTCATGATCTTCGGTCGGTTCAACTTCGATTTCCGTCTCCTGTGCCTGTCGGATGGCGTTCCTGTTCCGCTTCTCGAATTCCTTCCAGAGTGTTTCCTTAGCCTTGGTCAGATCAACAAAAACAGTCTTCCTGTTAAATTCAGGTCCGAGGCAATCGAACCGCTCATGATTACCCTCATTAGGGTCAAAGCGGACGAACTCGGCGACGATGTTCTCTGACCGGCAGTGTTCATTGAACTCCTCGGTAAAAGCTTCGCAGAGTTCACTATCGTCTCTCGACGTAAACGGTCCGCCGTAGTACCACGATGAGACTATGTCATCGTACTCCGAAAGGTTGGTTTCGGCTTCGCTAGCGAACGGAACGGATTCGAGCGAACGGCGTATGTACGGATAGTAGACCAAATCATCACCGTTGATGAGAACGAAGGCTTCGGCGCGTTCGTCGTCGTGTTCGAAGTCTCCCTCAAGTATCCGGAGATAGTCTGGTTGGTGATATGGGCCAGGCCTTCCAACACTTTCGTAGTACCTCCACCACTTTTCAGTATCTTCGGGGGTTAGATGTATGACCTCCATTTTTACATATAAGGATATTCTGAGTTCCTGAAGTTATCTCGCTCGTAATCCGTAATCCCTTCTTCGGCCATCCACTCTTTGATCTCCTGTACCCCATCTGCAATATCGTATTCAGCCTCCCATCCGAGAATATAATTAATTTTGTCGAAGCTCACGCGATACGTCCGGTCGTCCTCTTTGTGTTCGACAAAACGGACCTCCGCGCCCTCGACGTTCTCTTCAACGATACGCCCGACTTCCTTGATCTGGTAGTTGAGGTCGTTGTCGCCGACATTGAAGATCTGATGGTTGACCTTCTCATCGGGCGCTTCCAGTACCGCCGCGAACGCGCGTGCCGCGTCGTGGACGTGGACGAGTGGGCGGTACTGCTCGCCGCCGTAGACGGGAATGTCGTCTTCGAGCACTGCCTTTGCAGTGAGAAGATTGACCACCAGGTCGAAGCGCATCCGGCGCGACCAGCCGAAGATCGTACCCAGGCGCAGGATAGTGGGTGTGATGTCGTTGCCCCTGAACATGTCGTGGGTCTCGTGGAGGATGATTTCCTCCGAGTCGATTTTGGACTCGGCGTACAGCGAGAGAGGATTCAGGTACGATCCCTCGTTTAGCTCCATCAGCTCGCTCGCGCCGTAGACCGAGCAGGTCGAGGCAAATACAAGCCGTTCGATGTCGTGAAGTTTGCAGACTTCGACGAGTGACTTTGTCGCTTCGATGTTGACCGCTTGCGTGGCCTGTTCGTTAACGTCACATGCCGGATCGCCTACGATGCCAGCGAGGTGGATGACAGCGTCGACGTCCTCCATCGCGTAGGATAGATCCTCAATGTGGCGAATGTCACCCTCCCGAACTTCGAGTCGCTCGTGCCCACTGTATGGATCGAGTGCGTCGTCACCCCAGAGCATCGAATCAAGCACGCGAACCTCGTGCCCGTTCTCGAGAACCTCCTCGACGACATAGTTACCGATATAGCCTGCACCGCCGGTGATGAGTACTCGCATTAAGCCAATGATGCAACACACCAGTTATGAATCCGTCGGTCTCCGTGAGGTATTGGAACCGAAAAATGTCGAGTCACTCGAGTGTCTCGGAGAACTCCTGGACGGTGTCGATGACATAATCGACATCCGCATCGTCGAGACCGGGGTGATTCGGGAGTCCAAGCGTGTTACCTGCCACCGCCTCGACGTTCGGTAGGGTGAGATCGTAGTCGTGGTCGTTTTCGTTCACGCTCCATGGGAACTCGGAGTTGAATCCGCGGTGTTCCCGAAAAACCGGCTGCTCGTACAACGGATCAACGTAGCGGTGGCGAGTCTCGACACCACGCTCCTGTAGTTCTTCCCAGATTTCCTTGCCGGTCATACCAGCGACGTCTGGATCCACTTCGATCGGTGCCCAGAAATACGCGTGATCGACGTAGTCACGGACGGTAGCGGGTTCGAGCCAGTCGATATCCGAAAGTTCCTTGAGAAGACGTTCGGATATCTCGCGTCGGCGGTCGTTGAACTCGGCAAGTCGATCGACTTGGGCCGACCCGATCGCACCCTGGAGTTCGGACATCCGGTAGTTGTACCCGAGGTCGACGTGATTGTCGCGGTCAGGCATGGCGTGACTCCGGAGTAGGCGGATCTGTTCTGCGATATCGTCATGATCAGTAGTTACCATTCCACCCTCACCGGAGGTGATATTTTTTGTCGCGTAGAAGGAGAAACACCCCACGTCACCGATTGAACCGACCTGTTCTCCCCGGTATCGTGCACCGTGTGCCTGTGCGGCATCCTCAATTACTGCGAGGTCATGCTCATCGGCGAACGCGCAAATTTCGTCCATCTCGGCAGGATGTCCATACAAGTGAACAGGCATGATCGCTTCGGTTCGGTCGGTGAGACACCGCTCTAGGTCGGTGTGGTCGAGCGTGTACAGGTCTCGATCAATGTCGGCAAAGACTGGGACACCCGCTTGATGGACGACGGCCGTGGCGGTCGATCCAAACGTGAGTGAGGGGACGATCACCTCGTCCCCGGGTTCTAAACCAATGGCGTTGAGTGCGAGTTGGATCGCGACCGTACCATTGCTGACAGCTACTGCGTGCTCGACATCTACGAATTCAGCCCACTTCTGTTCAAACTTCTCGACCATTGGTCCCTGGAGAAAACGTCCAGAATCGAGAACTTGCTCGATGTTTTCGTACTCTTGTTTGCCGAGAATCGGTTCTGCGACACTCACGTTACGTTTCGTCATACCAGATTTCTCTGTCCGATCGTAATCAAGGCGTTGGTAGGGCTATCATCACATAAAAATGCAGTACTTTACAAGGAGTATCAGCGTGTCGTAGAAGAGTTCATATGGATAGCTGAATCAGCTCAGACAAATTGGAATCGTCGTGTACTTAGTGCACACTGTTCTCAGCTTACTTTAGCTATGGCGAAAGAGAGATTCGGAATCGCTGTTGACCAGGAAATCGTGCGACAGGCGAATGAATTGTTCGCTGAGTGTGACGATCTCGGAGTCAACCGCTCCGAGATCATCGAAGCCATCCTCACAGCATTCATTCAATTCGAGACGAACCACGTTGAACAGGTGCGAGAAATCATTATTCGGAAACGAAAGGGCACTCTCTAATTGATTTTAAACACCGTACACCGAGTGCACGTACTTTTGAGCTAATAGTCTATTATAATTGTAATCAGTCGGACTATGGTGTGTAAAGAGTTCTATGGCACTCTCAGGCGTATACTAAGTAATTCAAAACGAAAAATGGAGGTGAAGGAAGCCGTTGCTAGATCTAACTGACCTCGCGAGCAGACCCCAGTTGTAGTATTGTTTTAAATTGACGGCTGACCGGTACGCCCACGGTTGTGTTTTAGCTCTATAGTTGGGCTTTTGTGGTCATAATTCATAGAGTGAACGGGTTATCAGCTTTCCGGTTCGCTCGTACTATACGACTTGTACAAGTAGGTTCCATATCATAACGACACTGTGAACGAAGAATCTTGAAATGGGACAGTCTTACCGCCATTTTGTGCACCCATACAGGTACCCAAGCCCCACACATCCAGTAAAAACGACGAGCATCACGCACTTCTGTGCTTCAGTGAATGAAGGACCTGTTAGGGTTTTTTCGAGACGATCTGGTATGAATTTCAACAGTAAATCACGGAGAAATGCTGTCTCTTCATCACCGGAGTCTGGAACGAGCACTTCCATACCTCGCTTTGAATATCCTTGCCAGAAGGCCCTGCGAAGGAGCCATCCGAGCTCGGTTCGATACTCGAATACCTTGTGGCCTACTTCTGCACCCGGTTTGTAGTAGAGTGTCCCGTTTAGTTCTGTTCGCAGCCGTGCGGCAAGTTCTGTTTCGCCGCCTTGCAGGTTTTTGTCGCCCTGTCGGCCACCGATATGTGGATCGAATCCTCCAAGATCAAGAAACACATTTCGACGAAACGAGATGTTCGAACCGAAAGTATTTCGAACCTCGCCTTCATCGCCGAATCCTCGGTGTGTCACACCGACGAGCCAGTAGAATTCTTCCGGGAGATAGGAGGGTTTCCCGGCGACCCATATGGGTGTCATTCTTCCACCGACAGCTTCGACATTTCGTTGCTCATAGACGGATACCAGTTTCTCGACCCACTGTTTATTTGCGATTGCATCATCGTCAATGAACGCAACGATATCACCATTTGCAAGTTCGGCCCCTTTGTTTCGACTTTCCAGCAACCCGATATTGTTGTCGTTGCAGTGGGTGAGAACACCTTCGGCGTCATAGTTAGTTTGGACGCGTTCGTACACAATTTTATTTCCGTCTACTACGATGACAATCTCGATATCATCGTACGTTTGGCGCCGTATACTATCTACTGCTCCAACGAAGTCTTCGTAACGATCCTCGGAGTAGGTGCATACCACCACCGAGACTTTCATCGAATCGGGATTACGTGCGATAGTTCAAAAGGGTACGGAAAAGGTGGTACGTATCGGAACTGGCTTGGAGACTTTAGAACATATATTTATACTGTTTCTTTAGCGAACCACCTCCTGCGGTGTGGTTTGCTGACAGATACCAGCAAAGAAGTACAACATCAACTGCTATCTGGAGAACGGGGGGCTGATAGGACTCATCCCATTGTACTCCTGCGTATGAGAATGAGCTGTCGAGGTTCTCGATTTCAACTACTCGAGTTGCCACTCTCTGCTTCGACACCCGATTCCAGCCGCCGTTCGGCTTCATCACGAACTTCCGGATAACCGACGCCAATGCGCCAGCCGTCCAGTCCGATTGTATCGATCGTTCGACCGCTCTGGATCAATAGATCGATTGCCTCGCTGATCTCGTACTCCCCACGATTGGACGGTGGGACCAGATAATAGGCGTGGAAAATCGCAGTCGTCAATGTGTAGAATCCGATCATCACGAGATTCGAGGGTGGCTCTTCCGGCTTTTGCATAACATCTGTTATTTTACCGTACTTGGGTTTACGCACACCGTATTGACTTGCTTCCTCACAGGGAACTTCCTTGACGAGGAAGGCTGCGTCGGCACGGGCCTCACGATGGCGACGAACAACATCTTCGAGATTTGCCTGAAAGATATTGTCTCCAAACATGAACATGAAATCGTCGTCGATCTGCTCTTCAGCCGTCAAGAGCGCGTGTGCTAACCCGTTTTGTTCACCCTGATGAGTGTACGTATTTGGTATTCCCTCGAATTCATCACCGTAGTACTGGATTATTTTTTTAGATAGCCAACGACAACAACTATCTGTTCCGCACCTAATTCGACCAGTTGTTCGAAACAGCGTGGAAGAATCGGTTTCCCTGCGACTTCGACCATTCCTTTCGGTTTGTATTCGGTCAGCGGGCGTCATCTGGTCCCTTCGCCTGCAGCGAGCACTACAGCATCCATATCACATAATCTGGTACAGATCGGCTAAATTCGTGGGCATCGCTCGTCTGATAGTCGTAGCTACTCTCAGGAGGATCGCACTAACGGCTCGTACCAGTCCCGATTCGCTTCATACCAGTCCAGGAAATCTGACACACCATCCCGGATCGAAACAGTTGGTTCATACTCCAACAATTCCCTGCTCTTCGAGACGTCAGCGTGCGTGTGCCGAGCGTCCGCCTGGCGACCGCTCTCGTGGACGCGTTCGACATCAGCACCAGTCTCCTCGATAATATGATCGGCGAGCTCGTTGATCGTAATATTGTCCGTCGACCCGATATTCAGAATTTCACCATCGGCCACATCGGTCTCCAACAGTGCCAGGTTGGCCTCGACAACATTGTCGATATACGTGAAGTCTCGCGTTTGCTCGCCGTCGCCGTAGATGATCGGCGGCTCACCATTTACACAGCGAGAAACAAAATTCGAAATTGCCATATTGGGGCGCATCCGGGGCCCGTAGACGGTGAAATACCGGAGACTCACCGTCGGCACATCGTAGACGTTGTTCCAGACTTTGCAGTAGTGTTCGGCTGTGAGTTTCGTCACACCGTACGGGCTCTGGGGGTAGTTCGGATGCTCTTCGTCGTAGGGGAGATAATCTGGTTTCCCGTACACGGAGGACGAGGAGGCGTTGATAACACGTTCGACGTCGTGTTCATCAGCAGCCAGCAACACGTTAAGCAACCCCGTCGTGTTGATTTCGTGGGGCTTTTTCGGGTTCTCGACGCTCGTTCGCACACCAGCCTGCGCTGCCTGGTGATAGACGAAATCGAACTCGTGTTCCCCGAACACGCGATCGACGAGTTCCTCGTCCGTGATCGTATCCTCGATGTGGGTGAACCGATCACCGCCAGCGTCCCGGCAGATGGACAGATTGTGTTCTTTGATCCGTGGATCGTAGTACGGATCGAGCGGATCGATGACCACGACCTCGTGGCCGTCTTCGAGCAATGCCTCGGAGATATGTGAGCCGATAAACCCTGCACCGCCGGTCACGCAGACGGTATAATCGCTACTGGACATGTAGCATACGGCTCTGCGGTATGGGCAAAGGTATACACTGAATACTATACGATAATCACAGTGTAACCGTCCCGTCGCGACTACCGTGCTGCTAAACGGACTCTGAGAGGTTTTCGATCCACTACGACTCTGGGACATCACTCTCTCACGGTGGAGCTCCCGCTCGTCGCTTTGCTCCTCGGAAAAAGTCCAGGCGCGGGAATCGAGCCGTTCGAAGACGGTATTGCTCGTTCGCTTCGCTCACTGCGCGAGCTGCGACTTCCAGAGTTCGCTCCCCTTGCGGTGGACCTTCTGCTCATCACATTCGTTCTTCGCAAGAAGGTCCAGGCGCGGGAATCGAACCGGAGAGAGACATTCCTGCTCGATCGTTTCACTCCCTGCGCGGGCTGTGACTCTCGGGGTTCGATCCGCTTACGCTGGACTTTCGGCTCGTCACGTCCGTTCCTCGCCAGAAAGTCCAGGCGCGGGAATCGAACCGTTCGAAGACGGTCTTGCTCGTTCGCTTTGCTCACTGCGCGAGCTGCGACTTCCAGGGTTCGCTTCCCTTGCGGTGGACCTTCGACTCCTCGTATACACTCGTCGTCAGAAGGTCCAGGCGCGGGAATCGAACCCGCGTCTTGGGCACCACAAGCCCAAAGGATACCATTACCCCAGCCCGGACACGCATTCTTTGCTTGCCCAGTGGTACAAATATACGTTTCGAACTCACCCGACAGGCGTCGCCGACTACGTGGGAACCCTTTTGAAGATCCACCGAGAGCAACCAGGTATGAAACGCGGCGGCTCCGACGAAGCGAAACGACGTGCTGGTGAAAGCGCAGCCGAGCAGGTCGAGGATGGCATGATCGTGGGCCTCGGGACTGGGAGCACGGCAGCACACGCCATCGACAAACTCGGCCAGCAGGTCGACGCCGGGCTCGATATCCAGGGCATCCCGACATCCTTCCAGGCGCGGGCGAACGCCCGCGAAGCCGGCATCCCGCTCACGACACTCGACGAGGCCACGCCCGACATCGCGATCGACGGCGCTGATCAGTTTGCCGACGGAAACCTGATCAAAGGCGGCGGCGCAGCCCACGCCCGCGAGAAAATCGTCGACAGCGCAGCAGACCGCCTGCTCGTCGTCGTAGATCCCACGAAAGAAGCGGAGACACTCGAACATCCCGTCCCGATCGAACTGCTCCCCGCTGCGCGCCAGCCCGTCACGGACGCGCTCGAAGCCGCCGGTGGCGAGCCAACGCTGCGCGCTGCAGCCCACAAAGACGGTCCTGTGGTGACCGACAACGGCAACCTCGTCGTAGACTGTGACTTCGGAACGATCGATGTGCCCGCGGAACTGGCGACCACCCTCTCACAGATCCCCGGTGTCGTCGAGCACGGCCTGTTCGTCGGACTCGCAGCCGAGATTCACGTCGGCACAGCTAACGGAGTTCGTGTCGTCACACCATAAAAAATATCGCGTGGAGAAGCCGTCAGCCTTAGAGGTCGCGCGGCTGGACGGTCTTTCGGTCGTTTGCGTCTGCTCGTGCTGCAGCGTCTTCGAGCAGCTCCTGGACTTCTTCGTCGAGAGCGGCGTAGAAGTCGGATGCAACGTTCATGTCGTCGAGCTCTTCTTTGACGGCGGCTTTGACAATTAGGTCTGCCATACAGGCGCCCCTTTTCGAGGATCGTTTATAAGCTTTCCCGTTCATACCCGGTCTGAGGCGGTCTGACGGGGTTTCGCCGGCGGTTTCTGCCGGCTGTTCGCGAAAACGGACAGATTTCGGCCCTGGATCGACACACAGGAGTGGCTGCCAGCCGAGAATCCACTATGCGCGACGTGCTCGAAGCCCTCGCAGACGGGGAACTCTCACCCGCGGCCGCGGAAGCGAAACTCCGTGGCTACGTGACCAGCGACGCCGGACGGTTCGATGCTGCCCGGACACAGCGAAGTGGCGTCCCCGAGGCAATACTCGCGAGTGGCAAGACAATCGAGGAGTTGGTAACACTCGTCGAGGCGAGTGTCGAGACGACGGATCGGGCGATTGCAACGCGAGTCGACCAGCAGGCAGCTAGCGCCATCCGCCAGCAGTTGGCTGACTCACACCCGGACGCGAGTCTCCAGTTCGACGACCGTTCGGGGACGTTGATCGTGCACGGACCGTCCTTCGAGCAGCCGGATCTCGATGCATCGGTCGGGATCGTGACTGCGGGAACCTCCGACGCTGTTCCGGCAGGCGAGGCAGCCGCCATCGCCGTCGAGATGGGGGCCGAGGTCCAGCGTGTGGACGACATCGGCGTCGCGTCACTCGACCGGATGCTGGATCAACTGCCACGCCTCCGCGAGCAAGACGTGCTGGTCGTTGCAGCCGGCCGTGAGGGCGCGCTCCCGACGGTGCTCGCTGGTCTCGTCGACGTTCCGATCATCGCCGTTCCGGTTTCGACGGGATACGGCCACGGTGGCGAGGGTGAGGCAGCGCTGAGCGGTATGCTACAGTCCTGTACTGCACTCACAGTCGTCAACGTCGATGCTGGCTTCACGGCCGGCGCACAGGCCGGACTGATCGCCCGGCAACTCGATTCGGCCCGCGCTGACGGCGCTGTGAGTGAATCTCGGTGACTGTTCTGGCGGCCGCAGAAACTACCTTCCATGTAAGGTACCACTCCTATTTATGTACAGCCACTACAGTATATCGCCGGCAGAGTGAGGCCGGTCAATATACGATGCCACAGTGTAACCATTGCGGCGCGCACGTTTCAGACCGGTTTGCTCGCGTCTTCGCAGACGAGTACGGGCGCATCCGCGCGTGCCCGGGCTGTTCTGCGAACGCGGGCATCGCCGAAGTCGCGAAACAGCGCGCACAGGAAGTCTGATAGACTGCATGCGGAGTCACCGTAACCGCCGACGCTATGCCGGTGGTCCACGAGCAGTCTCCGTATCAATTCCGCGGACCCCTACTCCTGGCTGATCCCGCAACCCGATACGGGAACTCTACGGCGCCAATCCCTCGCGAGGTGCGGCCCCAATCCCCCTTCGCCTTTTTCGACGAACAGTGTCCGTCAGCGACTGATACCTCGGAGTCGCTCCGAACCGGATTGTTCGCTCACCACGAATCCGACCGATTTCCAGAATGGCCGAACCGTCGGATCGAACTCGGCGATCAGGCGCTCCTGACGTGTTTTCGCTTCGCCGACGAGCGCCGAGCCGATCCCCTGTCCACGTCGACCCGGACGTACGGCGATTGCAGTGATCGTCTCGCCGTCGAGGACGAGCACACCGAGTACCGCCCCTGTGTGTTCAGCGTCGGCGGCACTGTTTCGAGTCGCTTCTGCGACGAGTACAGTCCCGACAGAGATGCGATCCCGGAGTGAGTCGATATCGATCTGGAGATAGGCCGCGTCGAGAATACCCGCAATCTCGGATAGATCGGCAGCATCGGCGTTGTGGATCTCCATCTAGCCGCCCTGGATGAGCCGGATGATCCGGACCCGTTCGACCCCGGTGTCGACTGGCTGATCCTCCGGTACCGGTCGTCCGTCGACCAGCATCGATACCTCGTGTTTGCTCACCTCGAACGGCGCGAGGAGATCCGCATACGTCTTGCCACTGACATCGACCTCGTGGCTCTCCTCACCGACGAGTTCGACTGTGACAGACATATCCGGCTTTTACCAGTCTGCAGGCTTGAGCGTAACGGCTTTTCGATGCCGTTGGTTGGGGCTGCTACTGCTGGACGACCTTGTGATACGGCTCCTGTGCGATCCGCTGGCGCAGCTCCGAGATGGAGTCCTGATTCGCGCCCCTGGCGGCATCTATCACGGCGAAGACCTCGGCTCTCGACACCTTGAGGTCCCTGTCTGTGACTGCATCTGCCGGTCGCTGCTCGACCTCCCGGAGGGTCCCGACACAGAGAAGATACGGAACCAGCCAGGCCGCGACCGTGTTTCCGTGGACGAGCGGCATCGCCTCCAGATACCGCCCTGCCTCGTCGAGATAGCTCCGGGCGTGGGCTGCCGTCCGACGGATGACTTTCGCCACTGCCCCCCTGTTTCGTTGCGCGATCACGGCGTTCTGTTCGACACCCTCCTCGGTGAGCCACGCTGCCGGGAGGTAGACGTTGTTCTCTTCGGTGAAATCGTCGTAGACGTCCTTCGAGACGTTGACGAGCTGCAAGAGAAGCCCGAACTCTTCGGCCGAGTTGTACAGGGTTTTTTCGCGGGCTTCGGAAATTTCACCGCGTGTCAGCAGGTTCGTGATGAGGATTCCGACCGTCCCCGCGGCATAGTAGCAGTACTCGTCGAGTTCCGCACGATCCTGGATTCTGAGCCCGCCCCGTGTCGCGTACCGGTCGATGAACAACGCCATCCCGTCGATCATCTCCCTGACCGGCGGGAGTATCGCCGTCTGTACCGGCTCGGGCTGTTCCCGAAAGGTGGCCCAGACGGTTTCGGCGTTTCCAACGACCTGCCAGTCGTCGCTACGGCTGTCCGGCGCTGGCAACCACTCGTCGACCGCCTCGCGGAAATCAGCCATCGTCCTGGCACGTTCTGGATCGAGTGCGGCGTCGTACTGCTCCAGCAACTCTACCTGCGCAGGTGGTGGAATGTGGCCGGCGTCCTCCACGGTGTCGGCGACACGGCAGAGGAGATACCCCAGACAGATCTGGGAGGACATGGGCTCTTCCAGTACGTCGACGGTGACGGCAAACGTACGCGAGACTCCCTGGACCGCGTCGTGACACCAGTCGAGGTCGGGCTGTGGCGGGGTCGAGTCCATTCCGTATACCTGTCGACGACTCTGTTACGCTATCTCAAGAGCCCGAGCGAGTTGAACCCACCGATGCATGCCGGTGGTCCGAAAAGCGACAATCCTCAGTTCTTATGTTCGTCGCCCCAGATATCCAGCTATGTTCGAAAAATCGAAGTGGATCCGGCTGCCCCGCAGCGTCGTCGTCGGCCACGGTGTGCTGGCACAGACAGCCGACGTCGTCTCGCGGAGCCACCTGACGGGGCAACCGCTGGTAGTCACCAGTCCAACCCCGAAGAAGGTCGCTGGCGACCAGGTTGTCGACCAGCTGGCTCAGATCGGGCCCGAACCCGAAGTGGTCGTCGTCGAGAAGGCGAGTTTCGACGCGATCGAGAAAGTCCGGAATCGCGCGCGGGAAGTCGAACCCGGCTATCTCGTCGGCGTCGGCGGCGGGAAAGCGATCGATATTGCCAAGATGGCGGCCGCAGACGGCGAACTCGGCTTCGTCTCGGTCCCGACGGCGGCCAGCCACGACGGCATCGTCTCCGGCCGTGGCTCTGTCCCCGAGGGCGACACCCGCCACAGCGTCGCCGCCGACCCGCCACTCGCCGTCATCGCCGATACGGAGATTCTCGCAGACTCACCCTGGCGGTTGACCACCGCAGGCTGTGCCGATATTATCTCCAACTATACGGCCGTCCGTGACTGGAAACTCGCCCACCGCCTGAAAAACGTCGAGTACTCCGAATACTCCGGAGCGCTCTCACAGATGACCGCAGAGATGCTCGTCGAGAACTCCGATTCGATCAGACCCGGGCTCGAAGAGTCCGCCTGGATCGTCGTGAAGGCGCTGGTCTCCTCCGGGGTGGCGATGAGCATCGCTGGCTCGTCGCGGCCAGCAAGCGGCGCCGAGCACCTCTTCAGCCACAAACTCGATCAGCTCGCGCCCGATACCGCCCTGCACGGCCATCAGGTCGGCGTCGGCTCTATCATCACGGCCTATCTCCAGGGTAGCGATCAGAAGGACTGGCGTGACGTCCGGGACGCACTCGAGGGGATCGGTGCACCGACGACTGCGGAGGGGCTCGGTATCGACGAAGAGACCGTGATCGAAGCACTGACCACCGCCCACGAGATCCGGGATCGGTACACGATCCTCGGTGATGGCATCAGGGAAGCAGCCGCACGCGAGGCTGCTGTCCGCACTGGCGTCATCTAGTGATCCAGGCAGCTGCCTCTCATAGTGCTTGTTGCGAGTCTTTACCGCGACGGTGCAACAAGATATCGGTTACACGGCGTGAAACACCGATATCTGTGACGTGGTCACAAAAATTACCGCAACAAACACTATCAGACAAAGACAGGATTGCGCTCGGTGTTCTCCTCCTTCCAGATCGCCTGTTCGTCTACTGCCCCGCTCTCGTGTGTCGCTTCGAAGATCACTGCGAGGCGATACAGTGTCTCAGACTCGCCATCGTCCGCATTGTGCAAGCCGAGAATCGTGACAGTGTCTAGTTCCTGGATCCGGCATTCGATCCCGGCTTTCTCTGCGACCGTCGATTTCACTGTCGGCTCGAGTGACTCGTCCATCGACACTGTCGTCGACGGCAACGTGAGCGTTCCGCCTTCTTCGACGTATAACACCTCCGCGTCTTCGTTCTCGACTTGTATCTGTAGCTCGACGGTCGCCTCCCGATCGTCTTCCTCGGTGTACTGTTCGGCCGAGAGAGCGACAGTCCGCTGGTTGATCGAAAACGAGCCGTAAGACTCCTCGAGTGTCGACAGGTACGACTCCACTACCCCGCTCGATTGCTCCACCGCTCCCATGCTCTCCACAATAAACTCGGGACTTGTAAATCCGTCTGGTTGTTCTCAGTGCTAAGAATGATGCTTATAAATGTACGTCACCGAAAATCTGCTCTGTTTGGTGGAATTCTACCGATGTACCGTGGTTTCCCCCTCTCTGGCCGTTCGTTATAGTATTCTGTCATTATGGGCGTCGTTTCGGATCAGCCGGCGGTATAGTACGTTTTTTGGCGCTGGGTCACCCACCGCAAGTTAATGAGCGAGTACGACTACGAAGAACTCGGTCTCGTCGCGGGGCTGGAGATCCACCAGCAACTCGACACCGAGACGAAGCTGTTCTGTGCGTGTCCGACGAAACTCCGTGACCCGGAGGCGTCGACACGGTCGTTTACGCGGTATCTGCATCCGACGAAAAGCGAACTCGGCGAACTCGACCAGGCTGCCGTCGAGGAGAGTCGTGTCGACCGCGAGTTCGAGTATCTCGCCTACGATTCGACCTGTCTCGTCGAAGAGGACGACGAACCGCCCGCGCGCGTCGACGAAGAAGCGATGGAGGTCACACTCGAAATCGCACAGCTGCTGGATATGGACCCCGTCGACCAGGCACACGTCATGCGCAAGATCGTCGTCGACGGCTCGAATACGACCGGCTTCCAGCGCACGATGCTCGCCGCGACCGACGGCGTTATCGAAACCGAAAATGGCCCTGTTGGCATCGAGGATCTGATGTTAGAAGAGGAGAGCGCCCAGCGAGTCGAGGAGACCGACAGTGGCGTCCGGTACAGCCTCGACCGACTGGGAATTCCGCTCGTCGAGATCGGAACGCGGCCGGATATCTCGACACCCCAACAGGCCTACGAGGCCGCCGAACAGATCGGGATGCTGCTGCGCTCGACGGGCCAGGTCAAACGCGGACTGGGAACGATCCGGCAGGACGTCAACGTCTCGATTGCAAACGGAGCGCGCGTGGAAATCAAAGGTGTCCAGAGCCTCGACGATATCGACGACATCGTCCGCAACGAGGTCCGACGCCAGGACGAACTGCTCACGATCGCCGACGACCTCGCCGAGCGCGAGGGCAGTGTCGGCGAAATCCAGGACGTCTCCGGGGTCTTCGAAGGGACCGACAGCGGCGTTATCGGCGGTGCCCTCTCCGGCGGTGGGACGGCGATGGCCGTCCCACTGTTCGGGTTCGATGACATCGTCGGCCGGGAGATCCAGCCCGACCGACGACTCGGCACCGAGTTCGCCGATCACGCGAAACGACACGGTGCCGGCGGGATCTTCCACACCGACGAACTACCCGCATACGGCGTCACCGAGGACGAAGTCGAGACACTGCGGGAGGCTGTGGGTGCCGGGCCGGATGATGCTGTCGCGCTCGTCGCGGACGATCCGGAGACCGCACAGCTCGCGATCGAGGCCGTCCAGGAGCGTGCCGAGACAGCGCTCGACGGCGTGCCAGAGGAGACCCGCGGTGCGAACGAGGACGGGACGACGCGGTATCTCCGTCCGCTCCCCGGCGCAGCACGGATGTACCCCGAGACGGACGTACCACCGGTCGAACCCGACCCGACCGAGGTCGACACGCCCGAACTGCTGACCGAGCGCGTCACCCGGTATCAGGAGGAGTTCGGTCTCGGCGAGTCACTGGCCGAGCAGGTCGCCTACGGGCGCAGAATGGATCTCTTCGAGCAGGCGGTGGCGATGGGCGTCGATGCCACGCTCGCTGCACAGACACTCGAATCGACCGTCACGGAACTGCGCCGTGAAGATGTCCCCGTCGACCAGCTCACAGACAGCCACTTCGAGGAGCTGTTCGAATTGCTCGCAGACGGTGAACTGGCAAAAGAGGGGGTTCCGGACCTTCTGACGGCCGTTGCCGAACATCCAGAACTCTCTGTCGCGGAGGCAGCAGAGCAGGAAGGACTCGGCAGTGCCGGCGAAGACGAGGTCCGGGAGGCGATCGTCGAGGTCGTCGAACGGAACGAAGGGCAGGTCGAAGCGGAGGGGATGGGTGCCTTCTCCGCGCTGATGGGCGAGTGTATGGGTGCGCTGCGCGGGAAGGCAGACGGCGACGTCGTCAGTGACGTGCTGCGAGAGGAGATCCAGAAGCGGGCCTGATAGGCGTCCGTGTTCTAATAATTCGGGAGAAGTTAGTGTGCTATCGATTAACACGGCCGGGGAACGCTTATTGGCAGTGGCATGTAACCCCACGCCATGGGCCCGGAACCAGCCGCCCTGGAACGTGCCGTCGAACACGGTGAACAGGAGGGTGGCAGTGTCGAATTCAAAGAACGGCTCACGAAAGATCTCCATCTGGCGGACGAACGCCTCGAAAGCCTGGTTGCACAGCTTCGCCACAGAGTGCTCTCCGGTGATGGCACCGCAACCTACGTGATCGGTGTGACCGACGACGGCCAGATCACGGGCATCCCACAGGAGGAGTTCTCGGAGTCGATGGACGTGCTCTCGCTTCTGGCAGAGGAAGCGGATGCCCACATCGCTGACGTCGAGACCTGGGGTGTCGACTGGCGCGACGCCGACGTGGAGGGTAATCTCGTCGGGCTGGCGACGGTCAAGGAAGGTCCCGTCATGCAGGACGACGACCACATCGTCGTCGGTACGGCTGGCCACGTCGATCACGGGAAATCCACGCTCGTGGGTTCGCTCGTGACTGGCAAAGCCGACGACGGACAGGGTGGCACGCGGAGCTATCTGGACGTCCGGCCCCACGAAATCGAGCGGGGGCTCTCCGCCGATCTCTCCTACGGCGTCTACGGCTTCGACGAGGACGGGGCGATCCGGATGGACAACCCCCACCGGAAAGGTGACCGGGCGAGCATCGTCGAGGAGGCAGACCGGCTGGTCTCCTTCGTCGATACCGTCGGCCACGAGCCCTGGCTACGGACGACGATCCGGGGACTCGTCGGCCAGAAACTAGATTACGGACTCCTGACAGTCGCGGCCGACGACGGGCCGACACAGACGACACGGGAGCATCTGGGAATCTTGCTCGCGAC
Organism: Halovenus amylolytica; assembly: GCA_004015825.1. Taxonomy (GTDB): domain Archaea; phylum Halobacteriota; class Halobacteria; order Halobacteriales; family Haloarculaceae; genus Halovenus; species Halovenus amylolytica. The sequence continues at coordinate 67,864 of SAYS01000004.1, read as the reverse complement.
CGAACTGCCGACGATCGTCGCGATCACGAAAGCCGATATCGTGGACGAGGAGCGCATCGCCGAGGTCGAACGCGAGATCGAACGGCTACTCCGGGATGCCGAGCGCTCGCCGCTACGGATCGAACGACACGGCGTCGAGGCCGCACTCGACGAGATCAGCGAAACGGTGGTGCCGATCGTAACCACGAGCGCCGTCGCAGAGAAAGGACTCGACACGCTGGATACGCTGTTCGAGCGACTCCCCAAGACCGGACGGACGGACAGTCAGGAGTCCTTCCAGATGTACATCGACCGGACGTACAACGTCACGGGTGTCGGTGCTGTCGCCTCGGGGACGATCCGGTCGGGGACGGTCGAACAGGGTGACGAACTCCTGCTCGGGCCGATGCCAGACGGTCGGTTCCGGGCGGTCGAGGTCCGGAGTATCGAGATGCACTACCATCGCGTCGAATCTGCCCAGGCTGGTCGGATCGTCGGTATCGCACTGAAAGGCGTCGACGAGAGCGAGATCGACCGTGGGATGGTACTGGTCCCGCGAGCCAGCGATCCCCGACCAGTCCGGGAGTTCGAGGCCGAAATCATGGTGCTCAACCATCCGACACACATCGGAGATGGCTACGAACCGGTGATCCACCTCGAAACGATCAGTGAGGCGGCCACGATTCATCCCGACGATGGCCATCTGCTCCCCGGGGACGGTGGCAGCGCACGCGTCCGGTTCAAATTCCGATCCTATCTGATCGAAGACGGACAGCGCTTCGTCTTCCGAGAAGGCCAGAGCAAAGGTGTCGGAACCGTGACCGATATCGATCCCTGACCGGACGAGTTCGGTCTGTGCCGGGCACGAATCGTGCGTTCGCGCGGTCTCACTCCGATGCGGAGACCCGTGCGACTCTGGCTCAGAGAGCGACGGGTATTCAAAAGAGGTTTTTACCTGACCCGTATTATCTTCGATCAGTTGAATGGCCAAGCCAGATGCCCCAGTGAACGGGACAGAGACCGACAATGGTGACGATCACGAGTCCGGACAGCGACCCCAGAGAGCGGCCGACCGATCCGAACACGGCGTCCCGTCCGAGGGTGCAGTCGTCAGCGATCGGTTCTCTTCGGACGAGATCTTCCAGCGGATAATCGCCGCTGCCGAAGAGGAGATCCGGGAGGGCCGCCGAGAACTGTTTTTCAGTGCGCTGGCAGGTGGTATGGCGATTACCATCACGTTTCTGGTCTACGCCTCGCTGTACGGGACGACCGGCGGCGATCCGATCCTCTCGTCTATCCTCTACCCGATCGGATTTATCTACATCATTCTCGGTGGCTACCAGCTGTACACCGAGAACACACTTCCTCCGGTCGCACTCACCCTCGAACGACTCGCCAGCATCCCGGCACTCTTTCGCAACTGGGGAGTCGTCGCACTGGGGAATTTCACCGGTGGCGCACTCGGTGCTGTCGCCCTCGCCTACACGGGCGTGCTCTCCCCCGAAGCCGCTGACGCGGCGATCACCATCTCACAGAAGGGTGTCGACGAGACGTTCTGGAACCTCTTCGTGAAGGGTGCTTTCGCCGGGCTGATCGTCGCGGGCGTCGTCTGGGTCGAGTACGCCGCACGCGATACGATCTCCCGGCTGGCCGTGATCTATCTGGCCTTTCTCTGTATCCCACTCGGAAATCTGTACCACTCCGTCGTCTCCTTTACCGAGATGGTCTACCTGTATCTGCACGGCAACGTGGGGTTGGCTGTGGGTCTGTTCGATTTCGTCGTGCCCGTGTTTCTGGGGAATACAGCCGGCGGCGTGATCCTGGTGACTGTCGTCAACTACTACCAGACCAGTGAACACCGGCTCGGTCAGGTGGGCGGCCCCAGGCGAATTAGCCGACTCACGGCACCCGAGTGGCTGTTCGGCCGATGGGTTGGTCGGTCGTACGTCCCGCTGCTGGATACCCACGAGGCCGAAATCAACCGGGAAGCAGAGGGTGAACGGATTCTGGTTCCGATCTCGAATCCACGAACCGAGAGCGGACTCGTCGAACTAGCCTACACCTACGCAGCACAGCAGGACAACGCGTCGGTCCATCTCGTCCACATCGTCCAGCAACCCACAAACAAGGGCTTCCAGTCCAACGCAGACAGCCGTGAGCGGATCATCCAGTCGTCTGAACGCCAGATGGAACGGTATCGCAGACAGGCAAGAGCCTTCGATATCGAGCCGGAAATTTCGACAGTGGTGACCCACGACGCATTCGAAGAGATCTTCCATCAGGGCAAACGCGACGCGGCAGATCTCGTCGTGATGGGTTGGGACGAGGGCAAACCGTGGGATACGGTCAAACGCGCACACCCGATCGAGGAGCTCACCGGAACGCTTCCGTGCAAATTCCTGGTCCTCAAAGATCGTGGTCTCGACGTCTCGGACGTGCTGCTTGCAACAGCGGGCGGTCCGGACTCCGATCTCAGCGCCGACGTCGCACGCGCGCTCCGTGACGCTGCCGATTCGAACATCAGTCTCCTGCACGTCGTCGACGGACCCGAAGAGCGCGACGATGGTGAGCAGTTCCTCACAGAGTGGGCGGCCGAACACGGACTCGAAGATGCTGAAATCATCGTCGACGATTCCGGTGACGTCGAGAGGGTAATCGGACGTGAGGCCGCCAACCGTACGCTCGTGATGATCGGCGCTTCCGAGCGTGGAATGCTCGCTCGCCTCGCCTCGAACTCGCTTCATCTCGACGTGGTGAACACAGTCGACTGCTGTGTTCTCCTCGCCGAGACGCCGTACCGCCGGCCGCTTCTCAAGCGACTATTCGGGCGACAATAGGGAGTACTGACGGTTCTTCGGGTCGAAATTCTTCAGTTTCGTATCGCCACCAGTATGAAGCAGGAAAGAGGGTATACAGCCGCGCGGATGCGCGGAACCCAGACGGTTGGTGGCAAGTGGCCAGACGTGAGTCCCCAGCATACCGGGCGTCCCCTAGTATTCGCCCGGTACTAGATAATTGGGGAACGGGTCGTATGAGAACTGTCCCGCGGTACGACGGCCTTTTAAATTAGTTCGTCCTGCCGGTAAGCACAAAGGGTTAGGTGACGGGGTGCGAACATGATGAGCAACGATGAGTAACGACCCTGACCCTCCAGCTGACGATCCGACAGAGACGGAGTCGTCGGACGAGGAGCAAACAGACGAGACAGCGTCCGACTCGCCGGAAACAGGCCCTGTTGATATAGCGGAACCAACCAGAGAAGTCGCCGAAACTGGGACGCAAACCGACTCGGAGCCAGGAGACACATCGGAAACCGTCGAGACAGCTGATCCCGATGACGCAGGTGAAACGGAGCATCAGGGCTCTGACGACTCCTGGGAAGACAAAACAGTCGAGGACGAAGAAACGGGGCGACCGGATACCGAAGGTATGAGCCGCGAGGAAGAACTCGACGAGTGGGAACAGACACTCGACGAGCGCGAACGCGGGCTCCAGCAGATCCGTGCCGAACTCGACAGTCGTGCGGAGGAGTTGGACGAACGCGACGAGCAGATCCGGGCAAAACGTCAGGAACTCAACTCCCGCGAAGCCGAGCTAGACGACTGGGAGGCCACTCTCGAGGAGCGGACCACGGAGTTCGACGAACGTGAGGCTGCCATCGAGGCGCAGGAACAGACACTCGCCGAACGTGCCGAGAAACTCGACGAGCACGAAGCAATTCTGGAAAACTACGTCGACGATCGGGTCGGCGAATCGCTCGATGGCCGAATCGACCGGATCGAGAGAGTCGTCGGCGACCGGATCGCCGCACTCGAAGACGAGGTGGCCGACAACATCCAGACCGAGGTCTCGACGGCCTTCGAAAATCAGGAGGAGACGACCCCCCTGAGCATCGCCGGCGGTGTCGCACTCGGGCTAATCGGCGCTGCGCTCGTCGCTGTCGGCGTCGTTTTCGGTTTTGCGGCCGATATCAGCTCGGTCCCCACCCTGCACTCCGATACTCTAATCAACGCCATCGCGTCGGGCGCTCTGGTACTGGTCGGCCTCGCGGCGACGCTGACGGCTGCGACTGGTCGGTTGTGACGTCAGGCCGACGGGTCACCCGAAATTTCTGATGTCTGTACTCCCACACTCCGGACACTGCGTGAGTTCCCCCAGAGACGGGTGGGCGATCCGTTCCCACTCGTCGTCGCCGGCGGCTGCTTCGAACTGACAGCCGTGACACCGTTTTCGCTGACTCTGTGTCGACATACGTGAACATACACCACGACAGAGCTTATTCTTTATTGATCAATCCATGAAATATTGTTTATACTGGTGGCTGTAAATTCGTCAAAATATTCAACACCACGTCGGGTCGAAATTCGTTCATTTCTTACAGCCACCAGTATTAGGGTATACGAGAAAGCTGGGACGTGGGGCCCACGTGGCCGGGCGCCTCTGACAGGTGTAACACTAATCCACTTGGTGGTGAAAACCAGCCGTCTGTGGATCCCTCGTCCCGAATTGTCCGCTTCGTCTGTCCCGGTCTGCCTCTGGAGGGTCTGAGGCCACCCTGTCTCTGACCGACCGTTTCGCCCTCCACTCACTGCTATGCAGGAATTTAGTATAAAAACCAACCATTGACTTCTCGTTGTGAAAACACCGGGCGAGCTGGGAGGTCGACACGGAAGAGCCGCTGGCACAAGTTCTTCCGTTTCTGGACGTTTGTCCACCGTAGGATCGATATATCTTTGAACAATACTAGGACTCCTAGGGGAGAGATGATATAGAGCTGGCACCTATTATGATATATGAGACCACATGTAACTGAACAACAGACAGAACTGTACGAATGTTTTAGCTGTGGCGAGCGCGTCAGTGAGCCAGAGACGCAGCTGTGTACCGCCTGTGGAGGGGAACTGCTCAATCTCGGGAGATCCCGGGATCTGTGATAGTGATTATCGCAATAATTTTCGATACGGCCCCGACCAGGCTGCTTCGACCCTGAAAGCGTAAGTATCTCTATACCCGGCAGTACAGACTGGCAAGAATCGCTATGAGTGACGCGTCGGATGTCACTGGTGGCTCAGGTTCGAAAATTCCGCGACGAGACCGTCGAGAGCCGAATTCTCTTCGATTGCCTGTGTGACGGTCAGTGGAGAGACACTGATACAGTTTTCGAGGATCGCCCGTCGGTCGGTCCCTTCCGGATCGGGGATGGATCCACGATCCAGCTTCTCCCAGATCGAGTTCTGGATTCGTATCTCCGATTCGTCCTGTTCGGAGTACAGTTCGTACACCTCGGAGGGGTAGGTGAGACGCATCTCCCCGGTGGCCCGGTCGGCAAGTGGGGAATTGACGTTCAGATAGTCGATAGTCTGGAAGACGTCGTCCTGTAGCGCCCGCTCGGCGAGATAGGCTGTCGCCCGAACTGCAGTGTCGAACTGCTCGATCGAGAGCCCGTCGGTTTTCTCCCAGTGTGGGTTCGGAACGTACATCGAGGTCGACAGTGCAGGCACCCCGAGAAAGGCAGCTTCGACTGCCGCACTTACTGTCCCCGACCGTCCTAGCACACCAGCCCCGAGGTTCGCACCGTGGTTACAGCCAGCGACGACGAGATCTGTCTCCGGTAACAGCGAGGAAAGGCCCGCGATCACACAGTCGGCCGGCGTGCCCTCGACGACGTAGCCGAGTTCGTGACTGTGGGCAGACACCGACTCCGAGACGGTGCGTCCGACTGCGCTTTGATCGTCGTCCGGCGCGACGGCCGTCACGTTTCCGATCGTCGAGAGCTCCTCGTAGAGCGCCTGAAATCCGACAGCGTCGACCCCGTCGTCGTTGGTGACCAGGATATCCAGCCCGTCCATGCCTCTTTTCGAACTGGTAGCAGCAAGAAGGTGCCGCTTCTCACAGCGCGAATCGGTCGACGATGGTCTCGCCGTCGACGACGAGGTTGTACGCCCCTTCGTCGTCGTTCCACAGCACGAGCACGTTCTCGAACTGCAGCAGGTCGCCGTACGCCGCGTCGGTCAGGTCGCGGTTGAGCGTCGATTCCTTCGTGAGGACGGCGAAGTGATCGACGAGCTCGCTGCCGTCCCCGACCAGAAAGAGCGGGTTTCCGTCCTCGGAGAGGTCGTTGCTCAGTTTGATCGCCACGTAGTCGATCCGGTCGGTGACGTGTTTCTCCGTCTCGGCCATCTTCGCCACCCGGCCTCTGTCGGGCTGGAACTCGATCGCACGCTTGCCATCCGTTCGCAGGAGTGAGTAGGCGTACTGGACGTCGACGTTTACGAACTCGTCGTCACCCGGCGCACGGTCCTCGTCTTCCGTGGCTCTGTAGCTATCCCCGCTCCGCTCGCCCTCGTCGAGTCGGCGCTGAAAAGCCGGTACTTCGAGATCCGGTTTACGGTCGAACGACCAGGAGGTACTTTCGGGCTGTGCATTCGGCCAGAGCCTGACGGTCGGGCTGTAGACGTTCGCGCCCGCCTCGCGCTCGACTGCACGCTCGATCTGCCGGAGCCCTATCGCAGTGTTGCGGTCTGCCGGCGCGAGCGCACAGACCGTTCCATCGTCGGCCAGCGTATCGAGCAACGATGTGAGCACCGAGGTGGGGTCGTCCAGTTCCGAGAAGACGTTCGCACAGACGATCAGATCGAACTGGCCGTCGAAGTCGACAGCTTCGATCGGCTCGCGGTGAACGGTCGGGTGGAAGTTCCGACCAGTCTCGTCGAGCATCCCCGACAGTATATCGGCTGCCGCGCTCGGCTCGACCGCGTGATAATCGACGAGTGTCTCTGCTCCGAGCAAGTCGTCGACAGCGAGCGCCGGCCCACCGACGCCGGCACCGACATCGAGCACGCGGAGATGTCCCCCGAGCAGTTCGTCCTCGATCAGTTCCGCGAGGACGTACTGTGTCGCAGCGAAGTACGACGGGAGGTGATAGATCGCGTAGCCGAGCGCGGTTACCTCGTCGTAGGTAACTGTCTCCCCGCGAAGATACCGCCGCTTGAAATCCCGGATCTTCGCCCGGAGTCGATCGCCCGAAGTGCCATCCGGCCAACCCGGCCCCAGTCTGTCGACGAGCTGTGCTTCGAGCGCGTGGGCGATCGGTTCGGGGAGTCGCTCGACGCCGTCGAACGCGACCGACACGGGATCGTCATTCGCGGGTTCGAACCGCCCATCCTCGCGTTCGATCAGCCCCAGATCGGCCGCCTGCTCACGGAGCACCTGTCGGACAGCAGCCGGGTGTGGCTGTCCCTCGATGTACTCGTGGATCTCCTCGGGATCGATCGGTCTGACCTCTCTGAGATACCTCGCGTTGTCGACGACCTGGTTGCGTTGTGTTTTTTTCATCAGATTACGACTCCTCGTCTCCCCCAGTGCGGGCCGTTTTCGCCTGATCGTACAGCTGTTCGAACGTCGCTCTGTCAGCAGCTGCGATCTCCGCTGCCGCGTCTGCGATGTCGTCGGCTCCCTCGAATGCCGTCTGAATATCGGCGTAGACGCGGCCCTCCCCGTCGACCACCTGATCGGCGAGATCGGCCAGCCCGGCCGAAATCGGGGTGTGGTACTGCTCGGGGACCGCCTCGCCAGTCAGCGCGAAGGCGAGCACTGCGGTGTGTGTCCGGGCCTGGACGGTCTCCATCAGTTCGTCGTGGCGACTCGCCGTCGTCTCGAAGACGTCGTTTCCCCGGTCCCGGAGCGCAGTCAGCACCGCGTCTACTGTCGGGCCGCCTTCGTCGACGACCGTTGGGATGTTGCCCGGTTCGTTTTCGGGGGCAAAGAGTGGGTGGAAACTCGCACGTTCACACGCCGGCGTGGCCGACTGCATCGCCGCGAGTGGCTGTTCCATCGTGCCTGTGAGATCGACAATTGCCTGCGTTGCACACTCCGCGTAGCTCTCGATTGCGTCTGGTGCCGCCGGAATCGGGACTGCAATACAGACGAGATCGGCGGCAGTGGCTGTCTCGGGTGTGACAGCCTCCCCGCCGACAGCGTCGGCCGCCGCGACTGCCCTGGCCCGCTCGGTGTCACAGAAGGAGAGATGAGCGGACTCCGGGCCGTTTTCCTGCAAAACTGTGCCGAACCAGCGCCCCATCGCGCCGGCACCGACGACGAGTGTCTCCATCGGGCGTTGCTAACCCGGGGGCGGACAAAAACAGTTCGATGCGTCGAACCCGGTCGGGTGGCCCTGAACTGTTCTGTTCCGGGTGACGGAACCCTTTTCTGGCACGCAGCAGAAAGGATCTGTATGTCCGACGAACCTGAAGAAGAGGCAGAGACAGAGGCAGAGGCAGACAGCGAGGAGGGAGAGGAGAAATCGTTCCGCGAGCGAGTCGAGGAGATCCGCCAGCGCCGCGCCGAGGAAGGCGAAGGTGAGGAAGGCGAGCGCGGCCCACCCGAAGAGATGATGGGCGGCATGGGCGGCGGTGGTGGCATGGGCGGCGGTGGCAACCCGTTCGCACAGATGATGGGCGGGATGATGGGCGGCGGCCCTGGCGGCATGGGTGGCGGCCCGGGCGGTCCACGCGGTGAAGAAAGCGACGCAGGCAACGAGGAACTCGTCCGCGAGGTCCGCAAACTCCGCGACGAGGTCCACGATGTCCGGCGCACGCTGGATCGTATCGCCGACGCTCTCGAAGACGAATAGAAAAGAACGGCGTTTTTTTACTTATTCCTCGTAGGCGAGATTCATCACGAACTGCGAGAAGGCGTCGCTCTGTGGGTCGACCTCCTCGTCGCCGATAAACGGCGAGAGCTGGTCGCCGGCCATTAGCAGCGAGAAGTCCAGATCCGCTGCAGTCGGCGACAGCAGGTAGGTGTTGTGTCCGTCGTAGACCGTCTCCTCCCGGTTGATTAGCTCTTTATCGGCCAGTTTCTCGACGATCCGGCTCCCCTTTCGGGAGGAGACGTCGAGTTCCTTCCAGAAGTTGCTCTGGTGGATCCCACCAGTCTCGCGGATAAGTTCCAGCCCCCGCAGCTCGTCCTCGGAGAGTTCCTCTTCGGCAGCTGTCGTGCTCATACATAGACTGGGGAGTGTATCCCGGATAAATCTGACTTTCGGCGGCTCCCTCGGTTACTGGCGATCCAGAACTAGATCGGCGTGAACCGGTTCGTAGGGCGTTCGACACGGCGGGCCGTCGGCGTACTGGTAGGAGACGTCGTCGTCACCCAGAAACAGTAGAGAGGAGGAACGCGTCCCGAAGCCGTCACGGTGCAGACAGACGCCGTACTCGTGGTCGGAGATCGCCGCACTCGCCCGATCCAGCCACTCCGTCCCTGTCTCTCCGGGCTCGGGGGTGAGTGCTTCTCGCAGTCGTGAGGCGTTCTCGGCCTGTTCGATTCCGGCATCCTCACGTCGGGCAGGGATCTCGTAGTTGCCATCAGCGCCGACGTTGACGATCACGTGGACGCCGGGGTCGAGATTGCGCACCCGTTGGATACCGTCGTACTCGACGAGCAACGCACTGGTTCGATCGACAGCCAGGAGATTGAACCCCTCGTAGGTTCGAGTATCGAGATCCCGCTCGACGTATCTGATTGCGTCCTCTGCGCTCTCGTAGCCGAGTGCGTCCCGAACTAGCAGTCCCCGTGATCGATCGCCATCTTTCTTTTCGCCGGTCCAGCGGTTCGTGAGCGCAACGAGTACGCCGTGTTCGTTGTAACCGATCCAGGTTCCCGCTGCCTCGGCGTCTTTCGGCGCGACAACCGTCTGCTCCCACTCCCGTTTCGCGGGTGGCTCCGAGGGACGGCCAAGCGCCTCGTCACGGTTGGCCGCGACGATGACCGGGGCAGCTTCGAAGAGTTGCCAGGCGAGCGTTATCGTACACACGTCTGCCTGTAGGGCACCGGGCGGCAAAAGAGCGAGGGAGACTGTGCTGTTCTGCCATCCTGCAAGAAGCGTGCCACGAGTCAGGCCCACAGTTGATATACATACCGACCGACACTCTAGACATGTCACCCGAGACTAGTTTCGAGATCGAACTCAGCACTGCGGTTGCCCCCGACCAGACGCTGCTGGTCGGGCTGGCCTCACCCGGTATGGGGGCGCTCACTGTCGTCGACCATCTCGTCCGCCAGCAGGAGTCCGAACAGATCGGACACATCTCGCCGGCGGACCTGCCGACCGTGACACCCTTCGAAAATGGTGTCCCACGCCATCACACCCGACTGTACAACCTCACAGAGTCTGATTTTATCGTCCTCGTCAGCGAACTACTGCTCCCGGTCTGGGCGGCACGGTCGTTCGCGGACCATCTCACCGCGTGGGTCGAGAAAGTCGACATCGAGGAGATCGCGATGTTTCACAGTGTGCCCTACCCACACGGACCGGAGGAACACGACGTCTTCTACGTCGCAACGGAGGAGTACCGTGAGACGCGCCTGAAAGGGACCGAGATGCCGACACTCAGTGGCGGCTTTCTCGACGGGCTGCCGGCCGAAATCGTCACCAGAGGACTCGACGGCGATGGCACTCCCGCCGGTGTGTTCGTCACACCCGCGCATCCACCAGGACCGGATGTCGACGGCGCGTTGCTCTTTCTCGATGCGATCGAGGAGGCATACGAACTTACTGTCGACCGGAAGGAACTCGAAGAGCTCTCGGAGAACATCAAAAAGCACTACGAGGCGCTCGCCGAACGGATGCAGGCAGTGTCAGAAAGTGACGAAGCACGGGCAGAACGGGAGTTCTACGCGGATCGGATGTACATGTAGAAAAACGAGACTGGCGCGATTATTTCCGTTTGACGTCGTCGAGCATCAGCTTCCGGAGGACGTCACCGTAGGCCGGTCGTGTGACGGCCACGCCGATGATCACACCGACGATCGTGATGATGGCGAAGCCCTGGAGATCACCGAGGCTCAACACAGCGAGCGGGCTCATCGCGATGATCGTCGTCGCGGCGGCGATCCCGATGACCCAGAACGCCTTCCTGAAGCGGCTCTGGAAGACGCGTCCAGTTTTCACCTCCTCTTTCCGTTGTAAGATCTCGTCGGCCATGATTATCAGGTCGTCTAACCCGGTCCCGATGACGGCGATCAGCCCGGCGATGTGAGAGAGATCGAGTGCGAGGCCGACTGCAGCGGCGAAGCCAAGCAGGAGGAACACCTCGCTGGTCGCCGTCACGAGCATCGGAATCGCGACGCGAACGTCACGGTACCAGAAGTAGACGACTGCCGAGACAGCGAGCCACGCGAGCAGCCCCGTCACCAGTGCGAGTGGCTTGAACGCCTGCGCGTAACTCGGTGAGAGGAACTCGGAGGATTCGATCTCCAGTCGGGTCGGGAGTGAGCCTGCTTCGAGGTTGATCGAGAGGCGCTGGGCCTCCTCGTAGCTGTTCGTGTTGAGCCGGAAACCCGGATCCGCGACGAAGCCGGAGTAATCGCCGGACTGGCCGGGGTCGATCGTGTCCGCGAGGTTACCCATCGACGCGCCGTAGACGATCTCACCGTCGACGACTGTCAACAGGCAGTGCTGGTTGGGCGAGGGGTCGTCGTCGGTTTCGGCGTCGTAATTACAGTTTCCGACCCCCTCCCGTGTGAAGCCGGCGTCGATCATCTTCTCGGCGAACGGTTCCGCGGCTTCTTCGGTTAGTGTGACGCCGACAGATCCACCATCATCAGTCTGCGTCGCTCCCTGGATGCTCGCGAAGTCCTCCTGGTTGAGGATCGGGTCCATCTGCGGGGCAGTGTCGTTGTTCGGATCGGGATAGCTGGCGATGACCTGGACACGGCCGGCCGAGCCGATCAACTCTCTGAGCGACTCGCGGTCCTCGCCGGGTGCTTCGACGATGATGAAGCTCCCGCCAGTCGCTGCACTGACTGTCGTCACACTGGCTCCGGACAGCCCGGTTTGGTCGACTCGGCTCTGGAGAATATCCGTCGCCCGGTCCCGCGTCGCGTCCGTCACACCATCGCGAATATCGTCTGCCGATGCATCGAGTCCGGCGCTGCTCAGGGCGGATGCAAACTCTGCTTGTGAGACGTTGTCACTGCTTGCGAACAGTTCGATCGTTCCCGTCTGTCCATCTCCAGCTCTCGCCGTAACATCGATCGCGTCGACGCCGAGTTCGTCGGCAACCGTCCGTTCGATGCTCCCGGTGTCACCGGTCGTGAATTCGATACCTTCGGCCGTCTGTCCGACCAGTGAGCCGCGGATGCGGGCACCGCCGGACAGCTGGAGACCGTACTCCAGGTTGGTTGGATCGCTGATCGTCTGGTTGTCGGCCAGTCCTGTCTCGCCGTCGCCGGCACCGAGCGGGCCGAATAGGGCCAGCGCGGCGACGAGACAGAGCACGACGAGCATCAGAATCCGCCAGTTGTCGCGTACGTCGATCATTATTTTACACCCTCGTATTTGTACCAGCGAAGCAGACTCACGTTCAGCAGGTAGGTGTTCATCAGATCTGCTGTGAGTCCGAAGACCAGTATGAGTGCGATACTATCCAGCAGCGGAATCCCGAGCAGCGTGGCCACGACGAACATCGTGGTCATCGCTGCGATCGAGGTCAGCGTCATCGAGACACCGGTCCGCATCGCACGGTAGGTACTCTCGTAGAACGAGCCGTGCCGGCGCAGGATGTGGTTGTTCAGCAAAATGTCCGAGTCCACGCTGTAACCGATAATCATCAGCAAGGCCGCAACTGCCCCGAGTCCGAGTTCGATCCCGAACAGGTTCATGAGGGCAACTGGAATAACGATGTCAGAGAATGCCGATGCGACGACGGCCAGACTCGGAATGAACGTCCGGAAAGCCAGCGCCACGAGCAGGCTCATCCCGACGAAGGCTGCGACCATCCCGATCAACGCCTCACGCTGTGAGTCGGATCCGAAGGAAGCAGAGGTACTCTCCACCGACTGGACCTCGTACCCTGCATCTTCGGCTAACTGTTCGAACTGATTCGTATCAGTTTCCTGCGTCGAGAGGAGATAGGAACTGTCACTTCCGACCCCCTGGATACTTTCCGTCTCCAGTGAGGAAAACGTCGCCCGCACTTCGTCACCTGAGGCGCCCTGTGCATCTAACCTGATCTCTGTCCCGCCGGTAAACTCCATTCCGAGTTCGACGGGTGTTCCTGTCAGGAAGTATGCCCCGACTAAGATGAGGAGTGCGACACCGAGAACCACCAGCGGAATCAGTAGCAACTGGCGGTTCGTATACTCCTGGTAGGGCATTTTTTCGACGTCGATACGTCCCATGTAACTTGCCTCCGAGAGCCCATTGAATAAGCCTTTCTTCTACGACCTATCGGTCCTCAGGTGGTATTTGCGGCTGCTGTCGGGTGTTTCTCTCTGCTGGCGTCGGGCAACCTATTACCCGCAAGCGCGTAGAATGAAGTATGGAGACGGCGACGAAAATCACAGTCTCGTACCCGGCTGACCTCTCGGTCTGGGGACGAGAGATCGTCGAGGACCGCCCGTTTCGGAACTACCTGACCAAGGCACACGACCGGGCAACCGTCGGTGATCACTGGTCGGAGTTCGTCGGGGTCGGGTGCTGTGGCAGCGCGATGGATGTCGACCTCCGTGTCGAGTCGGTCGCTGGGGGCTCGAAAATCGATTCGGAGACCGAGTTCGTCTTCACCGAGCGGGAGGCCTGCAGTGTCGGCGGCTGGACGGTCCAGAGCAGTGCCGGTCGGCAGTAATCAGGGCAGATACCGGATGCTGACGATCCCTTCCGCTTCGTCGGTGCGGATCTCGACGCGCTCGATTCCGTAGCGAGCGGCGTTCTTGTAGGTCATCTCGTCGTCGTGGACTTCTTCGGCAGTGTGTTCGGTGTGCTCGGGCTCGACGCGCAAGATGTGGATCTCGCCTTCGCCCTCGCGGTCGATGGCAGCGGCCTGTCCTTCGTCCATCTCTGTCCCGAGTTTTATGACCCGACTCGTCGGTGGCTCGGGGCTCGTCTCGACGGGAATCGTCCGCTGTGATTCCAGATCCCTGATGAGATAGGAGACCTGCATCGGTGGCTGTGCCATCAGCGTCGCCTCGATGATCTGGTGGGTTTCCAGCCCTGGATTCTCGACCAGCGTGAAAATCTGAGAGGTATCGATCTCGTGGAGTGTGACGGCGCTTTCCTCCGTGTGTTTCACGTAAAAGGTCCCTGCAGAGGTCTCCGGCTCGTCGGACTGATCGCCCATCAACCCTCCGCCGAAGCCGGCCGGTGTCCCACCCGACTCCTCGTCGTCGCCTTTCGTTTCGCCCGGTTTCTCTTGGTCGTACATGCTCGCGACGGGATCGTCCTCTTCGGCTGTGTCGGCCGACTCATCTTCGTCCTGACTCATACCCACCTGTAGGTGCTAGTCGCTTTTCGAGGTTTCGACTTGCCGAAAACCCCGGGGTTCTTGCCGTAGCCACGAGAGCACACATCCATGGAGCTGGATATCGGCAACGCACTCACAGAGGTGGCATCGCCAGGCGTTAGCGAGGAGACACTCGACAGACTCGACGACCGGGTCGCCTCGGCCCACGAACGCATCTCGGCGGGGAAAGCAGACGGTGAGTTGGGCTACACGTCGCTGAATCTGCCGTCGTCGACGGACGCGACGGCGATTCAGGAGGCAGTGTCGGGATTCGAGGATCCCGAGGCGATCCTCACCGTCGGCATCGGTGGGAGCGCACTCGGCGCGGCGACGATCTCACAGGCGCTGGGATCGAACGGCATTCCACTGTACGTCCTCGACAACGTCGACCCCGAGCATATCCGTGAGACGCTCGACGACATTCCGCTCGAAGATACTGTCGTCAACGCCGTCTCGAAATCTGGCACGACCGCCGAGACGCTCGCGAACTTCCTCGTCGTCCGCGACGCGATGGACGAAGCCGGGGTCGACTGGACCGAGCGGACGATCATGACGACAGGGGAGTCGGGTCCGCTACACTCGCTCGCGGTGGAGCACGATCTGCCCAAACTCCCGGTTCCGGACGGTGTTCCCGGCCGGTTTTCGGCGCTCTCCCCTGTTGGACTCGTCGCACCTGCGATCCAGGGCCACGATATCGAGGCTGTGCTGGCCGGCGCGCAGACCCGGGAGGAAGCACTGTCGGGCTCGCTGTACGACTGTCCGGGCTACGCCTACGGGGCAGTCGCGTACGCGCTCGATCAGCGCGGTGCGTCGATCAACGCGATGATGCCCTACGCGGAGGGACTCGAATTCTTCTCCGAGTGGTTCGCACAGCTGTGGGCCGAGAGCCTCGGCAAGGACGGACTCGGTCAGACGCCAGCGCGCGCGCTCGGCGCGACCGATCAGCACTCACAGCTCCAGCTCTACCGGGCTGGCCCGCCGGACAAGATGGTCACCCTCGTGCGGGCGAAAGATCGCTCGGATCTGACGATCCCCGAGACCGATATCGAGGATCTCGCCTACCTCGGCGGGTCGGGGCTGGGTGAACTGCTCGACGCGGAGTTCGAAGCGACGGAAGCGAGTCTCGCGGAGGTGGGACAGCCGAACGTCCGGATCGAACTCGACGAACTCGACGAAGAGGGGATCGGCGAACTCCTCTTTGCCATGGAGGCGGCCTGTATCATGGCCGGCGAACTGTACGGCATCGAGACGTTCATCCAGCCCGCTGTCGAGTGGGGCAAGAAGGCAGCCCGTGGACTGCTCGGCGGCGGCGAGTTCGAGGAGGCCAAAGCAGTCGAATCCAAGGAGCGTCTGGTCATCGACTGACCAGTATCGATCGAATCGGAGCGGTCTTGAAGGCCGGAGCCATACCAGCACACATCATCGATGACGACCGACTCTTCAGGTAAGGGGATAACGCCGACCGAACAGCCGCTGTTCCGCCTCGGCGATCCATCGGACCGATTCGAGAGTGTCGTCCACTCTCTCCTGCTCGTGGTCGCAGCATTCCTGGCCAGTGCGCTGGTCGTCGGACTCGGGAACGCCGGACTCGAAGCCCTCGGTGCAGACACACCAATAACGACCGAAATCGTCCCGACAGCCCTGCATTTTGCTGGCTTTATTCTGGTCTCCGTTCTCTATCTCGAACTGTGGAACGAACGATCACTCGTCGGTCTTCAGCTCCCGAATAGACGCGATCTCGCAGTCGGCGTCGCGGGAAGTATCGTCCTGGTTGGGATGATGCTCACCGCGGAGTTCGTCCTCGCCGAACTCGGTATCGAACTCGCGGAAAACACTGCAGTCGAGACCGGCCGGGCAAACCCAGTTCTGTTTCTCTACTACATCCCGTTGGTCCTCTTTTTGAACGTTCCTGCCGAAGAACTCCTGTTCCGGGGTGTCATCCAGGGCTTGTTCCGTCGAGCGTACGGTATCGTTCCGGGGATCGTGGCCGCTGGTGCCATATTCGGACTGATCCACTGGGTCGCGCTGGTGGGCCAGGGGAGTGCGGAAGCGTACGTCGCCATCGCGTTCCTCTCCGGCGTGATTCTCGGCGCCGTCTACGAGTTGACCGGAAATATTCTCGTCCCGATCGCTGTCCATTCGCTCTGGAACTGCATTGTCTACGTGACCCTGTACACCGAAACAGTCGGCTCACTGTGAGTTTCCAGTAGACATACTGATATTTAGTATTGATATACGTTCGATACGTAGTCGGACTGTTGTCTGACGGGTATTTAATACTGTACTATCACCTACTATACGGTATGCCGACCCGCTACACCTTCGTGTGTGACGATGAACATACCCGAGACATCGAGCGACTGGCTCGGGAGAACAACGTCACCGAGGAGGAGGTGCTCCGGCAGTTGATCGATCTGGGGCTCTCCCAGATCAACGAGCAACACCGGATCTAACACTGGGAGTCGGTGCAAAGCAAGGGACGTGGATAGCGATGCGAGTTACGCGGGATTTTTTCGGGAGAGTTCGCTGCCACAGATCGGACAGCGGTCGTGATTCTCGTCGAACTCCCGGCCACAGCCCTGGCACTGGTAGATCCAGCTTCGCTGTTCCTCGATCCCATCACGCGCGATGACCTCCACGTCGACCTCGAGTTTCTCTGCGACGTTTTGCATCGCGTAGTCGTCGGTCACGAGTCGCCCGTCGAGTTCGAAGGTTGCGGCCACGAGGCGGATATCAGTGCGGGAGAGCTCTTCGAAATCGCCCGTCTCGCGGGCAGCCCGCTCGATTCGCTCGATGGTCTCTTCGTCGGGAATGTGCATGTGCATCCCGGAGCCCTCGAGCGCGTCGAACCGGTACGCGCTCTCGTCTTCGAGTTCCTCGCGGACCAGCGGGATGGAGGCGATGCTCTCGTCGGTGTGATACTCGTGGATGAAAGCTGAGGAGTCGAGAATGTACATTCGCGTTACCGCTGGATTATCATGTGATCTTTGACTGCCTGAACGCGGTTGACGGGCACGAGGAGCCGTCCCTTCGCGTCAGTGTCGAAATCGCCGCCGCCGTAGTTCTCGTCGGGATTGATGACGAGATTCTCCAGTCGTCCCGAATCGAAATCCATTGTGATGTTGTACAACATGCCGAGTTCTGCTCCATCCGAGCCCATGACGGCTTTTCCGGAGAGGTTCTCGGCGAGTATCTCTACCATATATGCCAGTATTGAGTCTATCCCATTTAACTCTTACATCCGCTCGTGGGCGGAGTGAGGCACGGAATTGATTACGACCGGGCCCGTAGATGCGTCCATGCCAGAAACAGTCGAAGTCGTCTGTACTGCTGACGAGTGCGAACTCGACATGTTCGAGATGCACTACACCTACGACATGCCGGACAGCGTGGGCCTCTCTGATTTCGCCTGTCCGTACTGTCGCCAGACTGATTCGCTGTCGAAAGTCGAGCTATGATCCGGGAGATCGGAGACACGGTTGGTGAGGCTGTCGCCGGAACGGTCGGCCGTGCGATGAGCCGGACACAGGAAAAACGCCCGCTACCGGTCGATCTGCTCGAAAGCGAGGACGCGTATCTCGCCATCTTCGATGCACCTGGTGCGCTGAGCAGCGATATGCAGGTCACCTACGAGAACGGCACGATCCTGGTCAGACTCGACCGGTTCCGCGAGTTCAAGGACGGGTTCAAGATGGTGTTCCCGGGCCGCGGTCTCGCTCTCGATGGTCGTGTCGACCTCCCCGACGACGTGTCGGTCGATCCGGAGGCGGCGACCGCGACACTGAAAGACGACGGAACGCTCCACGTGACGGTCCCGAAAGCCGACACCGAGGCCGACCACGAGCAGCAGGTCGATGTCGAGACCGAGGCTGACGACGGAGACGAAGACGCCGAGTAACAGATGGCTGCAGTCGAGGGGCTCCGCATCTATCCTGTGAAGGGGCTCGATGGGATCGATCTCGAAACGACCGATCTCACTCCCGGTGGCACGCTCGCTGGTGACCGTGAGTTTGCACTCATCACCGCGGACGGGACGCGGTTCAACGGGAAGCAGAGTGCCCGTATCCACGAACTATCGACCGATTTCGATCCGGCATCCGGAGCGCTTTCAGTGGAAACTCCCGCCGGCGAAGCTGTCGCGTTCACGCTCCCCGAGGAGGCAGAACGTGATCGTGCGGCGACCTGGTTCGAGGATTTTTTCGAGACAGAACCGCTCGATTTGCGCCGGGACACGGAGCAGGGCTTCGTCGACAGGACCAGCATGGGGCCGTCGGTCATCAGCACGGCGACGCTGGAGACAGTTGCGGGATGGTTCGACGATCTAACTGTCGAGAGCGCGCGCCGGCGGCTCCGTGCGAACGTGGAGATATCCGGTGTCCCGGCGTTCTGGGAGGATCGGTTCGTTGGTGAGGGTGCTCCGACGTTCGAGGCCGGTAGCGTCCGGTTCGAAGGTGTCACACCCTGCGCACGGTGTGCCATTCCAGCGCGTGATCCAGATACTGGCGAGTCACTGGCAGAGTTCCGTACTCGATTTATCCAAAAACGCCGCGAGACGTTCCCGGAGTGGGCCGACGGGGATGCCTTCGATCACTACTTTACGATGATGCTGATCGCCCGGATTCCCGAGCAGTTCCGTGACGGGACGATTTCTGTCGGTGACCGCGTCTCTGTGGACGACTCGAACTAGTCTCGGAAGGCTGAATAATTGAGCGACAAGATACTGTCATCTAAAACAGTTTCCTTGATTTGCTTCTCCCCACTGACGAAGAAGAGCCAACTCATTCCCGGAAGTAAAACCCCTTTACTCGCTGGCTCGAAGCAGATCTATGGGATTTAGTTGTCCGGTCTGTGACGATCCACAGGCAGACGGTGTCCATCTGGCGAACCACCTGGCGATCACCGCGCTGACTCGGGGCGGTGACCACGAGGCGTGGCTCGACGAGCACGTCCCGGAGTGGGCGAACCTGAGTGAAGAGGAACTGGCCGAGCAGGTCCAGGAGATGGCCGAAGATGCCGACTATCCACAGGTGTTCGAGGATACGACGACCGGCCACGAGCATACGAATCACGACCACGCGGGCGAACACGGCCACGGAGACGCGACAGAATACGGAACTGCCGACCTCCCACAAGGTGGGGATATGTTGGCTGACGACCTGGACGGGGGCACGGAGGACGTTATTCGAGAAGCGATGGAGATGACACGCCAGCGGACATCTGACGATGCGCCGGCAGAATCGGAGACAGAAGACAGCGACGAGGCGACCAACTCCGAAACGGAGTAGTAGGGGAAGGCGCAACACGGCTGTATGGAACGGCAGGGCGTGGTCGCACCGGAGACTGCCCAGGCAGCCAGAGAGCGATACGAGAACCTCACGACAGCCGCACAGGGCGTCGTCCGGGACGTGTCGCGGGCGATGGCCTTCGATACGACGGAGTACGACGACCGGGTGACTCCGGACGTGATCGAATCCGCACAGGAGGCAATTTTCGCATCCCTGCTCGAAGTCCACATCGGCAGCCAGTCGGAGTTCGAATCCTGGCAGGAGAGTACTGACTTCGAAATCGAGGAGATAGGCAGCGAGCACGTCGATAACGTAGTCTGGCACGCGCCGCCGTTTGCCGACACTGCCGTCGCAGCGACCTTTCAGGACGAGACCGAGGCGGCCGTCGATACGCTCCGGCGGCAGGCCTTCGGCCGGCTCTACGTCGATACGCTGAGAAATGGAGATTCACGATGACTGACGAACCAACAGACTACCGGGCACACGACTGGCCCGTGATCGAATCGGAAACGGAGTACGAGACCGGCTGGTACGACGGCGGCTACGATCTCGTCGAACAGCCAGACGGCACCGAGAAAAAATACTTCTGGGCCAGCCTCCCGCCCGCGGTCGTCATCGTCGCGTCGACCGGTGAGGAACTCGTAATGGTCGAGCAGTACCGCCCCGCAATCGGCAAACACTGTCTCGAACTCCCGGCCGGAATCGTCGAGGATGGCGAATCGTTCACGACGGCCGGCGCACGCGAACTCCGCGAGGAGACCGGATTCGATCCTGCCGGTGTCTCCCTCGTCGAGGATTTCTGGTGTGCGACGGGTGTGCTCCGACACCGGCGGGCAATCGTCTTTGCAGAGGGATTGGAGCCGACCGAAATAAACCGCGATACGAACGAATTTCTCACGATCACGACCGTCCCCATCGATGACGCACTCGATCGCGTCCGCGAAGACCCGGCAAACGACGCGTCGATCGAGGGAATCTTGCTCGCGCAGGCTGACGGACTGCTCTAAGATTCGAGGGTTACGGTCGGAGTGGGAGGGGCGTCGTTCCATCCGTCCGCATGACTTCTCTGTTCCGGTCCGGCCAGTCGAACAGTCGATCGCGGAGCAGGTCACCGTCGTCTGTCGTCGGATCTGGTCCGCCGAGTTTTGCGAGCACGGTCAGGACGAGACACCCCCCGTACCCGACGAAGACAGTGACCGGAACCAGAACCACGATCGAGACGATAACCCGCGCAATCCGAATGTGGAATGGCGGCGCGTCGACACTGTTTGGCATACACGCTAGTGAAGTGCTATCGGTATCAAATTGCCAGCCACGTTTCCAAGCGAGAAACGACCTCGTTACGTCTCGGGCTGGGCTGGAATTACGTCGACGCTCGCGACCCGATCGCCATCGTCGACGTCCATGACGACCACACCTTTCGTGTTCCGCCCGACTGTCGAGATCTCGCCGACCGGACAGCGCATGATCTGTCCACTCTCGCTCATGACGATGATGTCGTCCGTCTCCTCGACGGCTTTCACCGTCGCGACGGTGCCGTTCCGGACGCCGGTCTTGATATCGATCAGTCCCTTGCCGTACCGGGACTGTGCGCGATACTCCGTCAGTGGTGTGCGCTTGCCGTAGCCGTTGCAGGTGACTGTCAACAGATCTCGCTCGTCGTCGTCGGTCGTCGAGACCATCCCTGCGACCCGGTCCTCGCCTTCGAGGGCGATTCCTCGGACACCCCGGGCGTTTCGGCCCATCTCTCGGACTTCCTCCTCGTCGAAGCGGATCGTCATCCCCTGTTCTGTGGCGATGACGAGATCACCAGTGCGGTCGGTCACTTCGACGTCGACCAGTTCGTCGCCGTCTTCGACGCTGGCTGCGATGATCCCCGTCGAGAGGATGTTGTCGAACTCGGCGACGCAGGTCCGTTTGACGTAGCCCTGCTGGGTCACCATCGTGAGGCACTCGTCTTCTTCGAACTCGTCCGTGTCCACCACGGCCGTAATCTCCTCGCCGTCGTCGAGATCGATGATGTTGACTGCCGACTTCCCGCGGGCAGTCCGTGACATCTCGGGGATCTCGTAGGTCTTCAGTCGGTAGACCTGGCCCTGATTGGTGAAACAGAGCAGGTAATCGTGGGTGTTCGCCCGGAAGACCTTCGAGACACGATCACCCTCCTTGGGATCGGAGCCGATGATCCCCTTCCCGCCACGACGCTGGGGGTCGAACCCGGCGGCGGGCATCCGCTTGATGTAGTCCTGCTCCGTGATGACGACCAGACAGTCCTCCTCGGGAATGAGATCCTCGTGGGTGACCTGGCCTTCGTCTTCCAGGATCGAGGTCCGGCGGTCGTCGTCGTACTCCTCTTTGAGCTCCCGGAGCTCGTCTTTGATGACGCCCAGAAGCTTCTCTTCGGAGGCGAGAACGGATTCGAGGTAATCGATGCGTTCCTGGACATCCTCGTACTCGTCTTCGATCTCACCGGCCTCCATGGACGTCAGCGAGCCGATCTGCATCCGGAGGATGTGTTCGGCCTGCTCCGCGGAGAAGTCGAAGGTTGCCTGCACGTCACGGTACTCCGGCTCTGCCTCGTCGAGTTCGTCGAGATCGAGCTTGCCTTCGAGTGCCTGCTGGGCCTGCTCGCGGTCCGCAGACTCGGTGATCAGGTTCACGATCGCCTCGGCGTTGTCGACGGCCTTCAGCCGGCCTTCGAGGATGTGTGCCCGATCCTTGGCCTCTTCGAGATCGTGCTCCGAGCGTCGGCGAACGACCTCTCGTCGGTGGTCGATGTAGTGATCGAGGGTCTGTTTCAGCGAGAGCACCTGTGGCTGACCGTCGACCAGCGCGAGGTTGATCACGCCGAAGGTCGATTCGAGGTGGTGTTCCAGCAGTTGGTTCTCGACGACGTCTGCGTTCGCGCCGCGTTTGAGATCGATGACGACACGGACGCCGTTGCGATCCGATTCGTCACGCAGATCCGAGACGCCCTCGATGGTACCCTCGTTGACGTCGTCGGCGATCCGTTCGACGATTCGTGCCTTGTTCTCCTGGAAGGGCAACTCGGAGATGACGATCCGGTCAGAGCCGGATTCGTTGCGCTGGATCTCGTACTCCGCGCGCATCCGGAGGCGTCCCCGACCGGTGTCGTAGGCCGCGTAGATCGAGTCTTTCCCGACGATGTTCGCGCCGGTCGGGAAATCGGGACCCTTGACGTATTCCATCAGATCATCGGTCTCGCACTGCGGGTTGTCGATCAGATGGATCGTCGCGTCGACGATCTCGCCGAGGTTGTGTGGCGGGATGTTCGTCGACATACCGACTGCGATCCCCGAGGAGCCGTTCAACAGGAGATTCGGCAGTTTTGCAGGAAGGACCTCCGGTTCCATCAGCCGGTCGTCGTAGTTCGACTGGAAGTCGACAGTATCCTTGTCGATATCTTCGAGTAGTTCCTCGGCGATGGGGGACATCCGGGCCTCGGTGTACCGCATCGCAGCGGCCGGATCGCCATCCATCGAGCCGAAGTTCCCCTGGCCGTCGACCAGGGGGTATCGAAGCGAGAACTCCTGGGCCATCCGCACGAGCGTGTCGTAGATCGCCGAGTCACCGTGTGGGTGGTAATTACCCATCGTCTCGCCGACGATCGACGAGGATTTGCGGTGGCTGGTGCCCGAGGTGATACCCATCTCCTGCATCGCGTAGAGGATTCGCCGGTGGACGGGTTTGAGTCCGTCACGGACGTCGGGGAGCGCACGACCCGCGATGACGCTCATCGCGTAGTCGATGTAGCTCTGCTCCATCTCGTCCTCGATGCGAACGTGCTCGACGTTCGCTGCCGGTGCCTCGACGTTGCCGGGCTGGTCGGGGAGATCCGAGCTCATATGTCTACCCACTCTGCTTCGGGTGCGTGATCTTTGATGAACTCTTTCCGTGGCTCGACTGCATCACCCATCAGCACGGAGAACATCTTGTCCGCCGCGGCGGCGTCCTCGACGGTGATCTGTTTGAGATGGCGCGTCTCCGGGTTCATCGTCGTCTCCCAGAGCTGGTCGGGGTTCATCTCCCCGAGCCCCTTGAACCGCTGGACCTGATCCGGAGTACCGTCACACTTCTCTTCGACGATCTGCTCGCGATCTGCCTCCGTCATCGCATCGTAGGTCTCGCCACGGTACCGGACCCGGTACAGTGGTGGTTGGGTCGCGTACACGTGACCCCGCTCGATGAGCGGGCGCATATGTCGGTAGAAAAACGTCAACAGCAGGGTCCTGATGTGGGCCCCATCCACGTCTGCGTCGGTCATGATCAGGATGTTGTTGTACCGCAACTCGTCGATGTCGAACTCGTCACCGACCGAGGTCCCCAGCGCGGTGATCAGGTTCCGGATCTCGTTGTTTTCGAGAATCCGGTCCAGCCGGTGTTTCTCCACGTTGAGAATCTTCCCCTTGATCGGCAGGATTGCCTGGAACTCGGGATTGCGGCCCTGCTTGGCACTCCCTCCGGCCGAGTCGCCCTCCACGACGAACAGTTCTGCCTCGCTCGGATCGCGCGTCTGGCAATCGGAGAGTTTCCCCGGCAGCGCTGTCGAATCGAGCGCGCTCTTCCGGCGTGTCAGCTCTTCGGCCTTCTTGGCTGCTTTCCGGGCCTTGGCCGCCTCGACAGCTTTCGAGACGATCGTCTCGGCCGTGTCGGGATTTTCTTCGAAGTAGGTTCCGAGATGCTCGTGGACCGCCGATTCGACGATGCCACGGACCTCGCTGTTGCCGAGTTTCGTCTTCGTCTGTCCCTCGAACTGCGGGTCCGGGTGCTTGATCGAGAGCACTGCCGTCAGTCCTTCCCGGATATCCTCTCCCCTGAGTGTGTCGTCGAGATCTTTCAACAGCCCGTTGTCGGTCGCATAATCGTTGACGACACGGGTCAGGGCCGTCTTGAACCCGGTCATGTGGGTGCCACCCTCGCGTGTGTTGATGTTGTTCGCGAAGGCGTGCAACGAGCCCTGTAACTCGTCTGTCGCCTGCATGGCGACTTCGACCTGCACGGTGCCGTCGTCCGCGCTGTCGCCCATCGGCTCCGCCTCGTCGAAGTAAATAACTTCTTCGTGGAGTCGGGTTTTCGTCTCGTTCAGAAACTCCACGAACTCCTTGATCCCGCCTTCGTAGCAGTAGTTTTCCGTGTTTCCGTCGCGTTCGTCGTGCAGAGAAATCTCGACGCCGGAGTTGAGAAAGGCCAGCTCGCGGAGTCGGGACTGTAGCGTCGAGAAGACAAAATCCGAGGTCTCGAAGATCTCGTCGTCGGGCCAGAACCGGATCTGTGTCCCTGTCTCCTCGTCCGGTTCCATATCGCGAACGCGTTCGAGCGTTCCGTCCGGTTCGCCGTGGTCGAATCGCTGGTGCCAGACAGCACCGTCGCGTTTGATCTCGACTTCGAGCCACTTGGAGAGGGCGTTCACGACAGAGACACCGACGCCGTGGAGCCCACCCGAAACCTGGTAGGATTTGTTGTCGAACTTGCCACCCGCGTGTAGCACAGTCATGATGACCTCGACCGCGGGTCTGTCGTGGTCTTCGTGCGTATCGACCGGGATCCCCCGGCCGTCGTCGGAGACAGAAATCGAGTCGTCCTCGTGGATCGTCACGTCGATGCTGTCACAGTGCCCTGCCAGGGCCTCGTCGATCGAGTTGTCGACGACCTCGTACACCAGATGATGGAGGCCGCGCGTGTCGGTCGATCCGATATACATCGCCGGACGCTTCCGGACTGCCTCTAACCCCTCGAGTACCTGTATCTGTCCTGCTCCGTACTCTCTATCCTCGGACATAAAATCGTACAAGTTAGTAGCACCCCCCGTTACTTAAACGCCACGCACGCGCGAGCGCGTGACTTGTTGACTGCAGCAGATATGTCATTTTGATTACTTCTAAACCCGTCGCCCCCGTCTCCGAGTGAATATAATTCACTCTGGCAGGAGCGCGCCAGTCGTAGTGCTCTGGCTAGTCTGTGACGAAGACACCGTTTCGAATGCGAGGTACTGTCTCGGTCGTCTCGGGTGATACGAGTTGCTCGTAGTCCGCTCTCGTCCCGTTCTCCCGGAGCCAGGGAGTCGATGGTGACGAGTCGAAGTATTCACACAGTCCGTCGTTGTCGAGGGACTTTCGCCTCTCATCATGCTGTCGTTGAACGAGTTCGATCGCAGCAAGATCCTCCCCAACCGGGGAGCCGTCTCGACCGGCGGCGACGAGCCAGATATCCCGGTCGGTTTCGAGCAGTCGATCCGCGACAGCGCCGGCGTTTATCGTACTGCCGATCAAGATGTTGCTATCGACGCCGATCCGGTCGATCGCGCGGGTGCCGTTAGAGGTTCTGATACCGACCGGCCGTCCGGCGAGATCGCGCTCACGGATGATCGACGGGACCGGAGGGAGATCGAATTTCTCGGATGTTGTGCCGTCGTTTTCTTCGCCCACGATGACTGCGTCCTCTGTCTCCGCTCTGAACGCCTGGGCGCGGTCAGTCTCGGCAAACGGTTTGACGTAGGTGGCACCTGCCTCCAGCAGGTGGATGATCGCTGTCGAACAGATTATTACATCGACGACGACGAAGGTCGCCTCTGGAACTGGTGTGGGTACGTCTTCGAGTCGATCCACACTGTGTATCTCATACTGCCGGCTGTAAATTCGTAAAGATATGTGCCACCCCTGGGTGGCGCAATTCTTCAGTTTTGTACAGCCGGCAGTATCACCCATTTCCGATACTGTCGGTGATCGGGTGGGAAAAATCCGCGGCCGCTCCGAGAGAGTCCCGTTTTTCTCTCCTCCCAGATTTCATTCGTGGGTATCTCAGTGACGGCACGGCGAATCTACACAGAACCGCCGTCCGTGACTACTTTCACTTCCAGTCTGGTTGCGTACGACATATAAACGTGCGAAAAGTATACTGTGACGATGACATCGTATCAGTCGCGTCTCGGCGGCGGGGAGGGGGTCGCCGAGGAACTGGCGGAGAGCCAGCGATCCATCTCTATTGCCGAGTTCTTCGAGAAAAACAAGCACATGCTCGGGTTCGACTCCGGAGCCCGAGGGCTGGTGACGGCAGTCAAGGAGGGTGTCGACAACTCGCTCGACGCCTGTGAGGAAGCTGGTATTCTGCCGGATATCTACGTCGAAATCCAGGAGAACAGAGATTACTACACGCTGATTATCGAGGACAACGGCCCCGGGATCACGAAAGAGCAGATCCCGAAAGTGTTCGGAAAGTTACTGTACGGCTCCCGTTTCCACAAACGAGAGCAGGCACGCGGACAGCAGGGTATCGGAATCTCTGCGGCCGTTCTCTACTCACAGCTCACCTCCGGTAAACCCGCAAAGATCACTTCGCGGACACAGGGGAGCGACGAGGCCGAGTATTTCGAGTTGATCATCGACACAGATACGAACGATCCGGAGATCAGCGTCGAGGAGACGACCAGCTGGGATCGGACCCACGGTACACGCATCGAACTGGAGATGGAGGCGAACATGCGTGCCCGCCAGCAGCTCCACGACTACATGCAGCACACGGCGGTTGTCAACCCACACGCCAGATTCGAACTCCGCGAGCCGAAGAATCACTTCAAATACGAGCGTGCGACCGACCAGCTCCCGGCCGAAACCAAGGAGATCCGACCCCACCCTCACGGGGTGGAGCTCGGAACGCTGATAAAGATGGCCGAGGCGACGGATTCGTACTCTCTCTCCGGCTTCCTCCAGGAGGAGTTCACCCGCGTCGGCCAGAAGACCGCCGACTCGGTGATCGACCAGTTCCGCGACAGGGAGTTCGGCCGCGGCATGTCCTGGCACCCCCCAGAAGCTCACGAGGAGGCCGATATCGAAGCGGCGGTCACCGAAGCGGTCTCGAACAAGGGTGCGGAGGCAACCACGGAGTTCGCCGAAACGATCGCTGACCGGATTGCCGAGCACGACCGGATCGCACACCACCAGGTCGAGGAAATCGTCGAGGACGTCGGCGACGACGTCCAGGTCGAGTACGGGACCACCTTCGGCGGAACTGTCCGGGAGAAGGCCCGAGACGCAGCGTGGGACGCGATCACTGCCGAACGAGAGTCAGATCTGTACACACTCGTCGACGACGCGACGTCGACACGGAAAGACGACGCAGTTTTGCAGGCCATCGCCGAACGCCTGGCCGACAAGTTCGAACCGGGCGACCCACACCGGGTTACCCACGAGGATCTCGAAAAACTCGTCGACCGTGCTGCTGACATGACCGAGGACCGCGACGACGCGACCTTCGGTGACACGGCGCGGGAGAACATCGTGACCGCGCTCTGGGAGGCCGCAGTTCGGGTTCCGGACGAGCCCCCACACATCAGCGGGATTGGAGACGACCGCGACGCGGCGTCGAACCTCCTCGAAGCGATGCGGGAGACTGACATTATCTCCCCGCCGACGGACTGTCTGGCCCCGATCACCGACGAACTGGTCGAGGCCGGCCTTCGGAAGGAGTACGACGCAGACTTCTATGCGGCCTCGACTCGGGACGCCTCGGTCCACGGCGGAGACCCGTTCATCGTCGAGGCTGGCATCGCCTACGGTGGCGAACTCGAAGACGGCGGCAAAGTGGATGTGATGCGTTTTGCGAACCGCGTGCCGCTGGTCTACCAGCGCGGTGCGTGTGCGACGACGGACGTGCTCAAGGATATCGGCTGGCGAAACTACAACCTCGATCAGCCTGGTGGCAGCGGCCTGCCGAACGGGCCGGCCGTGATCATGGTCCACATCGCCTCGACGAACGTGCCCTTCACGAGCGAATCCAAAGACGCCGTGGCGAACGTCCCCGAGATCGAACACGAGATCGAACTCGCCGTTCGGGAGGCAGCCCGCGAACTCAAAAGCTACCTCAAGAAGCGTCGGTCGATGCAACAGCGCAAACAGAAACAGGACAAACTCGCGACGATCCTGCCTGAGATGGCAGAGAAACTCACCGCCGTCACTGGTGAGGAGGAGCTGAACATCGACAACACGCTCGCGCGGATCATGAACGACGTGCTCGTCGAACGGGAGCGCGAAAACGGCTCGGTCGAGGTAATCGTCGAAAACAACGACGACAGGAACGCCGATCTGGAGATCACAGAGATCGTCTCTGCGGAGCCAGAGACCAACGGCGACGCACAGGTCATCGAGATGGACGGCGAGTGGTTCATCAAGTGGGAGCCGACAGTAGAGAGCGGCGAGACAGAGACACTATCTTACGACCTCCCCGAATCGGCGGAGTGTGAGATCTCCGTCGACGGTGTCGAATCGGAGAAACTGACTGTGGATACAGACCAATGAGTACCAAGGATACACCCGACGCACGGGAACAGCTGATGGCGCTTGCCGCACAGTTTTACGACCAGTTCGACGAGGGGGATGTCCCCCGGATGCAGCTACCGACACGGACCAAATCCAACATCAAGTACGACGAGGACAAGAACGTCTGGGTGTACGGCGACCGGACGAGTACCCGCACTGCAAAGACGGTCAGTGGTGCGGAGAAACTCCTGAAAGCATCCTACGCGATCGACTTCCTCGTCCAGCAGATCGAGCAGGGTCGCTCCTCCACGCTGCGAGAGCTGTACTACCTCTCGGAGTCGTGGGATCTCGACGAGGCGCAGTTTGCCAGTCAGGACGAGTCGAACTCGCTGATCGAGGATCTGGAGATCGTCTCCGGCGCGACTCGCGAGGATTTCCACATGCGCCCGGAGGAGTCGGGTGCGACGATCATGGGACCGCTCGAACTGCGCGAGCAGACCCGGCGCGGTGAACGGGAGATCCACTGCCAGAAAGACGTCGGCGAAGGTGGCTACCAGATCCCGAACAACCCGGATACGATCGACTTTCTCGACAACGACGCGGATTTCGTCCTCTGTGTGGAGACCGGTGGTATGCGTGACCGACTCGTCGAGAACGGCTTCGACGAGGAGTACAACACGATCGTCGTCCACCTCAAGGGACAGCCAGCCCGGGCGACACGGCGGATCACCAAACGCCTGCACGACGAACTCGATCTCCCGGTCGTGGTCTTCACTGACGGTGACCCGTGGAGTTACCGAATCTACGGCTCCGTCGCCTACGGTTCGATCAAGAGTGCCCACCTCTCGAAGTATCTCGCCACAC
This sequence comes from Halovenus amylolytica, assembly GCA_004015825.1. Lineage (GTDB taxonomy): Archaea > Halobacteriota > Halobacteria > Halobacteriales > Haloarculaceae > Halovenus > Halovenus amylolytica. The sequence goes on along the minus strand of SAYS01000004.1, from coordinate 38,182 downwards.
CGGAGGCGGAGTTCGTGGGTATCCGACCGCAGGATATCGTCGAGTACGATCTGCCGACCGATCCGCTGAGTGACTCGGATATCAACGCACTGGAGTCAGAACTCGAAGATCCGCGGTTCCAGACCGATTTCTGGGAAGAACAGATCGAACTCCAGCTCGATATCGAGAAGAAATCCGAACAGCAGTCACTGGCGTCGCGTGGCCTCGATTTCGTCACCGACACCTATCTTCCCGAACGACTCGACGAGATGGACGTACTGTAAACGCGTCCGATTCTGGTTACGAGATGGTGATTTCCGGCCGTTTGATCCAGATATTCTCCTCGTTAGAGACAGTAATCTCGTAGCCCATGTAATCGAAAGAGACTTCGATCGTCTGGCCCGCCTCTGGCGTAGAGCGCTCGATCAATGCTTCGAGTGCATCCGGATCGATGGCGTGATACAGCGGTTCGAGGGCTTCAGTCGAGGCCCCCGTTGGTGTAAACTCGGGGATCGGAGCTGTCTCTGAATACTCCGCCACTGCCTCGATAATGGCCTCTGTCGTGGACTGGTTCGAAGAAACATTGTACATCGTCGCTGCCGTCGTCGTTGTAGTATGTTCGTCTGTTTTCATTATAATCTAATGTTATTATCCACAGTGGTATGGTTCACTCTTACGTATGTAACCCTTTTATTATTCCACTCGTTTTTCGCCCTGAATAATCGTGTTCTCGATGAGATTCCGGTAGCCGCGTTTGAGTCGATCCGAAAAGGCCTGGCGTGAGATATCGAGTTGCCTGGCCAGTGATTCCATATCCGTCTGTCGACTATCGTGATAGTATCGGCCCCGGTATGCGACGAGTAACGCCTCCTTCTGTTCGTCTGTGAGTCCGTACTCCGAGCCGGACTGTTCTTCGGAGAGCCGGGAGAGACGAGCGAGTTCGACACTGATGCCGTCGGCCTCGCAGAGTTGCTGGAACTCCGAGAACTGGTCACCACTCTCGGCACGGAGTTCGAACAGCCAGCCGTCCGTCGAACCGGTCGCCGAGACGACAGTCAGATCCGCTCTCGGTATTGCACTCATCACACCCATATACTCTGGTTCCCACAATGCACGGAACAGCCCCTTGCCATCGACTTCGTCCATCAGTTCTCCCGACCGCAGCTCCGGAAGATCGGCGAACAGTGCTTCTATCTCGGAAAAGCTCGGACTGTTGTCGTTGAGATGGACCCAGAAGTACGGCATTACGGTATCTCCGGTCGGAACGACACGGTCGAGTTCGAGCGTGAGCCAGGGCCAGTCTTCGAACACCTTTCCGAGAGGGAAATCCGCTGCTGGCAACGTAAACTCTGCAATCCACGACATGACAGTTACCTGTTCTGTGGTTGTCGTGTGGGGTATTTAATCCACCGGTAGTTGGCGAGAAAATTTCGGGCTCGAACGCTCTGTCAGGCAGAATAGTCGTAACTTTCGGCAAGGAGATCTTCGTCAGTTTCGCCGACGACGTGGGTATCGCCACCGACAACGTCGATCGTCACCGATGCCGGCGCGAACAGACTTCGGTCGAGTTCGCTGTAGTCGTAGTCGACTGCCTCGAAAATCTCCCCGAAGGGCCGTCCGTGCTGTTCCGTTGCTGTCGACGCAATCTCGTCGAAGCGGTCGAAGGGCTCTTCGACGGTGAGGTGGACCTCTCCGCCGTAGGCGACCGCGTCGTTGGTCGCGGCCATCGCGGCCAGCTCGCCGTCTGCGACCGGTGCGACGGGGGCCGACCCGGAGACCGTGAGGACGTCCATCGGATCGTAGCCGAGTTCGAACAGCCGGTAGACTGCGAGTTCCGCAGCACGGGACGCACCGACGACGCTGCCGGTGATACTCGCCGAGGCGTAGCTCGGCAGAAAAACGCCGCTTTCGGGAACGTTGGCGCGCTGGGCGACCTCCGATGCGACTTCGTCGCCGGGGAGTGTCTCCGATTCCAGCGCTAGCACTGCAAAATCGGACTCCTCGTGGTACTGGATCTGCTCGAAAATCCCCTCTTCGGCGACCAGTGCGCGGGCCGGGCCGCTGCCAAGTCCTTCGAAGCCATCGACTGACAGCTCCCAGCCGGCCTTGCCAGCACAGAGCAACGCGAGCGCGGGCTGGTCGGTCGACAGTTCGACGTGGGAAAGTGGTGCTCCGGCGACTGTGTCCATCCGTGTCTGGACCGTCGCCATCCCGGCCGTCTGGATCTCGGTGAGCAGGAGACCGGCCTCCAGCGCACCGGGGTTCTCGACACCGAAATCCAGCACTGCGGTGTCCTCCGAAAGCGTATGTACCTCGATCGCTAGCTCGTCGGCGAAATCGATCGCCTCGTCGATCAACTCCGTCGCCATCCGGTTGAGACTGTCCATGGCAATCCGTTCGCCGCGACCCCTAATAAGCCGCTGGCTTCCAGCACGAGTTACAGTTCGAGGAGGCTGATATAGTGTCCGTCCGGATCGCGGATGCGATAGCCTGCATCGATGGCCTCCGTCGCCAGTGCATCGTCGCTGACACGCTGGGCTGTCGCCGCGGGATCGGTAGTCCCGATTCCGACGTCGACGTGGACGCCACCACGCGCGTCGGCGAGTCCGAGATGTGGCTCCCAGAGTTCGATATCGAACGATCCCGAACTCATCCTGACGCGTTTTCGGTCCTGCCCAGTGTCGACGGTCTCGAATCCCAGCCGTTCGTAAAACGACGCCGCGCTGGCGAGGTCCTCGACCTCGAAGACGACCTCGAAAATCCCGTCGACGCCCGGACCGGCCACGTCTGACTGCCCGAGTTCGACACAGTTGCCCTCCGTATCGTAGAAATACAGTGATTTGCTGTCGCCGAAGGTTTCCTCGACGAGATCGAACCGGTCGTCCAGCCGGCTGTACCAGCTATCGTACTCCTCGCGGGGGATCAAGCAGGCGTAGTGCGTGTGGAGTCCGCCACGGGGGACGCCACTGGGTGTCCGAAGAATCAGCTCCGTCCCGCCAGTATCGAGGATCGTCTCGCTCTCGGTCTCGCGGACGACGTCGAGTTCCAGAAACGCCTCGTAAAATGACTGTGCGCGGTCGAGATACTTCACTTCGAGTGCGAGCCACTGGAGTGTATCGACCATACCACAGCTACAGGCTCTGTCCAGATGACTGTTTTCCGGTCGATTCCCACACAGTTTTAGGTAGCAGTGGGCGCAGGCTGGGATATGGAGACGATCCAGTACGATCTGGTCGACGAGACGGCGACAATCACACTGACGAACCCCGCACTGCGTAACGCTCTCACCCTCGAGATGGCTACAGAAATAACCGAGGCAGTCGAGGAAGCCGAAAGCAGTGACGCGCGCTGTCTCGTCGTCCAGGGCTCGGAGGCCAACTTCTGTGCCGGCGGCGACATCAAATCGATGCTCGAAGCGCTCTCTGACGACCGCGAGATGGCGGAACTGCTCCAGGAAGTCGCGCTGCCGATCAACCGCTCCGTACAGCGTCTCTACGAGTGTTCGATTCCGACCGTCGCGAAAGTCGACGGCCCAGCCTTCGGGGCCGGTGCATCGCTCGCGCTGGCCTGTGACGTCGTCCTCGCCAGCGAGCGCGCACAGCTGAGTTTCGGCTTCCGCCGGATCGGGCTCTCGGTCGATTCGGGCACCTCCTTCCTGTTACCCCGTGCTGTCGGCGAGAAGAAGGCGATGGATCTCGTCTACACGGGGGAGTTGATCGACGCCGAACGCGCGGAGGAACTCGATCTCGTGAGTCGTGTCTTTCCGGACGACGAGTTCGAACAGCGATGCCGAGAGATCGTCGAAACGATCACCACGGGGCCGACTGTCGCCCTGAAACAGTCGAAACAACTCCTTCAGAGCGGGATCAACCGTTCCTTCGACGAGGCGATCGACGCCGAGACCGACGGACTGCGGGCCGCCTTCGAGAGCGAGGATTTCGAGACCGGCGTGAACGCGTTCATCAACAAGGAGACACCCGAGTTCGACGGAGAATAAACGGCAGCGATTGCGTTTGGGGTTTACTCACGCTTATCAGGGAGGCAACCGAATCGGGCTGACATGAGTCTGGACAGGCCCGATCTCTCTGGCAGTACAGCGTTCATTACTGGCACCACGCGGGGGATTGGCAAGGCAATCGCGCTCGCACTCGCCGAACAGGGCTGTAACATCGTCTCGACCGGGAAGACCAGCGAAAACGACGACTACGGCGAGGAGAAAGATCTGGAAGGGACCATCGAGCAGACTGCCCGCGAGGCCGAGGAACTCGGCGTCGATGCGCTTCCAATCCAGCTGAACGTCCGGGAAGAAGAAAACGTCGAGTCGGCCGTCGAGGAAGCGATCGATCACTTCGGCGAGGTGAACATCGTCATCAACAACGCGAGTGCGATCCAGCCCGAAAAGATCGAAGATCTGCCGCCGAACCGGTTCGATCTGCTCAACGACGTCAACGCTCGCGGGACCTATCTCGTCTGCCACTACTTTGCCGACCATCTCAAGGAGATCGAAGCCGATGCCTGGGTGCTGACGAACGCACCGCCGATCAAGACCGACCGCTCGCCGGGCAGCGGCCCCTACACCTGGTCGAAACTCGGAATGACTTTTATGACGATGTCGCTGGCCGGCGAACTCAGCAATTTCGACGTCGGCTGTAACGCCTTCTGGCCCGTCACCGCGATCGACACTCGCGCGACCAGATACTTCGGAATGGGGACCGAAGACGACTGGCGAACACCAGAGATCGTCTCCGATACTGTCCTCGAAATCCTGCGCCGCGATCCTGCCGAGTTTACCGGGAACGCGGTGTACGACGAGGAACTGCTGGCTGAGGCCGGCGTCGAGGAGTTCTCGAAATACAACCTGACAGAGGGTGATCCGGTTCCGATGTCCGCTCAGATGATCGATCCGGAGTTCAGTCGGTCGGAGTAACTCCACTAACGGTTATTTAATAATTTTACAAAATATGGTATAATAATAAAATATTATACCTTCAAATGTTTTATCACTTTGGTGATCTCACGGTGTACTAGTGGATAATTTATAAATAGATGACATTGGAATGCTCGCTTGGTGTCAATCTAAATGGAAGAAAATACAATAGATGCTACACAATCAGCCGAATCAGATTCGGAACCATCAGTGGGACGTCGGTCGGTTTTGAAAGCGACGGGTATCGTAGGTGCCGCCACAGCTGTCAGTGGTCCGAGTGCCGCCTTCCTATCCAGTAGTACTCAGCAAGAATCCGGAGAGAGCCATACGGTAGAATCAACCCCAGAGACAGTAGATTGGGGAGGATTCGATCCATCGCGCGAACCTGTCCTCGAAATAGAGTCTGGAGATACTGTGACGATGGAAACAGTGACGATCCCTCGCGACAACCACGAAGAATTCCTCCTGAGTGAGGGGATCGCAGAAGAGGATATACTTGAGGACGAACTGACTGTCAAAGAAGAAGTGCCCTACACTGGCCCCGGTCCACACGTTGTCACTGGCCCAATCTACGTAAACGATGCAGAGCCGGGCGATATACTCGAAGTTCACGTCAGTGATATCGAACTCAGAGCACCATACGGAATCAACTTGTTTGCTCCGAATGCGGGGGCCCTACCGGAGGAGTTCCCGTGGTCTGAAACACATGCAGTGCCGTTCGATCTGGAGACCGAAACAGCCCACTTCAACGAGGATATTGAATTTCCACTTGATCCCTTCTTCGGGATAATGGCAGTCAGTCCGCCGGCCTCGACGGGCCGAGTAAGTACCGGTCCGCCGGATTACTTCGGTGGGAACATGGATCTGCGCCAGCTCGGTGTCGGAACCTCGATTTATTTCCCAGTGAACACGGAAGGTGCACTGTTTTGGGCGGGTGATGGCCACGCCGCTCAGGGTAACGGCGAGATATGTGTCACAGCTGCAGAGACGTCGATGACTGGGACGTTCAATTTTACGCTCCACAAGACGGACGGACGACTCGATTGGCCCGTCGCCGAAACCGACAGCCACTACATCACGATGGGTATCAATCAGGACTTAGACGATGCGATGAAACACGCGGTCAGAGAGACAATTTCGTTTCTGGTAGGACAAAAAGGCCTCAGCCCTGCTGATGCCTACCGGCTGGGGAGCATGGCTATTGATTTCAATATCTCGCAGGTTGTCGATGGAAACGAAGGGATTCACGCGATGATTCCAAAATCACTCTTCGGGGATGACGGTGGCGAGATCGACCCAGCAGCACTCGACGAGCAATTCTGAGTCTCCTACTTCAACTGTTTTTGCGTCATTTCCTTGATTCCGGTGAACTATATATCAGAACGAGAGCAAGTCGAAATAGTACCGATGTCCGCTCAGATGATCGATCCGGAGTTTAGCCGCGAATAGTAGTCTCACTTTCAGGAGGCAGCACTAAAATAAACGCCGCCCACATTAGTAGCCTGTAATGAGAGATCGGAGGTATCGAGAGCAACTGTACGATATCTTTTCTCGACCCGAGACAGAGTTCTCCGAGACGATCGAGCGGGCACTCACTCTCGGGTCCGACTATCTCGATCTGCCGGTCGCCTTTTTTACACGGATCGACGGAGGGACACAGGAGATCGTCCAGGCTGTTGGTGACAGCCCCCGGATTCAACCCGGCAAGCGCTGTCCACTCGAAGAGGCCTACTGTTATCGGACAGTCGAAATCGACAACGCACTCTCGGTACAGGATGTCAGAGATGCGTCGGTAATCTCCCAGCGTGCGATCGACAATTTCCGTCTCGGGGCGTACATCGGTGCCAGAGTTGTCGTCGACGACGAAACCTACGGCACGGTCTGTTTCGCCGATTATAGCAGTCGGGAGAAAGCCTTCAGCGATCCGGAGGAATACTTTGTCGAACTCCTTGCGGGCCTCATCGGGCAGGCTGTCCAGCAACGCGAGTACGAGCGGGAACTCGAAAACCGCGAATCGAAACTTGACGAACAGCGTGAGATATACAACGCGATCGTCGAATCGAGCTTCGATCTGGTGTTCCGGATCGATACCAGCGGTCGGTTCACCTTCCTCTCACCGTCGTTCGAAGAACTCCTCGGATACGAACGGGAACTGTTTCTCGACGAGTCGTTTACCGATCTGGTTCCGGACGACGAGACGACAGCACTGGCAGTCGATCTGTTCGAACAGGTCTTGAACGGAGAGACGATCGAACAACAGTATCTGCCACTGAAACACAAACATGGCTCACGGGTGTTCATCGACGTTCGGGTCGTACCGATCTACGACGACGACGCCGACCGACGGACACCCGACCAGATCGTGGCGGCACAGGGAACCGTCCGGGATGCAACCGATCGGTTCCGTCGCCAGCGGCTGATCAAGGTGTTAAACCGGGTACTTCGACACAATCTGCGAAACGACATTACTGTCGTGCAGGGGTTTGCGGAGACGTTGCAGCGGCGGGTCAAGGGGGAAAACGAAGAGTTCGCTACCCGAATCGTCGAAACGAGTGAACGACTGATCGCTCTTAGTGAAACTGCTCGTGAACTAGAGGAAACGATTCAGAGTCCACCGACGATGTCGTCGAAAGATATCGTTCCCATCGTCCAGCGTGCCGGCTCACAGATCGAACAACGATATCCCGGGGCATCTGTCTCGACCGAGGCCCCACCGCAGGTGGTGACGGAGACTGCCCCACGTCTCGAAACAGCGGTGTGGGAGCTTGCAGACAACGCCGCAAAACACGGTGGAGAGGCACCGACGGTCACACTCACAGTCGCGGAGCGGGCAGATGCGGTCACGATACAGATCTCGGACGATGGCCCAGGCCTTCCCGAGCAGGAACGGGCCATCCTCCTCTCTGGCGAGGAATCACCGCTGATCCACGGCAGCGGGCTGGGGCTGTGGCTCGTCCACTGGGTCGTCGAAAGCGTAGGTGGCGACATTCGGGCGAAGGGGGCCACAACAGGGACCTGTATCGAGATTTCGCTGCCGAAAGAGGTGGAGCCCTGACGGTCACAGCCCTTCGATCCACTTGTCGGATCGAATACGAGTAAACCAAACGGTTGCTCACTCGATCGCGTTTTCGACAGCGTTGCGGACCGTCTCGACCAGTTGCTCCACGTCTTCGCTCTCGGCGTAGATCCGGATGTACGGCTCGGTGCCGCTCGGTCGGACCAGTGTCCAGGCACCGCCGGCCAGATCCAGACGGATGCCGTACTCGGTGTCGACGCTCGCCTCCGGAAACGTCTCCGGAAGTGTCGTCTGGAGTCGGGCCATCGCGGCCGCTTTCTGCTCGTCCGGACACGGGACACTCTCCTTCCGATAGGGCCGTTCGGAGACTGGCTCCCGAAGCGTATCGAGTCCCTCGCTGGCGACGAGCCGCGAAAAGACCGCTGCGGACGCGATGCCGTCGATCCACTCGCCGAACGCCGGGTGAATGTGTTTCCAGGGTTCGGCTGCGAAGACGAGTTCTGTCTCCGCGCTTCCGTCGTCTCTGACAGCCGCGATTCCCTCGTGGAGGGTCCCGAGACTGGTTCGTTCGACACGGCCGCCTGCGACCTCGACCCGTTCGTCGATCCGTCCAGATGCGTTCGGTGTCGTCAGAACGACCGGATCACCAGCCTCACTTTCCCGGACGTAGTGTTCTGCGAAAATCGCGAGTACGGTGTCCTCGTGGACGACCTCACCCTCGCTGTCGACGATGACGATCCGGTCGGCGTCGCCGTCGTGACCGATCCCCAGCACTGCTCCCCCTGCGACGAACGATCGGAGCGTGGTCAGTGTCTCGGCCGTCGGTTTGCTCTCGCGGGCGGTGAAATGGCCGTCGACGTTCGCGTTCAAAGCCCGCGTCTCCGCACCGAGATTCTCCAGTACCTCTGGCGTCGCGATACTCGCCATCCCAGTCCCGCAGTCGACGGCGACCTCGATCCCGTCCAGATTTGCGCCGTAGCCGCTCGCGTACTCTGTCACAGCGTCCAGATACGAATCGAGCACCGAGAGGTCCTCGGTGGTTCCCCAGTGGTCCCACTTCGTCGCCGATTGGTGGTCTTCGACGAGTGCTTCGATTTCCGCTTCGGCCGCCGAATCGTACTCGCTGCCGTCGGCGAACAGTTTGATCCCGTTGTCCGTCGGGGGGTTGTGACTCGCAGTGAGCATGATCCCGTGACGCCCCTGTGAGGCGTAGGCAAGTCCCGGCGTCGGGAGCTGCCCAGCGCGGTGGACGGTCAGCCCGCCGCTGGTCACCCCGGCTTCGATCGCACTGGCGAGTGTCTCCCCCGTTTCGCGCCCGTCGCGCGCGATAACCACCGACTCCGTCTCGCCGTCCTGTAGCCGCCTGGCCACCGCTCGTCCCACGGCCATCGCGAGCTCTGGCGTGATATTCGTAACTGGTCCGCGTATCCCTGCGGTCCCGAACAACTCCATGCGTCTGCTACCGGCCCGCGGTATTTTAGCCCACCGCAAAAAATCGACGGGAGGTTCCGTCTATGCGCTCTCGACGGCGTGGAGCAGTTCGTCGTAGTCGGGTTCGTTGGTCGGATCGTCCGCGACCCACTTGTACGTGACTGTGCCATCTTCGTCGAGGACGAACACTGCGCGGTTTGCGATGCCGTAGAGGCCGAGATCTGGGATCTCCATTTCAAGATCGTACGCTCGGATCGTATCGCCGTCCATGTCGCTGACCAGGTCGAACTCGATGCCGTGTTCCTCGCGGAAGGCACCCTGTGAGAACGGGGAGTCTGCGCTGATGCCGAACAGTTTCGCGCCGGCAGCCTCGAAATCGCCGAGGTGATCCTGCAGCGCGATCATCTCGTTGCTACATGGTGGTGTGAAGGCGCCCGGGAAGAAGGCAAGGACGACAGGACCGTCGCCGAGTTCCTCTTCGAGATCAAACGGTTCGTGATCACTCGTTCCGAATTTCGCGGTAAAAGTCGGTGCGGAATCGTTTTCTGATACCATCGTATTATCACTGGGCCGCCACGAATAAAAAGGATCAGACTTCGAACCGACGGTGAGTGACAGTCGAATATATTCGGTGCAACTCTCATCCCCCTGGCGGGACAGAGCTACTTCGAGTGCAATGTCCTCGACAAACGAACCACTGCAGGAGCCCACAGAGTAAGATGGTCGAAACGAACTCACTCGACGAGTTGACGGCAACGCCACACGCCCGCCCGTTCGAGGCTGGCGACCCCGCAGTCATCCGACTCCAGCTCGATGCCGGCGAACAGGTCGATCCACATACGCACCCGGAGAAACAGATCGTTATCTACGTCCGAAGCGGCCAGCTGAATCTGACACTCGACGACGAGATGTTCAGTTTCGAGGCCGGTGATATCGTTCGATTCGACGGCAGAACCGAGGTGTCTCCCCGTGCAGTCGAAGACAGCGAGGCACTGATCGTGCTGGCAGAGCGCGCCGAATAGGCCGAGCTGGGTTCAGGAGAATATCGACCGCGAACCGTAGCTAAAAGAGCCGATTTCTTCGCTGTCAGAACGACCGTCGTGGCTGGTGTCGGTCGTCGCTATCGGTCTGTCGACAGAGTGGGCGTACTCGATGTCGACCGACGGGCGGTTCTGGTGTGTCTGCCCCCGGTAGGTCTCGATAATGTCCCGGAGATGCTCACCCAGTGTGACGCCTCGATCCGTCGCCTCGGCCTGCAGTGATGCCTTCGTCTCGGCCGGGAGACGGAACGTAAGCTCTTCCATACACCCCGTCACCGTTCGAGCCGTATCAATCTTCGTCAGCCCGCTGGCTGACTCCCGTCTGACCAAGGGTATGATGTCCTTAATTAAATGTCTACGACCCTGTAATATTCCATGGTCTCAGGAGTCGTTCGGCAGTTGCAGCCATTTGGCAATCGGTCGTTGATTACTCACGTGATAATGGCGCTCGGACTGATTGGTGCGGTTATTTCGGCATTTTTCGTCGACGGAGAGGTCGGACGCCTCTCTTTCGTTGCACTGCTGAACTTCACGGCGGGGATGTGGATCTGTCAGTCGATCCACTCGCTCGGTAATCCTGACTACAAGGGCATCATTCACGTGGTGAGATCCCGTGGCGAGTAACGGCTTCGACCTCGCCCGATTCATTCGGTTGCTGGTGTTGATCGTCTTCGTGACTGGGCTGTTCGTTCTGACGGCAGCACAGACTCTCAGTGGCCAGATATTTCAGATCGCCGTCTTTGCCGTCGGCAGTATCGCAATCCTCACTGCGATGACCGGATTTCTGATATCTGGGGCGGAGAGTTACACGGAATAGCCCGCGATCAGATCTCGATTTCGCCGAGGTCGTAGTCGTCGATGTCGACGCCTTCCTCGGTCACTTCGGCGATGTAGACGCCGTTACCGGAGCCGGTATCACGCTCTGCGGCGGCTTCGACGCCGGCAGCTGCCACACTTCGAGCCTCATCGATCGAGAGATCCGGCTCGTATCTATCTTCGAGTGTCCCGTAGGCGACGGTCAGTCCGGAGCCTGTGACCGTGTAGTCGTCTTCCATCACACCGCCCGCTGGATCGATGCTGTAGACGTGGCTCCCCTCTTCGTCGACGCCGCCGAGAATCGGGTTGATCGCCAGAAACGGCCCCCCGCGAGCGAAGTTGCCAGCGAGCGTCGACAGCGCCTGCATACTCATATCGTTCCCCCGGCGTGCCTCGTACAGATTGACTTCGGCGCGGAGTGTCCGGATAAAGGACTGGGCGCCGCCGACAGAGCCGACGAGTGTCAGCGCCGCAGTCGGGTGAATCTGTTCGACTTTCTGGACGTTCTTGTTCGAGACGAACCGGCCACCCAGGCTGGCGCGCATGTCCGTCGCGATGACGACCCCGTTCTCTGTCGCGATCCCGATGGTCGTCGTCCCCGTCTTGTTTACTGTCTCCTCGTCGCTGTCGCCGTTCGGGAGCGACCCTAGTTCGGGTTCGTACGGGCCCGTCTCCAGCCGTCCGGCGTGCTGTCCGATCGAAAACTGGGAGCCGAATGATGGTTCCATTATCTACCGCTACCGGGTCGTTACGTAAGAAAGTACCTGTTCAAAACCTCACGTTCGCGACAGCAGTTCTGTCCAACACGACTATCTGGTTTCTGTCAGGCCGATTTTCGCTGCTCGTAGCTCTCCTTGAGCCCCATGATGGCCTGGTCGATCGGAAGTCGAACCCCGAGTCGTTCCGTCAGCAGTGCGATCGGCAACAGTGCGATTCCGGCGATCAGGCTTAGCTGGTACATGACCAGCAGCGTGGTACGGGTGATCCGTTCCATCGTATTTCATCCGTTTCTGGCCACTCTATCTATATAAGTCTTCACCCCACTGTTCGACAAGAGATTCGACTGCAGTCTTGCGATTTTCCAGATCTTTAATGATTTAAAATGCCAGTATGTCCCACTTCTCTATCACTCCGTGTAATCGAGGGAAAAGCCAGCCTCCAGATGCCCATAACTTATGAGGATGGTTTGGGTTACGTGCGCCTGTCTGTTCGGCGACCACTCGGATGGAAATCAAAAAAGACGAGTAGGGTGAGTGGTTGTATGTACGTATGAACTATCGTGTTGTGTTGGAAGCCGCATGGTTGGTACACGACGTCGACAACGTGGACGACGCCATCGGTGTCGCGGTCAGTGAGGCGGGGAAACGGCTCAACGAAGAGGGGATGGACTACGTCGAGGTCGAGGTCGGATTCACCGACTGCCCGGCCTGTGGCGAACCGTTCGACTCCGCGTTCATCGCGGCGGATACGTCGCTCGTGGGACTCGTCCTCGAAATGAAGGTGTTCAACGCCGAGAGCGTCGAGCACGCACAGCGGATCGCGAAGAGTGATATCGGCGGCGCACTCCGTGACGTCCCGCTCAAGATCGTCGATACCATCGAGTTCGAGGACGACAGACAAGAGAGCTCCTGACTGTCGCTGCCGGCCACGGACGACTACCCCACCGCCGCCGGAGGTTTTTTGTATTACTTCGAGTTATTGCAGTGTATGGATCTGCCGACACCAGAGGATTTACGCGAGCGGCGAAACGAGCTGGGGCTCACCCAGAGCGACCTCGCCGAGCACGCTGACGTCTCCCAGCCACTTATCGCGCGCATCGAGGGCGGCGACGTCGACCCCAGACTCTCGACGCTTCGCCGGATCGTCAACGCCCTCCAGGAGGCCGAGGGTGGGCTGTTGCGCGCGTCGGATCTGATGCACTCTCCGGTCGTGAGTGTCGAACCCGACGCGAGCGTCCACGAGACGACCGAACTGATGGACCAGAAGAGCTACTCACAGTTGCCGGTCATCCGCGATGGGATCCCGCAGGGGCTGATCAGCACGTCGGTGATCCGGCAACGATCCGAGGACAACGTCGGTGAGCTTCCGGTCGCCGAAGTCATGCACGAGTCGATCACGACGGTCGAACCCGACGCGACCATCGACGCGATCGACGCACACCTCGATCACAACGACGCCGTCCTCGTCGTCGAGGACGGCCAGACGGTCGGCATCATTACGGAAGCGGATATCGCCCGTCACATCTCCTGACTCCTCGGAGCGGTTATGCTGATTTCTCTGCTGGAAGTGAAAAGACGTGTTCCTGAACCGAGCCGTCAGCGCCGCGTCCAAGCGCGGCGATGGTTTCCGGTGTCTCGACCAGGACTGCCTCGCCCCCCTCTCGCTGGCGGGAGTTCCTGAGCACGTTCTGGCAGATGACGTTCCCCCGGCGGATCGGGTTGTCCTGCCGTGTGTGACCGACGATCTGTCTGGGCGCATCCGATGACATGTATTCGAAATCGAGCCAGGCGATCCCGGCCTCGGGGCCGCGCCCGGTTTCACCATCCAGCCCGAACACGCGCGGATACGCCGTCAGGAGTTCTTGCTGGACGTCAGCATCCGTGTCAGTCCCGATACTTTCTGCGATCAGCTCCGCTCCGGCGACCAGTTCGTCGTTAATTTCCGGGACGTCGTAGCACTCTCTCCGTCCTGCGTGTGCGTACGTGACGTTGTACCCCTCGTAGGCTGCGACGACGTGGCCGTCGGCGACAGCTTCGATAAAGGACTGGCGCTGTCGGTCACTGCGGGTCATCGAGTACCAGTTGTGCCAGTTGAAAACGTCCGGTGTCAGCACACCCATCTCGTGGTTCCCGAAGGTTACCTTGACGTGTCCGGGTGGGGCCTGCTCGACGAGCCGTTCGACCAGTTCCACGACGCCCTCGTTGTGTGCGCCACGGTCGATCAGGTCACCGTTGAACACGAGGACGTAGTCGTCACCACCGGCCCACTGCAGTTTCCGGAGTCGCCCTGATTCCACGACCGGGTCGTACTCCGGGTGATCGGAAAGCGTCAGCAAGGCTCGTCGTGCCTCCGGGAGCAGTCCGTGGATATCGCTGATCGATACGATCGTCGGTGTCCCGTCGAGCCCGTCTACGCCGTCACGTGCTGGCGACGCTACCGGCTGTGCATTGTGGCCAGATAGCATACTAGTTGTTCGAGTGTTCTATCGAGTAGTTCCAATTACAGCCATATATACGTACCTCTGATTTAGCTTTACTGCCCGTTCGGAACACTATTCGTCGATATCGAACTCCCGGAGTCGTTCTGTGCCGGTGATCCCGGCAAGAACGACCAGGACGCCGACCGATGACCCGCCGGCTACCGGGTCGTCACCACTGCGGAGTTCGGCGGTTCCAATTCGGTTGGCGAGCCAGTCACGTCCCCGCGCGATTGCGTCGGCTCTGAGCCACTCGGGTGGGCCGGAAAAGGCCACCAGCCCACGTCTGGCGCTGTTTGCCGGGCAGTCGAAGGTCAATGTTCCACGCGTCGCCCATTCGAGTGTCCGCGCTATCGCCTGCTCCTGTCTGTGTGGGTCCGTCTGCTCCCCGGCAAGTCGCCGTTTGAGTGAGCCGAGAACTGACGATCCCCCTTCCCGCCACTTCGACAGCGGCGTACTGGCGTATCCGATCGTCGCCACACCGCCGCCACCGATCGTCCCCATCACGTCACTCGCGTCGACGACCTGCTGGCCAACTTCCGAGGTGCCGCCACCCTGACCGATCGTCAACAGCTCGGCGAGGCGGCTGGCGAACTCCCGATTGATGGCCTCGCCGTGGGATTCGAGCGTTCTGCTGCCCCAGAGCCAGGCCTCGTTGTCCATCGTGATCTGACCAGCGACAGCCTCGTCGAGGTCCGCCAGTGCGCTGGCCGTGTTCGTCCGTACCTGCAGATCTGTCTCGGCCACTGTCGGGAGTACCGAGACGGTGTAGACAGGCTGCTCGAACACCTCGTCGAGATCTGCTGCGATCGAAGGTGTGACGGCCGATCCGGTCCCACCACCTAGTCCAGCCAGGAGGACGATTGCATCCACTGTCGTCCTGATCCCGTCCTCGACGGTCCGGCGCAGTTCCAGGCGCTGGTTTTCCACGATGGATTGCCCGAGTTCGCGGTCGCCGTCGGTTCCCTCGCCGTCGGTCTCGAACTGTCCGATCGCGTGGCGGTTTTCGGCCGGAACTGCTCCGAGGCTGGCGAGACTCTCTTGATCCGTGTCGACTGCGAAGGCAGAGCTGATCGGTGACCCGGAACCGATGCCGTTGCGACGCACAAGCTGGTTCAACAGTCGCCCTCCCGCACCGCCGACGCCGATCGCCGCAACGTTCATACCGACTCTGTTGACGAGCCTCTCATATAAGCGCCTCGTCAGACAGTAGCAACTCTCGCAGTCAGGACAGTTCCAGCCCGCGAACCTCGACAGCCCCGTCCTCACTCTCGGCTACCTCACCGATTACTCGCCCGTCCGCCTCTTCGGCGAGTTGTTCGGCGGACTCCGGCGACGCGGCCGCGACGAATCCAGTCCCCATGTTGAACGTCCGATGCATCTCCTCGTCGCTCACGTTGCCTTCCGCCTGGATAAACTCGAAGACTGGCTGGGCCTCGAAGGGGTCCGTAATCTCGTAGTGGTGGTCACCGAGGCGTGTGAGATTCGTCCAGCCACCGCCGGTAATATGTGCCACACCGTGGACACCCGCCTCTTGCAGCGGACCGAGCAGATCGGTGTACAGCCGCGTCGGTTCGAGCAGTTCCTCGGCGATGGATCGCTCCGGATTCGGCGGGAACGGATCGGTGTACTCGTGGTTCCGGGTGACTGCCTCCCGGGCGAGTGTCAGCCCGTTCGAGTGGACGCCACTGGAGGCCCAGCCGACGAGCAGGTCCCCGGGGTCTGCCTCGCCGGGGAAGATCGCATCTTTCGGTGCGAGCCCGGCACACGCGCCCGCGATGTCGAACCCTTTGATGACGTCCGGGAGCACTGCCGTCTCGCCGCCGACCAGCGCGACGTTCGACTCTTTGGCACCCGCGCGCAGTCCGTCACCGATCTGTTCTGCCATCGCGTCGTCGGGTTCCTCGACAGCGAGATAGTCGACGAACGCGACCGGTTTGACGCCCTGAGCGACGAGATCGTTGACGTTCATCGCCAGACAGTCGATGCCGATCGTGGAGTAGTCCTCGATGGCTTCGGCGACGAGCAGTTTCGTGCCGACGCCGTCGGTCGCGAGCGCGAGATACTGGTCGCCGATGTCGACCAGCCCCGCGTAATCGCCCTCGAACTCGCCGGCGGCGTCGATGAGTGCTGCCGTTGCGGCCTCGCTGGCGTCGATATCGACGCCCGTCTCTGCGTACGTCAGTCCCTCGTTGTCGGACTCTTCGCTCATACTCGGGTCGGCGGTGGCGACGGCAAAAAGCCCGTCGGGTCAGCGCGGATAGCTGTCCTCGGAACGGCCAGCTACCGGTCACTCCTCGTCGTCGGGATCGCCCACCAGTTTACTGGTCAGGCTGGTGGCGATCACCCCCGGAATATCGCCCGGCGTCGTGAGATACTCCTTGAACAGCACCATCGCGATCCCGACGGCGATCAGGCCCAGCCCGATCGCGAGATTACCCCGTCCCACGAACGCGATCCCCGCGAGTCCGAGCGGGAGCGCAAAGACGAGCGTCGCGGCCAGTCCGATAGTATCGAGAATCCCGTCGGGCATCTGGTCTCTGTAGTCGCGCCGCAGACAAAAACATCCCGGCACGTAGACCGTCGCGACGATGAGTATCCAGTCGTCTGTGTTGCCGACCCCGAGACAGTCGGGATTACCCGCACATCACCAGCACCTTTGTCGCCTCACCCGCATAACCCGGTATGGCATCGATAGACGACACCTACATCGAGAACCGCCAGCGCGTCCAGCCGACACACACCAACAACTACGAGTCAGCCCACGGGGGTAACATCGTGAAGTGGATGGACGAGGTCGGTGCGATGTCGGCGATGCGTCACGCCGGCGAGACCTGTGTGACCGCCAAAATAAGCAGTCTGAACTTCGTGCGCCCGGTCCCGCAGGGAGATACCTGTATCATCGAATCCTACGCGTACAGATCCGGGAAGACAAGTGTCAGGGTACGGCTTCGGGCGTTCCGAGAATCTCCACGCACCGGGGAACGGGAGCAGACGACCGACTCCTACTTCGTCTTCGTCGCTGTCGACGAGTCGGGCAGTCCGACGGAGGTCCCGGATTTGCGGGTCGACTCCGATCGGTGTCGACGGCTCAAAGAGGAGGCACTCGAACTGGAACCCGAGGTCTAGAAGAGGAGCAAAAAGCCAGCCAGTGCCAGCCCGGAAACTCCGATAACGACCGCGAAGACGCCGAAACTCCACTCTTTGACGGTGTTCCCGTCGAGCGGTCCGAACGGCACCATGTTGAACGCTGCCAGAAACAGATTCACGAGGACGCCCATCCGGGCGATTTCGGCGGGGAACCCCGTCGTGACCAGGAAGGGGAGGAAAAACACCACCGCGAGCACGAGGTTGGTCACAGGTCCGGCGACGGCGACGAGACCGTTTTCCCGGACGGTGATCCGGCCGCGGTGGTACACGGCTCCCGGCGCGGCAAACAGGAAGCCGGCAAGCCCCAGCGCGATGGCGAAGGCGAGCATCCCGTAATCGGCCCGGAACGCGGCGACCTGTCCGAACCGGATGGCGACGATCTTGTGTGCCAGTTCGTGTAACAGAAATCCGGTTCCGACAGTGATCATACTCAGGACGAACGTCTGGCCGAAGGCGCTGTAATCGAGCGCGCCGGCGATAAACTCACGGGCGAAGCCAGTCGGTGTTAGAAAGAAGGTGAATGCGATACCCAGCGCCAGCCAGGCGAGTGCCAGATCCCGGAGTTCTTCCCGGTAGAACGTAATTTCGTTGAGTCTGAACATTAGTTAGCTGATGATATCCCAGATGAGTCGCGCGCTGTTTTCCGCTCCCTGAAGCATCTCGCGGCCGAGCCCGCCGACGCCGCCGATGTCGGCGGCGAACTCCGGGAGCAAAAACGTCACGAACAGTATCGAAGCGATGAAGCTCCCGATGTTGGTCATCGCGACGATGAGAATCAGCCGGAACGTGGGGACTTCGTCGCGCATCTTTGTGACCAGTTCGAGCAACGGCGTCTCCTCGTCGGAGAGCATCTCGTTGAGTTTGCTGATATCGGAGACGTTGATGCTGATGTAGCGCAGTTCGACGTAGCCGGCGAACCAGCCCGGCGCGAGCAGAGGGTTCACGCTCGTCAGCCACGCCACGGCGCCACCCACGCCAGCGCTTGTCCAGTGGGCGCCGGCCACTTTCGCCAGCCCCGCCGCGATGACGCCGTTGATCAGGAACCAGGCGACGAACAGACTGAGCAACAGATCTCCCTGCACACCGGCCATCGCGAGCAAGATGAAGAAGACGAAAAAGCCGACTGTCATCGCGTAGCCGAGAACTTTGTACAGAATCGATCCGAGTCGGCTGGACTCGGCCTCACCGACGAGTGAGTCCGCAGGTGGGAGCTGGTCCGGGTTCGCCAGATAGTTCTCGATTCCTGCACGGTGGCCCGCACCCACGACTGCGACGACGTCGTGGCCAGCGTTCCGGAGCGCGATCAACCGGTAGGCGATGAAGGCGTCCCGCTCGTCGATCAGCGCTGCTGCGCCACCGGGTGAGAACCGCCGGAACTCCTCGATCATCGCCGTCACGACGTCGCCGTCGGTAAGCCGTTCCATATCCAGCTCCTCCTCGTCGATATCACCGGACGACGAGGCTAACAGCGCTCCGATCGGGAGGCCGATTACGAGCGCGATCAGGGAGGCTACCAGCAGGCCGTCGAGAATTCCAGCGAGAGATCCGATCAGTCCACCGACGAGCGGAATCCCGACTGCAGAACCGATCCCTGCCGGAACGAAAAACGGCCCGGCGAGGACGCCGGCGATAACTGCGCCGAACGTTCCGAAGAAGAACCCCACCGTGATACCGGCGGTCCAGGGGCCGACAGTTTCGACCAGAAGTGCGGCGACGATAGAGAGTTTTTCGCGAAAGCGCATCCCCGACCAGAGCCGCTGGACGGTCGTCTGGATGTCGCGGTCGACGAGTGCGACACCGCAGCCGTGCTCTTCGGCGGATTCGACTGCGGCCAGCATATCCGCGCCAGGTTCGATGTCGAACCGGTCGCCGAGTCTGGCCTGGATATACGAGAGCATCCAGTAGGCCAGAAACTGGTACATCGTCCGCCCGGAGATGAGGTCTTTCGCGTCGATGTCGTCGGGCTGTTCGCCCCTGAGGCGTTTGTACCGTGTCTCGTCGAGCTCGACGGCGACCACGTCCGGTCGTTCGCGTTCGATCGTCTCCTCGACTTCCTCGACGGAGTGTTCGGAGACGTGTGCAGTGCCGACGACGGTGACTGATCCCTCGGTCCCCTGCTCGTCGCTGGCAGCCGGGTCGGGATTGATCACGTCGTCGGCGTCGTCAGTCATTGTCATCGCCTATCGGGCCACGGCTTACAAGCGTTTCGAGGTACCTCCGCGCGACGGCGAATAAAATGTTCTCCGGTCGCTCGTATCCGGATGTATGCCGACACTGCAGGAGTCGAACGTAGAACCGCGCCATCTCGTCTTGCCCGAACACACCAGCCCGATCGAAACGGCACACGGCAGTGACGTTCTGACCTCCGACGCGGAATGGTCAGCGTCGCAGTCGACGACGAGGGTTCCCGATCTCGAAATCGAGACGGATGCCGGCCAGCGGCTGTTCGACGAGGCCCACAACGCCGAGGGGCGCAGCAAGTGACTACCCTTTCAATCCGGTAAACAGTAGCGTGGGTTTTTATTTTCCGGCCTACTGGGTCAGTTTGTGAGCACGCTCGTCGTCTGTCTCTACCGGGGACCACCACTGTCCGCCGAGTCACCGCCGATCATCGGCCGTGGGGCCGTCGAGCGGCTGGTCACGACGGTGGGGATCGAGGACCCGGAAGACAGCCGCGTCAACTGTCTCCTCGAAGGGCTGCGTCTGGCCCGCGATCTCGACGACGACACAATCGTCGCTGTGCTGACAGCGAAACGAGAGAGTGTCAGCGGTGACCGGGAGATCGCCGCACAGGTCGAAGAACTCGTCGCGGAGTACGGGCCGGATTCCGCCGTCGTCGTCGTCGATAGTGCAGAGGACGAGCGACTCGTTCCGATCGTCGAGAGTCGGGTTCCCGTCGACGCCGTCGATCGGGTCGTGGTTCGCCAGGCCCGTGACATCGAGTCGACGTACTACCTGCTCAAACAGTTTCTCGCCGACGAGGAACTCCGGAAGACCGTACTCGTCCCCGTCGGTGTTGCACTGCTGGTCTTTCCGGTGTTACTGGCCTTCTTCGACAGTATCGCGGTCTCGATCGGTGCGATCGCGGCTGTCGTCGGTATCTTCCTCCTGTACAAGGGGCTAAGTATCGACTCGTTACTGGCGGATCTCTCCGAGGGCGTCCGGGAAGCGCTCTATGCGGGCCAGATCTCACTCGTCACGTACGTCGTCGCGCTCGGACTGGCGCTGGTCGGCATCTTCGTCGGCGTGTTGAGTTCCTCCTCGCTCGACGCGGATTCGACCGGGAGACTCATCGCTGCGATGCAGTTTGTTCACGTGAGTGTGCCTTGGCTCACTGGCGGTGCGCTAATCGCGAGTGCTGGCCGCCTGCTCGACGAGTTCATCCGCAACGACGAACTCGGTGCCGCCTACATCAACTTGCCCTTCGTGGCTGTCGCAGTCGGGCTCGCTGTCCGTGGTTTCACGGCCTACTTCCTGCGGCTTGCGGAGGTTGCCGAACCGCTTCGATTCCCCTCGGTCGCTGTCGGGAGCACCAACGTCGAATCCTTTACGATCGCGCCAGGAACACAGCTCGCTGTGTTCATTCTTGCGAGTATCGTGATCAGCCTGATCGGCGTCCGAGTCGCCGCCTTCGTTAGCAGTGCGGAGTACGGCAGTCGGTTCGGAGAGGGAACCTGACGGAGCGAACTGTCACTGGTTGGCCGCACCGTCCGGAAGGTCCTCGTCCGCCGTATCGAGTGGATCAGCGACGACGCCTTCCTGCCGTGACGCAACCCGCGCGTGTCCAGCACAGACGAACTCGTTTGCTTTCCAGGGGATGTGGAGTTCGAAGGTTGCATCGTCGTTACAGTCGTCTTTGGCACACTCCATACCTGTGTTCGGCGGGGCAAACTGATGTATCTGACTGGAATAGTGATCGTGAGCCGTTCACATGTCACAGATGAAGCAGATCAATAGTATAATGCCGGCCGCAGATGGATATGGAGTATGGAGTTTCGATACTGCAATCGTTCGAGGTGGGACCGATGAGTTCACTCGACAGCATCGTCGGTGCGGTACAGACGACAGCGAACTACGTCAGCGAAAATCTCGCCAGCCACGCTGGGGCCGAAGGCGGGACGAACCCGTCGGGCGAGGAACAGATCGACGCGGACGTCTGGGCCGACAAACTCTTTTTCGACAAACTGTCAGATCTGGACGCAGTCGGGGAGTACGTCACCGAGGAACGCGAGACTGCAGTCGACTGTGGTGATGGGTACACCATCGCGATCGATCCACTCGACGGCTCGTCCAACCTCCGTTCGAACAACCCCGTGGGGACGATCGTCGGCATCTACGATGCCCCACTGCCGGCCTCGGGACGGGAGCTGGTCGGTGCGATCATGGTGCTGTACGGCCCCTACACCACGATGACGGTCGCACGCGAAGACCGCGACAGTGTCCTCCGATTCCTCCTGCGTGACGGCTTCAGCGAGGGCTGGGGGACGGTCGAACTCCCCGACGACCAGGTCGTCCTGGGTCTGGCCGGGAAACGCGGCCAGCGCTCCGAAGCACTCGAATCTCTTGCGAACGAACTGGAACGTGAGCTGAAGCCCCGATACGGCGGCGCGACGATCGCCGATCTCTCGCAGGTCATGGAGTACGGTGGCCTCTTTGGCTACCCGGCGACCGATGGCTACCCGGACGGCAAACTCAGAGTCCACTTCGAATCGGCACCGCTGGCCTACATCATCGAGGCCGCAGGCGGTGGCTCGACGGACGGCACCCAGTCACTGCTCGATGTCGAACCGGACGGCTACCACGCCAGGACACAGACGTTCCTTGGCAACGAAGAGATAATCGACCGCATCGAAGCGAGTCTCGGCAACTAGTCGAGCTGGCTTCGGCCGGCACTGCCTGCCACGTTCGCCAGATCCTCGTAGACGTCGGCGATTCGCTCCCGGATATCACGGCCGACGACACGCGGATCGAAGTAATCCTTGTTCGGCGACCACTCGACGTTGTTGAAGAAGGTCTCACGGTCGTCGTCCGTGCTCTCCGAGGGGACGATCGCCTCGTCGTTGTCCCGGTAGAGATCGTACGCCGTCCGCGTGTACTCGTACTGGTATCGGGTATCTTTGTTCACCTTGCAGATCCCGTTCTGGAGCATCTTCTGGAGCTGGTCGGGCTGGAGGCCGGATGCGCCGTGCAAGACCAGCGGCGTATCCAGGCCGTGATCCCGCAGCGCCGTCCGGATGTCGCCCGCGAGGTCTGGCCGGATCTCCAGATTTCGTCCCTTCGCGACACCGTGCTGTGTGCCGACGGAGATGGCCAGCAGGTCACAGCCCGTTCGGTCGACGAACTCGACGGCCTGCTCGGGATCGGTGTAGAAGGCTTCCTCGGAGACAATCTCGTCTTCGACACCCTTGATTTTGCCCAGCTCGGCCTCGACGAGAATCTCCGAGTCGGTAGATTCGGTCATCTCGACGACACGGCGGCTCTGTTCGACGTTCTGCTCGAAGCTCTCGTGGGAAGCGTCGATCATGATCGACGACGGGATATCCAGATCGATCTGTCGCTGGATGATATCCGGATCGGTCTGGTGGTCCATGTTCAGAAAGACGCCGATGTCGTACTGATCGGCGATCAACTCGATGTAGTTCCCCATCGCCTGCAGCCCATCGATCGCGTCGCCGTTGCCGGCGAACGTACAGGCGCCGTTGCTCATCTGGATGAGCAGATCCGAGTCAGCCCGCTCGGCGCCTTTCATCAACCCCATCATAATGTTTGGCTCTGCAATGTTGCTCGCAATCAGACCGAACCCCTCGTCGAGCGCTTCGTCGTACACTTCCGCCAGTTCCGCACCCTGGTAAAATGTCATGTTTGCGTATCTGTGGCCTCTCGCGGGTGCGTAATAAATCCCCGCGGAATCTGTGTTCTGTCACGATCGCCGAGCGGGCGCTCACGGCACCATCAGTTACAGCACATCGTCCGGTGTACCATGGAGCAACAGTGACCGCATCATCCGTTCGAACAGATCGCTGTCGAGCGATTCGACTACCCTCGTCCGGGGCTCGCCGAGGTCCCACTCGCCGGTGTCGACGACCGTGTGGCCACGCGTGATCCCCTCCCGCTCGTCGACGGTCACGTAGGAGTGACTCGTTTCCTCGACCAGATCGGGTTCGATCAGCGCGGCGACGACCGAGGAATCCGGCTGGACGGTCCGCTCTCCCCCGCGGTGCTCTCTGTTATACGCGCGACCCACTTTGGTACATTCCAGATAGAAGTCAGCGAGCGCGGAGTCGTCCTCTGCCCGGAGCATCGAGAAAAACGCCGACTCGAAGGCGGTGTCCCTGACCGACAGTCCCCAGTCGAACAGTGTCACGTCCATATGTTCGAGGACGATCTTGGCCGCATCCGGATCGACCCAGAAGTTGAACTCGGCTGTCGCGGTATCGTTGCCGGGCCAGTGGACGTTGCCGCCCATCACGTACACCTCGTCGACGAGGTCGTTCAGCGCGGGTTCTTTTTTCAGTGCGAGTGCGACGTTGGTCAGTGGGGCGAGACAGACGAGTGTTATCTCCCCAGGATTTGCCCGCACTGTCTCGACGATATAATCGACCCCATACTGCTCTCCAGACTCGATCCCGGTCTCGGGGAACAGATCGCCGCCGAGGCCGCCCTCACCGTGGATCTGTTCGGCGAACTCGTGGTCTTTGAGCAGTGGGCTGCGCGCACCCTCGTAGACGGTGGTCTCGTTGTCGACCAGATCCAGTGTGTACTTGGCGTTCTCGACTTGCCGGTCGAACTCGACGTTGCCGGCAGCGATCGTCACACCTTCGATGTCGATCCGGTCGCTCGTCGCAGCCAACAGCAACGCCTGTGCGTCGTCGCCGGCGGTATCTGTGTCGATCAGGACTCTCCTGGGGGCTGGTGACATGCCAGGAGTTGCGCGCCGGGGGGACAAAAACTCGGCCAAACTGTCGCAAGTATATTTCCAGCTGACAGAATCAGACGCAGTACTTATGCGAACGGCGTTGCTGGTGAGAACTATGTCATCACACGAAGAGAGTCCACTCACGTGGGCACGTGACCACACACCGATTCTCGCATCCTTCCAGGAGGAGTACCGTGAGGATGCACCGCTCGACGGCTACACTGTTGCCTTCGCTTCACACCTCGAAGCGAAATCAGGCGTCGCGATCGAGACACTCCACGCCGCCGGCGCGGAGGTACTGTTCGCGCCCAGTGAGCCACAGAGTACCCACGGCGCTGTCGTCGACGAACTCGACAGCCGCGACGGGATCACCGCGTACGCGTGGGAGGGGATGACCGACGAGGAGTTCGACGAGGCCCAGCACGAACTGCTCGACGAGGAGCCGGATTTCATCCTCGACGACGGCTGTGAACTCATCGCCAAATGCCACGCACAGCATCCAGACCTCGCCGAGACGGTGATCGGCGGCGGTGAGCAGACGACCGCCGGCATCACACGACTCGAAGCGATGGACGAGGAGGGGATTCTGGAGTTCCCGGTCTACGGCGTCAACGACACGCCGATGAAACACTTCTTCGACAACGTCCACGGCACCGGCGAGTCCTCACTGACGAACATCGCCATCACGACGAACTCGCTGATCTCGGGGAAAGATATCGTCGTCTGTGGCTACGGCTACTGTGGGCGCGGCATCGCCAACAAGGCACGCGGGATGGGTGGACAGACGATCGTCACCGAAGTCGACCCCAGAAAAGCCCTCCAGGCACACATGGACGGCCACCGCGTGATGGATATGGACGAGGCTGCCGCTACTGGCGATCTCTTCATCTCGGCGACGGGCAACCGCGAGGTGATCCGGGCCGAACACTTCGAGCAGATGAGCGACGGCGCGACGATCGCGAACTCCGGCCACTTCGACGTCGAGATCGATCTCGACGCGCTCTCGGATATGGCCGACGACGTCAGTTCACCCAAGGAGGGCGTGACCCGGTATCACATGCCCGACGGTCGGCACCTGAATCTCCTCGCCGAGGGCCGACTCGTCAATCTGACGGGGCCGTACAGTCAGGGTCACCCGGCCGAAGTGATGGACACCACCTTCGCGATGATGTTCATGGCCGCCTACGACATGCTCGCCGACGGCACCGACCTCGAACCCGGACTGTACAACATTCCGGATCGACTGGACAGAGCGGTCGCGGACCGGAAACTCGAGACGCTCGGACTCTCGACGGAGTCGCTGACCGAGAGCCAGCAGGCCTACTACGAGGAGTGGGAACACCCCGATAGCAGTTTCTGATCCTCCGTTAGTGATTGAAAAGTTTCATTATTTCCTCGCAGTGCCAGCATACAGACAGTTATATATGCGTCAGTAGCAAGATATATAATTCTCCACTTGGAGAGTCTGAGTATGACCTCACGGCGTGACGTTCTGAAAGCTGGCGGTGTCGGACTGACGGTCGGACTGGCTGGCTGTTCGACCGGTGGCGGTGGCGGCGACGAGGCAGAGTATGATATTGCCATGATATATGCACTGGGTGGCACTGGTGACGAGTCGTTCAGTGATGCGGCGAACGCGGGGCTCAACAGGGCAGCAGAGGAGTTCGATATCAGCTTCGACGACGCAGGACCCCAGAGCAATGCCGATTTCGCTGATTTCCAGAACCAGTTTGCCCGCTCGGAGGATCCGGATTACGACCTCATCATCTGTCTGGGCTTCGAACACGTCTCGCCACTGCAGGAAAATGCCGACGAGTATTCCGACCAGAACTGGGCGTTGCTCGACGCAGTGCTGGACAAACCCAACGTCGAAAGCTGGGTCTACGCGGCACACGAGGGTTCGTACATCGCCGGGGAGGCTGCTGCAACACTCTCCTCGATGGAGTTCTCGGCCGGTGGCGGCTCGACCGACCCATCGAATACGACCATCGGTTTCGTCGGTGGTGCCGAAGTTCCGGCCGTTCAGGAGTTCGAGGCCGGGTTCAGGGCCGGGGCACAGAGTGTCGACGAGGAGTTCGAACTGCTGACGAGTTACGTCGGTGGCTTCGACAACCCCGGCGATGTCGAGGAGGCCGCAGTGTCGATGATCGACAGCGGTGCCGACGTGTTGCTCCACGGCGCGGGTGCCGGCGGGTCGGGGCTGTTCCAGGCCTGCCAGGACCGCGGACGGTTCGCGTTCGGTGCAGACAGCAGACAGTCCGAAACCGCCTCGGATTTCTCCGATATCATCCTCGGAAGCATCATCAAAGGCGTCGATACGAGTGTCGTCAACGCGGTCGAACGCGTCGTCGAGGGTGAGTACGAGGGTGGTGTCTCCTTCGAACTCAGCGCCGGTCAGGGTGGGTTCGAGGTGCCGTGGGGTGTCGAGATCGGTGAGGAGATCCCACAGGATATCAAAGACCAGGCCGAAGCGACGAAACAGGCGATCGCGGACGGCGAGATCGACGTTCCCAGCACACCTTGACGAGACGGGTGGGCTGTACAGCACGCGGAGAGAACCAACTATGATCAACGTGTCTCAGGCAAGTAGACAGATTCCCTCATGAGTGTCGCAGTGCACCTGGACGGGATCACGAAACGATTTCCGGGTGGTGTCCTCGCAAACGACCAGATCGACCTCGAAATCGAACAGGGGTCGGTCCACGTCCTGCTCGGCGAAAACGGTGCGGGAAAGTCGACGCTTATGAACATCCTCTACGGGCTGTACGAACCGACCGAGGGGACAGTCAGGATCGACGGCGAGACGGTCGATTTCGAGACGCCGCAGGACGCGATCGAACGCGGTGTGGGGATGATCCACCAGCATTTCACGCTCGTCGATCCGATGACCGTCCTCGAAAACATCGCGCTCGGCTGGGAACCGATCCGGTACGGTGGACTCGCCATCGACGATGGGGCCGTCGAAGCAGATATCCGGGAACTAAGTGACCGCTACGGCTTCGGGATCGCGGACGATATCCACACTCCTGTCGAGGAGCTCAGCGTCGGTGTCCAGCAGCGTATCGAGGTGGTCAAAACGCTGTATCGGGGTGCCGATATCTTCATCTTCGACGAGCCGACGTCCGTACTCACACCACAGGAAGCCGACCAGCTGTTCGAGGTCTTCGAGGAGCTGACAGCCCAGGGAAAGACGATCATCTTCATCACGCACAAACTCGACGAGGCACTGACCGTCGCAGACAGGATTACCGTGCTCCGGGACGGTCGCAAAGTCGGGACAGTCGACGGGGCCGGGACGACACAGGACGAACTCGCGAGACAGATGGTCGGCCGTGACGTTCTCCTGAACGTCGACAAGGAACCCGTCAACCGCGGTGATCCACAGCTGTCTGTCTCCGATCTCTCGGTGACGAACGATCAGGGCATCCAGAAGGTCAGTGGCGTCGATCTGACCGTCCACCGGGGCGAAATCTTCGGTGTGGCCGGAGTCGACGGCAACGGCCAGTCCGAACTCGTCGAGGCGATCACTGGCCTCCGCGAACACACTGCGGGGGATATCTCGATCGATGGGAGAGAGATCGGCGATCTCTCCCGGCGCGAGCGGATGGCGCTCGGCATGTCCTACATCCCAGGCGAGCGCCAGGAACGAGCGCTGGTGCTCGATTTCGATCTGGTACAGAACGCCGTCCTCGGAAGCCAGCGGGACGACCAGTTCCGCGACGGCCGACAGATCGACTGGGACGCCGTCCGGGAGCACACCGAGGAGATAATCGAGACCTACGACGTTCGCCCGCCGAACCCGCAAGCGCTGGCGCGCTCGCTCTCCGGCGGCAACCAGCAGAAGTTCGTCGTCGGCCGCGAGTTCCTGCGGGAGCCGGATCTCGTCGTCGCGGCCCACCCGACCCGCGGTGTCGACGTCGGGAGCATGGAGTTTATTCACGACCAGTTACTCGAGATGCGGGATCGGGGTGTTGCCATCCTGCTGGTCTCGGCCTCGCTGGACGAGGTGACCAGTCTTTCGGACCGCATCGGCGTCCTCCACGACGGGGCCTTCGCCGACGTCGTCGATCCCGAATCGGTGTCCAAAGAACAGCTCGGGCTGTTGATGGCCGGCGAGCAGATCGAGACAGAGCGGGCGGTGGGACCACAATGAGTCCACTCAAAGAACGGTTCGAGGGACTGTTGGGGACCATCGTTCGGCTCTCGACGGGGCAACGGATTCTCGTCAGTATCGCGGCTGTCATCTTCGCTATCGGCGTCGGGGTTCTCGTCATTCTGGCGGCGGGCTCCGTCGCCAGTTGTGGCTCACCTGCGCTGTACATCATGGGTGTGGAGTTCTGTTACAACCCACTCGAGGTCTGGCTGGTGATGTTCGATGGCTCGTTCGGTGGCAACTTCGAGATATCGCGGACACTCCGGTGGACGACGCTGCTTCTGTTCACTGCGCTGAGCTTCGCGATTCCGTACAAAGCCGGACTGTTCAACATCGGTGCGCAGGGACAGTTTGTCCTCGGCTCGCTGGGAGCAGCCGTGGGCGTCATCTGGGTTGCAACTGTCGTTCCCGGCGGAGCAGTCGGGCGGATCGTTCTCGTTCCGACTGGACTCCTCGCCGGGGCGGCTGTCGGGGGACTGTACGGCTTTCTCCCCGGCTATCTGAAGGTTCGCTTCGAGATGAACGAGGTCGTCACAACATTGCTGTTCAACTTTATCGCCACAGCAGTCGCGTTCGTGCTCGTCGACCGCTACTTCGTCGACGAATCGATCCAGGGGACACAGACGGAGGCGATTCCCGAGGCCGCAGAACTGAACCCACAGTTTTTCGCGAACAGCGCGGATTTTTCCTTGCCCGTCTTCGTCTTTGCGCTGGGGATCGTCGCTGCTGCCTACTGGCTCCTCACGCGCACGACGGTCGGCTACGAACTCCGTGCGATGGGGTCTCAGCAGAAGGCAGCCATCTTCGGTGGCGTCGACGAGCGGTTTACGACGCTATTTTCGATGACGACAGCGGGGGCCGTGGCCGGGATCGGCGGCGCACTGTACGTGCTGATGGTGCTCGGTCGGTGGCAGACCGGGCCGCCACCGCTTGGCTTCGACGGGATCGCCGTCTCGATTCTCGCGGGCAACAACCCACTCGGGCTGTTTCCGTCGGGACTGCTCTTCGGGGCGCTCCAGAGCGGCGGGCAGGCGATCCAGTTCCAGCTCGGGATTCCGAGCGAACTCGTCGGAGTCCTGCGTGGGTTGATCATCCTGCTGGTCGCAACGCCGGAACTATTTCGCATGATGGGCAAACGACTGAACAGACGCGGTGTTATCGACATCGAGACCGAGGGGAGTAACTAATGGGCGAGGTACTCCGTACTGCCGGGAAATGGATCGGAGGATTCGTCGGTCTGATACTCGCCCTGATCGTCGCCCGGGCGGTCGCGCCACCAGGCTCCGTGAGCGAGCAAATACTCGACGCACTGCTGGATACAGGCTATGCGAGTGCCGTTCTCCGGGTTGCTGTCCCGGTGGCGTTCGCAGCGATGGGCGGGATCTTCGCCGAAAAAACGGGCGTCATCAACATCGGTATCGAAGGCTTTCTAATCCTCTCGGCGTTGAGTAGCGTCGTCGCTGTCGTCAGGCTGTCCGATGCTGGCGTCTCTCCGCAGATGGCGCTGTGGACTGGCTTTTTTGCCGGGATCCTCGTCAGCGTGGGTGCAGCGTTCGTCTTCGCAGTGTTCGTCATCCGCTTCGAGTCGAATCAGGTGATCGCCGGGCTCGCGATCTGGCTCATCTCGCTCGGACTCGCACCCTTCGTCTCGCTGATCCTCTTCGAGAGTGTCAACAGCCCCTCTGTCGGCACCTTCGGGACATGGGAGATCCCACTTCTCTCCGAGATCCCAGTCCTCGGTCCCGTACTGTTCGATGCCTCCCCGATGGTGTACCTGATGCTCGTCTCGGCACCACTTTGCTGGTACGTGCTCCGGTCGACGCAGTTGGGACGGTACATCAGAGCTTGCGGTGACAATCCGAGAGCACTGGACACTGCCGGTGTGAGCGTGAGTCGAACGCGTTACAAGGGCATCTTGATCTCGGGTGTGTTCTGTGGGATCGGCGGTGCGGGGTTCACGCTCGGCCAGCTCGGGCGATTCGTCGGAGCCGGTGAAACGAGTATCGGCGGTCGTGGCTTCCTCGGTATCGTCGCCTACCTGTTCGGGAACTACAACCCGATCGCGTCCGTTGGGGGCGCTCTGTTGTTTGCGAGTTTCGACGCACTCCAGTTTCGCCTCCAGCAGATCGCCGCGCTCGACGTTCCACAGCAACTGTTCCAGGTGCTTCCCTTCATCGTCGTCATTCTGGTGTTGATGTTCGTCGGCCGGACCCGGATTCCGGCGGCGCTGGGTGAACACTACGACGAAGAGGAGTAACTGCCAACTTCTTTGATCCCCGCTCTCCCTGTATCCGTATGGACGTTATTGTCACCGGTGGCCGTGGGGCCTCCGGCGAGTGGATCGTCGACCGACTGGCCGAGCGTCACGAGGTTACCTGTCTGGATCGAGCGCGGCCGAAAGACGGTGGAACCGACGGCGTGGAGTATCTGGCAGTCGATCTGACCGACGCCGGCGCAGTGTTCGATATCTTCACTGCGACCGACCCCGACGCGGTGATCCACTGGGCCGCGATTCCAGTGGCTGGGAATCACGCAGGTGTCGAACTCTACCGCAACAACACGCTCGTCGCGTACAACGTCCTCACCGCTGCTGGCCGGATCGGTGCAGATGTGGTTCAGGCCTCTTCCGATGGGGCGTACGGCTTCTTTTTCGCCGAGCAGACACCAGTCCCCGACGAGTTGCCGATCACCGAGGAGCACGCGCTGCGACCCGAGGATCCCTACGGCCTCTCGAAAGTCGTCACCGAGGAGATCGCAAAAACGGTGACACGCAGCGACGACATTTCTGTCGCCTCACTCCGTCCCTCCTGGATACAACTGCCCGGTGAGTATCCCTGTCGTGATCCGGAGTACGTCGAGAATCCGGATGCAGGCGCGGGCAACTACTGGTCGTACGTCGACGTCCGCGACGTCGTCGACCTCGTCGAGGCGGCGCTGGCCGCCGATTTCGATGGCCACGAAGCGTTCAACTGCGTCGGGCCCGATAACGCACTCGGCGAACCACTCGAAGCCCTGATCCGCGAACAGTTCGGCGACGTCCCCGAAGACTGCACAGTGGAGGGAGAGGCGTCGGCGTACTCGACGGCCAAGGCAGAACAGATGCTCGACTGGGTCCCAGCACATTCCTGGAAAACAGCCGCGGAATCTTGACCTCCTCTCCGGCCGAAAGGGCGAAGCTTCCCACGCTGGGGGTTTCATACCGGTGACGATACATTCGTCAAGATAGTCGACCACCGTGAGAACGAGTGCTCACGAGGATCGCCTCGCGCTGCTCGGCTCACCCCGGGGTGGCGCAATTTGTCAGTTTTGTACAGCCGACAGTATGAGGACGAGACCAAGCCGCCCGTACTCCTATCCCGGCATGGGATTCAGAGGTACCGTGGGTGGGAATCCACCGACGGCGGCCTGAAAGGGATTCGTTCAGACGTAGCGTGGCCCGAATCCCGATGTTATCCGTTTCCTCGGGCGGCTGGAGCGCCTCGGTCTAGCCAGGCTTACATTTTGATTGAACATAAAACACCAGAACGCTGTGCAACCTCGTCGACTAGTTTTCACTTGTCGGTTTCATCCCCACGCTGAAGCGCGAGGCCTTCATCTCGAAATTTTCGTAAGACCGCCGTCGGTACTGAAATCCAGTTGAACTGTCTGGCGTAGTACGCTATCGTCTCTCTCGTGGATATGTCCTACTAGTCAGGTGTTTGCCTGGATACGGGCGGGGCTGCCACTATTCGATTCACCAGAATAATGAACTGATCCAATTTGTTTATAAGTAGTCGTATACGTTCTGCGAGCCTTGATATTGTCTCGCCATTCAGGTCGTGAATCGCGTAATTACGAATTATAGTAGGCGAAAATAAGTCCCTTACAGGTAAGTTCAGTAATTTATCATCATTCTTTCCTAACTGTCATTCTGTATCATGGCACAACCTGGCAGCGAGCAGATATGGCTGTGGATCGGGACAATAGGAATGCTCCTCGGGACGTTGTACTTCGTCGGCCGGGGATGGGGTGTAAAAGACAGGAAGCGCCAGGAGTTTTACATCGTGACGATATTTATCACATCGATCGCGTTCGTGAACTACCTGGCGATGGCGCTCGGGTTCGGGTTAGTCGAAATAACAGTGGCTGGCGAGACACTGGACATCTACTGGGCGCGGTACACTGACTGGTTGTTCACGACACCGCTTCTGTTGATCGACCTCGCATTGCTTGCGGGGGCGAACCGTAACCAGATCGCTGCTCTGGTCGGCCTGGATGTCCTGATGATCGGGACGGGCGCGATCGCGACGCTCACCGGTGATCTGCCGGGTCCGGAGTCGACAGAGGCGATCGCCCTTCTCGGTACTGAAGCGGCTCGACTCGTCTGGTGGGGCGTCAGCACGGCCCTGCTCCTCGTGTTGCTGTACTTCCTGTTCGGGGCGCTATCCGAACAGGCTGAGTCGTTCAGCAGCGACGTCGGCGCGAAGTTCTCCCAGCTTCGCAACCTCATCGTCGCCATCTGGCTGGCCTACCCAGTCTGGTGGCTCGTCGGCACCGAAGGCATCGGCGCGATTTCGCTCAACATCGAGACGGCAGGGTTCATGGTGCTCGATCTGACGGCGAAGGTCGGCTTCGGTATCCTGCTTCTGTCGAGCAGGAAGGTCCTCGACGACGTGTCTGCTGGCACGGCAGACCGGACTGCTGCTGCGGACTAAGCGGTCGACACTGATCCCAGTACAGTCGGGATTCGGTTGTAGCCTTTTTTGTGGATTCGACGGGTAGCAACGGCGGTCGCCACCGACAGTGCTCTATCTGACGACAGTGACTGGCATCGAGGCCCGGCGGACGACCTTTTCGGCGACGCTACCGAGCAGTACCCGCGAGACACCGGACCGGCCGTGGTTCCCGATGAGAATCTGTTCGACGTCGTTCTCTTCGGCGAACTCGACGATCTGCTTCGCTGGCTCTCCGTACGCCGTCTCTACCTCGAATTCGATATCGGCGTCGTCTAGCTTGTCTTTGATTCGCGAGGGGATCTCGACAGGCCCCTCTCCGCGTGATTGTTTGAGTTTCTCTTTGATGAGATTGAACCCTGCACTGGTCGCACCGCCGGCGATCTCGACGACACGGAGCAGTATGATATCCTTGTCCGCGTGGTCGGCAATAGCGTGATCGACTGCTTTCTGGGCGGGCTCCGAACCGTCGTACGCAACGAGGATTGCCATGGTTGCACTGTGTCCGGCGAGTGGATAAATACCCATCACATCGATCCGGGGGAGCGCTCTTTCTCTGACGCGAGGGTGTATTTTCACTGCTCGGCTACCAGTTCGCTGCAGCTATGCGTTTGCCGAGTCCGCCTTCGCAACTGTCTTGTCGATATACTCCAGAATCCGCTCGGACTCCACCATCGTCACGCCGTGGGTCTCGTCGATCAGGACCGGTACGCCGCGCTGGCCGCTCACTCGTTTGACCTCGTCGCGCTTGGAGTGCAGCGCTTCGACCCATTCACTCTCGTATTCGACGTCGAGTTCGTCGAGTCTGTCGGCAACGCGTTCGCAGTACGGACAGCCATCCAGCTGGTACAGTGTGAGTGCCATGTGCTCCAGTAGACACGCCAGCGTAATATGGATTCTCGTGTCTGCTATCACTTCCGTGAAGGGTTTCGGTCTGCAACGCAGGTGATCGCCGCGAGTGGGTTGGTGGATTCCCGGACGGCATCAGCTACAGGAAAAATTAAATCCGATCACGCAAGGATGTGAACCATGAGCCTGAGCGATGTTCTTCCCGACCGACCGCTTACAGCCGACGAGTTCGAAGAGTTACAGAATAGCGATACCTTCGACCACGTTCATACCGGCGAATCTGGACGAATAGAGACGCTCGTTATCGAGATGGACAGCTCCGAGTATATGCTCCATTTCACCCCGGAGAACGGCTGGCACAAGCACGAACACTAGTTTTTCGAGATTCATACAGGCTGGTCTACTCGTAACCCGGAAATGAATCACTGAATCGTGGGGGTACTCGGCCCGGTCGCGGCGAAAAGAAGGGTAATTTCGAGCGCGAGTGTCCGGGAGTTGGTGTAGAAGCGGACACAATTTGTTAGTATACTTGTACCAAGTTATATACAATATCAGTTCATGTACTTATTTTATGGTTGGATTCATTATTTTCGGGTGGCCTAAGCGTCAGAAAACCATCGGAATAAATTCACCCGGATATTGTGACCACTGTCAAAATCAAAATCTCTGGTATCTAATGAAAACCCGGCGATGGGCAACTCTTTTTTGGATACCTATCCTCCCGATTGGTAGGGCTGACTATTGGTTGGCGTGTGACATTTGTGGTGCAGCTGTGGAGATCGAGACTGAGCAAATATCGGAAGCCAAAGGAATGGTTGAGACAACAAAACAATACAGGTCAGGAGAAATCACGGAACAAGAATATAAAGAAACTTACGAGGAATACACAGAAGCAATGCAGGCCGAGCCAGAAGAAACAGACTTAGACACGCCATCGGAAACAGAGGATATTCGTGGGATTCAATGACTGTACTACCACAAGTGGTTTAATTAAATTCTTGTAGATGACCGGGAGTTGGTGGAGAAGCGGACGTATCTACTGAAACAAAATATAGGGGAGATCTGGTCTAAATATTAGTAACATACCAACAGCATACGCGATCCCCGACTTTAGTTCAAAATGATTCCACCCTGTGATTTCATTAACAGCAATCATCCCGAATACGAGGAGTCCTCCAACAATCTGGAACTCAGCTAAATCTGGCAGAATCGATGCCCATATCGAGTTAATAAATGGAGTTAACAACGACACTGCTGTCAAGGAACAGAGTAGTAGAGCAAGAGCAGTATATTTACCTCGGAACTTTCCAAAAGCGAACACCCACCCATCACCCATTTTGTAAATACCTATGCCAAAAATAGACATCGTGAGCCCAGTAAAAATAGATGGTAATTGTGTTGATATGTAATTTAGCAGTTCGGAGACCATGATTACAATAAAATATGGCTCTATATAAATCTGAGAGTAGATGAATCTATCATACTATAAACTATAATCATCAATAATATTATCTTAACCACTCTTCAGATTTTTGAATGAGTTCCTCATTGAACTTTTCCCCATTTTTTCCGTGGTGGACTCGGCGGTGGCAGTTCGGGCACAAAGCAATTACATTATTAGGGTGATCTGCGCCGCCGTCACTCCGTCGGTGCAGGTGATGCACCTCTAGAAATGGATCTCCATCTTCATCTAAAAACGGTGCGTCATCTCCACAGCCCTGGCAAACACCATCTGCTACCCGGAGTGCATACTGTTTCACGACTTCTGAACGAGGATACGTTGTTCTCGAAGTCGATTCTGTCGTTGTTTTTGACCCGCCCGTTACACTGTCCTCGGCTTTCTCGCGAAGTTCTTCAGTCGAGATCTCGTCGAGATCTCTCGTTCCGACATCCATCTCAAGTCCACCAACCGGCACCAGCTCGAAGCGAATTGCATCTCGCATCTTATCGTTTCTGTCGGGCAACCTGGGATGGTGATGGTCTCTGTATTCGTACTCACCAACGTAGGTCACTTGCCATGCTCCATCCTCGCTCTCGAAGACGTGTAGTTCGTCACGATTCTGCTTGTGGTTTCTAATCGCTGCGTTTCTCCCATCCATGGTCATATCGCCATCTCGACCTTCACCCGTGTAATAGAATATGCCACTGTCTGTGAGTTCATCATCATATCCATGCCACTCACCAGATTCTCCAAAAAAGATGAAAACATAGGGATAGTCCGAGCAGGGCGCGATCCCACTGTATCTGTTGCCTCCGTACTTTTCGTGAATATCGTTCACTCGGTGATAGGTTTCCCCGATCTTGAATAACGATTCAGGCATACTACTGATACATTCACAGTCACGTGGGTTATACTATTCCTCCGGATAACAATTACTTCGGGGAGAATTAAATGGTATAATCTGGAGATTAGCAAAATCTATGAAAATAATTCCGGCATCTGGGTGACCGAATATCTACATTAATTAGTATATCATTTCAACTCCCGTATGTGCTCTGAATTGAATAGGTCTCCAGAAAGATATTTTCGAAAATCCTGCGGTAGTTGACGATCGGGTGATTGATTTTCAGACACCTTGTAGGCACGTTCAATCTGACAATAATTTTCTCTTGTTGCAAAATAGGTCATATTCAATACGACAGCATTGACGGACGTCGAATGATTCAATTCGCCTTCAATCCTTTGCTCTAATCTCTGAATTTGTGGAGTAGGATCATACTGGCCTTCTTGCACACAATATCTTCTCATATCTTCAGTTTCGTACGCAGGTAAATGGAGGAAGAGAACTGAAGGCGATCGTCCCTTCAAGTCTTCGCGGCCGGACCGTAATGTTGTGTTGATAATTCTATCGTAATACTTTTCATCTATAGTGGGGAAGTTGAAATCAAAAACTGCTCCGCCCTTTGTCATTACTTCTCCTTCTTCTATAAATTTAATAGAAGTTTCCACCTGTGATCCCGGACTGATTTTCTCCTCATCGAAAGCTGATAAAAGCGCCTGGATAGCGTCGGGGCTAAATATTTCATTATTGAACCATCTTTCGATATCTTGTTTAGAAATATCTAGTATTTTTTGACCCTGATAATAATCTTTTAATTTGACTTTGTATTCAATCTTATTGATTTCGCATGTTGCTTCAGGTTCTCTATTTTCGATAACTTGGACGGCAAGGTCAATAACGGACTCAACAGCTTGTTCTTCTAATGGACCATCTGCGGTCAATTCAATAAAAAACTATCGTCTCCTATATCTAAATTAGAAAGTATCTCTTCTCGAATCGGTTTATAATCATAATTCTTCTTAGTATCGTATGTGTCCCTTCTTTTACATTCGATATCTACACGCTTATCACCACAATAGACCAGAACATCAGGTCCGGCTTCCTGGCCTTCGTGTACCAACTTCGTATTCAGGCCCGCAGAGTAACAAGATTGGGCAACTTCGATCTCGTAAATCGTTTTCCACGGATTCTCTTCTGTTAATAATTTCTTCGCATATATCTCTTCAATGGATTTCTCCCACTGACTGCCATCAGGTTTGACAACTGTCAAATCTTCGATTGAATTAATTGCTTTACCAATGATCACTACATTCATCACAGGATATGTATAATCGATAACTCCATCCCTGAAGAATCTATCAATTGCTTCACCTGTCTTTTCAATCTGCGTAAGTAAACTGTTATTTATATTTACTTTATTAACATATGGATCAAAGAAATCCGAAAGCTGACTCTGAAGCCGCATAATATCGTAGGGGCCGATGTTATAACTCATTTATTGTGTATCTTGATTTATCGGAATCTGATTTACATGTTTCCCTGGCTGTTATGAGTTGGGATACTAATACTCAAAAATCAAAAAGAGAGTTCGTTACTTCCCGAACGAGGCGAGAGAGTGCTGCCTGAGCGCCACGAAACAGTCACTTTCTGTATGATTTGGCGGTCAGTCTCGGTTGCTGCCGCGGCGTAGATTGAGACAAGTCCAATTCACCGCT
>ML137215.1:158987-246553 GCA_004015825.1 Halovenus amylolytica | reverse complement strand
AAGCCGCTGTTCAATTACGTCTGAGGAGGCTTCAGTGTACACAGCCGTTGCCTCCTCATTCCTGTCGAAAAGAAGTCCCGAAAAGCCGCCACTGTCACGACGTTCTGAGCTTAGCTAAAGACGGATGAACCGCGTTGTATCTTGCACGCGAGTTCTGTCCCTTGGATAGACAGAGCGTGTGAATCCTTCTATGACACGCTCTTATACTGCCGGCTGTAAATCCGTAAAGATATGTGCCACCCCGGGGTGGCGCAATTCTTCAGTTTCTTACAGCCGGCAGTATTAATCCGTGGAAATTTCACCACATCGGACGGTAGTATCTCCAGTTTCCCGTAAGCACCAGACTCGACAGCCGTGATGGTTCGATTCGTCCCGTTGCGCCCACGGACGGACTCACGAATCGTCGAGACCAGCGGCGATGGCGTCGAGTATCATCAAGACGTGATCGATGTTGCGATCAGCCCGGATCGTTTCGGAGTTCTCGTCGAATTCGAGAACGCCTGCCTCTGCTAATTTTGGCACGTGAGTATGATAGAGCGAGATGTACATCTGTTCTCGCTGTGTCTGCTGAATCTCACGCTCGGGCACTTCCTGTTCCAGTGCAGCGGTTTTAGTTGCTAGTTCGGTCAGTGACCACTCCGCTTTTTCGAACAGTGCACAGCACAGATACCGACGGCGCGAGTGGCCAACTGCGGCGTAGACGTGGTCTTGCTCCAGGACCTCTCGCGGGATTTCTTTCCCGGCAGGACGTTCGCTGTGACCGTCAGCAGTCATGCCACTCCCTCCAACCCCCGTGATCAGCAGTTACTGTTGGTAACCGTGTCGCCGGTATTTCGGACCCGAACGCTTGTATTCGCCGAGACTGAACTGCCAGTCGACAGTGTCTGTCCATTGCAGTTGGATCGTGGGGACGGGATATGATATATCTGGAAGATATTCCAGGCTCGAAACGGGTTTCAGAAAGATGAAATCCCGGTTTGATTCTACGCATTCCAACGCTGTCCGGTGGTGACACTATGAAACGAATTGAAACCGTGATCGAAGAATACGATGACACTGAGCGGACAGATTCGAAGAAAATCATCCTCCTCACCTGGTTCCAGCGGCACCCTGGAAAGCGATTCGACCTCAACGAGATTCACGACGCAGTTGGAAACGAACTGGGTGTCGGTGAACGACGAACGCAGGAGTACTTGAACGAACTCACGGACGATGGTGTCCTGCGATCACGGGGCGACCAGCGTAGAGGCTATCAGTTGGCAGACGACATCGTCGTACCGGCGAAATATCAGGTCCGGGCTGTGTTGGAGCATCTGGGTGTACTGCTCGATACCGCACGCTGGGGCCCCGCTGGCGTCTTGACTATTGCCACAGCCATCTGGCTGGTGTTGACAGTTCCGTTCTGGGTTCTAGGGGCATCGCTGTTCGTCTATCCGATGGACAGCTACGGCTCTGTCTCACAGTCTGATTTTCTCACTCTGGCCGTGGCGATGACTCTCTGGCTGCTCGTGTTCATCATCCTTAGCACCGTCACGTACAGATGGCACGTTTTCAGGCAGTCGTAGTTTCCACATCTGTGCCGTATTAGCACAACTCGATGTAGACCTCGCGCTGTTCGGTCCCGAAACGTTCGAAGAGAATAGTCCCGGGAAGATTCGAACCACGGTCACTCCGCGTCGCTCCGTTCCCTGATTAGAACAGCCCAGAGACTATTGGTTCTCACTTTGTTCGAAGAGAATAGTCCCGGGAAGATTCGAACTTCCGTCGAAGCCCC
The DNA here is from genome assembly GCA_004015825.1 of Halovenus amylolytica. GTDB lineage: Archaea > Halobacteriota > Halobacteria > Halobacteriales > Haloarculaceae > Halovenus > Halovenus amylolytica. Next base: position 244,779 of record ML137215.1, on the reverse strand, counting down.
CAGAAGGCTTCAGGATTGGCCACTACCCCACGGGACTGTGCAACTGCCACTACTGGATAGTCCTACTTATGCGTGTCGTAACGAGTCGACGATCAGTCAGTATTGACTGGTCCGAGCGAGCGCATCGAGAAGTGCGAGGTCGAACAGTACTGCTCGGCAACACGGACGAGCGCGCGGGTCCGGCGGATATCCGCTACGTTGTGCCGTAACAGCGACTCGAAATTGCCTGCTCGCCAGCTCTCGACGGCCTCACCGCTCTCTTCGAAGGGATCACTCGCTGTCAACCCCTCACCGACGAGTTCTTCGTACGTCGTTTCGAGACTCTTGTCGGAGACGTTGAACCGATCACCGACCACCGCCATGACGTCGATATACGGACCGTGGAGCGGCCAGCCGACGCCGTGGGACTGACAGCGAGTCCGGATAAATGGGAGGTCGAACCCACCCTTCCAGGTTTCGCCGTTGTAGGCTGCGAATTTGAACTCGTCATCCCTGGAGTCCCGACTGCCGCCGAACCGCTGCAGCGCGAAAGACCGAAACGCCTCAAGCAGTGCAGCCTCACAGTCGTGGGCAGTAATCTGCACCACACTGTCGAAATCTTGGTCGATACGGTCGGTAATTGCTTCCGGATACGTTCGCTCACCTGTATTGAGAAACACGCGCGAACCCATCGGGATATCGACTCCCATTACCGTAATCTGGTCTTCGGGTGCGGTCCCGGTCGTCTCGATATCGATCGCTGCCGTCTTCATGAGCAGGGGTTCGCCGGGCAGGTTGAAAGGCAAGACTGCATCCCTTCCGGGTTTCCGGATGCGAGCGTGACAGTATTTTGATACCCGGAAACCCGGAAGGTTGGCCCTTCCGTTTAAGATAGTGGGTTCCAACAATCAGGGTATGATTCAGGACGCCCGCGTGTTGCAGGACGACTATCTGCCACGCGAGATCGTCCACCGCCACGAGGAGATGAGCCAGCTTGCGACGGCGCTAGAGCCCGTCGTCGAGGGGGATAGACCCCAGCACGCGCTGCTGACCGGCCCCTCGGGATCGGGTAAAACCTGTATCGCCCGGGCGACACTCGATCGACTGCAAGAACAGGTGCTGGATGTCCACACTGCCCACGTCGACTGCTGGCTCCACCCGAACGATTTCCGGATTCTCTACAAACTGCTGGAAAGTCTCGGGACGACCTACGACATCCACCGGTCGACGCCGCTCGACGAACTGCTGGAGCGGTTACGCGAGATCGACAAACCGTATCTGGTCGTACTCGACGAAGCGGACCAGATCGACGATCCGGATCTGTTGCGCCGGCTGTACTCGATCTCCGGGCTGACGATGATTCTGATCACGAACCACGAGCGGGATCTGTTCCGCCCACTCGACGAGCGCCTCCAGTCGCGACTCCGGAGCAGCGACACCATCGAGTTCGACAGCTACCGGCGCGACGAGCTCGTCTCGATCCTCTCGGATCGCGCAGCCTGGGGGCTCACGGATGGAGCGCTCACGACCGACCAGCGACAGCGGATCGCCGAGACAGCCTGTGGTAACGCGCGGGACGCGATCAGTATCCTCCGATCCGCAGCGCGTCACGCGGAACGGAAGGGGAGTGATAGAATCCGGGACAGCGATATCGAGACAGCGATCCCGGCAGCCCGGGCGGAACTGCGCCAGAAGAGTCTCGATCGACTTACCACCGACCAACTCGCCGTGTACGATGTACTCCGGGAATGTGGTGAACTCATGCCCAAAGAGTTGCTCGCCCGGTACGAGGAGCGCGTCGACGACCCGAAATCCATGCGAACAGTTCGGAAGTATCTGCGAAAGCTCGAACAGTACAACCTCGTCGAGAGCAGCGGTCACGGTCCGAGCAGGACCTACAGTGCTGTCTCGTAGCTGGTTCGGATGCGGGCAGTATCACAACCGAGATTTCGACGAGTGGATTTAAGAACCGACATACGAATATGTAGAGGAGTGGCGCCCACAGAAGATCAGTACTGGCAACTGCTCGAAGAGTTTCCAGATCAGAACGTCGTTGTCGACGACGAGGGAGTCGTTATCTTCGCCGACTCGGGGTTCAAACAGGTCTCGGGCTGTAATTCCGAAGACATAGTCGGAACAGCATTGCACGGGCTGGTCTACGACGCGGACAGCGACGACGTACGCGATGCACTCGAGGCGGTCGGGGCGAACCCGGACACAGCACACCAGTTCGAGTTCCGGACACAGACGATCGAGGGGGAGTGGCGGATTCTCGAAGCCATCGGGCGAACGCTGCCCAGCCAGTCACCGATCAGCGGAATCGTCGTCACGGTTCGTGACATCACCGAACGAAAACAGCGTGAACGCGAGCTGCAGGCACAGAACGACCGTCTAGAGGAGTTCGCGGAGATCGTCTCCCACGATCTCCGGAGCCCACTCCAGGTCGCCCAGGGCCATCTGGAGCAAGCGGCAGCGACGGGCTCCGAGGACTCTTTCGAGAAGGTTCGACAGTCCCACGACCGGATCGGAGCGATCATCGACGACGTGCTTACCCTCGCCAGGCAGGGAAAGAGCGTCGGCGAGACGGAGCCTGTCTCACTCGCGGAGATCGCACGCAGAGCCTGGGAGACCGTGGAAACGAAGGAGATGGAGCTGGTCGTCCAGGACGACAAGGAACTGGAGGCCGACCCCGACCGCTTCCAGCAGCTTCTGGAGAATCTCTTCCGGAACGCGGCCGAGCACGCCGGCCCGGAGACGACTGTTACTGTCGGCCCGCTGGATCTCATGGCGACGTCGACACGCGCAGAGGAAGACCTCGCGACTGGCTTTTTCCTCGCGGACGATGGCTCCGGGCTTCCCGACGCGGACGTGTTCGAATCCGGGTTCAGCACGGAGTCCGACGGTACCGGCTTCGGACTGGCGATCGTCGAGCAGATCGCGGAGGCTCACCACTGGTGCGTCTCGGAAAAAGAGAGTCTCGACGGCGGCGCACGGTTCGAGTTTACGGAGATCCCGAAAACCGAGCGACTACAGCCGAGTCACGGGAGCTGAGGGCTGCCCGGTTCGGGGTCAGTTACGGAGTGAAATCAGAGTAGAATCTAGTGACGACAAGATCCACCCTTACGTGCGTCTACCACCGCATTTCGACTATCAAGCAAGAGTGGACGGCGTCGTACCTGCCTCGGTTGCGAATTTTTACGCCTCAGTCGTCGTCTTCGGGCGGTGCGATATCCGATGCATCGACTGCCTGGACGGGGTCGAGGCCATGCATGTTGGCGTGGGCTCGGGACAGTCCGTAGACGAGGCCGACGAGCAGCGCGATGCCAGCCGGGAGCAACAGGAACGGGGAGAGTTCGGTGTACCCCCACACGAGCATCAGCGCAATGGCGACGATTGCCACGGTCCCGGCGTAGTACAGCTGTGTCCGGACATGATCGATCAGATCTGCACCGGTGAACGTGGCGGAGAGCACGGTCGTATCCGAGATCGGCGAGCAGTGGTCACCGAAGATCGCACCCGAAAAGACCATGCCAACCACGACCGAGACCATCTCGTGGGTGCCCACCAGATCCCAGGCGACCGGGATCGCGATCGGGGTAAGAATCGTCATCGTCCCCCAGGAACTGCCAGTTGTAAAGGCGATGAAGCCGGCCGTGACGAACACCACGACGGGCAGGATTTCGGGTGAGACGAAGTCGTCGACGACGCCGGCGACGAAGTCGCCCGTTCCCAGCGCCGAGACGACCTCGCCCAGCGACCAGGCGAGTACCAGGATGGTGACTGCCGTCAGCATGATTCCGAAGCCGTCGATCGTCGTATCGACACTCTCGCCGATCGAGAGGACGCTGAAAGCGTACCCGAGGATGTACGTCGAGACGACCGTGGCGAAGGAGCCAAGCACCAGCGCCAGCGCGTAGTCCGCACCCTCGATCGCATCACGGAGCGTCGCGCCATCGAAGAGGCCACCGGACCACAGCGCCGTCACCAGGACACTCACGATCAACACGAGAATTGGGACGATGAACGACGACAGCCGTGGATTGTCGACGTTCGGGTCGCCGAGGTCGCCCTCCACGTCCTGCATCGGTCTGGCGTCGTCGCGGGTGAGTTTCCCGGTCGTCGCGGCCCGTCGCTCGGCGGTGAGCATCTCGCCGTAATCGCGCTGGGAGAGGACGATGATTCCGACCATCGCGATGGCGAGAATCGAGTACATGTTGTAGGGAATCGAGTCGAGAAAGACGCTGAAGGAGTCCGGGATCTCTGTTTCGGGGATTTCCGTGGCCTCGTACCCCTGTTCGATCATCGAGAGCTGGAAGGCGACCCACGAGGAGATGAGCAACGTTGCGACGGGTGCCGCAGTCGAGTCGACGAGATAGGAGAGTTTCTCGCGGGAGATCTGGAGGTTGTCGGAGATGTCTTTCATCGTACTCCCGACGACGGCGGTGTTGGCGTAGTCGTCGAAAAACAGTACGAGCCCCAGGAGCCACGTCATCACGCCGGATTTGCGCTGGCTGTCGACCCATTCGATCGCCCAGTTCCGGATCGCGTGTGAGCCGCCCAGCCGCCACATCATCGCGACCGACGACCCCAGCAAGAGTGTGAAGATAATGATCTGAGCGTGGAACACGCTCTCGCCGACGGCGGTCGCAATCCAGTCGAACGTCTGGACAATTCCGATGTTCTCCGCGAAGATGATCCCGCCGGCCCAGATGCCCAGAAACAACGAGAGCACGGCCTTCCGCGTCGCGATCGCCATCACGATCGCGATCAGCGGTGGGACGATCGATATGATGCCTCCTTCTGCCATGTGGTAAAATGACAATTATTACATATTTATAGCTACTGGAGAATAGGTATCCGACGGAGGGCTGGAGGATTCGAAGGGAGTTTGCACGACCTCCGGACTCTCAAAAGAAGGAAAGCGCCTGGCAAGAGCTATTGGATTTCCGATTGTTCTTGTAGTTGAGCACCCATTGTATGGTATGGAAAAGGTACTGATCCCATTCGACGGGTCGACGATGGCCCGGGGTGCACTGAAGTTTGCGTGTGAGAAATTCGCCGACGACGAGTTGACAGTTCTGTTCGTGGTCGATACCTCGATCACCATCGAGCCGGAGCGGTACGTGGGCGTGAAGATCGGGGAGATCTACGAGAAACGCGAGGCAGAGGGTGAGGAACTGCTCGAAGAGGCTGCGGAAATTGCGGAAGAGTATGGCTGTTCTGTCGCGACCGTGCTCGACCACGGCGAGCCATCGAAGGTGATCGTAAAACAGGCCGACGAGCGTGAGATCGACCACATCGTTATGGGGAGCCACAGCCAGGGAACGATCGAACGACTGTTCCTCGGCAGCGTCTCCGAGCGCGTCGTCGAACGGGCACCCTCTTCCGTGAGCGTCATTCGGGAGTGAAAACGATTTGATTGCAGTCTAATTTTGGCACACACGATGTTTTCGGTCTTTCAAAAGGGCAACTGGAAAGTTATACTCTCTTATCGTAGTGGCGATACATTCGTCAAGATAGTCGACCACCGTGAGAACGAGTGCTCACGAGAATCGCCGCACGTTGTTCGGCTCACCCCACGGGGCCGAAATTCGTCAGCTTCGTATAGCCACCAGTATTAGCATCCGCCGAGCGAAGCGAGCCGGTTCACCGAGTGCGAACGTAGTGAGCACTCGGAAGTTTTTTTCCCAAGTTTTTGCAAGGAGCGGTTCCGCAGCGAGCCGCAGGCTCGCGAGGAAACTCGACGCAGTAAAAAGTGGGACGTGGGACCGCCGAGGACTCGCTACGCTCGTCCTCGTGGCCCCACCTTCTTTACGCGTCGCTCGGGGACTCGCTCCTGTAAAGAAGTGGGACCGCCGAGATTCGAACTCAGGTCCGACGGACCCCATCCGCCGAGGATACCGCTACCCCACGGTCCCGCATCTGGGAAGATGACTGTGCCTGGATTAAGCCCTTCGATTCAGAATCCGGGAGAGCGATCACAGCCGATGGCGAAACTCCCCGAGCGGCGGGAATCGCAGTGCTTCCTCGGCGTCGTCGTCCCAGACGATCGGGGCCATCGAATCGAGATCGGTGACGAGCGGCGACATGAAATCCCCCGTCGACATCCCGTTGATCTCGACGCCGGGGACGATCCGGTTGAACGCCGGAAGCATCAGCACCGCCGCACCCTCGTAGCCATCCTCGCCAGCCAGATAGCAGGGGCGACGCTTGCCCTCGATGGAAATCGTCGGGTGGTCGTGCCCGACGATGTACCGCTCGGCGTCGGCCTCGGGTTCGACGTGGCCGTGGGTGACGACCGTCTCGCCGAGGCGGTACTCCGGTTGCACGGGGCCGTCCCAGACCGCGTCGAGTAGTGTGTCGTGGTTTCCCGGCGTAACCACGATCCGCGCACCAGCGTCGCGGGCGACATCCCGCAGGCCCTGGACCGTCCCCGTGACAGACCGGGGCACCGTCTGGAAGGAGTGCAACAGATCACCAGCAACGACAACCTCTGCGGGGTCGAATCGCTCACAGAGCGCCCGGAAGCGCTCGATCATGTCGGAGCCGTCACCGACCGGGAGTTCGACGTTCGAGGCCGCGCCGCGCCCGACGTGCAGATCCGCGATGACGAGCACGTCGTCGAGTAACACAGCCTGATCGCGGAACTGCAGGTCCGACACTGCGTCCATACCTCGGTTTTGCGATGAGTGCGGAAATGCGTAGCGACACGATCTCTCGCTGTCGCCAGGATTTTGTCACTGAGCGAATAGTATGTGATATGGAACTGCTGGTGACAGGCGGGAACGGATTTATCGGTCGCCGCATCTGCAAACGGGCTGTCAGGGATGGCCACAAGGTGACGAGTGTTGCTCGCAGCGGGCCACCCGAATCGAGCGAGCGGGGACCGTGGGCAACCGATGTCGACTGGATCGAGGGAGACGTCTTCGCACCCCAGGAGTGGCGCGATGCGCTCGAAGGGGTCGATACCGTTGTTCACTCGATCGGCACACTGAGCGAGTCCCCCACCGAGGGTGTTACCTTCGAGCGGATCAACGGCGATTCAGCCATTCTCACGGCGCTAGAAGCCGAGCGGGCAGGCGTCGACAGGTTCGTCTACATCTCCTCGTCGGCGACACCGCCACTCGTGAGTGACCGATATCTCATCGCACGACGCCGGGCCGAGGACGCAATCACGGACCTCGATATGGAGATCGTCGTCCCCCGGTTTGGTCCGGTCTACGGTCCGAAGCAACCACATTTCCCACCGATCGTAAACAAACTCGTCAGCGCCGTTGGTCGATTCGAACGGATTGCAGCGCGGATGGGGGAAGATCGACCGTTCTCCGTCGATCAGGCCGCAACAGCAACCTACCAGCTCGCTGTCGACGAACAGACCCCGACTGGCACCGTGAGAGCACAGCGACTGGCTGCGCTGGCGGACTGACCGCTCTGGTCGAGCGCTGACTGTAACGAAACTCGTGGATTCCTGTCTCCAGTCAGGACCCGTCAGCTGGTGTTGGGCCGTCGATCGTCACCTCTTGTTGTGGGTACGGGATCTCGATGCCGGCCGATTCGAGTGCCCGATAAATCGCCGTGTTGAGTTCGTTCTCGGCCGGAAGCCGGTCTTCTGGCTCGTCGATCCAGACGAACACCTCGAAGATGAGCGCGGAGTCACCGAACGAGCGGAGGTGGACTTCGGGGTCGTGTTGCTGTGAGATCGGCTCGGCCGCCTCGGAGAGCACCGTTTTGACACGCTCGGGGTCGGCATCGTAGGAGACACTGATCTGTGACCTGATGCGGCGAGTCGGCCGCGGGGAGGATTTGTTGATAATCTTCCCCTCGTTGAGTTCCGAGTTCGGAATCGTCACGTGATCGCCATCCAGCGTCTGCAAAACTGTGCTCCGGACGCTGATATCCCGGACCGTCCCGGAAATACCGCTTTCGAGTTCGATGAAATCCCCGCGGCTGTAAGTATCGTCGGCGTACAGCGAGATACTCCCGAAGAAGTTGGCGACCGTTTTGCGGGCGGAGAATCCGACGATGATTCCGATGATCCCCGCCGGCGCGACCAGCGTGGCGATACTGATCCCCCACTGGTCGAGAATCAAGAGTACGAACGCCGCGAAAATGGTGACGTCCCAGACGTTCTCGACGATGGGTGCGATCGTCTCGTCGTACTTCTGTTCGACGAATCGCTCGATCACCCTGTCGCCCCTGGTCCGCATATTCCAGGCCCACCAGCCCCCAAGCAGCGTCACGAGAATCGCACCGGAATTCCCGACGACGAATCTGGGGAGAAAATCGACGATGCCAGCGAGAATGGCTGGCCAGCCGACAGACTGTGAGAGATCAGCGAGCCACCCGGGCGTCGGTCGGTTACTGATCCAGATCAGGCTGACGACCAGCAGTGTAGCGGTTGCGACGGCGCGGAACCCACGAATATCCTCCACCGTCTGATCGGAGATGCTGGTGTAGCCGTCGAGGATGAGATCGACACGCCAGATGAGGACAATCAGTAGCAGGGAGAGACAGATACTGACCAGTATCTGCTGACTCTCCAGCCAGGTGACGAGCTGTGAACCGTCTGTCACGCTCGGACGTACTGACTGCCGTGACTTATATTCCGTGTTAGCGAGTCTGGCTGTGTTCCTGTTTGTGGGACAGGTCAGGTACGTTTCGAAGGTTAGACAGATTCACAGAAAACGAATATGATAGAAGTATGACTGGAAGGGCTGCTCGTTGGGAAGTCTATTTCTAACTATCAACTGTATCATCGAGACAGGCGTGGGAAGACACAGATCCGAACGCTTTTCGCCAGTGTCGGTAAAATTGTACTACCGAACACGGGGTGCTCTCGGTCACCTCGGCCGAGGCCTGCAGTCCGTATCCCTGTCGTAGTAATGACAGAACAATCGAACATCACCGACCGTATCCTCCCCGACGATACTGACAAGAATAGTCAGTACGTCGTTATTTTTGCCGTCATCGTCAGCACGTTTTTCATCGGCTTCGGTGGCGGTGTCATCTTCCCAATCCTGCCGAACCTCGGTGTCGTCCTCGGCATCTCGCCGTTCCTGGTCGGCATTATCCTCAGCGCAAATCGGTTTTCACGGATGCTCACGAACGCGCCTGCTGGTGTGCTGGTCGACAGATATGGCACACGAACGCCGATGATCGTCGGGATGTTCGTCCAGGCTGTCGGAACCTTCGGCTACGTGATCGCGATGGTCGCACCCCTGCCAGAGGCGTGGTTTCTCTCCGCACGAATACTCTGGGGCGTCGGCAGTGCAGCCGTCTTCGCGACAGCCTTCGTGATCGCGGCGGACGTGAGCGACGGCTCGTCACGGGGAACGAGTATGGGCCTGATCCGCGGCGGCCTCCTCTTTGGCTTTCCCTCGGGTGTCGTCCTCGGTGGGATCATCACCGAGTTTACGAACGAGGTGACCGCATTTACTGTCGCCACTGTCTTCGCCTTTGTCGCCAGCATCGTCGCCTTCCTGCTGATCCCGGAGACACACGTCGAGGGGGAGCAACGACAGTCGGTGAAACCCTGGGACATCGATACGGGAGTGCCAGCGCTCACGGTCGGCACCGTCAACTTCGCCGTCTTTTTCGTCTACATCGGCGCGCTGTTCGCGACGCTCGTGCTCTTCTTGAAAGAGCGGAATCTCGGGGTCTTCGGCTGGGAGGCAGTCGGGAGTTCGGGCATCTTCATGGCGATTACGGTCCTCGTCGCGGGCGGGTTCATGTTCCTCGGCGGCTACGTGAGTGATCAGCGACAGTCCCGGGTTCCGATCTTGCTTCTGTTTCTGGTCGTTACGGCCGCCGGGTTCGTTCTGCTCGCCGTTGCGAACTCCGTCGCCACACTCGCGGTCGCCTGTGGCTTCGTCGGCGCGGGACAGGGCGGCACCAGCGGCCCACTGATGGCGCTCCTCGGCGACCTGACGCCGAACGATGGGATGGGCCGGGCCGTCGGAACCAACAACGTCTTCGGTGACATCGGCGGGGGACTCGGCCCGGTCATCTCCCTGCCGATCATCGACGCCGTCGGGTTCGTTCCGGTCTATCTCGCCTGCGGGGCGCTGCCGATCGTCGCCGCAGTCGTTCTGCTCGCTGGCGTCTACCGCGAGACTGGCCAGTTCGTCCCGAGCGTCTGATTTAGGTGGCTGTGTGCCGACTGCCCGAGTATGGATCAGCGAGTGCTCGAACACGCGGAAACGCTCGTCGACTGGAGTGGGAGAATCGAGGACGGCGACGATGTCGTCGTCTCTGTCGGCGAGGGGGCACACGACCTGGGTGTCGCAGTCGCAAAAAAGATCGGCGAACGCGGGGCGAACATGCACGTAACCTACGCCTCCGAGGAGATGGACCGCGCCTACCAGCGTGCACACGACGGGCGTTTCGACGTCGATCCCGAGTTCGAACTGGCGCTGTACGAACGTGCCGACAGCGCCCTCTCGCTTCGGGGGACCCGAAACACGGCAACCACTGTCGATATCCCCGAAGAGACACAGCAAGCTTTCGGGCAGGCTCGCGAGCAGATCCGCGAAGCCAGACTCGCGACGGACTGGGTCTCGACGGTGCATCCGACCCGGGCACTCGCACAGCAGGCCGGGATGAGCTACGAGGCCTACACCGATTTCGTCTACAATGCGATCCTCCGCGACTGGGAATCCCTCGCCGAAGAGATGGGACAACTAAAAGAGATTCTCGACGGAGGGAGCGAAGTCCGGATACTCAAAGACGGCGACGCGACGGATCTGACCCTCTCCATCGAGAACAGAACAGCCGTAAACAGTGCTGCGAGCGTCGCCTACGACTCACACAACCTCCCGAGTGGCGAGGTGTTTACCGCCCCGGCGGACACCGCAGGACAGGTCGTCTTCGATATCCCGATGACGATCCGGGGGACTCGGGTGGAAAACGCCCGGCTCGTGTTCAAAGACGGCGTCGTCGTCGACTGGGAAGCCGACGCGGGGGAAGACGTGCTGACGACGATCATCGAAACTGACGGTGGCTCGAACCGACTCGGCGAACTCGGCATCGGGATGAACCGTGGCATCGACCGCATCACCGACCAGATTCTCTTCGACGAGAAGATGGGCGGCACGGTCCATCTCGCACTGGGTCGTGCCTACGAGGCCTGTCTCCCCGAGGGTGAATCGGGTACCCAGAGCGCAGTCCACGTCGATCTGATTACCGATATGCGCGAGGACGGAACTCGACTTCTCGTCGACGGCGACCCGATCCAGCGCGATGGCGTGTTTCGGTGGGAGGACGGGTTCGAAGAATAGCGCCTGACCAGCGGTGATTCCCTGTCGTTTGTTCACAACATTCACACGAAGGATTTAGCAGACAGAGACGGCTCTGAACCCTTATCCGTCCAGAACTCGTCAGTATTGACAATGGGAACTGTCGACTGGGAGGAAGACGATCCGTTCGAGGAACAGCGGGAAAACGTCGAGAACCCGATGAAGCGACTGTTCCAAGTGTACGGCGTCCGTTACAAGTTCCAGGCCCTGGTCGGTGTGTTTGCGAGTATTTTCGCCAGGCTACTGGATCTTATCCCACCGGTGTTACTCGGTTTCGCGGTCGACGCCGTCTTCCGTAGCGACAAAGCGTTCACGGACATCTTTTTTGTCCCCGACAGCGTGATCCCGGAGGATCCGCAGGGACAACTCGTACTGACTGTCGTCCTGATCGGGAGTGCGTTCACGCTGGGAGCACTGTTTCACTGGGTTCGCAACTGGGGGTTCAACTCCTTCGCGCAGAACATCCAGCACGACGTCCGGACCGACACCTACGACAAGATGCAGCGTCTGAACATGGATTTCTTCGCGGACAAACAGACCGGCGAGATGATGTCGATCCTCTCGAACGACGTCAACAGGTTAGAGCGATTCCTCAACGACGGGATGAACTCGCTGTTCCGGCTGGTCGTGATGGTGCTCGGTATCGCCGGGATTCTGTTCTATCTCAACTGGCAACTCGCGCTGATCGCACTGCTCCCCGTTCCACTGATCGGTCTCTTTACCTATATTTTCATCCGAATCATCCAGCCGAAATACGCCGAAGTCCGGTCGACAGTCGGCAAGGTCAACTCCCGGCTGGAGAACAACCTCGGCGGGATCAAGGTGATCAAATCCTCACACACCGAGGAGTACGAGTCCGAGCGAGTCGACGATGTGAGCCAGGGCTACTTCGACGCGAACTGGGATGCAATCGAGACGCGGATCAAGTTCTTCCCGGGACTGCGACTGCTGGCCGGCTTTGGTTTCGTACTAACCTTCCTCGTCGGCGGGCTGTGGGTACTCGAAGCCGAGGGTGCCGCCCCGTGGATCTTCACAGCCTCGCTGTCGACCGGTGAGTTCGTCACCTTCATCCTGCTGACCCAGCGCTTTATCTGGCCGATGGCGCAGTTCGGGCAGATTATCAACATGTACCAGCGAGCGAGGGCGTCCTCGGCCCGAATCTTCGGGCTGATGGACGAGCCAGCCCGGATCGAGGAAGATCCCGCAGCGAAGGAACTCACCGTCGGGGACGGTCGGGTCGAGTACGACGACGTGACCTTCGGCTACGAGGACGAGCCGATCATCGAGAACGTCGAGTTCACAGTCGAGGGTGGCGAGACACTCGCACTCGTCGGACCGACCGGTGCCGGGAAATCCACAGTCCTCAAACTTCTGCTCCGGATGTACGACGTCGACGACGGACAGATTAGCATCGACGGCACCGACATCCGCGAGGTGACCCTGCCCAGCCTCCGGTCGGCGATGGGCTACGTCAGCCAGGATACGTTCCTGTTCTACGGCACTGTTGCCGAAAATATCGCCTACGGCACGTTCGACGCCGACCGCGAGGAGATCGTCGAGGCCGCGAAGATGGCAGAAGCCCACGGATTCATCGAAAACCTCCCCGACGGCTACGACACGGAAGTCGGCGAACGAGGTGTGAAACTCTCCGGCGGGCAGCGCCAGCGACTCTCCATCGCGCGAGCGATCCTCAAAGATCCGGAGATTCTCATCCTCGACGAGGCAACGAGCGACGTCGACACGGAGACGGAGATGTTGATCCAGCGCTCGATCGAGAAACTCGCCGCGGACCGGACGACGTTCGCGATTGCCCACCGGCTCTCGACGATCAAGGATGCCGATACGATCGTCGTCCTCGAAGACGGTGAGATCGTCGAGCGTGGGACACACCAACAGTTGATCGACAACGACGGGCTGTACGCGCATCTCTGGGGTGTACAGGCCGGCGAGATCGACCAGCTTCCCCAGGAGTTCATCGAGCGTGCCTCCCGACGCCAGGCACGAACCGAAGTCGATGACGACGACTGATCGGGGTTACAGGGGTAGTTTCTGCGTGGCCACAGTCAGATGAAATCCCGGACGTCGGAGTACCACATATCGTGTTTGTCCGTCCGGTCGATCGCGCGGGCGATCCGGACCGCGATAGCGTGCCAGCAGAGCTGTTCGGGGTCGGTCGGATCGAGATTGTACTCGGCGTCCTTGCAGGTGCAGCCGTCGTCTTCGACGACGTACTCGTCTTCGTGGCCGACGACGACGAAAAAGTCCCGGTACTCCTTGACGCGTTGTTCTGCGATCGAATCGATCGCCCGCTGGCCGCGGTCACCGTGGACGCTAATGATACGATCGACTGCCGCCGGGGTCAGCTCCCCCGCCTCGGACAGTATCTGTTCCCACTCGTCGACCGCGCTCACAGGCACACATTACCGTGGGGTAGTCAAAATGGCGTCGGTCGGAGACAAAACTGATACCGGATGCTGTCATACAGTCGAGTAATGTCGTTGCTGCCCTCCAGTTACGATTCTGCCGAATCCGAGGAGGCGGAACCGAGAGTCGTCGACGTCGAAAGTGAGGAGGCCGACGAGGTGTTCGACGCGCTCGCCTCGGAGACGGCCCGACGGCTGCTCACCCAGCTACACGAATCGCCCGCGCCGCCGGCCCAGCTCGCAGACAGCGTCGACACCTCCGTCCAGAACGCGCAGTATCACCTCGCGAAACTCGAAGACGCGGGTGCGATCGAGGTCGTCGATACGGCCTATTCGGAGAAAGGCCGCGAGATGGATGTCTACGCGCCCGCGGACCAGGCACTCGTTATCTTTGCCGGCGACGAGGAGGAAGGTTCGACACTCCGGACCGCGATCTCCCGGCTGCTCGGCTCACTCGGGATCGTCGCGCTGGCGAGCGCTGTGGTGCAGGCGCTGTACAGCCAGCAGCTGTTCCCCTTCGGTGGCGGCGGGCCGGCCGGTGATTCGGATTCAGCTGGTGACTCCGGAGCGGATGGTCAGCCAGCCGGGGATGGATCTGACGACGGGCTCGACGGCGGGGCAGTGGAGGAGTCAGACACGGCCGACGATGGGGCGGTCGAAGAGACCGACACGGGTGAGGGAGGAGCTATCGAGACCGAAGACGTCGACACAGAAACGGCGATGGACAACGCAACTGATGCCCAGGACGGGATGGACACCGCCGATGCAGATGTGAACATCTCGGACGGAGTGACCAACGCGACCGATGCGGTCACTGACGGCCAGCTCACTCCCGAAGAGCCACAGACCGCCGTCGAGACGGCCGCGAATCTCCCGCCGGGGCTGCTCTTTTTCGTCGGCGGCGTGTTCGCGCTCTGTCTCGTGTTTGCTGTCTTCTATTACACGGAGATTCGGTAACTCGAAGAGAGATTCTCGGCGGTTCGATAACTCAAAGAGACATTTGAGTGTTCGTGACCTCTTTTATATTTCCCCGCGTACCAGTAGATGCGTCGGTCCACTTCGGCCCTCCACCACCTCCATCCCGGCGCACCACCACTGCCCTATTCGGTCACCGTCGATCAGCACTGGAGTGTTCTGGTTTCTAGCTGGTTCCCCTCGGGCGTTTTGAGCGAGACAGTCACTCCCTCTGCCATCCGCTCGAACGTGGCGTAGGCTGGCTGATTCCCCCGTGGGTCCGCGTGACTCCCCGGATTCACGAGTAGCCTGTCGTCTAACTCCTCGATAACAGGTCGATGGCTGTGACCTGTTACGACGAGGTCGGCTTCTTCCTGGCGAGCGAGCATCGACATCGCCGTTCTGTCGTGTCGGTGGCCGTGGACGAGCAAGAAAGTCAGTCCGTTCCACTCGGTCGTCGTTTCCGTGGGCAGTTTCTCCCGGAGCGGTCCCCGATCCCGGTTCCCGGTCACTGAAACGAGCTCCGTCGAAAGGCCCTGGAAATAGCTGTACACCGCTGGTGTGGTGAAATCCCCACAGTGGAGGACGCGATCGGCATCCTGGATCACAGTCCGGAGATGGTTCGTCAGGTCTGGCTGCTGTCGACAGTGTGTATCCGAGAGGGCGACAATCATTGCAGATCGATACGTCAACCGGAGGAATAAAACCTCTTATACTGGTTGTTTCGACTCTGTACGGCCGGGATAGCTGATTCTTGCTCTGTCAGGATGGGACGCCACACTGAAACGATCCCCAAAACCAGTATGACGGGAAACGACTCTGTTTATGCGCCTCCATCCACAAGAGCAGGTATGACCGAGGAGACGCCGGAGTCGGAGCCGGCGGAGTCAGAGAGCGGGGAGAGATCGCGGGCCGAACCACACCCCCAGGAGAACCGGTGTCCGGAGTGTGGCGAGATGACACTCCCTGGCAGTGACAAGTGCCAGCACTGTGGGACGCCTCTGGAGTCCGGACGGGCCATCTCACTGGAGATGTGGGAGTGGGGTGGGATGCTGATCGGGGCCTTCGGCTTTTTTTTGACACCGGTTCTCCCGGGACCGATCGCGCTGTACTGTGCCTACCGGGTCTACGAGTACAAACCGAGTGCTGCGAAAGATATCCTGAAGGTGATCGCCGGGACAGTCGTATTCTGGATTTTCCTGCCGCTCCTGATCCTTCCCGGATAACGCTCCCCGCCCCGACGGAGTGTGACCGTCCGATCAGACAACACTCAATGGCTAGCCAAAGGATTTCTATTCGAGAAGACTAATCTACAAACAGTAGAAAAGTTTCTTGATGCCAACTGTAGAGAGTCAGAATTAATAGCTAAATATATGATATATATTCCGGAACAACTCTATGTTCTCGCGCTCGTCGTTGCGACGATGCTCGGTGGCTGGGTAGCGATCAGAGCGTGGACAAACAGGGAGACCAGAGGTGGATTCGCGCTCGTTGCGATGGCTGGTGCGACTGTGTGGTGGGCGACTGGGACTGCAGTCCTCGTGCTCGCGACAACGCCAACTGTCGAATTCCGACTGCTGCAGCTCAACTATGTTGGGATGGTCAGTGCACCGATTACGTTTTTTGTCCTCTCGGTTCAGTACACCGGCAACGGACAGTATCTCACGAGGGACACAGTGGGGACACTGCTGGCTGTGGGTGGGGGAATTCTCGGATTTATCTGGACGAATGCCCAGCACTCCCTCTACTGGGCAGACATCGAGTACGCAACAGGGGTTCCTGCGGGGATTACGACGACGCCGGGGCCTGTCTTCTGGGTGTTCGTGATCTTCACCTACCTCCTCTTGCTGGCCGGCTCGGTACTTTTTATCAGATACGCGATGAGCGCGCCACACCTCTACCGGAACCAGATGATCGCGATTCTCGTTGCGGTTGGTGTGCCGTGGGCTGCGAACGTTCCCCACGCGCTGCAGTTTATGGATGCGGATCTGACACCAGTCGCGCTCTCGATCACCACAGCTTCACTCTCGGTTGCGATGTTTCGGTACCGCCTGACCGATCTCTCGCCGGTCACACTGCGGAGTGTCTTCGAGAGTATCTCGACCGGTGTCTACGTCCTCGGTGCTGACGAGCGGATCGTCGACATGAACCCCGCCGGCAAGCAGATGTTCGGCGTGACCGACGCGGTACTCGGCAAGCAACTCGCCGAGGTCATGCCAGCGTCTGTCTACGACCAGTTCGACGACATCGACGACCGCGACATCCTCACCGTGGACGATTCGATCGTCCGGCTGGACGAGTCGGTGGAGACTCACTACTTCGACATCCAGCGGAGTCCGATCAATTCCAGCCGGGAGAAGGGTGAGATCGTCGTCGTGAACGATGTCACGGAACAGAAACGGCAACAGCAGCAACTCGAAGCACAGAAAGAACGACTCGAAGAGTTCGCCTCGGTCGTCTCCCACGACCTGCGAAACCCACTGAACGTTGCCTCTGGCCACCTCGCACTGGCAAGAGACGAAACGGAGAACGAACATCTCGATCAGACGGGTGAGGCACTCGAACGAATGGAGACGTTGATCGACGATCTCCTTACGCTCGCACGGGAGGGGAGACAGATTACCGACACCGAGGTCGTCACGCTGGAGACGGTACTGAGCGCTGCCTGGAGTACCGTCGATACGAGATCGGCATCACTCGAAACGGACCTCGACGGGCAGATCCATGCAGACGGTTCCCGACTCCACCAGCTGTTCGAGAACCTGATTCGCAACGCCGTCGAACACGGTTCGACGAGTCCTGAATCGCAGGCTCGTCAGGACGCCGTGGAGCATGGCTCCACGAGCCCTGAATCGCAAGCTTCGCAGGACGCCGTCGAGCACGGCGGCGAATCAGTGACCGTCACTGTCGAACGCCAGGCAGATGGCTTCTCCGTCGCCGACGACGGACCCGGAATCCCCGAAGAGCGACGTGAGAAAGTGTTCGAAACCGGCTACTCCACCAGCGATTCGGGGACCGGGTTCGGGCTCAGGATCGTCGAGCAGATCGTCGACGCCCACGGCTGGGAGATCCAGGTTACGGAGAGTGCATCAGGTGGTGCCCGGTTCGAGATTACTGGTGTGGAGTTCGTCGACCGGGAGCAGGCTGTTCCTGTCGCCGAAGATTAGAAGGTAGGCACAAACATCCGCGCGAACGTTGCGAGGCGTGAGCGGAGCGAACGCCTCGATAGCAAACGGGGAGGAACGATCCGGAGCAAAAGTGAGCGCGGTTCCCTGCGCCGAGCAACGCGAGGCGCAGCCTTTTTGATCACCGTCAGAGCAAGCTCTGACGAGCCTTCGTGTACTCCGTTCACGAAACCAGATTTTTGCCGCGAGGGAGCCTGCGGCACCCGAGCGGGAAAAAGGTGGGTTTGAAGTCGCCAGGACAGATACGACTGGTATGAACGAAGGCGACAGGGTTCGCGTCGAACGCGATGGGCAGCGCTTCGAGGGCGTACTACTCCCCTCCTCGACACCCGATCATCTGGTCGTAAAACTTCCGAGTGGCTACAACGTCGGCATCGACAGAGACGATGCCGCTGTCGACGTGCTCGAATCCGACGTCTACGACGTCGAGAGCGCACAGGACGAACGCAGCGAGTCGAGCATCGAGTTCGACGAGGAGCTGCCGACGGTCTCGCTTATTTCGACCGGTGGCACGATCGCATCGACGGTCGACTACCGAACCGGCGCGGTCACCGCACAGTTCGATGCCGAGGACGTGCTCCGGGCCGTGCCGGATCTCGCCGGGCTCGCGAACTACCGCGGACGGGTCGTCGCGAACATCCTCTCGGAGAACATGACCCCCGACGTCTGGCAGGATCTCGCAGAAGCGATCCACGAAGAGATCGAGGCCGGCGCGGACGGCGTCGTCGTCATGCACGGCACCGACACGATGCAGTTCTCCGCCAGTGCGATCGCATTCATGCTCGATACGCCGGTCCCGATCGTCTTCACTGGCAGCCAACGCTCGGCAGATCGCCCCTCCTCCGACAACGTGATGAACGCAGTCAGCGCGGTCGAGGCGGCCAAAAGCGACTGTGCCGAGGTCCTGATCTGCATGCACGCAAACGAATCCGACGACCGGTGTGCACTCCACCGCGGGACGCGCGCCCGGAAGAACCACACCTCCCGACGAGACGCCTTCGAGACCATCGGGGCGGAGCCACTCGGCGAGGTCGACTACGAGAGCGAGCGTCACGAGATCACGTTCCGTCGCGAGTACCAGCAACGCGGCGAGACCGAGCTCGATCTCAATCCAGAACTCGAAAGAGGGGTCGAACTCGTGAAGTTCACTCCCGGCGCAGGTCCGGAACTGCTGGAAGCAGTCAGCGACGCCGAGGGGATCGTCATCGAGGGGACCGGCCTCGGACACGTCAACACGGACTGGATCGACCACATCGAGGAGCTCGTCGACTCCGGGACCGAGATCGTGATGACCAGTCAGTGTCTCGACGGGCGGGTCTGTGACCGCGTCTACGACACCGGCCGGGATCTGCTCGATGCCGGCGTCATCGAGGGTGAGAACATGCTCCCCGGCACGGCGAAAGTCAAACTGATGTGGGCGCTCGCGAACACCGAGTCTGTCCCGGAACGAATGCGGCGGCCGATGGCCGGCGAGATCACCGAACGCTCCGTCCCGGTCGAATAGACCGATGACGCCCAACTCAGACATCGAGTACAGAGACGCGACCGACGAGGACTACGAGGCCGTCGTGGACTTCACCGAGGAGACGTGGGCCAATCTCGACGTCGAGACCGCGGATTACATTCCCGACATCTACCACGACTGGATCGAGGGCGAGGACACGAAGACGATCGTCGCGGACGCTGGCGACGAGATTGCCGGCATCGCACAGTTCGTGATGCTCTCCGGGTACGAGGGCTGGGCGCAGGGAATGCGGGTCAACCCCGACTTTCGGGGGAAGGGGATCGGCTCGGCAATCGTCGAGGCACTCTTCGAGTGGGGCCGGAGTCAGGGTGCGACGATCGCGCGGAACATGGTCTTCTCCTGGAATCAGGCCGGACTCGGGCAGTCTCGCGCGCTCGGGTTCGAGCCAGTGACGGAGTTTCGCTGGCTACATCCCGAGCCAGAGCCATCCGAGGAACCGCCAGCATCGGCCGATCCGGACGCCGCGTGGGCGTACTGGTCGGGCTGCGAGGTCCGGGATCAGCTTCGGGGGCTGGCACTCGATATGGATCACGCCTGGACGCTGCGAGATCTGACTCGTGGGATGCTCACCCGCGCGGCGTCTGAATCGGCGCTTCTGACCGTTACTGACGAATCTGGGACGACGGGCATCTCCTATCGCTCTCGGCTGTTCGAGGCAGACACCGAAGACGGCGAAGGCGACGGCTCGGAAACCGAGACCATCGCCGAGTACGGGGTTGCTGCCTGGGATGGGCTCGATGCCGGCAG
The DNA here is from genome assembly GCA_004015825.1 of Halovenus amylolytica. Classification (GTDB taxonomy): domain Archaea; phylum Halobacteriota; class Halobacteria; order Halobacteriales; family Haloarculaceae; genus Halovenus; species Halovenus amylolytica. The sequence continues at coordinate 224,672 of ML137215.1, read as the reverse complement.
AGAACTGCTCGCAGAGATCGCGGCCGATGCAGCCGACTGCGGCGCTGATCGGACACGAGTGCTGATTCCCGAGACAGCAGCAGTCGTCTCTGACGGGGCATATCTCAAGGCAGAGATCGCAGCGGAACCGGATTTCGTCCTTGCTGCGGATCTGACCGGCGATCAGTAGAAGCCGCGCTCGACGTCTTCGTCGATGACATCTTCGAACTCCTTGTCGAGGAGCTCCTCGGCCTCGTCGAAGGTGTCGGTGAGGTCGTCCATCCGGTCGGGCCGGTCGGTGTGATCGAACTCCATCGGGCCGTAGGCGGGGCTGTCGAGGGCGTCCATGATATCCTCGAACAGTGCCTGTGGCGTCGTCGGTGCGTCAGCGTGGGTTTCGACGACCGTTTCGAGTTCCTCGGCACGCTGTTTTGCCGTGTCCTCGTCGCGGATCGGCTGCTTGACGCCGAAGTGGCCGGCGCTCTCGTCGTCCGAGGGAAACAGCGGCTCCAGTTCGTCGTCGATGCTGCGAGCGACCTGTGCGCCGACGCCGTCGACGTCGAAGGGGTTTCTCGCGTAGGTTTTGAGCTGGAATGCGCCGACGGCTGGATGGGCGATGTACATATCCTCGCCGATCCCCTGCCGTCGGTCGCCACCGATGGCTCGCCAGCCCGCCGGGTCGGCGTCGCTCTCGACAACGTCTTCCAGTATATCGTCCCAGTCGCGCACCTTCATCGCTACCGGAGAGTCGGGTGTCCAGCGAATTATAAGCAACGGTCACAGCGCAGCCGCTCGCAGTGTAGTATGAGAGGAACGGACAACCAGGATTGCGCGGCGTTCGGACGCGGGTAGTCCCGCGCGCCTCCTCCACCCCGCGACCCTACGAGCGACAGATGTCCGGCGGTCCGCTGCTCGCTTCCGCGCCTGACGGGCTGCCACCGGTTAACCGGACGGATGCGCCCCTGCAGGCACAGCCATCCGGACCTCCGTCCCCGCAGGACGAGGCTTCGACGTTGGCTTGCGGGGCCCGCGACCGTCTACCGCACGCCCCCGGCGTTCGGTCCCCACTTGAGGCCACATGTGGGAGCAGAGCGGGGCCTAACCGCCCGACCTAGTCCATCTTTATCTACCCGGGTGTATCTTAAGGGCCTTTCGGAAAGGTGGTCACGCCAACCGATCGGGTCCGAGTCGTGCGAAGACGAACTCGGTGCTGCTCCCCAATGGATCGTCGGCTGTCTCGGTGCGCAACTCGGTGAATCCTGCCTCACGAAGCTGGGCGAGTGTCCGGTCTCTGCCCGGTGCGGAGAAGAACATCGAGCCACCCATCCATCCCCGCCGGGTGGTCTCGAACTGTCCAGCAGGTAGCGTCATCAGGAGCCAGCCACCGGGCCGCATGACGCGGGCAAACTCCCGGTAGACCTCGGGGTGCTCACTCCGGGGGACGTGAAAGACAGCGTGATACGCGGTGATGCCATCCACCGAATCGGCAGCGAGCGGGAGTGTCGACATATCACCCTGCAGCAGTACCGACTCCGGAACCCGCTCGGCTGCGAGTTCGAGTGCATCCCGCGAGATGTCGACACCGATACTCCCCGGCGGCAGGTTCGCGAGTGTCCGTGCGCCGTCGCAGGGGCCGATATCGAGGACGGTCGGATCGGCCGGAAGCGATGCCAGCAACTCGTCGATCAGCGCGGCATCCGACCCGTCCGGATCGCGCTGGGTGGCGTACGTCTCGGCGACAGTGTCCCACGCACGTCGAAGCTCGTTGCGGTTCATACCTACCGTTGGTGCTACTGGGGTCTGAATCTGGTGCCCCAAAAGTAACTCGGAACCGAGTCCTTATATTCCTAAATGTGTGCCCGGTACATTAAATAATTAGAAACCATTATATACTTCGATCATCAATAGGTGTATATGTCGACAAAACAGTCGGCGGCCACGGCGGCGCACCGGTGTGAATGCGGCGAAACATTCGAAAGCACCGAGGAGCTTCTCGCCCACGTCCGAGAGGTACATCAGTTCTCACCGCTGTAACCCGATTGTTTTCGACCACCCGGATTTTCAACTGTAGAACAGCCCTCCAGCTGCAACAGGTTACGTCACCCACCGAGAGCGTCCGCACGAAGAGACAGCCAGGTGAAAACGGCCAACCTGGACACCAGATATCGGCTCGCATCGACTATCGATCTATGGGAACATAACAACGAAATTTACAATAAATCAATTGTTATATTTATTTTCTGGCCAACCCTCATAACCGTTCCCCCATGGATTTTAAGTAGTAGACAGGCAACGAGGTTACACATGCCACGAATCTCGCGGAGAGAGGCAATTGGCGCGCTCGGTACGTCAGGAGTAATCGCACTCGCAGGCTGTGCCGGGGGCGGTGACGATTCCGGGGACGATGGGGAGAACAACACTGACGGCGACTCCGGCGGTACCACCAACGGAGTCAGTGGGAATTTCAAGATCGGTGTTCTGCAGGATTTCTCGGGTGTCCTCCCCGCATACGGTGCCCAGGGAACGACTGGATTCTACAGTGGACTCGCGTACAAGGCAGACAGCGATCCCCTCGGCAACGATGCGGTCGACGAGGGCGACTACGAGTACGAGGTCGGCGACCTCACGGTCGAACTGTCAGTTCGGGACACACAGTGGGATCCCTCTCAGGCCCAGCAACTCGCCGAAGACCTGGCGACAACCCAAGAGGTCGACCTGCTGTACGGAGTCGGAAACTCCAACAGCGCAAACCGTGTCATCAGTCAGGTCGTCGACCGTGCCAATATCCCGTACATTCCAGGCCCGGCAGCGTCGGCGGCGATCACGAACGACTCGGAGACCTGCCGTGATCTGGTCTTTCGGGCGAACGAGAACACGGCGATGGACGCACGGAGTGGTGGTGTCTACATCGCCGAAGAGACCGACGTCGAACGGGTGGCCCTGTTCGGTGCGGACGAGGCATTCGGTCGGTCGGTCGTCAGCAACTACCGGCAGGTACTGGAGAACAACGGTGTCGAGATCGTCCAGCAGCGCTTTGTCCCCAGTGACTACGCCGAATGGGACGGGCTCCTCGATCAGGCAGAGCAAGCCGACGCACAGGGGATGGTCGGCGGCTTTACTGCGTCGGCGCTCGTCCCGTTCGGGCGGTCGTTCCTGCAGGGAGACTACGACATACAACTGTTCGGTGGGTTCGCCTCACGGGTGACGCTGAACGTGCTCGGTGACACGCTGTCGAGTACACTGGGTGAGGACTTCACGAACGAAGGGCTGGCCGACGCGGGCTTCGGCCCCTTCACGACCCGGTATCACTGGAACCAGTACGACAACCCGATCAACGACGCGTTCATCGACATGCACACTGACACCTACGAGGTGGTGCCCGATCTGTTCACCAGTGGGGCGTTCACGGCTGCATCGTCGGTCGTCCAGGCGATCGAGCAGGCCGGCGAGGCGAGTTCCGACGCCGTCGTCAACGAGATGAAAGGGATGACGGTCGCGGATACGCCGAAAGGCGAAGACGGCTACATGTACCAGGAGTACAACAACCAGGCCCGTTCAGATATGACGATCGCGCCGGTCGAAGTGACGACAGAGGAAGGCGACGACCAGTTCTGGCCAGCAGCGATCAAACCGGGCGACCCGATCGAGACGGTGCCGGCCGATCAGGTGACGACGCCGGCCTCGGAGATGAGCTGCGACCTGTCCTGACCCCCCTGCTGCCTGATTCGAACCCGCTAACAGACGACACTCACACGGAGAGCATGATACGTACTAACGAACTGACGAAGCGATTTGGAGGAATCACTGCAACCGGGGACGTGGATTTCGAACTCGGTGACGAACTCACGTCGCTTATCGGCCCCAACGGGGCCGGCAAGACGACGTTTTTCAACCTGCTGACCGGCGCACTCGAACCGACCGAGGGAACGATCGAGTTCAACGACGATGGCGAGTGGATCGACATCACCGACCGCAACACCTACGAGACTGCCCAGCTCGGCATCCACCGATCCTACCAGATAACGAATGTGTTCCCGACGGTATCGGTGTTAGAGAACGTCAGGATCGCAGCACAGGCCCACGGCGAAAACTCGCTTCGGTTCTGGCGCAACGTCGACGCGTTCGACAGACACTACACGGAAGCCGAGGCGATACTGGACCGGGTCGATCTGCTGGAGAAAGCCGACGTCGCGGCGGAGAACCTGAGCCACGGCGAGAAACGCCAGCTCGAGGTCGGCATCGCCCTGGCAGGCGATCCGGACGTGTTGTTGCTCGACGAGCCGAACGCAGGTGTCTCCAGTGAAGGTATCGACAAGGTCAAAACGATCATCGAGGACGTCGCAACCGACCACGCCGTGTTGCTGGTCGAACACAACATGGATATCGTGATGGACGTCTCCGACCGGATCGTCGTCCTCAATCAGGGCGAGGTGATCGCCGACGACGACCCCGAAAACATCCGCGGCAATCCGGACGTGCAGGAAGCCTATCTCGGTGGCTACGAGGCGGGCGATCTCGATGCTGCCCGCCGGCGGACCGAAGAGGACCGTTCCACAGCGGATGGGGGTGGCGTCGCGTGACGCTGCTCGAACTGGAGGGAGTCCACACCTACTATGGGGAGAGCCACATCCTCCAGGGAGTCGATCTGGAGGTCGGCGACGACGAGGTTGTCGCGCTGCTCGGCCGAAACGGCGTCGGAAAGACGACGACGCTCCGGTCGATCCTGCAGCTCACACCGCCAGCAGAGGGGAGTATCCGGTTCAAGGGCGAAGAACTCGTGGGGAAAGACACCTACGAGGTTGCCGAGGCGGGTATCGGCTGGATTCCGGAGGAACGGCGGATGTTCAACCGGCTCAGCGTCGAGGAGAATCTCAGGGCTGCAGTGCCGACTGCGGCAGGCGTCGCCGAGGGACTGGAGTTGGCCTACGACACCTTCCCGATTCTCGAAGAGCGCGCCGGACAGCGCGCCGGCGATCTCTCCGGCGGTCAACAGCAGATGCTCGCGATCGCTCGCGGACTCGTCGGGCAGAACGAACTGCTGCTCGTCGACGAACCGAGCGAGGGGCTGGCCCCGAAAATCGTCACCGACGTCGGTGAGGCGCTGCTGTCAGCATCTGCGTCGGTCCCGATCCTGCTCATCGAGCAGAAACTCGGGCTCGCGCTGGATCTGGCCGACCGATACTACGTGATGGATCACGGGGAGATCATCGACCGGGGCGAAACAGCCGGTGTCACTGCTGACGACGAACAGCTCAGGAGGTATCTGTCGGCATGATCGATCCTGCAGCCCCACTCGTGATCGGAGATATCGTCGATCTGCTCACCTCTCCCGGGGAGATGAGCCGGATCGTCGTCGAGGGCCTCGCAAAAGGAAGCCTCTACCTGATGATCTCCGCCGGCCTGACACTCATCTTCGGCCTGATGGACGTCATCAACTTCGCACACGGTGCGTTTACCATGTACGGTGCGTACATCGCGGGCGCGGCACTGCTCGGGCTCGGTGTCGGCTCGATGGGGTTTCTGGGCGCGATGGGGTCGATTTTCGTCGTCATGCTGCTCGTCTTCCTGCTGCTCGCCGCCGTCGGTGTCATCTTCGAGGTGGCGCTGATCCGGAAGCTGTACGAGTATCCGCCGATTTTCATGATTTTGCTCACCTTCGGACTTGCGATCACACTCGAAGAGCTGATGCGGATGATCGTCGAGTTCAGGGAGATCAACAACGGACAGTGGCAGATCGACTGGGCGACGCCACGGATCGAGTCCGTTCCGTCGGAACTCGCAAGCGTGAACGAGCTCGGCTTTTTCAGCTTCACCGGCCTCCAGCTCATCCAGATCGCCTTTGGCGTGCTCACCTTCGTCGGGATCTGGGCGTTTCTCAACAAGACGCGGTACGGACTCTTCGTCCGGGCGGGTGTCGAGGACGAGGAGATGGCCAAAGCGCTCGGGATCAACATCAACCGGACCTTCACGGCGGTGTTCGCAGTCGGCTCCGGACTCGCCGGAATCGCCGGTGTCATGCTGGCACTGGACCCACTCTGGGCGGTGAACGTCCCGCTCGCGCTGGCTGTCCTCTTGCCAGCGTTCGTGATCGTCATCGTCGGTGGCCTCGGCTCGTTCAAGGGGACAGCCGTGGCGTCGTTGCTCGTCGGGATGATCGACGCGCTGGGCACGTGGGCGTTCCAGACGGGTGTCATCACGTTTACCGACCTCGATCAGCTGATGATCTTCGGTATTCTGGTCGTGATGCTCATCCTCAGGCCACGTGGCCTCTTCGGCGTCGAAGGACAGGGTGATCACGGATGAGTTCCGAGAAGACGACGCGCGGACCAGCCTGGCTGGGCCAGTACCTCCGGGACCACATCCTGCTCATCGCCATCGTCGCAATATTCGTGGCCTATCCGTTCCTCTATGGGTTCCTGACGAACCAGTTCGGGATCGTGGCGGCGATGATCCTTCCCGAGACACGGACGATGCTGACGATTCTGGCGCTCGGGCTGTTCGCGATGTCGTTCGATTTCGTCAGCGGCTACACCGGCTATCTCTCCTTCGGCCACGCCGCATTCTTCGGCATCGGTGCCTACTTCGTGGTCATGGGATTCAACGGACAGATCCCACTGGTACCCGCCGAGTTGCCGTTCATGCTCTTGCTGGTGCTCGGCGGCCTGGTCGCTGCCGTGGCCGCCTTCCTGATCGGGCTCATCTCCTTCCGACTATCCGGCGTCTACTTCGCGATGATTACGCTCGGCATCTCGGAAGTGCTGTACGTCATCTCGAACAACTGGGATTACATCACGCCGGGAAGCTCCGATCCGTCTGACGGTGTCGCGGCAGGTGCCCCCTCCGACGTCGGCTTCTTCGAACCGGTTCTCGGCATTCCGTTCGTCGATCCACTCAATGCCAAAGTCGGTCCCTTCGGTGACGAAACCCTGCTGGGATTCGATTTCGGCGATCCGGAGATTGTCTCCTACTTCCTGATCGGGGCCGCGGTCCTGCTCTGTTATCTCGCGATGAAACGGATCATCCACTCGCCGTTCGGAAAGGTGATGATCGCGATCAGGGAGAACGAAGAGCGTGCACGAGCGATCGGTTACAACACCTTCCGCTACAAGATGGGCGCGTTCATGATCAGCGCTTTCTTCGGCGCGATTGCCGGCGGGTTGCTCGTGGCCTACGTCGGCACGATCGACCCCCAGAACTCCTTTTTCTTCCTGGTGACCGGCTTTGCACTCGTCGCTGCGATCATCGGCGGACTCGGCACGCTCGCCGGACCATTCTTCGGGTACATCTTCCTCGAAGGTGTCCGGGAGTTTCTCGCACGCGAGGGCAGTGGCGGGGGGCTCCAGCCGTTCCTCGAACAGACGCTGCCAGGTGGGGTACTGAACATCAATCTGGGCGGACTCACCATCAACGAAGCGCTCGATGCCTTCATGACCGGCCACGGGGAGTTCTACGCCGGGATTATCTTCGTCCTCTTCGTCCTCTACATTCCGATCGGGCTGCTCGGCACGCTACGGCAACGCCTCGGGACTGATTCGGTCGCAAAGTACGTCTCCCGACGCGTCGCGGATCGGTTCGGATCGTCGGGGAGTCAGCCAGCCGAGTGAACCTGGTGTTCGGTGACGAACTCCCTGATGAGTTCGTTGACCCGGTCGCTTTCCTCGATCATGAGCATGTGTGGCGCACCGTCGATCAGTTCGAGTCGTGCCTCCGGGAGTTTCTCGGCCAGCAGGTGTGCATTCTCGACGGGGAGTACCCTGTCGTTCGTGCCGTGGACGATCTGTGTCGGGATCGAGATCTCCTGGACCCGGTCGCTCACGTCGAAGTTCGCGGCTGCGGCCCCCTGGGACTCGCGGGCCACCTCGCTGGCGTCTTCTTCGAGTCGCCAGTCGAGAATCCGATCGATCGTCTCGGGATTAGCCTCGAAAAACTCGTCGTTGAGTGCCGGCCCCATCCGGTGGCGAATCGTTTCACGGGGGCTCGAACCCTCTGGAACGTCGTACATCGTTTCCAGTGTTTCGTCGGGGATCGGCACTGCGTCCGGGCCGCCGTGGGTCGTACAGAGTAGTGTCACTGAGCGTGCCCGGTCGTAGTCCAGCACGTACTGCTGGGCGATCATCCCGCCCATACTGGCTCCGACGACGTGGACGTCGTCGACGCCTGCATCCGCGAGTATCGCGTCGAGATCGGCCGCAAACTGCTCGATCGAGTAGCTCAAGAGTTTGTTAAAGATCAACACCCGGAGGATCCGAGGCAGTCGCGGGACGAGTGGCGGCAGACCGGCCTCGGAGTTGCCAGTGCCGCGGTTATCCGGCAGGACGAGGCCGAACTCGTCGCCGAGTCCCGCACGTTGCCAGTGCCAGAGCCACCGGCCGACACCCAGCCCCTCGATGAAGACGATATCGTCCTGGCCGTTGCTGTCGTACTCGTAAAACAGCGAAACGCCGTCGCGTGTCACTCGTGGCATTTGACAGCACTAACTCACAGGAGTGACATAATGCTGTGGGATCCCTCGGTGATTCCGCTGGCGACCCGCAAGCATCCTGTCCGGTTCGAATCCTGGCAGTTATCGTTTGCCGCTCCACTTCTCGTACAGTTCACCGTTTTCACACTCTTCGGGCGGTGGGTTCAGCTCCGTCCTACAGCACGGGCTCTGCTCCTCGCAGACGACCTCTGTGACTGACACACCGTGATAACAGCCACACGTGCCACAGGTCATGAGAACTTCCCGTTCGAGAACTCCGATCCTGAGACACAGCGGGATGACAACCGCGTACCTGAGAAACTGGACAAACACGCCGAAAGAGACGAGTGCATAAAACGCGAGGACAGTACGCTGTGCATTTGCGACAGTAAACCGGCTCGACAGAACCACCGGATTATAATTATCTATTACCGATATTAATTCAATCATGATCAAAAGATTCCAAACATTATCTGGAGTTAGCTAAAATATGGAGTGTATATTTACTTTTCTAAGATTGGCTAACAGTTTACTTTCATAGTGATTACTGCGAGTCTTTACCGCCGTCGAAACCGAACACGAGTGTTACACGCCTCGAGACATCGAAATCTGCGGCATGGGCACGAAAATAACCGCAGTAATCACGATCAGAGTCGCCGCCGTCGTAGCTGTATTGCGACCGAGTGGTTTCTGTCGGAATTCGAGACGAGTCGATTCTGTCTCGCGGTTCAGCCGACCCAAAAACCAATGAATACGGGCCCCACAGTTCTGGGTACGCTGTCCCATTGTGGGCAAAGAGATCATCATGACAGTAGTTCACGACCACAGTGATCGACCCTACGAGTGGATCGGTGGGTTGAGTGAGCGGCGAGCACGGCTCACCCCGGATCGGATCGGCCTCGTCGACGCCGATACGGGCGAGGAGTACAGCTACGCCGACCTCGACCGGCGGGCGAACCGGACAGCCCGGCTGCTGGGGGAGACAGCCGTCGAGAGCGGGGATCGGGTCGCAGTCGTCTCGCGAAACCGGCCGGAACTCGTGGATCTGTACTTCGCCACCGCGAAGGTGGGTGCCATCCTCGCGCCGCTTTCCTTTCGGCTCTCACCGCGGGAACTGGCCGAGATGCTCGCGGATATCGAACCGCAGCTGCTGGTCGTCGAACCACGGTTCGCCGCGGAGATTCAGGACGCTCTCGACGACAGCGACATCGCTTCTGACGAGCTGACGATCCTGATACTGCCGGCAGAGGATGGTTCGGAGCAAAACGAGACCGACCCGGTGCAGTGGACCGGGTACCAGCAACGGCTCCCGGACGACAGCTCTCCGGTCGAGCGTGCCGACATCGCGCTCTCCGATCCGCATCTGTTCTTGCACACTGGCGGCTCGACGGGCCTCCCCAAACAGGTCGTCCTGAGCCACGGGGGGATCATCTGGAACGCATTCAACACCATTCTCTCCTGGGGACTGCGTGACAACGACGTGACGCCGATGGTGTTTCCGATGTTCCACACCGGCGGCTGGAACGTGTTGACGATTCCCTTCTTCCATCTCGGCGGAACGGTTATTATCGCACGCGAGTTCGACGCCGGGCAGGTACTCACTCTCGTCGAAGAGCACAGCGCGACGGTGCTGGTCTCCGTCCCCGCGATCCTCCGATTTATGGCCGACCACGACGAGTGGGCGGAGACCGACCTCTCCTCGCTCCGGCTGGTCAAAAGTGGCGGGGGACCCGCACGGGAGTCGGTCGTCGACGCCTGGCGTGAACGCGGTATCACGCCCTCGCAGGGGTACGGGCTGACAGAGTGTGGCCCGAACAACTTCGCGATGCCCGACTCCTACCCACGGGAGAAAACCGAGACGATCGGCCAGCCAGCTCTCTACGTCGACGCCCGGATCGTCGACGACGACGGCAACGAACTGCCCCAGGGGGAGGTAGGCGAACTCGAACTGGCGAGCCCGCACGCCAGCAATAGATACTGGCGACGTCCCGACGAGAGCGAGAAAACCTTCCGTGAGGGCTGGGTGTCGACGGGTGATCTCGCCCGCGTCGACGAGGATGGCTACTACTCCATCGAGGGGCGCAAGAAGAACATGTTCGTCTCCGGTGGCGAGAACGTCTACCCGCCCGAAGTCGAAGACGTGCTCACTAACCACCCGAAAGTCACGGAGGCCATCGTCGTTCCTATCGAGGACGAGACGTGGGGGCAGGTCGGCAGGGCAGTTATCGAAGGCGACGATTCGCTCACCCTCGAAGAGCTACAGGCGTTCGTAGCGGATCGACTCGCCAGATTCAAAGTTCCGAAAGCACTCGTCTTCGTCGACGAGATGCCGACGAGTGGACCGGGGAAGATCGATCGCCAGCAACTCACCGAGGCGTACGGCTCGGAGTGATAGTGATTGTTGCGGTTATTTTCGTGACCGAGTCACGGATATCGACGTGTCACGGCGTGTAACACAGAATTTGCGTCGCTAGAGCGGTACAGACTCGCAACAATCACTATGAGTCGCTGCCCTAGTATTTGGGAAGGTTCTCGATACACGCTGGCGGAACGTGATCGACTGTGTAGATGAACTTCCCGTCTTTCGATATCTCCAGTCCCTCCTCTTGCAGTGCTTTCGAGGAGACCCGAAGAACGATCGGATCGCCAGCGTGGCGCTCGCCGACCGTTCGTGCCTCGTCTTCGCTGTCGGTGAGATGAACAGCCTGGCGGTTCATCGAGCGGAGCCCATCTGCTTCGATCGACGGGATATTGTCGGGGGCAGTTCCGTGATACAGCGTGTCGGGGACGTCGACTGCCCCCCGCTCGATCGTCACGTCGACAGAATGGCCGTAGGCGGCTCTGATCTGCTCGCCTCGGCGTTCGAAACGCCCTTTCGGGTCCTGGGAGACGACTGCCTCGACTGTCTGGCTGTCAGCCCAGTCGTAGTTGTCGCCGACAGCGGCGATCAGCTCTGACGTGGGCGTCCAGCCGTAGTCGTCGACTGTGAGCCCGACATCCTCGGGGAAGTGACGAAGTGCGCCGCTCATGAACTTCGAGAGCTGTCGTCGCCGGGAGCCGGAGAGTACCTGCGGTAGTTGTTCGTCGCACTCCGAACAGTGCTGTGCTGTCTGAAACCCGTGGTCCGAGCAGCGGTAGATTGGGTCTGTCATCGACGCGTCCAGTTGTCTGTACTCGGCGCTGGTGTAGCAAAGACGTTGCTACTCGGGATCGAACTGGCCTCACCTGATCAGGCCGAGTCGCCACTGCGACTCCGCACACGGTAGAGGCCGAAAAGAACGATTGTTGCTGCGACGATGCTTGCGAGTTGCGTCTTGCTTGGGCGCATACGAGTGTGTTGACGGTGGAAGTGTAAATACGATGGAGGACCGTCTCAGACGGAGAGACGGAGTTTCTCATACTGAAACGACAGGTGGGATAGCTCTTAACAAAGCGGCCGCTGTCAGTGGTGGCATGGCGTTACTGGACGGGAAGACAGCAGTCGTAACGGGAGCAGCGAGTGGCTTCGGTCGGTCGATCAGTCGAACCTTCGCTCGGAATGGAGCGGACGTCATCGTCGCCGACATCCGGACCGACCCCCGAGAGGGTGGGCGGCCGACACACGAACTGATCCGAGAGGAGACGGACCAGCATGCCTACCACGTCGACTGTGACGTGACGAGTGCAGACGATCTGGCAGTCGCGGTGGAGGCTGCCGACGAACTCGGTGGGATCGACATCATGGTCAACAACGCCGGCCTGTTCCGGACCGAGGAGTTTCTGGAGGTGACGGAAGCGGAGTACGACCAGATGATGGACGTCAACGTCAAAGGAGTCTTCTTCGGTGCGCAGGCTGCGGCCCGCGAAATGGTCGAACGGGGAGACGGAACGATCATCAACATGTCCAGTGCTGCGGGCTACAGTGGCGCGAGCGGATTTCCGACCTACTGTACGTCGAAAGGGGCAGTGCGGCTGCTCACCTACGCGCTCGCGGACCGGTTCGGGCCGGAAGGAATCCGCGTCAACTCGATCAACCCCGGGTTCGCGGAGACACAGATGATGGCCGAGTCCGGCCTCGGCAATGGAATCCGCGGCCGTATTCAGGATCAGGTGTTGCGACGGATGACCCCACAGCGCCGGTACGCCGAGACCCAGGAGATCGCGAACGTTGCGCTCTTTCTGGCGAGTGATCTGAGTAGCTTCGTCAACGGTGAATCGATCCTCGTCGACGGTGGTCTGACCAATACCGGATGACACAAACCTACAAGCAGGAGGCCCCAGTACAGTCACGTAATGTCACAAGCACTAGCAGACCAGGCGTGTGAGGCGTGCACGTCAGATGACGAACCGCTGACCGAAGCCGAGTACACGGAGTATCTCGACGAGATCGAACAGTCGGTCTGGGAGGTCGTCGACGGACACCATCTGGAGGGGACCTACGAGTTCGAGGACTTCCGCGACGCCTTAGAGTTTACCTACGAGGTCGGCGAACTGGCCGAGGAGGAGTGGCATCATCCGGATATTCACCTGCAGTGGGGCGAGGTGCGCATCGAGATGTGGACCCACAAGATCGACGGCCTCCACAAGACTGATTTCGTGATGGCAGCCCGGATGGACCGGATGCACGAGGAGTACGCACCCGACGAATAAAACGGATTCTCGAGGCTACATTTCGCCCGTCGCGATCCCTTCGAGCGCACCGGCGATGTTGTCCAGTAGATCCGCCTGCCCCTCGATTCCGTGGCGTTGGGCGATGTACTCCGGATCGTTGTAGGAGATTTTGATCTCGCCGTCGTCGTCCCAGACGAGCATCCGCTGGGGGAGATCCAGCCCCGCCCGCTGGGAGGTCTGCATCAGCGGCGTTCCAGCCTGTGGATTTCCGAAAAAGATGACGCGTGTTGGTGGCAACTCCATGTCGACACTCGCAGCGTTCTCACGGTGATCGAGTTCGGCGACGACGCCGAGTCCCTCGTTGTCCTCGATCGTCGATCTGATACGATCGAACGCCGCATCGACGCTGTCTTCGTCGGCCTGTACAGTCACGACGCCTGTGTCCTCTGGTTGAGTCATATCGGTATCGGTCTCCGAATCGTTCGTTTCTGAATCGTTCATCTCCGTCCCGTTCGTCTCTGTCTCGTTCAGTTCTGTCTCGTTTGCCTCGGTTCCGTTGCCGTCGTCGTCGCTCCCGAGACAACCGGCCAGCGAACCGACGGTAGCGACGCCACCGAATGCGAGTACTGTTCTTCGGTCCACATGTTTACTCCACAGGAGACAAACCTAAAATTTGGCGTCAGGAATGTCGAATCAATTTGGACTCTCCTGAACAACCCGGAAGAATCACCACACTAGCGTTAGAACTACTTACTCATATTTTGTAGGAGAGTACGATGGAGCATCTCACGGACGTCTCGGTCGAACAACTGCAACGGGCCCTCGAAGACGTCGAGGGCAAAAAGGCCACAGTACGCCTGACGGCAGCGATCGCGTACAAAAACGGAATTACACAGACGGAGCTTGCCGAATGGTACGACGTCCAGCGGCGAACGATCTACAGTTGGCTCACGCGTCTCGAATCGGGCTCGCTCGTCGATGCCGTCTACGACGGGGACCGGAGCGGTCGCCCTCGCAAACTCGATCCGGGCCAGCACGAGCAGTTGACCGAACTGCTCCAGGAGTCGCCGGAAGCTGCAGGATACGACAGGGAGTCGTGGACACCGGCGCTCGTCCAGCAGTGCCTGGCGGATCGGTTCGGTGTGGAGTACTCCAAGCCGAGTTGTCGGCGGTTGATGAAAGAAGCCGGACTCCGCTACGAGCGATCAGAGCCGCCGAGAGATGCTGAAGCTGACACGCGACAGACGGGACAGTCGGGTCGATGGAGACCACAGTAACGCGGGACCGAGACCGGTATGGATTGGGTCAGCCTCGGGACGGAATCGATATACAAGACGAGTAATTACTTCTACTGTCAAGGGGAGAGCGATCTGGAAATCGTCGAAGCGAACGATTCCAATAAAAAACGAGAATGGTCGCCGTCGGGTTCGAACAGCGCGAGGGAGTTACTCCTCGGTGGCCCAGTCGAGCGAGCGTTCGACGGCGTCGTCCCAGCGACTGTAGAGCTGGTCTGCCTCGGACTGATCCATCTGCACGTCGAACTCGCGGTCGACCTGCCAGTTCTCTCGCAGGCTGTCCAGATCACTCCAGTAGCCGACGGCGAGTCCGGCCGCGTAGGCCGAGCCCAGCGCGGTCGTCTCGTCGACGACCGGTCGGACGATCTCCGTCTGGATGATATCTGCCTGGAGTTGACAGAGGTAGTTGTTCTTGACTGCACCACCGTCGACACGCAGGCTCGTCGTGTCTACGCCGGAGTCGGCCTCCATCGCTTCGGCGACGTCGCGTGTCTGGTAGGCGATCGATTCGAGCGTCGCTCGCACGATGTGCTCTTTCCGGGTCCCGCGAGTCATCCCCACGATAGTCCCCCGTGCGCGACCGTCCCAGTGCGGGGCACCGAGGCCGGTAAAGGCCGGGACGAGATAGACACCATCTGTTCCCTCGACGGAGCGTGCCATGTCCGCAGTTTCGGCTGCGTCGTCGATTAGCTCCATATCTTCCAGCCACTCGATGGCTGCACCGGTCATGAAGATCGAGCCCTCCAGACAGTACTTGACTTCGTCACCAGACCGCTGGAAGCCGATGGTCGTCAGCAGTCCATGGTCGGATGCGACGGCCTCGTTGCCGGTGTTCATCAGGTAGAACGACCCAGTCCCGTAGGTGTTCTTCGCGTCCCCCACGTCGAATCCGGTCTGGCCAAAGAGTGCAGCCTGCTGGTCACCCAGCGCGCCGGCAACCGGCACCTCTGCGCCGAGGAAGCCGTCCGCGTCGGTCGAGCCGTAGGTCTCCTCGTCGGAGGATGGGCGAACTTCCGGCAGCATCTCACGTGGAACGTCGAACTCTTCGAGCAGTTCGTCGTCCCAGTCGAGATCCTCGATGTTGTACAGCATCGTCCGCGATGCGTTCGACACGTCGGTGATCTGGTTGCCCGTCAGATTGTAGATGACCCACGTATCCGGCGTTCCCATCATCAACTCGCCGGCTTCGGCGCGCTCACGCACGTCCTTCGGCCGTGCGCGCTGTTGTTTGATCGGATCGGCGTTGTCGAGGATCCACTCGGCTTTCGTCGCCGAGAAGTACGCATCACACTCCAGCCCCGTCTTGTCACGGATCCACTCGACTTTGTCCTCTTCCTGGATCTCCTCGACACGATCCGTCGTCCGTCGGTCCTGCCAGACGATCGCGTTGTACACCGGCTGCCCCGTCTCCGCGTCCCAGACGATCGTGGTCTCACGCTGGTTGGTGATCCCGATCGCTTCCAGTTGCTCCGCGCTGATTCCCGCATCTACCAGTCCGTCTTTGACGACGTCCTTGGTATTCTCCCAGATTTCTATCGGGTCGTGCTCTACCCAGCCCGGCTCCGGATAGATCTGTTCGTGTTTCTTGTAGGCGCTTCCGACCACCTTTCCGCCGTGATCGAAGGCAATAAACCGCGTTCCTGTCGTTCCCTGATCGATCGCACCAACGTATGTGTTGTCTGCCATTGTAATCAACTCTATTAGAGACTGGGGACTCAGTTCCGGCCCCCCTCGCCTAACCCCGTAGGGTCTTAAATTGATAATGGTATGTGCAATGTCTGTTCGAGATACAAACAGATATGAAACTATAGAGTTCGATAGTTATATTTAATTATTTTTTATGAATTACGGGGGCGAAAATAGGATTGAGATAACTGAGCTCGTCGCCGATAGCTCCATCTGGCTCTCCGACGGAGTGTGATACGTGAGCTACCCACTAGATTTATGCGTCGGGTGAGCGAAAGAAGTGAAGAACAGACAGAATGTTCGTGAACTAACATGGTAGACGGAGACAACACCACGGAGACAGATCTGGTCGTCATCGGTGCAGGGCCGGGTGGCTACACGGCGGCGATCCGGGGGGCACAGAAGGGGCTCGATGTCGTACTCGTCGAAAAGGAGACCGTCGGCGGTGTCTGTCTGAACCACGGCTGTATTCCGGCGAAAGCGCTGATCCACGCAGCCGGGTTCCAGAAAGATATCGCACACTGGAACGATATCGGCATCGAGACGGGGGAGATCGGCGTCAACTTCCAGGAGGTACAGGAGTGGAAAAACGACGTCATCAGAACACTCGACGACGGGATTTTGCGGAGTCTCGATCACCACGACGTCAGGTACGTCGAGGGAACTGCCAGCTTCGTCGATTCGACGACAGTGGACATCGACAAAAACGATGGGGGAACCGAGCAGGTTTCCTGTGACAACGCAGTCATCGCGACCGGCTCGACACCGATCGAAATTCCCGGACTGGAGTTCGAACAGGACCGAGTCATCTCCTCACGAGAGGTGTTACAGGTCCCAGAGGTTCCAGAGGAACTCGTCGTCGTGGGTGGGGGGTACATCGGGATGGAAGCGGTCACGAAGTTCGCGAAGTTCGGGTCGACGATCAAGGTCGTCGAGGCACGCGACCGTGTGCTGACGATGTTCGAAGAAGAGGTCGTCAACTCCATCCAGGAGACGAGCGATATGTACAGCGAGCACATCTACACCTCGACGATGGCCGACCACGTCGAGTACGAGGACGGACGACCGGTCCTGGTTGCCGACCACGAGGATGAGGAGTTGCGGCTCTCGGCAGACTACATCATCGTCGCAGCAGGTCGGGAACCCGAGAGTGCCTTCGGCCCGCTGAACATCGACGCGACCGACGTCGAACTGACCGAACGGAGGTTCATCGACACGGACGACCAGATGCAGACGGACGACGAGCACATCTACTGTATCGGCGACGCCGCAGGCCAGCCCCATCTGGCACACGTCGCGTACAGAGAGGGGAAAGTCGCTGCCGAAGCCGCTGCCGGCGAGGAGACGTCGATGGACAACAGGTGTATCCCCGCGGTCATGTACACCGATCCGGAGGTCGCCGTCGTCGGCATGAGTGAGACAGAGGCCAGAGAGGAGTACTACAACGTCATGGTCGGACGCGTGCCGTTCACGGCCTCGGGGCGTGCCCAGACCGCCAACAAGACTGCGGGCTACGTCAAAGTGATCGCCGACGAGGACGAGCGACTACTCGGCGTTCGGATCGTCGGCGCCCGCGCATCTGACTCGATCGCCGAGGCGACACTCGCCATGGAGATGGAGGCACACCTGGACGATCTCGCGAACACGATCCACGCTCATCCGACCTTCCCGGAAGCACTAGCAGAGGCCGCAGAAGACGCGAAGGGGGAAGCGATCCACACTCACTGAACAGACGGTCAGGCGTAGGATTTGAGCACTTCGACTGCTGTGAGTTCTTTCCCGGTAAGCGCGTTGAGATAGGCACCACCTGCGATCGAGACGTGATCGAAACTGTCCTCGTCGATGTCGTACATATCGAGCGCCCGGGCTGTGTCACCCCCGCCGATCACCGAAAAACAGTCGGTCCGGGCGATCGCCTCGATCAGTTCTACTGTGCCGTCGGCGAACCGTTCGTCCTCGAAGACGCCGACCGCCCCCTTCACGAACACAGCTTCTGACTCCTCGATGACGGGAACGTACGAATCGATGGTCCGGTGTCCGATGTCGAGATACGGATCGTCTTTCTGTTCGATCTCGTCGAGTGCGATCTCGGCGCGGCCCCCGTCGTCGGCCTCGTAGGCGAAATCCGACGGGAGTCCGAACTCGTCGCGTCGGTTCTCGACTAAGGATTCCAGCGTCTCCTCGGTCGCTTCGAACTGGTCGTCGAGCATCGCCATCTCGCCGACATCGTGTCCCACCGGATACCCCTCGGCACGCAGGAACAGTTCACCGGGCAGCCCCCCGAGCAGGAAGTTGTCGACCTTTTTACCGAGGTTGTTGGCGACGTTGATCACGTCTTTCGATTTGTTCCCGCCGACGACCATCGTGACGGGGCCGTCGAAGGCCCGCTGGGCGACGCTCGTGTTGTACTCGTACTCCCGTTCCATCACGAGGCCGGCGTAGGCCGGCAGAACGGGCGGGAAGCCGACTGTCGATGCGTGTGCCCGGTGAGCCACCGAGTAGGCGTCGTTGACGTAGGCGTCGAAAAGCGGTGCGAGCGTCTGGACGAACTCGCTTTCGGCGTGTTCTGCTGCGGATTTTTCGGGTAACTCGTCGTCGGTCATCCGGGTGTTTTCGAGCACGAGAACCTCGCCTGCGTCGAGATCCTCGATCGCATCTCTGGCCGCCTCGCCGAACGTGTCGGCGACGAACTGTACTGGCCGGTCGACGTGGTCTTCGAGGATGGCGGCGTGCTGTTCGAGCGAGACGAAGTCGTCTTTGCCGGGTCGGCTCTGGTGGGCCATCACCGCGACACGGTGGTCGTCGTCGGCGAGCGCGCGGACAGTCTCGCTGTACCGGTCGAACCGGTTGTTGTCCTGCACTGTGCCGTCTTCGACCGGCGAGTTGAGATCCAGTCGGACGAGTACGCGCTGGCCGGGGTCGAGGTCGTCGAGTGTGTTGTATTCGGGCATCTGTTGTTAACTGCTTGGGGGCAATCAGGGCGCGCTATCTGTTCGCGGTACAAAAAACGGTCGGGACGGTCAGGCGATGTACTTGGCGAGTCGCATCATCTGGCTCGTGTACCCCATCTCGTTGTCGTACCAGGCGAAGATCTTCGCCAGATCGCCACCTTCGACCGTGCTGGTCTGTTTCATGTCCACACAGGAGCCGTACTCCCAGCCGACGATATCGCTAGAGACGATCTCGTCGTCGGTCGCTCCCATCGAACCTTCGAGTTCGCCGTTGGCGTACTCTTCCATCGCGTCGTTGATCTCGTCCGGCCCGGGGTTGCCGTCCAGATCGGCGACGATCTCGGTGATCGAACCGGCCGCTGTCGGCACGCGGACGGCCATCGCCTCGAAGTTCCCCTGCAACTCGGGCAGAATATCCGTCGTCGCGGTCGACGCGCCGGTCGTCGTCGGGACGATATTCTCCGAGGCAGCCCGCCCCCGACGGACCTTGTTCTTGGGGCCGTCGACAATTGCCTGTGACCCCGTGAAGGCGTGGATGGTCGTCATCTCCGCCGAGTCGACACCGAACTCCTCCAGCAGGACGTACATCGGCGGTGCGACGCTGTTCGTGGTACACGACGCACCCGAGACGATATCTTCACCGTCGTACTCGTCTTCGTTGACACCGAAGACGAACTGCGGAACGGGTTTGTCACCTTTCGGTGGTGCCGAGATCAGCGTCTTGTTGGCCCCGGCGTCCAGATGGGCCGATGCCTCGTCTTTCGTCCGGAAGATTCCTGTCGACTCGACGGCAACGTCGACGTCCAGGTCGTCCCACGGCAGTTCTGCCGGACTCTGGATGTTGTACAGTGATACGACCTCGTCGTCGACGTGGAGCTGGTCCCCGTCGAGTTCCGTCTCTGCCGGCAGATTACCGAGGTTCGTGTCGTACTTCGCCAGGTACTCCATCTGCTCGAAGTTCATCACGTCGTTGACGCCGACGACTTTGACGTCGTCGTTGTTCAATGCATACCGAAACGCGCACCGCCCGATTCGACCGAACCCGTTGATTCCGAGCCGGACTGGATCATTTGCACTCATAATAGTTCTCCGTGTGACAGTATAACAGACACCAACAAAGGTATTTCGGTGCGTGCATACTGCTACGAGAGATAGTACTACCAGTAATATCCGTCGTAGGTACTATCTGCGGCCGAAACCGGCAGTGGGTCCGGGTCGGGTTACGCGCGCGACACCGAGTAGGCCGTGATATCCGTCGTCGAGAGCATCCCGATGATCCCATCGTCGTCTTCAACCGGGAGATGTGAGATACCGTTCGTGATCATTCTCGCGGCTGCAGTCTGGATGTCGTCGTCCGGATCGATCGTGACCACCTCATCTGTCATGTACTCTTCGACAGTCCCATCTGTGCCGTGGTCGTCGTCCGCGACGACGCTCAGGATATCGTTACTCGTTATGACGCCAGCCAGTTTGTTGTGGTCGTCGACGACGATCAGCGAGCTGATGTCGTTCTCTATCAGTGTGTTGACCGCCTCATCGATTGGCGTGGCAGGAGTGACGGTGATTATGTCGGGCGTCATCAGCTGTCTGGTTGGAACACCTTCTCTGTCCATGTCAGCAGTATCGGACATTAACCATTAATAATTAATGGTCCCTCCTGTTCAGAATTCGTACCAGAATATCAGAGATACTCTTGCCGTCAGTTGTCGCCGTCGTCCCTGAAAGACGGACGCTGGATACACACCGTAACGGAGCACCGACCATGAGAGGGTTTAACAATGCTGGCATGCAATCTGGGTTAGGTGAAAGACAGTGGGTTATCACGGAGGAACGGAACTAGCATCGGTATACCAGGACGCGCTTGCAGGGGAGTTCGGGCTGATCGCGAGCAACGTCGCCGAACCGAACACGTTGATCGGGTTGATCGAGGGGGCCGCGCGCGTCGACTCGGATCTGCTCTTGCAGATGAGCAACGGTGCCTGTACCTTCGCAGGCAACGGTGATCCGATCGCAGGGCTGCAGGCGATGGGCAACTACATCGAACTGATCGCAGACCAGTACGACATCGGCGTCTTTCTGAACATGGATCACCAGACAGACCTCGATACGATCCAGCGACAGGTCGAACTGGATATCCCCTCCTCGATCATGATCGACGCTTCCCACGAGGAGTTCGAGGAAAACGTCACACGGAGCAAACGAGTTGTCGAGATGATCGACTCCGCCGGAGCCG
Organism: Halovenus amylolytica; assembly: GCA_004015825.1. Lineage (GTDB taxonomy): Archaea > Halobacteriota > Halobacteria > Halobacteriales > Haloarculaceae > Halovenus > Halovenus amylolytica. The sequence continues at coordinate 203,477 of ML137215.1, read as the reverse complement.
ATATCCTCGTCGAGGCAGAACTGGGAACGATCAAAGGTGTCGAAGACGAGATCGTCGCCGAGGAGGCTTTCTACACCGATCCCGAGAAAGCAGTCGAGTTCATCGACCGGACGGGCTGTGATCTGCTGGCCATCTCGGTCGGCACCCAGCACGGCGTCGCCAAGGGTGCAGATCTGGAACTGCGCCCCGATCTCGCGGGTGAGATCCGGACCGCACTGCGAGATCACGGACTCGACACGCCGCTCGTGTTACACGGCGCCTCGGGTATCCAGTCCGAACAGCTCCAGCGAATGATCGAACACGGAATCTGCAAGATCAACAAGGACACCCGGTACCAGTACGAGTACACCCGAACTGCCTACGATCTCTACCGGAACAACGACGAATCGATCGTCCCACCGGAGGGTGCCGGTGGCGACCGCAAGTCGTTTTTCAACGACGTCGAGTGGTCGCCGAACAAGGACTACTTCGACCCGCGTGTCGCTGGCCGGCAGATCCGCAACCGGATCGGGGAAGTGTACGGCGAACTGGCGCATACGTCTGGCAGCGCCGGACAGAGTCGATACGTGTAGGGTGTCCTCCACCGGTGATCGACGGCCGATTCTGGGGATTGATGAGACAGATATGTGAACGATCCTGAAACATAGCAATATGATTATAAATAAGTATATATGTCCTGCAATCATTCCGTACCGTTGCCAGGTGGTATTACAGATGACGCTACTCACAGACGTTCAACTTCGACCCGTACTGGATTCACGAGGGAATGCGACAGTCGAGGCCGACGTCACGACTGAAGACGGCGGCTTCGGCCGTGCTGCTGCACCGAGCGGGGCATCGACCGGCGAATACGAGGCCATCGAGTTGCCAGCCAGGGAGAGTATCGAGAAGACGACCGAACACGCGTTGCCACACCTCGAGGGGGAGGTGGACGTCAACCACCAGCGCGACGTCGACAACGCACTCCACGAGGCCGACGGCACGGGCAACTTCTCGGAGATCGGTGCGAACTCCGCCGTTGCCATCAGCATGGCTGCAGCGAAAGCCGGCGCGGATTCGAACGGCGTCCCGCTGTACAAACATCTCGGTGGCGCGTTCCGCGGTGAGAACTTCCCGATTCCGTTCGGGAACGTGATCGGTGGGGGCGAACACGCCAAGGATGCGACCGACATCCAGGAGTTCCTCGGCGCACCAGTCGGTGCACCGACCATCGAGGATGCCGTCTTCGCCAACGCGAACCTGCACGCCACAGTCGGCGATATTCTCGACGAGCGGGGAGTCGGTGCCGGGAAGGGTGACGAAGGGGCGTGGGCCCCGCCGATCTCGGACGCAGATGCCTTCGAGATCATGGAGGAGGCAGTCACGCGCGTCGAAGAGGACGTCGGCTTCGAGATCCGCTTCGGGCTCGACGTTGCCGCATCCGAAATGTACGAAGACGGTGAGTACGTCTACAGTGACACCACGCGAAGCCCCGAAGAGCAGATCGAGTATATGGCCGATCTTATCCAGGATTACGACCTCATCTACTGCGAGGACCCACTCGACGAGAACGACTTCGAGGGGACGGCCGAGTTGACCGAGGCAGTGAGTGACACAGACTGCCGTCTCTGTGGGGACGATCTGTTCGTGACCAACGTCTCACGGCTGCAGGAGGGGATCGATACGGGTGCCGGCAACACCATCCTGATCAAACCCAACCAGATCGGGTCGATGTCGGACACGATGGACGCGATCGAACTCGCGGTTCGCAACGGTTACGAGACGGTGATCTCCCACCGGTCGGGCGAGACCGAGGATACGACGATCGCCCACATCGCGGTCGCGACCGACGCCGGCTTCATCAAAACCGGTGCCGTCGCCGGCGAGCGAACGGCGAAGCTCAACGAGTTGATGCGGATCGCAGACCGCGCGGCCTAACCCGCTAAAAAACGATATTTTTTGGCCAGTCGACAAAACGGACAGAGTATCCGCTAGTGGGTTCCCTGGACGACGTCCTTGTCCGTCGGACCCTGCCCGTCGTATCGTGCGACGAACTCGTCGAGTTTGTCGGGGTCGTCCGCCCCGGGCAGTTGTTTGCTATCGGTTTCACAGTCCGCATCGACACCCAGTTTGTCACAGACCATATCGGTCATCTGCTCGGCCATCTGCCGGTAGGTAGTCAGTTTGCCGCCGACGATGCTGCCGAAGTTATCGACCCCGTCGTCGCTGTGATCGAGCGTGAAGTAGCCACGCGAGATCCCACGGCGGTCTCCCTCGCCCTCGTCGGGCGCGTACAGCGGTCGGACACCCCACCACTCGCGGATGACCTCCGCATCACCGACCGCCGGCAGCATATCCGCACACTCCTCGATTGATTTCTCGACTTCCCACTGCGCTTCCTCGTACTCGTCGGGGTCCTGGACCGGCACGCTCGTCGTTCCGAGCACGGCCTCCGAGTCGTGGGGAACGATGATGTCGCCGTCGTCGGGGTCGCGACACCGGTTCAACACAGGATCCAGGTTGTCGTAGTCGACCGAGACCATCACACCGCGTGCCGGGGCCATCGACACCTCGACGCCCGCCATATCGGCGATCTCGCCAGCCCACGCTCCGCCGGCGTTGACCACGTACGTCGGCTCTACTGTCTCGTCGACGTCCCCACCGAGTTTCGCTTCGGTTATCTCGCCGTCCTCGACGGTCAGTTCTTCGACCGGGCCGTGTGGATGGATCGTCGCGCCGTGTTCCTCGGCGTCTGCTGCGTTCGCTGCGCCGAGTCGCGATGGATAAATCGATGCGTCGGGCACCGTCATCGCCCGGACAACGTCGTCCGAGAGGCCCGGAACCCGCTCTTTGGCTTCCTCGCCGCTGATCTCCTCTGTCTGGATGCCGATCTCCTCGCAGGCATCCCGCTTCTCCTCGAAGTACGCATCGTCGTCCTCCTCCAACTGGAGGAACATTCCACCCTTGTCACGGATGCACTCACCAGCGATCGAGCGAATGATCTCGTTTTCTTCGATACACTCTTCGGCCCCGACTCTGTCAGCCTCTGCGTACCGTGCACCACTGTGCAAGAGCCCGTGTGATCGGCCAGAAGTCCCACTAGAAAGTCCACCCCGTTCGGCGAGCGTGACATCCACCCCACGAAGTGCCAGATCGCGTGCGATTCCGACACCTGTTGCGCCGCCGCCGATAACCAGTACTGTGCTATCAGTTGGCATAACAATAATGTAGGATCACTTTGACTTAAACCTACCGAGCACGCGTGGCCGGAAAAGCGTGATTCGGGTGGCCCCAGTCTGTCGTTTCTAGGATCAAAAACAGCGAGCGAAATCGCGTTACACCTTGTCTATTTTGTGCTGTCGGATCTCGCCGCCGTAGATGATACCTCGCTCGGCGTCGAGGGTAATCGTGTCACCATCCACGAGTTCGCCCGAGATATCCGCGCTGGCGATCATCGGGATGTCGAGACTGCGTGCCACACTCGTCGCGTTCCCAGTCACCTCGTCGTGGAAGTCGACGATGCCCGCGAGTTTCCCCGTATCGCCGACAAAGTCACCGTCGAAGTCCTTGTGGATGCCCACGATCGAGTCTCGGGGAACGTCCGAGAGATCACCGTCTTCTGCCCAGTGGAACTCGCCCATGGCGAGGCCGTCGACGACAGACCGCCCCGAACCGACCGTCTCCGCTGCGACGTGGATTTTCAGCGTATTCGACGTGTTTGCACTGTCGAGTTCGGTCATCATCCCGGAGAGGACGACGACCGTGTCACCACTCTCTGCAGCCTTCGTTTCGAGTGCTGTCTGGACCGCGTTGTTGATGACGGCACTCGCCCCCTCTGTGGTGTACGGCGTGGTCTCGGAGATGATCCCCCAGGAGAGTGCCAGCCTGCGCCGGACTTCGTCGCTCGGGGTCGAACCCACGATCGGGATCGAGGGGCGGAATTTCGACACTTTCTGTGCGGTGTAGCCGGACTCACTCGCCGCGACGATCGCGGTCGCATCGACGTCACGTGCGAGATATCTGGCTGCGCGTGCGAGTGCATCAGCCTGTGGTAGGTCGGCTTCCGGGACGTGCTGTTCGAGATTTTCCCGGTACTCCGGGGAGTCCTCGACATCTTCGACGATATTGGCCATCGTTTCGACGACGAGTGGTGGATGCGCCCCCATTGCTGTCTCACCGGAGAGCATCACTGCGTCGGTCCCGTCGAGAACCGCATTCGCCACGTCGGAGGCTTCCGCACGGGTCGGTCGGCGTGCCTCGATCATCGAATCGAGCATCTCCGTCGCCGTGATGACCGGTACGCCGGCGTTGCCACACTTGCGGATGATCCGCTTCTGGATCATCGGTACGTCTTCGAGCGGAATCTCGACACCGAGGTCACCCCGTGCGACCATCACCCCGTAGGCAGCGTCGATGATGCTATCGATGTTGTCGACGGCAACGTCGCGTTCGATTTTCGCGATAATCGGGATGTCGGCACCCAGTTCCTCCAGCGTCTCGCTGATCTCGTAGATGAACTCGCCGTCCCTGACGAAACTCGCCGCGACGAAATCGACCTCCTTCTCGGCGGCGACTTCGAGTTCTGTCCGGTCCTTTTCGGTGACGGTGGGGAGCCCGAGCTCGACACCCGGAACGTTTACCCCCTTTCTCCCGCCGAGTTTCCCCCCGTTCCTGACGGTGACTGTCACACCGTCGTCCTCGACAGACTGGACCGTGGTCTCGATCCGGCCATCGTCGAGCAGTATCAGGTCGCCGGGCTCGACGGCGGTGAGACTGTGTGAGACACCCACCTCGTTCGGTGTCGCCTCCGTCCCCTCGACGAACCGGACTGTCGAACCAGCTTCGAGCTGGATTTTGTCCTCGATCGGCGCGGTCCGGATCTCCGGACCTGGCAGATCGTGCATCACGGCGACTGGTCGGTCGGTTTTCTCGTCGACCTCGCGTACCCGATCGATTATCGTGCGACGGTGTTCGGGCGTCCCGTGGCTCGCGTTCATCCGCGCCACCGACATGCCGGCCTCCGCGAGTGCTTCGAGCGTCTCCGACGAATCTGACGCCGGACCGATCGTACAGACGATCTTTGCGTTTCGCATCGTTATCTCTCCCCCGGTACCCGGCCGAATGTGTACTGTTGTCTAGGCACGTAGTGACATTCAGATGGTAGCTATAAAAAGATGATCTTTCGTTAAGAATTGGAGTGACCCGCCAGCAGCCAGCGAGGAGGCGGGCTCTCAGAACCGTTCGCGGTTGCCGAGGACGTACCCCAGCAAAACGATGAGCAACGTTCCGCCGAACGTCTCGATCAGTTCGACCGCCCGCACGACCGGTATCGTCGGCGCGCTGCCGGGTGGCGGTGCGGTGGTAAACGTCACGACACTGTGATAGACGCTGTCCGAGATTCCCGGATCGATGGTATAGAGAGCTGCAGAAATTCCGAACAGAAACAGCATCCAGAGAACGAGTCGGAGCGGTCGGACTCCGAAGCCAGTGGTCACACGTGAGGCGAGTGAGCTGACGTACACACCGTATGATCTGAAATTGCCGTGTTCCCGGGAGACGACAGGAACTGGGCTCCCCTCGTGAAACTGGAGATAGCCCATGATCGAGGCGTTCGATCTGGCCTCGAAGCCACGGGCTCGTCGCTCCAGCACGTGGTACTGGCGCGCCTTGTCGACGAGTCCGGCCGCACTGAATGTGCTTTTCAGTTCGTTGTACGCGCGGGCGATCGCATCCCACGCCGTGGCGTCGTCGGCGTCCGCCTCCGCCCGGCTCTGTTTCCCACACCGTGTCCCCTGGCTCACGACGATATCCTGGATGGTGCTGTCCCGGAGATCGCAGCCCGAGAGGTTGCCGTCCCTGAGATCCGTGCCAGTCAGATCAGCCCGCTGCAGGCTGGCTTCGACGAGGGCGATCTCGGCCAGCGAGGCGTTACGGAGCGTCGCAAGTCTGAGGTCTGCGTCGGCCAACTCGGCCCCTTCGAGGGTGGCATCGGTCAGATCCACTCGACGGAGATTCGCCCCGGAGAGTGTTGCACCGTCGAGATCCGCCCCAGTCAGGATGGCGTTTGCGAGGTTCGAACCCGCGAGATCGGCGTCTTCCAGGTTCGCATCGACCAGTTCAGCACGCCCGAGGTTCGACCCCGGCAAGACGGCGTGGTGAAGGTTTGCATCGGTCAGGTCGGCGTGGCCGAGATTCGCATCGGTCAGCGTCGCGTCCTCGAATCGCGTGTCACGAAGCGTCGCCCGACCGAGATAAGCGCCGGTCAGATCCGCCTTGAACAGATTCGCACGCGAGAGCTCTGCTCGCCCGAGACTCGCATCGGTGAGGATGGTTCCCTGGAGCGTCGCCCGAACGAGTGTGGCCCGGCCGAGGATCGCGTCGGTCAGGTCAGCCCGTCCGAAGTTCGCCCCCGTCAGATCGGCACTCTCGAGATTTGCACTGACCAGGCTGGCACGGCCGAGATACGCGTTCGTCATGGTTGCCTCGTAGAGTGTCGCGTGAGTCAGATCTGCACGGCCGAGATTCGCGTTCGACAGATCAGCATCTCTGAAATTGCTGTTCGTCAGTGTCGCACCCTTCAGCGTCGCGCCGATGAGTGTGGCCCCACGCAGGTTGGCACCGGAGAGATCGGCCTCCGACAGATCTGCCCCAGATAGGTCTGCTCCGGTGAGCGTGGCGTTCGCGAGATTCACCTCGCTCAGTGTCGCACCGGAGAGATCTGCTCCGGAAAGATCCGCGTTCCGGAGCGCTGTCCCCCCCAGCGAAACAGCGGTCAGCGTACAGTTCGACAGATCAGCACCGTCGAGTAGCTCGGCGTAGGGTGTCGTTTTTGCTCGAATTTCGGCTGTCGTACAGGCCTCCGCCAGCTGGTCACCCGACTTTTCGTCCCCCGAGGTATGCCAGAGACACCGGTCAGAGCCTTCGAGAGGCGTGCGAGTGCAACAGGACGGGTGAACTGCATCACTCCCCGCGCGATCTGCCGGCCACTGATACCCACAGACATCGTGTGGTGAGCCAGCCATATTTCGTGGCACTTGTTCACGAGGATGTATAAACCCCCACCCAACGACTGGAACTCTCGGATTCAGCATTCGTCGGATCGACGTTCCGGGGACAACCGGACGGAGATGGACCTGTCGAGATCGTGTGACCAGAACCCCGAAAATATTTCAAATAAGCAACTTTTTGTAACACTCTCGAATTCTGAAACTGCTCTTTTCGAGTCCCATCTACACTATAATCGGCTTTTACCGGGAGTAACAAAAAACTAATTCAGATCTCAGTTATAATTTTGGTGAATTTTCCGAGGGAACTGTCGCCAGACTTCCGATGAAACGGGTGAGAAACACAAATCCAGAAAATCCCACTCGTTACAGCAAACTCGTAGAGACGAGCACCTGTAGGAGACTGTTACTTGTGAGTAACCTCGATAAGCACAGTAGCTTGCAAACGCAGCGTCCGAACCCGGTCCGGATAGCAACCCAGAGGAGGGTGTTTCGTCTCGACCAGCGTCGCAGTTTTGATTACATCGTTTCACAAAGGGATACTCGATGGACAGAGACGAACTGGCCGACACTCACGGACAGATACCACCGGTGTCCGGAACGAAGCCGGATATTCCGGATGCGTGTTGCAAACTGGCACGCGTCACGGAAGCCTATCAGTTGCAGGGGATCGATGACGAACTCCGTCGGCGCTACGAAGATGGGGATGCGACACTGCACGAGTTAGCCGACTACATCAACGACCGGATTACAGCAGTGGCGCTGGGGGTGATCGACAACCCCCCCGAAACAGAGCCAGGTACCGTCAGGGCAGCACTCCAGGGCGAGGAGACGATCCCAGCGACCCGACGAGACGACCTCCGTGCGACTGTTGCCGGACAGCTCGACATCGAACTGCTGACGGGATCATACGTCTCTCACGAGACGGTCCGACGGCATCTCAACGAGCATCTGGACGTTTCGACTTCACGAGGCGGGTTCGATACATTCGACGAGTTCAAAGACGCCCTCGAAGCCTATCAGCGACAGTACGAGAACGGAGTCGAAAGTGCGCTCGAACGCGCAGGCACCAAGGGATTGATCGACGGGGGAGAGTTTCGGGTGTTCAGTACACGCATCCAGTGTGACCACTGCTCTGAGACATTCCGGATCAAAGAACTCCTGGATGCAGGAGGCTGCAACTGCCAGGAGTAGTTTATTTCTCCAGAAAACCGGGATACATAACACACTGGTCACTGTAGGTGTAGCTACATGAGGATAGAAAAGAGCGACAATCAACCAGACCGCCGTGAGCGAACGACCAGTTTGCAGCCACCCGACGGCCGACAGATCCGGTGTGATGGCGGAGCCGAAGCTGGAAAGTCAGCAGCTGCAGACACTCGCTGTCGAATCCGCATCCAGAATCTCGGCGGTATCGCCAGCGCCGAGTACGATCTGACACCAGGGATTTCGATACTGGTCGGTCGGAATGCAACGAACCGGACGTCGTTTCTCCGGTCACTCGCTGCCGGCTTGGGGGGCGACCACTCGGCAGCGCAGCTAAAGACTGACTCCGACGAGGGACGAATCGAACTGACAGTCGGCGAAGAGACGTACACTCGCGAGTACACGGGAAACGGGCAGCGAACCCGGAAAACAGGAACGCCATACACAGAGCAGTCAGAGCTCGTCGATATCTTCGTTGCGCTGTTTGCGGATTGTCCGGCCCGACGTGCCGTCGTAGACGGAACGGACCTCCGTGATATTCTGATGAAACCAGTCGATACCGCGGAGATCCAGCGACGTATTTCGGAGCTCACAGAGAGGCGAGCGGATCTCGACGAGACCATCGAGCGTGGAACGCGCCGGAAAAGCGAACTGCCCGAACTCGAACAGCGACGGGCGAGTCTCGAATCGGAGCTGGAAGCCGTCGAAACAGAGATCGCAACGCTCGAATCCACCGTCGAAGAGATCGAATCCAGAGCCGACGAGTCGGACGACACGGCACACCTCCGCTCGAAACTCGAAACACGCAGGGAAGAACTCGCCAGTGTAAATCAGCGTGGTGACGAGATCGACCAACAGCTCGAATTCCGTCGTTCGGAACGGACAGAGTTGATCGAGCAGCGCGAGAGACTCCGTTCGAAGGAGGCCGAGTTCGAGGATCCGGACCGAGTCGAGTCGAACATCGACGAACTCGGCACCGAGATAGCCACGCTCGTCGAAACAAAAGAGCGTCTAGCGGAGTCGATCGAAAATCTCCAGGCGGTAATCAGCGCGAACGAGACGTTTCTCGACGGGGAGATGACTGGCTTCGAGGGCCAGGACCTGACAGCACAACTCGATCCGGAGTCACAGACAGTCGAATGCTGGACCTGTGGGAGTACAGTCGAGCACGGAGCGATCACGAACCGGCTCGAAACGCTCCGGACCATCGCCACCGAGCACCGGAGTGAGCTACAGGAGATCGAATCGCAGGTAGACGAACGGAAAAACGAACGGGCCTCGCTCGAAGAGCGTCTGGAGACATACGAGAAGCTCACTCGACAGTTAGAGGAACTCGATAGTCGGATCGACCAACACGCCGAAAAAATCGACGCTCTAGAGGCCGAACGTGCGGATAATCAGCGGCAAATCGAGCAACGCACAGAGGAGATACAGGCAATCGAGAGTGAAATCGAAGATGCAGAGGACGCCGAGGATCCGAGTGAGTTCATTACTGCGCACAAAGAGCTCACGCACCTCGAACGAAAACGGGGCCGTCTGGAGAGCCAACTGGACGAGGTCGGCAGCGAGATCGAGGCGATCGAAGCGATCGACAGAGAGCGCTCGGAAGCCGAAGACGAGCGAGCCGAGATTTCTGACGAACTGGCGGATCTCAGGGGCCGGATCGACCGACTGGAGGGGGAGCTGGTCGAGACGCTCAACTCGATTATGGAGGATCTGATCGAACGGCTCGAATACAGCAATATCGCCCGCGTCTGGCTCGAACGCAAGCGTTCCGGGGGGGCTGCTGAGTCGTCGTTCGAACTGCATATCGTCCGCGAAACAGCGGATGGCTCGATGTACGAAGACACTGTCGGGACGCTCTCGGAGTCGGAACGGGAGGTGATCGGACTCGTCGTCTCACTCGCGGGATACATCGTCCACGATGTCGACCGTGCGGTGCCGTTTCTCTTGCTCGATTCTGTCGAAATGATCGACGGTGAGCGTCTCGCGAATCTACTCGCGTACATGTACGCGGAGACCGAGGTTCTGTATCTCTGTGTCGCCCTGTTGCCAAAAGACGCACAATCAGTCGAAGCAGCCGGTGTGTTCGACGATTACAGCACGACCGAATTTTGACCGCAAGCGGCTCCGAACCCGGGAGTTCCGGACCGACCTTCTCGATCTGAAAATTCGACCGATACTGTGAGAAGGACATACTTGAAAAGATCTTTTCAAAGTAAAGAAGTGCATCCACCCTGCTACGGAAATTCAGCCATCCGTAGTGTAAAGACAGATCTCGTAAATATATCTATTTAATTAAGATATTCAATATATCTTGAGTTCGACAGTTGTGGATATCAAATCGGTACCCTGCTGGGTGAAGTGCAGTCTGGAAGTGATTCGCGCCGTCAATGAGAGAGACAGCGTCTTCGGCATCACATATTATTGATTCTCTGAGCTGAACTTTGGTCAAAGCGTAATTCGTCGTCGAAACAAACTGTAGAACAGGATTATTCGTTTATCAGTGTATGAACTGTATACAGCTAATACTGCTAGTCTTTGATGCGAATCACTGTCTCGTCGACCGTAACCTGGTTCGACGCTTTCTCCTTGGTTGGCTGTAGATCTGCTTTCTGTACACGGTCGTGAACGGCCTTCCAGAGACGGTCAACACGAATATCTAAAGTTTTGATATAATATCTGAAAGTGATAAATATATCAAAAATAGATTCGAGGATCGAGTTTCATCGCTGATCAAAGTATTCGCTCACGCCGCTCGAGATTCTCTCGCTACACTTGTTAGATATAATTTATATAACTATGTCTGATAACTATCAGTGGTGTTATTATGGATGTCCTCATCACGGGTGCGGCCGGGACAGTCGGCACAGCGATCACGGACCACCTCTCGGACGATACGTATGACTTCACACTTCTCGATGTCGTTGAGACCGATGGTCCGGGCGAATCGGTGGTGGCAGACGTTCGCGATTACGAGGTGATCCGCCCGAGTTTCGACGAGCAGGAGGCGATCGTCCATCTGGCACTGATCCAGGAGGATGGCAAGTTCAGCCATACCTCTCGGGAGGTTAGCTGGTCGCCCACGCTTCAGGCTAACCTCGAGGGGATCAACAACGTCTACGAGGCGGCAATCGACGCGGGCGTCGAGTCGATCGTTTTCGCCTCCTCGAATCACGCAGTCGGGATGGTCGAAGTGCGAAACTCACCGCGTGTCTATCACGACGAGGGAATCGTCGCTGGCCACGACGAACCGCATCGGCCGGATTCGCTGTACGGACTCTCGAAGAGCTACGGCGAGGATCTCGGACGACTCGCCGCGGAAGCACACGATGTTCGTTTCTACGCGCTCAGAATCGGGTCCGTTCGTGAGTCGCAATACGACCACCCATACGGCGACGCCGAGCGCGGCGTGGAGGCGGGTCGCTGGGAACGCGGGAGTGATGCGTACGAGCAACAGGTCGCCCGCATGAAAGGCCTCTGGCAGTCGCGACGCGACCTGGCCCACCTCGTCGAGTGCTGTCTCCAAGACAAGACCGTCGAGTGGGGCCACTTCTATGGTGTCAGCGCCAACGAGCGCCGCTGGCTCGACGATCTCGTGCATGCACGAGAAACGATTGGCTACGAGCCACAGGACAATGGTGACGAGTGGGACGCACCGCCAGAAACACAATCCGAGAAGTGATTGCCCGGATTTGTGTCTTCTTTGAGGACGATATGGGCGAGACCCTCGGCACACTGCGAGCCGATAGTGACTGATTTTTACACAAGTACCGAGCTAACGTGAACAGAATTACACAAAGTTCCGTTGACTTATATCGCCACAATGCTATTACAATCCGCTGTCTTCGTCTTCTTCGTAGGCATCTTCGTATCGTTCGAGGGCCATCTCGTAGCTCTCCGTCGCTAGCTCCATCGTTTCTCGTAACTCTGCAATTGGCGTCTCCGTCGCATCGACTCGCAAGTTGTCGTATGCAGGCGTCACGGCCAGGTCCTCTGTTCGGGCCACGACGATGGCAGCACTGTGGACGTGTAGTTCTTCTCGTTTGTCGCCGCCCTCTTCGTGGCCAGCTGCGAGACAGTCGACGAGTCGCTTCGCAAGTGGGCGGTCCTCGTCGCTCGTTTCTCGGTACGTAGCAGCAGTTTCCGCTATGACTGCCTCTCCCGTGAGGAGATTTCCAGCGACTGTGAAATTCTCGTCCACGATGTGACCGAACCAATCCTTGCACTCGTCGCCGGAGAACGCGAACTCGCCGTCGCGCCCAACCCCGTGGAGTTGTCGCTGTGGACTCCCATCGTCCGCGTTCAGGAGTGATTGGAGTGCATCGTCAACGGCCAGGCCGTCTGCGAGATACTGGACCCCTCGTCGCCCGAGATCTGTGTTGACGAAACTTTGTGTCGCGACGGCGCCGTATGCGTTTGCGAACGGACAGAGGTTTCCGACCCCAGCCAGTCGAGTCGTGACTGCGACTCCGAATCGAGTTTGCTCGTCTCCATCGTCGTCTTCGTACGATTCTCTGACACAGATGCTGAACGTCATATCGGATGTGTCGAGCACTGGTATCAAAACTTCTGGGTCGTCAAGGGTGGAATCGGCTTCTCGGTGCCGGGACGGATACGCATTTTCTATCCCACGTGACGACTCGGCGTCAATTCACGTCTCCATTATCTAGCAGAGTGGGACCAGATTCCCACTGATAGAGATACGAGCGCATACCCCCGCCTTCCCGTGAGTGACGAGTGTTCCGACGCTCTGTCGGAACCGAGGAGCGAACAGGCGGGGGTCAAGCGGACAGCATAGTGTGACAATCCACCGTTCTATTGCAGGGCTGGATTTCCCACTGTTTCCGCAAGATATTTGCCATGACATGAACATAGTGTGTAGCACGGATGAAGACCACACGGCACGCAACCTACAACCTCAACTACCACATAGTGTGGCTCCCGAAGTCTCGCAGAACCGACGGTTCTGCGGATATCGCGGAACAGGGTTCCGCTCAATACCGCAAGGCGGTACTGACGGGAGAGGTTGCCGACCGTGTAGAATCCATCCTCCACGAAATTGCCGACGAGAAAGGCTTGGACATTCAAAACCTGACTGTTCAGCCCGACCACGTTCACCTGTTCGTCAGTAGCCCGCCCAAACACAGCCCATCACTGCTCGCCAACTGGTTCAAGGGCATTTCCTCACGGAAATACAACCACCGCCACGCCGACCACGACGGCGAGAAAATCCGGTGGGCACGCGGCTACTACGCCGGAACAGCCGGGCACGTCTCCAGCGAAACTGTCGAGAACTACATCAACCGACACAAGGAGGCCGAAGCGTGACCGAACTCACGAAAACGCTCGAACTGAAGCTTGTGGACCCGAACGTCCACAAGCGGCAGAAGCTTCGTGAGACACAGGACGCGTACCAGCAGGCACTTCAAGCCGCCTTCGCCGCTGGCTGTGACACACAGTCCGCGGCCAACGACGTGGTTGTTGAGTACGACCTGAGCGGCTACGCGAAAAACGCCCTCAAGAAGTACGTCCCACAACTCTGTGGGAACAGCTACGATGCCGACGAGCTTCACGACGACCACCCGGTGCGGTTCACCAACGAGGGACTACAACTTGACCACCAGCCACAGAACGATATCGAGTGGTACGTCAAAGTCCCGCACCACGAGGATTACCACCTCTGGATTCCGGCACGCGCCAATCCCGAACAGCGGGAGTGGCTCGAAGCGGTGTACGCAGACGACGCCGAGATGGGTGAAAGTCGGCTGTTCGAGCGCGAGGGAACGTGGTATCTCCACATCACCGTTGCCCGCGACGTGGAGGACGAATCTGAGGCGTCCGCCGACGAGCGGACGCCGCCAGACTCGTCTGGCGAGCTCTGTCTCGCTGGGCTCGACAGGACACCGATAGGTGTGGACATTGGAGAAGCGAGTCTCGTCACGGTGTGTCACCGTGACGGCTCTGGTTCTCCGGTTCGCCCCCGCCTGTGGGCCGACGACGGCAAAGCCGTTCGTCGGCTCCGCAAAACCTACTTCACCGCCAAGCGACGCCTTCAGAAGCGCGGCAGTGAGCGAATCGCAGAGTCTTACGGTGACGAACTGTGGGACCAGATTGACGATGTGTTCCACCGTGTGACCCGCGAGGTCGTGGACTACGCCGAGTCTGTCGAGAATCCAGTGTTGGTGCTGGAAGACTTGACGTACATCCGTGAGAACATGGACTACGGCGAGTACATGAATCGGCGGTTGCACGGGTGGGGCTTTGCCAAGCTCCACGCACAGATTCGCTACAAAGCCGCCGAGAAGGGGATTCCCGTCGAGACGGTGAATCCCCGGAACACGTCGAAGGCGTGCCACGCTTGCGGTGAACACGGCTCCCGGCCACGACAGGCAACGTTCAGATGCTCGAACGACGGCTGTTGGGTCGGTGAGTATCAAGCCGATGTAAACGGGGCGATAAACATTGCAGACCGCTACCGTAGTGGAGAGAGTCACCGCCGAAGCGACCGGACTTCCCGGCAGAAGGCCGGTGACGATGTCGAGAAAAATCAAAGATTTTTCGACCGTTGGAAATCTCCGATTTCCAAGAACTCGGCTACGGATGGGGCCTCTTTGACCGGGCCACAAGACAGCCACGCCGATGCTGAAACCCAGCAGACGACGCTTGGAACGTATGCGTCTTGAGACCAACAGGCCGCTACACTCGGCCTGAAATCCCGTGGTGGGATTCCTCCGCGTTCACGCGGAGGAGGAGGTCAATGGAGCGACTGGGCTACGTTCTCTCGACGGAATTTTGATTTCTCAGATGACCGTAAAATGTACTGCGGGGTAGTTTGACTGAACTTTCGAGTTACGACTCGTCAGATAAGAGTAGACTGGTATAATAATCACCACGAGTGAGGGAGCCACTATTTTTTGGGACAAGCTTAGTCTGCAACGGAGGCTCTTGCTCGATCTTTGGCACCGTGACTCCAAATTCTCGAACGGGCGACAAGAATATATAACGGGCGGTCAATCTCGGGGTGAAATAATACTGCCGACAGTATAAGTCGAAATCAAGGAACCCCAGCTCACCGGCGATTTCCGCAACCGCTACTTGCTCAAGACGAACGAGAACACACCACGAAAAATATAATACTCAACCCACACTTCGACTCTGAATATGGTAACAAAGCAACAAGATGTAGCAATATTGGGTGGAGCAGTCTCCGGACTTGCAGCAGCTACAAAGATGAACGAACTTGACCAAATCGATGAGATACGGATATTTGAGCGACAAGAGTATGATAAAAAACGAGTGGATTGTGGTGAGGCAATCAATGATTCAACCCTTATTCCTCTGGCGAAGACCGAGGAAAATGGGTTTCTAAACGATGTTGACGGATTCCAACTTCGAGTCTATACAGGAACGGATCGAAGTTCGAACGAGTTACCCCTGGGTGTCTCTAATTTGCGTTGCGAAGCTGGATATATCTGTGATCGTGATGTTGTCGAGGCCCAGTGGGCGAGCACACTTGCCGACGAAGGTGTTTCATTCGAAACAGGCACCTCAGTAACAGTGAGTGAATACTGGGAAATCGTAAATGACTATGACTATATTATTGATGCTACCGGCCAACCATCACTGACACATAAAGTTCGAGATACCGTTGAGGACTACACAGGCGATATGATTGCGTTAAATGCGACCGTGAGTGGGGATTTTGACGAATATGTGGATCAACCTCGAATTTTCTTTGAAGGTTACGTGGGATATTCGTGGTCCTTTCCAAAATCCAGTCAACATGCCAACGTCGGTATCGGGTGGGCAGGAGAACAGAGACCGGACGATTATATGACCGCTCTCAAGCGAGCAGCAGAACGTAATGGCTTCCCGGTTCCTGACCGACAAGACGTGAATGTATACACGATCCCACGAGGCCCAAGTCTCAATCCAAACGATGTACAGATTCCCGAAGACAATATCTTCTTAGTTGGTGACGCCGCTGGCATTGCAAATAGGTATCAAGGAGAGGGAATCTGCCAAGGAATCCGTTCGGCTTACTTACTTGGTGAACTCATTGCTGATGGGCGCGAGGCAGAGTACTCGGACCGACTGTTTGATGAGATGAAGTCTGAATATCGCTTAGCTCATCTTATGCGTGGTGCTTGGGTTGAACATGAAGATCCAGCGCTACTTGCAGGAGTCGCTGAAGCGCTGGAAGGCCTAACAATTGATGACATCACCCGGCGACCAACGCGCGTTATTAGTCGCATGTTGCGGCATCCCACCATTGCTATGCAGTTAGTATCGGACACGGGCATGATTAAACGGATTATTGACGCCTATACCGACTCTTGGGAATATAGCTCTCTGAAATCGGCATAACCTCAACCAATGTACGAACGATTTGGTCATAACACTCACTGGATTAGTCATCATGTTCAAAATGGACTGTTCGGAGTCTCAAACCCTATGATAGTAGACACATTAAAATTTGCCGCTCTATGGGATCTCATTGCGATTTCGTATACAATTCTGCATTGGACGTCGATTTCGACAACATTCCCTTATGTTTCTGTTCTGGGACTATTCTGGGTGAATATCCCTCCTTATCTAATCTGACTCTACGACGAGCGAGCCCTCCCAGGATTTTCTCATTTATCTGAGTTGATATCTGACCCGGAGGACCGGCATCAATTAGCAAAAAATGCACTGATTTCTTCGCCCAGCATCGATTTTTAAACTCATTATGACGTTACTATCTCCATGCGCTTGGCTGCTGAATTCACTCTCTATCTTGCACTACCTTCTGAACTCATACTCGGTCAGCATGTTTTCCCACCCGTTTTGCATCGCAACAAATCGGCTGTGAACGTTTCGATGACATCCTACGGATTAATTGGACGCCGTCCCGAACACCTTCTGTATCGATGGTCTCCCAGGCCGAAATCGACAGGCTCCGGCTGGAAGCAGACACGATAATGACGCGCTACCAGCAGGTCGAACGAGTACTCGAAGACGCGAAATCCAGTGAGGGCGAGCACTGGGAGACGGGCGAACTCGTCGTCACCCTCGAAACCCCGCAGGGCGAGGAAATCGAACTCACGCTGGATCTCGATGCCGACACCGCGAGCAACGCCCAGGAACGATACGAACGAGCGAAAGAACTCGAAGCTGAACTCGAACGGAAAGAACAGATCGTCGGCCAGCTAGCTCCGCTCCCGGCCGATCCCGTCGCGTACCTGCTCTGCTATCATCTCGACGCTGTCGAAGGAAATTATCCCAGATCGATGGCCGGCCATCTCGACGCAGAGCGCAAGCATGTCGAAAAGCTTTGCAAAGAGATGGAGACTGCGGGGCTGCTCGAACGTGTCGAATCGGGGACGGTCAAACAACGCCGGGTCAAGGCCAAGCAGGCCGACGAGGTGCGCCAGCACCACACCTACTACCGCCTCTGCCGAGAGGGGGATCACTTGCTGCGATTTCTCTCAGACCGCGAGGGGCAACTGAACGTCCTGCGGCATCTCTCCGACGGCCAGCGACTCGTCCGCCGGGTCGCCCGCGGCGGACCGGATTACCCCCGGATGACCGCCGAGGAACTCGAAATGAGCTTCGAGTACGTCCGGCATCTCTACCGGGCGCTCCGGCAAGTCGGCCTCGTCACCGAGTACGAGGGCAGTACGATCAAGGGGACCGAACGCAAGCTGAAACCGAAAGACGAGACCCACCGCAAACACACCTACTACGTCGCGACTGATCGGGCAGAAGAGCTCCTGAAAGAACTGGACGACTGATAGTGAATATTGCGAGTTGTTACCGCCGGGTTCCGATAGAACCGGTCTATCAGGGCCGAAACAGCCTCGGTTTCGCTGCCGTCCTGAAAATTACCGCACTAATCACTATGACGTCAGCACGGACGCTACGGCATCGGGCAGAGACTGGCGGTCAACACGGCTTTCTCCTCGCTCTCGTTGCGAGCACCGTGTGCGACGCCGCGGTCGTTTTTGACCACTCCGGGCGCGCTGATCGTCTCCTCGCTGTCGCCCTGGATGACCGTGACTGTTCCCTCGACGACGTGAAAGACGTTCGTCGAATCCGCGTGTTCGTGGGCGGGCAGCTCTGCGCCGGGGCCGAGCGCGAAGGCTTTCACGAGTACGTCGTCTGAAACCACTACTTCTGTGTCGATTACCTCGCCGGCGTCGGGGTCGAGTGTCTCGTAGAGATCCATACGTCCTGCGTCGGTGCCGTCGCTTATAATACCTGCCGACGGAATGTCGGTTTTCGTTACTGCGGTGTCACGCGAAATAGGGCAGTGTCGCGTGGTTCGACGCCAGCCCATATCTCACCACTCGTTTCGAACTCCGACCCGCTCCAGCAGTCTCGCAGGCGGTAGCTGGCAGCATCGACTGGGGCCGCGGTGTTCGGAACGTGGGTGTGGATGTCGGTTCGCTCTGGGCCACGGTTGAACAGCGCGACGGCGGCTCCGCCATCTGCGAGGCGCTTGCTCCAGACCTCCTCGACACCCTCGCGGCGGTCGGGCGTTCCCTGAATTCCGAGGGGGTCCTGATCGATCGCCAGTAATCGCTCGTTGGTCAGAATCTCGTGTTCGGCCTCACCGAGCGAGCGCAGATCCGTTCCGATCATCAGCGGTGCGCCGAGCAGACACCAGAACGCGAGGTGTGTTCGATTTTCCGCCTCGGTCAGCGGGCGTTCGATATTCGTGGGTTCGTGCTGTGACTGCCCGGATTCGGGGCCGTTACCCACCTGGAGCATATCGGGATCGTTCCAGCCGTGTGGGCCGTGGAAGCCAGCGATATCCAGTTCGGCCATGCGGTCGATGATATCGAGAATTCCAAGCCCGAACTCGTCGTCGTCGGCCTGCCACTTGGCGATGACGTCGTCGGTCGCACGCCACAGTTCGCCGCCGACGTTTCGACCCCACTGCCATGGCTCGTTCGTTCCCCACTCGCAGATACTGTAGACGATCTCCCGGTTGACGTTCTCCAGGGCCTGCCCCATCGCTGCGTAGCGGTCGATCGCATCCCGTCCGTGGTGCTCCCCGCAGTTGTCGTACTTGAGATAATCCACACCCCACGCCGCGAACTGCTCGGCGTGGCGCTGTTCCCGTCCGAGACTCGCTGGATACCCCTGACAGGTGTGCGATCCAGCGGAGGAGTAGAGTCCGAATTTCAGTCCGCGGTCGTGGACGTAGTCGGCGAGTGTCTCGATTCCGCTTGGAAAATCTGTCGGGTCAGCCTGCAGCACCCCGTCGGCTGTCTCATCGGCCATCCAGCAGTCGTCGACGACGAGATACTCGTAGCCTGCATCCCGGAGGTCAGTCTCGACCAGCGCATCCGCAGCGTCTCGAATGTCGTCTTCGGTAACCGCACAGCTGTAGGCGTTCCAGGAGTTCCAGCCAAGCGGCGGTGTTCGTGCTGGCAACGAGTCACTCATAAAAGTGCTTTACCGACCTGGCTCAAAAACACCGTGCTACGACGTGTCCAGCGAGGTCGTCAACTGGTGTTGTGTCTGTATTCCCGTCTGAAACCGGGTCAGAATTTCGGAGAGATGTTCCTGGCAGGCCATGATGCCGACTGCACCGGCGTCGACCGGGATCACCGGCTGTTCGGCGCTGTGGCGAGCGAGCCGACAGGCCGGACAGCTGATGCCGCCGGCCGGCAGGAAATCCAGCAGATCGGACCGTTGCTGTGCAGTCAGTTCACACGCGCTGGAAAACTGGTCGAGATGCTCCTCACAGCCGGCGAGAGGGATCGTCAGTTCGTCGACGAGGAGGAATGAAATGGTCTCTCGTCCTGGCGAGCGCAGTGCTGCCTGGCAGTCATCACACGGAATCGCCGACGCTGGATCGTCCTGATCTGGCTGTCGGCCATCTGGTGGTAGCATGGAAGGAGAGATACCGATGGTACGTGCTCTGGCGGCTAAGATGTTTGGGAAAGGCCCACCCTGACAGCAGTCTTTTGGGTGGCCACGGCAATACTCCGCTGTGTTCGATCTCTCACACCCGATCGAAGACGGGATGCAGACGTTTCCGGGTGATCCGGCTGTCAGCCTCTCCCCGGCAGCGACGTACGACGGCGACGGCTACCGTGTGACCGAACTCGGCTGTGCCAGCCACACTGGCACCCACGTCGACGCTCCTGCCCACACGGAACCAGGCGGAAAATCGCTCGATGCGTTCCCGATCGATCGATTCGTCGTGCAGGCCATCCGGGTCGATTGCCGGGATCTGAGCGTGAGGGAGCCGATTACAGCGGACTTGGTTCCCGAAACAGATGCCGACTGCGTCGTCTTTCAGACTGGCTGGGACGACCACTGGGGTACCGAACAGTATCTCGATCACCCGTATCTCGCCCCCGAGACGGCCCGCCGGTGTGCCGAGTTTGGCTACGATGTCGGGATCGACGCGCTGAACCCCGATCCGACGCCGTCACCGCGGGCCGGCGACGACGAACCGACGGGCTTTCGCGCACACCACGAACTGCTCGGCGACGACTGTCTGATCGTCGAGAACCTTCGGGGACTTTCGCAACTCCCCGCCAGATTCGAGTTGCGCGCCTACCCACTCGCACTCGGTGGCGACGGCGCTCCTGTCCGGGCGGTTGGTGTTCCCCAGGAATAAGCGTGTCAGGCCTCCGTTGCAGCTTCGAGCGCTTCTCTGTGGAAGGCGACGGCCGCCTCACGTCCCAGTTCCGGATAGCCGGGATTGGTGACAGCACCGCTGGAATCGACAGCGGTATCGGCGATCGCAGCGACCCGGTGTGTCGTCGGAATCGACGGGTACGGCCTGACCGAATCGTATCCCGACCTGAACGCCTCACGAAGCAGTTCCGGGTCGGCAACGTACCAGTCCGCCACCAGATACTCGGCTTTGGCTACCGACAGCGACGCCGGCGCGGCAAGCGGCGCCTCCCAGTCCAGGATCGCCGCCACGTCGTCGTCTGCGATCAGTGCGTTTCCGGGGCGGAAATCCCAGGGATAGAGTCGTGCCGTCGGTGTGGCGTCGGTCGGCGGATCGGCGTACAGCTCTCTGCATTCTGTTCGGATCGGTTCGAAGGCCGGTGGCAGTCGGCTGACGACGCGTCGGCCGTACTCCCGGAGCCAGGTTCCCCAGTCCGGCCGCTGGGCTGCGAGTCCCTCTCCAGTCACGACGAGCGTGCCGTAGCTCTCGAAGCTGAACTGGTCGTGCAACTGTGCGAGATAGCTCCCGAATCTACGTACGAGCGCCTGCTGTGTCGCCGCTGGCAGACCGGTAAACCGTGTGTGCAGGTCCTCACCGGGAACGTACGCGGTGAGCATGTACGCGACACCGTCGTGGGTTCCCGAGGCCAGCACCGGCGGTACCGGTACGGTGGTCCGATCCTGTATCTGGGCGAGCAGTGTCGCCTCGCTCCGGAGCCACGTCTGCTCGGTGCACAGTTGCACGACGACCGGATCGTGGTCGGCGAACCGTGCGATCGCAGTCTGCTTTCTGTTGCCACGCTCGATACGCGCTACGTTCTGGACTGGCTCGGCGACCCTCGCCAGAGCCTGCTCGGCACACGCACGAAGTTTCTCGCTCTCGAATGCGCCCTGTAGTTGTTCCCCGGTCATTACTCATCCCCGAGAATCCCCGACAACTCGGCCAGTGACTCGATCACGTACTCGGGGCTGTACGCGCCCGGCTCCTCGTCGGGATCCCGGAGCCAGGCGACAGGTAGCCCGGCGTTGTGTGCACCGGCAACGTCGTATTCCAGTGAGTTACCCACGTACAGCACTCGATCGGCCGGCAGTCCAAGTTCGGCGAGCGCGTGGTCGAAGGCGTCGGTGTGCGGTTTCTGTCGCCCCCGATCAGCGCCGTAGACGATCACGTCGAACAGGTGAGTCAGTTCGAGCGTATCGAGCTTCGGCTGCTGGCGCCGATGTGGTCCGTTCGTTACGACTCCGACCGGGCCGTTCTCGATCGCACTGTCGATGGCCTCTCTGGCCCCGGGCAACAGCCCGACCGCCGTCTCGTCGCTGACGGTCGTGAGCGCCTCCGCAAGTTCGAGTGGGTCGACATCCGTTCGGCCGTGTCGTGCGGCCAGTCGTGCGAAGCCCGCGCCCAGATAGCCGATCCAGTCGTCGTGATCCGGTGGCCCGTCGAGTGCCGCCCACAGCTCTGCTGGCGCACCGAACGGCTCCTCGCCGACACGCTCGAACACCGCCGCGTACATCGCCCCCGTATCCTGCGTTCGCCGGCACAGCGTCCCATCGAGATCGAAGAGGACGGCATCGAAGTCTGACACGGCTCTCAGTTGGCCGGCTGAAACAAAAGCTTCACGCCACTGAAGTTTGGCCTGTCAATTTAGAATATTGTCAATACTTGTGAATAGGTTCGACATCGTCAACGATCTGCGGGGGTTTCGGCCGCCGACGCCCGAGGCAGCGAAGTCGATCAAGCGGGCCCAGACAGAACTGGTAGAGATGGGTGTCGACCGCGTTATCAGAGTCGTCGACGAGGAGACGAGCGATGTCCTCGTCAACGCCTTCGAGCGGCGGTCCCGTGACGCGGGGGACAGCGGTGAGACAGTCGACACGATGGCCGAAGCCGAGACGCGACTGGCAAACGACGAGATCGACGGCTACATCGACTGAGTCGAAGGTGAGTCTCGTCAGTCACGGCCGTGACGCAAGCTATATTCTTCTCAGGGTCCGAGCAACAACTAATGGTTGGTGTCGACGATCTCGATTCGTACGCGGCGCAAAACGATATTCGGCCCGAGGACCCAGCACCGCGACAGCCCGAGGGCGAGCCCGATTTCCAGACCGACGAGCTGTGGATCTGGCAGTTCGATGCCGAGGCGTCGTCTGAGGTACAGGATACCTACGTGGTCGCGAAAGACCCCGACCCGCTGGATTTCCGGATGTGGGTGTTCGCCGGGAAGGGGCCGAATATCCACTTCATCATGCGTGCCTCACACAACTACGGAGTCGAGGAACAGATTCCCGAGGACGACGACTGCTGTGAAGTCCTCATGGACGGTAAATCGTTGCGGGCGAAACACTGCCCGGAACTCGTCGAAGAGACCGTTTCGGAGCTTACCGACGCCGACGTGATCATGCCGAAAGAGCCCGACAGTGACCACGGCGGACCCATCAGCTACTAAGGATCTGGCAACAATCGGATCCCAAACAGAATAACCCGTTAGTCGTTTCTATACCGGTGTCCAGCCACAGACTGTACACTTCGACGCGCCCCGGTCGTGAAGCCCCCCACAGTCGGGGCACTGCTTTTTGTTATAGCTTTCTTCCCATCCCGCGTCACCCGTTTCGTGACCACGCTGCGTGAGAAACTCGTCGAACAGATCGTCTTCAGCCGGTGCCTGGGACATACATGCTATGTTATGACACACCAGTATATAGTTTTTCTGGTATCAGTCGAGTGTTGCCTATTCACACACTAATCGGTATATATCTGAGTTGTCGGGTGATTCGGTGAGGAATTTGTCGTGTCGGTTCCTCTCCGACTGTTGTGTGCTCTCTCTGTCGAGTACACATCTGTAGTTTGTGTATAACTTAATTATGAGTACTGTAGGTGACATGTATGGAGAGACGTACATTCCTGTTGTCTGTCGCAGCCGGGGGGATCGTCGGGCTGGCTGGTTGTTCGGGGGACGGCGAAGAAGACGACTCTGCCGACGGTGGGTCGACTGACGACGACGGATCGGCTGACGACGGATCGGCAGACGGCGGATCGACCGACGACGATACCGGAGGAGCGAGTGACGATGGGGACGACGGAACCGGCCAGGAGTCCCCAACCCTCGGGGAAGTGTTCCAGTGGGAGGAGTCCTTCATTGCAGAGATGACCCTGGAGGGCCAGACAGTGGGTGAGGTAACTATCCGTAGCAACGGTGGAAACTACCGCCAGACGCTCGAAACCGAGGAGGGTACCTTCGAAATCTACAGCGTCGACGGCGACACCTATCTGGTCCAGCAGGGGAGCTGTATCCTGAATCCCGGTGGCCAGGTTCCGGAACCCGACGACAGTATCGACCCGCGGGACGAGGAGGCAGTCACCAGCGGCCAGGACGACATCTCACCGGCGGGCCGGGGTACGATCGACGGCGAGGAGATGTACGTCTACGAGTACACCTCGGAGGGGCAAACTGTTACCCTGTCCGTCAGCGTTCAGACCGGCCACCTCCGACGTGTCGAGTTCGACCAGGGAACGATCGACTACCACTCCTGGGGCGAAGTCGATCCGATCGAGCCACCGGATATGCAGTGCCAGGATATCAGTGGCAGCGGCTCCTGATAGTAGACTCTCAACAACCACTATGGCACAGAAACGTCCGGTATTGGACTTCTGGCGGGCTAGTTGTACTCTCGCCAGCGATTCCCGCACTCCTGACACTTGAAAAACCGGGTCGGTGGTTCGTCGGCGGCACCGGTCTGTTTGATCGTGTACCAGGCCGTGCCGTGGCCACAGTCGTCGCAGGTCACGTCGTTTGCCGTCGGTTTCCCCTCGAAGTTCGCGCCCTCTTCGGTCTCGATCAGTTCGTCACCGGACTGCTCGGTCGTGGTGACAAAATCCTCGGCGTCTCCTTCCTGGGCCGCACTGTGGCCACAGCTATCACAGACCATGACGCCGTCCTGTTTTTTCATCATCGAGCCGCATTCGTCGCAAAATTGCATTGGTCGTATCTCCGCCGACGTAACGGATCAATCTTTCCCGTTCCGGCCATCGCTGCCGGTCAGTCGTCTCTCTTTTCTAGCTTCTCTCGTTCGGTAACGACCGGGCAGTCGACGACACGGACCGTCTCCATATCGAGGAATTCGACGATCTCAGTCCCTTCGTGATTGCAGTGGACTGCCGGCGGTTCCGAGAAGTACTCGCATTGCTCGCAGTAGCTGTGTTTCGAGACGTCTGCGTAGGTCCGATCCTGCACGTCGCCGACCGATCCCCGCGACTGCGCACTCGTCAACTCCTGCCAGACGGTATCGGGATCGATCTGGTCGACATCCATCTCCGCGAACGCGCTGTCGACGCTTCCGAACGGATCTCCCTCACGGTCTGCAGTGCCCTCAAAAGAGAGGGTCTCGCCTGGTTCGGCCGACTCGCGGCGTCCGATTCCGAAGCTCATCTCCGGGTCGTCGTTACCGCCCGGCGTCCCCGGTCGGGGTGCCTCGTGATCGGGGTATTCGTCATTCATCCCGCTCTCGTCCCCGCTATCTGGCTCGGGGTCGAACTCCTCGGGGTCGAACTCGGTATCGGGCGTCGGTGCCGATCGTGTCTCCTCCGCCCCATCGTCCCCTTCGATGTCGAGGCGCTCGAAGGGGTCTCCCTCCCGATCCACGACCGACTCGTCGAGTTTCTCGAAGGGATCGCCGCGGCGTTGCTCGGAGTCGTCGTCTGGATTCTCACTCATCTATCCTCACCGGATTCGAGCTGTGAGGCAGTCAGCAGGGTGGGGCTCCCGAACCAGCCACTGGACGGTTCGACGTTCGACACCGTCGCATCACAGTGTGGGCAGGTGGGGTCGGTCAGCAGCGAAATCGTCACGGCGTCGCCACAGTTCTCGCAGTTGGCTCGCTCGATGTTCGCCTTCGCTGCAGCCCGTTTGATCCGCTCGACTGTCTCGAGCCCGCCTTTGGACTCGTAGGCGTCCCGTAGATCGCTGACTACCCAGGCGACAGTTTGCATCCGCTCCTGGAGCTGCCCGAGTCGGCTGTCGACGTCCTCGAGCGCGTCCTCGTGTTCCGGGACGTGCTCGTCGAACTCCGTCCGGAGATCGTCGAGTTCGACCTCCATCTCCGCGAGCTGGGCCGAAAGCTCGTCGATCTCCGATAGCTCCTCGTGGGTGTGATCCGCCGGGGCCTTCTTGTCGGTCTCTTTTTTGATCTGGACGACGCGCTCGCGGACGTCGGTGATCTTCCCGTCGAACTCGGCTTCGACCGAGTCGATCCGGTTCGTGAGTCGACGCTGGACGGTGTTCGTCGCCTCCGAAACCTGCCCCGCCAGCGCCTCTTCGACAACGTTGTGGACTTCTGCCTGGATCTTTTCTTCCAGTTCTTCGGCGGAAGGACCGGCGATCTGGCCGTCGATGGCCGCTGGAAGCTGGTCCGAGAGTTCGGTTTCGACGGCCTCCGAGACGACCCCCTCTCCGAGGAGAAACTCCAGTCCAGCGTCGTCGTCGAGTTCGCTCGCGGTCCGGTAGGACGCCAGCAACTGGACGACGAGTTTCTCACGGTCGAGATCGGGCTGTTCGTCGAGCCACTCGCCGAGTTCACTGGGCAGTCTGATCGACACCGTCTGCTCTGAACTCGACTCGCTCGCCATTGTCGGCTATTTTACCACGACGTAGTTAAGCGTTTGCCGCTAATTTCAGCTTTCGATAGCAGTTAGTTTCAATGTAGTACTATTTATCTCAGGTCCAGCTGTCAGTGTCCGAGAGCGTACCGGCCGCTGTCACCGTATCTTCCGCACGTCGCTAATATCGAACCCGGCATCACCGAAGTCGGTCTCGAATTTGACGATGTTTTCGGCCTCGATCTGTGAGAGGACGCCACGGAAGTTTTTGACGACCAGGGTTCGGGCCCGGGTGGAGCCACCTGTTTCCCACTCGAATCTGAGCGTTCCGCCGCAGGCGTCGATCAACTGTCCGTGCTGTGTCTTCGAGACCGTCTCGTGGTTGAGATGGACCAGGATGAGTCCACCCCAGGTGTGGCTGGCTTTCTCCAGCCCTTTCATCAGGTAGTTTACGTCCGACCACTGGAGGGTGTCGCCGTCGCCGACTGCGCTGGCGAGATCGGACAGCGAGTCGATCACGACCAGGTTTCCGGGGGCGCGTTCGCTGAGCGTATCGCCGAGCGCGCTCAACAGTCCCTCACGATCCTCGTGGCGTTTCCGGAGACTCGTGATATCAGTCGTCTGCTCGGCGTACCAGTTTCGCGGGACGGGACTGACGTGGAAGTAATTCTTCGAGAGTGATTTGAACTCGACGGCATCGAGGCCACGTCTAGCTATCTCGCCGTCCATCGTCATCTCGATCTCGTTGTGTAGCTGGTCTTCTTCGGCGGTAAAAGAGATGTAATGGATTTCGTCGGGGAGCGTCGCTTTGTCTGCAATGTCGCCGTAGTGGAGATCGAACAGATCGTCGCCGGTCTGTGCGAGCCCGTTCATCACTGCCGTCGTGGACATGAACTCCCGTGCGCCCGCCCCGGCTTCGCCGGAGAGCAACACGACGCTCCCCCGCGGCGCCCCACCTCCGATGGTGCTATCGAGCCGGTTGATTCCGAATGGTAGCCGCTTCATACCCGGTTGTGCGCACCTGAACGCTTAAAGTATCGGGTGGATCTGGGCGTGGTTTGAGATGTATTCGGGCCCGGTGACACCCGCAGAACTGATAGAAACCGTATGCCGACTACAGCGGATCCGTAGATCGAATTAGAACTCATTTACTACCTAGTTGACTAACTATACTAGCAATTCAATACTGTGTGTTCAAACCCATTGGTATGCGACGACGAACGTACGCGGGTCTTGTTCTGTCAACAGCGCTTGCTGGGTGTTCTGAGCTTACTGGTCAGGAGAGCGATTCCTCGCAAGATGCCTATACAACCGACAGTGGAATCGGTCTGACTGTTGATCGCATCGAATCGACTGACGAATTTGTCCTCGATGAGGAAACACCATTCACCTCACGAAGTGGATCTCACACACTCCTCATTCAGCTCTCCGCGGAAAACACCGCAGATACAGAAGTACAACTCCCCACACCGTCACAGTTCATACTGCCGGCTGTAAATTCGTGAAGATATGCGCTACCCCGGGGTGACGCAATTCTTCAGTTTCTTACAGCCGGCAGTATCAGTCTGGAAGTAGGCGCAGAAACTCGGGAGCCATATCAAGTCACTTTTCAAGACGATCCGGATGGCCTTGCTTCAGCAATCTCCGATCCAGTCAGTGGGCCCCTGTTTCCGCCTACAACAGAACTTTCGGAGGACAGTAGCGCTACTGGCTGGTTGATCTTCGGCGTTCCCAGTGAGTCGTCAGATGCAACGCTCCAGTTGCGTACGTCTGAGGGCAGTGTGTTGAACGAATGGACTCTTTCTTTTGAGATCACATCGTAGACATTGCACGCGTTGGGCAGGAGACAGTGCAACAGACGCCCTCTCAATTATCTTCACGAACATATCGCCACCAGTATCAGTCACGAACCGTCGCACCCGAGTCACTCGGTGCGACGAGTCGAACGCGTCCAGCCACGCCCGCTTCGTCGAGAGCGTCCGCTGCACGCTCGACAGCCTGCTCGCTCCGCGTTTGATCTGTCACACCGTAGACAGTCGGTCCCCAGGAGGATTGCCCGGCCCCAACAATTGACCGGCCGCTGTCGAGATAGTCGATGAGAGCGCCGGCAGGTGGCCGGTAGACACCACCCTGTTCGTCCGCGAACCACGCCCCGTTGAGTCGGCCGAGTCGGGCAACAGCAGCACCAAAGGCGGCGAGATTACCCTCGACGACGGCGGGCAAGAGTCGTCGGGTCAGCAGTGTCGCGATGTCGTCGGCGATCCCGGCGTCGGCACGCTCGACGATCGATCGGATGCTCTCGTCTTCGGCCTCCCCGCTCTGACCCTGTTCGGCCTCCGGAGTGAGCACGACGAACCGCCAGGAGTCCGGCAGTGTCCAGGTATTGAT
This sequence comes from Halovenus amylolytica, assembly GCA_004015825.1. Taxonomy (GTDB): domain Archaea; phylum Halobacteriota; class Halobacteria; order Halobacteriales; family Haloarculaceae; genus Halovenus; species Halovenus amylolytica. The sequence continues at coordinate 174,623 of ML137215.1, read as the reverse complement.
CGGCTCCGGAACCGTCCAGCTACCAGCGCCCGGCGGCGCAGTGGTAAATCGCTCCGTCGGATGACCGACATCCACGACGAAGCCACCCGATTCGAAGATTCCGACGCCGACGCCGCTGCGACCGCCGCGGCCGAGTTCCGGAGCCAGCGACCGTGGGTCGACCGTCCGATCGTGGGCTCGTGCCGTCCCAACGAGGACCGCGAGTGCGAGCTGTGTCCCGCTGCCCAAACCGACGTGTCTCTCGAACCGGTCGTGCACTGTGAGATCGACTCCATCGACACCGAGCACCTCGACGACATCGCGTAGATACGGCTCGATAGCAGCGTCGTCACAGTGAACTCCGTCCGCAGGCTCGGCTGACACCCTGATTTTCGGCGTGGTGAGTCCGACTCCGATCCCTCCGTACAGCCGCTCGTGGGCCAGCGAGAGATTCTGGAAGCCGAAGTGGAGCCTGGCCCCGGTTTCGACCTCGACAGTCGTCATACCCCGTGTTTGGCGGCCCACAGTATCAGACCGTCGGTCCGGATAGCCCTGGCTCGGACTGTCCGTCCGCGCGGAACACGCATACTGCCGGTATTTTGATGAGTCGTGGCCGCCTATCCCTAGAGTATGTTCGACGAAGCGGAGCTCGAATCGATCCGCGAGGCCAGGGGGGAGTTCGAACGGGAACGACTCGATCCGGTGCTCGAAAAACACGGCGAGCGCCAGGATCGGTTCGCCACCGTTTCGAATATGGACGTCGACAGGCTGTACACACCGAACGACGTGGGTGATCTGGATTTTAACGGCGATCTCGGCTTTCCCGGTGAGCCCCCGTTTACGCGCGGCGTCTATCCGACGATGTACCGTGGGCGGACGTGGACGATGCGCCAGTTCGCCGGCTTCGGGACTGCGGAGGAGACCAACGACCGATTTCACTACCTGATCGACGAGGGCCAGACGGGGCTCTCGACGGCCTTCGATATGCCGACGCTGATGGGGATCGACTCGGATCACCGGATGAGCAACGGCGAAGTCGGCAAAGAGGGGGTCGCCGTCGACACACTCCGGGACATGGAGATCCTCTTCGAGGGGATCGACCTCGGAGAGGTCTCGACCTCGTTTACGATCAATCCCAGCGCAGTCGTCATCTACGCCATGTATCTCGCCCTGGCAGACAAGAAAGGTGTCCCGCGCGAGCAGATCAGGGGCACCCTCCAGAACGACATGTTCAAAGAGTTTATCGCCCAGAAGGAGTGGGTCGTACCGCCGGAACCCTCCCTGCGACTCGTGACCGATATCATCGAGTTCTCCGTCGAGGAGACGCCGAAGTTCAACCCCGTCTCGGTCTCGGGCTATCACATCCGCGAGGCCGGCTCGACTGCCGTTCAGGAGCTCGCATTCACGCTCGCTGACGGGATGGCGTACGTCGAGGACTGCCTGGCTCGCGGGCTCGATGTCGAGGAATTCGGTCCGACGCTCTCGTTCTTTTTCAATTCGCACAACTCCATCTTCGAGGAGGTCGCGAAGTTCCGCGCTGGCCGGCGGATCTGGTCGCGGATCATGGCCGAGTGGTACGACGCAGAGAGCGACGACGCGCGCAAACTGAAATTCCACACACAGACTGCCGGCCAGTCACTGACCGCACAGCAGCCGCTGAACAACATCGTCCGTGTCACGATCCAGGCCCTCGCCGCCGTTCTCGGCGGGACACAGAGCCTGCACACCAACAGCTACGACGAGGCACTCGCCCTCCCCAGCGAGAAAGCAGTCAGGGTCGCACTCCGGACCCAGCAGATCATCGCCGACGAATCCGGTGCGGCGGATATCATCGATCCCCTCGGCGGTTCCTTCGCGGTCGAGGCGCTCACCGATCAGGTCGAGGAAGAAACGATGGCGTACATCGAGGAGATCAAATCGATGGGCGATGGCTCGATGCGAGCGGGCGTTCTCCAGGGGATCGAGGATGGCTACTTCCAGCGGGAAATCCAGGACTCGGCCTTCGAGTACCAGAAACGGGTGGAGGCAGGCGAGGAAACTGTCGTGGGTGCCAACAAGTACACGATCGAGGAAGAGCGGGAGGCCAATCTCCTGACAGTCGATAAAGACGTTCAGGAACGCCAGCGTGACCGACTGGGATCTGTCAAAGACGAGCGTGACGAGGCGGCAGTCGAAGCGGCGCTCGAAGCGGTCGAACAGAAAGCGGCAGCGGGCGAGAACGTCGTCCCCGCAGTAATCGAGGCAGTGAAGACCTACGCGACCATGGGAGAGATCATGAGCGTGTTCGAACAGCAGTACGGCTCGTACCGGGAGACAGTCCATGTTTCGTGACCTGACCGGCCCTTGTCAGGCACTCTTTCGACCGCCTATTCTGACAGTTCAGCGACAGTCAGGCGCCCGCAAAGTATATGTTTCGGATCAAACTTGTGGGAAACAATGAGCACGCGCGTAGTCGACCAGATTGACGACTGGACGCAGGAGTCGTTCTCGGCTGGGTATCGCGAGTTACACGACCTCGCAGACCGGGAGTTTTCCGGCGTCGTCCGGGCCGGCGGGGCGGAGCTGTACATGACACACGGTGTCGTCGTCGGCGTTCGGATGGGTGAGATCGAGGATTTCGACGACGCGTCGGGCACGGTGTACGAGGCACCAGCACCACCGCTCCCGCTGCTGGCGATCATGCAGGAACGCGGCGAGGAGGTCCGGGCGAAATACTACTCCGAGAAGACCAGTATCTCGAAAGTCGACAAGACCCTCTCTGATGGCGGTTTCACCGGCTACATCGAACTCTCCGAGAACGTTCTCAGCGGGGATTACTATCTCGTCTACCAGGCCGGCAAATCGATGAGTGTCGCCTACGTCGGTGAGTCGGGCAAACTCCTCCAGGACGACGAGGCCTTCGAAACAGCAGACGACGAGGTCGGCATCTTCAAAGTCCGACAGGTCGATATCGAGCCGGTCGAGATACCAGAGCCAACGAGTCAGCCGGCAGGCTCCGGCCCCGCAGACGGTGGAACTGACGATGGAGCCGACGACTCCGGGCAGTCAGCGCCGAGTACGGAGACAGCCGAGGAATCGGTGGCGTCCGAACCGGAGACGGCCGACAGCGGTGACAGGGAAACAGATCGTCGCGGTGGACAGACACAGGTCGAACAGACTCCGGCCACAGACGACGACAGTGCCGGGACTCCGACCACAGAAGAAGGCGAGACGGCTACCGCAGACCGCGACTCCGGGCCGGCAACCGACGCAGAGAGTGCGGCAAATCCCGCGGCCGTCGCGGAGCGAGCGTCCGAAACGACCCCGACAGAGAACGTCGGAACGGCCAAGACCGACACGACTGACAACTCACAGACGGCCGCCGGCCGGACCGAGCAGTCGGAGAGCGAACCACGGCAGGACTCGACACAGCAATCCCGGAGAGGGGGAACCACACAGCCCGATCCGGGCCGGGGTGCACAGACGAATAGAAGATCGCAGGCCGAACAATCCCCTCGGCAGCAGGGGACACGATCCGACTCACGTGCTGGCAAGTCCCAGCAGTCCGGGGGTCGTCAGGCACCCAGTACTCGAAACAGCCGCTCCGGAGCTGCAACCGGGAGTGGTGATCTCGAAACGAGGTCGATTCCGTCGATCGATCCGTCCAACACGTCTGTGCCCGACGACACGTCGACAGCCCGGACATCGTCACAGTCGGCTGTCGTCTCCAGTCCGGAGCCAGACCAGAGTGGCGGACAGGGAACTGCTGGTCAGGACCCACTGCAGGAATCGCACACACAGTCTCAGTCGAGCACACAGCCCGCTACCCCGCGGGCACAGCCCACGGAGCAGGAGCCGCGGCCGGAGCAAGGGGCCCAGCAGTCACCGCCTGTCCAGGAGTCGACCCGTCAGACACAGCCAGCCGAGGGGGAACCGCCCGCGGCCGACGACGGACGCCTGTCGGAACTCGAAACGGAACTGGAACAGAGAGAGGAGACGATCGACGAACTCGAAACGGAACTCGACACTGCCACCGAGCGACGCGAGGAACTCGAGGCAGAACTCGACGCGGTCCGGACCGAACGCGACGAACTGGCCGAGGAAGTCGAACGGCTCGAAACCGAGATCGAACGGCTGGAAGACGAACTCGGGGCAGCCGCAGACGCCGAACGCCGGCTGACGGCCGACGAAGCACTCGCTGGCACCGATATCTTCGTCCGGTACCGTTCGAAAGGGAAAGCCACCCTGAAGAAAGCCCACGGCGCGAGCACCCGAAAAGACGAGGTCAACGAGAACCTGCGACTCGAAAAACACACGCAGTTCGACGCCAGCGCCGTCTCCGTCGGCGCGCAGGCCTACGACGAGTTCCTGGAGGGGACACTCGAATTCCAGTTCGTCCGCTGGGTCGTCCGAGATCTCCTCTTCGAGGTCCGGGAGACGGGTCACGAGAAGGCACTCGGAAATCTCTACGACGTGCTCCCGCTGATCGACAGGGCGGAGCTATCCGGCGTGATCGAGGTGACCTACACCGAAGACGGCCAGGAGACCCAGAGTCAGGTGACCTTCGACGTGGTGCTCCGTGATCGGATGGGCCACCCGTTGCTCGCGGCGAATCTCAACGATACACGGGAGGCGACCACCCAGGCGATGATGGAGCGGCTGATCACCTCGGCCGAACGTGTCGGCCAGGCGAACGACGACTTCTCGGGTGCGTTCCTCGTGACGGAGAGCTTTTTCGACCCCGGTGCGCTCGAAGTGACGAGTCAGGCGACACAGGGTGGGCTGTTGAGCCGTGACAAACGGAAAAGCTTCGTCAACCTGTCGCGCAAACAGGGCTATCACCTCTGTCTGGTCGAGGCGCGCTCCGAAAACTTCCATCTCGCCGTGCCCGAACTCTGAGGCAAAAGACTGACAGTTAGCCTTCTACTTCGGCAACTTCGTCGATTTTCATGTCGTCGAGCTTCTCGACGATGTGGTCGATCTTGCCGTCCAGATCGCCGACGAAATCCTCGGTATCCTCTGTCGTAATCGCACCCTGGCTCGACGGCTCGATGAGGTTTTCTTCCTCGAGGACGCGAAGCGAGTAGCGAACCTTGTGGTGTGGGTAGCCAGTCTCGTTGGACATTTTGACGATGCCGATCGGCTCGTTTTCGATTACCATCCGCAGTACCTGCAGATGGCGTTCCAGCATATCCACTTCTTTTTCGAGTCTGTCTATCATGGCAATTGTTAACTTGTGATGGGTGGATTTAAAGGTTGTTGTCGGATCGGGACAACAGAGAGAATTCGGCGGTCAGCCTACGAGCAGAGGATTCGTCGATAGCAGTAATAAAAGCTTCGGCGAGAGCGGACCGAAATGGGTTTACCGCAATGGCGGAAATTAGGCCCTGATGACCGTTACAATCGTCGGCGCACAACTCGGCGACGAGGGCAAGGGCGGAATCGTCGATCTATATGGCGAACCCGCCGACATCGTTGCCCGGTACCAGGGAGGCGACAACGCCGGGCACACTGTCGTCCACGATGATGTAGAGTACAAACTATCACTCGTTCCAAGCGGCGTCGTCCGCGGGAAAACCGGCGTGCTGGGCAACGGCTGTGTTGTCAACCCCCGGACGCTGTTCGAGGAGATCGATGCGCTGCAGGAGCGCGGGCTCGACCCCGACGTCCGGGTCGCACGGCGTGCACACATTATCTTTCCGTACCACCGCCGACTCGATGGGATCGAAGAAGAGGCCAAAAGCGAGGACGATCAGGAGGTCGGAACGACCGGTCGCGGGATCGGTCCGACCTACGAGGACAAGGCCGGTCGGCGGGGGGTCCGGGCCGGTGATCTGGCAAACCCCGATATACTGAAGGAGCGTCTGGAGTACGCTGTCCCGCAGAAACGGGCACTCGCGGAGGATGTCTTCGGTGTGGAGGCCGGCGAGGCGTTCGATATCGAGGCGCTGTACGAGGAGTACCGCGAGTACGGAAACCGTCTCGAACGTGAAGGGATGCTGGTCAACGCGGGCGATTTCATCGCCTCCGCCCTCGACGACGGAAAAAAGGTCGTCTTCGAGGGAGCACAGGGGACGATCATCGACATCGACCACGGCAACTACCCCTACGTCACCTCCTCGAATCCGACCGCAGGCGGTGCTGCCACGGGAACTGGGATCAGTCCCGGCGTCGTCGGTGGCGGTGAAGTGATCGGGATCGTGAAGGCGTATCTCTCGCGGGTCGGCAGTGGCCCGATGCCGACCGAACTCGCCGGCGTCGAAGGCGATACGCCCGGCTACGAGGGAGAGGCGGGAGAGCAGGAAGAGGAACTCGCGGAGTTCATCCGTGAAGAGGGTGGCGAGTACGGCACTGTGACTGGCCGCCCACGACGTGTCGGCTATCTCGATATGCCGATCCTGCGTCACGCAACCCGAGCGAGTGGGTTTACCGGCCTGGCAGTCAACCACGTCGACACACTGGCCGGGCTGGAGGAACTGAAAATCTGTCACTCCTACACACTCGACGGCGATGAGTTGCAGACAGTCCCGGCGACGACCGAGCAGTGGGCGAACTGCGAGCCGAACTACCGGCGCTTCGACGGCTGGGAAAATATCGACTGGGAAGCAGCAGCCTCGGAAGGCTACGACGCCCTTCCAGAGAACGCACGTATCTATCTGGATTACGTGAGTGACGAACTCGACACACCGGTCTACGCCGTCGGTGTCGGCCCGAGCCGAGAGGAGACGATCGTCGTCGAACACCCCTTCGAATGATAGTAGCCGGCGACAGGACGCCACGCTGTCGACGTAAGCGGCCTTTTTCTGCCTGATCGGGCCGCTACGGTGGATCTAACAGTATCGGTGATACTGCTTGACTCTGATCGCCGCTACATCGCCCGAGCGATACCGATGGACAGAACGTTTGATAATTCGAGTGGCACCATCGTACCCGTCTCATCTCTAGAAGGCTCTGTTTACCGCATACAGCCGATTGATCTGTTTTTCCGTCGTCACAAGCGAAATCCTGTTGGGGTATCGTCCACTGAGATACGGTAGATACCCACATGATCGAACAAGAAAGCGCCATTCGAAAAAATGGCTGACTCGACGCCTGTAATTGGGATCCTCGCGCTCGTGGTCCTGGCAGTTGCAGTACTTGTCATCGTCCCTGCTGGTCCGGGGCCGACTCTGATTCCTGAACAGACCGATCACCAGCAGACGTGGGACGAGTATCAGGTAGACAACCCGTCACTGGACTTTTCTGCTGGTTTCGGTCTCCTCGTTCTGAATCTCGCACTCATGCTCGCCTTTATATCCTATTCGTTTTTCACCTATCGCAACCCGGACGAAGAAGAACCGTGGCGTGAACTCTCCTATTACGAGGACGACGAATGATGTTGTTCCTCGATCCACCGTCCACCCGCGACGGGGAGCCCACTTTTGTATTCCGTTTTGATGCATTGTAACCAGTACCAGTTACGTTAACGAAGATGAGTAGAAAATATGAGTTGTGTGACGTATTATCGTTACATTGCCGGGAAAATAATTAAGTTTGTTACGTATTTTGGTTATGTCGTAACTCATGCAACGGCGTTCATTTCTCGCTGCTGCTACTGGCGGGGTTGCGACCGTGCTTGCGGGCTGTCTCGGGAGTGGTCAGGAACAGCGTGCAGATATCCTCGACGAAACACTGACACTCACCACCACGACGAGTACCTACGATACAGGACTACTCGACGAGGTCAACGCTGCCTTCGAGGAGCGATTCGGTGCAGCTGTCGAAGCAGTGGCACAGGGGACGGGAGCAGCACTCGAAACAGCCAGGCGGGGGGACTCGGACGTGGTCATGGTCCACGCCCGCTCTCTCGAAGACGAATTCATGCGGGACGGCAACGGGATCAACCGACGGGATCTGATGTTCAACGATTTCGTCGTCGTCGGGCCCGAGGACGACCCCGCTGGCATCGACAGAATGAGTGAGGCCACGAACGCCTTCCGGATGATTGCGGACAGCGAATCTGTCTTTATTTCACGCGGTGACAACTCCGGAACGCATACCAAAGAGCTCGCGATCTGGGAGAGTGCAGGGGTCGACCCCGGCGGTGAGTGGTATCGGGAAGCCGGTTCAGGGATGGGTCAGGTGCTCAACCAGGCGAATCTGACACCTGGATACACGCTGTCCGACCGGGGAACCTTTCTCTCCCAGCGATCCGAACTCGATCTCTCGATCTACGTCCAGGGTCCGATCGAGGGCGGCCCCGAACTCCTCGCGAACCCATATGGGGTCATCGCTGTCAATCCCGGTGTTCACGAAAACGTCAACTACGATCTCGCGATGGCGTACATCGGATTCCTGACCTCCCGTGAGGGACAGAAAATAATCGAAGAGTACACAGTCGAGGGTGAACAGCTGTTTTTCCCCCAGGCAGTCTCGGAGGATCCCAACTTCCAGCAGTACGTCCCCGAGGATTGGAACGCAGATGGAGCGTGAAACCACAGCACGAACGAATCTCTCCCGGTGCTGTTCGCGGTCCTCGATCCAACTCGTCACCTGTTTGTCGATATTCCGTCTGGCAAGGGGTTCGTCGTAGCACTCATACTGGTGGCTGTCAATTCGGACAAATATTCCACCCCACGTCGGGTCGAAATTCGTTCATTTCTTACAGCCACCAGTATCACAACACCGAAAGCTGATTGCAGGCACGAAGCCCCCTCCCTCAAGGAGCACCGCAGTCCACGCCAGCGGACAAGGAGCGCAGTCGGACGGGGATACAGCGTCCACAGAAATCTTCGATTTTTGAATGACCCCGAGGATGAAGACCGTAAGCTCGGGTGAACTACCCTGACCTACCGCGCTCGGGGCTACCTGCCCCTCGCTTGTTGAGGACAGGGCTTCCTGTTTCTGTGTCGGAATTTATACCCGACGTGGGCAGAGGGATTCCAGACTCTGCAGGCGACTTCCCTTCACAGGCGGTACGGAGTGTCCCACTCCTACCGAGTGGACACTCGGCCACAACCGACAGTGCGCGCTTCTTGTCGCGCTTGCACACCATCGGAAGCGTGGCGAGCATCGTACTACCGACATCGGCCGCAGGGGTAGTAAGGCTATGCAGTGCAGTGAATATTAAACGATGACGGCGTGGACGAATCGCGGAGCGATTCGTTCGCACACCAGAAATCTAAGATTTCTGGGGACGCTGTATCCCCGCCCTACTCGCTCACTTCGTTCGCTCCGTGAGGACGGGGGCTTCGCGCCTGTAATCAGCTAAAAAAACAGCTACAGTCCAGGGACGCTCTCTTCGGCTTCGAGGAGTTCGTGATACCGGTTTCGGATCGTCACTTCCGAGATGTTGGCGACCTCGCTGACCTCGCTCTGGGTCACCTTCTCGTTCGTGAGCAGCGACGACGCGTAGACGGCCGCTGCGGCGAGTCCGACCGGTGATTTACCGGAGTGAACGCCCTCTTGTTTGGCGTTCTGGAGGAGCTGGCGTGCCCGGCGCTCGACTTCCTCGGAGAGGTCGAGATCCGAAACGAATCTTGGAACGTAGCTCTCTGGATCTGCGGGTTTGATCTCCAGATTGAGTTCTCGGACGACGTAGCGATACGTGCGGGCAATCTCGTCTTTCTCGACCCGCGAAACTGTCGTCAACTCGTCGAGCGAGCGCGGCGTGCCAGCCTTTCGTGCTGCGGCGTACAGCGATGCCGTCGCGACACCCTCGATGGAGCGTCCCGGGAGGAGGTCCTCTTCGAGCGCGCGGCGGTAGATGACACTCGCGGTTTCGCGGACGTTCTCCGGCAGTCCGAGTGCGGAGGCCATCCGGTCGATCTCGCCGAGTGCCTGTTTGAGGTTTCGCTCTTTGGAGTCACGGGTTCGGAACCGCTCGTTCCAGGTGCGCAGTCGCTGCATCTTCTCGCGCTGGCGACTGGAGAGAGCGTTGCCGTAGGCGTCTTTGTCCTGCCAGCCGATGTTCGTCGACAGCCCTTTGTCGTGCATCATGTTCGTCGTCGGTGCACCGACACGGGATTTCTCGTCTTTTTCTTTGGAGTCGAACGCGCGCCATTCCGGTCCGGGATCGATCTCGTCTTCCTCGACGACGAGCCCACACTCCTTGCAGACTGTCTCGCCGTGTTCGCTGTCAGATGCCAGTTTGCCACCACACTCCGGACAGACGAGCGTCTCGTCCTCCGTCGACTGTTCGTTTTCCTCTTCGTCACGTTCGCGTGTGTACCGTCTCGTGGTCGTATCAGTCATGTTGGTCTCGGCCAGGGTGGAAGCGGGAAAATGCCCTCGGTGTATTTATATTAGATGCCGAGCAACTTAAAACTATCGGCAAAATCTGTTTGTTGACAACAGCTATTTTTTGTGAAACACAAAGCTGTATCGAAACGCTTAGTGGGCGGTGAACACTCCCGACAGGCATGAGCGATTTTGACGTCGGACCCGACGAGGTCGAACACATCGCCGAACTCGCCCGGGTCGAACTGAACGAGGAGGAACGAGCCCTGTTTGCCGAGCAGTTCGCCGATATTCTCTCGTATTTCGAGACGCTCGACGAGGTTCCCGAGACGGACCGGGAACCCGAGCTAACGAACGTGATGCGGCCGGACGAACGGAGGGAGTGTCTCGACCAGGAAGAGGCACTGCAGAACGCACCGGAGAGTGAAGATGGGCAGTTCAAGGGTCCACGGGTGTCCTGATAGATGAGTCACAACGGCTACATAACAGAAGAAGAGATCGCCGGCGAGGATGGCCCACTCGCCGGGAAGACGGTCGCCGTCAAGGACAATATCTCCACGGAGGGCGTCCGGACGACCTGTGGCTCGGCGATGCTCGAAGAGTACGTCCCGCCGTACGACGCGACCGTTGTCGACAACCTGCTCGATGCCGGTGCGACGATCCCCGGCAAGACCAACATGGACGAGTTCGGGATGGGAACGACGACGGAAACCTCGGCGTTCGGTCCGGTAGAGAACCCTGCCGCACCGGGTCACGTCCCTGGTGGCTCCTCGGGCGGTTCGGCTGCCGTCGTCGCCGCGGGTGATGCCGATCTCGCACTCGGGACCGACACCGGAGGTTCGGTCCGATGTCCGGCCGCGTTCTGCGGTGTCGTCGGCATCAAACCAACCTACGGGCTCGTCTCGCGCTACGGGTTGATCGCCTACGCGAACAGTCTCGAACAGATCGGTCCGATCGCCCCGACTGTCGAGGATGCTGCCGAACTGCTCGAAGTGATCGCCGGCCCGGACGAACGCGACGGCACCACTCACGACGCCCGCGACCACGGAACTGATTACGAGTTCGCGGCCGCAGCAGACGGTGATGTCGAGGGACTCGAAATCGGCGTTCCGACGGAGTTGCTCGATGGGGCAGAAGATACCGTCGTCGAACAGTTCTGGGCCGCGGTCGAAGAGTTAGAAGAGCAGGGTGCCAGCTACCACGAGGTGAGCCTGCCGAGTCTCGAACACGCTGTCGAGGCCTACTACGTGATCGCGATGAGCGAGGCCTCCTCGAATCTCGCCCGGTTCGACGGCGTCCGCTACGGCAAATCGGGTGGCTACGACGGGAACTGGAACGAATCGTTCGCCCGGTCCCGGGAAGAGGGCTTCGGCGAGGAGGTCAAACGCCGGATTCTGCTCGGGACCTACGCACTCTCTGCTGGCTACCAGGACAAATACTACAAGAAGGCACAGGATGCCCGCGCCTGGGTCCAGCAGGATTTCGACGAGGCCTTCGAGGACGCCGACGTGCTCGCCTCGCCGACGATGCCGATCACACCCTTCGAAATGGGCGAGAGTCTCGACGACCCGCTCAAGATGTACCTCGCCGACGCGAACACGACGCCTGTCAACCTGGCGAATCTGCCGGCGATCTCGGTGCCGGTCGGTGACGACTCCGGACTGCCCGTCGGTCTACAGATCGTCGGTCAGTCGTTCGGTGAGAAGCAGATCATCCGTGCTGGGAGTGCGCTCGCCTGAGCTGTTGAGACATTACCGGACCGACAGACGGCCCGAACTGTTACGTATCGGTTCGTGTTAGACGGTATCATGCAGATCGAGGCGGTGATGTCTTCACCTGCTGTGACCGTCCAGCTGGAGACGACCATCCACGATGCAATGGGGCAGATGCTCGAACACAGGGTCGGCTGTGTCGTGGTCGTTGTCGACGGCAACGCAGTGGGGATCCTCACCAGATCGGACGCACTCCGGGGGGCCTATCACGCAGGCGGGAAACTCGAAGAGATCCCAGTCGAGCGTGCGATGTCCAGTGATCTGCTCACGACGAAGCGATCACGCACCGTCAGGAGTGCACTCCAGACCATGCAGACGAAAAACATCAAAAAACTGCCCGTCGTCGAGGATTTCGAACCGATCGGAATCGTCACGATGACTGATATCGCACAGACGATGCCCGAGCAGGTCCGGGAAGCCAGAGCCAACATCAAACGACAGGACGACTGGTCGAACTAGCAGCACTAATTTATAGCCGCTCCGTGACGTTTCGTGTGTATGATTCGCACACTCCTCATCCTGTTCGGCGTCGTCGAAATTATCCTGCCGAAGGCGGTGATCGACGCGTGTGAACGGATCGGGCTCGAAAACCCAGACGAGGCGACTCTTCGTCCTGGTGCCGATCTGCTGGCTCGTCTTGAGGGCGTCATTTTCGTCTGGCTGCTCGTCCGAGGGCGCGAGAACGCACCGATCACGAGCAAACTACTCGGTCTCGCGGGCACAGTTGCAGTCGTGTATCCGAAGCCACTGATCCGGATCAGCCAGTCGTTTGCCTACGAGAATTCCAGTGAACTCGAACTCCGTTCGTGGGTCGAACCTGCAGCCAGATTGCTCGGGATCTTGTATCTGCTCGTCCTCTTCCTCTCCGGTAGGAACGGTAACGAGGAGAGTTCTGAACGGGAAACGCCGGTGTGAGTGTTTCCCTGGACCGACAGTGTATTTATTATCCACCCATAATCTCCAGTAACGACTGAAGCCGGTCGACGACACGACCGCATCGATTGCGCCAGACAACGCTGATCGACACACCACCAGATGGTTACTGAACACGAACCCTGTACGCTCTGTGATCTCCCGGTCTCGAAGACCCCTGTCACGAACGACGACGGCCAGACGTTCTGTTGTCGTGGCTGTTCGCAGGTCTACGAAACCCTCGAAGACCGTGAGGACCTTTCCGCGGATGCAGATCAAACAGAGATCAAGGACGCACTGGAGGAAGAGGAAGTCGAAACACCGGAGGGCTACGAGACCACGTTCCTCCGGATCGACGGGATGCACTGTGCGACCTGCGAGACGTTCATCGAGTCCCGCGCACAGCAAGACGGCGACGTTGGGGCTGTCGACGCGAGCTACATCACCGATACCGTCCGTGTCGACCACGACCCCGATGCTGTCGACGAGGACGGGCTGATCGACCGGCTGACCGGACTGGGGTACCGGGCCTACGCCCGGGGCGATCCGCTCGGAGAGCGCCGCGCGGAGGACGAGATTCTGATGCGGCTCATCGTCGGCCTCCTCTTTGGGATGATGGTAATGCTGCAGTACGTCGCCGTCATCTATCCGACCTACTTCGGTGGGCTGTACTACCCCGCGGCGACAGCAGAGTTTCTCTCGGAGATGCTCGCGAGCACCTCCGCGACCTACTTCTATTTCACCGTCGGCTTCGTCTCGGCGATCGTCCTCTTCTACACTGGTGGACCGATCCTGAAGGGAGCCTACGTCAGTGCGCGAACCCGCGAGCCGAACATGGATCTGCTCGTCGCGATCGCTGCGAGTGCGGCGTGGGTGTACAGCACTATCGCAATCATCACCCAGAGCGGGCTGGTTCACATCTACTACGACGTAACCGTCGGTATCATCCTCGTCGTCACCGGGGGCAGCTACTACGAGAATCAGATCAAGGGGAAGGCGACGGAGAAACTCGCCGGGCTGACCGAGGCGCAGGTCGACGAGGCACGACTGTACGAAACCGATGGCTCGACGACGACAGTCGATCTGACCGAACTGGTCGAAGGTGACGAGATCCTGGTCCGGGAAGGAGAACGCGTTCCAGTCGACGGCACCGTCGCGGAGGGTGAGGGGACTGTCGACGAGGCGGTCGTCACGGGCGAGTCGATGCCCGTCGGGAAGCGGGCTGGTGACGAGGTGATCGGCGGTTCGGTTCTGCAGGAGGGGTCGCTGGTCGTCGCGGTCGGCGAGGGTGCAACGAGCAGTGTCGACCGGATCACGGATATGGTCTGGAATCTCCAGAGTGCGAACCACGGAATTCAGCAGCTGGCCGACCGCCTGGCAACCGTCTTCGTCCCGCTCGTGCTCGTCCTCGCCGCCGTCGTCGGTGTCGCGAACCTCGTCCTCGGTGCTTCCTTCTCGGAGACGCTGCTCGTCGCGCTGACTGTGCTGATCGTCTCCTGTCCATGTGCACTCGGACTTGCGACGCCGCTCGCGATCGCATCGAGTGTCCGGGAAGCCCTCGAAAAGGGGATCGTCGTCTTCGACGAGACCATCTTCGAGCGACTGCGCGATGTCGACGTGGTTATCTTCGACAAGACTGGGACGCTCACAACCGGTGAGATGCGAGTCAAGGAGGCCAGCGGGCCGACTGACGTCTTCGAGAAAGCAGCGCTACTCGAAAGTAGATCTGCACACCCGGTTGCCGAGGCGATCGCCGAGGAGTTCCGCCCGAAACAGGAAGACACCGCCGAGGCACAGACCGATGGCGGTGTGGCCGATCGCCCCCAGGCGTCCCAAGAGTCTGCGCAACCGGAGCCCGCTCCGAGGGAGAGCAGAGTGACGCGATTCGAAAGCCACGCGAGTGGTGTCGAGGGGACAGTCGACGGGACCGAGGTGCTCGTCGGACGGGTCGATCTCTTCACCGAGCAGGGCTGGACAGTACCGGAAGCGATCGAAGCACAGGCAGCGACGGCCAGAGACGCGGGCAACGTGGCTGTCGTCGTCGGAACCGATGGCGCTGCCGAGGGAGTCGCAGTCGTCGGCGACGAACCACGCGAGGGATGGGAGCAGGCACTCGAAACCCTCGACGAGCAGGACGTCGAGATTGCCGTGCTCACGGGCGACAACGAGACGGCGACGAAGCAGTTCGCAAACCATCCGGCAGTCGACCAGGTGTTCGCGGGCGTTCCGCCGGAGGCGAAGGCCGAAACTGTCCGTCGGTACGGTGCGGGCAAGCAGACTGTGATGGTCGGAGACGGGACGAACGACGCGCCAGCACTCGCGACGGCTGATCTCGGGATCGCCCTCGGAAGCGGCACTGCAATCGCCGCCGACGCGGCAGATGTGGCGATCACCACGAACTCGCTTGGTTCACTGGAGACGGTGTTCGATCTGGCTGCGGCAGCGAACAGCCGGGTCAAGCAGAACATCGGCTGGGCGTTCTGTTACAACGCGATCGCGATCCCGCTCGCAGTGACCGGCTTGCTCAACCCGCTCTTTGCGGCCGTCGCGATGGGCTTTTCGAGTCTGCTCGTCGTCTTCAACTCCTCGCGGCCGTTGCTGTCGGAGTGATATTCCGCCGGTAGAAGCATCCGCGCGAACGAAGTGAGCGTGGTTCCCTGCGCCGAGCAAAGCGAGGCGCAGCCTTTTTCGCCCACGTTTCTCGAGGAGCGGGGGGGGGGGGGGGGGGGGGCCGCCCCCACACAAAGATGGGGGTGTGTTATAGAGAAAACCCACC
>ML137215.1:0-158977 GCA_004015825.1 Halovenus amylolytica | reverse complement strand
CAAAAGCGGCGCCCCAGCATTTTTCGCCCCGTTTTCTCGCGGTGGGGTTCGCGCTCCGCGCCACCCCGACGCTAAAAAAGGTGGGTGGAAAGCTATATAACCGTCCCACCGATGACTTTCGGTGACCAGCTAATGACTGCCGGGATCACCCTCCGCTGTCCGCGTTGCGAACGCGAGTTCGCGCCGGGCGGACAGACCCGGTGTCTCGAACACGACGACCCGACAGTGCTCGAACTGTCCTACGAGATCGAGACTGTCCGTGAGCGATTCGATCCCGATTTCTCCGGCAGCAGTCTCTGGCGGTACCGGGAGCTGCTGCCAGTCGACAGAGTCGATCCGGTCACACTCGGCGAGGGGTGGACAGATCTCGTCACGGCACCGACGACAGGAGCGGAGCTCGGTGTCGAGCTCTCGCTGAAACTGGAAGGAAACAACCCCACGGGGTCGGCGAAAGATCGCGGCAGCACTGTCGTCGCGACCCGGGCGAAAAGTCGGGGTTGTACCGGTGTGATCTGTGCCTCGACGGGGAACGCGGCGGCCTCGATCGCCGCCTACGCTGCGCGCGGGAATCTGGAGTGTTCGTTGTTCGTCCCGGAACGACTCCCCGAAGCGAAAGCGATCCAGCCGCGAGTCTACGGTGCGGATCTGATCACAGTCGAAGGCAGCTACGGCGACGCCTACGAGGCGTGTCGGACGCAGGGACTCGACTCCGAACGGATCGACCGGAGTGCAGGAACCAACCCGTACGTGCCGGCCGGATCGCAGACGCTCGGGTTCGAACTCGCCGAACAGACCGAGTCACCGGACTGGATCGCGATTTCGATGGGTAACGGCGGGACGATCGCCGATCTCTGGCGCGGCTGGCGGCTGTTCGAGCGGCTGGGCTCCGTCGACGGGAGCCCGCGACTGCTCGGGGTGCAAGCCGAGAGCGCGGCCGCGATCCAGCGGGACGGCGACAGAGTCGCTGACAGTGCTGGCACCTGTGCCGACAGCATCGACGTGGACGAGCCACACCGGAAGCTCGATGCACGCGAGGCAATCGCGGACAGTGGTGGCACAGCAGTGACCGTCAGCGACGAGATGATCCACAAAAGTTTGCGGATGCTGGGCAGTAACGAGGGCGTGTTCGCGGAGCCGGCCAGCGCTGCCGCAGTTGCCGGGATCGAGCGAGCCCGCCAGCAGGGAACGATCGACCCAGGCGAGGGTGTAGTCGCAGTCATCACCGGTGATGGGCTCAAAGATACTGCCACAGCAGCGAGAACGCTCGACTGATGCGGTCAGTGTAATCGTCCCGAGTCAGTAATCGAACTCCGGTGTTCCGTGATCCTCGATGTGGGAGTGAAGCCACGCTCGCTGTTCGGCCAGCCGATCAGGCAGCTGTTCGTACACCGACTCGAAGAGTTCGTCCGGGTCGGGCCGCTCCGTCGTTTCGGCTCGTTCGATAGCCCGGCGGAGTTCCTCCTCGGCTTCCTCGTGGATCGTCTCGATGCGATCGTCGTCCAGAACTCCATCATCCCTTAGATACGTTTCGAACCGATCGACCGGATCGGCGGTCCGCCACGCCGGTAGGGACTCCTGGGTGTGTTCGTACCGCGATGGATCATCGCTCGTCGAGTGAGCACCCTGCCTGTACGTCAGACTCTCGACGAGCGTCGGCACTCCCTCTCTTGCTCGCTCGATTGCCGCTTCGACGGTCTGTTTCACAGCGATCGGGTCGTTGCCGTCGACACGTTCACCCTCGAAGCCGTAGGCAGTTGCTTTCTGGGCGATCGTCGCAGAGGCTGTCTGCTGGCGTGCCGGGCGGGAGATGGCCCAGCCGTTGTTCTCACAGAAGAAGATCACAGGTGCGTCGAACACACCCGCGAAGTTACACCCCTCGTGGAAGTCACCCTCCGACGTAGCGCCGTCGCCGAAATACGAGCAGATAACCCGGTCGTCGTCGCTGAGATCCGCAGCCATTCCGAGACCGACGGCGTGGGGTATCTGTGTCGCGATGGGGACTGCCTGCGGGAAGATCGGCCGGTCGTGGTCGGACTGAAACTCCGAATGGCCCCGCCGAAAGAGTAGAATATCACTCATCGGAACGCCACGGGCGATCTGGAATGCATTCGAGCGGTAGGTCGGCACGAACCAGTCTTTCTCCCGGAGTGCGTGTGCAGCACCAACCTGTGACGCTTCCTGTCCCCGGAACTGCGGGTAGCTGCTCATCCAGCCCTGTCGCTGGAGTGCGAGTGCCCGCTCGTCGAACCGGCGCGCCCTGACCAGGTCACGGTACAGCGAAATCGCCTCGGATTCAGTCGTTCGGATCTCGTCGAATCCATGTGTCTCGATGACCTGGCGCATACGAGACCCACGCAGCGCTTCGACAAGATTGTTCGCCACGTACGACCCCGTGGGACAGAATCAGGAACAGAATAATTAATTTCCCCTCGCTCGTCGAAGGAGTATGTCGATTACAGATAGCCACATTCTCGTTACTGGTGGCGGTGGATTTGTCGGCTCACATCTCGTCGAACGGCTACTGGCCGACGGCAACGACGTCAGAGTCGTCGATAATCTCTCGAACGGCACCGAATCCTGGATTCCCGGGGACGCAGAGCTCGTCGTCGGTGACCTCACCGATCAGGCTGTCCTCGACGAGGCAGTTACCCCCGATATCGATCTGGTCTTCCATCTCGCAGCGGACAAGGACGCGTCCCGCGACGATATCGCACAGTTTCGCTCGAACAACCGGCTGACCGAGGTACTCCTCGAACAGATGGAGTCGGTCGGCGTCGACAGGATTGCGTTTACATCCTCTTCGACTGTATACGGCGAGGCACCGCGGCCGACACCGGAAGATTACGCCCCGCTGGAGCCGATCAGCATCTACGGCGCGGGGAAACTCGCCGAGGAAGCACTGCTCTCCGTGTTCGGACACAGCCACGATTTCACCGTCTGGAACTTCCGCTTCGCGAACGTCGTCGGCTCCCGACTGCGCGGTGCGGTCGTCCCCGACTTTATCGAGAAACTCCGCGACGACCCGACGACGCTCGAAATCCTCGGCGACGGTCGACAGGAGAAATCCTATCTCTACATCGACGACTGCATCGACGCCATGCTCACGATCGTCGAACAGACAGAGAGACCTGTGAACACGTTCAATCTCGGGACGCGAACGACGACGTCGGTCGATCGGATCGCGACGATCGTCGCCGACGAGATGGGCGTCGATCCGAGCCGTGAGTACACCGGCGGCAAGCGCGGCTGGACGGGCGACGTCCCGAAGATGCGCCTCTCTATCGAGAAACTATCAGCGCTGGGCTGGGAGCCAACCGTATCCAGTGACGAGGCGATCCGTCGGACGACCCGGACGTTGCTCGACGAGCTGTAAGATCCCCGTTCAGAGCCCCTTGTCGTTGTTCTCCTGGGCGAGCAGTACGACCATCGACAGTGCCGAGATGAACATCAGGAGGAGTGCCGGGACTGCAGCGTACTGGTAGAGTGCGTTCGCCTGTGCCGCCCAGATCTGGGTGACAATCGATTCGAATCCGGATGGGCGGAGAAACAGCGTTACTGGCAGTTCTTTCATCGTCGTCAGGAAGACCAGTGCAGCGCCGGCGACGATTCCGGAGCGCACCAGCGGGAGCGTCACCCGTCTGAACGACCCCAGTGAGGATTCCCCGAGAACGCGGCTCGCCTCGACCAGTTCGGGATCGATCTGGAGAATCGACGTTCGCGTCGAGCCGACAGCCTGGGGCAGAAACCGGACGACGTAGGCAAAGACGAGCAAGGGGGTCGTCTGGTAGATCCACGGTGCGTAGTTAGCGCCGAAGAAAACGAGTGCGAGACCGAGCACCACACCCGGAACCGCAAACCCGACGTAGGTGAGTCGTTCGAAAACAACGGCCAATGGGCTATCGTGGTTCGCCGCCAGATACGCGACTGGAAGCGCACAGAGACCGGCAACGAGTGCCGCTGCCGCCGAAACGCTGACAGAGTTGACGGCCTGGATCCACTCGAAGGTGAGATCCGATCTGTAGGTGTCTCCCGCACGCTGGGTCCAGAGTGTCAGAATCCAGACTGGAACGACCAGCGCAACAGTCGCGACGGCCGCCGGAACCACTGTTGCCGGCCAGCGAAGCCAGCCGAGATCGATCCGGTTCTCGGTTCCCTCCGAGCCGTCGCCGCTGACCGTCTGGTTCGAGCGGATCCGCCATTCCAGCGCGAGGACAACCAGGACGACCGCCAGTAACTGGAGAGACAGAAGCGCTGCATAATCCTGCCCAAAGCTCCTGTTTTCGACGTATATCTGCCGTGTGAACACCGGAAACCGCATGATTGCAGGCGTTCCGAAATCGGAGAGCGCATACAGTGCAGCCAGGAGTCCACCTGCTGCGATCGCTGGCCGGACCTGCGGGAGCGTTACCCGGCGGAACGCCTCCCAGCGGCCGTGGTTGAGTGTCCGTGCGGCGTCGATCAGTCCCTCGTCGAAGGAGATCAGAGCCGCCCGCGTCGTCAGGTAGACGTACGGATAGGTGTACAGCGTGACGACGAAGACTGCGCCTTCGAGCCCGTAAATCTCCGGAAGCCGCTCGATCCCGAAGCCAGCCAGCAGCGACTGGAACTCACCGCTCGGGCCGAATGCCGAGACGAAGGCGAAGGCACCGATGTAGCTCGGAACCACCAGCGGGAGTGCAACGACGATCGTCCAGAACCGTCTGAAGGGTAGATTCGTTCGAACCGTGAGATACGCCAGCGGGACGCCGATCAGGATCGAAAAGACCGTGACGAGGCTCATCAACAGAAGACTGTTCACGAGGATATCGAGTGTCTCCGCGCTAAACATTAGCTCGCGAGCCCGCCCGAGATCGACGGTCCAGGCCTTGACGAACAGCCACGTCAGGGGAAAGACCATCGCAGCGGCGACCGCACCGGCCAGAAGCGTCAGTCCGACCGGTAGCTGTTCGTCCTCTGTCCCCCTGGCGATCCGCCGAACTGTCTCACGTGGTGATCTCATCTTCCCTGGAATCGACTCCGTAGCGTAGGGTGGCGTTCCGACGAATATAAGGATTTAGGTTTCCCTAAATCAGGTATGGAACTGACGCGGCGGGATGCAGTCGCCGCCCTCACCGCTGTCGGCGGTGTGGCCACAGCGGGCGTCGGACTCTCCCGGTTGCAGTCCGAGGGGCCGTCCGGTGATCCCGAAGAGAGTCTTCCCCCTGATCAGCACGTCAAAGAGTCGATGGTCGCGATCGCGGAGGTCGTCTATCCGACAGAGGTTTCCGGGATCGAACCGTTCGTCGAGGAGTTTCTCGACTCCCGGCTGGAGCGGGAAGACCACGCACGAGGAGTCAGAGCGTCGGTGGCAGAGCTCGAAGACCGGGCCGAATCCTGGCACGGCGGCCCAGTCACGGAGCTATCACGGGAGACGCGGGAACAGCTTCTTCGGGAGGTCAGTGCACACACCGTCGACGAGCATCCCACTGGGACGACCGCCGAGCGGATGCGGTACTACGTGGTCAACGAACTGTTACTCGCGCTGTACGCGTCGACGAAAGGCGGGAAACTCGTCGGGCTGGAAAATCCCCAGGGCCACCCTGGCGGCACCGAAAGCTACCAGCAGGGGCCACCATGAGTTCGACGGACCGAACACCGGTCGAGACCGCGGATCTCTGTATCGTCGGTGCCGGCCCTGCCGGTGCGTTGATCGCCGACAGACTCGCGAGCGAGTTCGAAGTCGTCGTGCTGGATGCTGGCCCACGGTTCGAAGACGAGAGCCGTCTCCAGCGCCAGAAGCGAGCGATCCGACCGTTTTTCGACAGACCAGCCGTCTGGGATAGCGATCCCGAGCGCGACGCACATTCCGCGAGCGGGGAGTGGTTCTACCCGCTCAACCACACCCGTGTCAAAGGGATCGGCGGATCGACCCTGCACTGGCAGGGGATGGTGATGCGGTTACACGAAGACGATTTTAATTCGGGATCCGAACGCGGTGTCGGGCCAGACTGGCCGATAGAGTACGAGGATCTGAGGCCCTACTACGCGGATGCGGAGCGGGAGATCGGTGTCTCTGGGGCCGAAGACAACCCGTTCGCACCGCCCCGAGAAAACCGGTTTCCGATGCCCGCCTTTCGCCCCTCCTACAGCGATTCCCTGTTCGCCGAGGCCTGTGAGGAACTCGAAATAACGATGCACTCGGTGCCGAACGCCCGGAACTCCGAATCCTACGACGACCGTAGCGAGTGTGTGGGCTACGGCACCTGTCAGCCGGTCTGTCCAACGGGCGCGAAATACGATGCGACGGTGCACATCGACCGTGCAGAGTCGAAGGGTGCAACGATCATCGACCGCGCCCAGGTTCAGCGTCTCGAACATACGGCCGACGAGATTCGAGCCGCAGTCTATGCGACACCCGATGGGATAGAACACCGCCAGACTGCCGACGCCTTCGTACTGGCCTGTGGCGGGGTCGAGACGCCGCGGCTCCTGTTGCTCTCGGAGTCCCCGGAGTACCCGGACGGGCTCGCAAATTCCAGCGGCCTCGTGGGTCAGTACTTCATGGATCACCTGTTCGCTGGCGCTGGTGGGGTTCTCGACGAGCGGACCCGCCAGAACCACGTCGGCTTTTTCACGAGCGAATCCCACCAGTTCTACGACGAGGCCGACGAGGAAATCGGACCGTTCAAACTCGAATTCTCCAACTACGCTGGCCCGTCACCGGTCGAACTGGCACTTACGGGCGACGACTGGGGTGACGACCTGCTCGAACGACTGCGCGCTGATTACGGCAACCACATCGCTGTCCGCGGACTGGTCGAACAACTGCCCCGCGAGGACAGCTACGTCGGACTCGATCCTGACCGGACTGACAACCACGGCAACCCAGTCCCGGACGTCCACTGGAACGTCGGGGATCGGGCCCTGCGCACCATCGAGCGTGCCAACGAGATCCAGCACGATATTCTGGAAGAACTCGGCGCGGAGATCACCTGGACCGCAGGTCCGGAAAACACCGGCCCGACCTACCACCACATGGGAACGACGCGGATGGGGACGGATCCGGCCGAAAGCGTCGTCGATCCAGCGCTGCAGACACAC
Source organism: Halovenus amylolytica (assembly GCA_004015825.1). Taxonomy (GTDB): domain Archaea; phylum Halobacteriota; class Halobacteria; order Halobacteriales; family Haloarculaceae; genus Halovenus; species Halovenus amylolytica. Next base: position 151,897 of record ML137215.1, on the reverse strand, counting down.
GACCTCGACAACTGCTGGATCGCATCCAGCAGCGTCTTCCCGACTGGCGGTGCATTCAACCCCACTCTGACGATCGCGGCGCTCTCGCTGCGTGCCGCCGACACCGTCGAAGGCTTTCTCGCAAAACAGCCTTCGAGTAAACTCGCTGACTAGATTTTAGGCAGACCTAAAAACTTAACCGTCGGCAACAGAAAGGGGTGAGCAATGAGCCACGTCGAAGACGAGACGACTCCGGAACCGAGCATCGATGGACACAGTGAGACGGACGACCAGTCAGGGACAGCTGGTGGAGACGAGAAGTTCACCTTCGAAGACGTGAGCGTCGTGATGGGGACGTACAACGAGGCGGAAGCGATTGGGACAGTCCTCTCCGATATCGAGGAGGTCACAGACGGCAAGGCCGAGGTCGTCTGTGTCGACGGCTCCTCGGATCGCACGCCCGAGATTGCGCGCGAACACGGCGCACGCGTCATCGAACAGGAGCCACAGGGGTACGGAGTCGCAGTGAAAGCTGCAGTGCTCGCACCGGACCGACCGATCGTCGTCACGACTGACTGCGACGACACCTACCCGATGGAACAGCTGCCGGAGTTTCTGGCGTTCATCAACGAGGGGTACGACGTCGTCAGCGGTGACCGGCTCTACCACGGTGCGGATGCGATGCCGGCGTTCAATCGGCTGGGCAACCACCTTTTCGCGGCCACCGCGAGTGTGCTGATGGGTACCCGCGTTCACGATACGACGACGGGGATGCGCGCCTACCGTCGTGAGGTCGTCGAGGAGATCGAGTGGACCGAAAACACCGGACTGTCGGCCGAACTGCTCATTCGTCCGAAGATGCGTGGCTACGAGATCAGGGAGCATCCGATCGAGTACCGCGAGCGAGCAGGCCAGTCCAAACTCGACCCGATCGAGGGTGGTCTCGCCATCGGGAAATCGATCGTCACGGTCTGTCTCGAAGAACAGCTCAGGTAGCGTCTTCCAGTTCTGTTTCGAAGAACACGCCGTCACGGTGTTGTTCGGGCTTCTCCGGCAGATACGTCCCCTCACGCCCACAGTCATCGACGAACGAGCAGACGGTGCGCTCGGGTGGCCAGACCGCTGACATACCTTCGTCCGTCGTTCTGACTGCAGCCTCCTGTCTGTATGTCAGTGTGCCGGCACCCTGCTGGACGAGTCGAACTGTTAGCACGACCTGATCGACTGATTCGACCGCGACTGTCGCGTTTCCGAGCGACTCCCCACCGACGCGGTCGAGTGATGCCGAGGAGTTCGAAAGCGACCACCCCACAGTTGTGCTGTCCGCAGGATCTGTAACGGTGGCCGACGAGAACCCAGCATCCGTTTCGAGCCGGACGACGGCGTGACTCACCTGTTCCGGGATGCCAACAGTCGTGGTTCCATCGAGAGTCTCGCCCTCCCGGACAGTGAGTTCCTGGAGTGCCGGATTGATCTCACGTTCGTCGGGGTCGACCGTCCACTGGCCTCTGTAGGTGTAGCGGTAGAGACTCCGATCACCAGCGGCATCGACGAGTTCGAACTTCCGCTGGGGGTCCTGCTGGAGAACGTAGACAGCGTCGCCATCGAGTCCACCATCGTTTCGGAGATACTGGAATGGATGGTTCAGCCACGGTCCGTACGGCGTCGGCACGAAGACCATCGCGTTGTCGAACTCGGCCTCCTCGAAGGGCGCGTATGCATCCTCGTAGGTAGCCGTCTGTGCGGCGTTTCGCTCCACAGGCCCGTCGAGAAGCGCTGCGTTGACACCGCCGCTGAGGAGGAGAAATGCAACGAGAACCGAGACTGCGACCGCGCGCCGTCCCGTGGATGGAATGACGTCGTCGAACCGTGAAGCCACTGCGCTGCGTCCTCGCCAGAGTCCGACCGCCCCGGCGGCGGCGAAAATCGCGACGGGGACGAGCACGTCGAAGTGATAGAACGGGCCGAACTGGCCGAGAAAGCCATCCGTCGGATCGGCCGGGTTCGCGAGGACGTTGTGGTTCCCCCAGAAGAAGAAGTTACCACCCGGTACGGTCACGAACAGACCCGCGATCAGTCGGCGAGGAATCGCATCACCGGGAATTGAGACACCACGCAGACCCGGAATCAGTCCACGGAAACGACTACTGAACACCAGCCCGACGACTGCAAGCAGGGAGCCGACGATCCCCGCTGGCGCCCAGCGTGTCAGCAGGTAGTACAGCACTGCCGTGTTCGATTCGAAGGCGACGGCCGGCGTGTATTCGATTCCGTGGCCGAGAATCCGTCGGATTCCGAAGCCAGGTCCATCCATCGGCGCGAAGGCCTGGAACGGGAACAGGAGTGGTGAGCCGGTCAGATACGTGTTGTAGGCGAGGGCGAGGACGACGAACGCGAGACCCACCGTCGCTGTTGCAGCCTGGCGAGTGATCGCATCCGGCACTGCGAGCGAGGCGAGGTCGGTCGACCTGTCACGGATCGCCGTGAAAAGCTCCCAGAGTGCGTGGAGTATGAACGGTGCAGCAAACAGAACGGCGGTAAACGGCCGCATGAAGAAGGCAGTCCCGATCAGCAGTCCGGCAGCGATGGCAGCCGGGATGCTTCCGGTACGATAACTCCGGAGATAGGCAACGGCGAAGGCGAGATTGAAGACCGTCGTCGGAGCGTAGGGGAGAAACACCGAGGAGGTCATCAGCGTCATCGGTGCGAACGCGAACGCCCCCGCCCCGACGACTCCCACTTTGCGGTCGAACGCCATCGCGCCGAGGACGTAGACCAGGACCGTGTTTCCCGCCGCGACCAGCGCGAGCGTGACCCGCGGCTCACCGAACAGCGCCATCGCAATCGCGTACAGCCCGGCCGGGAGTGGCTGGTATTTCGGATACATCGTCTCCCCGTTGTCGACGAAAAACCACGGTCTGACAGCATCACCGAACACGCCGGGTCGCATTTGGAGCTGACCGTCCAGCAGCATCGATGCCTGCTGGAGGTAGACACCCTCGTCGTGGTTGCTCGAATGATACGGAAATAGCTCCGTAGCGATGAAAAAGACGACGAGCCCCGCAACCACTGCGATCGCTCCGGCGAGCAGGCGCTCGCGTGGCTGACTCGCAACGCGCAGTTGTGACGGTACGTTCACGATTCGAATGAGCTAACTATCGGTTGACAGTTCGTCTTACAGCTGTGCGCCCGCATCGCGCATCAGATCGATCGTCGGCTGGAGATCGGACAGTTCCGTGAGATCGATATCCGGGACGTCCAGTTCGTCGATGGTCGGCAGATCCCCCACGGGTTCGACACCCGGAATCAGCGGGTACTCGAACCGCTCGACTGCGAAGAACTCCTGGGCCTCGGCAGAGAGGAGATGGCGGATGAAGTTCTCTGCCATCTCGGGCCTGTCGGTTTCGTCGATGACGGCCGCACCTGCGACGTTGAATATCGATCCTGCGTCACCTTCGGTGAACGTAGTCGCGATCGGGGCGTCGGGACTCCCGTCGAGCACACGCTGGATGTAGTAGTGGTTGGTGAAGCCGGCGTCGATCTCACCGTCGGCGACTGCCTGACTGGTTGCGAACTCGTCGGGGTAGGCGCTGATCCCGTTGTCGACGACTGTCTCGACCCACTCCCGGGTTCGATCCTCTCCCTCGATCAGACGCATGGCCGTCACGAACGCCTGGCAGGAGCCGTAGGATGGTGCCCAGCCGAGATTGCCCTCGAACTCTTCGAAGGCCATGATATCCGACGGGATCTCGTCTTCACTGTATTCCTCGGTGTTGTACGGGACAGATCGCGCACGGCCCGAGGTACCGATCCACTGGTCGGTTCGGAACTCCTCGCGGACCGTCTCGAGCACGTCGTCCGAGAGCGTTCGGGTCCGGTCTTCGGCAGCCAGCGCCCCGAGCGAGCCAGCGTTCACCGAGAAGAATACGTCGGCTGGTGTCCCCGATCCCTCGTTGAGTATCGTGTTGACGAGATCCGTCGAGCCACCGTATCGGACGTTCGGGTCGAAATCGGGGTAGTTCGAGTCGAAGAAATCCATCATCGTTCCGACGAGGAACTCGTTTCGACCGGAGTAAACCTCCAGTTCGCCCTCCAGATCCGGTAGCTCCGCAATCGGTGTCCCACCCGGAGCAGGGCGGCCAGCACGGCCTGAGCCGATCAGTCCCGCTTCCGGTTCGTCATCGTCACCGTCGCCGAGCAGTCCGCTACAGCCCGCGAGCGATACGGTCCCGACCGCCGCCGACGCCGCCAGAAACCGGCGTCGCCCTCGTGCAATCGTTCGATCCTCTCCCCCGTCATCTCGGTCGATATCGTTGGTATCAGTCATGTTTTAGGCTTGCCTAAAGTATGTTTATAGCTGTCGATTCAGTCGTCAGCTGGCGCGGGTACCCGCTGGAGTTCGTCGAGTGCGTCGAGCCAGTCGTGCATGTGTTCACCACAGTACGGCAGGAACTCCCCGTTCCGGTAGGCATCCGCGTCTGCATCGAGAAGCGCATCGGCCATCGCCCGGTAGGCCTCGACGTACGTCTCCGCGTCTGTTCCGGCGTCGTCGATCAACTCCCAGACGTGTTCGTTGAGTTCCAGCCCGGCGACCTCGTTGTGCAGATCGTCGAACGTCGAACGTGGTGCCTTGTTGTGTTCACACAGCGGCTGGCCGTTGTAAATCTGCTTGCCGAGCAGGTCACAGGCCCGTTTCAGGAACACGCCGCTCCAGATGTCGTCGAAGCGGCCGACCGACCACTCGTTGTCGTCCATCGGCATCTGGTAGAAAGCCGGGATGACCTCCCGCCGGAAGGCGAGATTCATCGAACAGACAGTGAGGTAGTTGCCCGCCTCGGCGACGAAGTCGTCGGTGAAATCTGTCGTTACCGTCCGGGTCTGTGCCTGTCCCTCCAGATCGCCGTCCATGAGAATCCGGACCGCATCGAGGTCGGGAACGTTGGTCCACAGCCCCTGCGAGGCGACGATCTCGCCGCGCTCGATCGTCGTCGTCGATCGCTCGACAGTTTCGTCCATCGCCGAGTAGGGGTAGCCGCGCGGGTAGAGGCCGTGTTCCTCGGCGTTCTGGTAGAGAACGTTCACCCACTGCTCGTCCGAGGTGACCGACTCGATCTCGCCCTCGTAGGCCAGATTCTCCATGTGCTGGCCGAAGAAATCCGAATCGTCGTGTGGCAAGGTGTCGTCGTCGATGAAGATGCCGTACTCGAACTGTGGATTGTTCCACATGTAGAGCAGTCCGAAGCTGGTCTCGGCGTGGCTGGCGGCCGGGACGACGTGACCGTAGGATTCGACTCCCTGCGCGTCGTACCACTCCTCCCGGCGGCTCCCGTCGAAGACGGCACCGGATACTCCGAGATCCGACAACATCTCCGTCATGGCCGCTGTCTCGCAGAAATCCTCGGTCACGAGGAGAAAGAACAGTCGGTCAGTGTCGAACCCGTGCTCGTCTGCGTTCTCGACGTAGCTGCGGATGCATTCGTACTCCCTGATCGTCGGAACGATGACACAGATGTCCTGCTCGACATCTGCTGTAGGCGATGTCATAGGAACCAGTTTTTTAGGCCGGCCTAAAAATCTGACGATTCTGCGTCCGGGCGATCGCGTTCCTGATCGACGGCATCGGGAGAGACGTTCAGCAGTACGGCTGCACCGACGCCCCCGGCAACCGTGACGCCGTTTTTGAGCGCGTGATCGAGGATAGCAGCCGCGAGTGCTGTCGCCGCAGTGATCGGTGAGACGGCAACCACTATTGCAGTAAACGCTGCCTCGTACAGCCCGATTCCACCCTGTGAGAGCGGGAGTACCTTCGCCAGGTTGCCGACAGTGACCGCAAGGGTTCCACCCATCAGGAGTCCGAGTACCGACTCGCCACCTGTGCCCGCGACGGCCCACAGAACGAGCACGGCGGTCAGGACGTCGAGGACCCAGATGGCAAGCGTCTGAACGCCGACGCTCGCCAGCGCGTTCGGGGTCCGTACGACGACCCGCAGATCGCCACCGAACTGGACGAGTGACTCGACGAGCCACGAGAGCCTGGTGCGTTCGACCCGCACTCGGATTCGACTGGTGAGTTGCCACTGCCCCCGAGCGCCCAACAGCATCACGATAGCCAGCACCACCGCGACGGACCCGACCCCACCGGCACCTACGAGGAACTGCCCGGTCTGGTCCGGTGCGAACGTCCTGCCGGTTGCGAGCAGCCACATGCCCGAAACCGTTCCCAGAAGGACGAGCGCCAGCAGATCGAACAGTCGTTCGACGGTCAGTGAGGCTGCTCCGGTCGTATACGGCACCGACCGTCGGCTCTTGAGCAGATACGCACGGAACCCGTCGCCAGCCCGGGCCGGAACGACGAGATTCACCATCTGGCTCACAAAGACAGCCGCAGTGAGAAAACCGAACCCACAGCGTTGATCCATCTCCCCGAGAATCTCGTCGTATCGACGTCCACGGAGCGGCCACGAGAGTGTGTAAATCCCGGTCGCCGCGGCCAGAAGCCCGAGATCAGCCAGTCTGATCGCCTCGACCACACGGTCGGTGTCGACCGTTCTAACCACGATGAAAATACCCACAACGATGACGAACGCGGTACCCACGACACCCACCCACCGCTGACCGAGCATGGTTCGGAGGCGTGTGATACCGACTCGTCCCATACAATCCGCTGGCTGCCGCAAATATTTAAGCCCACCTAAAACTCCCGGATATTCTACTCAATTGCTGCCAGAATAGAAGAACCAAAGATATGTCGGGTGGGATTGGTCGACTTACGCCTCGTGCGCCCAGTACTCCTCGCCGACGGTAACCTCTTTTTTGAACAGTGGCACTTCCTCCTTGAGTCGGTTGATTCCGTCCTCGACAGTCCGGAAGGCCTCCTGGCGGTGGCCGGCGAGAACGACCACGAAGACGATATCTTCGCCAGCCTCGACAACGCCGGTCTTGTGATGCAGGAGCACCTCGAAGACGCCGTCGCGGGCTTCGAGTTCCTCGCGGATCGTCGCCATCTTCTCCTCTGCGACGCCGTCGTACTTCTCGAATTCGAGCAGTTCCGTCGGCTCGTCGTCGTCGTGTTCTTTCTCCCGAACTCTACCAGTGAAGGTCGCGATTGCGCCCGATTTGTCCTGTTCTGGGGACTGCTTCGCGCGGGCGACCAGTGAGGAGAGCGTCTCGTAGGGGTCTGTCGCGTCGAGCTCGTCGATAACCTGTTCCGGATCGACGTCAGCGGCAGTCTCACCGCTGGCGAGCAGTTCGCCCCGTTCGGACACTCTCCCGCCGAGTGCGACCGTCGGCAGTGCTGCGTCGGAATAGCCTTCGATGAGCGCATAGTCGCAGGACTGTCCGAGTCGCTCCAGCGCGTCGTCGAGTGTGAGGGAATCTCCGCGCGCGAACCACTCCCCGTCACCGAGCCCGTAGGTCTGGACAGCGCCAGCCTCCCGGTGTCGGTCCGTATCTTTCCCATCTGTGTCGATATCCGGCGCACAGTCGATGTGTTTGACTGTCCCGACTTCTCCTCGCTCCGAGAGGCGCTCGGTAAGCTGTTCGATCAGGGTCGTCTTCCCACATTCCGACGGGCCGATGACGGAGAGGACTTGCATACAGCCCTGTTGGCGCTCTCGGTGCTTTTATGTTCGCCTTGAGGGACTGTCTCACAACAATGCAGCGGTGAACTGTTCGCTCAGCGCCGCACTGTTTTCTCGACGACCTCGATATCCCCGATTCTGGTTTCGGGATACTCTCCGTCGTCGTCCTTCTCGGCAGCTTTCACCATATCCCAGACGACGTTCAGTCCCGTCGTGACCCCTTCCAGCGCTTCCATCTCACAGCCTGTCTTGCCGACTGTCTCGACAGCCACCCGGAGATCGACCGACTGGTCGGTGATCTCGAACTCGGTGTCGACGTTCGTGATCGGGATCTGGTGACACATCGGAATCGTCTCCCAGGTGTGTTTCACAGCCTGGATCGCGCCGATCCGCGCCGTCGCGAGCACGTCACCCTTGCCGATACTGTCTGCCCGGATCGCATCGATCGTCGAGGGCTGGAGGTGAATCGTCCCGCTGGCGACGGCCCGCCGCTTCGAGTCGGCCTTTTCGCCGACGTCGACCATCTGTGCGTTGCCGCCGTCGTCGACGTGTGTGAGATTCTCTGTATCACTGGAGGCGTCGTCTGTCATACACCCACGTACGCAATCCAGCCCCTAAGGGACACGGACTGTGGCAAAAAGAGAACGGACAGTCAGCCGTCGCTGTCCGGAAACACCTGTCCATCCTCGATATCGACGAGACCGATGTCGTCGAGTCGCTGGAGGCGCTCGCCGGCCAGATCGCGGGCGACGCCGAGTTCGACCGCACGCTCGATCACGTCCGACCGTGTCGGGGCGGAGACGATCAGTTCGTCAGCGTCGGTTTCCAGTTCCTCGTTGACAATTGCCTGCAGGATCGCACTCGCACGTTGTTCGGGCGAGGTCTTCCGACGGGACCACTCGATCGCCAGCGTTCCATCGTCCTTGACCCGTTTGACGGTGAATCCCTCGGGGAGTTCGTCCGTCACCTCGGCCACGAGAGCGGCCCGATCCAGGCGTGCAGTGAGTGTCTGAACAGTCCCGTCTCTGCTCGTCGAATCTACAGTCACGTTTGCACCTTCCTGATCGACTGCTCGCTCGACCGTCGACGCCAGCTCAGTTTTCACATCCTCCAGGACAGCGCGCTTCTGTCCACGGTACTCCCGTTCTTTCGCTTCGAGTTCCTCGTAGCGCTGCATCCGTTCGTGTGGACTCCCCTCGTCGCTCATGCCAGAGCTATATAGCCGCTGTATAAAACGAGTGACGGTAGATCACATTCGCGAGCTGTCACGACCTAGTCCCTGGGTCGGTAATCCTCGCCGTAGATCTCCCTGAGTTCCTGCTGGTGAGCGTCGAGGATCGTCTTCCGGACTTTCTTCATCGATGGCGTGAGCATCTTGTTCTCGGGCGTCCACTCCTCGCCGACCAGCGCGAAACCGCGGATCTTCTCGTGTTTTTCGAGGTGATCGTTTACCTCTGCGACCGCCTCGCCGACCCACTCTTCGACCCGGTCGTCCTCGACTGCTTCGCGGGTATCGTCGGGGAGATCGATCCCCTCCGTTTCGGCCCAGGCACGCATCGACTCGAAGTTCGGAACGATCAATGCGCCGATGTATTTCTGGCGATCGCCGACAATTACGACCTGTTCGACGCGGTCGTTCGTCGAAAAGTGGTCTTCGATAGGCTGTGGCGCGACGTTTTTGCCCGTATCCGGCACGAGGATCTGTTTGAGACGCTCGTGGAAGACCAGAAATCCCTCCGGTGTCTGTTCGATCAGATCTCCCGTCCTGAACCACTTCCCGCGACCGTCTGTGGCGACACCCGCTGTCGTGGCCGATCCACGATTCTCGCCCGGATGCTCGGTGGTAAACGCCCGATCCGTCGCGCCGGGGCGGTTCCAGTAGCCATCTGTGACGTTGCCTCCCCGGACGAGCAGCTCGCCGACATCGCTTCTGGGGTTTCGGAGATCGATCTCGTCGGTGTTGACGACCGTACTGTCGACCGCAACCTCGACACCGACGACGGGAACTCCGAGTGTGCCGGGCCTGATATCCTCCGGTGTATTCGCCGAGACGACGGGCGAGGTTTCGGTGAGCCCGTAGCCTTCGATGACGGTGACTCCCATCCCGTTGAACAGCCGACAGAGATCCTCACTCAAACTCCCGCCCCCGGAGATCAAGATCTCGACGTTGCCACCGAGTTGCTCCTTGACAGACGAGTACACCAGCCGGTCGGCGATCGAGTGTTTCACCCGGAGTGTCGAACTCGGCTCCTCTGCCTGCTGGAACTCCGTTGCGACATCGAGTGCCCAGTCGAAAATCCGCTGTTTGAGGCCACTCTCCGAGGCCTGCTCGCGCATCTGATCGAAGATCCGTTCGTAGACACGGGGGACACTCGCCGCCGTCGTCGGCTGGATCTTCTGGAAGTCCTCGGCAATCGTGTCGGTACTCTCGACGTAGCCGACGGTCACACCGGCCGCGTAGGCGTTGAAGCTCCCGACAGTTCGTTCGAGGACGTGTGCGAGTGGCAAAAAAGAGATCGAGGTTGCATCACTGTCGATCGCGGGCCGGTCCGGATCGTCTCGTGGTCCGGCCCGGCGGCGGATCTGGTGGACGTTCGACCGGAAGTTCCAGTGGGTGAGCCTGACGCCTTTCGGCTGGCCAGTGGTTCCGGAGGTGTAGACGAGACTGGCCAGATCCTCGGGCTCCCGGTCGGCTAGCCACTCTCTGTAGCGATCCTCGTCGAATGCGTCCTCACCGATCTCGTAGATATCTGCCAGGGTATAGAGATCGTCCCGGCTGTACTCCTGTTCGGGTTCGTCGACGAGGACGATCCCCTCGAGATCAAGTTCGTCTTCGACTGTCAGGACCTTCTCCAGGAGCTGTTCGTTTTCGACGACAACCCCGGACGCGTCGGGATCAGAGAGGAGATATTCGACCTGGCCGACCGAGGAGTCAGTGTAGATGGTCGTGACGACACAGCCAGCAGCCAGCAATCCGAAATCCGCCTGGGCCCACTCCATCCGGGTATTCGCGTACAGTCCGATCCGATCGTCGGGTTCGAAGCCGATCTCTCGAAAACCTGTCGCCAGGTTCCGGACGATCCGGCGCAACAATCTGTACGTTATCGATCCGTACTCCCCAGGCGCTGGATCGGGTAACAGGTGCCCAATCGAGCGATCGTAGACGCCGCCTTTGAACAGCTGGGCCTCGCTATCGAGATGCCGCTGGGCACTCGCCTCGAACAGCTCCGAGATCGTTCCCCGCTCTCGTAACGGATCCTCGTAGTCGCGTTCGGCCTGCAGCCACGCCGGCTCCTGTGACTCGTTGACCATCCTACCTGGTCAGTACACAGACAGGATATAAAAATACCCTTCCTCTGGTTACAAATTTAGAAGAGTTTATTTACAGTAGTCATGGATTTAGGCTATTGAATTGTCATCTGTTAATTCCTTTGTAGGATAGCGAATGGTAACGGCACACATCGAGAACACATAAACGATGGCCGCGACTAGAGGCGGTCATGAGCGAAGATAACCCCACCGAAGCGGGGTGGTTTTCTGGGGTCGAGCCGGGAGATATCGAAGCCGGCGTCACCGCGATTCAGGAGGGGAGTGCCAGCACAGTCGAGGACTGGCCAGCCCGCGCGGTCGAGTCCGGGTTCGCCGCCGACGAATCGGAGTACTACGAGCGGCTTCACGAGACAACAGTCGCGGCATCGCGGCAGGCTGTGAGCCAGCGGGAGGGGGCTGACGACCAGCAACTGATCCACAGTATCCGGACGCTGGACGACTGCCAGCGACTCGCAAACGAACTCACCGAGCGGGTCGCTGAGTGGGCCGGCAGCCGGGACCCCGAGGCGACAGTCGACAGCGAGTATATCGAGGAACTGGCCGACAGGGAGTCGACAGATCCGATCGACGAGCGACTCGTCTCGCTTGCGGGCCGGATCGTCGGACTCCAGACAGAGGTCCAGGAGATCCGGACCCTCGTCGAGCAGACAGCAGAGTCGGTCGCACCGAACCTCACTGCGATGGCGGGACCGGAGCTCACAGCGCGCCTGATCGCACTCGCGGGCGGGCTTGAGGAACTCGCGAAAAAACCCGCCGGGACGATACAGGTACTCGGCGCGGAAGACGCCCTTTTCGCCCACCTCCGCGGGGGTGCGCCGTCCCCGAAACACGGTGTTATCTTCACCCACGAGTACGTTCGTGGGACAGCGCCAGTAGATCGTGGCTCCGCAGCACGCGCCCTCTCTGGCAAACTGGCGATCGCGGCCCGGATCGATTACTACAGCGGGGAGTACCGGCCCGAAATCGAGGCCGAACTCGACGAACGGATCGAGCGCATCCGCGCTCGTGATGCGTCGTGACTCTTCCCGAGGGTGTCGAGCGCCGCGAGGTCGACGGCGACGAAGGACTCGCGACACGGGGCGAGCCAGTCTACGGCGAACCGACCGAAGACGGCTGGCGACGCTGGGACCGATCACGGTCGAAACTCGCAGTGTTGCTCGGCCGTGAGGTCGAGACTGGCCTGACAGCCGACAGTACAGTGCTCTATCTCGGCGCAGCGAGTGGCACGACGGTCAGTCACGTCGCCGACGTCGCCGGACCGACCTACGCTGTCGAGTTCGCACCGCGACCGATGCGAGATCTCGTCGGGGTCGCCGAAGCCCGGCCGAACCTGTTCCCACTGCTCAAGGATGCGCGAAAGCCCGAGCACTACGCCCACGTCGTCGAACCGGTCGATCTGATCGTGCAGGATGTGGCGATCCGCGGGCAGGGCGAGGTCGCTGTCGCAAACAAACAGTTTCTCCGGGACGGCGGTCGACTCGTCCTCGCGATCAAGGCCAGAAGTGAGGACGTGACCCGCGATCCCGACGAGGTCTTCGACGACGTTCTCGATACGGTCGAAGCGGAGTACGAGATTCGCTACACTGATGGACTCGAACCGTTCCACGAGGATCATCTCGGTGTCGTCGCGGAGCCAAAGTAGGCGTGCGACTCCGCCACACCCAAATTCCAGTAGCCCGAAGCGGTGTTCGATGACAGAGGCGGCCGATCCGTTCGAAGATGTCGACACCGTGACTGTGCAGAACGCGCTCGTCTCCTGGTACGAGTCTGACCACCGCGAGTACCCCTGGCGACAGATGACAGATCCATACGAGATTCTCGTCTCGGAGGTGATGAGCCAGCAGACACAGCTCGGCCGCGTCGTCGCGGCCTGGGAGGATTTTCTGGATCGATGGCCGACGGTAGCGACGCTCGCCGCTGCTGAACGCGGGGAGGTCGTGGCCTTCTGGTCGGATCACAGTCTGGGCTACAACAACCGGGCGAAGTACCTCCACGAGGCTGCCCAGCAGGTCCAGGCGGAGTACGGCGGTGAGTTTCCCGAAGAACCGGACGAACTGTCCGAACTGATGGGTGTCGGCCCCTACACCGCAAACGCAGTCGCGAGCTTCGCGTTCAACAACGGCGATGCTGTCGTGGATACCAACGTCAAACGCGTTCTCTACCGCGCGTTCGGCATCCCGGACGACGACCGTGTGTTCGAACGCGCTGCCAGCGCGCTCATGCCGGAGGGAAAGTCACGAATCTGGAACAACGCGATCATGGAGCTGGGTGGGGTGGCCTGCGAGAAGACCCCCTCGTGTGACGAGGCTAGCTGCCCGTGGCGCGAGTGGTGTCAGGCCTACCAGACTGGGGATTTTACCGCACCGGACGTTCCAGAACAGCCGGATTTCGAGGGGAGCCGTCGGCAGTTTCGGGGCCGGGTGATCAACACGTTGAGCGAACACGGATCGCTGGAACTCGACGAGCTGGGACCGCGAATCAGGGTCGATTACGCGCCAGAGGGCACCTACGGCCGGGAGTGGCTCCGTGGACTACTCTCGGATCTGGCTGAGGACGGACTCGTGGAACTGGCCGGCGACGGCGACAGCCTCACTGTAACCCTCCGTCGCTGATTCGACCGGCCGGCACGTTGATATTACCTGGTGACAAAAATACAGCTATGATTCGGAACCTGCTCGGCTTCCTCTGGTCCCTGCTCATGTTGCCGATCAAGTTGATACTGCTGCCGTTCAAGCTGCTTTCGTTGCTGGTCAGCATCGTGATATACAGCCTCATACTGCTGTTGCTCGGCGGTATCGTGTTCCTCTTCGTACTCTGACCGTCGGTTCGATCACTGACGATCAGCGTCTCTGCTGCTCCAGTCTCCGACCATCTTTGGGACAGTACTCGTACTGGTCTTCGACTGTCCTGAACCCGCACTGCGGACACTCTCTGATCTGTCTCGTCTCTCGATCGGAGCCACGGAGCAGAAACGGAATAAATGGAATAAAGAGGAAAAAGAAAAGTGTATCGAAATACCACCAGAGAACAGCGCTGAGAAGCAAACTGCCGACGATTCCGACGACAGCAGTCACCGTTCGGGAGCCAACCATCGTGCTGGAGCGTACGAACTCGTCGAAAAAGTAGGGTTCGAAACCCTGTTTCCCGGCCTCGATGGGTGTTTCTTTTGTAGCGAGCAGCCCAAGAGATGGACATATGCCAATGAAAGCCTCCGGCCTGGCGACGGAGTGGCAGGAAATCGACAGACACGAACACGGCGTCGGCTGGATCGCCTATCCGGACGAGACGATGCAGCGGGCGAGTCACGCGATCGAGTCCGACGGCGACGTCTGGGTCATCGATCCAGTCGACGTCGAGGGACTCGACGACCTGCTCGCGGAGTTCGGTGAGGTCGCAGGCGTCGTCATCTTGCTCGACCGCCACAAACGGGACGCCGCCAAAGTCGCAAACCGCCACGACGTCTCTGTCTACATCCCCAGCTTTTTCGATGGGGTCGCCGAGGAACTGGACGCATCGGTCAAGCGATTCAGCAACGCCCTGGGTGATTCGGGCTACCGACTACACACAGTTGTCGACAATACGTTCTGGAAGGAAGGAGCGCTCTACAACCAGGAGACTGGGGATCTGTTCGTTCCCGAGGCTGTTGGAACGACTGACTACTTCCATACAGAGGACCGCGAACTCGGTGTCCACCCGATGCTCCGGCTGTTCCCGCCGGACGCCCTGGAAGTGTTCGAACCGACACGGATTCACGTCGGTCACGGGCCGGGTGTCGACGACCGTGCCACAGCAAAACTCCGCGACGCACTCTCCGGATCGAGAGCCCGGACGCCCCGGTTGTATCTCAAAACAGCAAGGGATATGATATTCGATTAATCGTTTGTTACTCCCAGACGGTAGCCGGGTACAGCAGACTGACGGCAACTTACTTCGTCGTCCACACCCGAGTGTAGGCCATGGAGCGAGAGAGTGCGGTGCCCGAGGTTGGGGAGCTTCCGGGTGATCGGGGCAAACGAGTTGTCGAGTACCATCACGAGACGGCAGCGCCCAGTACCTATGTCTACGAGTTCGTCTGGGACCACACCGCTCCGGCAGTCGGACCGTTCTGTACCGACGTCGATGGCAACGTCTTGATGGACTTTACCGCACACGTGGGCTCGATGCCGCTGGGCTACAACAACCCCAAGATCGTGGAGCCACTCTCGGAGTTCGATCTCGTCGATCCGACGAAAATTGCCGGACAGGATTTCTATCTCCCAGCGACAACAGTGCTCGAAGATATGTCCGTTCCAGGTCCCGCCGATCTGATGGATCGGCTGACCGATATCTCCAGCCAGTACGGGATGGACACCGTCTTTCTCTCGAACAGCGGCGCGGAGGCTGTCGAAAACGCGCTGAAGATCAGTTTCGATCACACCCACGGGAAGTACACGATCACCTGCGAGGGGGCGTTCCACGGTCGAACGCTCGGCACGCTCTCACTGAATCGCTCGAAAGAGGTCTACAGACGCCAGTTCCCGGAAATTCCGAGTGTTCACGATATTCCATTCTGTACCGATCGGTCCTGCTCCCCGGAGACCTGTGACTGTGGATTTTTCTTCGACGATACCTCCTCACTCGGGAAGATGCTCGCCGAGAAGACGGGGTACGTCAACAGCGACGAAGTCGCCGCGCTTGTGATGGAACCGGTCCAGGGCGAGGGCGGCTACCGGTTTCCGAGCGATGCGTTCGTCCAGGAGATTGCGGATCTCTGTTCGACACACGAGATCCCCCTGATCGTCGACGAAGTGCAGTCGGGGATGGGGCGGACGGGCGAGTGGTGGGCGTCGGATCACTACCCGATCGAACCGGACGTGATCGCCAGCGCGAAGTCGGCACGGATCGGCGCGACGATCTCGCGAGAGGAGATTTTCCCCAGCGAGTCGAGTCGTCTCTCCTCGACGTGGGGCGCGGGCGATATTCTCGCCTCGGCGCAGGGTGTGTTCACGATCGATGCGATCGAGGACCACGATCTGCTCGATCACGCGACGGTTCGCGGGCGTCAGATGCAAGAAGAACTTTCGGATTACGACCTCGATGGAGTTACTGATATCCGCGGAAAGGGACTCATGCTCGCCGTCGAACTCGAAAGCAAGAAACTGCGCGACGGGGTCCAGAAGGAGGCGTTCTCGCGGGGCTACCTGATCATGGGCTGTGGGACCAAAACGATTCGAATTCTCCCGCCACTCGACGTGACCGAACGAGAGATCACGCTCGGTGCGGAGTTGTTCGCAGAAAGCGTCGACGCAGTACAGTAGCTGCTGGAGTGGGACGCATCGGTATAATACAACTGGTGAGTAAGTAATACGGAACATAGTAGTAGGTGTAACAGAGACATCCGGTAACTCGAAGGATGACGGAGCCTGTATTCGTTGCTAATCTGTTTCTGGGACTGCTCGGGCTTGCCCTCTGTCTGTGGCATGCCTGGGGAACCAGAAAGCAGGTCGCATTGCTCGTGACGGTCACTGTGTACGGGATTATACTGGAACAACTGGTGATCCTGCGCTTCGAGCGGTACGTCTACACGCTCTCGGATTTCGTTCTGACGCTGGGAGACGTCCCGGTCGTCATCGGGTTCGGGTGGGGCGCGATTATCTACAGTGGTATGGCAGCCGGAGAAATGCTCGGCCTCTCCCGCCGCGTCCGTCCGCTCTTCGTCGGACTCTATGCCCTCCACATCGACCTGGCTATCGACGCGATCGCGATCCGCATTCCGTTCTGGCAGTGGCTACCCCCCGGCGAGTGGTTCGGAGTGCCGCTCGGCAACTTCACAGGGTGGTTCCTCGTCGCGACACTCTTTCCCGCCGGGTGGCTCGTGCTCGAACGGCGACTCCCGTCCGGGAGCATTTCGGTCGCTGCCCTCGGCGGGGGAAGCTTGCTCGTCGCGTTGGTCGGCCTGATCGTCGGTCTCGAAGCGTGGGAGGTCGTGGCGCGAACCCTGGTACTAGAAATCCTGACTCTCGGGAGCGTGCTGGTGCTATCCTTACTCGCCGTCATTCGCGACGGCATCGAGATCGACCACGTCGATCTTCGAATCGCTGCTGTACCGGTGCTGTATCACGGCTTCTACCTTGGGTACTATCTGGCACTGGGGATGTACCGGACGACACCGGCGCTGCTGGGGATCAGTGTCGCGATGATCGCAGTCACTGTCTTCGTCCACGCCGGATCGGTACCGTGGCTGCGTCGGCGTGGTGAAAGCGTGGGTCGATAGCCGGCAGGGACCGCTCTGGCAGTCGAAAACAGTGCGACCGTCTTAGAACTGGTATCGCCGGTCGTCGTTTTGCTGTGGCTGTGGGAACTGGTTGCCGCCGGTCATCTCCTCGAAGGTCATCCCCGAGAGATACTCGTCGTAGTTGACGCCGTGGCTACTGCGGAGGTGGAAGTCGAGTTTCCCCGTTTCGACACTCGTCTGGAACAGCATGTGGATCGCGCGCCGGACCAGTTCGTCGGGGTCGTCTGGCTCGAAGGCGACGGTCAACATCGCGAGTTCGTTTCGTGTCTCCCGGTCCAGTTCGACGTCGAGTTCGTCACCGAGATCTGCGTAGCGACTTTCGATATCCTCTGTAAGCTCGTCGAGACTCATAGCACAGCCTACGATGGTTCTGTCCAAAGGCTTTCCGCAACGCTGCTGTTTTGTCCCTCGCAGTCCGAATTCCGAGTATGACGGTTACATACGAGGATCTGGAGATCGAGTGGCTGGGGTACGCGACGGTTCGGATCGACAGCGCGGAGTCGACGATCTATCTCGATCCCGGCCGGTACGGCGTGCTGACTGGTGAGTGGGAAGCCGATAGCCCGGAAGCGCAGTCTGCTCACCCACCAGGAGCAGATATCCGTCCGGAAGACGGTGATCTCGTCTGTATCTCGCACGTCCACCACTACGATCCTGACGGGATCGAGCGGGTCGCCAGTGAGGACGCCACAGTCGTCGTCTGCGACGGGATCAATCCGCGCACCAGCGGTCGGGATCTGCCCCGATTTGTCAATCTCCCCTTCGATGTACTGGAGGTTGGGACTGAAGCAGACCGGATCGTCGAGGAGGTCCCACTCTGGACGGTGCCGGCCTACAACGAACCCAACGGACCGCATACGCGAGCAGATGGGACGCCGTATCACCCCCAGGGTCGGGGCTGTGGCTTTCTCCTCTCTGTAGATGGAACCCGCATCTTCTGGCCAGGCGACACCGACGTCCTCGATGGCCACGAAGCGCTCGATGTCGACGTCTTCCTCCCGCCGATCGGTGGCAGTTTCACGATGGACAGACAGGAGGCTGCCGAACTCGCCGAAGCGATGGATCCCGAACTCGTCCTCCCGATCCACTACAACACGTTCACAGCGCTGGAAACAGACTCGCAAGCCTTCGTCGAGGACGTCGAATCCCGCAGCGTGGCTGTCGCACTCGACGAATCCTGAGCTATCGCTTCGGATCACAGACCAACGAATTAGGCATCTGTTCGCTTTCGTCTGACCTGTTTCGGTACAACTAACACGGCAAGGAAGAAAGCTGAGAGTAGCATGCGATTACACGAATACCAGGCGAAGGATCTCTTCGCAGACGCGGGGATTCCGACGCCCGATTCGACACTCGCGAGGACAGTAGACGAGGCCGTCGACGCCGCAGCAGAGATCGGCTACCCGGTCGCGATCAAGGCGCAGGTCCACGTCGGGGGCCGCGGGAAAGCCGGCGGGATCAAACTCGTCGACGACGGCGAGGAGGCCCGCGAGGCCGCCGACGAGATTCTGGGGATGGATCTCAAGGGGTTCGAGGTCGACCGCGTCCTCGTCGAAGAAGCCGTCGATTTCGTCAACGAACTGTACGTCGGCGTGACGATGGACCGCGGCGAGGGCAAACCCGTCGCCATGGTCTCGACGCGTGGCGGTGTCAACATCGAGGAGGTCGCCGAGGAGGATCCCGACGCGATCGCCCGCGAACACATCGACCCAGCCTTCGGGATGCACGACTTCCAGGCCCGGAAAGTCGTCTACGAGGCCGGTGTCGACGGCGACATCGCACGCGATGTCTCCTCGATTCTCTCGACGCTGTACGACCTCTGGGAGGAACGGGACGGCAGCGACGCCGAGATCAACCCGCTGATGGTCACCAGCGACGGCGAGGTCATCGCGGCCGATGCGGTGTTCAACGTCGACGAAGACGCACTGTTCCGCCAGCCCGATCTGGCAGAGATGGAAGAAGATGCTGCCGGCGACGAGCTGGAAGCCAAGGCCAACGAGTACGGCTTCGATTACGTCCGCCTCTCGGGCAACGTCGGCATCATCGGCAACGGTGCGGGACTGGTGATGACCACACTCGATCTGGTCGATTACTACGGCGGGGAACCCGCGAACTTCCTCGATATCGGCGGTGGCGCGAAAGCCCAGCGAGTGGCAAACGCGCTCGATATGGTGTTCTCCGACGAGAACGTCGACGCCGTCGTCTTCAACATCTTCGGCGGCATCACCCGTGGTGACGAGGTGGCGAACGGGATAAACAATGCACTGGAACAGTTCGACGAAATTCCGAAACCGGTCATCGTTCGGCTGGCCGGCACAAACGCAAAAGAAGGGATGGAGATTCTCAACACAGACCTCGTACAGGTAGAAGCGACACTCGAAGACGCCGTCCAGGGTGCCGTCGAGGCAGCCGAGGAGGTGACCCAATGAGCGTTCTTGTCGACGACGACACCCGAGTCGTCGTGCAAGGGATCACCGGCGGCGAAGGCAAGTTCCACGCCGGTCAGATGATCGAGTACGGCACGAACGTCGTCGCCGGCGCTGTGCCTGGCAAAGGTGGGCAGGAAGTCTACGATGTCCCCGTCTACGATACCGTCTCGGGCGCTGCCCGGCAGGAAGACGCCAACGCAGCAGTCGTCTTCGTGCCGCCGGCCTTCGCCGGTGACGCGCTGTTCGAGGCACTGGACGCACCAGTTGATCTGGTCGTTGCGATCACGGAGGGAATCCCGACCCAGGACATGAGCCGAGTCTACCGCAAGCTCAAAGAGACGGATACATATCTGGTCGGTCCGAACTGTCCAGGGCTGATCACACCCGGCGAGGCGAAACTCGGCATCCTGCCGGGCAACATCTTCGAATCGGGCAACGTCGGGCTAGTCTCCCGCTCCGGGACACTCACGTACCAGGTCGTCGACAATCTCACCGAGCGCGGCCTCGGGCAGTCGACGGCGATCGGGATCGGTGGCGACCCGATCATCGGGACGGACTTCATCGACACGCTGAAGCTGTTCGAAGCCGATCCGGACACCCACGCCGTCGTGATGTGTGGTGAGATCGGCGGAGAAGACGAAGAGAACGCGGCCAAATACATCAGACAAAACATGGACACGCCGGTCGCCGGCTTCATCGCCGGTCGGACCGCACCGCCGGGCAAACGGATGGGTCACGCCGGCGCGATTGTCTCCGGCTCCGGAACCGGGACAGCAGAGAGCAAGATAAACGCGCTCGAAGATGCGGGCGTCAGAGTCGGAGATACGCCGAACGAAGTCGCCGATTACATCGAACAGTTCCTCTGATCAGGAGTTCGGCGTCGGAATTTCGGTTTCGCCCCGCGTCTCTGCGAGCAGTTCGTCGACCACTTTCTCGCTTCGTTCGTCCGTCTCCGAGACGTTCGAGAGGAGGACCGTCTCGCTGGGGAACAGTTTCTCGCCGACGACGAGGCCGTACTCACGGGCTGTCGAGCCCGTCACAGTGATATAGACGCCGAGCCCGGTCTCCGCGATCGCTTCTTCTTCCTCCTGTCCGTTTTCCGGATACGTGAACTCGACCGATCCGGTGTTCCTGGTACCCAGAACCGCCTCGACCAGCCGCTCGTACCGTGGCGAGATGCACAGCTCGCCGGAGTATCCGCCGACGAACGTCCGGTCGAGTGACTGGTCTGACGCCAGTACCTCCGGGCGTGCCATCAGCGTGTGATAGACAGTATCGCCCAGTCCAGTGACCACCCGGACGTCCGTGTCTGTCGGACTGATCCGTTCGTTGACCGCGTCGAGCCCCGTCAGGGGTTCCTCGCCCAGCGAGACGATCTCTTCGAGGACGAGGTCGGCGCTGTCGAATCCCAGCGCGAACTCGTGTTTCCGGAGCGAGCGGAGCGGTTCCTCGCGCCCGACAAGCTGGACCCGCCGGTCCCCGAGTGGGACAGTAACGCTGTCGAAAACGACCCGTCTCGGCATCCCTGCCCGGTCGTCGCGCATCAGCGTATACTCCGGTGCGGTCGGTTTGGCGAGATCACTGTAGCGTTCGAGCCGGCTGTAGACGTCCGACTCGGCCGCTTTTTTGTCCTTCGTGATGGCCTTCTCGTAGCGAAGTGTCGAGATGATCTCGTCGGCCTGCTCCTCCCAGCCGCTTCGTGCGACACGTTCGAGTACCGCCTCGAGCGGGCGGCCTTTCCGGGGAACTGCGACGCGTATCGGCTCCATTACCGGCACAAAACGCGGCCAGCATGAAAACGCGACCGGTTTCCGTCCGACGTTACTTTCGCTGTTCGGACAGCCCCGCCAGAATCTCCGGATCGGTCCGGAACTTGAGGACGTTGTGGACGACGGAGTTCCGGATGTTTTCGACGACCTCGCCGTGTTTCTTGTAAAATTCGTGGATCCACTTCGATTCGGCCCGCCGACCGGAGAACATCATCACGGATTTCCACTGGTACTCCCCGTCCGAGAGGAAATAGAAGATTGTGTGCTCGTCGTTGCGGATCTCCTCCATCGCCCCGCGCCAGCCCTCCTCGAAATTCGCCGGGTTAAGTTTGAACTCGAACAGGGCGAAAATAAAGTACTCCTCGTTGGGGATGATCGCTTCCCGGAACACGCCCTCCTCGCGCATCCCGCGGATCGATTCGCTGACTGTGACGTGAGAGACGTCGATGCCGTGGTCCTCTTCGAGAATTCGGGCGAGGTCTCGCGAGGAGAGCTGTGGATCCCTCGATAGTTCCTGCAGAATGAGGATATCCCGCTCCTTGAAATCCCAGTCCGGTGCGTCGTGCTCAGTCATGCTTGCTCGATCCCCTGCAAGTCACTCGAATAGGCGGTTCGTCCAGATTCATATGCGACTATTTAAATTCCAATGTTAAATATAGTTAACGACCTCCCGTTTTGCGTTAATCCAGCACAGGCCCTGGCGAGACAGATGGATTCGATGAAACAACCAGAAATCAGACGCAGTCAGTGACTTGTACCCTGTTCTGTTCCCGAGAGGGGCAATTATCCAGTTATCGGCCCAGAGAGAGATGCTCGGCAACCGGAGTGATCCTCAAGGCTTATATTCATCCTGGAATTAACGGATGAAGAATGGAGTCACCTGGCAGGTCACAGCGAGAGACGTCAACTGTTCACCGTATCGAGATCAGTGTCGACTGGCCACCCGGGCACGTGGTTGTCACACTGATCGATGGGTCGGAGCCGATTCTCGTCGATGCAGGAATGGTCGGCGAAGAGTCCCTGGAACAGCTACAGGCCGGCCTCGCGAACGCCGGACGGTCGCTTTCGGAAATCGAACACCTCGTCGTCACACATCCACACGTCGATCATCTCGGACAGATCCCGGCGATTCAGGAGGCAGCCGACCCGACCGTGTACGCCCCTGCAGGCGTCCGAAAACGACTCGACCGTGACCGCGCCGACCTCGAAGAGACGGTCCGAGTCAACGGGAAAGCAGCCGGGCTGGTTGGATCGACACTGGAGATGGCGATCGAAAAATCGACCGAATCGCTGGAGCGCAATCAGGCACTTCTCGACCCCGAGACGGTCGACCACTGGATCGAACACGACCAGCTGTTCACTGTCGGCGGGCTGGAGCTGCGGGCGATCCACACGCCGGGCCACCAGGCAGATCATCTCTGTTACTACGGCGATCTCGACGGCGAAGCAGTCCTTTTTTCCGGCGATCTCCTGCTGGAGCCGTTCCGATCGGTGATCATCCACACCGGACTCGACGACGGTGTCGAAGATGGTGTCAAGGCCTTCTATACCTCACTAGAGAGACTCGACGGGCTGGACGTGGACCGAGTGTTCCCTGGACACGGGCCCGCGCACCAGCAGTCCGAGGCGATGATCGAACGCTCCCGTGGAAGCCTCGACCGGATGCTCGATCACACCTACGGACTGATCGAGGACGGAGCGACGACTGCACTCGACATTGCAGCCGAACGCTCCGGCGACCGTGAAATCCAGTACGTGCTCTGTGAAGTCGTCGGGGCGCTCGCCTTCCTCGAAGCTGAAGGGCGCCTCGAACGGAGTGTCGAAGACGGCGTCAATCAGTATCACGTCGCCGCCGAGTGAACCGGCCTGCGAGAAGGTGGACGGCTATCGGTCGACTGATTCTGGTAAAAACCTGCTGGTGTGAGCGTTACAGGTCTCTCTGGACACGCAGTTCACTGTCGGTCACCGTCTCGACAGTGTCTGCGGGGACCTCGATATCGTCTTCGTCTGCATCGCCGAAGCCGAGTCCCTGGACGATCGATTCGCCGAGGTCGGGATCCGGTTCGACGTACGCGATCTGTGCGTCGGTATCGACTTCGGTGACGATCCCGATCTGTTCGCCTTCGATGTCCATCAGAAACTTTCCTTCGTCTTCCGTGGAGAGGACGGTCATACCCATCTCTTGACACGGGAGTATATAAAAAACTCTGCATCTCTCTCGCGCCACTTTTGGCCCCGCTCCCTGAACGTGCTGGTATGCTCGACCGTATCCGTGATCTCGGACCTGTCGTCCTCGTTCCAGCCGCCTGGATCGCAACGCTGGCCACTATACTCGACTTTCTTGGCAGTGACGGCATGGCGATTGCACACGCTGTAATGGTTGCGTTCATCTCGTTTTTCCTCCTGACCGGATACCAGTCCATGTCCGACGGTGCCCTGCGAGCCTGGCGTGGCGTGATGATCGTCGGGCTCCCGATTACGGCGGCGGGCTTGGTGGGATTTTTCGTCTCCTCGGGAGCGACCGCGCTGTTTTCGATCAGTCTCGTCGGCTGGATGCTCCTCCCGGCTGCTGGGCTGGCCTACACGGCAGGCGAGATTCCAGACGCCAGAGTGATGTACGCCGGGGCAGCCCTGATTTCGGTGCTCGGTGCCGTCGGCATGCTCGCGTTCATCGCCGGCATGGACGAACTGTTCGCCGTAGTCGGAATCGCACTCGTGGGTATCGGACACACTGTCGGGATCGCCGAAGCATCGCTCCGGGATCAGTCCCACTGAAAGAAATTCGCCGATGGCTACGCAGAGGCGCTCGATTCGACCAGCGTCGTCGCTTTCGACCGCGACTGTTCGACGACGGCTGGTCTGGCCTCGAACTCGATGACGACCTCGTCACCGTACTCCACGGTTTCGACGTGAGCGTTGTCGTGGATCCAGGAGACGATACTCATCGTATCCTCTGTCATCGGCAAGACGAGGCGTTCGCGTTCGAAATCCGGTAGCTCCTGGTGAATCCGGTCTTTCAGCGCCGGAATGTTCTCCGCGGTGCGAGCACTGACGACGATCGGGTTCGGGGCCAGCGCCGACAGTGCCTCGCGTTTGCGGTCGATCTCCTCGTCGTCGACCTGATCGCACTTGTTCAACACCGTGACGATCGGAGCCTCGTTGCGCTCGTAGAGCGTATCGTGGCTCGTCACCAGTTTCTCCCGGATCTCCTCGACAGATTCGGTCACGTCGACGACGAGCAAGACCAGATCCGCCCGGTAGACGGCATCCAGCGTGGATTTGAACGACTCGACCAGCCAGTGTGGGAGATCCGAGATGAATCCCACAGTATCTGTAACGAGTACGTCGCGGCGGTCGAAATCAGCCTGGCGTGTCGTCGTTCCGAGGGTGGTAAACAGGCGGTCTTCGGACTCTGCAGTCGTATCCAGATCCGGATGGATATCCTCGTTTTCGTCGACGGAGAGATCCGCTGCCAGTTGCCGAAGCAACGTCGACTTGCCGGCGTTCGTGTAGCCGGCCAGCGCGACCAGATCGAAGCCGGACTCGCGGCGCTGTTCGCGCCGGTGCTGGTCGGTCTGTTCGATCTGTTCGAGTTCGTCCCGGATCCGGGAGATCTGGGATTTGATATCCCGTTCACGGCTTTCATCGTACTCCCCGAGCCCCATGAACCCGGGGCGCTCGTCCCGTTTCGCGAGGCTGGCTTTCGCCTCGGCGCGTGGCAGTTCGTAGCGCAACTCCGCGAGTTCGACCTGGAGCTGTGCCTTGCGTGTCTGTGCGCGCTGGCCGAAAATCTCCAGGATGAGCCGGAACCGGTCGACGATCCGGACCCCCTCTGGGAGTTTGTTACCGATGTTGAACGTCTGGTAGGGCCCGAGTTCGTTGTCGAGGATCAGCGCAGTCGCATCTTCGGCGGCGATGCGTCTCGCGATTGTTTCGACTTTCCCTTCCCCGAAATGGTAGGCAGGGTCCTCTTTGCGTGTCTGTGTGACGATATCCACGACTTCGTAGCCGGCGGCCCGAGCCAGTTCGACGATCTCGTCGGTCTCGGCCGCACCCGAATCGACGCGCTTTGCGACGACGATCCGTTCACGTTCTCCTGTCACTTGGGTAGTGCTAGGTGACGGTATTATATAAATCCCAGTCGCCGGTGAAACAACTGGTAGCTACCGGGTATCCAGATCGTCTTCGTCCTTGACGATCCGGGTTTCGGCCTCGCCGCTGGAAACCTCGTTGACCAGATCGTAGAACTCGTTTTGCATCCCGGCTGGAAACTCGACGACGCCGATCCAGGAGCCGTCGGGCTGCCACTCCTCGCGTTCGAGATCGCCGAACTGCCGGATCTTCGCTTGCCCACTGCCCGCGTAGTCGGCTGGCAGCTGTGTCGCGACGGTGACGGTGTCGAACCGGATCGGAATCACCGGGCGCAGGGCATCGAGTGCCTCGTCGACCTGGGGTTCGACCGGTTCCATCGGGTCGATCCGGAAATCGGTCTCTTCGAGGGCGGACTCGATCCGTTCCGGTGGGTGTGGCGCGTCGTCCATCTGTGGATTGACCGCGTTGCGCGCGATGCGGTTGATGAGATTTTTCCGCTTTTTTTCCTGCATCTCTTGGCGCTGCTCCGCGGTGATCTGGATCTCTCCCTCTTTGATCACCTCCGGAATGATTTCGAGGGGATCTGTGGTACCGAACACCTCTTCGAGAGCGTTCTCGGGTGGCCTGTCCCCGCGCGAGGCATCCTCGAAGACGTCTTCGGCTGCGATGACGTCTTCGAGTTCCCCGTCGAACTCGCCACGTTTGATCTCCAGCGCTGCATCGGGATCGACCAGCACTTCGAATCGCTCCCCGTGTGATTCGAGCCGTGCGGTTACGGCCTCTTCAAGTGATATCATACCGTGGTCTATTTGCGGATCAGTTAAATTTGTTCGCTCTGTGGCGAAGAAGTTCCGCGGCCGCGAGATACTCCCTGCTACCCGAGGAAGTACTGCAGCCTTGGGTTGTTTCACACGAACTGGGAAGAGCCAGAAGTTATATGACTTGCTACTAACCAATATCATACGAACGTAACAATGGCCACTAGACAATTAGAGTCTGAACTGTTCGGGCGGAGCATCTCGTTCGAATACTCAGAGAACTGGGTCGGATACTCACTCCTCTCGTTACGGCTCATCATGGGCTGGACGTTCTTCTACGCGGGGATAATCAAGGTGGTAGACCCCGAGTGGAGCGTCAGAGAGTTTCTGCTGTTCGCCGTCCCAGAAGGCAATCCGTTCGGGAGTATCTGGGTGACGATGGCAAACGACTGGGCTTGGTTGTTGACACCGCTAAACCAGGTCGGTCTGACCCTCATCGGTCTGGGTCTTCTGACCGGGACACTCCTGCGTCTGAGCGCGTTCTGGGGGGCTGTCATGATGCTCTTTTACTGGTCCGCGCACTTCCCGTTCGAAAACAGTCTCATATTCAGTGAGCACATGATCTATGTATTCCTGCTCTTCGGGCTCGGTGCGTTCGGAGCAGGCCGCATCTTCGGTATCGACGCCAAACTCGAACAGCTCGAGTTCGTTGAAAACCATCCCAGATTGAAAATCCTGATGGGGTAAGAGCGGCCGGTTTTGTGCCGAGGGGTCGACGTTACCCTGTCAGGAGAGTCATGCTACCGTCGCGGTTCTTTTTACCTGTTGGGACCGAACGGAGTCTGGTCACATCACGAATACTAGTGCCTACGTAGCCCGGCGGTAGTACCTCGCAACAACCACGATCCGTCGGGAAAATATAATGGTCGTCGTCTCGATACCATCGCTATGGGCGAGAAAAAAGACACATCTCAACAGAGAACAGACGAGTCCGGACAGCACCACTCCGGAGCGGCAGAGACTCTGACAGCGAGTACAGACGAAGCATACGTTGCAGATACGGTCACTTTCCAGGGCCGCTCGCTCGCAGCAAATCAGAGCTACGAACTCCATTGGCACACATACAGTGGTCGGTGGGGCGTCCTCGAAGCTAACGAGATTCTTGGGCCACAGTACCAGCACCGAACCGAACTGATCGCCACCGTGACCACCGACGACTCGGGTCAGTTCGAAGAGCAGTGGCGCGTCTTCGAAGACTTCGGTGGAACACACACTGTCGAACTCCGCCAGGACGACTCGGTCGTCGACCAGACTGAACTGGAGATTCTACCGTGGTTCGAACTCGACCAGACGACAGTCCAACTGGGAGACACAGTCACGCTTAGCGGCTACGGGATCGGACCAGACGTGGCCTACAGCAACTATCAGGTCACCTGGGACAACGGGTATGTCGGCTTTGTCACCGGCGTACAGAACCGCGGGACAGCTAAAGCCAAAGTTAGAGCTGTCGGCCCGCTGGGTACACATGTACTCCAGGTATGGCGAAACTTCAGTGGGATCCCCTACCTCCAGAATAACACCCAGTCGCCATACGGACCGGTCGGACAGGGGAGACCGCATCGTTTTACCATCGAAGTTACCGAACCCGACGACCCACCAGCGACGGCATGGGTAGACTCACAACTCGACGAGAGTCCGATCAGCGCTCACTACCCCGAGATAGATGTCGATGGGGAGGCGACGCTCGAACTGACCCCACAGTCAGGCCAGGCCGGAACGAGTGTGTTCATCGACGGGCGACAGTTTCCGCCGGAAGAGACCATCGATCTCGTCTGGTTCCGTCACGAAGGTCACCACAGGCAGGGGAATATCACACCGGAACCAGCCCTGGATGTCCTCCCCAGCGTGACGAGCGACGAAGATGGCCGCTTCCAGGTCGAAATAGAGATTCCGTCCGGCCAGGGCGGAACGCGCCCGATCGCTGCCGTCGCCGACGGGAAACCACTCGCACTGTCGGGAGTCGTCGTCCAGCCAGCGATCGAGCAGTTCGAACCGACGAGCGGTCCCGTCGGGACGACGATAACGATCGAACTGTCGGGTATCGGGTGGACGAGCTACGAGAACCAGCCGTTTTTCCTCTACGATAACAAGCCACTGGGTGTCGTCTCTAGCACCACCGAAGACAGCAGGAACGGCATCGTCCGGGTGGAGTTTCCCGCTACCGGTGATCCGGGATGGCACTTCATCGACGTCTATCCGACTCTCGCGACAGTCGAGGCGGACGAACCCGACTTCGAACGGTGGCCGCACCTCTCGTACTTGCACAATCACCCGGTGCGACCACTGCCTGGGATGCACTTCGCGTTCGAAGTCACCGAATAAAGGCACTGCTCGTGGCGTGAACTACTTTACCCTGCGCGCTGTGCTATAGAGTGATGCAACATCCTTCGGAGAAACACGCAGACCCGACACTGTCTCCAGGATTCGTCCATGCGGTGCACGACCAGTTGCTACGCTACGACGGGATGCGGGCTGGCTCGGAGCGTCCGTGCCCGGGGTGTGCAGCGACCACCCTGCGGAAGAACGGCTACCAGGCGGCGGGAAAAACGTTTGCCCGACTAGTCACCGACGATGGTTTCGAGACAGTCACACTCGAAGTCCAGTTGTACGAGTGCAAGCAGTGTGGACGGTCGTTCCAGGGTGACCTCTCGGAGTTTTTCTACGCGGACTGTGCGTACGCACGACCGATCGTCGACCTCTGTCTGTTTCACGTTGTAGACCACTCCTGCCAATCCGTCGAGCGAATTCTCGGGCAGTGGTACGGGCTGCAGGTAGATAGAGACACTATCGAGCGCTACGACCAGCGACACGGCCCACTGTCGACACCGAGAGAACACGTTTCGGTGGATGGGTCAGAACTGTCGGTTCCCTTTCTGGCCTTCCTCTTCGGTGAGAGCGGAGCGGAGAGTCACCAGTTCGCCGTCAGCAGGCACACTGCCCTGTGGTGATCGTCACTCGTCGGTCTCGCGGACCTCCTCGGGGAGCGTCTCGTGGACCTTGCTGTCTGGAAACCGCCGGAGATCATCGGGCTCGAGGTCGGCGTGGTAGCGGTACTTTTCGTCTGCGTCTGCGTCGCCCCAGTTGCTCCCCATGTACGCGAGGATATCTTCCTCTAGCGAGAGAATCCGGCCATCGAGACCACCCGACGTGACGTAAGCGTTCTCGACAGAACCGAAGTAGTACGTGCAGTTCTCGAACTCGAACGAGTCCATCACTGAACACTCGACATTGCCGATCGCGTTTGCCAGAAGCGGTACGTCGACGTCCTTTCCTGGAACCGTCTCCAGCCCCAGGTGGTCGATTTTGTCAACGTCACGCCCGCTGACCGTCCCAGCCAGTGAGAGTGCATCTATCATCTCTCCCGACGGGGCGGCCAGAACGAACTCGGGGTTTTCCTCGATGAGTTCGTACGTGTAGGTTCGCTGGCTGACAGAGAGAAGATATCGAAACGGGTCGTAGCCTGCCAGCATGAACCACGACGCAGTCATAATGTTCGGGCCGCCCGACTCGCTGTTGGTCACAACGAGTGAGACGACCTTCGGTTTGAACAGCGCTGTCGAATCCATCTCCGTGATCTCGTCGAAGACTTCGGAGGCGTCTGACGGTACCATGCTACTGCCTTCCAAGTCGACAATTAAAACTGTATCCCTCCAGCCGAGGTGACCGAACACCAACGGTTCTCCTTCCTGAACCGTAGGAATCGACAGCAAATATATATGGACGGTCAGAGTAATCATCGGCATGGACGAGATGCAAGACAATTCTCGCGAGGAGAGCTACGGCTTGCGGAGTCAGCGTGGCGACCAACAGAGCCAGCGCGGGACACTCGTACTCAGTGACGACGACGCTTACGTCGGCGAAACTATCCTCATCCAGGGCCGAAACCTGCCCGAAGATGAAGAGTTCGAGTTGCACTGGAAATCTGTCCAGGGCGAGTGGGGCGTGCTCAGAGCCCACGAGATAGTTGGGCCACAGTACCGGCCCCGGGTCGACACTCTCGCCAGTGTCCAGACCGACGGCTCGGGTGCCTTCGACATGGAGTTTGCCATCCCCGAAGACTACGGAGGCGACCATATTATCAAACTCGTAGACAGTAATGGTGACCAAATCGACGACGCGGAAATAGAGGTTATCCCACATTTCGAACTGCTCAACGACACGGCGGAACTCGGGGATACATTTACCATCAGAGGTTACGGGATCGGGCCGGACATCATGGTGAACAACTATCCAGTCGTCTGGGACAACGGCTACGTGGGCTTCATGACCGGTGTGCAAAACCGGGGGACGGCGACTGCAGAGATCCGTGCGGCCGGGCCACCGGGCAAACACGTCCTGCAGGTCTGGCGGAGCCATCTCGGTATCCCCTTCCTCCAGAACAACACACAGTCCCCGTACGGGAAAGTCTCTGACGGGCGCAAGCGGACCTGGACCGTCGAAGTGACCGAGCCCGAAAGCGAATTACCAACATCGTGGGTCGACCCGCTGCTGGACGAGAGTCCGATCGAACTGCACTACCCCGAGATCGACGAAGATACCGAGGCCAGCCTCGATATCACTCCCGAGTGCGGGCAGGCAGGAACGACCGCGATCATCTCCGGGTCGGGGTTCCCGTCCAATACCGAGGTAAATCTCATCTGGTATCGCCACGATGGTCACGAGCCACAGGGCAAGAACCAGCCCCCAGACCACACTATCTGGGCGGATCCGTTTCCGGACGTCCTTCCAACTGTCAGTACCGACAGTGATGGCTCCTTCCAGGTCGAGATAGAGATTCCAGTCGACGTCGGTTCCACACGGCCGATCACCGCCGAGGTCCACGGTCGAGAGATAGCCGTCACTGGCTTTATGATGCAACCGTCGATCGAGACGTTCGAACCGACGAGTGGCCCAGTCGGAACCGAGATTGAAATCGAACTGACCGGTATCGGCTGGACGATGTACGAAACCACCCCGATGTTCGTCTACGACAACGACATGTTGGGCTACTCCTGTGCACTCAGTGGGCCACAGCGGAACAAACTACGGACGGTCCTTCGGGCGTCTGGACAGCCAGGCCACCACTTCATCGACGTCTATCCAGCGATCTTTACCGCCGAGGAGGACGATCCCGACTATCAGCTCAAGCCCCACCTCTCCTATCTGGACAACCATCCGGTCCGCCCGCTCCCTGCCTGTCACTTCACGTTCGAAGTCACAGAGTAGCCCCTACGACTCTTCTCCTTTCGCCCGTACGGACACAGTTGTCTTCATCACCGATAGTGGACGTATGTTTGTCCGGTCACGTTAATCACGTTAGTATCAGACGAAGTTCGGAGTATATCACGTTACCATACTAAAATGCGCCCACATCTTCGCGAAATCGATGCCATAATTTAATTATCTGGAAATCGTGGTGTCTTCCATGAGTTCGAAAGAAGATACACAACGGGGAGAGTCTGTTATACAGGGCCGACAGAAACGGCCCGGTGTCTCGGGGGTTTCACGGCGGACGTTCCTGGCGACGGGTGCAACGGGGGTAGTGGCGTCTCTAGTCGGTTGTCTCGGTAGTTCAGGGTCGTCTTCGTCGTTGCCGTCGGCGACGTACCGCCACCGGTACCAGCGCTCCGGGCTCGACGCCGCACCGAACGATGCGGGTGTCGAACTCGGACTCTGGGAGGAGGAAGGGATCGATGTCGAGTTCACCACGTCCAATGGATCACAGGCAGCAGCCCAATCGATCGCACAGGGGCAAGACAAGTTCGGCAATGCCGAGATATCTGCGGTGTTGCGACAGATTCAGGAAGGGTCGTCGTTGCGGATCATCGGGCAGGTCATCGACCCGATGGCTGGTGTTGTCTCGACGGCGGAGGCAGGCATCGAATCCTGGACCGATATGGAGGGCAAAGTTATCGGGCAGTATCCTTTCGGCGCGACTGGTCCACTGGCGATGGCGGCTCTCGAAAAACGTGGTGGCGATCCGTCGAACGTCGAGACGCGAAATATGCAACCTGGATCAGAGGAGGCACTCATGATGGAGGGAGAGATCGATGCGGCGGTCACGTACTTCCCACAGGCTGTTGCCCGGCTAGAGCAGAACGGATACGAGACGAACGTCCTCATCATCACCAACGTTCTGGAAAATCTGGGCGTCTCTCTGTTTACCCGACAGGAAGTCATCGACGACGAGACAGAGCTGGTAAACAGCTTCGTCCGGGGATGGCTCCGTGCCCACAAGATGTTCGCAACTGATCTCGACGCCGTTATAGAGGCCTACAGGGACAAGGTACCAAACTTCGACGAAGAGCTCGTAATGACGACGGTCGGACCAATCTACGCCTCACGAGTGCCCACCAGAGAACTCGGGACTTCGAGAGGAAAAGGATGGACACCAGCAGACCAGCTGGAGACCACCCAGTCAGTGTTACGTGACGCTGGCCTCCTCGAAGAAAGCCGTGATGTCGAGGAGTACTACACGAACGAGTACATCGAGGACAATCAGGAACTGGCAATCGAAACGGCCGAGGCCTTCTACGAGGCACTCGATGCGGACTACGACGTTGGCCCGGACTATGTGTAACTGTCGCCAGCGACACCAGTTCCCGATGTGCTATGGAAGAGAGTAAACAGCAGGCTGTACAGGTACGTCTCTCGAACATCTACACGGCACTGAGCCGTCGAACTGTCGCCTTGCCGGGCGTGATGTTCGTCGTCGTCGTAATCGGGTGGGAGTTCGGGATCCCTGCTCTCGGCGTCGAATCCTACATACTGCCAACACCGTCGGAGATACTGGCTAGTTTCGTCGAAGAGTATCCGACGATTATCGAACACCTGCAGTACACGCTCAAAGCCTTTGCCGTGGGCTTTGTTATGACTGTCGTCGGTGGCTACCTGCTGGCGCTGGCGATGGCGGAGTGGTCGATACTGGAGACGGTTCTGTACCCCTACGTGATCGCGGCCCGTTCGATACCGATTATCACGCTGTTGCCGATCTTTATCGTGTGGCTCGGTTTCGGCTTCTCCTCGATCGTCGCGATTAGCCATCTCATCAGCTTCTTCGCGATGGTCGTAAACTCCCTCTCTGGATTCAAATCGACCGACGAGGAGCTCGTCGAGATGGTCCAGAGTTTCTCCGGCAACCGACGGGATGTATTCTGGAACGTCTACCTCTACTCCTCGCTGCCGTACGTGTTCGCTGGTATCAAGATCTGTGTCATTCTCGCGTTCACCGGCGTTATCGCCGGTGAGTATCTCGTCGGGACCGAGGGGATCGGCCATCTCATCCTCCAGTACAACAACTCGTTCGCGACGGACGCGATGTTCGCCACCATCCTGGCTATCTCGGTGACGCAACTGCTCCTGTTCGGACTTGTCGTCGCGATCGAGCGAAAAGTGGTCTCCTGGGGTGACGGCGTCGCCCAGAGTGTTTGAGAGTGGCTAGTATGTTCGAAAAAAAGGACCGCAGCCGGTTACGAGACGACTTTTAAATACGTCACGCTGCAATGGAGTCGTATGTCTCAATCGGTCTCTGTCGTCGGGTTGCGGAAATCGTACGGATCGGATGCGGACCCCCTCGCTGTCCTCGAGGATGTTTCTTTCGACGTGACGGCCGGTGAGTTCGTCGCCATCGTGGGGCCATCGGGCTGTGGAAAGACGACCCTGCTGAAAAGTATAGCTGGTATCGTCGATACCGACAGCGGTGAAATCGTCACCGGTCAGGGGCCGGTAACCGGCCCGTCAGACGAGATCGCGATGGTGTTTCAGGACTTCCGGTTGCTCCCCTGGAAGACCGTGCTCGAAAACGTCGTGATGGGGCTCGATATACAACCTGATCGGAGCGACCGCGAGGCTGAAGGAGTCGCCAGAGAGTGGATAGAAACTGTCGGGCTGGCTGGATCCGAACAGAGCTACCCCTCGGAGCTATCTGGTGGAATGAAACAGCGTGTCGGTCTGGCTCGTGCGCTGGCAGTCGACCCGGACATCCTGTTGATGGACGAGCCGTTCGGGTCACTGGATGCCCAGACCAGAGACAGGCTCCAGACCGAACTCCTCCAGCTGTGGAACTCGGAGCAGACGACCATCCTGTTCGTCACACACGATATCAGCGAGGCGATCTATCTGGCCGACCGAATCCTGGTGATCTCGTCGAAGCCGGCGACGATTACGGCTGAATTCGAGGTGAACCTGCAGCGACCACGGTGGGGCCGACGGGTCGAAATCGAAGGCAGTAACGAGTTCGAACGACTGAGGAACCGGCTCAGAAAAAAACTCGGTCTAACTGTCGAGCGGTAATTGCTGGAACCGACTACACCTCGACGATGCTGAACTGATTCGTCGCGATGCCAACGTTATAGAACTCGGCACCCGAGTCGGTGACCGTCACTTCGTAGCCGTAGGTGCCCGGTTCGAGATCTTCCGTTTCCAGAGCCCCGTACCATTGAGGATCCTCCTCTTCGGTATCAGCCTGCCACGATAGCTCTACGTCGCTGAACGCATCGTCTGTCGACGAAATCGTGACAGAATCGAGGCCGTCACTCCCGACCTGTTCACCTGTTGCACTGTCCCAGACGCCAATGACGAACGTTACATCCATCTCCTGGCTGAACTGCCGTTCGGGTGAACAGCTGCCGATGAAACCATCACCGTAGTCCTCTGGTGCTGAACCGTCCCAGTACGTGTTGGTCGTGACCACGTAGTTCGTCGGGTCGGCATACTCGATAATCTCGATCGAATTCTCTAGAATGCCGACGCTCCGATAGTTGGCATCACCGTTGGAGACTTCGACCGTGTAGCTGATACTCCCTGGTTCGGTGTCTTCCGGAACCGTCCAGGCTCCGGCCCACTCGTCTGCGGGATCCTCTTCGTCGTCACCCGCCCAGCCAAGTTCGACGGTTTCGCCTCCGTCGACGTTGACGTTCACCGAACTGAGGTCTTCGTCGGTCAACTGGTCACCCGTATCTGGGTCGTAAATACCCACGTAGAAGATGACCTGCATCCCCGGAACGAACCGTCGCGTCGCAGAACACGAGGAGGCGAACTGGGCACTTTCGGGGACCCCTTCGCTCCCGGTACCCGTCTCTGCTGTCACGACGAAATTTTCTGGCTGGGCTGACGATCCATCGGAGTCCCCGGTGTTGTTATCATCGCCATCATCGCCGTTGCCGGAACAGCCGGCTAACACTGTTGCCCATGTCGCTGCTCCCGCAGCGAGCAGGCGTCGGCGTGTTGTTGAACCGCGTGTTGGCGACTCGGTCGACAGTTCGTCTGAGCTCACAGACCCACCGCTGGAACTCGTCTGGTCTTTTGGCTGACTCATGTCTAACAACATTGAAATTACTGGCTAATAAAGGTACCCCCTAAATTATACATACGTTTATAAAACTTAAAAACTATAACGTTGAGGACAGCCATTTTTAAGTATATTGGCCTCCGAGATTCTATCGTTGTAATAATGCCACGAAAGAATCGTCAAGAAAATGCAGGTGACAGTGCCGATAACGCGAAAACCACACGGCGTCGTCTCCTCGCGTCGGGGGCAACGGTCTGGACGACTGTGAGTCTCGCAGGCTGTAGCTACATCACAGATCCTGGAGCACCGGATCAGGATGAATCAGACACAGGAGATCAGGACGGCACCGACACCGGGGGTAATACTACGACCGATGGAACGGGCGAAAACGCGACAGTTACCAACGAGACGACGACGACCAACGACACAGATGGCGGGGACGACTGTGCGAACAGTCGGGAGTTCCCAGCAGGACGGGAAGTCGGACTTAATGTCGGTGTCTACAACAGCAAAACCGGGGAGTATCTCGGCGGTGATGCGATCGATCAGGTCACTGTCGAGTTTCCAAATGCCGACTTCGACCCACTTGAACTCTCCTGGTCGGGGCCACACGAGCAGTATATCCCCGACGGCTGGGGTGGAAAAATACAGACAGACCCCGATATGGAACCGGGAACGTACCAGTACGAGATACATATCGAGGGGGCCGATGTATTCGACGGGAAAGAAACGATTGCCGACCGATTCTCCATCCGCTGAGAGTGGTATCAACGCC
Organism: Halovenus amylolytica; assembly: GCA_004015825.1. GTDB lineage: Archaea > Halobacteriota > Halobacteria > Halobacteriales > Haloarculaceae > Halovenus > Halovenus amylolytica. Next base: position 115,583 of record ML137215.1, on the reverse strand, counting down.
GAACAAACATCCAGTTAAAAGATCGCACGTGCTATGTGGCATAATTAAGAGAGGGAGTAGGGAAAGAACTGCAACCGGTTCCCGAGACGGTAGTTTGTCATACTGCCGGCTGTACGAAACTGACAGATTTCGACCTCCGTGGGGTGAGCCGAACAACGTGCGGCGATCCCCGTGAGTACTCGTTCTCACGGTGGTCGACTATCTTGACGAATGCATAGCCACCAGTATACGCCGAGACGATGAGTGTCTGCGATTACAGTTCCCCTCTTCGACTGGGACTGTTGTCGATCCACGGCACAGCGTGAACGGACTCCAAAGACGGCGCTGCATCCTCTCCCGACTGCGCTGCTTGCCCGCCTGCGCGGACTGCGCTGCTCGTCGAGGAAGGGGGCTTCGCGCCTGCAATCAGCTAAATGTGGGTCGGCGACCGGACGAACCCGCAATCGTGGGGCCTTCTTACCTGATCTATTCTGGAGCGTCTCGCTGGCGTTTCGTTCTCAGCACACGTTTCCAGTGGCCCGGCCACTCGGTATCCAATCTGTTCGTGGATCGCAAACTCTGCGGCGAGTTTTTCCGGGACAACCCGCAAAATGCCGGATAGAGACCGCATGTGGTGTATGTATAAGGTGCTATGTTGATTCGAGTTTTTTTCTAACTGTATATATGGGGTATTATATATGTATAATTAATTGATATAAATACCCCCCTGTATACCGTGGGAGAATCACGATTGTGGAAACCTGTGCATGTGGAGATGTGAGCGAATATGAGTCAATCCACAGATTCAACGGAAGAAACAGAACCCGAGATGGAGGAGCCAGAGAGCAGGTTACGGCGACTTGCTGCGCTGGGTACTGCCGCCGCTGGCATCTCCCTGGCTGGCTGTTCCGGGGACGACGACGAATCGCCGACTGACGACGCCTCAGAAGACGACAACGGGACTGATGATAGTGACCCGGATGATAGCGAGACAGATGGTGGTGACACCGACGGTGGAGACGACGAGGAACTCCCGGACTTGAGTGAGCTGTCAACCGGAGAGTTGACCCAGATGCAACCGCCCGACTACGAGCCCGATACCCAGGTTGGGATGGTCATCGACCTCCAGCGGTGTGTTGGCTGTGACTCCTGTAACATCGCGTGTAAACAGGAGAACAACGTCGAGGAGGGCAAAGCCTGGGCCCACCGGATCCAGGAAACCTCCGGAACCTTCCCCGACGTTGCCTACGAGTACAAACCGAACCTCTGTAACCAGTGTCGGGAGGCCCCGTGTATGGACGCCTGTCCGACACCGTCGCTCAACAAGGGACCCGGCGGGATCACGATGCAGAACCCGGACGCCTGTATCGGCTGCTGGCAGTGTGTCGACGCCTGTCCCTACGACAAGAGCTTCAAAAACGAGCGCGGCGAGGAGACCCACGAGCGCTGGCGGAGCGACGAGGCGACGATGGAGGGGATGGCCTCACCCGCAGAGGTCACCGAAGCCGCCGGCGGCAACGTCCTCCCGTACTCGAATCCGAACAGAGAACGCGACGACCACGAGTCAGCCCTGCGCAGGCCGGGCATCGCAGAGAAATGCACCATGTGTTACCACCGGGTGAGAGAGCAGGAGCTCCCCGCCTGTGTCGAGGAGTGTCCGACCGACGCCCGGATCTTCGGCGACCTCGACGACCCGGACAGCACGGTCAGCCAGCTGGTCGACGAGTACGGCTCCTGGCGGTGGAAAGAAGAACTCGGAACAGAGCCGAAAGTGCACTACATCAGAGATTTCGACGGGAGCGACGACCAGGGTGGTCACGACGCCGGCAAAGGTGAAGTGCCCGAAATCAAAGAACGCCACGAACTGTACAGGTGATTCCAATGTCGAAAACACACACCGAGACTGAATCGAACGACAACCACGATGTGGCGCCGATGGCTCGCCGGGGCTTTCTCAAGCTCACCGGTGCCGGGGCCGCAGCAGCCACGCTCGGACCGAACCTGACCTCGTTCACCGAGGCTGACAGCGTCCCGGCACAGATGAACGAAGGGACCGACGCAGAGTGGCGAAAGAGTACCTGTGCAGGCTGTACCTCCTGGTGTGCCTCACAGATTCTCGTCGAGGACGGACGTGCGTACAAAACCCAGGGGAACGAGCTCTCGAAAATCCACGGGAACAACGACTGTCCCCGGATGGATCTGTCCCTGCAGCAGTTGTACGATCCCGACCGGATCACCCAGCCAATGCGCCGGACGAACTCGGAGAAAGGCCGCGATGTCGACCCCGAGTTCGAACCGATTTCCTGGGAGGAGGCGATCGACGAGATCGCAGACAAGATCATGGAACTGCGGGACAACGAAGAGACCCACAAGTTCATGCTGACCCGCGGTCGGTACACGTACCTCCGGCACGTCCTCTACGGCAGCTTGCCGAAGATCATCGGCTCACCGAACAACATCTCACACAGCGCCAGCTGTGCCGAAGCCGAGAAGTTCGGCCCCTACTACACGGAAGGCGAGTGGTCCTACCGGCAGTACGACGTCAGCGAGACGGAGTACGTCCTGCTGTGGGGCGCCGATCCGATTTCGACCAACCGCCAGGTCTCGCACTACTCCAACCAGTGGGGTGACGTGCTCGACCAGGCCGGCGTCGCGGTCGTCGAACCGCGTCTCTCCTCGGCTGCGGCCAAAGCCGACGAGTTCATGCCGGTCGAACCAGGCCAGGACGGCGCACTCGCAACTGCGCTCGCGCATGTCATCCTCACCGAGGGGCTCTGGCATCGCGAGTTCGTCGGCGACTTCACCGACGACAGCGAGTTCGTCGCCGGCGAAACCGTCGACGAGGAAAGTTTCGACGAGACCGAGAACGTCTACGGACTCGTCAAGTGGTGGAACAAGGAACTGAAAGACCGAACCCCCGAGTGGGCAGCCGAACGGACCGGTGTCGAGGCAGACCAGATCGAGCGCGTTGCCGTCGATTTCGCCGAGGCAGCACCACACGCCATGTCGTGGGTCGGTGGCGGCCCGGTCATGCAGGTGCGTGGCAGCTACAACAGTATGGCAGCACACGCGCTGAACGGCCTCGTCGGGTCGGTCGGCAACGAAGGTGGTCCGATGTACGCCCCGTCGGACGGCACCGCCGACCTCCCTGATCCGAGCCCGTACGTCGACGAGGTCGCACAGCAGGGCATCGACTTCCCGAAAGAGAACGGCAGCGGTGACAAGATCGACCAGCGTGGCTCCAAGGAGTTCCCGTCGCTCAAAAAAGGCAAATCCGGCGGTGGTGTCGTGACCAACAACGCCGCCGATGGTGTCCTCGAAGAGGACCCGATGGAAATCGAGATGCTGATCTCCTACTGGAACAATTTCGCGTTCTCCAACCCCGAAAGCAGGCGGTGGGAAGAGGCCCTCGCGAAGATTCCGTTTATGATCTCGATCGAGACCCACGCCAGCGAGACGGCCCACTTCGCCGATATTCTGCTCCCGGCGACCCACCACCAGTTCGAACGGTGGGGTCAGCTCAAGAGCATGGCCAACCGGCGTGGACAGACGAGCCTGCTCCAGCCGGTGCTGGCCGACGATCCGAACGATCCCGAAGACGTCATCGACAGTCGGCTCTGGAACACCAAATCCTCGGAGGTGGAGATCCCCTACATGATCGCCGACGAACTCGCCGATCGGGGCTTTACGAACATGCTCGATTTCTTCGAAGAGCAGTTCGCAGACCCAGAAACAGGGCTCGCGCCCAGCGAGGAGTACGACGACCGGGAGCTGAAAGCACAGGCCTTTGCCCGCAACGCGATCAAACTCCGGATGCAGCCACTGTGGGATCCCGAGATGGATGCACCGCCGGGCGACGAGTACGACGGCTGGGATGAGTTCAGAGAAGCCGGCATCTGGAACTCCGAAGAGTGGGAGTACCGCAACAGGTGGCCCTCGGAAGGCGGCGAGTTCGGCACCGAGACCGGCAAATTCGAGTTCTACAGCAAGACGCTCGAAAAAGCCCTCGGGAAACACGCCGACAGGCACGACACCGACGTCGACGATATCATGGAAACGTGCAAGTACGAGGCCCGCGGCGAGCAGGCCTTCATCCCCCACTACGAGGAGCCGTACGTCAACGGCGAGGACATGGAGTTCGACTTCGTCGAACACAAGTCCAAACTCAACAGGGAGGGTCGGTCGGCGAACACGCCGCTGTACCAGGAGTTCAAAGACGTCGATCCGGGTGACGAGCCAGATCAAGACGTCGCACGGTTCAACCCGGTCGACGCAGACCGACTCGACATCGAGGACGGTGACGAGATCAGGCTCGTCTCCCCGGTCGACGAGATCACCTGTACCGCAAAGGTGTGGGAGGGTACTCAGCCAGGGACCGTCGTCAAAACCTACGGCCAGGGGCACTGGGCGTACGGTGACGTCGCATCCGAAGAGTTCGGCAGCGAGCCGAAAGGTGGGAACAACAACCGACTCCACGTCGCCGACTACGACCGCCTGAGCGGAAGCTCCGTGACCTACGGTAGCATGCGAGTCGACGTCGAAAAGCTTTGAACAGACAATGAACGAACAACCGCAAACAGACGAGTGGTTGGCCGACGGGGAGGCTCGGGTGAACACCTACCGACTCCTCTCGGAGGCGTTCCACGTTCCAGATCACGAACTGCTGGAGCTGCTCGAAGACGTTGCAGGGGACGACGATCTGCGCGTGACCGTGGCGATCGGCGGTCTCGTCTCGGAACTCCCCGACGAGATCCAGTCGTTGCGGGTCGACTACGCGAAGCTGTTCGTCGGGCCGCGTGAACTGCTGGCTCCACCGTACGGATCGGTCTATCTCGACGGTAAGGGACAGGTCATGACCGACTCGACGATGGACGTCGAGCGCCGCTACCGGCAGGAAGAACTCGACGTGACACTCGACGAACCAGCCGACCACGTCGCCGCGGAACTCGAATTCATGTACCTGCTGGCTCACAGGGAGGTGACCGCTCTCGACAACGCCGAGTTCGAAACAGCAACCATCTACCTGCAAAAACAGCAGGCGTTCCTGGGAACGCACCTCGGGCGCTGGCTCCCCGAGTTCGCAGACCGCGTCGAAGAGAACGCGGAGACCGAGTTCTATCGGCTGCTTGCGAGGGAGGCAGCCACCTTCGTCTCGGCGGACAGCACGCGGCTGGCCGACCGGTTAGACGAGGTTCAGAATAGCAGTCCGGAACGGATCGGGGGGACAGATGACAGCGAGTGAACCGGAAGTGCGTGACCGGCTCCGGAACGTCGAAGACCCGGCACTGGGCGACGACCTCGTCTCGCTAGATCTGATCGACAGCATCGATGTGACCGACGACGGAGTTGTAAAGGTTAGACTGGAGTTCAACGCCCCATTCGCACCCGAAGAATCGGCAATTGGTGACCGCATACGCGATGCCGTCGAGGATCTCGGCCTCGAGGCCTCGCTCTCGGTGAGTCGCTCCTGGGAAGACCCGGATAGTCCGCTCGAAGATGTCAGAAACGTCGTCCCGATCGCATCGGGAAAAGGTGGTGTCGGGAAGACGACGGTCGCAACGAACCTCGCAGCATCGCTGGCCGACGCTGGTGCCCGGGTCGGCTTGCTCGATGCGGACATCTACGGGCCGAACGTGCCGGGGATGTTCGGTGCCGACGCCCAGCCCGGTGTGAGTCAGGACGGAAATGTCCTCCCTCCGACAGTGGACGGTGTGAAACTGATGAGCATGGCATTGCTGGCCGAAGAGGAGTCCGATCCGGCGATGTTGCGGGGGCCGATGGTCGACAAAGTGCTCACCGAACTGATCGAAGAGGTCGAATGGGGGGAACTCGATTATCTCCTCGTCGATCTCCCCCCGGGGACGGGTGACGAACAGCTCACGCTGGTTCAGCACGTCCCGGTGACCGGGGCAGTCATCGTCACGACACCGGAAGATATCGCACTCGAAGACGTCCGTAAGGGGATCAGGATGTTCGAAGACCACGAGACACCAGTGCTCGGAATCGTCGAGAACATGACCTCGTTCCGGTGCCCCAACTGTGGCGACGTTCACGACCTCTACGGGAGTGGTGGCGGCGAGACACTCGCCGCCGAGTTCGACGTCCCGCTGCTCGCTGAAATCCCGATGGACCCACAAATCAAGTCCGGAGGGGAGAACGCACCTGTTGCAGCGCTACAGGAGGGGTCCGCTGCAGCGCAGTTTGCCGAACTTCGTGACACGGTAACAAATCTGATCGGTGCGCTCAACCGTGCCGAGGTTGCCGGCGTCGAGCTACGGTAACAGGGGGCGCAGTTTTTTCGACCCGTCTTATACGGTTCAACTATCCGCGTGTATATTTATACGAGTTGGATACCCAACACAGTATATGTCAGATACAGTCGAGGATCCGACAGAGGAACTGCCAGCGACTGCCGGCGAGTTCGCGGGTGAACACAGCGAGGTGTGGGAAGCGTACTCCAATCTGGGCAAGGCTACAGCCGAGGCGGGACCGATCGATGGGGAGACGAAACGCCTGGTCAAACTCGCGATCGCGATCGGGTCCCAGTCAGAAGGCGCAGTCCACTCCCACGTCCGACGGGGACTTGATGAAGGTCTCTCACCGGAAGCGTTGAAACACGCCGCTATTCTTGCCATGCCGACTATTGGCTTCCCGAAGGCGATGGCCGCAGTTACCTGGATTGAAGATCTCACCGACGAGTGATTATCTCTGACAAAGTTGGGGTGGAGATCTGTGCCAATCCGATGAGAACAGCTATTCAGCCGAACCCTTTGGCGGGGCGTACAACGCCGTAATCACAAGTTCGTCCTCGAAGTCGAGAAACTGATGTTCGGTTCCCGGTTCGAGATGGATCACGTCACCTTCCGAGACATCCGTTGTGTCTCCTTCGACATTGATCTTTCCTGTGCCGGAGTCAACGTGATAGATTTCGTCTTCGGCGTGGGCATGCATCGGATCATCGTCGCCTTCCTCGAATTTCATCACTTCGAGACTCACGGCGTCGTTCCGAACCGTTTCAGTTGACTCTTCGTTATCTGGAATCTCAGCCGCCACATCGCTCACATTAAATGCTTGCATGCATGTTCAATCAGAACGCAATGGTTTTAATACTCCTCATGGATATTTCTATTGACATTAAGTGGGCCGATCTAGCACACTGTGCTCTTGGTATACCGTGGCATACAAAATGGGTTACACTGCTTGGCGATATTGCGCAACGTATCGCCGCTAATCTCTTTTCCCATCGGAATTGTCACGTTTCGAATCTCGCCAGTTTCTGGGTGGATATATCGAAGTTTCAGATGACTCCCCGCTCGGTCAACGGGCTGGTAGCCCATCTCAATCGCTCTCTGTCAACCCCGGTTGACTTGATTCACGCACCAGGGGCTTAGTTGCGGGATTTTCATAGAGTCATCCTGTGACACGCTAACATTGACTGCAGTGATGACAGAACAGAATCCGGGTTACAGATGAAATTATTGGTATTTTCTTGAAGCCGCTCGAATCCTGCCCGGCGAAACACTGACTCAATTCAAACAAGAGCGTCTGTCCTGGGGTTCCGCGCATAACGGAGCAGTGCTACTCAACCCGATTGGTCATCGTCTCATCGAACAGTGCAGAGAAGAGTTTGCCCTCGGCAGCCCGGAGGTGCTGTGTGAACGTCGTTTGCGAGATATCCATCATTGACGCGACCTCCTCTCCGCTGTGCTCACGGGGCCAATCGAAGAACCCGGCGAAGTGTGCAGTCCGTGCCGCCTCGAGCTGGCGGTCTGTCAGCGCCGCTGCAAGCTGTTTTCGGAACGCAGCTTCGGTCTGTACATCCCGTTCGCACTCGCGTTGTGCGACCAGGGTCAGGTCGTCGTAGGTGGTTTGGAGTGCGTTGACGACTGATCGGATGTCGTTCGAACTGGCGACCTGTGCGATAAGTTTCCCACTCGTTCCAGTGACCGACAGCGACTCGATGCTGGCCCCGTATTGCGCCAGTGTGGCGACGATCGACCGCTCGTCGATCGATAGGCGGAACAGCGCACAGTCGTCGTACGTGTAGATGTGCTGGACACTGCCAATTTGGTCGGCACCGGACGCGTACTCGACGACGGCTTCTGGCTCACTGCCGGTGACAGTCACGTACTGGATCCGATCGCCGTCGCCGTCGCCGACAACGTGCTCGATGGAGACAGTACAGTCGAGCTGTGCCGCCATATTCGCCAACGGCTCGTCGATCCCTGTCAACTGAAACTCCAGTTGGGTCACGCTATCGGAGGCGAGTGTCTGTTTGCTCTCGACGGCACTGATCGCATCCGCGACGGTACGGCCGAGTTCAGCGAAAATATCCCGCTGGATCAGATCGAACGCGTTCCCGTTGCTGGTCACCACAACGAGGACGCCGTACTCTGCACCACGGTAGGCGAGCGGAACCACGACGCTCCGGGCCTCCCCAGACAGCAGGTCGTCCTCGATATCGGTGAATACTGGCTCCTGTCCGTCCAGTGCCTGCGCCACTGGGCTCGGATCCGCCGCACACAGAGTCTCGACCTGATCGTCGAGCGAATCGATATCGATACCAGCCCACGAGCGCGGGCTCACCGTGCCGTCGACGAGCCCTCGGCTGCCGATCCAGGCTACGTCGAAGAGATCAGACGAACAGAACTGTTCACACACCGCAGACTCGATCTCGTCGCGTGTCGACGCAGCAACGAGTTCGCGGTTGATATCGCGGAGTACCTCGTTCGTGTTGTTCAGCAGGGTCAGACGCTCGTTCTGGTCCTCGATGTACATCTCGCGTTCCTTTCGTGTGGTGATGTCACGCTCGATTGCGACGTAGCGCTCCACGGTCCCGTCTTCGGTGATCGGGGCAATCGTCGTATCGACCCAGCAAAGCTCCCCTGATTTGTGCCGATTTGTCAGTTCTCCCTCCCAGACGGACCCCGACTCGATCTGTTCCCACAGCTCTGCGTAGAAGTCCTCGCTGTGCGTTCCAGACTGCCAGAGTCGTGGATTCTCTCCGACGACCTCCTCCGGTTCGTACCCCGTAACCGTCTCGACGGCTGGGTTTGCGTACTCGATGGTTCCGTCCGGGTCGGTGAGAAAGATCGCGTGTCCGGCGTGTTCGATGGCCTTTCGAAAGCCCCGGAGACGTTCGTTTACCTGCTGTAGCTGTGTTTTGATGATTTTTTCTTCGTCGATGTACTCGGAGAGGTAGTACACTGTGAGTACGGCGAGAACACTCACAATGAGGCCGGGAAGCTCTTCGAGTCCAGTGGGTGCCGTCTGCACGGTGAGCAGTTGTCGAAGCGTCATAAACGACAGGAGGAAAAGCAGGAAACCGAACCGTCTATCACGGGTCCGAGCAAGCAGCAGAACAGAGTAGCCGACTCCGAGCAGCCGTAGTCCGATGGAGAGGGCGATGATCCAGTTCATGCTCTGAAATAGCCATTCTCGCTGATAAGTGGCGTGTCTCTGCTACGCGGGGCGAAACGGCCCGATTCGGCGCCCATCCGCACCGACCCAAACAGTATTGGTATGTCCGATATGGGGTGTCTTCCCGGATCTGGGGTAACTCAATCTGTATTGGTATTCCGCTTTCCACGAGCGTCTGCGTACATCTACGTGTATGAACCACGAGATCAACCGGCCGGCACAGGACCAGACACTAGTCGGCGGGACAGGCGAGGACAGGTGCCAGCCATGAGTAGTTCAGACGACGACACTCTCCCCGGCATCCCGAACGTCGGGAAAGCCGACCTCGACACGATGGTGGAAAACGAGCGGCCCGATCCCAGAGAAGAGCTCGCAGACGTCGAGGCCGACACCGACCTGGGCGTCGCGATGGCCGAGGACGCACAGCGCGTCGCACGCGGTGAACTCAGTGGCGACGACTACTGGGACAGGTACGACGAAGCCGCGGCCGACGAGTTCGGCGAGGCGTACCACGAGACGCCGAACCCGGCGGTCGACGCTGGTGACCAGACTATCTCGACGGAGACAGCCGAGTCACTGAGCTGTGCCGTCGGATCGATGGACACTGTCTCGACCGAGCCGGCACAGGTCGAAGGCGACGACTCGGGCAACGGGATCGGCACAGGCGACCAGAAGTGGGGAATGGTGATCGATCTCCAGAAGTGCGTCGGGTGTGACTCCTGTACGGTCGCCTGTAAGTCCGAGAATCGGACGCCACCGGGTGTCTCGTACAACGTCGTGATGGAGGAAGAACACGGCGAGTTTCCGAATGTCACCCGGACGAACGTGCCACGTCCGTGCATGCAGTGTGATAATCCGCCCTGTGTGCAGGTCTGTCCGGTCTCCGCGACGTACAAGATGGACGACGGTGTCGTCAACATCGATTACGATCGGTGTATCGGCTGTCGGTACTGTATCATCGCCTGCCCGTACGGCGCACGCTACTTCGATTTCGGCGAGAATTACGACGACGAAGTCGACGAGGCAGGCGAACTGACCAGTCCGGAGTACGGCGTCGACCGCGGCACACGTGAGGACGGCAAATCACCGATCGGCAACGTCCGCAAGTGTAGCTTCTGTACGCACCGTCTCGAACGCGGCGAGGAGCCAGCCTGTGTCGAGACCTGCATCGGGGACGCCCGCAACATGGGCGATCTGGACGACCCCGACAGCGAGGTGGCACAGATGGCCGACTCCTCGCGTGCGTTCCAACTGAAAGAAGCGGAGGGGACCGACCCCAACGTCTACTACCTCAAATAGGACAATGGCAACACAAGGTTCACAGTTCGACTTCGCCCCCGGATTCGAAAATACCCGGCTTCGGATCGCCTGGTACGCGTTCATCAGCCTGCTCCTCGCTGGCGGAGCATACGCAACGTACCTTCGGCTGACGCAGGGGATGGCCAGTACAAACCTCACGAGTATCGTTCCCTGGGGGGCGTGGGTTGCTTTCTACATCTACTTCGTGGGTCTCTCTGCAGGCGCGTTCCTCGTTAGCACGCTGGCGAACGTCTTCGAGATCGGGGAGATGCACCGGATCGACAGGGACGCGCTGTTTGCCGCAATCATCAGCATGGCGGTTGCGCTGCTTTTCGTCTGGATCGACCTCGGACGGATGGACCGGATGTACTTTCCGTTCATCTGGCGACAGTTGACCTCGGCGCTGTCCTGGGAAGTACACGCCTACGTGGCGTACATCGGAATCCTCGTCACTGAACTGTACTTTTCGATGCGGATCGATCTGGCACGACTGGCGAACCGCCTGGACGGCGTGCGCGGGAAACTGTACGGACTCCTCGCACTCGGTCGTCTCGACACGGGCGACCCCTCCCAGGCGTTCGACCAGCGGTGGCTCAAACGCGTCGGAATCGTCGGCATCCCGCTGGCCATCTTCATGGTCCACGGCGGGACGGGCGTGCTGTTTGCTGTCTCGAAGGCCCGGCCGTACTGGAACAGCGGGCTCTTTCCCGTCATCTTCATCATCTCGGCGCTTCTGAGCGGGACGGCGCTGGTGATGGTGCTGTACGTGCTCCGAACACGGTTGTTCGATGGCGAAAGCGTCGATCTGGATCTCCTCGAACAGCTCGCACAGCTGTTGATGGGGTTTATTATCATCGACGCCGCGCTCACGGCCGTCGAGGCGCTGATTGCGTTCTCGAGTGTCCACCCACACGAAGTCGATACCTGGCTCGTCGTCATGTTCGGAGAGATGTCGTGGTCGTTCTGGTGGTTCATGATCGGTTTCAGCTGGGTGTTCCCGATGGTGATGCTCACCAGGCGGTCCTGGCGACGAACGCCGTGGGTGATGGTCGTCGCCGGGCTGACCGCTGTCATCGGGATCGTCGCCGTCCGGTTCAACATCGTTATTCCGGCCCAGATTATCCCCGTCATGGAGGGGCTTCCACACGGATCGTACTTCCCCACGCCTGTCGAGTGGGGGACGAGTATCGGCATCGTCGGCGTCGGCCTCCTGCTGTACACAGTTGGTGCAGAGGTGCTTCCGCTGACGCCGTTTTCAGAAGGTGATCACGAATGAGTTCCAAAGACACAGACGATCGCGCCGAGATTTCACGACGCGACTTCGTCAAAGCAGTCGGAGGCATCGGCCTCGTCGCAGCGGGCAGCAACGCGGCGATCGAACTAGACGTAGACGATCTGTGGACGGACGACGAGCACCACTACGTCGGAGACGAATACGGCGAATACGACGCAAGCGACGTGATCCACACAACCTGCGGACAGTGTAACACGTTCTGTCCAGTCAAGGTACAGCTTGCTGATGGGAGCGGTACTGGCGAGTACAGTTCGCTCGTCAGGAAGCTTGCTGGAAATCCATATTCGTTCCTCAATACGCAGCCGTTCTCGCAGGTTCCCTACGGGAGCGACCCGGAAGATGTCGCGATGGGTGATGTCGAGGGGAGCGGCGACGTCGACAAGGACCGCTGGTCGCTGTCCGGCGGCCGGATCTGTCTGAAAGGACAGGCAGGCATCCAGACGGCCTTCGACAGCTACCGGGTCCGCCAGCCGATGAAGCGGGTCGGTCCGCGCGGATCGGGTGAGTGGAAGACCGTCTCGTGGGAGCAGGCGGTAGAGGATATCATCCAGGGCGATGACGACCTCGGTCATCCCGGCCTGGCTGACCTCTGGGGGTACGCCCCGGAGGAAGCGGTCATGAGTGACTGGGATGCCGTGCAATCCGGCGAGATGGCCAGAGCGGAGTTCGACGAGAAATATGCCGACGATCTCATCGACACCGACCACCCCGATCTTGGGCCGAAGTCAAACCAGATCGTCGACGTCGGTGGGTTCCGGCGTAACTTCATCCGGAACCGGCTCTGGCACCAGGGACTGGGATCGATAAACAGTATTCACCACGCCGGAACCTGCGGGTTCTCGAGCGTGATGGGCAACGTTCGTTCCCACGACGCGCCGAAAAAGCGGCAGTACCCCGACATCGAGAACTGCGAGTACCTCATCGTCTGGGGGACCAACCCGATGGTCGCCAACAAGGGTCCAACGTGGCTCGCTCCAAAGTTGACCAACGCCATCGAAGACGGACTGCGGATGGACGTCGTCGACCCGCGACTGTCGAAGACCGGCGAGAAGGCCGACACGTGGGTCCCCGTCGAACCTGGCGCGGACGGAGCGCTCGCGCTCGGGATGGCGCGCTGGATCATCGAGAATGACCGCCACGATCTGGACTATCTCCAGAATCCCTCGCAATCGGCTGCCAACGACGATGACGAGCCAACGTGGAGCGACGCGAACCACCTCGTCCTCGTCGACGAGCCGGCGGGGCCGAAGGCACGTGCCAGCGACCTTGGACTCGTTTCCGAGGACGCGGCCACTGCCGAGGACTTCGCCGTGATCGATGCAGCCACCGGCGAGGTACGCCCCGCCAGCGAGGTCGAAACCGCCGTTCTCGATGGCGACGTGACTGTCGACGGTGTGACTGTCCAGACCGTCTGGCACCAGTACCGCGAACGCGTCTTCGAGCACACCGTCGAGGAGTACGCCGAGATGGCAGGCGTGCCGGCCGATCAGATCGCCGAAATCGCCGACGAGTTCACCAGCCACGGCAAACGCGCGGCTATCATGGCCTACCGCGGGCCGGCGAAGCACACGAATGGCTTCTACAACACACGGGCGATTGCGACGCTCCAGCACCTCATCGGGAACTACGACTGGAAGGGTGGCCAGATCACGCCCGACGCGGGTTATGACACCATGTCGGGGCGGTACGAACTCGGGTCGGTCCCCGACGGCCACTCGCCGTGGGGTATCCCCCTGCTGCGGGGTGGGGTCAACTACGAGGACACCTCGCTTTTCGATCGCGACGATGGCTACCCGGCGAAACGACCGTGGTTCCCCGTCGCGCCACCGCAGGCCACACAGGAACTCTACGGCAGTGCCACCGACGAGTACCCGTACGGCGTCGAGGCACTGTTCATCCGGCCGTACTCGAACAACCACGTCATGGCAGTCGCCGGCGGCGACGAAATCCCGGCGATCCTCCAGGACACCGACACGATCCCACTGATCGTCGCCTCGGACACGGTCATCGGCGAGACGAGCCAGTACGCCGACTACATCCTGCCCGAGCCGACCTACCTCGAACGGTGGGAGAACTTTGGCACGTACCCGAACAAACGGCTGGCCGACGAGAAGATCAGCCAGCCGGCGGTTTCGGTCGTCCCCAACGCCCGCCCGTTCGAGGACGTCCTCATCGAGCTATGGTCGGAACTCGACTTTCCCGGCGTCGGCGAGGATGCCATCCCAGACGCGAACGGCGATCTCTGGCCGCTCGAACAGGCAGAAGACTTCTACCTGAAACTCGCCGCCAACATCGCCTACGACCGCGACCCAGTCGAAGACGCGAGCGAGGACGAGTTGCGTGTGTTCCGCGAGAGCCACGAGAACGGCCTCGGCGAACAGTTCGATCTCGCACGCTGGCAGGCCGCCGTCACCGACCAGGAATGGGCGAAAGTGGTCACGATATTGAACCGAGGCGGCCGCTTCGAGGAACCGACAGCGGGCTACGACGAGGCGTTCGCCGAGCAGGGTCACGACTACGACTACGCCGAACGCGGGGAGGACTCGAACGCCTACGACGGCGAGCACATGCGGTACAAACTCGAGTCCCGGGTCGACTTTTACAGTGAGGTCGTCCCGAACGGGAAACACTCCTTCACCGGCGAGCGGTTCGATCCGCTTCCGAAGGTCGACGACATCGAACACTACGACGGCACGGTGCAGGCCGCAGTGACCGAGTCGGGCGAACAAGAGCGTCCCCTTCGACTGATCAACTGGAAGCCACGGACCCAGGGGATGCACCGGACCCAGAACAGCCCGTGGCTCCGTGAGACGCGGCCCGAGAATCCTGTGTGGATCAACACGCGCGACGCCGAAGACCGCGGTATCGAGAACGGCGACGAGATCGCCATCGACGCTGGCCGCGAGACCGTCGACGCGGTTGCGATGGTCACTGGTGGAATCCGTCCCGGTGTCGTCGGTGCAATGTGGGGGTGGGGGCGCACGGGCGACGGGGCGACGGCGGAGACGATCGACGGCGAAACACGCCCATCGGTCGAGGCCGACGGCCACAGTTCCTACCAGTTCGACGAACCGATGGTCGAAGAAGCCGGATACGCGAAAGGCCGTGATGCCGGCTTCGCGATCAACCACATCCAGCCGCTAGACGAGCAACTCGGTGACACCGGCCTCTCGGATCTCGTCGGTGGGAGCAACGCACAGTACGATGCCTTCGTCGATGTGGAGCGACGGTGATCCAAATGTCAGAGAATACCGACACCAGTCCGAGCGACAGTATCAGTGTCTCGCCGCTAACCGACGACCCGGAATCATCCGACTCCCCGGACGAGGTTGCGATGGCGACAGCCCGTGCTCGCCTCTACGGACTGTTGGCCGCAGCATTCGACGGCGAGACGGAGACCATTGCCACTGCGTTCGAACGGGGAACGTTCGCAGCCGTCGCCGATCTGTTCCCGATTGCAATCGAAACGACAGCACTGCGCGGTGACGATTACGACGCAGACTCGCTGGCCATCGGCTACGACAATCTGTTCGTCGTGCCGGGGAGTCACTACGTTCCGCCGTTTGCGTCTGCCCACGCGACCGATCCAGGCGAGGAGTTCGAGTCCGATTCACGGTATCACACCGCCGGCGAGGCCGGTGAACTCCTCGGTGATCCTGCTGCCGATATGGCGCAGTTGTACGACGTTGCCGCGTTCTCACCCGAGCGCGGAGACGACATCCCCGATCACATAGCCGCGTACTTCGAGTTTATGCGCGCGCTGTGTGAACGAGAGGCGGCGCTTCTCGGGGACGGCGAGAGCAAGGAGACCCTCGATGCTGTCCGCGAACTCCAGAGCTTGACACTTTCCCAACTTGGGTGGATCGATCGCTTCGAAGAAGCTGTTGCGAGCCACGACACGGTCGAAGGCGTCTTCGCTGCGATAACCCGTCTCGCGCGGACGTTCACTGCGTGGGACACAGAGATAGTCACACAAACCGACCCGCAACCATCCGAAACAACACACTCCTGATCTTACACTATGACAACGACAGAGATCTCCGATGCCAAACTCCGTGATCGCCTTCGCGCTGTCGACGACCCGGCGCTCGACACAGATATCGTCACTGCTGGGCTCGTTACCGACATCGCTATCGAAGATGGGACCGCTGCAATCGAACTTGCCCTTGGCGCGCCCCACGCACCCGACGAGTCCGCTATTGCGGACCGTGTCCGCGATGTCGTCGACGAAGTGGGACTAGAAAGTACCCTCTCGGCTACTGTCCCACTGTTCGATGCCGCCGAGTCGTCAGTCCTGCCCGGCGTCCGAAACGTGATCGCCGTCGCCTCTGGCAAGGGTGGCGTCGGCAAGAGCACTGTTGCTGTGAACCTCGCTGCCGGACTCGCCGACCGCGGGGCGAACGTTGGCCTGTTCGACGCCGACGTCTACGGGCCGAATGTTCCGCAGATGCTCGGTGTCGACGACGACCCTGACGTTACAACCGTCGATGGCGAAGACCAGATCGAACCACCGACAGCTCACGGCCTCGAACTGATGAGCGTTGGATTGATGATCGAAGACGACGATCCGGTCGTCTGGCGTGGTCCGGTCGCACAGAACACACTCACTGACCTCTTCACGGACGTTTCGTGGGGGTCACTGGACTATCTGGTCGTAGATCTCCCACCGGGTACCGGTGACGTCCAGCTAACGGTCCTCCAACAGCTCCCAGTTACCGGAACGGTCGTCGTCACGACACCACAGTCCGTTGCCGTGGACGATACCCGTCGCGGTGTCGAGATGCTCGGCGAGTACCAGACCAACGTGTTAGGCGTCGTCGAGAATATGAGTGGCTTCGTCTGCCCCAGTTGTGGGGATGCTCACGACATCTTCGGCGAGGAGGGTGGCCGGTCACTTGCCGACGCAGTCGATGTCCCGTACCTCGGATCGCTCCCGCTGGATCCAGCGATCCGCGTGGGCGCTGACGCCGGGAAGCCGATCGTTCGCCGGGACACCGGGGAGACCGCGACGGCCTTCCAAGAGTTGGCGGCGACGGTCGCGAACAAAGTTGGCGTCCTGCGACGGCACCACCAACAGCAGACATCCACAGAAAGCGATGTCTGAGAGGCAGATGCATATTCCGACGGCACAGTTACCACTGCGCTCGCCGCTCCACGAGAGGTGAGTGCAGCCAGCGATTCGATGCTGCAAACAGAACGGTACCTTCTGTGATATGTAGCCGTTTCTTCGATACCGAGATCGTCCATCGCCTCGACGACATCTGGATGCACTTCGTCGTCGGGATGGGGACCGACAGTCAGAATCTCTACCTCGTCGTCGAGTCCTCGCCGTTTGCGTTCCCGTCGTGTAAATGCTGCGGACATCTGGCTCCGCCCTGCATTCTGGACACACACAAACCCGAATTTCAGTGTTTTTTTGCAACCAGGGATAATGTAGTCGTAGCACGTGGAATAATACTTCCTAAGACTTCTACTGTGGGCTATATATCGGGTCCTGGATTATTTGGATTTTTCGCCTAACCAGAGTTCTAACACAAAGATGAACAGCTAGTCATTGGAAAAAATGTCGGAAAATATGCATATATAACTCACATATGAGGATTATTATACTACTTCATGCTATGTCATTTCATGACAGACAATGATACAATTCGGATCGATTTCGTCTGTGTCCACAATGCTGGACGCAGTCAGATGGCGGCTGCGTTCGCCGAGCGTGAATGTGCCGAGCGAAATCTTGAATCGGATGTCGAGATTTACTCTGGTGGAACAGACCCTGCAGACGGTGTTCATGATGAAGTTGTGCAAGTGATGTCGGAAGTCGGGATCGATATCACAGACCGGGAGCCAAAATATGTTGCTGATCTCGACCGGCTCAAAGAGAGTCACTATTTGGTAACAATGGGCTGTTCGATCTCGAAATTCAATCCTGGAGGCCTTGTGAAACCCTCACGTGGTGATAGGTTTCAGTAGCCGTGCTGAATAGAACGCGCGAGTCGGTCAGACAGTTCACACGATTCCAGCGAACCAGAGAACGGTATAGCTCAAAGTCAGAACGGACAGGATAATGCCGATGATACCGAGAATGAGTGCCTGTTCTTCGCTCATACTGGCCATAGGAACCGGAACTTCGTAACTCTAGTGATGGGTAACAGAATGCTGAACTCACGCTCTCTATCGGTCTCTCCGCTTCTATCAGATGTTGGTACTATCTACTCGCTGATAATACGACTCCTTCGCAAAAAGAGGTTTGAAGCACACCTCAAGATCTATTCAACACGGCAGTTCGTAGAGGGACTTTAGATTGATGGCCCGGACGGCACCACCCGACCAGTTCGTCGCTGATGTCGGACATCACGTCGGTGTCGCGTGGCGTTTGAACTCCGTCTCCGGGGTCGGTGACTACCCGAGACGCGTACTCACAAGAAACCGGATCGGGGCCCGTACGCTCCGTACAGAGGGGGGGTTCGCAACGGTAGTATCAGTTCGATAAACGTTAACTCGGAACAGAGCCTACAGATCGCATGAAGACGACGCGACGAGAGGTACTCACGGGGGCTGGGATGGTTGTAGTGACCAGTCTCGCCGGGTGCGTCGGAAACGGGTCCCCCGCCGGGAACACGACGACGCCTGCACCGACGCCGAGGCCCTCCCCGACGCCTGTGAAGCCAGTGCAGGTCGCAAAACTGGCCGCCTGGGACGGGGGGCCGGAGGACCGGTTCGGTCACGCGGGGGCACTCTCAGGCGACGGCACCACCGCGCTACTCGGTGCGCCCCTCGACGAGAATCCCAACGGCCCGAACTCGGGATCGGCCTACGTTTTCACGCGCGAGGGGGACGAGTGGGGCCCCGCCGGCAAACTCGCCGCAGCCGACGGCGACGTGGGCGACCAGTTCGGAGCAGCGGTGGCGTTGTCTGCCGACGGGACCGTCGCTCTGGTCGGCGCCCCTCGAGACGAGGACCCGCTCGACTCCGACTACGGTTCCGCGTACCTGTTCGCGCTGGAAGGCGGCGAGTGGCGACAGACCGCCAAACTGGTCACGAGGACTGGAGGGCCACTGCTCGAAAGGTTCGGTTGGTCGGTCGCGCTGTCAGCCGACGGCACCCGTGCGATAGTCGGGGCTCCGAGTGGAGGGCCGGAGCACAACGGGGCTGCAAGTATCTTCTCGCTGTCGGGCATGGAGTGGTCTCTCGAGGGATTCCTGACCCCGACGCGAAGAGGTCTGGCCGACAACTGGGGCCGTTCGGTAGCGCTCTCGAACGACGGACGAAGCGCCCTCGTCGGGGCCTTCCCCAGGTCGAGACTGAACGACTTCACCCCGGGCTTCGTGGCCGTCTACACCAGGGACGGCGACGTGTGGTCCCAGGTGCACACACTCGAACCGCTCAGCAGCGATACTCTAGGCGGATTCGGGTGGACGGTCGCGCTGGCAGGCGACGGCGAGTCACTTCTGGTCGGGGCCCCGGCAGAGACGACCTCGAACGACGCGCTCGCGGGGGCGGGCCACGTCTTCACGCGGTCCGGGTCCGACTGGGTCCGGGGCGAGCGACTCGTCGCCACCGACGGCGCCCGGAACGACGAGTTCAGCTACGCAGTCGCCCTGTCGGATGACGGCACCGTCGCGTTGGTCGGGGCACGGCGCGACGATAACCCTCGCGGTATCGAGGCCGGTGGGGCGTACATGTACTCCCGGGTCGATGGCGCCTGGACCCGGCAGGTAAAACTCCTTCCCGCTGACGGCGACGACGGCGACATTTTCGGATGGTCCGCGGCGCTGTCGGGCGACGGCCGAACAGTCCTCGTCGGCGCTCCCCTCGACGAAGACCCGGAGGGTGAGAACGGGGGGTCGGCGTACGTATTCGACCGTTGGTAGGTGATTGTTACGCGGACAAGTGTTACACAAATTATATATCGGCTCGACGCCTCCAGGTCGCATGAATTGGCGGTGGACATCCAAAGTGACCCGGTTTCTGGGTCGGTCCGAGAGCGACCGTCGGAGCTGGTTCGGACGGGTCTCGATCCTGCTGATGGTCGCATCGATGCTGATCGGCGGCATCGCCTCGGAGTCGGGAGTGGCCGTTGCGGCCCTCTCCCAAGGGGACGACAGCGTGACCTCGCTGGCGGGTGCGGGCACGGCGACCGATCCCTATCAGATCACCACCGCCGCCGACCTGCAGGCGATGGCGGACGACCTCGACGCCCACTACGTGCTCGCGTCGGACGTGGACGCCTCCGAGACGGCGGCGTGGAACGGCGGGCGGGGGTTCGTCCCCGTTGGAACTGACACAGACCGGTTCCGCGGCTCGTTCGACGGCAACGGGTACACCATCTCCGGGCTGACGATCGACCGGCCGGCGACGGACAAGGTCGGGCTGTTCGGAGTCGTGGTTCACGCTGTCGTCGCCGACGTCAGGTTCGAGAACGCCTCGATCGTGGGTCGGAACGACGCGGGCACGCTCGTCGGCGAGGGCGAGATGTCGACCGTGACCGACGTCGCCGTCGCGGGAACGGTGACCGGCGCAGACAGGGTCGGTGGGGTCGTCGGGCACCTCGAGTCGTACAGCCAGGTTGTCGACACCTCGGCGGCGGTGACGGTCCGCGGTGAGGACCGCGTGGGTGGGCTCGTAGGGCGCGCCGGCGAGAGCAACCTGGTCCGGAACGCCTCGGCCTCTGGGTCCGTCACGGGCGAATTGAGTGTGGGCGGTCTCGTCGGCGCGAACTGGCGGGCGAGCGTGGTCATCGACGCCACGGCGACCGGCGACGTGACCGGCGTAGCCTCCGTGGGCGGCCTCGTCGGGGAGAACATCGGCAGTGGACAGCCGGCTACCGATATCGCGTTCAGAAACGCCGTCGTGATGCGCTCCTCGGCGACGGGCGACGTCACCGGTGGCAGGTTGGCAGGCGGGCTCGTGGGAGAGAACAGACAGGGCACAGTGATCGACTCCTCGGCAACGGGGGAAGTGGTGGCCACCCGTGACATTGCGAGAGCGGGCGGGCTCGTGGGGAACAGCTATAGTGGCCTCGTGACCGGGTCTGTGGCGACCGGGAGAGTCACCGCTCCCGGGAGCTCCGCGATAGCAGGTGGCCTCGTCGGAGAGCAGACGTACACCTCCGTGGTCCGGTCAGCCGCCACAGGGAGGGTCGCCGGCGGCAATAACGCTGGCGGTCTCGTCGGTAACAGCGCTGACCTGAGCCTAATCAGTCGCTCGTACGCAACCGGGCGCGTCACCGGCGACCTCGTGGCTGGTGGGCTTGCTGCGGGAAATCAAAATAGTTACATCTCCCGGTCGTACGCGACCGGGCCCGTCGTCAGTGCGCGCCTCGCGGGTGGACTCGTCGGGACCAATATCGCCGACAGCGACATCGCTGGCTCATACTGGGACGTAGAGACGAGCGGCCAGACCGTTGGCGTCGGGATAGAAGACGGGACGGGCAACGGGACCGGGCTGTCGATGGCGCGGATGACCGGTCCGGCCGCCCGCGACGGGATGGCCACCCTCGAATTCCCGGCCGAGTGGCGCGCGACGGAGACGTACCCGGTGCTCGCGTGGCAGGTCGACCGGGGGCCGGGGACCGTAGAAGGGGTTCTCGCTCAGGGCGACGGCGAAACTGCTGGCACTCCGCAGGAACCAGGCACGCCGACGGAGGACCCCGCCGGGACGGTCGATGACGCGCCCGCCGAACTGGTCGCGATGGCGGGGACGGGGACGCTCGCGGATCCCTACCGGATCACCGACGTCTCCGAGCTACAGGCGATGGCGGCCGACCTCTCAGCCCACTACGTGCTGGCCGGGGACATCGACGCCTCGGGGTTCACCCCGGTCGGGCCGTTCAGCGGGTCGCTCGACGGCGACGGCCACGTCGTCTCCAACCTGCAGGTCAGGGGGACAGGCGGGATCTTCACCGTGATCGACCGCCCGAGTGGTGGCCGCCCGGACCACCCGGGTGACGTGAGGGACCTCCGCCTCGAGAACGTGCAAGTCACCAGCGACAGTGTGGCGGGCGGCCTCGCGGGTGAAAACCTGGGCACGGTGACCGGGGTGACCGTGACAGGGTCCGTCGACGGGGTCAGGGGAGTGGGCGGTCTCGTCGGGATCAACAGAGGAACGGTGACCGACTCCGTCTCGTCGGCAGTCGTTCGCGGTGAGGAAAAAGTGGGCGGGCTCGTCGGGAGCAATACGGCACGTACAAGCGTCTTCTCTTCGGCCGGGCTGGTGACCGGCTCGACGGCAACGGGCGACGTGACCGGCGGCTCCGGCACCAGCGGCCGCGACGTGGGCGGGCTCGTCGGGGATAACTTCAATGGCAACGTGGTCGACTCGACCGCCACCGGCGATGTCGACAGCGGCGGGATCGGCGTCGGCGGGCTCGTCGGCAGACACCTATCCGGCGTAGTGATCGGCTCCGTCGCGACGGGCGACGTCGCTGGCCCCGACCAGGTTGGTGGCCTCGTTGGCGTGAGCGAGCGAGGTCCCGTACTCGATTCCGCGGCGAAGGGGAACGGGGCTGGCGCCACCCAGGTCGGCGGGCTCGTCGGGTTCCTCGAGTACAGCGTGCTCGCCGGCTCGACCGCGACCGGGAACGTGACGGGTACGACCGAA
Organism: Halovenus amylolytica; assembly: GCA_004015825.1. Taxonomy (GTDB): domain Archaea; phylum Halobacteriota; class Halobacteria; order Halobacteriales; family Haloarculaceae; genus Halovenus; species Halovenus amylolytica. Next base: position 92,989 of record ML137215.1, on the reverse strand, counting down.
GTTGGCGGCCTCGTCGGGTGGAACTTCGAGTCCACGACGTCCAGGTCGTACGCGCGGGGCTCGGTAGACGGTTCCGCTCGGGTAGGCGGTCTTGTCGGGCAGCTGTTAGGTGGGACCGTCCACGGATCCTACGCGGCGGGGCCCGTCCTCAACCGTGGCGGCGGCGGGCTCGTCGGTCAGTCCAGTGTTGGTACGGTGGCCGGCTCCTACTGGGACCGCGAGACGACGACGCGATCCGGCTCGTCAGGCGGGGGGACGAGATTGACCACGGCCCAGATGACCGGCGACGCACCTCGCGAGCACATGCGGGGGTTCGACGTCCCAGCGGACTGGTACCTGACCGACTCGTACCCGGTGCTCGCCTGGGAGGACGCCGGGCCCTTCTTCACGGTGACCGTCGCCGAGACGACGGCGTCCATCGTGGCGGAAGAAACGCTCGCTGTCGCAGTGAACGTGACTAACTACGGCGCGCGCGGCGCCCAGTCTGTCACGCTGACGGACACCGATTTCACCGGGGGCCACCAGGACGCGGTCCGGGTCACGCTCGACCCCGGCGAGAGTACGTCCGTGACGCTCTCCTGGACGCCGCGGCGGGCCGACGGCGGTGTGACGGGCGTAATCACCGTCGGCTCCGCGAACGACACCGCCCCGCTCAACGTGACTGTCTCGGAGGCCACCACGCAACCTCCGACCGGTGAGCCCCCGACCACCGGTGACGGCCCCGGGTTCGGACTCCTCGTCGCGGTGCTGGCGGTCGGACTGGCGGTGCTACTCGGGCGACATCTGCGGAAATAACTACATCTATTGGTTTTGTTATCATTCGGGGGGTCTTACCCATTGACCTCGGGGCTCGCTGGAACAAGAGATATTAATTGGTACAAAAAGGGAAAATTGGCAGAAAATACTCACTTGAATAGCGATTGATTCGGCCGCTATCACTGGTTTAGAAGGGCGAAGTCGAGGAATTCGAGCCACTCCGAGATGGAGTGGCGGTCTCGTAGGTGCCAAAAGAACTGGTAGGCGTGGTAGTAGCGAACGCAATGATACTGCTGCCGAGGAGTGCGAAATTGATGGGTAGCACCGCGGCGTAGGGAGCTCCCACCGTACCGAGCGCACCGATGAACGCTGTGACGGGGTCGTACCCGGGTGTTAGGACACCAGGGACCACGACAATCAGTTGCGCTCGAAGCTGGGATGGAAATAGCTACGTTCAGCGGGACGCTCACTGCTCGATGCGTCCGAGACAGACACGACATCTCAGTAGCAGTGGCTACGTTTCGGTCGTCCCTACACCCCATGTTATTCTGTCCCACAGCCGCTCGTACCCGTAATAGGTCCCAGTCTTGATAAGATTAGACAGAATTCCAATACTGAGAGCGTCACCAGTATTCTCTGTAAACAAGAACGCGACAGCAATAGTTATCAGAACCATCAGGATCCGATACAGCAGCGTTTTGGCGAGCACTCGCGAGAGACGCTGATGCGGTGATCGCGTCGTCATTGACTGTACTATCACGATCAGTCTATTGAGCCATGTCATCTGAGGTACCTGAATTGGTTTTTTCCCACGGGATGGGGTGAATGGATCACAAGATCTGACTTCGCCGTATCGAACAGACCACTGACCCTGGTGGGTGTACGTCCGAACTTTACAGCTCGTAGTTTGCATTCACCCTGACCGAGCTAATCTCTAGCAGCCGGCGAACATCCATAAGGTATGCACGCAGACGCGAATCTCGGTCAGCGTCGGGCTCCGACGCCGAGTAGCGCACAGTGAGTGTCCCTTCAGACTGGTCGTACTCGACAGTGATATCCCGGAGTCCGTGGGTCGTCGCCAGACCGGCCGCACGATTTTCGATCCCGTCGATTCGGTCCAGTACCTCGATCTCGTATTCGAGTGCGATGCCCGCGAGTGGATGGTTGAAATCGACGGTCACCGTCTCCTCGGAAACATCCTCGACGACCCCCCGGCGTCCACCGAGGTCGACGGTCGTTCCGGGTTCGCGGTTTTCGGGTGCGACTGCCTCACTGGAGACTGTCGCGGTGTTCCCTGGATCGGCAGTCCCGAACGCATCCGCTGGCTCGACGGTCACCTTCAGGTGCTCGCCGATGTCGGCGTCACGGATCGCAGCTTCGAGTGGTTCGAAGAGGTGTCCCTCACCCGGAACGACGATGATCGGACCAGACGCCTCCACATCGGCGAGATCACTCTCCGCTGCCGCATCTGACTCTGTCGTGTCGATGATCCGTCCATTCTCTGTGCGTGCAACGTACTTGATTTTGAGGTACTGCCGTTCCTCCGGAGTGGTTGCTGTGTCCATCATTCAAGTGCGAGGTTCATCGGCTTGAAGCTCATGCTATCTTTGCTCTCGCTTTCACCAAGCCGTCGAATCCGACCTTTGCCGTACTTGTAGCCGGGATTGGGATTCGCGGGGTCGAGATACGCTGGGTTGATATCGTTGTTCACCTGATCGGGATACAGCCAGTAGGCGTATGCGAGACCCTCGGGAACGGGCTGGCCCTGGGCCGCGTCATCCTCGTCGACGACGTAGGCAACAGCGGTGAAACCTCCGCTGGTGTTCTCCCCATTCAGATTGAATATTGTCTCGTTGACAATTTCGACAAGGTCGCCGGCTTCAATGCCGTGTTTGGCGGCATCGTTGGGATGTAACTGGAGGATGTTCTGCTCGAATCGTTTCTGGACGTATTCGAGTCGTTGGTGGGTGTACATGTTCTGCCACAGGTGCTGGAGTCGACCGTTCGTAATCCAGAGTTCGTCGTCACCCGGACTGAGTTCCTCGTAAACGTCACCGATTGTGAGTCCAGCGTCGGGATCGACGACCCGGTCCCAGTCGACACGCTGGAAAATAGCCTCTCCCGTGCTGGTGTGGAACCGATGGTCTAAGACCTCCCGCTCGTCTTCGGGAGCGTGGATACGCGGTATCCCTTGAACGTCCCCGTCTTCTTCGTAGGTTGGCAACTGGACACCCTGATCCACGTCGGCCATATATTCAGCCGGCGTCATGCCCTGCGCCTCAGCGGCGTCGGTGATCCCCTGGAGAGAGTGTTCGCCGCCGGCACCGGAATGCTCAGTGCAGATTTCGTTGAAAATCTCTCGGGAGTTTTCCCAGTCCATATCGTCGGCACCGAGGCGCTGGCCCATCATCGCAAAGATCTCCCAGTCCTCTTTCGCCCCGGCAGGCCCCTGCATGAAGCCCTGATACTGCCGGAACCGACGTTCACCGTTCCAGCGGTGGTAATCGCCACCCTCACCAGACTCGACAGCCCTGGCTGGTAGGACGATATCGGCAAACTGCGTCGTCGTGTTGGGGTACAACTCCTGGTGGGTGAGAACCATTCCACCCTGTTCGATCCGTTCGCGGAACGCCCGTTCGATCTCGTCGATTTCGGCGGATTGGGGCTGGGGCCCACTCGTACGCTCGCGGAGTGTATTGCGGAGGTCCTGTGTCTCGTAGGAGTGGCGGGCCGGATCGTTGCCGATGACGTGCCAGTGCTGGATCTCACCGTTCCTGACGCGTTCGACAGTGTTCGGAGCGATCGGAACGTCCTCGACGCGCTCGCCATCGAAGGTCTGCGTCGAGCGTTCGGCGATAACGTCGCCCTCGGCCCCATTGGTCCAGAAGCCTTCTTGATGTCCGCCGCCACGGGTAATCCCGGTCCCCGGCCGACCGACGCTTCCAGTGAGCAGTGTCAGATTCGCCATCGCACCGGTGTTCTCGTGGGACCAGCCCCAGATGAGTCCCTTCTCCAGCATAAACAGCGTCTTGGTCTCGTCTGCGTCGGGCTGGGCGATTAGCTCTGCTGCCGTTTTAATATCCGCTGCTGGCACACCGGTTGTCTCGGCTGCGTTCTCCGGCGCATATCGTGGATCGTCCAGCAGGTCGAAGTATTCCTCGGGGGTGACACCGAGTTCTTTTTGATACCATCCCTCTTCGTCGATCGTCTCGCGGTTGTCCATCACCCACTGCTCGATGAATTCCTCGTTATGCCAGCCCTGGTCGACGATGTGGCGGGCAATGGAGTTGAGCAGGATCGGATCCGTCGCTTCGTTGACCTGCAGATGGAGGCCGCCATTGTTCTCGGCGTAGTTCGCAGTGAACTTCCGTCGTGGATCGATGTAGACGATGTCGGGGTCACCCTCCTCGTCAATATACTTGCTGAAGATAACATCCTGATTCTCTTTGGGATCGACACCTGCTAGAACGAGTGTGTCTGCCTCGGCAGCGTCCTCGTAGGCATAGGACCACTCCGAGAGGCCCGCATTGACCATCCCGGGACATTCCGGGGTCAGTGCTGGACGATTGTGCCCGCCCCAGTTGGGTGAACCGATCACGTCGTAACAGAGTTTGGTCCCGGAATATGTGTTTTCGACGAACTGGTAGAAATATAGCTTCTGCCCGTAGCCGTTGGGATTCTGGCCGTTTTCTGTCGCAATCTCGGTCGCGCGGGCCCACGCTTCGATGGCGGTCTCCCAGTCGACGGGGACGAGATCGCCACCGATCCGGATCCGGGGTTTCGTGAGCCGATCGTCGTAGTCCTCGTTGTTCGGTGAATACAGCGACTGGGCCTGCGTTCCACCGCGAATCGAGTGCGACCCCTCGTTGACTGGATACTCCGTATCAGGAACAAATAGGACGTGATACTCCTGGCCGTTCTCTTTGATTATCTCGTGCATGTTCGGCGAGACCCACTCGCCGTATCCCGCAGGGTACTCGAGATCCAGGGCGTTCTCATCGGGCGCTGGGCCGCCTTCTTCGCCGACAGGCCACTTGTACACTTCGTAGCCACAGCCGACGATGCAGTATCGACACGATCGTGCGCTCTGTTCAGCATCCGTTGGAGGAATGGGTACCTCGTTTTTCCAGGGATTGTCTGCCATTGTTATTCCTCCGCACTGATTAGGTCGCCATCTTGCAAGTTGTGCCGCTGTCCGTAGACGAGGCCGTCGATGCCGGTCGCGTATATCTCACCGTCTTCGACCTCGAGTCGGATCTGTGGGAGATCCGTCGTCGCCGCACCGCTGACGACTAGCCCACCCTTCGAGAGATCGAAGGTGGTGTAGTGGCAGGGACAGGGGCCGGCCATCTCCTGGTCTGGTTTCACCTGCTCCGAGACGCCACAGCCCATGTGGGTGCAGAGACTGCTGTAGGCGACGATGCTCTCCTCTTCACCGACACCGCCCCACGCTTGTCCGTCGATGCGAGTCAGGAAGTTACTCTTGCCGTCGAGCGGGTAGTCGAATGTCTGTACGTCTCCTGCCGACAGGTCGTCGACAGTGCCGACCTGGATACGCGGATATTTCTCGACGTTGTCGGCCCGTGTCGTCGGGGCGTCGTCGGGTTGACTCCCGTCATCGTCGTCGTCCCCATCCCCGAAAATCGAGCTACATCCCGCGAGCGCACTCCCGGTTGCAGCGGCTGCTGTCGCGAGAAACGATCGTCGGCGTAGATCCTGTTCTGTCATCTCGATTCCCCTCCCCGAAGTTGTTGCCTGTCTGTGTAGTCGAGACCCATATCTACATATTGCAATATGGGGATACAAATAATTATTCCTTATAGATACTGGGCAGAACAAATAATTTCCCACAAACGAATTAATTGGTTGCGTGCGTTCAGTCAGCGACCAGCAGTTCGTCAGCAAAATTATCTTCGACGAGTTCGACGAGCTGTTCGGCCACTGGTGTCGGTTCGTAGTACCGCCAGCGACCGTCTTTCGTTCTCGTCACGAGCCCGGTTTTCCGGAGTCGATTCAGCGACTGGCTCACAGTGCTCTGTCCAACGTCGAGATGGGGTTCCAGTTCGCATCCACAGATCGGTTCGTCGGCCGCGATGAGATACGTGAGAATTCGGTAGCGCGTCTCGTTGCTCACTGTCGAAAAGAGTTCGATCTGGTCGGCGACAGACTGACGCGAAAGTCGTTCGATATTCGCCTCCTGAAGGACAAACTCACATTCGTTCGATGGGTCCGCTTCGGACTCCGGGTCTGACATTACCGAAAGATTGTGCCAGTAGATTATAATGGTTGTGCGACTCAAACCAAGGATTACCGCCATAACCACGGTAAGAACTGCAGGCACGGATTCAACGACAGTTGACACATCTGAGTCCAGAGGCTGACGGGTTTATACAAACGGACAAGGACACTGTTCGAAACCATACTCGATTTTAATTCCCCTCGCACTCAACTCCCCAGTATGGGACGACTAGTCGAACACGACGCCACCGGGCCGCGCAAACTCGACGAATCGGACATCGATCCAGAAAAGGGAGATATCGCAGTCTGTCAGTGTGGGCTGTCCGCAGAGTACCCTTTCTGTGACGGCACACACAGACAGACCAGCGACGAAGAGGATGATACCTGCTACCGATATGCCAGAGAGGATGGGCAACTCCAGCGGCGCGAAGTTGATCACGTTGAATACACTGACGACTGAAGACGGAACCCCGAAACCGACTCCCAATGTATCTTCGACTGGGACTGTTGTCGATCCACGGCACAGCGTGAAAGGAATTCAAAGACGGCGCCGTATCCTCTCCCGACTGCACTCTTGCCCGCTTGCGCGGACTGCGCTGCTCGTCGAGGAAAGGGGCTTCGCGCCAGCAATCAGCTACCTTACTCTCCGAGCCAGACGTCGTCGATCCGCAGACTGCCGCGTGTCCCGTCCCACTCGGTTTCGTAGTCGAATTCGATCGGTCGGGACATGTGCGGGCCATCAGTAACGAGTGTCTCGAACTCGCCGCCCTCACCGAGCAGGTGGACACCGTACTCCTCGTGGAGTTCGTAGAGGTCGGCAATCGCGTCGGCGTCGAGTGTTCGACCGAGCCAGGATTCGTCGAGCCCGCCAGCAGCGACTCTGATAATTTTGATCTCGAACCCCGCAGCGAGCATCTCCGCGGCGATCTCTCGGGGATCACGCTGCCATAGCGGTGCGAACGTGTCGATCCCGAGTCGCTCGCACATGGCCTCGACACGGTCGTTTTGATACTCGCTTTCGACCGCGCCGACTGTGACACCGGCGAGCCCGTTTTCGAACTCAGCATCGAGTTCACGGAGGGCCGCTTCGAGGGGTTCGACTTCTTTGTCGCCCTGCTCGCCCGCGTCCACATCTCGCTGCTCTGCCCCGAACGCTTCAGGGTAGACGTCGACGAGTTCGATCCCGATACTCTCTGCAGCCAGCGAGGCGAGTTCGGTGGCTGGTACGTGATACATGTACGAGTCGCCGTCGGGGTGGACAGTAAGTAGTCGCTCGACGGATAAGCCCTCCTGGAGTGCGCGGTACAGCGCCCAGGAGGAATCTTTCCCCCCGGAGAAGAGACTGACCCACGCGCCGGTTTCGTTCATACGTACTGTATTTAACTGCGGAGTAAACAACTGCCGATTCCGGCTGTCTTCGGCAAGCGGGGAGACGCCCAGTCTATTTTGTCACGGTGATCGTGACCGCACCACAGGAGCACTCGTAGGCGCGACGCGTTCCGGCCTCTGTCTGGTAAACCAGCATACAGTCTGACTCCTGGAGTGTTCGGTTACAGCCGGCGTTTTCACAGGTACTTGCGAGGTTTTCGAGCATATCTACTGATAGAACCAAAGGACGTATCAATGCGAGCCACCCCCGGAGTGAAAGTGAAAGTAAACCTCAGTAAAAACACGTAAAGGATATGCCGACGGCGGACGCGCTCGGTAATATGCTCGATGAGTGGCAGGCCATCACACTCGACGGATCCGAGTCTTATTCGGTCTCGGTTCCGGGCCGACCGATCTCGGTTGCGGGTGCCGAGGCGGTCAGGTATACGACTTCCTTCGACGACCCTCGCGGGGCCGAGGACGACATCGCCGTCCTGGAGTTGCGGGGACTGTACGCCCACAGCGAAATCGAGGTGAGCGGGGACCGGCTCGATGGCACCGGGCCGATCGAACACGATAGCTACTTTCGTCCGCTGCGGATCCCGTTCGAACCGGACGAGACGAACGACATCGAGGTTACCTGTCGAGTCCCAGAGGACCGGTTCGGGGGGATACACGACACAAGCATGGTGCCCGAGTCGCTTTCCGTCCCGGGCATCTGGTGGGGCGTCTCCTTGGAATCACACTCACTGCCGTTCATCGACTCGATCGATGCGGAACCCGAACTCACAGATGAGGGAGCCGAACTGCATCTCCGGACGACAGTCGTCACAGATGGCGCGATCGACGAGCGGATCACCTACTCGCTCCGGCCGGCTGGTGATCTCCAGACCAGGGGGATGATGGAACGGGCGAACGTCTCGACAGATGAGGCCGGGAAAACCGTCGTCGAGCACACGATCGACGTCCACGATCCCGCGCTGTGGTGGCCCCGCGATATGGGTGAGCAGAACCGCTACGAACTGACTGCCAAACTACACGGGACCGAATACAGCATTACGACCGGTATCTGTAACACCCATTTCGCTGACGGCCAGCTACACGTAAACGGCAAGCCAGTCCCGGTCAGAGGAATAAATCTACTGACGGCCGACGAGACCGACATCGACCGTGCGCTGGATCTGAATGCCAACCTCGTGCGCGCTCACGCGCACGTACTCCCAGACGAACTCTACGAGGAATGCAACGAGGCGGGTATACTCGTCTGGCAGGATCTCCCGCTGACAGGCCCTGGAGACTTCGACAGCGAACGCGGGAAGACTGTTGCACGGGAGATTTCCAGACAGTACGGACGCAATCCGTGTCTTGCAGTGTACGGTGTCCACGACGATCCACTCGATATCGCGGGTGAGGGACTGGGGAGTGGGTTTCTGGACAGACTCAGGCTACGCTGGCGGGCCTGGCAGAGCAGCTACGACGACGGCCCGGCGACCAGCGTCGCCGGGGAGTTACCGGAAACACGGTCTGTGTTCCCCGTTATCGGTGGTCCAGGTATCGCTGGCGACGCGGCATCGTACTACCCAGGCTGGGACTACGGCGAGGCAGCCGATATCGGTACCCTGCTCGACCGATATCCCGCGGCTGTCGTCGCCGAGTTCGGTGTCGGTGCGCTGCCGGACGGCGTTGACGAGGATCTCTCCCGCGCGGCTGGCTTCGACCGGCGGAAACACGACCGCCACGTCTCGGGCGGCGTCGACGACTCCCAGCAGTACCAGGCAACTGTCCTGCGGCGCATCATCGAACGGCTCAGACGGGGCCGAACCGGTGCGATCGCGTTTGCACTCCGGGACACAGACACTGCAGGGATGGGGGTGTTCGGAGCGGACGGCTCGAAAAAGACCGCCGCAGATGTCGTGACAGATGCGTTCCAGCCGATCCAGGCGTTTCTCGAAACGCCGTCCGAGAGCAGGAGCGAACTCGTCGTGGTCAACGACACCGCGCGCGGACGAACTGTCACTGTCGAGTGGGAGGCTGGTGACTCGGAGGGATCGGCTGAACTCACCGTGGATGCAGCTGGCCGGTCGCCGGCAGGACCGATCGAGATACCCTCCGGGACCGAAACCGTGACGCTCACAGTCCATGTCGGGGAACAGACAGTACAGAATCAGTACGACCGCTGAGATCGTGAGTATGCGATGCAGGGACACAGTGTTAGTCGACCGGAATGTTTAAATCCAATCCGACAGATGTACTAGATACCAGAACGCGTGCGGCGTTTCGGTAGCACAGGCATACGCCCAACATGACAGGGAACTTTAGTTCTCGACCACAGCAGATACCGACGATTAGTGCTACTGATACCCGCACCGGTTATGGCATAGAGGTTCAACCATGGCAGACTCGATAGACGACTCGAAAAACATCGAAGTGACAGACGAAGAGCTAGAAAATAAATCAAAAGGCGAGCTCATCAAGCTCGCCGGCAAGCTGCGCGACCGGCGCAACGAACTCAACCAGATGGCCTCGGAGCGGGCATCCAGCCGCGACGACCTGAACGCGAAAACCCGCGAGAAGGTCGACGAGGCCCAGGAACACCGTGAGAAACGCGACGAGCTCAACGAGCAGGTCCAGGAGCACAAGGAGAAACGAAACGAGCTCAACGCCGAAGCGAACGAGCTGTTCGACAAAGTCGAGAATCTGAAAGACGACGCGAAGATCGACGAAGGCAAAGATATCGAAGAGCTCGAAAGCGAGATCGAGGATCTCGAGTTCAAACAGCAGACCGAAGTGCTCGAAACCGAAGACGAGCGCGAACTCATCGAGAAAATCGAGGAGAAACGGGAGAAACTCTCCGAGAAAAAGGAGAAACTCGACCAGAACGAGGAACTCGACGATCTCGAAGAAGAGGCCGAAGAGGTACGCGCCGAAGCCTCGAAACACCACCAGAAGGTGACGGAACTCGCAGACGAGGCCCAGAAACACCACAACGAGATGATCGAGGCCTACCGCGAGGCCGACGAGATCCGTGACGAGGCCGACGAGATGCACGAGAAGTTCGTCGAGGCCCAGGAAGCGGCCGACCAGCACCACGAGGACTTCGTCCGTGTCCAGAAGCGCCTGCGCGAACTGGACAAGAAAGAGGAAGAACAGGAGCGCGAACAGCGCGAGGAAAAACAGGAAGCCGCACGCGAGGAAGCCGAGGAAATCTACCAGCAGTTCAAGGAAGGCGAGACCCTCGACACCGAGGATCTGATGAAACTGCAGAAGACGGGTCTTCTCTAGACGGCCGGTTTGTTTCGTTTTTTGTTGCGATACCTCGGAGACCGATAGCTACTGGATCGGCAGCGCTGCGATATCGATCTGATCGCGTCTGCCGTCGAGAAGGGTGAACTGTGCTTCACGGCGACGTTCCAACCAGTAAAGCAGTCGCTCGGCCCAGACCAGTTTCTTCGCTTTCTCGGCACCGACACTCTCATCCTCGAAATCCCACCCCGGGAAGATCAGTTCGGCGGCATCCAGCGTATCTGCCAGAAACGCCGCCCGGTCGCCGTCGGTGAACCCACCGAAGTTGTGAACAGGTCCCACTGGTTGTGCCTGCGTCGTCGGGATTACCGCGGTGTGGTCGAAGTCTGGAACGGAGGATTCGATGGCAGCCACGTTGTCGCCGTGAGCGTGGATCGCAACCGGTGTTCCACCATCGGCCAACTTCTGTGCAGTCTCCGGCGTCTTGTCCAGATCAGTAACCATACAGTCGACCGAAATATCTGCTTCGAGAACTGTGTCGGCAGCAACCGAGGCAGCGACGACAGCGTCGGCTGCGCGGACCACATCCAGTTCGTCGACGAGTGAGTCAGCACCGCCAGCGATTGCGACGGTCTGTCCGTCGAAATCGAGACTGGCGGGATCGAACAGTGGCCCGGTGATGATGTCAGCGAGACGATCCCGGGATTGTTCGTCACCCGCTCGACTGTAGCCGAAGTCGGTAAGTATCCGTTCGTAGACTGGTTCCCACTCCTCGAAGTTCATGTCTCTGCCGTGGTGACGGACAGCAATACCTCTTTTCGATGATGGGTTCCATATAAACCGAGTTAAGCCGAAATGGCACACCGAACTGCCCCTGCCCGAGTATGCCCTTTCGGCCGTCACCAGTTTATTCAGACTCTTTGGGTATAAGTTTTCTTACCGCGAATCGGGTACGGCAATCGAGAAAGCCCGGCTTAATACGGTATTCCTATCGAGATAATCATGTAATTTTTGCAGTCGGTCGATCGAGCCCGCGACCAGAGCTGGGTCGGTGTCGGTGACCAGCAGATCACAGGCTGTCGCGGCCTCGATCAGTTCGCGCCGCTGGCTCTCGGTGAGTCCCGCCAGTTCGAAAACACGCGAGACACCGCCGGTCGGATCAGTCTCGCTGTCGCCGACCCGGTCGAGGTGGCGTCGTAACTCTGCGGTCGTTCTGACATCGAGCTGCTGGATTTCGATCTCTCCACGCTGGTCGCGAACCCGTTCCGGCGTGAAGGCGTCGCCGATCAGCGCAGCGTCGCGGGTTTCGGCGACGTCGTGAGTTCGGATGACGTGTGCCCCGCGTTCGATGGCCATCGATGTCGCAGCAAGAGAGACTGCGAGGGCATCCTCTGTCTCTCTCCCTGCGAGTTGCCGGAGGAAGTTTTTCCGGTTGATCGAGACGAGAATAGGCTGGCCGTAGCCACGGAACTCCCGGAGCCGCCGGAACGTCTCGCGGTCGTCCTCGACGGTCTTCTCCTCGCTCCAGCCACCGAAAGCCGGATCGACGATCGTCTTGTCGGTGAGGCCGTTCATGCTCAGTGCCTCGTAGATATCGTCGACGTCTTCGATCGCACCCGGTCGTTCGAGATCCGGTGGGCTGGCCATCTTGCCGACCGCGACGTCGTACTCCCGGCAGACACGGGGCATCTCGGGATCTGCGAAGCCACAGATATCGTTGACCATATCGTAGCCGCGCTTGAGTGCTTCCTCGGCGACTTCGTGGTATCGGGTTTCGATCGAGAACACCGCGTCACCGCTGACACTCTGGATCGTCTCGATGGCCGTGTCGAGACGGTCGAGTTCTTCCTCCGCAGAGAGGACTTCGAAACGTTTGTTCGCGGATTCGAGGCCGACGTCGACGATGTCGGCACCCTGCTCTACGAGTTCGGAGTCGACGTAGGCGGCGGCCTCGCCCGGGTCGTCGAACACGGAGGGTTTGTAGGGCGACTCCTGACTAATGTTCAGGACACCCATGATCCGCGTCGGCTGCTCGTCACCGATCTTCAGTCCGGCTGCATCGACTGTTCGCATACAGTCGTGTTGGCTTTGAAACTGTTAAGCCGGTCGGTTCGAACCGCTCGATCAGTCAGGAGTGCCGTACCAGGCCCACAGCGCGAGAATTACCACAATCGCACCACAGAGAAATGCAATCCCCCCGACCAACGCCGGATCGATGGTTGCTGTCGATTCTGTCGAAGCACTGACTGCCTCCTCCGGGAGCACCGTCACGTTACCACCATCGGTAATCAGTACTGGATCTGTCTGGTTCCCATCGATGACGAACTCGACACCGTCCGTTTCGTTGCCCGAGCCAGTGGTATTCGCATCCGCGGTCGACTGCGGACCGATATCGCCTGTATTCGAGCCGACTTCTTCGGTACCCTCCTCACCCATCTCACGCGTCTCGACTTCCACCTGTTCAGGGTCGCCAGCCGCTGCTCCGGAAGACGGGTCGGATCCTCGCTGTACGGTCTGGCGCGCAGCCCAACCGGCGAGCACACTCGTCGGGACGAGAAAACTCGCCAGCCCGAGCATCCTGTTCAAAATCGATCGGAAGGTGGACTGTTTGTCTCGCCCCGCGTACAACACGAGCGACTCGTCGTCGGGCGCATAGACCTGCATCTCAGACCCTCGTTCGGAGTACCAGGTGTCGACGACACTGACGAGTTCGGCATCCTGCAGTTTTTCGAGGTGGTACTGGACGTTCTGGACAGACGTATCGGTCACCTCGGCGAGATCAGACGCCGTCTGTGGCTCCTCGTGCAGTGAGAGGAAGATCTTGCGCGTCGTGGTCGCGGCCAGCGTCTCGAACACCTCGTCTGCGGTCTCCTCGTCGAGGTCGACCAACCGGGGTTCCCGCGACTCGTCGGGGCGAACTGTATCTCGTAACGGAAAGATACTGCTCATCGTACCTCGACATACACCACTCGGTTAAAAAACGATATCCTAGACACAAATGGCTATTTTAGCCATCGATAGCGGTCGAAACTGCTCTTCGATCACGATTTCAGTCAGCTGCAGCTCGGTTTGTGACGATTACAGTCGTGAGCTGCCCCCGGAAATACGTCAGCCGTCCGTCGGACACCGCGGTAGCTTTATTTTCGTTGAGATGTTCGGTACGAGCATGACGACAGCTACTGACGACGAGTCGCAAATGCTTGTCGACGTTTCGTTGCCCCCGTCCTTACTCGAAGAGATCGACCAGTACGCTCGGGTGCACGGCTACCCGACGCGGTCGGCAGTGGTGGCCAAGGCGCTCGAAGAGTAATCCGCCACGTTCAAGCGCCAGCGCCGTGAGCATATCCACATGACACGATCCGTCTGGCTCAAAGCAGACGACGAAGTGGGTAGCTGGGAAGATAGAAAACGCCGTATTACTGCTGGCCTGGAGGCCGGCGTCGACTGGGTTCTCGTCGACGAGGAAGACGTCGACCGCGTCCGTGAACTCGGTGCGGTCAACATCGCAGCCTTCGGCGGTGACGATGTCCACGTGATGGAGGCCGAAGACGACGAAACCACGGCGGATGCGACGATCATCGGGAAAGACGGCGAAGGGGACGGCACGGTCGATCTCCCGCCCGATTTCTCCGGCTCTGCCGATCTCTCTGCGATCCGTCAGGACGGTGACCAGCCGATGGGTGGCTACGTACGTATTCTCGACACCGAGTACGAAACCTTCGCCGAGGAAGTCGCTCGCGACGCCGAGTACACGATCATCATCGGCAGTGACTGGCAGATCATCCCGCTGGAGAATCTGATCGCACGCATCGGCGAGGAGACAGAACTCGTCGCCGGCGTCCAGACGGCCGAAGAAGCCCAGACTGCCTACGAGACGCTCGAAATCGGAGCCGACGCGGTGTTGCTCGACACGGACGACCCCGACGAGATCCGCAGAACTGTCGAGGTGCGCGACGAGGCCGAGCGGGAAACACTGGATCTCCAGTGGGCCGAAGTCACGGCAATAGAACAGACTGGCTCCGCCGACCGTGTCTGTATCGATACGGGCTCGCTGATGGATCACGACGAAGGGATGCTCATCGGCTCGATGTCCCGTGGACTCTTTTTCGTCCACGCGGAGACCGCAGAATCACCCTACGTCGCATCGCGCCCCTTCCGGGTCAACGCCGGCGCAGTCCACGCCTACGTCCGATCGCCCGGCGGCGAAACGAAGTACCTCTCCGAACTGCAAAGCGGTGACGAGGTCCAGATAGTCGACACGAACGGCAAGACCCGCGAAGCGATCGTCGGGCGGGCCAAAATCGAGAAACGCCCGATGTTCCGGGTTCAGGCCGAAACAGCAGACGGTGACCGGATCGAGACATTGATCCAGAACGCCGAGACGATCAAAGTTCACACGAGCAACGGTCGGAAGGCGGTCACTGATCTCGAAGAAGGCGACGAACTGCTCGTCTACTACGAGGACACTGCCCGGCACTTCGGCGAGGCTGTCGAAGAGAGTATCATCGAGAAGTAAGCGACGGAGCGGACTTCTCTGGTGATTACCAGGATTCGCGCATCGTCTGTGCATTTTCTCTGGCGACCGAGTAATTCTGGTCGGTTCTGACACTGGCGATCACGTTCGCTTCACGGAAGAAAATATAGTATGCGCCAGATCTGTAGCGGTAGCCCTCGTCTCCGATCTCTTCCGGTATCAGCTCCCGGCTATCGGGCATCTTGTCGATCCGGGTTTCGAACCCACTCTTGGCACCCGCCACTGAATCGAACACCCAGACCTCGAAAGAGAGGGTGTGATTCTCGAGGACGTATGACCGTTCCCGATACGCCCCCGGTGTCGAAATCGCTGATTGATCCGTGTTGTCCCCCGTGTACACCCAGCCGTACGGGTCGAAATCTTCACCCGGGAGAAGTTCTGACGGTGACCCCTCGACGAACTCGACGTCATCCTCGGTTTCTTCGGTCTCCGACTCGGTCGCGTTTTGCGGTTCGGGGTCCGGCTCCTCGTCGGGCGTTTCCGACTCCGGCTCGTCGTCGGAATCCGACCCATCACTCTCATCGTCACCCGAACTATTACAACCGGCGATGGCAGTAATGGACACGGTAGTCGCGGAAATAATGTATTCTCGCCGATTCATACATATATACTCAAAATAGATACAGATATAATTTTCCCCTACCTATATTTATTCCAGAAAAAGTTCTGTTTAATAACATTCTACTGACGAGTTGCCAACAATTGGTTACAGCCAGTACTGTGCAACAACCGCTCGAACCTGCACAGCCTGGCTAGAAATCCGGAAGATCGTCGGGGGCTTCGTACTCGGTTTCCCAGTCGATGTACTCCTCTTTGAGGACTTCACAGACGCGTTGGCCGAGTTCCGTCAGCGACGCATTGATGCTCGATACCGTTCCCCAGGATTCGATGTCGGGGTGGTACTCCCGTTCTTTCCAGTTTTCCGGGATGCCCGGGGCGTGGTAGCCGACGCGGTCGGCGTGTGAATCCCAGAAGAAATCGAACCGCTGGATCAAATCGAGATCCATCGCGATCTCGAAACTCTCCTCGGTCAGATCCGTCTCGGTCGCCCACTCCGAGAAGGCCGTCTCCCAGGCACCCTCGTTCAGGTAGGTTTCCAGTTCGTCACGGCGGTAATCCGTCTCGCCGATGATCTCGGCGTCCTCGTACTCGTTGGGGTTCATCTCCTCCAGTTCGGGTGGGTCAGGGAGCTCGACGTCAAGACTCATATCCCCACAATCGGCTGCCACGGTGATAAGTGTGAAGAGAGCGGGGAAGCGCAGCCCCCAGACTACCGCACCGAGTCGAGTATCATCCGTTCTTCGATGCGTTTGGCCTCGTGCTGGACGTCTCGCACGGCGTCGATGTTCGCACTGATGGACGTGACGCCTTTCTCGACGAGATACTGGACCATATCCGGATCGGAGCCTGCCTGTCCGCAGATACTCGTGTCGACGTCGTATTCCCGACACTGCTCGATGGTTCTGCCGATCAGATCCAGCACCGCTGGGTGGGTCGCATCGTACCGGTCTGCGACCCGTTCGTTGTTTCTGTCGACTGCGAGTGTGTACTGGGTGAGATCGTTCGTCCCGAAACTCGCGAAGTCGATCCCCGCCTCGGCCATCTCCTCGACACCGAGCGCGGCAGCAGGCGTTTCGATCATCACGCCCCAGGAGCGTTTTTCTGTATCGATCCCGACCTCCTCCATCAGTGCCTTCGCCTGGAGGACATCCTCCTTGTCGTTGACCAGCGGGACCATCAGTTCGACGTTGTCGTACCCCATATCGTACAGCTTCCGGAAGGCTTCGAGTTCGTGTCTGAACACGTCGGGGTTGTCGAGACTGCGCCTGATCCCCCGGTAGCCCAGCATCGGGTTGTGCTCGTCCGGTTCGTTTTCGCCACCCTCCATCTCACGGAACTCGTCGGTCGGCGCATCGAGTGTTCTGGCCCGCACTGGCCGTGGATAGAACTCCTCGGCGACACCTCGAACGCCCTCGACGATCTGGTTGACGTACGCCTCCGACCCTTCGTCTTCGATGTAGCGCTCGGGCGTCTTGCCAAGCGAGAGGATCATGTGCTCGATCCGGAGCAACCCGACACCGTCGGCGCCCGTCGCGGCTGCACGCTGGGCCGCGTTCGGAATCGAGACGTTGACTTTCACCCGCGTCGCGGTCATCGGTTTGACCGGCGTCTCCGGACGGACCTCCTCGACAGGATCGTATGTTTCGGCCTCTTCCTCGGCACCCGCCTCGACTGTCCCTTTCTCGCCGTCGATCGTTACGACAGTACCGTCTTCGAGTTCTTCGGTCGCGGACTCGGAGCCGACTACGGCTGGGACGCCGAGTTCCCGGGAGATGATCGCGGCGTGTGAGGTGGTTCCGCCCTCGTCCGTGATGATCCCCGCAGCCCGTTTCATCGCCGGCACCATATCCGGGGTCGTCATCTGCGTGACGATGATGTCACCCTCCGCGACCTTGTCGAGCTGGTCGAGTTTGTCGACGATTTTCACTGCGCCGGAAGCTTTCCCCGGGGTCGCGCCGAGCCCGGAGATGAGTACCTCGCCATCGTCGTCGGATTCGCCGGTGGCCTCGTTACTGGCCTGGGCAGCATCCTCGTCGATCGTCGTGATCGGTCTGGACTGGAGGAGATAGATATCTCCCTCGTAGATCGCCCACTCCACGTCCTGGGGCTCGCCGTAGTACTCCTCGATCATCTCACCGACGTCCCGGAGTTCGTCCAGTTCCTCCCTCGAGAGGACGGCTGCCGTCCGTTTTTTGTCCGGAACCTCACGCTCGACGGTCTCGCCGGTCTCAGGATCACGGATATGCATCACCTTCTTCTCGGCGATCGTCTTGTCCTGTACGTCGCCCGTGGTCCGATCGATCACGTAGTTGTCGGGCGTTACTGCTCCGGAGACGACAGCCTCGCCGAGTCCCCAGGCGGCCTCGATCGTGACGACTGGCGCGCCCGTCGACGGCTGACTCGTGAACATGACACCGCTTTTTTCGGCGTCGACCATCTGCTGGACGACCACCGCGATATCGACCAGCTCGTTTTCGAATCCCTGTTCTTTTCTGTAGTACAGCGCCCGCTGGGTGAACAGCGACGCCCAGCACTCCCGGACTCTGTCGACCAGATCCGGGCGGGTCACGTTCAGGAACGTCTCCTGTTGCCCGGCGAAGGAAGCGTCGGGCAGGTCTTCGGCCGTCGCGGAGGACCGGACCGCGACCGGCGGGCTGTCGTCGAGGTCGTCGTACGCACCGAGAATTTCGTCCCGGAGGTCGTCCGGAATCGGCGTCTCTTCGATGAGCTCCTGTGCGGCCTGTGCGGCATCCGATAGCGCTTTGGAGTCTTCAGTTTCGATGTCGACCAGTTCGAACAGCTCTTCGTCGATCCCTGTCTCCTCGATAAACCGCCGGTAGGTGCCCGCTGTCACGACGAATGCGGGTGGGACAGGGAGGTCAGCTGTCGTCATCTCCCCGAGCGATGCGGCCTTGCCGCCAACTGTCTCCAGGTCGTCAGCCCGGATTTCGTCCAGCCATAACACAGCCATGTACGTGGTTGTTGCAACTCCGAGCGTCCTAATGAAACTTCTGTCCTGTCTCGAATTCTGGAAAAATTATCAGATATTTACTCGGATTCGCTGTAACGATATTCCGATTGGTGTGCCCCGCTACACCTCGATAATTCCGTCGCCATCCTCTTCGGGTGGAAGTGAAATATCGGCATCGAGAACGGTCAGGGCAGTGCCACCGACTGTCGGTTGCTCGGAAACGGTCGTTTCGATTCGCCCGGGCCGATCGATGAATCGGCCAGTCTCGAAAGTGATCCGTTCACGGTCGCCGTCGAAGGCACTCCACCGGGCACACTGGGCGCTACAGGCGGCGGCTCCGACACCGCTTGCCGGCCGCTCGTTGCCTGCGGCATCGGGGTCGAAGACCCGTGCGTGAACGTCGGTATCCGGTTCGAGCGTATCGAATGTAAAGGCGAACAGCCGTGAGCAGTCTTCAGATTCCAGTAGCGACGCCAGTGCACCGACGTCCGGGGATGCCGAGGAGAGATGTTCGAGGAAGTTGACAGGGACTGAAACGGTCCCGCCGAAGGCATCCGTCTTTGCGGCTGGCAGATCGGCTCCGACATCGTCGAGTGTTGCGACGTCGACACCGACCGCTGCGGCGATTTTTTCGGTCTCTACCGTGACTGGTTCGGGTGTCTCGTGGGGAACGTCGACGCTCACGCTGCCGTCGTCTGCGAGATCGACGAGAAATGGGTCGGAGGGAGCAGATTGCACACCATCGACGACCAGCTCGTGTGTCCCCGATGCGATCGAGCCACGGTTGGAGAGTGCTGCGTAGCCCCCGACAGCAGCGGTGATGACTGCCTGCGTCCCGTCACGATCCCTGTACGTGAGTGTCCCGTCGTCGTCGGTCACGACACCACTCGTCGAGAGTTCGCTCGCGATCGCGTCCAGCTGGTTGTCCGGAAGGGAGGCGTCTGGGACGACCGCGACCGGCCGGCCACCGGTCGGCTCCTCGGCGAAGACATCCACCAGTAACACCTGACGGCGTTCCATACCCACTCCTGTGTTGCCTGCCGAATGAAGCTGTCGACTCCCCGTCTGATTGTCCTCGAAACGCGGCCTGGCACAACTCCCACACTGGAGCAGAATACTTTAGCCCAGTGGCGTACAATCCGGTCACAATGGATCGGGGAGACGCCGAGAATTTCAGTCGGATGGGATCACTCGGAATCGAAGAAGAGTTCTTTGTCGTCGACGAACGCGGTCGCCCGACCGCAGGAACGGACACGCTCGTCTACGAGTCGACCCCGCCGGAGATTCTCGACGGTCGTCTCGACCACGAACTGTTCAAATGCGTCATCGAGACACAGACACCCCTGATAGAAGACGAGGCGGACGCCCGAGACAATCTGTTCGCGGTGCGCAACGCGCTCGTCGAACACGCGGACACTCACGGCTACGGGATCGCGGCTGCTGGACTGCATCCGCTAGCTCGCTGGCGTGAACTCGAACACGCCGAGAAACCGCGGTATCGCTCGCAGCTCGACCGCATCCAGTACCCACAGCACCGGAACACGACTGCTGGCCTCCACATCCACGTCGGTGTCGACGACGCGGACAAGGCCGTGTGGGTCGCAAACGAGGTCCGCTGGTATCTCGCCCCGCTGCTCGCGCTCTCGGCGAACTCGCCGTACTGGAACGGGTTCGACACCGGACTGCAGTCCGCTCGCGCGAAGATCTTCGAGGCACTGCCGAACACGGGTGTACCGACGCTGTTCGACTCCTACGAGGACTTCGACCGGTTCGAGCGCCAGATGCTCGAAACCGATTCGATCGACGACAGGGGCGAACTCTGGTACGACGTCCGGCCCCACTCCGCACACGGCACTGTCGAGGTACGTGCACCGGACGGCCAGGCCGACCCGGAGCGCGTTCTCGCCTTCGTCGAGTATATCCACGCGCTGGTGATCGATCTCTGTGAACGCTACGAGGACGACGAAACGGGCTATCACCACCGCCGTGAGATACTCGACGAGAACAAGTGGCGCGCGATCCGGCACGGACAGGATGCGGAGTTCATCAAACAGGATCGGTCGGGAACGATCGGAATCGAGGAGTTCGTCGATTCCGAGACAGATCGACTCGACCTCCCAGTGTTACGGGAGTTACTCGACGCGGAAAGTGGTGCACAGAAACAGCGGCGGTTGCGGACCAATCAGGGCCAGGATGCGCTCTGTGACGCACTGTTGCTCGAACGTGTCGAGTAGATACCCCGTACCACCAGAGCTAGCTCGAAGCCTCTTCTGCCATCGAACTGTTCAGTCCGTGAACTCTGTCGAGTGCGGTCCCTGCGTGTGAGATGAGCAACTCGACTAGCTGGATGTCCTCGTCGGCGAAGGTGGTGGTCTCCCCGGTAAACGCGAGCAGGACAACCGCGGAGTCGTGGTGTGCTGTCACGAGCATCGAGAGCAGTCGATCCTCTCTCTCGGCGACTTCTTTGTCCCTGATCTCGACTGTGGCCCGGTCCTGTTCGGTCGAATTGGCGGCGACAGCACCCAGTCGCTCCTCGTCGACGGTTACGATCGTACTGTTGACGACCGTCTGCTCCGCTCCGTCGATCACCACGAACCCGGTCTCGGTCAGCCCCAGCAAGGTTTGTAGCCCCTCGATGCAGAGTGCGCTCACCTCCTCGATCGACCCGGCGCGGTTGAGTTCCCGGCCGTAGTTGTTGATATCTGCCGCCTTGCCGGCGAAGGTCCCGATCCGGTTGCGTTCGCGTTCGAGTTCCTGCTTGCGAGCGCGACCCCGCGCGTCGTACACCCCCACGAGCACGCCGACAACTGCGCCCACTGTCACCAGATTCATCACGACGTACTGCCCCTGTTCGAGTGTGTTCAGTGTGATCTGCTGGTTGAACAGAAGCAGTGCCCCGACAGCGGCAAACAGCACGGTGCTCCCGACACCCCAGCCGACGATCTGCCCGAGGAACGGTTCGTAGCGTAGCTGGGTCCCGAGCCAGTAACCGACGTAGACGAGCGAGAGCCCGATCAGCAGGAAGGGAACAGTGCCAAAGCCGAACGCGAGAAGCTGGTCGGGGGCCGAAAGCGGCCCCATATCCTGCAGCTGTTGTCGCCCCTGTATCAGCTGGATTCCGGTCAACACCACCCCCGCCGCCGCGAGCCCCACCCCGTAGATCTTTCGCGCCTCCATAGGATACACAACCTGAACCCCTCGTATTTAAATTACTCATTCGCTGATTAATTATAATATGTCTGATAATTTTGAGCTCGGTCGTGGTGTTCAAAAGGGCGCGGTGTCAAGTTAGACTGATGAAACACCTCCCGAAACATCTCCGGCCGCGGTGGCGGTACGTCGGGGTAACCGTCGAGAGCTGGCCCGACGCGGAGATCGACCGAAAGAGCTTCCAGCGGAATCTCTGGTACAGTGCCGGGAATCTTCTGGGTGAGACGGGGAGTGCCGAGCTCGCACTCTCGGTCGTCCGGTTCCGGTTCGACGGACCGACAGGGGAAGTGATCGTCCGGGTCAGACGCGACGAAGTCGACCGGGCGCGTGCGGCAATCGCCTGTCTCGACGAGATCGATGGCACGCCAGTGGGCGTCCGCGTCGCGGGCGTCAGCGGGACGATCCGGGCCTGTGAAGAAAAGTATATGGGTGACCGACGGGAACACCAGGACCAGAGACACGTCGCATTCGGTGGCGCCGACCGATCGGCGTTCGTCCGTAACGGGCGGGTGGACATCTCGGTCGACGGTGCGTTCGCAGGGGCGACGAACCTCGATCTCCAGTAACTATGCAGGGACAAAATCAACAGCAAGCCTACGACCGCGGGATCACGATCTTCTCGCCCGACGGTCGGCTTTACCAGGTCGAATACGCCCGCGAAGCGGTCAAACGCGGGACTGCAAGCATCGGCGTTCGAACGCCCGAGGGGGTCGTCATCGCAGTCGACAAACGGATCCGCTCGCCGCTGATGGAACGGGACAGCGTCGAGAAGATCCACAAGGCCGACGACCACATCGGAATCGCGAGCGCGGGCCACGTCGCGGACGCGCGCCAGTTGATCGATTTCGCCCGCCGGCGGGCCCAGGTCAACGAACTCCGCTACGGTGAACCGATCGCCGTCGAGACGCTGACCAAGGAAGTCACCGACTACATCCAGCAGTACACGCAGGTCGGCGGTGCGCGTCCGTTCGGTGTCGCGCTCATCATCGCCGGCATCGCCAACGGCGTGCCGAAACTCTACGAGACTGATCCATCGGGGACGCCATACGAGTGGAAAGCGCTCGCGGTCGGCGCAGACCGGAGTGACATTCGCGACTACCTCGAAGCGAACTACGATGACGATCTGTCGCTCGACGACGGTGTCAGGCTCGCACTCGAAGCACTCGAATCGGTCTCCGAGGATGGCCTCGAACCGGAAGGGATCGGGATCGCGACGATCAGCGTCGAGACGGAGCAGTTCCACGAGCACGATCTGGCAGAGCGAGAGGCCTATCTCGAAGAGTTCGAACTCCTGGCGAGTGAGGACGAAGACGACGAAGAGAACGAATAATCGATCCGGCGGTTACTGTCGCTCCTCGACGTCGACTTCTCTTTTCTCGATTCGCTTTTCGATTGCGTCGACGACATCCGTGAGATACGCCGTCCCCCAGATTGCGACGATGACCGCCCCGATCGTATTGAAGACGAGATCGAGCAGCGTGTCGTTCAGCCCGTGTTGTGTGAAACCGCTCATTTCGACTCCAAGACGCGTTGTGACGACGTCGACACTGAACTCGACGATCTCCCAGACGACGCCGAAGGCGAGGACGAAGACGAGAATAAAGACGAACATAAAACGGGGTGGGAGGTCGATCCCGTCCGAATGCTGATCCAGCGCCCGGACAGTCGCATAGCCGACCCCGGCGACGACCGACGCCGAGAGGGCGTGCGTGATGTGGTCGTAGAACGGGATCGCGTTGTACAGTCCGACGTTCGTTCCCGGGATGCCGACGATACCGATCGCGTGCAGGAAGGCAGCGGCAGTAATCCACATCGTGAGCCCGGGATTCATCGGGATTTCGAGGTCGCGTTCCAGGATTGCGGGCAGGAACGTGATGGAAAAACCGAGCAACGCGTTGAGAACGATCGTCGGAGACTGTCGTTCCAGTCCGACGAAGATCAGCCCGAAGAGGATCAACTGCATCGTACGCGAGAGCTGGCGCTGGCGGTCCAGAGAGAGTCTGAAATAGTTCGCGATACTCATCACTCGGGCACCTCCTCGTCGATGCGTCGCGAGACCGAGGCCTTCCGGCGGAAATAGAACTCGAAGATGAGGCCGGCGAGCACCCCTGCGATCGCCGTATAGACGAACTCCAGCATGAGATCGTCGTGGATCGCCCGGTCAGTCTTTCCGGGGACGATGAGGAACTCGGTGCCTATCAGGAGATCCAGCGACCACTGCAACACGGACCAGACCGCCGTCGCCGCGAGCGTACTCGCGACGACGAACATAATCGAGAAGCCGACGGTCAGTTTGACAGTGGTGAACAGTTCGAGTTCGACCGCGACGATCAGAGCCAGGGCTGCAATCGAGAGATACAGATTGATCGCCTGGGTGATATCGAAGACAGCGATCGCCCGGCCCAGCGCTGGCAAGGCAGCCATCGCGATGACTTCCCAGGGGAGCATCGTCTCGGGGTTGCGGAATGCGAGTGGTGGGAGGATACAGAGTGCGATGATCCCCGATACGAAGAGGCTCCACGCCAGATCCCCAGTGATGGCACTCTCACCCACGACAATAGCCAGAAAGAGTAGCAGTGCCCACCCAATGACCGCGTTCGTCCGCCTGTTACGGAGGAGATTGTCGGCGACAGACTGCGACATATTTCAAATTTGTCGTCAGGGATTAAATCAGTGTGGTCCCGACGACGATGTAGGCGGCCCCGTAGGACAGCAATGCGACCGTCACCGCGGTCAAACCGGTCAGAAGTGCCGCCTGTCGGGTCCCTGCCGATCGGAGATCGGGCCGCGGGAGATTAGTCAGTAACCCGATAGAACTCACGGCGAGGACACTGTAGACGAAGTGATAGGAGACGTCGAGCGTCGGCGGCGGAATGAAGAGTACGACGCCGGCGTACACTGCGCCCACTGCTGCAGTTGGGTGAACCCGCTCGGCGACTGGAAGCTCCCGGAGTCTGGCGTAGACGAGAACCGCAAACCAGATCGTCGCGAGTTCGAGTGCGAAGGCGCCGATCAGATGGATCGTCGGATCAGCAGCGAGTGTCACCCTCGTCGGGAGAAACCGGACGTCGAAGGGGTACAGCAGTGTCGGTGCAGTGCCGGTAAAGAGGTCACCGAAGGGGTGCGTGAGCAATCCGATCAGAGCAGCCCCGAACACCGTCTGTGGCTGCAATCCCGCACGGCGTGCGATCAACGTCACCGCGACACCCGCGACGACGAAAGAGGCCATGACGCCACCCTCAAGAAAGCCAACGAGAACGCCCGTCGCGATAACGGAGCCCCCAAGCAGTGCGACACCAGCGACCCGTCGTAGATCCCGTCCCGCGAACAGCCCAAAGGCGATGGCGCTGAACAGCCCGATCACGAGCGAATGTGTCATCCCACGGTGGACTGTCAGCCCGGCATCCCAGAAGCTGTTGAGCAGGACGCTGGGATCCAGCGTTCCTGCAGTGAGTATCCCGATCAAGGCGTATCCCATATCGGCATCCGGAACGATGGCGAACCCCCCTGCCGCAGCGCCGATCAACAGCGCTTTCCCCGCATCGACACCGGCCCAGTCCGCGAGCCAGGCACCGAGCGCGAATGCCAGCGCTGCGTGTCCGACCATCATAATTGCTCGAATTACGATTTGAGGCAGTTTAAATCATTCGAGAGTCGTGAGAGCGATCCACACTACCTCGGATAACTTATTCGACATATTGCAGTATAACCAAGAGGGGTCTGCTCCAAAAGAGAGGTATGCAACCACTAGAGCGGCCTACCTTTCGATCCGAGGCGAGCAAGCAGATCTACCAGTACGTCGAGCGCCACGGAACTGCTGCACGCCATCAGACCCGCAGTGCAGCCGGGCTCTCTTCGGGCGAGTTCGAAGACGAACTCGAGTGGCTGATGACGAAGGGGTATCTCGAAGACGAGGGCGGAACACTTCGGATCGGGCTCAACGCCGGCTCTGTCGAGGAACACGTCTCCGCCGATTTCACCTACACGATTCGGCCAGCGCGCCAGGAGGATTTCGAGGGACTGGTCGATACGATCCGAGACGTCACCGCGGAAGACACCTACGTGGTCGCGGAGAGTATCGCCGACCGCCTGCTGTACGAGGATACGGTCCAGCGACACAACACGGTCGAATCCCGGGTCTTCTTCGTCGCGACGAACGACGGCGAGGTGATCGGCTGGACACACCTGGATCTGCCACAGACGGACAAGCTCCAGAGCACGGCACAGTTGACTGTCGGTGTCCGGGAGTCACACCGCCAGCGCGGCGTCGGCAGTCAGTTGCTCGGCCGCGGACTCGACTGGGCCGAAGCGAACGGCTACCAGAAGGTGTACAACAGCATCCCGATGACCAACGACAGGGCGCTGTCTTTTCTGGAAGCCCACGGCTGGGAGACGGAAGGCATTCGCCGCGACCACTACACAATCGAGGACGAACTGATCGACGAAGTGATGATGGCCTATACCTTCTAAACCACCTTTTTCATCGTCGGGGTGGCGCGAAGCGCGAACCACACCACGAAAAAACAGGGTCAAAAAGGCCGCGACTCACTCCGTTCGTCGCGGTGAAACGCACTCGCTTCGCTCGTGCGTATGATCGTGGTGATTGGTAGTGAATATAGAGTATCACAATACTGATGTAATCCGCAACTAATCCACTAGCTACGCGACTGAGCGCAGTATGGGGGAACAGATGGAACCACAGGAGTATTTCGAGCGAGTCGTCCGCTTTCTACAGACAAAGGGGTGGAACACCTCGACCAGTCAACTGGCCGAGAGTGCCTACGTCGTCACAGGAACGCGGGAGAGCGATACGTACTACGACCGGATGCTGACTATCGTGGCCATCGACGAGGAGACGAATCTCACAGGCGAGCAGCTGGAGTTTCTGCGAAATGCCGCCGAGGAAAACGACGTCGATCAGATGATGGCGACGTGTCGCGCCGGTCTCGACGACGATGCCAGACAGATCAGTCAGGAGGAGGGAATCGAGTTTATTGACCCAGCGACGATAGACGACGCCTTCATCGACGAGTTCAGTATCGAGGACGGACCCGTTCTCGACGCACCGACTGACAGCGTCTTCGAGGGGGCAGCTGTTCAGCAAGTGACGACGATTCTGGGGCTCTACGTGCTCGTCGGTGTGGGATACGGGAGTCTCGTGGCGACTCTGGAACTCTTCTCCGTGACCCCCGCCTCGGCAGGCCCGGAGCTACTTGTTGGCGCAGTCTATCTGGGTGGGCCACTGCTCGCAGCCATCGGCGCAGTCTGGGTCACAGACGGGACTCGGCCGCTCCTGGGGTTTCTCGGTACCGTTGTCGGGTATATTCTGTTCGTCGGCATCCTCGCAGGGACAGCGATCGCGCTGGGGCTGGCAGGATCGACCGGCCCGTTCGCCTCGGGGAACACTGTGGCAGGCGTCGCTGTCGGTGCACTTCCTGTCGGACTGGTACACCTCGGTGTGGCCAGTCTGGCTACTCTGTCCGGTAGTGCACCGACCAGCTAGTACAGTTCGAACTCGGCCGGGAGCTCCCGACCGTCCCTGTACTGTTCGAGATAGTAGACGACGCCGGGCTGGTGTGCAGCACCGACGACGAGGTGGACATTTTCGGCGTTCTGGTTGTGATACATTGCATACTCCGCCATCCGTTCGTTGCGTGCGTGTGACATGAGTTCGAGTTCCGGATCGTGATACCGGAGCCACTCGCGTTCGAGTGGTTGCGGGAGGAAGGTTCGCTCGTAGTACTCCTGCAGGTCGACGAGTCGTTCTGGATTCCGGCTCGCCTCGGCCCGGAGCTGAAAGGCCTCGTAGCTTTTGCCGACCCCGAT
Organism: Halovenus amylolytica; assembly: GCA_004015825.1. GTDB lineage: Archaea > Halobacteriota > Halobacteria > Halobacteriales > Haloarculaceae > Halovenus > Halovenus amylolytica. The sequence continues at coordinate 65,282 of ML137215.1, read as the reverse complement.
ATCAGCGTGATCGGTCAGAAAACTCGCTGCGATATCACCCAGTGTCTGTTCGAACTTCTCACCGTACATCGTACTGCCCGAATCGATAAGCGAGAAGGTCGCGTCCCGGAACTCGCCTGTGACAGGCGCGGTTTCCTCGAACACCGGTTCGGAACTGCTTCGACGGTCCACGTGCGAGGCGGTTTCGACCCCCTCGCATCGATCCATCGCCCAGAGGTAGTCGTCCATCTCACAGACCTCGGGAAAGTCCTCGAAGTACATCGAACGGATCCCCTGTTCACAGTAGACAGACCCGTTGCTGCGGAGATACTCGGTCACGTACTCCCGGAGATACTCCGCCTCTGGCTCGGTCCCGACGTGTGTGATGCCGTGGACGTGAAATGTCTGGCCGTCGATGTCGACAGTTGTCCCTGCCAGCCCGGATGCGTCTGTCCGATTTCGCTGTCGTTCCCGGAGTACCGACTGCCAGATCTCTTTCGCTGAAAAATAGATCTCGTGAATCGACCCGATTCCGAACGTCTCGGAGAGATCGGAGAGTTGCTGGGCCTCCTGGATGGCCTCGAACTGCTCGGATTCGGAGGGTGGGGCCATTCTACCGGGATCTAGGGGCTGGATTGTAAAGAAGGCACGTAGTGTCTGTCTGCGGAGAACACATCCGCGCTATCTCGCTGGGTTCCGACGGGCGAGGGAAGACGCGATTACCGAAGGTCGTGGAATTCGACCTCGCCAGTTTCGGTGTCGAGGATTACCCCTGCAGGTTGCTCGGTGGATTCCGAATCGGTCGGGATCCCGCCCGGATTGATCCGAACAGTGCCGTCCTGCTCTTCGTGGGCTCTGGTGTGTGTGTGGCCGTGAAAGACGTAATCGTAGTTGCCACATTCGACAAGTGCGTCGACAATCGGCGAACTTGTCCCGTGATAGATCGCCACTCGTTTGCCGCCAAGGGAGAGCTCACCCATCTCACCGAGGTACGCGCCGACATTCCGCACGGCATCCTGCAGGGCCCACTCGCCGTCGTTGTTCCCGCGGACTGCGTAGAAGTCGAAATCACCATCGAACGGTGTGACAGAGAAGGGCGCGACGATATCGCCACAGTGGATGACTGAGTCAACCTCTCCGTCGAAGAGGTCGACAGCAGCAGTGATGACATCTCGATTGTCGTGCGTATCAGAGACGACTCCAATTAGCATACTATAATCATTCAGCCGGATGGCGTATCAAACTTTGCCGGACGGAAAATTGCTTTGTGTTCGTAAACCCGCCGGAACGCTGTCGATCAGCATCCCCCTCGCTCAGGATATTACAGAACCTAGATCGCCTACTGCTCGCTGCTCTCGTTGTTTTGCCGATCCCCACTGCCATCTTCTCCCGTCTGGTTTCCATCAGTATCCGTCGCGTCACCAGTTTCCTCCTCGTCGCCTTCGTCAGCCACCTCTTCGACCTCGACATCCTCCCCGCGAACCCCGCTTTTGGAGATGACGGGGGTCAGATTGTATCGCAGCTTCTGGCCGCGCTTGACGACGTTGATGTCGAACACGAACTCGACTGCCTCACCAGCGACAACGTCGAAACTCTGTGTAATCTGTAGTTTTCCACTCGGCACCTTCACCTCTGCAACCTCGCCGTCGACGACGCCCTCGATATCGGCGACGTAGAGTTCGATCTTGGTGTAGCGCCCCTCCGACAGCTCCCCGTCGAAAACGGAGATCGCACGGTCGTCGACGACCTGTGTGAGATCGACGGTTGCACCGTCCAGATCGAGAGTGTAGAAGCCACCCCGGCCCGCTCCACCGTCCGAATCTTCGTCCGATTCATCATCTGACGGGTCCTCCTCGGAGGAGTTCTCGGCACTACGTTCCTCCGTCTCACTGTCGTCCTGCACGCCGTCGCCCTGCTCGCCATCATCTGTTTCCTGGGCGGCAGCCGTTGCATTTTGTTCGGTCTCGTTCGTTTCCCCGGCATCATCGTCCGAGTCCGTCTCTCCGTCTTCCGAATCCCCGCCGCCATCGAAAATCCGGGCCCGGTCGAAACTGACGTCGAGGCGGTCGAAATCCCCGATGTCGGCCGGCATATCGCTGACGAGCAGCCGGAAGCTTCCACTGTCTGTTTCGGTTTCATCCGAGCCGTCCTCCGAACCTGTACCGTCTGAAGAACCGTCGGGCGAGTCGTCATCTGTCCCACTCTCAGATGCACAGCCAGCGAACATCGTGACACCGGCCCCACAACTCGCTGCGAGAAATTTCCGCCGTTGTAGTGTACCGTCGCTGTCTTCGATCTTTGAGTGCGACGTATCTGACGGTTGTATATCAGTCACGTCTGTTTTGTAGCCGACTGCATGTAAAAGGATGCTGGCCGATCTGCCTGACGCAACCGGTGTCGATGCTGTCGTAGTCGGAGCGCATTTGCCTGTCCACGCCAATATGGCTGTATGCGTGTTGCCGTACTCGGCGCTGGCTACGCCGGACTGACAGTCGCCTGCCGGCTCGAACGCACACTGCCAGACGACGTCGAACTGGTCGTCGTCGACGAATCATCAGACCACGTCGTCCAGCACGAACTCCACCGGCTCGTCCGGTATCCAGAGCTCTCTGACGTGATCTCCGTCCCACTCGACGATATCCTCACGTCTGCGAGGATCGAGCAGGCGACAGTGACAGATATCGATACCGAGGCAGGTGTCGCGACACTCGAAGACGACGGTGAGACGGAGACCCTCGAATACGATTACGCTGCGGTCTGTCTCGGTGCGGAAACCGAGTTCTACGGACTCACTGACGTGGAACAATACGCCACGCCACTCAAGCGAATCGAGCACGCACGCGAGATCCGTGCGGATGCGCTGGCAGCCAGTGGCGGCGATGCCGTCGTCGGCGGGGCCGGTCTGTCCGGTATCCAGACCGCCGGTGAACTCGCCGAACTGGCCACGGAGGAGGAACTGGATCTCGACGTGACGATCGTCGAGATGGCCGACCAGGTCGCACCCGGATTCGATGCGACGTTCGCCGGGGCGATTCGCCGGGAACTCGAAGTCCGGGACGTGACGGTCGAAACCGGTGTCGCGATCGAGTCGGCCGACGAATCGGTCGTCCACCTCGAAGACGGCCGGTCGTTGTCCGCCGAAGTGTTCGTCTGGACCGGTGGGATTCGTGGCCCCGCATCACTGGGCGGTGACCGGCTCGCGACCGCAGGTGATCTGCGCGTCAGCGACAGTACGTTCGTCGTCGGTGACGCTGCAAATGTGACCGACGAGGCTGACCGAGTCGTTCCAGCAAGTGCACAGACAGCCATCCGGGAAGGTGGTGTGGCCGCAGAAAACATCCTGAAGCTGGTCGGCGAAACAGGGACAGAGAGTGGGACAGTCACGATTCCTGTGACCGGCCAAGATGGCGAAGACAGCCAGTCGGAGGCTGCTGAACCCGACGAGTCCGCCGAGACGTCGCTGACCCAGTACAGCTACAGTTCGCCAGGCTGGGTCGTCAGCGTCGGCAATGGGGCCGTCGCGAAAGTCGGCCCAGTGGTGTTCAGCGGCGAGCCAGCGAAAGCGACCAAAGCAGGAATCGGTGCGGGTCATCTCGGCTCTGTGGGGGCGATCTCGAAGGCCTCACAGCTCGTCGCCGAGGAACTGGGCTGGCCCACAACTGACAGCCTCGGGATCACCGAGTATCTCGACAACAGGGGGGTTCTGGGGAACGATCCCGGCCGTCCGAGTGAACTCGGCGAGCCCTTCGTTCGCTTTCTCCAGGGGGTTTCAGACGTGCTCGGCGAGGACCGGACGATCGACGTCACCCGGGTGACACAGGAGGGTGATCCCGATTACCCCGGCAGTGCGATGAACAGACTTCAGCGATTCCTGTTCGACACTGCTGGACCCACGGAAACCACGGATGGAGAGTCAGTCGAGATCACCATCGAGGACGAGAGTGAGGATCGAAGCGACGATGACGGGGACGCTGAAGCAGACGGTACGGACGATCCTCGAGCAGACCAGTAGCCAGGTAACACAAAAACGGTTTTGCACAGTCCGACCCCAGAACGAGTATGGTATCGGAACTCTTCGACGACGACCACTGGGAACGGATCGACGGATTCGATTTTACCGACATCACCTATCACAGAGGAACAGACGTCCCGGCAGTCCGGATCGCATTCGACAGACCCGAGGTCAGGAACGCCTTCCGGCCGGAGACAGTCGACGAGCTGTACACGGCGCTGGATCACGCCCGCCGACAGGCGACCGTCGGCTGTGTTCTGCTGACCGGCAACGGGCCATCCGAGAAAGACGGCGGCTGGGCCTTTTGTTCTGGCGGCGACCAGCAGATCCGCGGCGAATCGGGCTACGAGTACCAGGACGACGACGCGGAACCCGCCGCACAGGAGGGACTCGGTCGACTCCACATCCTCGAAGTCCAGCGACTCATCCGATTCATGCCCAAACCCGTCATCTGTGTCGCACCGGGCTGGGCAGTCGGCGGTGGCCACTCGCTGCACGTCGTCTGTGATCTCACGATCGCCAGCGAGAACGCGATCTTCAAACAGACCGACGCCGACGTGGCATCCTACGACGCCGGCTTCGGATCGGCCTACCTCGCGAAACAGGTCGGCCAGAAGAAAGCCCGCGAGATTTTCTTCCTGGGTCGGGATTACGACGCCGAAGCGGCCGCCGAGATGGGCATGGTCAACGAAGTGACACCTCACGAAGAACTCGAAGCGACCGCTCTGGAGTGGGCCGACGAGATAACCCGCAAATCTCCGATGGCGATCCGGATGCTGAAGTACGCCTTCAATATGACCGACGATGGGATGGTCGGCCAGCAGGTGTTCGCAGGCGAGGCGACACGACTCGGCTACATGACCGAGGAGGCCCAGGAGGGGCGGGATGCGTTCAACGAAAACCGCGAGCCGGAGTTCCGACAGTTCCCGTGGCACTACTAGAAGCGAGCCATCTTTGAACCTCCCGTCCGTACTATTGTGTAATGACAGCGACTGCTGACGTCTCACGGCGGCAGGCCTGGCTGATGGCTGCACGGCCACAGACGTTGCCAGCCGGTGGCGCGCCGGTCCTGATCGGCGTCGCACTGGCAGTCGCGGACGGCGTATTTGCACCCTTGCCTGCAGTCGCAGCACTCGTCGGTGCTTTGCTCATCCAGATTGGCACCAACTTCGCGAACGATTACTACGACGCGGTCAACGGGGCCGATACGGACGACCGCGAGGGGTTCACGCGGGTCACTGCTGGTGGCCTGATCGAACCTGAGCGGGTGAAACTGGCGATGATCGGCTCGTATGGACTGGCGGTTGTCGTCGGGCTCTACCTCGTGGGTATCGGCGGCCTGCCGATTCTCGCTGTGGGTCTCTCCAGTATCCTCGCCGGCATTCTGTACACGGGTGGCCCCTACCCCTACGGTTACTACGGACTGGGTGATCTGTTCGTATTCGTCTACTTCGGACTGGTCGCCGTCACCGGCACCTACTACGTGCAGGCAGTGACGACTACCGGGGCGGGTGTGTTCCCGCTGGGGCTCCCTGCAGGAACGGTGACCGCCGCCACAGCACTGGGCGGTGTCGCCGCCGGCGCGCTCGCAACCTGTGTCCTCGTGATCAACAACATCCGTGATCTGGAAACCGATCGCGAGGCAGACAAACGCACACTCGCGGTCAAGTTTGGCTACAGATTCTCCCGGGTCGAGTTCGGTGGCCTCCTGGCTGCTGCCTACGCCGTCCCGGCCCTGCTGTGGCTGGGTTTCGGCTACCACATCGCGGTACTCCTTCCCCTGCTCTCGGCTCCGCTGGCAGCCAGGATCGCAACTATCGTCCTCGAACAGACCGACGGAGAAAGCCTCAATCCCGCACTGGAGCAGACGGGTCAGTTGCTCGCGCTGTACGCGATCCTGTTCGCAGTGGGACTTCTGGTCCCGGAGGTGATCTGAGATGCTCGAAACACAGCCGTTTACCGTACAGCTCGACTCGCCACTGGAGACAGCACGCGGGACGATAGACGCCCGAGAGGGATTTCTGATCCGGGTCCAAACTGACGAACTCGATGGGATCGGCGAGGCCACGCCACTGGTTGGCTGGACGGAGTCCTACGAGGAGTGCCAGGACGCACTGATCCGCGGCGAGGAGATCGCGAAGGAACTCGACTGGGGGATCGCGCTCGCGAAACTGGAAGCCCCAGCAGCGCGCCACGGACTCTCACTCGCGCTCGCTGACGGGCGTGCGAAAGAGGAGAGTCAACCGCTGTACAGATCACTCGGCGGGTCGGGCAGTGTCGAACAGGTGCCGGTCAACGTTACACTCGGGGCCAACGAACCCGCGGCACTCGCACAGCGGGCAGCCCAGTCGGTCGAACAGGGATACCGTTCGATCAAACTCAAGATCGGGACGAACGGGATCGAAGAGGATGTCGAACGGGTCCGTGCCGTCAGGAACGCAGTCGGCGACGAGATCGAACTCCGTGCCGACGCGAACGGGGCCTGGACCCGCGAGCAGGCGATCCAGGCGATCGATCGGCTCGCAGCCCTGGACGTCTCCTACATCGAACAGCCACTCCCGACGGCCGATCTGAGCGAACACGCGGGACTACGGGGACGTGGCGTCGATATCGCACTCGACGAGTCCCTGGCTGCACACGATGTCGTGGATATCATCGAGTCGGACGCAGCCGACGTGCTGATTCTCAAACCGATGGTGCTCGGCGGGCCCGATCGAACTGTCGCGGCAGCAAAGCGCTGCCGGGAGGCAGGAATCGTCCCGGTGATCTCGACGACGATCGACGCCGTCGTCGCCCGTGTCGGTGCAGTCCACGCCGCTGCTGCGATCCCGGACATCCGGCCCTGCGGACTCGCCACAGGGGGACGGCTCGCGACCGATCTGGCGCGCGATCCGGCCCCGGTCCAGGACGGCCAGATCAGGGTCCCACAGGAAGACGGCCTCGGTATCGTCGACAGCCCGATCTGAGATGTCGGGGCCGCTCCAGCGGTTCGATCTGCTCGCAACCAGAACCGAGGCGACGCCACAGCGGACTGCCCTCCGTTCGGCAGAGACCGGGGAGTCCTACACGTACCGCCAACTGGACGAGGCAGTCACAGAAACCGCGCGGGCACTGAACGCCCGGGACAGTGACCAGTCTGGGCCGACTCGACTCGGGATTGCACTGTCGCCATCGCCCGAGTTCGTCGTCGGATTCTACGCGACAGTGCGGCTGGGCTGGGAGGTCGTCCCGCTGAACACTGCACTCGCTACCGGTTCGCTTTCCACACAGATCGACCGGGTCGAACCGGATATCTGTCTCTGTGAACGGGAGACAGAGCAACTCGCAGCCGACGTGATCGATACTGAGACCACGCCGTTGTTCTCGGTCGACGAGCCCACCGTCGAGGGGACGGCACCACTTTTCAGCGAATCGGAGCCGTTCGATCCAGCACCTCCCAGCTTCGAGGACACCTGTCTGATCCTCTTTACCTCCGGGACCACTGGTGACCCGAAAGCTGTACAGTTGACTGGTGGAAATCTCACTTCGAGTGCGTTCGCATCTGCGCTCCGGCTGGGTGTGAATCCTGACGATCGCTGGCTGTGCTGTCTGCCGATGTACCACATGGGTGGTCTCGCACCGGCGATCCGGTCGGTTCTCTACGGAACCGAACTCCTCGTGCAACAGGAGTTCGATGCCTCCCAAACCGCACAGGTTCTCGAATCCGACGGCGTTACCGGCGTCTCGCTGGTTCCGACACAGCTCACACGGTTGCTCGACGAGGGTATCGATCCGGACCGGCTCCGGACGATTCTACTGGGCGGTGCACCCGCTCCGGGTCGACTGCTCGACCGCGCCCGGGAGGCCGGTCTCCCGGTGTATCCGACCTACGGGCTGACCGAAACCGCCTCACAGGCCACGACGGCACTGCCAGCCGAGACGGCGGAGTTTCCCGACACTGTGGGGCAGCCACTGCTCGGGACGACGGTTCGGATCGTCGAAGACGGTCAGCTCCTCGATCCCGGGGAGCGCGGCGAAATCGTCGTCGACGGCCCGACAGTCAGCCCGGGCTATCTGGACGCCTCGAACACTGCAGACGCGTTCAGCGAGTGGGGGTTACACACTGGCGATATCGGCTACAGAGACGAGGACGGGCGGCTGTGGGTACTCGGCCGCCGCGACGAGACGATCATCACCGGCGGCGAACTCGTTTCGCCGACTGACGTCGCCGAGTCGTTGCAGGAGGCACCCGGCGTCACGGATGCAGCAGTCCTGGGACTCGACGATCCCGAGTGGGGCCAGCGGGTCGGTGCGGTGGTCGCGGTTGCCCAAGAAGCGTTCGATGCTGCAGCGATCCGAGAACAGGCAATCGAGTACTGCCGGGCGAATCTCGCTGGCTACAAGCGCCCGAAAACGATCGCCGTCACCACAGAGATCCCGCGAACCCACTCCGGGACTGTCGACCGGGACCGTGTTCGCAAACTCCTCGAATCGAGGGGGCGAGGCGTTTCCGGTACCGATTTCTCGTAGCCAGTCGAAGAGATAGCCGTGCCAACGACACGTTCGGATGGCGTCACCCTCCACTACGACACCGCCGGATCCGGCGAGCCCGTGGTCTTCGTCCCCGACGTGGGCTACGGTGCCTGGCAGTGGGCCTGGCAGTACGACGGCCTCGCGGGCCCCTACAGAGCGATTGTCTGGGATCTCCCCGGAACGGGCCAGTCTGACACACCAGACGGACCCTACAATATCGAGACGCTCGCAACCGACCTGGAGGCCGTTCTTGCCGCTACCGAGGTCCGAAGCGCCCACGTTATCGGAGCAGGACTCGGTGGGATGATCGCACTCCGGTACGCACGGGAGTACGGCCGGGCCAGAACGCTCACACTGTTCAGGACAGCACCGCGCGGTGACCTCGTCGACCGGGATACACTCCAGGCACTTCACCCGCCAGATCCGTCGATGGACGAACTCAAAGAGTCCCTGAACGGTGCCTTCTCGGCGGAGTTTCGCTCCGATCAGTCGGAGACGATCGATCGGATCTGTGAGTGGCGCAGAGAGGAGGATGCAGAAAAGTCCGGCTTCGAGGCCCAGGTAGCAGCTATGTGTGACTTCGAGGCAGGGCCACTGTACGAACAGACACTCCCGACGCTCGTCTGTCACGGCCTCGACGATCCGGTGGTCGAAATCGACGTCGGACGAGAGCTTGCGGCGGATCTACCCCGCGGCACGTTCGAGCCAGTGGCGGGCAAACGGCTCTGTCACATCGAACACTCGCGTGCCGTCACCGACCGGATCGACGGATTTCTGACAGCGCACAGCCGCGAGAAATAGTTCTCAGGCGTGTCGCAAAGGACGGCAGAAATCACCAGTTGAGGGGGTCTTTTATCCGACGAGCACGTTTCCGTGTGTAATGAGCCGACTTCGCATTGCGTTGCTGAACGCTGCCCACGATGGTGCGGATACCCGACGGAACTTCCGGCGGGAGGTCGACGCGGATCTCGTCGAGTTTCACGTCACCGAGCGGGAGCTACCGGAGACCTTCGAGTACGACGGCTGTATCGTCACTGGCTCCCGGGCCTCGGTCTACTGGGACGAGCCCTGGATCCAGGATCTCAAGCGGTGGATCGGGGATGCAATCGAGACCGGAATGCCGTTTCTCGGGGTCTGTTTCGGCCACCAGCTACTCGCGAACGTACTCGGCGGCTCCGTCGAGGACATGGGCGAGTACGAGATCGGCTACCGGGAGGTGCGACACGACGACAGCTCCCCGCTTTTCGATGGGATCCATCCGGAGTTTACCGTCTTTACGACACACTCCGATCGAGTGGGTTCGCTGCCGCCGGGGGCAGAGCGCATCGCTGAAAACGAGTACGGCGTTCACGGCTTCCGGAAGGGCAACGTCTTCGGCGTCCAGTTTCACCCCGAGTACGACGAGGCGACGGCCGAATCGGTCACGAAGGGAAAAGACGAACTCTCGGACGAGCGACTCGAAGCAGTACTCGACGGCATCGACGAGGAAAACTACGCGGCAGCCTGTGAGGCGAAGACAGTATTCGAGAACTTCACCGGGATCGTTCGGGATCGCGTAGAGGCAGAACAGATCGCCACGACTGCCTGAACCTCGGAAGTCTGCGGCGAGAACACTACTTTTCGGTTCCGACGTGCCTCGCGATATCGGTCGACGTGACTATGCCGACCACAGTGCCATCTTCGATGACCGGGAGATGGGAGATTTTGTGTTCGACCATCTCCGCGGCGGCCTGGGTGACCGAGATCTCCGCCGGCGCAGTGACGATCTCTGTTGTCATGTACTCGCTAACAGTCAGTTCGGCGCCGGACTGGTCTGCCGAGACGACCTCGATGAAATCGGTCGAGGTAAGAATCCCGACGGGAGTACAGTCGTCGTCGATGACTGCGATCGATTTGATCCCCTGATCGAGCATCGCGTCCGCAATCTCGTCGAGGCTCCTCTCGGGGTCGACAGTCAGGACGGGTGTGGTCATGATTTCGGAGACAGTTGTCGTCATTACTGACACTTCGCAGGGAGTGATTGAGAAAATACCGGTTGCAGTGACACAAAACGACTGAGACTACCGGTACCGTTCGAGTTCGGCAACTGCAGCAGCTGTCCCGTACTGTTCGACGAGCGGTTCGACGGCAGAGCCGAGCGTTCGCTTGCAGATCGACTCCGTCTGAAACCCTTCCATCTCGGTGACAGTCGCCCAGGGTTGTCCCTGCAGAGCTTTCCGGATCAACAGTCGCTCCTGTTCGGGGGAGAGTAGATCTGCGTCGTCGACAAGATATCTGAAACAGAGTTTGCGAACAGCCCGTGGTGCTGTCTCGAATATCGCCTTCCCGTGTGGGAGACCGGCGGCGTGTCGCCACTCCCACTTCGTGAGATCGAGCGCCGGGTCACCGCTCGTCGATCGACAGGCCGCCCGGACGACCGCCGGCTCGACCGTCGAGAGCGATTCACGGAGTGTCTCTGGCGTCCGACGAAGGAACCATTCCGTGTGGCGATGGTGGAGCTGTTTTCCCTGGTCTGACAGTGGTCGCAGCATGACGACCGAGTGCTCACCCGAGCGGTCGTTGCGCGTCGTGGAGAGGTGGACCGTCCGGTAGCCGTTCTGCATCCAGAACTCGACGAGTTCCGGCGTGACGCCGTAGGCAACCCCCAGCCAGTCGACGCCCTGCTCTTTGGCATCCGCGCCGATCCGGTCGAGCAGGTGTGAACCCAGCCCTTGGGATCTGCGAGCGGGGTGCGTTGCAATCCGCATGACACGACAGCCGTCCGGTTTGCCCGCGTTCTCGTCGCGTAGCTGGCTCGTCAGCACGTCCGGGATCAGGTTACCCTGGACTCGCTGGCCCTCGTAGATCGCAGTTCGAAGCGTCTCCGGGAGCGACCCCTCGCGAGCGAGCAGCGCAACGGCGACGACGTGGTCGTCACTCGTGAGTGCGTGGATAGAGACGTTCGGTGCGTCGAGCAGGCGTGCCAGATCGTTCGGTTCCGTCCGGTAGTGAGCGGTCACGAGCAGCCCGAACAGCTCGCGGAGGAGGTGTGGGTCGGCCAGCAGTTCGGCACTCGACATCTGGCGATACTCGACAGTGTCCGGCGCCGCGTCTTCGACGACTGCGTCGACCGGCGGGCTCGCATCGAGCGCGAGCGCGCGAAAGAGCCACACCTCGACCGGATCACCGGCGGCGTACCGGATCGGCTCGGAGAGAGACAGCTCCGTGACTGTGAACCGACTCTCCGCCAGCGCTCCCCGGAATCTGACCGAAAAACCGCGGCCTGTCCCCTCGTAGCCCCGCACTGTGGTGGTGAATGCGATCGATCGGGCAGCGAGCAGGTCGCCGAGCAGTCGAACCGGAATCGCGGCTGCCTCGTCGACGAAGACGGTGTCGGGGTCGTCGGGAAGGGTCGCAGCTTCCGTCGGGGCTTCGTAGCGAATCCGGCCGCGTTCGGTCTCGACCGTGCGATCATCGCGCTGCTCGAATGGGGTCTCAATCGCTTCGAGTAACTCCGACGCCCGGTCGAACAGTGCCGCGATGCTCCCTGAAGACGGCGCAGTGACGAGGACATCCTGCCCAGCACTGGCGAGTGAGGCCGCAGCGAGCCCGGCAGCACTCGACTTGCCGCGACCTCTGTCGGCCTCGACGACGACCGCCTCGTCGACGTCCCGGAGTCTCTCGAAGGCTCGGACGGCTTCGACCTGATCCCCGGTCTTGCAGGCGTCGTAGGCTGCGTCTGGAAAGCGATGGTCTGCTGGTGCGGTTGGTGGCTGTTTCGGGAGCCGCGGGGCAGGATGACAGCGCCCATCCTGTTCGACAGTGCCGGTTTCGGCGTCGATAACCGCGATCCCTCGATGTGTCCGGAGTGTTTCGATCAGTCGGCGTCTGAACGCAGTTCCCACTTCAGAGAGATCGAACGGCGGCACAGCGAGCGATCGGTCGAACTCGTCACGGCTGTCGGGCCATGCAGAGAGCGGTGGTGTCAGCAGGACGACCAGCCCGCCACCGACGACAGTCCCGACAATCTGTCCGAGCGACGTCGGTTCACACCGCTCGTGACAGTCGTAGACGACGGCCTCTCTGGACGTCCCAAGTAAGCGGTCGGCCTCGTGGTGAGAAAGCGATTCACAGTGAAAGGCGTCTTCCGGTCCGACGTAGCTGGTCGCTCCCGGATCGATATCGGTCGCAGAGAGCAGGTCCTCGATTCGTCGCCGCGTTGTCTCGGCTGGACCCGTGAGGACGACCAGCCGTCGCTCGTTGGTCGAACGTGCCTCGGCGAGGAGTCGGCTGATCGCGTCCATATCTGCGTTCGGGGTGGCGGTGGCATGTAGACTGTGGTCTCGGGGCGTCTGTCTGATACTGAGCGATGCGGACACTTTCTTGTGGTTCTCCGAGCAGTTGCAGAATCTGTAACTGGGCAGTTGACTTAAGACCCCCAGTGTGCATGTGCCTGGTATGGCAGAGTTAATTACGTTCGGGGAGACACCGCTTCGATTCTCACCGCCGGGGAACCAGCGCCTGGAGATGGCGCGCGAGACGACGATCTATGCCGACGGGACGGCGAGCAACGCGGCGATCGCAGCCCACGAACTCGGTGCCGAACCGATCTGGCTCTCGAAACTACCGGAGACGCCGCTGGGCCGCCGTGTCGAAACCCAACTCGAAGAACAGGGTATCGAGACACATATTGCCTGGAGTGACGACGGCGAACTCCGACAGGGACTGTTGTTCCGGGAATCCGGTGCAGACCCCAGAGAGAGCCAGTACTGGCACGACCGGGGACATACGGCCGCTGCCACGGCCAAACCAGCCGACTTTCCGATGGAGGCGGTCCAGAACACCGAAACGATCTTTGCCGGGCTGGGGACTGCCGTCCTCTCCGAACAGGCAGCGAAAACCACCGGTGCCCTACTCCGGGCAGCCGGCGGCAGTGGAGCGTTGACTGCCGTCTCGCTCGATTACAGTGCTGGCCTCGCCCCGCCGGAGACCTACAGCGGTGTACTCGAAACGCTCGCCGACGATATCGACGTCCTGTTCGCCCGCGAGGAAAATGCACGCGAGGCACTCGACCGGAACGGAGGGCCCCGGGAGCTTGCAAACACGATTGCATCCGACTACGAACTGGAGATTATGGTAATTTTGCGATCCAGCGGTGGCGCTGTTGCACTTCGGGATACGCCGGGGACGAACATCATCCACGAGCGGGATCCGATCGAGAGCAGCGATGTCGATCCGACAGGCAAGACCGGTGCCTTCGTGGGTGCCTTCTTGCAGCAACTGATCAAGGGCTCGGATACAGCCAGGGCGCTGACCTATGCAGTCGCAGCATCGACGGTCGTCCGGACGGTTCCAGGCCCTTTCCTGACCACGACTGCGGGGGAGATCGAACCCCTCGCCGAGCGGGTCGTCGAGAACTCGCAGTGAGCGCCGGTACGCATATAATCCTCCCCTCCGATTCATTTCGTATGAAGCGACTGGGAGCGACAGTAGTGGTGGTTGTACTGGTTGTTGGTCTGACCATTGGGGCAGTGGGCACTGTCTCTGCACAGCAACAGACGACCATGACAGTGAGTGTCACCGACGGGGACGGAAACCCGATTTCGGATGCCGAGGTAACGGCGTCCTGGGGGGACGGGGACGGGACTGCCACGACACGGTCGAACGGAAACGCACTCATCGACGTCCCGACTGATGCCGATATCGAGGTCTCGGTCGAACATCCCGAGTACGTCCAGAATATTCCGAAAACGGTCGACGATCCGGACAACACAGTCAGTATCGAGATGTTAGAACCGGGGGCTGCAGAGATAACGGTCGTCGACGAGGAGAACGGCGAACCGGTCGAAGATGTCCAACTCACACTCACACACACGAACGTGGGGAAACACGACGACGGCGCGGAGGTTGCCACCATCGAAACCGATGGAAACGGTGTCGCCGAAATTGCAGAGATCGAGCAACGGGAGTACACTGTCGAGACGAACAGGCCGGGTTATCTGATCAACGAGACGACGCTCGACCTCGACGGGAACGACGTAACCGAGCAGATCGAAATAGAGAGCAGGAACGTCGAAATCGAGTTCAACATCACAGACAACTATCTCGACTCCCCTGTCGAGGGAGCGGCGATCACAGTCGATGGCTCCTCCGCCGGAACGACGACGAGCGACGGGACGCAGGTAACTCGTCTGGCAGTCAACGACAACTACGATATCACGGTCGCCAAAGAAGGCTACACCGAGAAGACGAGGGAGCTACAGGTCGGTGAACAGCCAGCAGGCTTCGAATTGACGATCCGTCGGACGCCGGAGATCAGTATCGAGCCACTCCAGACGGCTGTTGTTGCCGGACAGCAAACACAGGTGACGATTACGAACGCGTACGGTGATCCTGTCCCGGAGGCGTCTGTCTCTCTCAACGGGGAGGGTGTTGCCCAGACGAATTCGCAGGGTAGTGCGACGTTCACCGTCTCTGACGCTGGCGAGAACACCATCAGCGTGGAGTACCGTGGGCTGGAAGATTCGATCAGCATCGAGGGAGTCGAGCAAACAGCAGACAACGAGACAGAAGACGGTAGCACGGATAGCGTCGGAACCGGATTCGGGATTGCTGTTGCTGTCCTGGTGATCGCAGGGCTGACGATCGCACTGTCACGGCGACAAACGTCCTGAACACCTCACCCGATCCGATCTTCGGGGGACTTACATTTCCTGACACGCAACTGAGTCCAATGACTGGACTCGTAGACGTACACGACCGCCACGACGCGACCTACGAGACGCGCGGCGGTCGACAGGTCGTCAGAGATTACGGCCGACCGGAGCGAACACATCGAGCCGTTCGCAATGTCACCGGCGTTATCGAGATGGCCTACGACGTACTCGTGGTGACGGGAGACGACCGCATCGACTACGTCGACAACGCCCTCTCGAACCGTGTGCCGAGCGAAGACCAGACTGGCGTCTACGCGCTCTTGCTCGATCCACAGGGCCGCATCCGGACCGATATGTACGTCTACAACGCCGGGGAGCGGTTGCTCGTGTTCGTCCCGCCGGGCAACGGCGAGGAACTCGCAGAAGAGTGGCGTGGCAAGACGTTCATCCAGGATGTCGAGATCGAGAACGCGACCGACGAGTTCGCTATTTTCGGTGTCCACGGCGCGAAGGCGACCGAAAAGATCGCGAGCGTTTTCGTCGAACAGACACCCGAACAGCATCTCTCCTTCGTGCGCGGTGGGATGGGTGATGCAGGTGTCACCGTCATCCGAACGGACGGACTGACTGGCGAGGAGGGGTACGAGATAATCTGTTCTGTCTCCGAGGCCGAGGACGTTTTCGATACGCTCGCAAACCGTGGCCTGAACGCAGCACCCTTCGGCTACCGGACCTGGGAGACGCTGACACTCGAAGCCGGCACACCGCTTTTCGAGACCGAACTGGACGACGAGGTGCCGAACAATCTCGGCTTGCGAAACGCGGTCGATTTCGAGAAGGGCTGTTTCGTCGGCCAGGAGGTCGTCTCACGGGTCGAAAACCGTGGCCGCGCGACCAAGCGGCTCGTCGGCCTGACTACCGACGCGGTGCCCGACGCCGGCGCGACGGTGTTCGACGGTGACGAAACTGCCGGGGAGGTGACGCGTGGCGTCGAGAGCCCGACACTCGAAAAACCGATCGGACTCGCGTTGCTCGATCAAGGTGTTGCCACAGCACTCGACGACGCCGAACTCACGATCCGGATCGACGGTGACGAACGTCCAGCAGAGGGTGTCGACCTCCCCTTCGTCGATGGATCGGACGAATCGGCCCGGCTCCCGACATACTGACTACCGCCGTGTGAGCAACTGTTCTGTCAGGCTGGCCAGTACCTGGCCAACGCCGCTGAACGCGTGCAGGCCAGCGATACAACCGATCACGCCGATCACCGATCCGAGCAGTGCCTCCGGGAGGGTCGTGATCGTGAAAAGGTCGAACACCGGATTACTCGTCGTGATCGTCGTTGGCCCGATCTCGACGAGTTGTTCTGTGCCTGCCTGAGGACGATAGGAGACACCCGGTAGCCAGAAGACAAGCGGGGCAACGAGGTAGACAACCGAGAAGCTGAACCAGGTTACGAGCAGTGTGAACGAGATGATTCCGATCCAGAACGTCGCCAGACAGTAGACGAAAAGCAAGTAACTCCGTCCGTCGGTGGCGACCGTTTTGAGATACTGCCAGACCGGGAGTTGGTTCGGATCGATCGGTTCCCAGCTCACGTCTCGACCGAGGACGCGACGGAGCAACCCTGCTTCGACGAGGCCGGCGTGATCGGCGACACCGAGGACGATCACGAGCAGTGGCACACCGACACCGAGTGGGATCAGTGCGAGACCGAGCACGAGCCCTGTGACAAACGTCGTGAAGTACGCGACTCCGATTGGAAATCGAAGCAACAGGTAGGCGAGTGATCGATAGCTCTCCCGGTCGGTGGTGACACCGAACAGCCGACCGAGAACCGAACGGTCGGCAGCCGCCGTCTGGTGGCGCTCGCTCATATCCTCTCGTCTGTCGGGAGAGCCGTATATCTGCAGGGAGGGTTTCGGACGGTGAAACAGTACCGAACTGCGAGGAAACTACTCGAAGGGTTATTCTTCGGTCGACTGCCACTTGTCGGCAAACATCTGTGGCGTCGGATTCGTGTTGAACGGATCGAAGGTCAACGGCGCGTCCTCCGTGGCGGTTGTCGGGATTGTCTGGATTGTCTGTGCGGTCGAAGGCTGTTGTGTGCTCATGATTGGGGTGTGTCGAAGGTAGTTGGCGCGCGACGCGTTTCCAGAATAGTTATGACAGGCAGCGTACGCGTACCCCAAGCACGATCATTGTACTACTCTCTCTGTGGCCATCCCTAATAAATGTTAATGATATACTCCGGCGAGTGGAGTGCGAGGGAGTTACAGGTCGCCGAGGATCAGTTCTGTCTCGTAGTCGGTCAGATTCTCGTAGCCGTTCTCGGTGACGACGACAAGATCCTCGATCCGGACACCACCCACGTCCGGATCGTACAGCCCCGGTTCGATGGTGATGACGTGGCCGGGTTCGAGTGTTTCCCCGCTGTTTGCGACACTCGGGTGCTCGTGGACGTCCAGTCCGACCCCGTGACCAGTGCTGTGTGTAAATCCCGTCTCGGTCGTCGGGTTCTCGCGCAGTGTCGGGAGGCCGGCCGATTCGTAGACGTCACAGGCGGCACCGTGGACAGTGTTCGTCTCGACACCGGGTTCGATGGCCTCGATGGCTGCTCGCCGGGCCTCGTTTGTCAGTTCGTACCACGTTTCGAGCGTCTCACTCGGTTCGCCGTAACAGAATGTCCGTGTCATGTCGGCGTGGTACCGGCTCGATTTGTTCCGCGGGAAGATATCGACGATGACCGGGTCACCGGCTGTGAGGGGACCGCTACCGCGGTCGTGTGGCTCCGCGGCGTCCGTGCCACAGGCCACGATCGTCTCGTCGAGTGCACAGCCGTGGCGCAACAGCGTCACCTCGATCTCCTCTTTGACGCGCTCGCTGGTCAACACCTCACCGTCGTGGTGGAGTGTCCCGTCAGTATCGGCATCTGCCGTGTCGATAAGTTCCTCTGCGCGTGCCATCGCAGCCTCGTTGGCCCGCTGTGCCTCGCGAATGTGTTCGACCTCCTCCGCCGTTTTCGTCGCGCGTACCTCCGTGATCGTCGCGTCGGTGTCTGCGGTAACCTCGATCCCCTGTTCGCGGATGCCGTCCGCGGTCTGGAGCGGGAACCGCGGTGGTGCCGAGACGGAGTCGACACCGTGGGATTCGAGAAATGCAGCGAGGACACGGCTTCGGCCCTCGGCGATGCCGTACTCCTCCACTTTTCGCTGGTAGTCGAAATCACTGCCGCGCTCGACTGTCTCTGCCCGTGCCTCTGTTTTGGCCCGTCCGTACTCCAGACTCCGTGTAAAGAGGAGATGAACAGAGCCCGTATAGAGTGTGATGAATGGGTCCGGTGCGTCGAAGCCGGAGAGATAGTACTGATCTGCGTCCTCGGAGTCGGCATCGAGGAGGTAGCCATCGACACCGGCCGAGTCGAGATGTGCATCCAGTTCGGTGAGATCCGGTTCCATACACTGTCGATGGGTGGCTCGTACTTCAATGGTCCCGACTTCCGTCTACTTATTGTGCCACCTGACGTAGCGTGTCCAACAATGGCCTCGCCCGAGGAGAGAGCTGGACCGGAGATCGCCGTCGCGGTCGTGGGAGCGAAGACCCCCGGGAATATCGGGACCATCGCCCGTGCGATGAAAAACTACGGGCTCTCGGAACTGCTTCTCGTCGATCCACCGGCACTCGATCCCGACGGCGAGGCCTACGGTTTCGCCGGCCAGGCACGCGAGGATATTCTCCCGAACGCCGACGAGATCTCCTTCGAGGATCTGACCGAGAACTACTATACGGTCGGCTGTACGGCGACGACCAACGAGGACCCCGCGAATCACATGCGATATCCAGCAAAGACCCCGCGGGAACTGGCTGATTCTCTCGAAGGCATCGATAGCACGGTTGCCATCGTCTTCGGACGGGAACGCGTCGGGCTCACGAACGAGGAACTCGAACGGATCGACACGATCTGTTCCATCCCTGCGAGTGCCGAATACCCCTCGCTGAATCTCGGCCAGGCAGCGACCATCGTGCTGTACGAACTCCGCGACCTGGCACTCTCGGAGAGCCAGCACCCGGAGGACCTTCACAGACGTGCCCCGCAGCCGGAGATCGAGCGCCTCCACGATCAGTTCGCCGCGTATCTGGACGCCATCGACCACCCGGAGAACAAACAGCCCAAAGCCAGGCGGCTGTTCCGGCGACTGCTGGGACGTGCAGATCCGACCCCCAGAGAGGTGAGAACGATGCAGGGATTGCTCCGGACGGGCACAGAGCGAAGCGAGAGCTGGCACCCGGACCGGGAGTGATACTGGTGGCGATACATTCCCAAAGCGATTCGCACCCAGGGTGTGCGAAATTCTTCAGTTTCGTATAACCACCAGTACGAGCGTTACGGAACTGGGCGGCCTTCGAAGACGGGCTTGGGATCGGTCGCTCGTGTGCCATCGCAGACCCGGATACGGCCATCGGCGCGAACGAAGACGTTCCAGTGTTCGTGTGAGAAACTGATCAGAGGATCCTGATCTGTGCCGTCGTATCCCTCGAACAGCCGTGAGAGACTTTCGAGATCGATACTCTCGTACAGCGGTGAAATATCGGTCACCTCTTTCCCCTCTGCTTCCGCGATTGCATCGACGATCGCTTCGGGTATGGTCCGACTCCCGTCGTTCTTGTACCAGGTATCTACCACCGGCGTGCAGCTTCGGTACAGAGTGGTATCCGTTTCCATAGTTAAAAATACAGTTCTTTTATTTTATACCCTGCCGTCAAATTTCATATTTTGATACTGTGCCGTTCGGAGAGGATACTGGGTGTAGCAGAGCTTAGACGCCGATCTCGCTCAGGAGTTTCCCTGTTCGGAGAGCCACAAGACAGCTTCGAGAAAGCCATCTCCGAACGCAGACTCGGTAACGTGGTCGGCCGCCTCGGTTGCAGCGTCGTCGGCGTTTCCGACGGCGACTGACAGTCCTGCAACCTCGAACGTGGCGACATCGTTGACCGAGTCTCCGACAGCCAGAAACGCATCCCGTTCGTATCCCAGTTCCTCGGCGAGGACCGATAGCGCCCGGCCCTTGCTCTGTTCGGCCGATTTGACGTGATAGGCGTAGCCGGTGTCGACGACTTCGAGGCCGTGGTCGGCTGCGATCGATCTGAGTGGTGCAAGCGGTGAGTCACGGCTGACCGCGATCTCCGTCTCCCGCCAGCGGTTGACCAGATCTGCGGCTCCCCAGCCGACGTCGTACCCCTGGCGTTCGTACTCTTCGGCGACCGCTGCGGCGGCCGCTCTGTCGCCCTCGAACTGGATCCGACCGGATCGACCGGCGAGGGCAACACCGCCGTTTTCGGCGATGACGTTGATCTCGATACCGAGAAACTCACAGAGTGCAACCGGGTACGGCATCGCCTTGCCGGTCGCGATCACGACTGGCGCGGGCCAGGAGTTGATGATCGGAGACACGCGAGGATCGATCGTGCGGGTATCATTCGTGAGCGTCCCATCTATATCGGCAACCAGCGGGCCAAGAGAGTCCGGAAGCGACGCCGCCAGTTCGAGACTGTCTGCAAACTCCATACCGCCAATAGACGGAGTAGGGCCTTCGAGTCTTCGTTCTACGAGCGTGCCAGAAAATGAGCCAATGCCCAGGAAGATTCGATTACGTTACTGCTACTTGCCCGTCACTGGTTATCGTCACAGTGTACTCGTCAATGTCGAACTGGATCTCCCAGTTTGTCGCTGCGTTCGACCCAGAATGTGCCAGCATCGACTCTAGAGCGTCGGGATCGATGTAATCGTACAGTGTGATTTCGTCCTCGGGCGAGCAGTCGTCTGTTACCTCGCTGATTGCCTCTATCACCGCCACTGCGATCGTCTGGTCGGCCGAGGAGTTGCTCCCATCCGTTCGCCACTTCGTTTCGACATTCTGAACTGCCATGTGACAAAAACTGTCACAACTGGTAATTAAATTTTGTCAGACAATAATTAAGCAGATTACATGTTCGGCAGAACAGCACTGCTCGGTAGGTACCAGATAGCGTGAATCTGGACTCACGAAACGCAGCGTCGCTCAGTACTCCCGTTCGATCAGGTAATCGGCGATGTTGTTGAGCAGCTCGTGCGACTCGTTCTCCGGAAGCACGTCGAGGTGGGATTTCCCACTGTCGACCAGTTCGCGGGCAGTCGAGCGGGCGTACTCGATACTCCCTGCACGTTCGAGTTCGGCCACGGCGTCGTCTATCTCCGCTTCGGTGACTGCCTCGACCGAGTTCGTATCCACGAGCGATTCGATATCGACACCCTGATCACGAGCGTGGACGGTGATGATCGTCTGTTTACCCTCGACGAGATCACTGCCGCGTTGCTTGCCGAGTTTCTCGGTCGGTGTCGTCAGATCGAGGAGATCGTCCTGTATCTGGAAGGCGCGACCGATATCGAGTCCGTAGCTGTGGAGTGGCTCGACGGCCTCGTCGTGCCCGAGCAGGACGGCCGGAATGGAGGCCGCCGCTGCGTACAGCACGGCTGTTTTGAGTTCGACCATCCCGAGATACTCGTCGGGTGTGATGGCCGGTCGCTGTTCGAACTGTATATCCAGCGACTGTCCTTCACAGATCTCCGTACAGGTGGTCGCGAGTTCCGAGAGCGCACGAACCGAGCGTTCGGCCGGCGCGCCGGTGTCCAGCATGTTCTCGAAGGCTTTCGAGTACAGCGTGTCCCCCGCGAGAATCGCCGTCGAGAGATCGTACTCCCTGTGGACCGCAGGCACGCCGCGACGCATATCGTCGTCGTCCATGATGTCGTCGTGGATCAGCGTAAACGACTGGATGATCTCGATGCTGACTGCCGCCGCCATGATGTCGACTGGCGATCTATCAGCGGCTGGAAACGCCCGAAACTCCTCGCTACCGACCGCCACGTCAGCGAGTGCCTCCGCTGCGAGGAGTGTAATCGTCGGCCGGAGTCGCTTCCCGCCGGCTTCGAGCAGGTAGCGTGAGGCCTCGTAGAGCCGTCTCGGCTCGTCGATCGGGAGATCCTCCTCGATCGCGCTGTTGACCATCTTCCGACGTTTCTCGATTATGGCTTCGACTGCCTGCTGGCGCGTCATCGTTTACTCGACCAGCTGGATTAGGTTCCCGTTACGCGTTACGTGGAGATCACGACC
This sequence comes from Halovenus amylolytica, assembly GCA_004015825.1. GTDB lineage: Archaea > Halobacteriota > Halobacteria > Halobacteriales > Haloarculaceae > Halovenus > Halovenus amylolytica. Next base: position 42,993 of record ML137215.1, on the reverse strand, counting down.
CACCTTGTAGCCGTTGTCTTCTGCCAGGTTGACGTAGTCGGCGTAGCCGCTCATATCCTGGTGAGCCGGGATGACGTTCTGTGGCTGGAGCGCATCCAGCATCTCGTAGTGACCCTCCTTGTTCAGGTGGCCGGAGACGTGGATGTCGTCGTAGATTCGCGCACCCTGCATGCCCAGGAGCTTCTCGGACTGGTAGCGCTGTCCCTCGTTGGTCGGCTCCGGAATCACGCGGGCCGAGAACAGAACTTTGTCGCCGTTGTCGAGTTCGAACGGTGTCTCGCCACGGCCCATCCGTGTGAGCATCGCGCGTGGCTCACCCTGGTGGCCGGTGACGATCGGCAGGAAGTTCTCCTTGCCCTCGTTCATGACCCGTTTGAATGTCCGGTCGACGGACTTCCGGTGGCCGTACATCCCCAGATCGTCGGGGAAGTCGACGAAGTCGAGTCGCTCTGCCGTACCGGAGTATTTCTCCATCGACCGGCCGAGCAGGACCGGCTGACGACCGATATCGTCTGCGAACTCGACGAGACTCTTCACACGCGCGATGTGGGAGGAGAACGTCGTCGCGACGATCCCGCCATCGTAATCTTCCAGACTGTGCATCACGTCTTTGAGGTGGCGTCGGGCGACCGACTCGGAGGGCGTTCGGCCCTTCTTGTTGGCGTTGGTACAGTCCTCGATATAACAGAGAACGCCGTTGTCCTCACGGCCGATCTCTCGGAACCGATCCATGTCGATCGGATCGCCGATGACCGGTGTGTGGTCCATCCGTTTGTCGAGCCCGTAGACGATCGCACCCTCGGGGGTGTGAAGGACCGGGTTGATGGCGTCGATGATCGAGTGGGTGACGTTGACGAATTCGAGTTCGTTCCGGTCACCGATACTCATCGTCTCGCCGGGGTTCATCTTGATCAGGTCGTTCTGGACGCCGAACTTCTCCTCGCCCTGGATCTGCTGTTTGACCAGTTCGATCGTGAAAGGCGTGGCGACGACAGGTGCGTCGTAGCGGTGTGCGAGTTTCGAGATCGCCCCGATGTGATCGAGGTGGCCGTGTGTCGGCACGATCGCTTTGACGTCGCCTTCCAGATCGGACATGATGCGGTCGTCCGGAATCGCGCCCATGTCGATCAGATCAAGCGAGTGCATCCGCTCCGTTTCGACGTTGTCGTGAATCAGTACCTTCGAGAGGTTCAGGCCCATGTCGAAGACGACGACGTCGTCGCCCGCACGGACAGCCGTCATCTGTCGCCCGACCTCTTCGTAGCCGCCAATCGTTGCAATTTCGATTTCCATTGGAATCACGCCGAGGCGGTCGCCACGCCCGGGGTGACCGGCGACAACGAACACAGCCGATAGTCGGCTGTCCTGGAGTCCCGACTCTGTCGGTCGGCCGCTGTCTCACGCCGGGGCCATCAGCCCCAGCGTAATCCGCCAGCGGCGCGCCGGTCGCCCGAGAGGCCCGTGGCGACCGTTCGCTCGGATACTGACTACTTTTATCGCAAGCGTCAAAAGAACGTCGGTTGGGCCGCTGATTTACGACTGCAGTGAAAGGTTTCGTAGCTCACTCGTCGAACTGATCTGAAAGGGGGTCTGCCGAGGAGTCGTTTGCCGTCTCCACGTTCTTTCTGTCGGCCTCCTCTGTTGGTTCTTCTTCGAACGTCTCCGCACCACGATCGGTATCCTGCTCCGGGTCAGCTTCTTCGTCGAACCACTCGTCGTCGGTGACAGCGGTCGTCTCTTCGGTCTCCGGTGGCTGCTCCGAGGGTCGGTCCGAGCCCTCCGCCCCGAACGCAATTTCCTCTGCTGTTCGCTCTCGTCTCTCGGGCTGATCGATACCGGGCTGTTCTTTCTCAGGTGCGAACTCCTGTTCGACGGCTGGCTCCGTCCGGGGCGTGCTGTCGGCCGCTGCAGACTGGGCTGACGGTGCTGATTCGGTGGCTGGTTCCCGGCTGGCCTGGACGGGTTCCTCATCCACCGGCGACTGGTCGGTCGCTGTTGGTTCGGTCGTCTCTTCCTGTGCCGGTGTCGGCTGGTTACCGTCGTGGCTGGCTGGCTGTCTGACTGTCTCGGCAGTTGGCTGTTCGGACGCCGGCACCGCTGCTGGCCCCTGAACGGCCTCGTCCGAACTCGTTGGTGCAGTCTCTGCCGGTTTTGACGACTCTGCTGCTGTCTCGGGAGAACTATCCGTCGATTCGCCACTGGGTTCGGACGTAACAGCGACCGCCCCATCGAGTGTCTCCGCCGACGTGGCCCTGATTCCCTTCGAAACGGCGTCCCCGAGGAACTTGTACACGAGTGCGAAATTACCGACGATAAGCGAAGCGAGACCGAAAAATGCGAGGATGAGTCCGCCCGCGAGTGTCGCGGTCTCGACAGCGCCAGTCCCACTCGCGATCAGGCCCCGAACTTCGGGCACTGCCAGATAGCCCCCGAGAACAGTCAATCCGCCGCCAACGAGAGTGACCGCAAACCAGAGGGCAAACAGACGACCGCCATACTTCAGACTCTCCCTAAAAGTTATTATGGACATATAATGGGCCATGTGGGAAATCCCTAAAGGTATTTCGGCACCAGGAGCCGTCACCGCACAACGGTGCCAGCACTGCCGGTGTCGAGAAACGCCGCCAGCGAACCGAGATCGAACACCGACGCTGGAACGTCGAGGTCCAGAAGCTGTCTCACCTTGGCGGCCATCCCACCGGTAACATCGGTCGACTCGCTCCCACCGAGTACGTCCGCGACATCGTCGTAGGCCTCGATCTCTGCAATCACATCCCCTGAATCGTCGAGAACACCCCCGACAGTCGAACAGAGTCCGACACGGTCGGCGTCGAGCGACTGGGCCAGTGAGACGACGATGGTATCCCCACTCAGAACTGTCGCGCCCTTCCCGGCGTGGGCGACAACGTCGCCGTTGATAACCGGTGTAAATCCCTCGTCGAGCATCGTTCTGATATGGCTCGACGGGAACTCGACGGTGTCGTCCGCTGTCCGGTGGGCCGCCGACAGCGGGGCAACTGGGAGTGCATCGACCGAGTGATCGTGGAGCGTATCGAGGACAATATCCGTCAGGTCGCCCATCGCGCGGTGTATCGCCAGCAACCCGGCGACGTCACGGCTCCCATCGGTACTCGATACACCGACTCTGGCGGCGTGGTGGTGGCCGAAGCTGCCACCTCCGTGGACCACCACCAGCTGTTCGTCAGCCTGGAGAAACCCCCCGATCGCAGCGGCTGCGGTCTCGATAGCGCCCTGGTCGGCGGTCTCGGGCTGATCTTTGTCCGTAATGACGCTGCCGCCGAGTTTGAGAACCGTGACCATCACTCGGCCTCCATCTGAACACCCGTCGTATCCAGTTCGGCCCGGAAGGCCTGTTCACAGCCGGGGGTATACTCCATCGCAGTGAGTGATTCCGCCGTCTCGTCGAGGGCGACGATACAGCCGCCGCCGCCTGCACCGGTCAGTTTCGCGCCGTGGGCCTCACCGTTGCGGGCGGCCCAGACCATCGCATCCAGCGAGCGCGAGGAAACACCAAGCGCCGAGAGCAGGCCGTGGTTGAAATCCATCAGTCGGCCCAGTTCTTCGACATTGCCGTCTGCGAGTGCTTGCTCGCCGTTCCGGACGATATCGCCGATTGCCTCGACAGTGTCCGCGGCGAAATCGTACTGCTCACGGAGCCGTCGTACCCCGGCGACGAGCGCACCGGTATCTCCCGCACCGCCGTCGTAGCCGACGACGAACGGAAGTTCTGGGGCCTCGATCTGCCGGCAGTCGTCACCCTCGACACGGACTGCGCCGCCCATCGCAGAACAGAACGTATCCGCACGCGAGGCCTCCCCATCCTGGACCTTCTTTTCGACCTGGTACGCGCGGTCTGCGATCTCTTCGGGCTGGAGTTCGACGCCGAGTTCGCGCGTGCCGGCATCGATTGCAGCGACGGCGACGGCCGCCGAGGAGCCAAGTCCCGCCCCCAGCGGGATCTGGCTGTTGATCTCGACGTCGAAGCCGACACTTTCCGCGCCAGTCGCGTCTTTGACCTGTTCGATCGCTTCGTTGATATACCCCATTCCCGCGTCGACGAGTGATTCGGAGACGTCGATATCCGGCCGGTCGGTGGCTTTCCCCTCGTATTCGACAGTGAACCCGTTCAGAGAGAGATCGTCCGCCTGGACGCGGAGTCCGTCGGAGCGTTCGGTCACTGTGACCGTCGCCCGCCGTTCGATCGCACAGGGAACCGCCGGTTCGCCGTAGACGACCGCGTGCTCCCCGAAGAGATACACCTTCCCAGGAGCGCTTGCTGTAACCATGCCTGTGCCTGCGGGACCGACGGTGTTCTAAATACCGGTTTCTGGTCGGCGGGACTGACAGTGGGAGAAACAGCCGGAACCCGGACAGTTGTAAGCGACGAGACCTAACGAGTGGCAATGTCAGAATCCTGGACAGCAGACCAGATGCCGGACTGCTCGGAGAAGACGGTGCTGATCACGGGTGCAAACAGTGGGCTCGGGTTCGAGGCGACGAAAGCATTCGCAAAGAAGGGGGCAACCGTCATCATGGCCTGCCGGAGTCCCGAGCGCGGTGAACAGGCCGCCCAGGAGGTTGCAGAGCAACTCCCCGGTGGAACGGGCGCGACGCTCAACGTCCGACAGTGCGATCTCGCTTCGCTGGATTCGATCGAATCCTTCGCCGAGGAGGTCCGTGAGGTCTACGACGACCTCCACATCCTCTGTAACAACGCGGGCGTGATGGCGATTCCGCGCAGTGAAACCCAGGATGGCTTCGAGATGCAACTCGGTGTGAACCATCTCGGGCACTTCGCGCTGACCGGCCAGCTCCTCGATCTGATCGTCGGAACTGAGGGCGAGACGCGGATCGTCACCCATTCGAGTGGGGCTCACACCGCCGGGGAACTGGATTTCGACGATCTCCACCGCCAGAGATCGTACAGCAAGTGGGAGGCCTACGGACAGAGTAAACTGGCGAACCTGCACTTTGCGTACGAACTGCAGCGACGACTGCGTGACGCTGGCATCACGGAGACGAAAAGCGTCGCCTGCCACCCCGGTTACGCGGATACGAATCTCCAGTATCGCGGGCCGGAACAGTCCGGATCGCGGATCAAATATGCGATGATGCGTGTCGCAAACGGTGTGTTCGCGCAGTCAGCCAGCAACGGAGCGCTCCCGTTGCTCTACGCCGCGACCGCGCTCGATGTCGAGGGCGGCGAGTACTACGGGCCGGGTGGACTGATGAATATGCGCGGCGCACCCGAACGCCAGGAGTCAAGCGACGCCTCCTACGACGAAGCCGACGCCAGACAGTTGTGGGAGCGTAGTGAAGCACTGACGGGAGCTACGTACTCGTTCGAAGGACTCGTCACAGCGTGAGTTCCGGCTGGCTGAAACAGATCACTAGGCCAGACTCGGTCGCTGGATTCGGCCGTCGAGCGTGGGATCGAGCCCGACCTCGCGTGCGTACTCGACGATCGCATCGCGTGCGAGCCCGTACCGCCCAATCACGTCAGCCTCGTCGAACGCATCGTTGACGTGGCTGGTCTCGACGAGATAGTCGGCGACCGCGATCGTGTACCGCCGGTCGTCGTCGATCGGTTCGCCGGCGACAGTCGCGTCTCTCAGTTCACCCGAACTGTCGTCCCAGACGATCCGAGCACCGCTGACGTGACTGCAGTGCCGGTTCGGGTAGCCGTCGTTGTAGTAGCCGAACGGAACCGCGACGAATGCTTCCCGGAGTCGCTCGCCGGAGAGTTCGACGACTGCGAGCTGATCGTCGTAGGGTGTCAGCGCGATCAGGTCCGCAACTGTGACGTCGTCCCCGAGCGGCGGGCCCGATCGGATCGCACCCGGCGGGCTCAAAGCGACATCGGCACCAGTTTTCCAGCGCATCGCGTCGACGACGAGATTTCCGACCCGGCTCTCTGCGACCGTCGCCGTCTCTTCGGTTCGTTCGATCGGGTCTTCTGCTGTTGCGACGACTTCGTCGAGACCGTGTTCTGCCAGCAACGCCTGAACTCGATCCACCAGTTCGTCTCGGACTCCCTCGTCGACAGGCTGGTCGTCGACTTCGTGGATCGCAATCTCTGTACTATCCCCGAGTAGTACCTCGGAAAACCGCTCCCCTGCCCGGCCGGGGCGCACGACAGCAGTGCCCTCGATCAGCTCGGCATGCACGTCGTGGACGTGGCCACCGAGGACGGCATCGACCGACGTCTCCCGGGCGATCCGTTCGTCGCCGTGGCCACAGTGAGAGGCGACGACAATATACTCGGCACCCGCCCCACGCAGCGAACTGGCCTGCTCCCGGATAATTCGGACTGGATCACTGAATTCGACAGCTTCGGCTTTTGGGTTGATACTGTCAGTCTCCGGGTGGGCAACGCCGATGATGCCGACGAGGGTGCCATCGACTTCGACCAGCCTGTTCGGTTCTGTTGCCTCCGGGGCGAACTGCTCGCCCGCGACCGTCGCGTTCGCACAGAGCCAGTGGTCGGTGCCTGCCGCGAGTTCGCCCGCACGGTCGGCCCCGAAATCGAAATCGTGGTTGCCGAAGGTCTCACAGTCCGGATCGACCGCGTCGAAAAATTCGTGTGCACACCCGCCTTCGGTCGCAAGCGACAGCGCCGATGGCGCGGTGTTGTCGCCGCTCCCGACGACGAGCGTCCCGTCGTCCCGGCTGGCGTGGAGGGCACCAGCCAGGGAACCACACTGGTCGGGGTCGTCCAGCGCGGTTTCCAGATCGGAGTAGTGGAGGAGTCGAACGGCCATACGCATCACTCACCCAGACGAGCAATCAAGCTGACGGATCGCCATCAGCGACGGTGATCGCCGCTGCCGCCTCCGCAGCGAGCCTGGCGAGATCGTCGGGTTCGGCGGCCCCGATCCGTTCGAGTGGCGGCTGTGTCGCCGGGGCTTCCGGGGCGAGTTGCTGGCAGCCGGCGTCGATCGTCGAATCGTCGTAGCTCCCGATTTTCTTCGCTCGCTCGGTAATCTCCGGCTTGTCCATTGAGAGCAGCGGTCGATGGATCGGGAGATCGATCGCCGCGCTGGTCACCCGGAGATTCGCGGTAGTCTGGCTGGATTTCTGCCCGATCGACTCACCAGTGACGACGCCGACTGCGCCGACATCCTCGGCGACGGCTGCGGCGATCCGGAACATGAACCGGCGGGCGACCAGCATCCGGTACATCTCGGTGACGCCTGCGATCTGTTCGATCCCCTCGCCGCCCGGAGCGACACGCAGTCGACAGTCGACGTTCGGTGCGAACCGGCGCAGACGCTCGACAGTATCGATTGCCCGCATCCGGTGGTCGACCCCGCCGTACTCGCCGAGATCGACGTACAGCGGGATGACGGGTGCCCCGCGTTTCATCGTGAGCCAGGCCGCAACCGGGGAGTCGATGCCGCCGCTGACGAGCGCGACGAGGGGCTTCTGTGTCCCGACTGGAAGCCCGCCGGGACCGTCACGCCGTTCGAGAAAGACGTAGGCATCGTCCTGGCGACACTCCACCGAGAAGGTCATCTCGGGGTCGTCGAGGTCGACAGTCGGCTCGTACCCTTCTTCCTGGGCCGCCGTGTGGACGACCGACCCGCCCTCGCGTTCGAGTTCGGGGCTCGAAAACGGGTGGGCCGACTGTGGCCCGGCGCGCTGGGCCCGGACGGCAAACGTCTGCCCATCGTACTGGTCACGGGCAGCGTCGGCCAGCGCGTCACAGATCGCCGCCATCGTCGGATCGACCCGCAGTGCTGGACTTGCCGAGACGACGCCGAAGGCGTCTGTAACCGCATCGGTCACTTCGTCGATCCGGGCCGGCGTGGTGTGGACGTAGAGTCTGGTGTAGGCCTGCTCGACGGAGCCCGGCAGGTCGCGGTCGTCGAGAATCGCGCGACTATTCGCCTGGAGCTGTTTTTCCATGCGCGTGCGGAGTTGATCACTTTTGATCCCGACCTCGCCGTACCTGACGAGGACGGTCCCGGCTCCAGGCGGATGCATGGCTGTCCGTTGGCTACCACCCAATAAACAGCCTTTGGTCGGCCGGTTCGTGCCTCGAACAGCTCGCTCGATTAGAACGTCGAGAGTTCGTTTTCGATCACGCGCTTGGTGATTCCCGTCACGTTCGCGAGTTCGTGGTCGATGGTCGCCTCGATATCTTCACGGATCTCCTCGATTTCGACACCTTCCTCGGTAATCACCTGCGCATCGGCGACGTGTGGGTGATCGATCGGTCGGCCGATCTGGCTCAACAGGCGCATCTGGAGCTGTCGGATGCCGTCGACGTCAGTGGCGACGGCCTGGGCGATCTCCGTCGAGAGCAGATTGTAGATCTTGCCGATGTGGTTGACCGGGTTCTTCCCGCTCGTCGCTTCCATACTCATCGGACGGTTCGGCGTGATGAGCCCGTTCGCACGGTTGCCACGCCCGACGGAGCCGTCGTCACCCTGCTCGGCGCTGGTGCCGGTCGTGGTGAGATAGATCGATCCCTCCTCGTAGTTGTCGGCCGTGTTGACGTGGGCCGTCACTTCCCGGTCCGTGTACTCTGTGGCGAGTTCCTCGACGTACTCACGGACAGCACTGACGGAGTCTTTGTACGACTCCATCCCGTCGATGTACTCGTCGATCATCGCGACAGCGACAGTGACGTCGATCTGGTCACCCTCGCGTTTGCCCATCACCTTGATATCCTGGCCGATCTCCGGATTGTCGGAGGCGTAGGTCGTGTTGAGTTCCCGTTCCGTGTTGTAGACGATCTCCTCGGTTTCCGTCAGCGGGGCGTGACCGACACCGTAGCTCGTGTCGTTCGCGTTCGGGACCTTCGATTCCTCGCCGAACACTTCCTGGAGATCACCGCTTCCCTCCCCGAGTTTGACGTCGACGATCACGTCCGATCCGACGTCGAGATTCGGGAAGGTCTCGTCGAGATACTCGCGAGCCGCCCGGAGTGCGACCGTCTCCGCCGGAATGCGCTCGCCGTCGTAGGTTTTCGTTGCGCGGCCGACGATGAGCAGATAGATGGGTTCGAGCATCTCGCCACCGCCGAAGGCCGGCGCAGCCGTTCCAGCGACGAGCTGAGTTTCGTCGGTGTTGAAATGCAGCAGTTTGCCAAAGCGGTCGAGATACTCGTGTGCGAGTGCGCGCGCGACCTCCTCTGCGACACCGTCACAGATCGAATCGGGGTGGCCGATCCCCTTTCGCTCGACGATCTCGATATGCTGGTCTTCGACGGCCTGGGCCGCCGCTGGCTCTACGTGGATGTTCCGTTCACTCATTGGGGCAGAATTCGGTAGCTGCGGGATTATAACTTTCGGAAACAATTTTTGCCCCCACCATACTCAAGAGTAATTACGCGATGCTCGCTAGGGATCAGTCGGATCCGCGTCCGCTTCGGCAAGCAGGAGTCCGAGATAGGACGTTCGGATCTGATCCTCCGGATCGAGCCCCAGCTTTTCGAGGACAGTTTCGAGTCGTCCCCGTGCCTCGTCGATTCCGTCTTCGACTTCCAGTTCCGCCTCGACGAACTCCCCCAGCCCATCGACAGCATCGAGCGTGACAGTACAGCCATCGACGGCGTACTGTTCCCGGTCTTTCCGGACCGTTGCGGCGGGTTCGTAGCCGAGACCGTCGAGAATAGCACGGATTTCGGCTGGATCGGCGACCGCTGTTTCGGCTTCCTGCCGGGTTTTCGACTCACTTTCGACGAGCGGGCCCTTGTAGGTGAGGCGGGTCACGGGTTCGTCTGCGCTCTCGGTCCTGATCCGGAGTGCCTCGTCAGTCTCTGCAAAATCCCGGTCCGGCGCGTCGTAGTAGACATCTTCCTGGGAGACAGTGCCGATCCGCTGTGCACCGATTTCGTCGAGACGCTCCCCGACAGTGTCGTGGTCTGCTCGAACCTTCAGTTCGACTTCGTACATAGGGAGACGTGGACAGGGGGAACGCAAAACTGTGACGACACCACTACGCCGGGTATCTCGCGTCCTGCTCGTCAGGCCTGCCCCGGAGTGGAACACTGACCTGAATCGTCGTCCCGCTCTCGTCGGTCGTCGCCGTGACTGATCCACCCCGGGAGATCGAGAGCCAGTTGACCATCCAGAGACCGAGGCCGCTGCCGTGTCGGAGCGGATCTTCCTCGCCTTTCTCGACGACGACCAGTTCCTGGTCTGACATACCTGGCCCGTCGTCTTCGACAGTGAGAATGAGATCGTTCGCGTCCTTGACGAAGGAGACAGAGACGTCGGCTGTCGACGGCTGCCCGTCACTGTGGACGACGGCGTTCTCGACGAGTTCTTCGACGATCAGTTCGAGCTCGGCGTCGACAGTGCATTCATCGAGATCAGAATCCAGATCGATCGTACAGTTACCACCCAGTTCCGATGCCGTCGTCTGTGCGTGTTCGGCGAGCGTTTCGACGGCTGTTACTTCGCGACCAGTCCCATCGAGAGCGAGGATCTGCTCGATTTCGCGTGCTGTTTCGGACTGGCCGAGCAACTGGCTGGTCTGGTCTCGGATCGTCTCGATCGACGTTTGTATTTCGGACCCCTGTTCGGTCGTGTCGATCCGGTCTTCGAGAAGCGTCGCGTGTGCGTTGATGATATTCACTGTCGAGCGGAGGTTGTGGCGCAGGACCCTGTTGAGGACAGAGAGGCGCTGCTCGCGGACCAGCTTATCCGTGATATCGAACTGGATCGCGACGAACGCCTTCGGCTCGCCGTCCTCGCCGGTCACCGGTGAGATCGTCTCCTGGGCGATATACCGGTCACCAGCTTTGGTCTTGTTGACGAACTGCTCTTCGTACACCTCTCCCGAGCGGATCGTCGCCCAGAGCTGTTCGTAGTGTTGGTCACTCATCTCCCCCGAGCTCAAAATCGAGGGTGTCTCTCCGATCGCCTCTGTTTCCGTATAGCCAGTAAGCGACTCGAACTCCGGATTGACGTACTGGATTCCCCCGTCGTCGTCTGTGATGGTGATCGCAGTTCCCGCGTGTTTGATCGCCTCTTTGTACAACAGTGCCTCGTCGTGTGCTTCGATGGTCTCGATCGCCTCCGGGATACGCTGGCTCACCTCCTCGATGACGTTCCGTTCGGGCGTGTCGAACCCGTTCGGCGCGGTGGTGTACACACCGAGAACGTAGCTTTGCTCGCCCGGGACCTCCATGTGGACGGCCAGACAGCCGGTTATCCCGTGGTCTGCCGCTTGCCGCTCCCACGCTGTCCCGCCGTCGTCCACTCTGACATGAGTGGCCGTCTGGCCGGTTGCTGCACCGAGCACTGGCTCCCTTTGCTCGGCGTTCGCGGCTGTCCATCTGGCGTAAGCCGTAGCCTCGCCCGCAGCGATCCCCGGATACTCCTCGGAAGAGTGACCGAGCGACTCGTCGCGGGTTAGCGAGACAGTAGCTACACCGTCGACTCCCCCGTCTGCCACTGGGTACAGCCAGACGAGGTCGTACGCGTCGATCTGTGCGAACGTCTCCGGAACCGCCCGGATCAGCTCCCAGGGGTCGGTGGTACTCACCAGGGATTCGCTGATCTCGCGGTGCAATCCCATCAGCTGTTCCAGTCGTGTCGCCCTGGTCACGTCTTTCAGGGTAATAATATCGGAGGCGATCAGTGAATCCGAAACAGCAGACCGGCCGAGTTCGTACGTCCGATCGTATCCATCCACCTCGTAGGTCACCCGCTTGGTATCACCACGAGCTAGCCTCGCGAGGTCGGGATCGATCTCACCGATCGGGACGCGTGGAATCCGCTCGACGCCGAGAATCTCGGTTGCCCGGTCGTTGTAGTTGATGACGATATTCGAGTCGTCCAGAATGATGCCGCCGTCGGAGAGACTGTCTGCGAGTGCGGCGTTCCCGGGCGAACTGTGATGTTCGAACTCGGTGCGCGCGTAAAACAGGACACCGACCGCGAACACTGCGACACCGAGTGGTTCGTAATTGATGCTGAGCACCCACTCCGAGAACCCGGAGAGTGCGTAGGGCAGTATCGGCGCCCCAGTTACGAGAACGAGTACGTACAGCGCAAACGGTTGTGATCCCCGCTGATCGAACGATTCGAACAGCCAGAGAAATCCGACGGCAGCAGCGGTATACGAGAACCCAGTCACGAACCAGTGGGGGGCTCTGTAACTGAACGCTGTGTGACGGAACGGCTCTGTCGCGACCGAACTGGTGAAGTACTGGCCGTGGATCGGGTTCGTGAGTTTGACCGAAATAATCGCCAGAAAGATACCGATTGCACTCGCCTGCAGCAGTCGGTTCCTGTGATACTGCCGACCGGCGTAGGCCGACGCGAACACGAGCCAGGCGAACACTGTCGAGATGCCGACGATCAACGCACCGACATGGATCCAGCGCTGGAACGCTGGTGGCACAATGGCGAGTTGCAGTGCTGTAAGCACCGACCAGACCCCACTGAGCGCGAGCAACGAAGCCAGCCCATACCGCACATCGGGATGATCCAGCGACCGGATACCGATCAACCCGGAGAAACAGACCGTCGCGGCGACGATAAAGGAGGTAATATAGAATAATTGAAATATATCTGACGCCACAATAGAGATCTATGGTATTTTCACCAAATTAAAACTTCCGTCCTCTTTCCGGCCGTTCCTCGGCTCTGATCCAGATGCTACATTCGATACAGCAGGTTCTACTATCCGGATTTAATCAAATAATTGTTATTTAACTCACGGCTGCCGAGTCAGGGGCTCGGCTGGGGGAGCGACCTGAGCGACCGGGGTGGGAGGAGATAGCTCCCCCAGCGACGAAGACGGATGTACTGGAGGATGCCGTTTGGCTGTCGTGGGCCGAGTCCGTGCTGGTGGAACTCCTCACCGAGCATCGCTTCTCGGACTCGTGTAAACTCCGTCATTTCCCGCTGAAGCGAGAGGAAATGCAGTCCGGCAGCGTCACCGTCAGTCGTGTTGACATCGCGTCTGAGCAGCACCGGCTGCCCGTCGTCGCGGGCCCGGGCGAGTTTCTGGGCGTGGCCCACGGCTCCCTCCTCGCGTGCGTGTTCGTGAATTTCCTCTGTGACGGCAGGGGCACCAGTTTCCGTCTCCAGTTTTTCGCCGACGGCCCCGACAGACTCCTCTCTGGCGTGTTCGGGACTGAACATCCTGGCGACACGTTGCTCGTGGTCGTTGTCGTCGAACCAGATCTCGAGGTCCAGTTCCATCGACTCGAAGTGCTGTGTCGAGCCACCGGCGAATGCACCGCTCTCTATCGTGACACGATCTTCCGTCGCCTGACTCTCCCTGAATCCTGACCGGAAACCCATGAAGAAAGGCGCTTCCTCGGGAACGGGTTCACCTTCGGGGATTCCATCCAGGCCAGTCTGGCGGTCAGCCGGCAGCCCAGCACCGACGAACCCCGTCCGACGGCTCGTTCGCTCGAACACCGGTGTGAGTCCTTCGTCGATTGCAGTGCCGTTGAGACTGTCCGTCTCGCCGAAGAGTGCCTCTTCGACGGCGAGAACGACCGCAGGATCGTCACTCGCGAGATGCAACATTGCGTCGCTGTCGTCTATTTCGACCTGGCTTTCGGCTGTGATGGCCGTGATCGGCTCCGGGTCGGGAAGATCGACCGAGTCGGGCAGAGAGCCATCGAACCGGTCGAAATACGCCGGCGTATAGCCGAGGGTGAACAGCACGCCGTCGGGTCCCCATTCGAGTGCGCGTTCGAGCGTCTTGAGTGTCGTTTCGACCTGCTCGCGGCCAGCTGAGTCCGGCTCGCCGGTTAGCGAGAGACTCAGGAATACGTGGTGGGATGCTCGGCTGACGTTCCCATCCGAATCGACCGGCAGGACGTCGTTCCAGGCGTGCTGTCGGTCCGGAAGCGTCCCCGGGTCGGAGACACCCGTCGGCGCGTCCAGTGATTCCCGGTCTTCCGTGTCGAGACAGGCCGACAGTGCGGCCGTTCCACCGGCAGCCACGGCTGCGCGCACGAACTGCCGACGCGACAGCTGTGAGTCGCTGTCGAACGGAAACTCCGGTAGCTCCATCGTCTTACTCGTAGCCCGAAAGCTCGACCTGTGCGGCCGTCGTGAAGTTCGTCGTCCCGGAGGCGTAGGGCACCTGGTTGGTCGCGCCGACCATCAACAGCCAGACGATCAGCCGCTCGCCCTGGATCGGTTCGCCGTCGACGTACTGTGCGGGATGATAGAACTCCGAGGGGGTCCCCTCGTCTTCGAGGCGCTCCGCGGTCGACTCGCCGGGACCGATCTCGTCCTCGTGGCGGCGCACGACGACGATCTCCGTGTCTTCGTCGAGTGGCATATCGACCGACTCGGGGCCGTCGGGGTTGCTGAACCGGACTTTCATTCCCGTCTCGCCGTCGACATAGAGCTCCTCCTCGGGTTGGCTCCACTCCTCGCCGTCGAACAGTTCGACCGCGACGCCTTCGTCGGTCCCCGGGGTGATATCGAACGCCTGCGTGGAGGTGTAGTGCTGGACGACAGGCTCCTCGTAGCTCCCGTCCTCGCCGTAGGTGTCCGAGTTTGCCTGCACCTTGTTCACGAACTGTCTGACGAATCCCGGGCCAGCACGCCGGAAGACGGGCCGCATGACACCGTCCTCGTAGAAGTCGTAGGCGATATCGTAGTTGTACGGGCCAAAGCGGAATCCGGAGTGGAAGTCGACGCTTTCAGCCCCGACAGCACCGGTATGGTAGTGGGTCTTGAGCTGGAACCCTGCTGGCCGTCCGTTGTTCTCGGGGAAATCGACCTTCCCGAGCAGCCCCGGGCCACCGAAGCCAGTGCCGTGAACGTCCCAGAAGCCGAGATCACCGTTCAACACCGAATCGTCGTCGGGGAAATAATACTCCAGCGTGTTCCGCCCTTCACGGGGTGGAAGGTAGTAGGCAGTGATCGTCGTCGGCGTATCCAGCGATTCGAACACTGGCTTGCCATTGTACGACCCGGTCATCGTGATACCCTGATAGTTCGGCTCTTGCCACTCGATCGACCAGCCGTTCTGTTCGAGGGATTTCTCTGGCGGTTCGATACGATGCCACCCCTCGTTCGCCGTGTAGTACGGCCGTTTCTCGAATGGGACACCAGGAACCTCTCCCAGCACGGATTCGTCCATCGTTGCGATCTCCTCAGCGAGACTCGGTGGCTGATACTCGACGTGGTCCTCGACGACTGTGATGTTGATCATCTCTGGCTCCTCGCCAGAGCCGTCGAAAAAGGCACTGATAATATTCCGCTCTCCATCGTCTTCGACGTTGAGCACTGCCGTGCCGCCCATTCCGTGCTGGAGATCGCCAGCACCGAGCGCAGTGAATCCGCCGCCCGATCCCTTGAAGGAGGGATACCAGGTCGCCTCGCGGAGATCACCGAACTCTTCTTGGACGAGATCAGTTTCGAGGATCATCCGTCCGATCTTCATGTCTTCGGCGTCCTGGGTCTTCTCCCAGGTGATATCCTCCGGCTCGGTGATTTCCAGAGCCACGATTTCGTCGGTGTGACGGTCGATCAGTCCGTAGACGGTCTGTCTGTCCTCTGCCGTGACGTTGAACGTCGCCTCGGCGTCGTCGGGGACCTCCTCGCCGGGGTAGACAAAGCCACTCTCTTCGACTGAAAACGAGGGTGGACCCTGGAGGCTGATGACTTCGAGATGGTTTGTCAACACCTCGTAGACCTCGAAGGCTCCGATCCAACTGCTTACCAGGTCGTTTACTTCGGGGTCTTCGAGCAGCGTCTCGATGGCCTGGCGTTTCCTGTAGAGGTGCATCCGCTCGTAAGCCCCGTTGTCGAAGGATCGCTCCGATGCAAACGAGGCAGTACTCATCCGGATATCCGGGATTCCGTTCGATAACGGTTCAGCCTCGGTGTCCGACGTGGGCTCCGGGTCGGTGGAGTTATCCGGCAACTCCTCCGAGGAGTCACCGCTCGAACAACCTGCGAGTGCCGCTGCACCGCCGGCCGCCGCAGCCAGTTTGAGATACATTCTTCGCGGAAGTTCGCTTTCTGACAGCTTATCTGACATCTCAATTCACAATCCAAAGAAGTGCTACATAAATCAACCGTATATAGTATTTGTAGGACATCTAGCTCTGGAATTAGATGGAAAGTAGCCATATTTCATTATAAACATCTAGTACTATCGCACTCTATTAACCAATTGTAAAAATCAAACACTGTGCCAAACTGGTTCCGGACGAGTAGAATCCAGCGGCACGACACACTCCGAGCGCGGCGAAACAATGTCCTTAAGAGTATTACGAGTGACCTAAACGGTATGAGCAATGATTCCGAAGCGGAGTCGGCGGAGACAGCGGACAGCGAGGAAGAAGAGGTAGACGGACTGCAGGACGGAGATTTCGTCAAAATCGATTACACCGCCCGAACTGTCGAGGACGACCGCCTCGTCGATACGACCGACGAGGAAGTCGCCGAAGCGGAGGATGTGGACACGGAAGAGCAGGATTTCGGCCCACGAACGATCGTGCTGGGGGAGGGCCACATCTTCCCATCTGTCGAAGACGACATCACAGGCAAGGAGGTCGGCGACTCCGGGACCGTGACCGTCCCGGCCGCGGAGGCTTTCGGCGAGTTCGACGAGGACCAGGTCCGGACGATCAGCAAGGACAAGATCCCGGAAGACGACCGCTACCCCGGCGGGCAGGTCCGGATCGACGGCGACGAAGGGTTCATCGAGACCATCATCGGCGGTCGCGCACGCGTGGATTTCAATCACCCACTCGCGGGTGACGACGTCGAGTACGAGTACGAGATCGTCGAGGAAGTGACCGATCGCGAAGAGAAAGCCAGCGGCCTGCTCGATATGTTCCTCGGTCTGGATCTCGAAATCTGGTTCGAGACGGACACCGTCGAAGAAGAGCAACTCGTCGAAGAAGACGAAGATGAGGAGGCAGAGTCCGACGACGAGGACGAAGAGGAAAGCGAACCCGAGTACGAGACTGTCGAAGTCGAGAAGGAGTCGCTGTACATCGAGGCGACCCCACAACTGACGATGAACCAGCAGTGGATGATGCAGAAACAGCAGATCGGCCAGCAGCTGATCGACTTCACCGGCGTCGACCGGATTGTCATCCAGGAAGTCATCGACGGCGGCGGCATGGGAATGGGTATGCCCGGCATGATGGGTGGCGGCGGCATGGGCGGCGGCGATATCGAAGAAGCGCTCGAAGATGCGGATATCGACGCCGAGGATCTGGCCGAAGAGCTCTAATACGGCGCTGTTTTTCGCGGTCTTTTCGTCGGACTCTCACCAGCGTCGGTGCTATGCCGACCCGTTTATCAGGTTCGCTCACAGAGACACCAGTATGACAATATCCGACGGCGACGAAGTGACTATCGAGTACACTGGCCGACTTCCAGACGGAGACCTGTTCGACACGTCCGACAGACGGCTGGCGGAAGAGAGTGGGCTGGCATCGGAACACCCGGACCGGGATTTCAAACCGCTGACGATCGAGATCGGCGACAGCGACGTCATTCCGGGGCTACAGGAAGCACTCATCGGGATGGAACCGGGAGAGAGCACAGTCGTGTCGATTCCACCCGAGAAAGGCTACGGCCCACACAAAGAGAGCCGTATCGCGGAGTACGACCGCGAGGCGTTCGAGGAGATGATCGGTAATCGGGAACTGGAGATGGGCTTCGAGGTCGAAGTCAAAGAAACTGGGCTCCCGGGCGAGGTGACCGAAATCGGCGAGGATACTGTTACAGTGGATTTCAATCACGAACTCGCCGGGGAGAGTCTCGAATTCGAGATCAAGGTCGTCGGCGTCGAGTGATCAGTTAAATTCGTCGAGTGGGACGTGTCGCCCCGGGCGGACGTCACGGACACGTGTCCCGTCGAGATCCAGCCCCAGCGCGCGGACGGCCCCGTCCCCGACGCGGTCGCTTTTGTCCGCGGCGGCGTAGACCCCGAGTCGCCACTGATCACGCTGGGCTGCCCGGAGTGCGCTGACGAGCGTCGACTGCTCTTCGAGCGGCCGAACCTCCCCGTTGACCAGCACCCGGGAGGTCGATTCCGCCATCGCCGGCTCCGCCGGAATATCGACGATCACGTCGGCGGGATCGACGTTAGCCTCGTCGGCGATCTCGGCTTCCAGTTCGTGCTGTCGCTCGTGGTCCGCGGTCAGCAACTCCTCCGGGACGGCCTCGATCTCCGCCCAGACGGCTCGTTTGTAGAGATTCCGGTTGTCGAGCCGGTGGGCAATCGTTTCGCTTTCCGGACACTCTCGAAGCATCGTTCGGAGGGCATAGTCGTCCATCCGTCGGAGTGTTTCCGGATCGACCGCACCAGCATCGAGCGCGCGTTCGACACCCCGTCGGAGCATCACTTTCGCGATCCGGGAGACGTGGTGCTCGTACACTGTCGGATTCATGAGTGCGCGGGCGAGCAGGAGACTCTCGGCGCTCTGGACGTTCCCCTCGTCGAGGACGAGACTGCCGTCGACGAAGCGGAGTTCGCGCACGAGTCGCCCGTGATCGATCGTTCCGTACGGGACGCCTGTATGGTGGGCATCACGGACCAGATAATCCATCCGATCCACGTCGAGTTCGCCCGACACGAGCTGGCCGAGTTCGCCCTCGCCAGCGATCAGCCCGGCGACCCGGTCGGGATCGAGCCCGTGCTCTGTCAACACCCGCGCGACTGGCCCGGAGTCGATCAACTCGTCGACCTGGTCGTGGTACTTCCCGGTGTGACGGTACAGTAACTCCTCGATGTTGTGGCTGTACGGAGAGTGACCGATATCGTGGAGGAGTGCACTGGCACGGACGCGCTCGGCCTGTCTGCCCTCGATCCCGAGGTGGCCGAGTGCGCGGTCAGCGAGATGGTAGACACCGAGACTGTGTTCGAACCGGGTGTGGTTCGCAGAGGGGTAGACGAGAACCGCAGTACCGAGCTGGCTGATCCGGCGGAGGCGCTGGACCGGTGGCGTCTCGAGCAGGGCGCTGGCGACGCCGTCGATCTCGATGTGATCGTGGACGCTATCTTTGATCGTCGTCATTGCTGGGACGTTGTGCCCGACTGGATATAAGAGGCGGTGCGGTCGATCAGTCTGTGCCGACAGATTCCAGTAACTGATACAGCTCCGAGCGTGTCGCGTTCCCGTGATTGACTGCATCGTAGGGGTCGCGACCGAGTTCGAGAACGGTGTCGATCGCCTGTTTGGGGTGATACGCTCGATCGTAGACGAGCCACGCTGCGAGCACCTGTCCTGTCCGACCGATCCCCGCCAGACAGTGGACGACGACCGGTTCGTCGGCTCTACTGGCGCTATCGAGAAATGGAAGGATCTCGTCTGCGAGTAACGTCTCGTCGACGAGGTGGTGATCTGGGACTGGTGCGTGGAGAACTCGCTTCTGGCCAAAGGCCTCGCGGTACAGATGCAGGTTCGCACCCTCGGTATCGAGCTGGGAACCGGGCAGCAAACAGCAGACGCGTTCGATACCGGCCGACTGCATGTCTTCGATCCACTCGTGGACACAGACAGTGTGCTCACCGGCCGAATGCCAGCCCGGCGAGCAGGAACCGTACACCGTCTGCTCGTCGTCTGCGGCTGGCGCTAATCGATGAGCATCCTGTGTCGGGCCATCTGTCCCTCCCATCAGGATACACTCACTACTGCATCACACTTCAGTGTACGTCCTCAGTTCTCAATCGTGAGATTGCGATATGTTTTGTGGCCAGTATTACAGGGCTAACTTCGTGAGTTAGTCGACCAAACAGACGGTCTCAGGGAGATTCCGTTTCGATTCGGTCGAACAGTTCCTCGGTAATTTCGCCCGTATCTGCGATAATCTCCGCCATCGTGTCGTCGTCAGGGGCCATCCCGACGAGGCGTGCGATGCGCATAATCGAGACGTGGTAGACGTGCTGGCGGCCAGGCTCTTCTTCCCAGAGAATCACGTTACACGGGAAGAGTCCACCGATCTGTTTGTCGGAGGCGTCGAGTGCCCGATCTGCTACACTCGGGTTGCAGGCACCGAGCACGTAGTACGGATCACGGTCTGCGTCCACCTTCTCGTTGAGCATCTCCGATGGGGAGAACTCCACGGGGATACCAAATCCAGCCTCGAGACAACACTCTCTGACGAACTCGACGGCTTCCTCGTGGTCCATCTCGAGAGTCGCTCGCTTCTCACCGATGTCACTTTCTGTCAGGGCTTCTGGATCGATTGGAAGTGCCATACTGTTTGTTCGGGCCCACCTGCGAAAAACCCATCACTCCGACGACTCGGCTGAGTCGGCAGTTTCGGACGCTTCCCGTTCGGCGCTGCTGTCGACTGGTACCGGTCCAGTGCCGATCACGTCTCGAATCGATGATTCGAACTCCTGGCGGGTCGCGAAGTAAGTGGTGTCGACCTCGGAGAGGATATCGTGCAGTTCACGCGGTCCCTCCGGTGTTCTGATGGCCGTTTCGCCCTCTCTGGCTTCGATCGCGCTTTTCTCGATCCCCCACATGAACCGTGCCGAGATGCGGGCGATCGGTGCACCCTGGACTGGAGGGGCGTCGCCGAGTTCGATAGCGGGCTCTTCCGCTTCTTCTTCGTCATCTGCCATACCCGGGCATTTGCCGGCCGTCTGATTAGTGCTTTCGCCTCGATGAGCGGGAGTAGAGGTGAGAGAGGGTCTTGCAGTGTGTCGCTTCGACCACCCTCCACGAGTAGTCCGGTCAGTCCTCACGCCCAGTGACATCATAGTCGCGATACTCACAAACGTCAGACGGAGGTCTGACGGGAAACTTTGTAGTGGGCTACAGTATAGAGATCTATGACTAGCCTCACTGACGTGTACGAGGGCGGTATCAACACCGTCGCTGATCCCCGCCAGCGACGGCTCGGGATGGGGCTTTTCGTGATCGGTGCGGCGATGGTCGTCGGTTCGATTCCGATCGCGACGACAGATCTCTCGACGATACTGGGACTGGATTCACTCGCAGCGAGAGAGGTAGCGGGCATTCTCGCAGGCCTCGGCATTCCTGCCGTTTTCGTCGGTATCTTTGTCGTGCTCCCGGCAGGGAACGCCTCCCGCGGGGCAGCGACGATCGGCGCGACACTCGCTACCTTCGGTGTCATCCTCTTCCAGTTCGCGTATCCCGAACAGTGGCTGTCGTCGAACCCCCAGCTCGCGATCGCAACGACGGCGATTTACTCGCTCGGAACGCTCATCACGGTCTGGTGTCTGTTCATCAGCGTCGCGACCTTCGACCGGCGGCAAGACCCCGGTGGGACGGCCCGCATCGAGATCACCGAAGAGGGGAAGGTCAAAGTCGTCAGCAAGAGTCCAGATCTATCGGGCACTGGCAGCGTCGGGCTCTTCGGAAACGACCCCGACGGCTCGGTTCCGACACAGACCAACGAAGCGGCTGTGACGCGCGGTTCGGATACCACAGCCACCCAGTCACAGAACCCACAACCCACGAGCGACGGGGGCAGCGCGGTCGCCGACGATCCGTTCGTCGACGACGAAATCACCGAAGCAGCCCGGCAGCGAGGGATTCCGGACAAGTACTGTGGGAACTGCGCGCACTTCAAATACGTCCGCGTCGACGGGAAGATCCGCCCCTACTGTGGATTCGACCAGGAGTTGATGGACGATATGGACGCCTGCGAGCAGTGGGAAGCAAACTAGCTACTCTGGCAGATATGTTTTCAGCGGCGGCGAAAATGCATCGATTACCTTGCAGGGTTCGAGCACACGGACACCGTGTTCTGTCCCTGGCGGGATGATATACGAGTCGCCAGCCTCGACTGTCGTCGAAAACTCCCCGGTGAGGTCGAGACTCCCTTCGATGACGAAACTCGCCTGCGTCGTCTCGTCGTGGCTGTGTGGCTCGCCGACTGCTCCCTCCTCCAGCCTGTAATGAACCAGCATCATCTCGTCGGTATAACCGAGAACCCGACGTTCGCCGTCCAGTTCGTCGATTCGTTCGGGATCGTCCCATCTGTTGACAGACATACTGGTGGTTCGGGGATCGTATGCAAAATAGCACCGGGGAGTTGCTGGTGTGGAGAAAGCGGGTCCCGACGAAACCAGCATTTTATAATTCTACCAGCGTGTAACCGGGGTATGGAATTCTGTGACGAGTGCGGCTCTATGATGAAAACCGAGAACGGGACCTGGATATGCGGAAGCTGTGGCTACGAGAAGGCCCGCGACGAGGGATCGGAGAAAGGGATGGTTACGACGACTGGCCAGGAAGAGACGGAGATCGTCGACATCAGTGATGCGGAAGATTCGGGTCGGCCAACGACGACAGCGCAGTGTCCACAGTGTGACAACGACAGGGCGTACTGGTACATGCAACAGATCCGTGCGGCAGACGAGAGCGAGACCCGGTTTTTTGTGTGCACCGAGTGTGAACACAAGTGGCGTGAAGACGACCACTAGGGTATGACCGAGGAACTCACACCGCCAGCAGCCCCTGAAGCCGACCTGGAACGTGGCGGGTGGGAACAGACCGAGATCCAGCGGGAGACTCTCTTCGAGATGCCCGCGATGCGGATCCGCGGAGTGACACGTCGGTACGAGGACCAGCGGACCAGGGATGCACTCCGTGTGGCGACGGACGGCCAAATCGATCAGCAGCTCCGGTTTTTCGCGGTCACACGGCTGTCATTCGAACCACCGCCACCGCCAGGGGTAAGTCCGACTATGTTCGCCCCGACGCTCCGGTCGGAAGCGCGACGGACCTTCAAAACGCGACTCGAAGAGCGAGGACTCGTCGATATCGAGGAAGGAAACACAGAACGGATCCGGCTCCCCGATCGGAGCCGTGCGCGGTTGACGTGTTTTTCCGCGACTGATTCGTCACAGGGAGCGTTCGATCTCCCCCTAGAGTGCTGGGTCGCCGTCTGGACATCGTCGGGTACGGTCCGTATTGTCACTGGCGGCTATCCCGCAGTCACTCTCGACTCGCATTTCGATCTGGATTCAGACGAGGAGTCACTCGGTGTCTCCCCGGACGAGTACCGCAGGGAGTTCGTCTCCTTGCTCCGTGGTGTCGCAGAAAAAGACCAGTAACTAACAGAAGTGGCGTCCGGACTACACCGGATTTCGTGCGAACGTGAGATAGCCAGTGTGGCCGACGCCGGCTGTCGATGGCCGTGAGCCACGGTCGCCGAAATCCATCTCCCGCTGGATCGTCTCCAGTGTTTCGATTGCTTCGAGACCGACCTCCCGGGCAGTGTCGACGACGTCGTGACTCGATTCGACGAAGGGTGAGTAGACTGCAACGTAGCCAGCCGGGACGAGCAGTTCTGGCGCGTGCTCGACGACCACAGCCGCATCTGCCGTATCGAGTGTGATGACGTCGAACGTCGCGAGGTCGTCGAGATGTTCGGTGACGTCGCCGACCCGGACATCGACGCGATCCTCGACGCCAGCCAGCGCCATGTTCTCACGAGCGACCGCTGCGAAAGATTCGTCTTGCTCGTAGGTGAGCACGTCCACTCCCGCACGCCCGAGCGCGGCGGAGAGGACACCTGTGCCTGTCCCGGCATCGAGGACGCGATCACCCTGTGCGATTCCAGTGTGGCCCATCACGAGGCCGATATCGCGGGGCATCATCGGTGCACCGGTGCGCTCGAAGTGATTGAAGAGATCCGGGCCGCGGAGCTTCCGGGCGACGAACTCGGTGCCGAGATGGGTCTCGACAGTGTCACCCGGCGAGACATCCTCCGGGACTTCGAGAATGCCGAGATCGGTTTCGAGTCGGTCACCCGCGTCGAGTAGATACTCGCGGTCGTCGGAGACGAACAGGAGTGCCACGACTACTCTTCCAGGCTCTCGATCGCGTCGAGGGGCATACCATCGTTCGCTTCGAGTGCTTCGCGTGCCTGATCCTGGCTGACACCGGCAGCATCAGCGACCGTTTCGATATCCTCCTGAGGAATCCCGTCGTCGGAATCGTCGGTCGATTCGTCGGCTTCCGTCGTCGATCCCTCGCCGAGTTCTCTGGTGTTCGGGGTGCCGACCACGTTGTAGGTGTCCTGACCCTGGGCATCCATATGCTGGACATCCGGATTCTCGAAGACGAGTTCTTCGTCTGCTGTCCGGATGATTACCTCCTCGGCATCGAGTTCGTCGATGTCGATGCCCATCTGCTTCATCATCTGCTGCATTTTGCGTGAGTCGAGTCCGCCACCGCCTCCTCCAAACATACCACACTCTTTTCGCCACGTCTTAAAAAGATCTGCGTTGCTCTCCTAGGGGATTATAAAACCAGGGCAGGTCGCATAGATACGAACAGCAAGAAAGCCCCTGTCCGCTTGACCGTCCGGGACTTGCTGCGCTCCTCGTTGCACTGCGGTGCTTGCGGCGTCCGGGACGGATCAAGCAGACAGCCCCTTTCATAGTGTTTGTTGCGAGTCTTTACCGCCGTCGTGTAACAAGACATTGATTACATGGCGTGAAACACCGATATTTGTAACGTGGTCACGAAAATTACCGCAACAAACACTATCAGTCCCACCCCTATCAGCTGGTTAACCAAGCTACGCGGGTGGAACTGAAAGGGGGCGCGGCTCTGGACGAAGGCGGACCCATCAAGCGTCGGGAGACTCCGTCTCCCGGGCCCGCGGGTGTGACCCGCGGCCACCGACTGGAGCGCAGATGGGTCCCCCGAGTTCAGAGCCGCGGGGCTTTCTTGCTGTTCTCGACCACGTCAGTGGATCGTCCACCTTCGACTGGCCTCTCAAAACTACGGAATAGACAGTTTATAGCTTCTCCTACACGATCCCCTTCCCCTGAAGCTCGCGCGCGATGATATTCTTCTGAATCTCCGTCGTCCCCTCGTAAATCTGCGTAATCTTCGCATCTCTGTAGAACCGCTCCACGTCGAAATCATCCACATACCCAGAGCCACCGTGAATCTGGAGTGCTTCGTCTGCAACCTCGACAGCGATACGTGACCCGAACTCCTTTGCCATCGAGGCCAACTTCGTCAGATTTGCCTCCGAATCGTTCTCGACGGCCCAGGCGGATTTCAGGGTTAGCAGGCGTGCGGCCTCGATGTCGGTGAACATCTCCGAGAGCTTGTGCTGAATCGCCTGGAACTCGCCGATAGATTTGCCGAACTGCTCGCGCTCTTCGGCGTACTCCAGCGCGCGCTCTGCGGCCCCGCGGGCGATTCCTACCCCCTGCGCCGCGACACCAGTCCGAGTCGCGTCGAAAAACTGCATCTGCTGGAGGAACCCAGCCCCACGTGTCCCGATCAGATTCTCTTCTGGCACGCGCACGTCGTCGAGGATCAGTTCCGCCGTATCCGAGGCCCTGATCCCCATCTTGCCGGTGATCTTCTCGGCCGTGAACCCATCGCGGTCGGTTTCGACGATTATCTGGGAGAACCCATTGTACCGACCCTCCGCATCTGGATCGGTCTCGCAGAGCACCACGACGTAATCTGCGACAGTGCCGTTCGTGATCCACATCTTGTTGCCGTTGATCACCCACTCGTCGCCGTCTTTCTCGGCGCTCGTCGAGATCGCGGAGACATCCGAGCCAGCGTGAGGTTCGGTGATCGCCGCCCCAGTTATCGCGTCGCCCCGGGCGACCGGCTCCAGATACTCCTCTTTTTGCTCCTCGGTGCCGTACTCGACGATCGCTTCCGTCCCGAACGAACTGGAGATAACACAGAGACCGATGCCGGGATCTGCGGCGAACAGTTCCTCGCTTATCAACATCGATTCGAGCGTCGAGTAGCCAGCCCCACCGTACTCCATCGGAATGTGTGCCCCCAGCAGCCCCATCTTCGCCGCCTCGTCGACCACCTCGTGTGGATACTTCTCCTCGCGATCGTACTCGCTCGCGACTGGCCTGATCTCGTTTTCGGCGAACTTGCGGACCTCGTCGCGGATCTGTCTCTGTTCCTGCGTGAGTCCGAACTCCATACCGAATGTTCTCTCTATCACTGTATAATACTTTTTGCCACTGTTAGAAACTAGGCGCTAGTTGGTTTACGATACATCTACAAAATTTATTATCGTATCGTTTGTATCTCTTAGAGCAAATTATATTACCACGAGCAACAACCATCATGAACTTTGCAGGAGTTGTTGGTACAGCGAAGGAAAACGTTGAAATCAAGCGGGACAGAGCATACTAGCTGTACCAATGGAACTCGAAGACGTGGAGACAATCACAGTTCTCGGCGCGGGCACAATGGGTCACGGAATCGCAGAGGTCGCCGCGCTGGCGGGCTACGCTGTGAATCTCCGTGATATCAAAGAGGAGTTCGTCCAGGACGGCTACGACCAGATCGAGTGGAGTCTGGACAAACTGGCCGAGAAAGACCGGATCAGCGAGGAGGAAGCCCAGGAAGCGAAAGAACTCGTCACGCCGCTGGTCGATCTCGAAGAGGCATTGGCCGACAGTGATGTCGTCATCGAGGCGGCTCCGGAGGATATCGATATCAAACGCGACGTCTGGGAGGCAGTGACCGAGCATGCACCAGACCATACGATCTTCACCTCCAACACGTCGAGTCTCTCGATTACGGATCTCTCGGAGATGACCGACCGAGCGGAACAGTTCTGTGGGATGCACTTTTTCAACCCACCGGTCCGGATGGATCTCGTCGAGGTTATCCGCGGCGAACACACCGACGACGAGACCATCGAACTCATCGAAGGACTGGCCGAAGAGATGGGCAAGACGCCCGTCCGTGTTCGGAAAGACGAGCCGGGCTTCATCGTCAACAGTATTCTCGTCCCACTGATGAACGAGGCTTGCTGGATCGTCGAGGAGGGAACAGCCACGATCGAGGAGGTCGACTCGACGGCGAAATTCGAGCTGGGGATTCCGATGGGGGCGTTCGAACTTAGCGACCAGGTCGGCAACGACGTCACCTACCACGTGCTTGAGTACATGCACGAGATGCTCGGTGCGGCATACGAACCGGCACCCCTTCTCGAAGAGACGGTCGAAAACGACCATCTGGGCAAGAAAACCGGCAAAGGATTCTACGACTACGAGGACGGCGAGGGCGCAGAGTTCCCGGCCGACGCGATCCGAGAGGACGTCTACGACCGGCTGATCGCCGTACTCGCGAACGAGACTGGCAAACTCATCGAGAAAGATGTTGCGCCAGCGAGCGACATCGATCAGGCCGTCCAGCTGGGTGCGGGCTTCCCCGACGGTCCCGCCAAACTCTGTGACGCTGCTGGACTGGAAAAGGCGATCGAGACGCTCGACGCAGTCGCCGAGGAGACCGGATCGGCCCGCTACGAGGTCAGCGACGGGCTCAGAGCGGCCGCGGAGGCGGGTGGCTTCTACGGCGGCGACGAGGACGACGGCGACGTCGAGTTCGAAACGATCAACGTCGAGTATCCGGCCGAGATGGTCGGTCAGATCGAACTCGACCGGCCACACCAGCTGAACACCGTCACTCCGGAAATGCTAGACGAGTTCGGTCAAGCAGTCGAATTGCTCGACGCGGACGACGACGTGCGATCGATTCTCGTGACGGGTGCGGGCGACCGGGCTTTCAGTGCAGGTGCAGACGCAGCAGGAATGGCTGGGAGCGCGAACCCAATCGACGGTGTCGAGCTCGGTCGGAGAGGCCAGGAGACCTGGGGCAAACTCGAGAATGCGTCGGTCCCTGTCGTGGCTGCGATCGACGGCTATGCACTGGGTGGTGGGATGGAACTCGCCGCCTGTGCCGATCTCCGGATCGCGACCGAGCGCTCGGAGTTCGGCCAGCCGGAGTTTAATCTCGGACTGATCCCGGGCTGGGGTGGGACACAGCGACTGGCTAACCTCATCGGCGAGAGTCGGGCGAAACAGATCATCTTCACGGCCGACCGGTTCGACGCCGAACAGATGCAGGAGTGGGGATTCGTCGCAGAACTCGTGGACAACGACGAGTTCAACGAGGCGGCCATCGAGTTCGCCGCCGACCTCGCTGCTGGCCCGCCACTCGCGATGGAGTACGCGAAGAAGGCAATCCACGCCGGCCGCGACCAGACCGACGCAGGTCTGGAGACGGAAGCGTTCGCGTTCGGTCACCTTGTCGGGACTGAAGATATGCTCGAAGGTGTGAGCAAGATGCAAAGCGACGAAGATCCGGAGTTCGAAGGAAAATAATCCGCGTCTCAGGAACTCGCGTTGTAGGTGACGGTGACGCTGTAGGTTACCGACACGGCACCCGACTGGATCTCTGTCGGTGGTGCACCGGCGTCCTGATCTTCTGCGAAGCTGCGGGCCGTATCGAAGCTAACCGGGCTGAACCGCTGCTGAGACGCATCGACTGTCGAGACACCAGTGACGGAGAGATCGCTCGACGCTGCGATCGTATCGGCCTGGTGGCGGGCGTCGTTCATCGCGGCTTCGATGGCGTCGTCGCGCAGTTCAGTCCGTCGCTCGTCGGAGAGTGTGAGCTGTACGTTTCCGACCTCTGCGCCGGCACCGGCTGCGGCGTCGATAACCTCACCGGCCCGATCGGGGTCGTCGATCGTCACTTCGTAGGCGTGCACCCCCTCGTACGGTGGTTGTTCACGTTCTTCCTGTGGGACGCGGGGCTGTCTGATGTTGTAATCGGTCGTCTCGTAGTCGACATCGAGTTCGTCGAGCGCGTCGGTCAACTCGGCAGATCCAGTCGCGAGGTCGTCACGCACGCTGGCGATCTCTTCACCCTCTGCGGTGACGGCGACTCTGACAACAGCTTGATCGGGTTCAGCTTCGGCAGTTCCCGTCGCGGAAACCTGGATCGATTGTCTGTCCGTCGATTCGGTGTCAGCAGTATCCTGAGCACCGACACTACCGGAGGCGACGATCCCTCCGGCGGTCACGAGTGCCATCGCGACGAGCACTGTGAGTACGGTGGCGGCAAGGTAGTTCCGTTGCATACAGTTGTCGATACAGCAGTTTTGGATATATACACGATGGTGACACAAACAGCGATTTGAGTTATCGACAGAGAACAATATTTCAGTGACAGTTCTCGGCGACGAAAGACAGGGTTTATTATCAACAGCCACAGACGGGAGAGTGTGCTCGGTTGGTGTAGTCCGGCCAATCATATCGGCCTTTCGAGCCGATGACACGGGTTCAAATCCCGCACCGAGCACTACGACGAGCGAACTTTTGTGAGCGAGTGAAGCGCGCAGAAAGGGATTTGAACCCGCACCGAGCCGTGGAACACCGACAGTGCTAGCAGTACGTCGCCAGTTCTGCAACTGCGCAATCTGTTTATCATCTACTAGAGAGTAGGGATAGATATGGCCGAATTACCGACCGAATCGGCGGAGAAACGGCCGACTCAGCAACCATCAGAGGAGCTGAGCAAACTCATCAGCTGGCTCGCGGCGGGATTTCTCGTAGTTGCTGGCCTGTTTGTAACG
Source organism: Halovenus amylolytica (assembly GCA_004015825.1). Lineage (GTDB taxonomy): Archaea > Halobacteriota > Halobacteria > Halobacteriales > Haloarculaceae > Halovenus > Halovenus amylolytica. The sequence goes on along the minus strand of ML137215.1, from coordinate 13,660 downwards.
ACTGTCGGTGCAGGACTGTACACGCTGGGAGATCGTGATCTGATAACCGAACTCGTCGCCGACGGAACGATCACCGCCCCGCAGCTGACGGACACCGAACTGGTGGATATCTCGGTTGCGCTGTCGACGTGGGGCGGGACAGGGCTGATCCTCACAGGCGTGTTGATGGTCGTCGCCGGTGGAGGGTTCTTGCTCTACCGGAGTCGGCTGCGCCACCGGGCGGACCGCAACCGGCCCGACACCACCACAGTCGCGATCGTCGGCGCAGTCGTGACCGGAGTCACCTCGTTCGTGCCGTTCTCACCGATCCTCGGTGGGCTGGTGGCCGGCTATCTCCGGGGTGGAGAGAACGGGGATGGGATTCGTGTCGGGACTTACGCGGGCGTCGTGGCTTCACTCCCGGTTGTCCTCCTCTTCGCCTTTCTGCTTGGTGGCGTTGTTGTCACAGCCGGGGAGCTTGGACTCGGTGGGGCTGGGCTGGTCATCAGCCTCGGAATCGTCTTCGTACTGCTGTTTACTGTGGCCATTATCGTCGGGCTGAGTGGTTTCGGTGGCTACATCGGAGTCCGACTCTGGCACAGGAACAGCGGAAGTGACGTGTGAACACCCGTGTGAGATCAAACACCGGTGCAGACCCTCGCCGGATCGATACCCCTGTAGTAGACAGAGGGTGTCAAATCGACGCCCAACTGTATCCGAGAACTGTGAGATGGCCAGCAGGAGCAGAACACGGTTCGATCCGCTTTGCCCGGCGAAATCGGATCGTACGACGATTTCAGTACGACCGCAATCTCGGCAAATGTTGTCGGTTGAACGAACGCCGGGATTGGCACTGAAAGACGCTCTATAGCATTTAAAACACCGCTAAACGACGGTGGATTGATCGTGAGTGGACGGTCGGTCTCGCAGGTCAGTGAGATTCCTACCGCGGTGGTGCGACGTTTGTATGGGTGTCCCCTCTGTTGGATTGCATGGCTGACATCGACATCGCTCACGAGTACTTCACGTGGGAGCTCGTACAGCAGGTTGCAGAGGAGAATGGCTACTTCGAAGCGGAAGGCGTGGAAACTGATCTCTCCTACTTCGCACCGGGGACACAGGATTTCTCGGACCAGGGGGAGAACGCCCACGAGACAGACTGGTGGGAGGAACTCGACGACGAGGGTGAGACCCACGGCGTCTGTGAGTGGAATGCAGTGCAGGAATCCTCCGAGACGGATCGACAGATCATCGGATCCTACAGCGAGTGGGATCGCGTCCTGTTCGCAGCGGCCGACTCGGATATCGACTCCGTCGAAGATCTAAAAGGTCGCTCGATCGGGATCAACGAGTACGCGACGTCGTTTTACTCGATCCCGGAGATGCTCGAAAACGAGGGCTTCGAGGAAGACGAAATCGTCCTCGAACACATCGGTTCTGCAGAAGATCGGTTCGACGCGGTCAAAGCCGGCGAGATCGACGCGATCGGCGTCCTCGAACCGTACGTCACCCTCGGCAAGTACGACGAGGAACTCAAATCCGTCTACGAGGGGCCGTGCCGCGCCGCTCTGGTCGCACCCGCAGAGATCGATCCGGATCAGGTCGAAGCGTTCCGAAACGCGCTCAACAGCGCCGTCGAGGACATCAACAACGACCTCGATCACTACCGCGACGTCTACGTGGATCTCCTCGAAGAGGCCGCTGCCGAAGAGGAGGATAGCTTCGAAGACGTCGACTTCGACCGCCTCCGGACCGACTTCGAACTCCGGAATTTCCTCCCCGTCCGGGCCCCCGACGAGAAGCGAATCGAGGGGACGACCGAGTGGATGAGCGAGAAAGGCTACGTCGAAGACGAAGAAGAAGTCACGACGCTCGAAGACGAAGAGGATGTCACGTCGATCGAAGACGAAGAGGATGTCACGTCGATCGAAGACGACGAGAAGAGCGTGGGCGAGGAAGCCGCCTCGGACGACTGACCGTTCGATTATCGCCACCCCTGACAGCTACTAACATTTCATGCCCCAGCTACTGACGGTCATCACTGTCGTCGTGTGCATTTTCGCGCTCGCGTACGTCGTCTACGCGCGGTCGCTCAGTCGATACTTCGAACTCGACGACGACACTGCGACGCCGGCACACACCCACGACAACAGCTCCGAGTACGTCCCCTCACGAAAACTCGAACTGTTCGGCCACCACTTCTCGTCGATCGCGGGTGGTGCACCCATCGTCGGCCCGATCACGGCTGCGCTCGCCTGGGGCTGGGCCCCGGCACTGATCTGGATCGTCATCGGAACAGTCGTCTACGGCGGGCTAAACGATCTTGCGACACTGACCAGCAGCATGCGCCACGACGGACGGTCGGTCGGTCACATCTTCGGGACGTACATCAACAGGCGCGGGAAGCGGCTTCTCCTGACACTGGCTGTCGTGGCGAATCTCCTCGTCATCGGGGTGCTCTCGCTCGTTACCGCCGTCGTCTTCGACGCCTTCCCGGCCGCGGCGACGGCCTCGGTCGTCTATCTCGTCCTCGCGTTCGCCTTCGCGCTGGTCCGACGGTACACACCGGTCCCGTTCTGGGTGGCGACGGTGATCTTCGTCCCCGCGGTGTTCGGCGGTGTCTTCGTCGGCCTCGAATACCCACTGACACTGATCCCAGCAGGCGCGTCGATCCCGCTTCCGACGGTCATCTCCGCGAACGTCTCGGCGTGGCTCGTCGTCCTGTTGCTCTACGCCTTCGCTGCCAGCGTCCTCCCCGTCTGGACGCTACTGCAGCCCCGGGATTACCTCTCGTCGTACCTGCTGTATGCCGGACTCGGCGGGGCGATCCTCTCGATCGTCGTCGGGACGCTTTTCGGCACCGCCGACACGTCACTGACGATGAGCCTCGATCCCTTTACCGGTTTCATGAGTCCGGCCTTCGAGGGGATGGGGCCGTTGCTTCCGATGTTGATCCCCACTATCTTCTGTGGGGCGGTCTGTGGACTGCACTCGATGGTCTGCTGTGGGACGACGCCCAAACAGATCAACAAGGAGACCGATGCGACAGCAGTCGGCTACGGGACGACGCTCGCGGAGGGGCTGCTCGCGGTCGTCGCCATCGGCACCGTCGCGGTGATCCCGACCGTCCCGTCGGGGTCGGGTATCAACCTCGCGTTGCCGGCCTTCGCCGATGGGGGTGCACTCATCCTGACGAGCATCGGCATCCCGGCGGGCGTCGGTGCTCCCTTCATGGCGCTGGTCCTCTCCGCGTTCGCCCTGACGACCGTCGACACGTCGATCCGGCTCGGCCGCTATTTCCTCACCGATATGGTCGACTCGGAGACGACCCCAACCCGGATGTCCCGGGCCGTGACCAACAAGTATCTCACCGGAGGCGTGCAGGCACTGCTCGCCTATCTGCTGGTCGCGAGTGGGAGCTGGGCGACCGTCTGGCCACTCTTCGGTGCGTCAGTCCAGGTCTTTGCGGGGCTGTCGATGCTGACAGTCGCTGTCTGGATCGTGAACTGGGATGCCAGCAAGCAGGTGGTCGGATTCCTGCTGGGGGCCGGGTTCATTCTCACAGCGAGTCTCTCTGCGCTTCTGTACATTGCCTCCCGTAACGTCCGGACAGTGCTGGACCCATCGTGGGTTGGGACTGCATCGTCGGTCGAGCTGGCGTCGGTCGTCATCCAGATTCTGGCTGTCGTCGTGCTGACTGGGATCGCCGCCGAGATCATCAGGCTCGTCTACCGACACGTCAGTGAGCAGCGGAACACACCTGTCGACCGTCCGTCTCCAGGTGACGACTGATCCTGCCGGCTGTCTAGACTGTGTCAGGGAACGGATCTCTCGCCTGACCGGAACTTCCTCGGACGTGTGATGCACGTTTATTGCAGACCGTCTCGAACGGTAGGTATGGAAGTACGAGAAGCACAACCGAAAGATCGACCAGCTATCAGAGATGTTGCTCGTCGCTCCCTCCAGACATCGTACTCGCTGAATCCGAGCGCGATCAACGGCGCGATCGAGGAGTGGTACGACGAGAACCGACTGAAAGATATGCTCGCCGACGACGACAAACTGCTACTCGTCATCGATGTCGACGATCAGGTCGTTGCCTTCTCCGAAAGCGAACGGACCAGCGAGGAGGCCGCAGAGTTACTCTGGCTCCACGTCGACCCCAACTACCGCGGTGAAGAGTACGGCGAGACGCTGTACAAAGCAACGCGGAACCATCTCGCCGCGGAAGGGGTACAGAGTATGAAAGCACGGGTGCTCGCAGACAACGCGGGCGGGAACGCGTTCTACGAGAACCGGGAACTCTCGAAAGTTGGCGAGGAGACAGTCGAGATCGATGGCACCAGCTACGTCGAAAACGTCTGGGCCGAGATCGAGGAGGAGGGGATCGAGGAGCACGAACACGACGGCCAGACGGTCTATATCGACCACGAAAATACCGAGCGGGGATCGATCGCACCGTTCCAGGTAGTCTACACACAGAAGGCAGGCGAGGAGATTTACGGCTACTGGTGTACCCAGTGTGGCAACCTCGCAAACGCGATGGATGCGATGGGTCGGATCCAGTGTGACGAATGTGGGAACTCACGGAAGCCGACGCGGTGGGACGCATCCTATCTCTAGTCGGACCTCGCATCTGATCGAAGCACTCAATTTTACAGCCAACCGAGCCACCGGTAGCAATGCCACCAAGTAGACGAGCGATCCTGGCAGCCTGTGCGACGTCGGTTTCGATCTCGGTTGCCGGCTGTTTCGGCCAGGAGGACGTCGAATTCGACGACGAGGTTCCCGAACCGGTCGCAGATCACCTCTCCAGTGCGAACAACGTCGACGGCTCGATCACGGATCGAACCGGTGAAAGCGAACTTGTGGTCGCGGTTGGACCCGGTGGAAACCTCGCGTACGATCCTGCACTGGTGCGAATCGATCCCGGGACGCGCGTGATCTGGGAGTGGGAATCGAATGGCCACACCGTGACCAGTTCGGACGGTACTTTCGATATCGATACAGCCCAGGAGTCGACCGGCTACGAAGTGAGCTCCCAGTTCGACCAGCCCGGGGAGTATCTGTACGAATGCCGTCCACACTCCGCGGCGGGCCATCGGGGCGCAGTAATCGTCGACTGACAGTTTCCCGCAGGACAGTAACAGACGGGGGACGTGAATGCGAGCGTCGTCCCTTATCCGATTTTCGTCCAGCAACCGAAGCTTTCAATCATGTGTGGTTGCAACCCCCGCATTGAAGCCAGATGACTGGTATTAACAGCGATCGACGCAAGTTTTTGGCGGCAAGTGGTACAGCGCTCACAATCGCAGTTGCAGGCTGTAGTGGCGGCGGCGACAGCGACGGTGACGATGGCGGCGACGACGGCGGATCGGGTGTCGACGTCCCCGAAGAAGTCGATACGTATCTGAGCGACAACGATGCGAACGGCTACGACGGGTCAGCCGCCGACGAGACTGGCAGCAGTTCGGTCACGATTCAGGTCGGCGCCGGAGACGAAGGACTCGCCTTCGATCCAGCGGCCGTCCAAGTCGACTCCGGGACGGAGGTCACGTGGGAATGGACCGGCAACGGTGGCGCGCACAACGTCAACGTTCAGGAAGGACCGACAGACTTCAGCAGCGAGACCGTCGATGAGGAAGGTCACACCTTCTCGCAGACACTCGAGTCGGGCAACTACATGTACCAGTGCGACCCCCACTCCACGCTCGGTATGCACGGAGCGGTGATCGTCGAATGACGAAGCTGCCGGCTACGAAGCACGCAGTCGTAACTCGCTCTACAGCCGGAGGAATCTTCCATGAGTACTGACGAATCATCGGAATCTGACGAGCCACGACACCCCTACGAGACCGACGAGTCGTTCCACCCGATGGGCAAAGAGTGGGAAGACGAGATGCGAGCCGAACTCGAAGAGACGGAATACGATGCCGATCTCGGTATGCAGATGGCTCGCGATGCACAGCGTCTCGTTGCGGGAGAAATATCTGAAGAAGAGTTCTACGCCGAGTATCACGACGACGTCGAAGACGAGTTCGAGGCCGACGAACGGCCGATCTTCGACGACCTCGACGGGGTCGACCTCGACGAGGTCGGCGACGACCAGTCCATGCTCGAGTCGCTCCAGGACGTCGACCTGAGTGGCGACGACGTCTCCCGGCGGAGCATGATGAAAAAGATGGGTGCAGCAGGTCTATTCCTCGGCTACAGCGCCTACGCGACCCACGAAAACGAGCAGGACGACGAGATCCCGGAACAGGTCAGTGGTGTTCGTCCGCAGGGCGAAGACGAACGGGAGCACCGCTGGGGAATGGTCATCGACCTCGATCGGTGTGATGGCTGTCTCTCGTGTGTTGCCGGCTGTATCAACGAGAACGGGACCTCGACCGGTGCCAACTGGATGTACGTCTTCGCCTACGAGGACGACCAGTCCGGACAGCGGAACTTCCTGGTCCGACCGTGTCAGCACTGTTCGAACGCACCGTGTGCGAAAGTCTGTCCCGTTCGGGCACGACACACACGCGAGAAAGACGGGCTCGTGTTGACCAACTACGAGACCTGTATCGGCTGCCGGTACTGCCAGGTGGCCTGCCCGTACGGTGTCAACTACTTCCAGTGGGGCGAACCAGACGTCGAGATGGGTCGTCTGGAGTTCCTCGACGAGACACCAGCAGAGGTTCAGGAGATGGATGCAGGCGACGGATTCGAGGCCCGTGCCGGGACCTACGCCGAGGAGGGCTCCGACCGCCACGAGGCACTCTCGGAGGCCAACGACCACGTCTACGACGCACGTGGCTGGTGGGCGGACAGCCGCCCACCGACTGGCGTGATGGGCAAGTGTACGATGTGTCCATCCCGCCAGGACGGACACACCGACAACCCGAAAGGGACCGTCGCGTGCATGAACGCCTGTGACGAAACGGGCATGAGTGCGATCCACTTCGGCGATATGGACGCCGAAATCGGTGACGACTACGACCGCGGTGTCCGCTATCTCGAACGCCGAAAGAACCTCAATCCGTCCCCGACCGAAAAGAACGAGGCCGATCCCGAAGAGGATGGGTTCGGCTGGGAGGAGGAGGGATCCACTCCACAACCCCGAGACGATATCTACACGCAGGAAGACTGGGAGAATCCACCGGCACCACACGACACCTCTCAGCTGTCGACGTTCAAACTGCTCGAAGATCTCGGGACGGAGCCGAACATCACCTACATCGGCAACGAGCCAGGACCCGACGACGAGCAGGTCGATCCGTCGACCGTGGACGATATCCCAGGCTACGAGGATATCCAGCGGGATATCCAGTGGCCTGTCACGGTGAAGGACAACCGGAAACACCACCTCGACTACGGTGCTGGCGGTCCGCCAGAAGACACCGAGAGTGAGGAGGCATAAACCATGTCCGCAATAGATGCAGAACCTGACGATATACTGACGCCGATCAAGAACACCTCGTGGCGGTGGTTTATCGCCTTCGGCGTGGCTGCAGCGATTGCACTGGTCTGGCTCGCTGCCTGGGGCTATCAGCTCCAGGAAGGGCTCGTCGTGACGAACCTCGCAGACTGGGGGAGCGGTGGCGGTGTCACCTGGGGCCTGTACATCGGCGCGTTCATCTGGTGGGTCGGGATCGCCCACGGCGGGATCATCCTCTCTGCAGCCGTCAGGCTGTTCGGGATGACACGCTACCAGCCAGTCGCACGCGTCGCCGAGTTGCTGACGATCGGTGCGTTGAGCATGGCCGGCATCTACATCGTCGTCCACACCGGTCGTCCCGACCGGCTCGTCACCAGCGTCATCGAGTCGTATCCGTGGACGGTGCAGTCCTCACCACTGGTGTGGGACGTGACGGTCATCACGCTGTATTTCGTGATGACCGCGACGTATCTGGCGCTGACGCTTCGATACGACATCGTCCGACTGCGACACAAGATGCCGAAATACTTCGCACCACTGTACGCCGCCCTCACGGTCGGCTACACCAAGAAAGAAGATCAGATCATCGAACGGATGGTCTGGTGGCTCGCGCTCGGTATCATCGTGCTCGCGCCACTCCTGCTTCACGGTGGTGTGATTCCGTGGCTGTTCGCACTGCTGCCGTCGATGCCCGGCTGGCAGGGCGCTGTGCAGGGGCCAAGCTTCCTGACGATCGCACTGATGTCGGCAATTGCCGGCGTCATCATCATCTCGTATTCCCTCCGGTGGGCATACGACTGGGAACACGTCCTCACTGACAACATGTTCCGCGGACTGACCGCGTGGCTCGGTCTGTTCAGTCTGCTGTTTACCTGGCTGCAGCTCCAGCAGATCATCACCGGCGTCTTCGCCGCACCGAAGGATCTATCGAAGTTCTCCTTCGCCAAGATCACGACACCCGAGTACATCGCAGCTATGACGTTTATCGCCATCGTCCTGGCATACGTCTTCGCGCAGGCAGTCGATAAGCGAGTGTTCTCGCTCAATCGGTCGCTCGCTGCGTCGTTCCTGGTGTTGATGGGGACGCTGACCGAGAAGGTACTGTTCGTCTTCGAGGGGCTCGAGTACCCGACGTTCAGTCTGTACCACGCGGTTCCGGGTCACTACTTCCCGAGCACCGTCGAACTGCTTTCGGTGGCAGGGACAGCATCGCTGTGTACGATCTTCTTCCTGGTCATCGTCAAGGTTGTTCCGGTCGTCGAGCTCCACGCTGTCGAAAGCCACGACGACCACGACGACCACGAGGGTGAGGAGGTGAGAGCATGACCTGGGACGTGATCTACCCCGGTATCTGGGTCATCTTCGGCGTTATCGGGCTCCCGGTGTACACAGCCTTCCTCGGCTGGTTCCTCGGGAAACCGCGATCGCTGAGTACAACCGTTCTCGGGATGTCAGTGTTCGCGTCGCTCGTCCTCTCGCTGTGGGGCGGGCTCTACGCGATAACTATGGTCATACGGTTGTTTTTCTTCAGCTAATCGGTGTTTTTTATTTTCGCTGGTTCGAACCCCGAGAGCCTTCTCCGTCGACCTGGTCGGGCCGAACCCGAAAGGGATAGGCCAATAGAACTCGAATGTGCCTCTATGACAACGGAAGCAGAGGTGAGTGAACGACTGAGCGAGATCGAAGATCCGGCGATCGGAGAAGATATTGTTTCGCTCGGGCTGGTCAGGGATATTCAGATCGAGGGCGAGACGGCGAAGCTGTCGCTTGCGATCAACTCCCCGTTCGCTCCCGCAGAGATGGAGATCGGCGAGCAGATTCGGGACGTACTGGACGAAGAGGGACTCGAAGCAGACCTGCACGCGAACGTAGAGGGGATCGAGGGCTTCGACGACGAGGTCTTCCCGAACATCCGGAACGTGATCGCGGTTGCGTCCGGGAAAGGCGGTGTGGGGAAGACGACAGTCGCGGCGAATCTGGCTGCCGGGCTGGACAACCTCGGCGCACGCGTCGGCTTGCTCGATGCCGATATCCACGGTCCGAACGTCCCGCGGATTCTCCCCATCGACGAGGAGCCAGGTGTCTTGGCCGACGAGGAACGGATGGTGCCGGGCGTTTCGGACGGTGTCAAGATCATCAGCATGGATTTCCTGACCAAAAATCAGGACGATCCGACGATCATGCGTGGTCCGATGGTCAACAACGTGATGACCAACTTCCTCGAAAACGTCGAGTGGGGGACGCTCGACTACCTCGTCGTGGATCTCCCGCCGGGGACCGGTGACGCATCGCTGGATCTGTTGCAGACGCTGCCAGTTGCCGGTGCGGTGATCGTGACGACACCCCAGCAGATGGCCGTCGACGACGCACGGAAAGGACTCAGACTGTTCGAGAAACACGACACACCCGTTCTCGGCATCGTCGAGAACATGAGCCAGTTCCACTGTGCGAACTGTGGCGACACGCACGATCCGTTCGGTTCGGGCGGTGCAGAGAAGATCGCGGAAGATTACGGTGTCGAGAACCTCGGCTCGCTCCCGATCCACGAGGATTACGGTGCCGACGGAACTACAGATCCCGTCGTCAAAAACGAGGAAAGTGCGGTCAACGACTCCGCTGTCGAGTTGATCGAGACGATCGCCGACCGGATCGGCGAGGTCAACCGCCGGAAAGCCGCCGGCATCCTCGATACCATCGACAAGGGATCGGCCTTCGGGGAGCAACCGTCCGGGACGGCGAAACTCGGCGCAAAAGAGCCCGGCTCCGGCCAGTAATCTACTCGGTCAGTTCCGACCAGGTACCCCGTTCTCTTCTGTCTGGACGATTGCGGCAGGATATCAATACTCTTTACGCAGCCCCGTTCGAAGCCACAGCTATGAGTGACGACGACTACCGAACGGAACGAGACAGTCTCGGTGAGATGCAGGTCCCGGCAGACGCCTACTGGGGTGCACAGACACAGCGAGCCGTCGAGAACTTCCCGATCTCGGATCTGACATTCGGGCGCCGGTTCATCCGCGCGCTCGGCATCGTCAAGAAGGCCGCCGCGCAGGCAAACCGGGATCTCGACCTCCTCGAAGAGGACAAGGCAGACTGCATCGTCGAGGCTGCCGACGAGGTGATCGCGGGCGAGCACGACGACCAGTTCCCGGTCGACATCTTCCAGACTGGCTCGGGAACGTCCTCGAATATGAATGCAAACGAGGTGATCTCGAACCGTGCGACGGAGCTGTACGGCGGCGAGATCGGTACGCGAGAGATCCACCCGAACGACCACGTCAACTACGGTCAGTCGAGCAACGACGTGATCCCGACCGCGATGCACGTCGCGTCGCTGGAAGCAGTCGAACGCGACCTCCTCCCAGCACTCGCGGCCCTGCGTGACGAACTCGCAGCCAAGGAGTCCGAGTTCGAGACTGTGGTGAAGACTGGCCGCACACACCTGCAGGACGCGACACCGGTCACACTCGGCCAGGAGTTCGGTGGCTATCGGACCCAGGTCGAGAAAGGGGTCGAGCGCGTCCGAAACACGCGAGAGCATCTCTCCGAACTCGCGCTCGGTGGAACTGCCGTCGGGACCGGACTGAACACCCATCCAGAGTTCCCGGCACTGGCGGCGGAGTACATCTCAGAGGAGACGAACATCGACTTCCGTGAAGCGGACAACCACTTCGAGGCACAGGCGGCCCACGACGCGATGAGTGAGGCCCACGGCGCGCTTCGAACTGTCGCAGGGAGTCTCAACAAGATCGCGAACGATCTCCGGTTGCTTGCCTCCGGGCCGAGAAACGGCCTCGGCGAGATCGAACAGCCGGAAAACCAGCCCGGTTCGTCGATCATGCCCGGCAAGATCAACCCCGTCGTCGCGGAGTCTGTCAACCAGGTCCACAAACAGGTCGTCGGCAACGATGCCGCCGTTTCGGCCGGTGCTGCAGAGGGACAGATCGATCTCAACCTCTACAAACCGGTGCTCGCGTACAACTTCCTCCAGTCGGCGAAACTCCTCGCGAACACCAGCGAGGTCTTCGGTGACAGGTTTGTCCGGAAACTCGAAGCCAACGAGGAACACTGCGCCGAGCGTGTCGAACAGAGTATGGCGCTGGCGACGGCGCTCAACCCGGCAATCGGCTACGACAAGGCCAGTGAAGTCGCGAAGGCAGCGCTGAAAGAAGACAAATCAGTTCGCGAGGTCGCCGTCGAGAAAGGCTACCTGACCGAAGAGGAAGCCGACGACGTCCTCGACCCCCGGAAGATGACCGAGCGGGTCATCCTCGGCGACGAGTAGGGATCCGCGCGTTCGTTACTCGTCTACGTCTTCGACTGCCGCACCGGGCGCGTTTGTCTTGACACTTCTGAGTCCCTGTTTGCATTTTTGCTTCGTGGAGTAGCCCTGGCCGCCGTCCGCGATGACTTCGCCGTTGTCGTGGCGGAGTCGCCAGCGCCACTTTCCGCCCTTGTCCTCGAACAGTTCGAAGGTGGCGTTACTGCCGCCTTCGTCTTCGGCTTCTTCGTCTTTCGAGAGATCGACGACGTAGCCACCCGGCGCGTTCCGTCTGACACTCTCGAGCCCTTTTTTTGCGTTCTGTTTGGAGGTATACCCCTCGCCGCTGTCGGCGATGATGTTGCCGTTGTCGTGGCGGAGTCGCCAGCGGTACTCGCCTGCGTTGTCCTCGTAGACCTGGAAGGTGGCCTTGCTCGTGTCGGCGTCTGTATCGACACCACCATCCTCCTCGGGCCAGTCCATCTCGATTTCGAAGTGGACCTCGCCGTCCTGACGCTCTACTTCGACTTCGAACTCGGCTTCTGCTGGCGGATCGAAGGCGACGGTCTGACCGTCGTTGACCGGAACTTTCTCGCCACGGCGGAGTCGCCGGGAGAGCCGACGGAAAAATGTGGAAATTCCTCGTCGGCTTCGCACCTCTCTGGATTCGTGAATGGTCTCCTCTGTCATACAGCCTGATAAACGAGTAGCCGACAGATAACAGTACCCCATATGTTCGTCTGTAGTAATGAAGCGACTCCCGCTCGGTCTTCGGCAGAATTAGGGGAGCCGAGAACGTTCCAACGGTATGGCCGACAATCGCGTCGTGCAGGGTCGTATGGTTACGCCAGGGAAACTGGCCGAACTCATCGAAGGCGAGGATGTGATGGATGCCGAGCCGATCAGTGATGCCGACAGGGAGTGTCCCGACTGCGGTGGGAGTGTCCTCGAAGTGGGGTATATGCCGTCGGCACTCGAATTTGTCACCGGCTGGAAGTGCCAGGACTGTGACTGGAGCGACACCGACAGGGAGTAATCGAAATCCATTTAGGAGGATTCACCCAATGGGTGAGTGAGGGCTCGTGGCCTAGTCCGGGAAGGCGGCTGACTCCAGAGGCAAACGTGCCCGGTGACGATACTCCAGCTGATATACTGAGCGGGTGGCTGATCACCGCCTGCCTTGATGACCCTCTGGAGTACCGAGGCACACACCGGAGATATCAGCCGATCGGGGGTTCAAATCCCTCCGAGCCCATTTACTTTCGGCGAACCGCACGGTGAGCCGTAAGTCCATCACGCGAGGAGAATTTGAATAGACGAGACGCGCGCAACGAAGTGAGCACGTCTCGGCGTAGTTCACAATCCCTCCGATCCCCTACAGTTCTTCGAGTTTTACTGACCGTAACATGTATCGATACGGGCCAGTACACGGGGATCAATGTGGTAAACCGACAGGCAGCCGGGAACAACGGTTGCAACCAGACAGGTCGGTGATTCGCACATTTTTGTTTGCCACTCTCTTTCAGAATAGAGATGTCACAAACAGGTGCCGAACGACGAGTCGAGCAGGCACTCATCAACTCAGACAGTCTCTCACCCGAGGGCTCTGCAAAGGCGCAGCAACGTAGTGGTGCAACCTATGTTGCGGTTCCAGTAGAACTCGTGAAACATCACGGCATTACGCAAGGGAGCGAACTCGATCGAGCATATCACGCCGAGAGTTCTACGTTATTGGTATCGCTCGATGGCAACTCCGGTACTTCCCAACCAGCGTAATCAGTGGAATTGAATCGCTGAATTAACCATCAGAAAGTGTCTGGATCTGGATGTGTTCAAGATCCCCGATCCAGACAGGTACCTTTCGGCGTCGGACGTGAAAGACATAGCGGAAGAAGTCATTTCTCCACTCCCGTTGCCGGGCGTCGAGGGGAGCCCCCTCGACCCCGGCGACATCTGGCTCGTCGTTATCTTGGCTTGTGTCAACCAGACCTCAGTTTGGG
>SAYS01000001.1 GCA_004015825.1 Halovenus amylolytica | reverse complement strand
CACGCAGGTACTCCAAACAGTCCTCTTTGTCAGGCAGAAACACATTGCTGACGCTCTCTCTGCTGACCATGCTGTAGCAGACTACGAACTCCAGTCATGAGAAAGTATCCACCAATACAGATGAGCGTTGAAAAGATACTAGTTGAGCAACTCGAACAGTATCGTTTTCAATAGTGGTAACTATACCGACCTTTTTTATCCAGTAACGAAGACTATTCTATTGGTTGGGGCATGACTGCAACAAGTACGACGGCCGAAGAATCCTCGAAGCAGGACGATGAACTCCCGGAGTCGAGTGAGGTAATCTCCTACGACGAGTGTTTCGACCTACTGAGTAACCACCGCCGTCGGTACGTCCTCCACTATCTCCAGCAGAACGGAGACACGGCAACGCTGAGTGATCTCGCAGAACAGATCGCCGCCTGGGAGAACGGGATAGAGATCACAGATCTCAGCTACGACCAGCGCAAGCGTGTGTACACCTCCTTGCAGCAGGTCCACCTGCCGCGGATGGACGACGCGCGCGTCATCGAGTTCGACGACCGCGAGGGCAGCGTCGAGATCGGACCAGCTGCAGACAACCTCGATATCTATCTCGAAATCGTCGAAGGTGGCGATATCCCGTGGAGCTACCTGTATCTCGGACTCGCGTTGATCAACACCGTCGTCGTCGGTGCCTTTGCGGCCGGGCTGTGGCCCGTCGCGGCGCTTCCCGGGCTGGGTGTGCCGATCTTCGTGACGACATCGTTTCTGGTGACCTCGGTCGTCCATCTGTACATCACCCGGACGGAGATGCGACTCGGTGGAAGTGAGGAGCCGCCGAGTTTGGTGGAGTGACTAGCTCAGCGGCAACCGAACACGGCCGCGCTCCAGTCGGGGCAGTCCACGGAGATACCGAGGTCGCGGTTTGATGTGACTGTCGGGGGAGACTCCTCGCTATCTGTGCTTTCGTAGTCCGGACATAGCGTAGCTACAACTCTTGTTGCCGGAACCACTCCGCGATTTCACGACTTACGTCCTCGTAAATCGCCAGTTCGTGTTGCAAATACTCATACACCTTTTCCGGAGACACGTCACCGTACTGGTGTGCCAGAATGTTTCGAAATCCGACGGCGTCCGTTAGTTTCGATACCGTCGTATCACTCAACACCTTGTGTTCGCCGAGCACTTCCACTGCTTCCCTCGATGCTTCGCCTTCGTATTCGAACGCTGCCGTCGCGATGTGGGTGGCGAGATCGATACACGCCTGTATCGCATTCTGGAACATTCGCTCGATGGCACGCCGCTCGGTGATATCGTCGAGGAATTCCTCCTTCGAGAGTTGCTGTTTTGCCTTGAGTTCACCGTAATATTGCTCGATCTGGGATAGCTTACGCGAAACGACTGCGGGATCAGCCACGGAGGCCCTCCTCCGCGATCCGGTGGATGAGGTCCAGCTGCCGGCGCTCGATCTCTTCCCGGGAATTCTCGAATCGGTCCTCGACTTCCGTCTTGAACTCCCGGAACGCTTCCCAGTCACCACAGATTAGTTCACCGTTGACAGCCGCATGTGCGAATTCAAGCGGGAGTTCGTCGATATCGGAGAGGTCGACAAACGGGGAGTCGTTCTCCTGCAGTTGTGCGGACAGTCGGCACCGCTTCCGAAACCGGTCCTCGGACGTGAGGTCCTGATCGAACTTGACCGCGATATCTAGGTCGGACGATGAACGCTCGGTACCCTTTGCCCGCGAGCCGAAAACCACGACGAACTCGATGTCCGGATTCTCACAGAGCGTTTCCCGGACGTGGTCAGGAACCGCTGGCGAACCATTGTCCGCTTCCATATCTGATACAACGGGTGAGCGTCACAAAAGAATTCCGTGGTCACGCGTTTCGCTCCATCCGATCGAGCAGTTCGTCGAACCGCTCCATCCGCTCCTCGTGGGTCGATTCGGTCGTTTGCGCCTCGTACTCCTCTCGGAACTCCTCGCTGCGTTCGACGTCTTCGACGAGTACACGCCCGTCATCGAACGCTGCGAGACCGATCTCTGGTGAAACCCCGTCCAGATCCACCACGTCGACATCGTCGGTCCCGAGTTCGCGCGTGAGTGCGACGATCAGTGCGATCCGGGCACGGTACCGCTGCCCGTCGGACAGCGACGGATCGAACGCGACGGCGACATCCACGTCGCTGTGTGGTCCGCTCGTCCCCCGAGCGTGCGAACCGAAGAGCACCCCCAGATCGACCGGGTGGCGCTCCAGCACCGCCCGGATCCGATCCGGATCGACGTCTTCGGTGTCGTCGGTCTGTGCCATCTGTTAGACGATTGGTCGCTATCGTGTATAAATAGTCGGTCGAGAACGGTGGTGGCTCGTCGGACGTCAGGGCTCGGGATCACGCGTAACTGCCGCTGAAGACGCGTGCGCCGCAGTCGGGGCAGTCGACGGAGACGCGGACCATTTCGCTGGCGCAACAGGACTTGCGGACGTTTTCGACCTGATCGAGTTCCGCGTCGGGGACGGACACTCCAAGAGAAATGCGCGCATACCGAGTGGTTAGTGCGGTGTGATGGCGTTACGGTGGCGCAACCGATGCGTTCTTGATACCGCGTGTGTAATACAGATGTATGTCTGACTCCGACACAGGCGAGTCTCGGAGCGACGATCCCGAGACGACGACGATCAATATCCGCGTCACTGAACGCCAGCTCGAAGAAATCGACGCCGTCTGGAAAGAAGAGGGGTACACCTCCCGGAGCGAGTTCCTGCGCCACGCGATCCGCGACGCGACTGCAAACCCCGGAGTCTCCCGGAGCATGCTCGCGAATATCGCTGCCGAGGAGTATGCGATGCGGAAAGGTGAAACTGAAGCAGTCAGCCGCGAGGAAATCGTCGCTATGATCGACAGCGATGAGTGAGGGGTGGGACTGGGAGTTTCGGCCACCTGCTGCTCAGACGTTCGACGAACTCGAGACTCCCGTGCAGACCCGTATCGTTACGAAACTCGACGAGATCGTCGACGACGAGTGGCGTGAACCATACGAATACATCGAACCGCTTTCGGGAATGCCACATGGGAAGATCCGGGTCGGGGATTTTCGCCTTGGAGCTGACGCCGACCGGGAGCGGAAGACCGTCGTTATCTACGATATCGAACACAGATCCGGGGCATACAAACCAGGTGACGACGACTGACACGGACCACTGATACCCGGGGACTGGTCGACACGTGATCTCTCGTTTGCAGTGTTAGGCGTAGGACCCGCTAAAGACGCACGCGCCGCAGTCGGGGCAGTCGACGGAGACGCTGACCAGCTCGCCGGCACAGCAGGACTTGCGGACGTTTTCGACCTGATCCAGTTCAGCCTCGCAGGCCGGACACTCCTCTAAGAACGCCCGCATGCCGGCGAGCAGTTCCGTCCGCGTTTAGTCACCCAGTTCTCCCCACTCCGGGAGCCACTCTGCGAGCGTCGGCTCGGCGGCGAGGTCGGCATAGAAGGCGGCATCGGAACTCCACCGGCCGATCAGCTCGCCGGCGAACTCCACCCCGAAGTAGTTCTCCTCGTCGACGAAGGCCAACTGTTCGGGATCGACGTCGACGACAGAAGCCAACTGCGCGGCGGCGCGGTCGTCGTCCTCCCGGTAGTTCCGGATGCGCCGCCACCAGACCTCACGGAACTCCGCGGTGAGACAGAGGCAGTCCTCGTCGGGAGCCTCCTCGACGACCCCCGCATCGCGCAGGAGCTGTTCGGTCTCCGCGGGTTCGGGCCGGTCGGCGGCGGCTTCGGTGGGTTCGACGCCGCCGTCGGTCGTCTGTACGTCCTCGAAGGGGTCTTTCCCGAAAGCACGCAGCAGCCAGTGGGAGAAGTACCGCTGTGTCAGTTCCGGCGTTCCGGGGACGAGATATCCCCGGAGGTAGATCGCGGCAGCGAAGACGACGAGTGCGGCGATTCCTGCTGGGTACAATATAAAATGGATGGTAACTCTCGCCCATCAAGGCATCTAAAAGGACAAACTGGCGCAATCTGTCAGAGCGTTCCAATTGCGGCGAGTGCTATATCGAAAACTGGGACGAGGGGCACTCAAAGATGCTGCCCAAGCAACGCTCTGAAATCAACAATGTACTACGCAAGAGCGTAGAGAATAGTGAAAAGTCGCTAAATTGTACCGTCTTCCGGAAGGGCTTCGGCGTACACCGTTAAATCATCTGGAACGTCACTTATGTGGGTATTTGAGTGGCCCAGCGTCTCGTTATCGTCATTTAGGAAAAATCCAACATGCACGTAGCTCTTTGCACCTGGTTCAATGTCTTGCGCGTCTGCAACTGCTGGAGAACCTCCTGACCAGGTTCCTGGAGCGTCACTGGTATTCACTGCTGTAATCTCGTTTATGCTAGCGTACTCGATCGTCTCATCTGAGACTGCCATGGCCAGAGGTGTGCCTTCGAGTGTGTTGAAGTCTCCGTGGTAGAACTGGAATCGGATTGCGTTTTTCCCTTGGTTCACGACCTTGAATACATTTCTGAACTGAGTATCTGCGTCTGCGTTGAGACCGTCACCGTTCTGCGAGTTGCTCCCATCAAATTCAAGAGCGAGCTTTTTACCATTCTGACTTGAATACGCGCTCGTACTTTCCAAGCCGAGGTACGCGCTTTCATCGCCCGCGACATTAACATTGATATCACGGTCAGCGCTCACACTCGAAAACGCACCACTACCTATTGCAGCCGCCCCGCCAGCGGCGAGCGATCCCGCACCGATGATGAATTTGCGTCGTTCCATTGTTGTTGTCACCTTGGTTGTTCGTTCACCGCGACCACCTCCCGTACGCACGGGAACTGCCAGCGGCGAACTCGTTTCAACGTAGCTCCCCCTACCCGTATTGTATCAAGTGACCTGAACGAGCGAGTCGGAATATCCAGCACTACCTGAACGGTGACAGAGGTCGACTGAGGCAAAGTCAGGGATGTACTGCGTGAGACTGGACCGACGAAGCCGATATTAGGAGTGTTATAATTCCACAGCCACTCCTGTTCGAAAACACTCGGAAATGTTCAGTTGACTGCTCACGACCCCTCTCGAAGCCTCTGTGTCTGCCTGAAGGACGTGCATTGCACACCGACGAAATGACTACGGCTTTCAGGTCGGTCCTGATGGAACTGTTCATCAAACAGAATATATGTTTTCTGACGTTTCTGTTGTTTAACATAATCGAGTTTTTTGCCGATATATCGACGATTCATGCCCTGGTACTGTCGTGTGCGAATGGGGAAGTATTGGCAGATCAATGCAAAGCAGATATTTTATATATTGTTACTTGAACAGTCATCTGGGCTTATATACGCTTGCCCAGACGTTCCAGACAAGAATGTGGCACAGACGCGTGGATCGATGACCTGGACGATGATATCACGACGGTACCACACTCTATCCCTGGAACCATGATCGACCAACATACCCCTGGATCGACGGTACAGACACCACTGGTGCGGACACTCGATAGCAGAGCCGGCGTCTCTCGGGGTGAGACGCGATGAGACGCCGAAAGTTCCTGCTCGGCACGGGAGCAGTGTTCGCGAGCGGTGGGCTCTTTACAAACGTGGGTGCGTTCAGTTCGACGACAGCAAAGCGAGCAGTAAAGATAGAGGTCGTCGGCGACGAAAATGCGTATCTCGGGTTGCGAGAAGAGGAGATGGCGGACCAGGGCATGCTGTTCGATTCGAACATGCCTCGGACCGCCCCCGAACAGTTCGATATTACGAACCAGAGTGCTACCAGTGTCGATATGACGATCGGACTCCTCGACGGCGAGCTTGCATTTACCGATGCAGAGTCCGGGACTGGAGTCGAAAACGTGACCGTCGAAGACGAGGAGCTGACGATTACCGGACTGGAACCGGGCGCAGCAGTCACGAACGTCACGATCGAGATCCCGGGTCGCAGCGAGACCGTCCTGAGAGACACCCTCTCCTTCGACGTGACAGGCACAGATGGGGGACTACAGATCGACGCCAAGCGGGACCTCGCACTCGAACCGTCGGAGATCCCGGCGACAGTCAGATTCAGCGGATCACTCAACGCAGCCTTCGAACTCCCGGATATCGACAACGTCGATCCCAGCAGCGTGACTGTGAATGGCTACGAAACGAACGAACAGGGGAAGAACAAATTCAAAATAACGAATCCGGGGAAAATCGACTGTGAACCGGGCAGTACGACCACTGTCACGGTTCGGGGTGAGACTGTAGACGGTGTTCAGTTCTCCGGAACAGCCTCGGATGTCAACTGCAGCAACGACCGGAGTGGGGCGTAACAGCCACCAGCATTGCTACTGACGCGAATCGACAGCGTCGCCTATCGAGACAGGTCGAAAGACAGCTGAGACTACACCGGCCCAACGACCTCGTCACACCGCCGACACGACGCGAGCATCTGTGGCCATCCGGTCTCCGGCGAATACTCGATCACCAGTTGCTCCGCAGGGATCGCCACGCGACAGAGTGGACATCGCCCCAGTGTCGTCCCGTCGGGGGCAGTGCTCATGATTAGTCCTAATCGCCTCAGACCCGTAGTTATGCAGGTACTTAACACACAGTGGAGTAGAAAAAGCATCACCGTTCCCTCCGTCATCTTTCGTTCGATAAACAGTCCTGATACTGCCGGCTATACATTCGGAAAGATATGCGCCACCACCGGTAGCCGTTTGGCTACCGAGAATCGCCTCGTGCTGCTCGGCTCACCCCGGGGTGGCGCAATTTGTCAGTTTTGTACAGCCGGCAGTGTGAACAGTGCGATCACAGCCACCCGCCTCATCGTGGTCGTTGCGGGTCTGTTCGGCTGGGGATGCCAGATCTACTGGTACTTCCGGATGCCCGGTTGTATTGCACCACCGGACCGTCGGATGCAACGTTTCAGAACCGGTCTGAATCGGCCCACAGCGCCCCTACAGCTCCTCGGCGAGGAAGACGAACGTGAAGACAACGATGAACGCGAGGCTAAACCCGAGCAGATGGACGTAGACGTCGACGACCCCGCCCTGCGGGACGACAGCGTCCTGAAACGCCACGACGGGGTAGCCAACCAGCAGTCCGAAGCCACTGCCAGCCAGCTCGAAGTAGCCAGGCCTGTCCGTGGCTGCTCGGAACTCCGCGAGGGTTGGACGACCCCGTCTGTACAGGATAGTTCCGAGATAGAGGCCGACGAGCGCGAGCGCTGCCGACCCGATCTCGAACCGATACGCCCGCGCCGGGAGCGAGAGCAACGCGACGAGTCCCACGACGAAGAACAAAAATACGGGAGCGTGGCGCTCGTCGGCCCGATCCGAGATATTCGAGGCGAGATACGCCATGAGTGCGAACGACGCCAACCCGACGAAGGCGGCGTTGAGCCCCGAAAAGCCAAAGATAAACCGTTCCCGTGGAAAGATCAGCTGCATCGCCGACAGCACGAGGGGGAATGCGACGAGCACTGTGACGAACGTGATCCGGAACAGTCGGCGGCGACCGCTCAGAATACAGAGGAGATATGCCACCCCCACTGCCGGGAGATAGACCGCCAGATTCCCGAGCAGGTGAAACCACTCCAGATGGACGAAGTAGGCAGTGTAGCCGGTGAGAAGCGTCGGATCGGTCGTATCGAAGACGAACCGTTCCAGGGTCGCCACGGGCAGTACGAACACTGCCAGCAAGACGAGCGGGACGGTCGCGATCATCAGCAGATCCAGCCGTCGCACGTTCTGTCCCAGATCGCTCCCAAAGCCCGGTGCCTCCGTTCGTGATGCCTGTCGTAGTGCCATAGTTACGTCTCTCTGGTCAGTCCCCGTCGTGTCACCGAAAAGAGCCCAGCACCGGCGACGACGAACAGCAAGAGCAACAGTAGCGTCCAGTACGGGAAGCCACCGAGAGTCGTCTGCGGCCCCGGTAACGCCGGTTCTGTTAGCGTTCCAGTCTGTTCGGTTCCCGACTCGTTGCCCTCCCGATCTTCGTCCGGCCCGATCTCGGTCTCGTTGTCCCCTGTGTCGCCGTCGTCGGTCGAATCAGTCCCGTCAGTGGATCCTGTCCCCTGGTCGACGTCAGGCGGATCCGGATCAGCTCCCGAGTCACCGCTCCCGGTATCCGTCGATCCGCTCTCTCCACCGCTGTCTGGTCCAGTATTCAGCGGTTCATCGCTATCAGCAGTTTCACCAGCAGTCGATGGAGAGTCGCGCTCCGCGACGAACGTGAACTCCTCGATGGCGTCGAGTTCGTGGTCACCGGTCGTGTCGATGACCACGCCGACGTGGATCGTCTCACCGGAGGACAGGCTCCGGCTGTGTCCCTGTCCGTGGATCGACTCGACAGAGTCGGTCCCCTGAACGAATTCGATATCCTCGTAGGCCGGCACGTTGGGTGTCTCGAACCAGACCGTTGCCGGCGGGTCGTCGACACTGCCGTTGTACGTCACAGTGAAGATGTTCGCGACAGTCGTCACGGAGTCGTCGGTGACGCCAGTCGCATCGACTGCTCGTAGCTGAGTGGATTCACTCAGATCGAGCCTGATCTCACCGCTGTCGTTGACTGCGTAGGCACTGTTCGGCCCGTCAGATGGCGACAGTTCGATCCCCTCGGTCTGTGCTGGCCTGTCAGTGAACGCACCGGTAGCGACGAGTGATGCGCCGCCAACCGCCAGCAACACGACGAGCAGTAGTTTTCGTTTCACAGGAGACACCAGGCCCGACTACCTACGGATAGTTACCAGGTGGGTAGGTGTAGTATTACGTTTCCTGAGACGTATCTCAGACGGCCTGAAACCACTGTTCAAACAGTTTCTCTGCGTTACTGTCGTTCACTCAAAAGCGCATCCAGCTTCTCGATCGTCGCGTGGACGTACTCGTCTTCTGTCTCCTCGGGCAGTGTGACCTCCGCGCGGAGCGAATCGAACTCCGATCGGAGACGGTCGTACTCGTCGCTACATTCGAGCTGTTCGTAATCGAGTTTCGTCTCTAGCGTCGCCAGCCTGGATGCAACATTGACCATCCGCTGGATCTGCTGGTCGAGGTGATCGCGTGTGAGCATCCGTTCGACGACCTCGCGGAGCTGTTGTTCCGAGACGGGTTTGACGAGATACTCGTCGAATTTCATCCCGATGATGTTCGTATCCGGATCGACAGCAGTGATCATCACGACGCGACAGTCGACACCCCGTGCCCGGATCTCTTCGAGCAGTTCGTCACCGGACATCCCCGGCATCCGGCGATCGAGCAAGACGACGTCGATCCCCTCGGAGAGCGTCGCCAGCGCCTGTTCGCCCGAGTTCGCGACTTCGACCGTGTATCGGTCGTCGAGAAGTTCACTGTAGGTATCGGTGATCGCCTGCTCGTCATCAACGACCAACACGGTGTGATCGCCAGTCATCTATCGCTTCAGTTCTGTTGATGGTTACATTAATCTTTTCCTAAATGATGGCACTGTCTGACGGGAGACGGGCCAAAACCGGCAATTTTCACCGGCAAAACGCTCGGAATATCGAACTTGGGGCCCCAGCCGTCGCTGTCGCGGCATCTCGTATCACTTCACGAATATATCACAGCTACATTCGGGGCGACATTCCACTGAATGAGAACGGGAGACTGCCAGCTCTCGGCTACTCGGAAAGGGAAAATGGGGGTGAACCCCCCAGCGTGTGACACTACGGAGCCAGAATGGCTCCACTGTGAGCTATACGTTGTAGCATCATAAGTGGAGTGGAGGCTATCATTTTTGATTTCACGGACAACAGATCAGCAGTTATTTCCGCGACATATCAAAGAGAGTGAGTATCAATCGAGTCCGAGTACCGATTCGACATCGACGCTGTCAGAGAGCAGGTCTGCCATCCGTTCGACCGTCTCCGGTGTCCGTGTCCGGCCCGAGCCGAGCACCGACTCCGTCCGGTCGATCGTGGTTCGCGTATCCGACTGGACGAGCATGATCGGGACGTTGTTGCTCGTCGCCTCGCCGAGCACGGCGTTGGAGGGGCGATATCCACCGGTGAGAACGACACAGCCGACGCCGGAAGACTGCATCGCAGCAGCCTGGATATCGGAGCGGTCGCCGCCGGTGATGACCGCCGCGTTCCGGGTTCGCCGGAGCTGTTTGAGCGCCTCCGAACTCCCCATCGCGCCGACGACGAACCGTTCGATCCGGCCATCGTCGGGAAGCTCCGGCGTCAGCAGCTCCGCACCGATCCCATCTGCGAGCTCCGAGACGGTTTTGCCACCCAGCTGTTCGTCGTGTGGGACGGCACCGACGCTGTTGATCCCCTTGCCGTCCAGAAACGGCATCGCATCCTCGACGAGTTCGTCGTATCTGTCCGGCGAGACGTCGTTGAACAACACCCCAGCCAGTCGGTCACCGAACTCCTTGCCCGAGGCGATCACCTCGTCGACGTCGACAGCTTCGGTGTACTCACTGACGAGCAGTACCTCGGCATCGAGTAGCTCGGCAATGTCGGCGTCGGTGAGACCGACGGTCCCGCCGGTGAAGTGGTGATCCGACCCCTCCAGCAGCATGATGTCGGTGTCGGCGGCGAGATCGGCGAAGTTGGTCTCGATGTCGGCCCGGAGTTCGGCCGGATCCGCACGGCCCCGGATCGCCTCCTGGACGAAGGTTGGCGAGTAGACGACCGGTTCGAGCTGGTGCATCTCGGCGTCGAGATCGAGCAGCTGGCGTGCGATCATCGGATCCTCGTCGCGGGTCTTCCCGACTGCACTCTCCAGATTCGTCCCCTTCGGTTTCATGTAGCCGACAGTCGCCCCCTGCTTCCGTGCGAGCTGTCCCAGCGCAACCGTGATCGCTGTTTTTCCTGTACCTCCGCTGGTCGACGTGACGAGTAGCGTTGTCATAGTTTCTCCTGGTCGAGTGTCAGCCGTAGATCGATCGCTGCAACGCCGTCCGGCATCGCGACGACGGGGTTGATATCCAGTTCCGTGATCGCCGGAAAGTCGGTGACGAGCTGTGAGACCCGCTGGATCGTCTCGACGAGCGCGTCGAGATCTGCGGGTTCGCGCCCGCGGGCACCGCGCAACAGCGGCGCAGATTTGATCTCGTCGAACATCTCCCGGACTTCCGGTTCGGCGACCGGCGCGACGCGGAACGAGGTGTCTTCCATCACCTCGACGAAGATACCCCCGAGTCCGAACATCACGAGCGGACCGAACTGTGGATCGCGGGAGACGCCGACGATGGTCTCCGTCCCGGTGTCGAGATCGACCATCTCCTGGACCTGGACGCCGACGATCGAGGCGTCAGGCTGGTAGTTGCGCGCCCTGACGACGATATCCTCGTAGCTGTCCCGGACGTCTTCCTGGGCGACGCCGACCTCGACACCACCGATATCGGATTTATGTGAGATATCCGGGCTGACGATTTTCATCACGACGTCGCCCTCGATCTCCCCGGCGATGCGTTCGGCATCGCCCGGGCTGTCGACGACCTCGCCCTGTGGTGTCGGGATACCGTAGGCGTCGAGCAGTTCCATCGATTCGACACCGAGCTGTGTCCGTCCACGGTCGACGGCCGATTCGAGGATCTCGCGTGCGCGGGCCTGGTCGACGTCGAACGTGGTCGCTTCGATACGGTCGCGGCGTTTGATCTCGGCGTACTCGGCGAGCGCATCGAGACTGTTGACGGCCCGCGCCGGATCGAAGTAGGTCGGAATGCCCGCCTCGCGGAGCTTGTCGGCGGCCGGTTCCGTCGCGGAGCCACCCATCAACGTCGCGGCGATCGGTGTCCCGTACTCCGCCTGGAGTCGAACCGTCTCGTCGGCCAGCCCCTCG
The DNA here is from genome assembly GCA_004015825.1 of Halovenus amylolytica. Lineage (GTDB taxonomy): Archaea > Halobacteriota > Halobacteria > Halobacteriales > Haloarculaceae > Halovenus > Halovenus amylolytica. The sequence goes on along the minus strand of SAYS01000001.1, from coordinate 295,494 downwards.
AACGAGAGGGTGGCGGTGGGACAGGCGAGCACCACGACCATCCCGACCCCTGGATCGGCGAGTGCGATCTCGATGGCCGTCGAGAACCGCTCGACTGTCGCGTCACCGATCACGTCGACTGGGTTGAAGATGTTCGACTCCTCGGGCAGCGAGTCGGAGAGTTCGTCCAGCGTCGACTCCTCGAAATCCGCGAGTTGCAGTCGCGAGTCCCCGACAGCGTCTGTGGTCATCACACCCGGGCCGCCGGCGTTCGTGACGATGGCGACACCTTCGTTGTCCGGGAGTGGCTGGCCGTCGAGAACCGAGGCAAAATCGAACAGCTCCTGGACGGACTCGACACGCAGGACACCGGCCTGCTTGAAGCCCGCCTCGTAGGCCTGATCACTGCCCGCGATCGCGCCGGTGTGTGAGGCGGCCGCGGAGGCGCCGGCCTCGGTACGGCCGGATTTCACGGCGACGATCGGCGTCTCGCGGGTCACCTCGTAGGCCGCTTCGATGAACTCTTGGCCGTCGTTGACGTCTTCGAGGTAGCCGAGAATCACGTCAGTGTCGGGATCCGACCCCCACTGTTCGACGAAATCGACCTCGTCGAGGACGGCCTTGTTGCCGAGTGAGACGATGTCCCGGAAGCCGATATCGTGGTCGGCCGCCCAGTCGAGGACGGCAGTGATGAACGCACCCGATTGGCTCATAAACGAGATATTGCCCGGGTCGGCACTCCGGGGGCCGAATGTCGCGTTCATGCCGACGCTCGTGCTCATGATACCCAGCGAGTTCGGCCCGACGACGTTGAGGTCGTACTCCTCCGCGATGGCGAGAAGTTCGGACTCGCGCGAGGAACCATCACCGCCGGCTTCGCTGAACCCTGCCGTGATTACGACGACGTCCTCGATACCGGCTTCTGCCGCTTCCCGGAGGACCTGCAACGCGATCGGGGCCGGAACGACGACGATCGCCACGTCGACGTCGGGGACGTCCGCGACGCTGTCGTGGCAGCGGAGACCGAGCACCTCCTCCCGATTTGGGTTGACCGCGACAGTCTCCCCATCGAATTCGGAGAGCAAGTTACTCGTTATGGCGTGTCCGACAGTTCCGTCCTCGTCGGAGGCACCGACGACCGCTACTCGCTGTGGAGCGAACAGCGTAGATAGGTCACCCATCACTCTCCTTTCTCTCGCGCGGAAATTAACCCTTGTTATTCGGCGGGGACGGGTTGTATAAAACACCCCGTTAAATAGCGGTATTCCAGCATTTAATCGCCAAATATTAAATATTTTGGAGTTTAAGACGTGGTATATGAAACAAATCGACAGTCAAAACTCGTGAGAGAGTCACGGCCCGGAGCCTGTCTGTCCGAGAGAAAGCGACCGTGATTATATACTCCGGGCCAAAAAAGTAGGTGTAGATGGCGATTCGCGACATCCTCCGTGGTGAGATACCCGAAGCAGAGCTAAAGTCCATCGCGGCGGAGACCGCCGACCGTCACGGCGAGGAGTTCGACTGCGTCCGGGGGCTGGATGCCGACAACTGGCTGTCGACGCCGGCGGTGGTCAACGAGCAGTTTTTCATCAAGATCATCACCGGCCAGAACACGCTCGTCCACGGGCTGTTGACGACCGGGCGGAACCTCGGCGTCTTCGCGAGCGGCTCCGAGGGGTTTTTCGAGCGGTTCGGGACACCGATCGGGATGGCCGAACACGAACTCGACGCGGCCCAGCAGATGCGCGAACTCGGCGTCAACGTACCGGAGCCACTGGAGGCGTTCGAACACGACGGCTACGGTGTCGTCGTTCTCGAATATCTCCCGGAGTACGAGACGATCGACAGCCTGGATCCGGACGACGTCGAACGGTTTGCGCCGGACCTGTTCGAGTCACTCGCCGAGATGCACGACGCAAAACTCGTCCACGGCGATCTGCGCGGCGAGAACGTCCTGATCGCCGACGACGAACTGTACTTTATCGACGCGACGAAAGTGAGTTCGGCCGGGATCGACGACGCCCGCGCCTACGACATCGCCTGTGCGCTCGCGGCGCTGGAACCGCTGATCGGCCCGCGACGGACAGTCGAGATCGCCGCCGAGGTCTACGACCCCGAGATCCTCACCAGTGCACAACGGTTCCTTGATTTCGTCAACATCCGCCCGGATCACGACTTCGATGCAGTAGCGATCAAAGGAGAACTCGACAAACGGGCCAGCAACTGAACGGCTCATAGTGATTGTTGCGAGTCTTTACCGCCACAGTGAAAGAAAATATCAGATAGGCGCTGTGAAACATCGATATTTGTGACGTGGTCGCGAAAATAACCGCAACAATCACTATCACGCCTCCGGCTGCTGGCGAGGTGTCGCCCGCGTCGCTGTCGTTTTGAACGAGGCGACGACAGACGCGCCGGCCGTCAGCCCGAGTTCCGCGGCACTCCCCTGTGTGACCAGCGCAGTCAGCGGCTGCTCGGCCCCGATATCCACACCCACAGAGACGACAGACTCGCGTTCGTCGACTGTCTCCACTGTGCCCGCAAACTGGTTCCGGGCGCTCGTACCGGCCGACGTCGGGGCCTCGGCCTGGCTGTGCAGTGTCACTGTATCGGCACGGATCGTGACCTGTACGGCCTCCGTCTCGGGCGGTGTAATCGCCCCGAGTTCGCCAGCCGCCGTCTGAACGGTGGCAATTTCGCCGTCTCTGTCGACGACAACGCCCTCGTAGACCGTCTCCTCGACGGCCGTGACGCCGGAAAACTCCGTCCTGAGCCGTTCGAACCTGGCGAGAAGTGTTCGTGTGCGGGCGGTCAACTCGGTGCCCCCGCCGCCGCTGCCGCCGCGTTCCGGTTCGACCAGCGGGCCAAAGGCTGCCTCCAGAGCGTCGATACGCTCGTGTGTCCGGGAGTACGAGCGGCCGAGGCGATCAGTCGCCGCGTTGAGCGAGCCCGTTTCGTCGATGGTCCGAAGCAGCGTGGCATCTTCTCCGTCGAAGGTGACGCCATCTGCGTGCAGTTCTGCCTCGAACGCCGGATCGATCTCGGCGGAAGGATCCTCTGTCCCACGTTCTGGGGCCATATTCGATCCTGTTGTGCACACGACAAAACGGTTGCGTCACGGCTGTGTCTCGTGAGCCTGGTGGCTGTGAGAAACTGAAGGATTTCGACCCCACGTGGGATCTGTCCGAATGTACAGCCACCAGTCCGAGAAGAGGTCGACTGCGCTGACGGCCTGCTAGTTGATTTTGGTTACTAAGAGTTTGAAGGGTAACGGAAATATTTATGCCAGTCCCCGAACAAGACCGTTATATCTTCAATGAAACAACGCTCTCGTCGCACGTTTCTGGGGGTGCTGGGGAGCAGTGTCGTCGGCGCTGCCGGCTGTCTCTCCGGCGACGAGCGTCTCTCGGTACTCGCAGCGGGGAGTCTCGCTGTCGCACTCGAAGAACTCGGCGAGGAGTTTGCTGCGGACCGACAGGCAACGGTCGAAGGGGAGTATCACGGTTCGACAGTGGTCATGCAGATGATCGAAGACGGGACGAGATACCCCGACGTGGCAGTGAGTGCGGACGTACAGATGTTGCGCGACAGACTCTATCCGGACTTTACCGCCTGGGACGTCGTCTTCGCGGCGAACGAACTGGGGCTGGCGTACAGCCCGGAGACTGATCTCGGCAGCCGACTCGAAAGCGACGAACCCTGGTACGAGGTGTTGCGATCCGCACCGGATGGCGCAGTGGCGATGAGCGAACCGGAACTGGACCCGCTTGGCTACCGGGCGATTCAGATGCTCGAACTTGCCGAGGAGTACTACGGCGTCGAGGGACTACGGCGGGAGGTTAGCGAAGGCGCCTACCGCGAACCCGACGAGCCCAGACTGCTCGCAGGCATCGAGACCGGCGATCGGGCAGTCGCAATCTCCTACCGAAACATGGCTGTCGATCACGGGCTGCCCTTCTACGAGTTACCCGACGAGCTGAACTTCTCCAATCCCGCCGAGGCCGACTACTACAGTACTGTGTCGTATACCACCGACGACGGCTACACTGCGCGTGGCTCGCCGATGTCGTACAACGCGACGGTACTCGACGGTGCGGACAACCCCGAACGGGGCCAGGAGTTCGTCTCTTTTCTGCTCGACAGCCAGGACCGACTCGAAGCTCTCGGTCTCCGGGTTCCCGGCCGACTACCCCGGAGCCACGGTTCGAGTCCATCATCGATCACCAGACGTGTACAGGGTGGCGGCTAACGATGGCGGGAGCGAGCGTCGGCCAGCGCCGGTTCCAGTGGCGTGGGGGTGGACTCTTCGTACTGCTGTCGGTCGTGTTGCTGGCCTATCTGCTCTTTCCCTTTCTGGCCTTCCTCCAGTGGAGTCGGCGCTCGTCGATCCTCCCGGCACTGTCCGAGCCTGCCGCGGCGGATGCGATCCGACACTCACTGCTAACGGCGCCAGTGGCGACCGTACTCGCAGCTATCTTCGGCGTCCCGCTGGCGTACGTGCTCGCGAGACACTCGTTCCGTGGCAAACGACTGGTCGAGGCGCTGGTCGTCCTGCCGCTGGTGTTGCCACCAGTTGTCGCGGGCGCGATGTTGCTGACAGGGATCGGGCAGTTCACCACGGTCGGTAGCTTCTTCGCCGCCCGCGGGCTCCCGCTGACGAGCAGCCTCGCGGGGATCGTCCTCGCACAGCTGTTCGTCGCCGCACCATTCGTCGTCATCACGGCACGGGCAGGGTTCGCCTCGGTCGACCGGCGACTGGAGTACGCCTCCCGGTCGATGGGCTACAGCCCGGTCCGGACCTTCCTGCACGTCTCTGTACCGCTGGCCGGAAAGATGGTCCTCGCGGGTGTCGTCCTGACGTTCGCGCGGGCAATCGGCGAGTTCGGCGCGGTGTTGATGATCGCGAACAACCCTCGGACGATGCCGACCCAGATCTGGTTCGAGTTCCAGACCGGTGGCCCTGTGGCGACGGTCCCACTCGCCGTGGCGCTGCTCGCGATCAGTCTCGTCGTCATTCTCCTCACACAGTACGCAGGCCGACTCTCGACAGCATAATGCTCGAAATCAGGAATCTGACGAAACAGTACGGCGACGAGCGGGCCATCGACGAGCTGTCACTGTCGATCGACGACGGCGAGTTTTGCACCATCCTCGGCCCCTCTGGCAGCGGGAAAACGACGACACTGCTGTCGATCGCTGGCCACGTCACCCCGACAGCAGGCAGTATCGCCCTCGAAGGCACCGATCTGACAGACGTTCCGCCGGAAGATCGGTCACTCGGGATCGTCTTCCAGCAGGACGCGTTATTCGAGCATATGACCGCCCGGGAGAACGTCGCGTACGCACTCGGCCCCCACGAGGGGGACTGGGACCGGGAGACGCGAATCGATCAGTTTCTCTCTCTCGTGGGAATGAGTGACTACGCAGACAGCTACCCGGAGCAGTTGAGCGGCGGACAGCGCCGCCGGATCGAACTCGCGCGGGCGCTCGTCTACGAACCCGACGTCCTGTTGCTCGACGAGCCACTGACAGGACTGGATCGACAGCTCCGCCGGGAGATGCGCGCCGAGATCAGCCGGATCCACGAGGAGACGAACGTGACGACGGTGTACGTCACCCACGATCAAAGCGAGGCACTCACACTCTCCGATCGGATCGCGGTACTGAACGAGGGGGCGTGTGTCGCTGTCGGCACGCCCGAAGCGCTCTACGAGCAGCCACCAAACAGATTCGTCACCAGGTTTCTCGGCTCGGTTTCGACGCTCCCGGGGACGATCGTCGAGAGATCACCGCTCGTCGTGGAGTGGGCTGGCTACCGGTTCGAACTCGGTGCGGTCGATTCAGAGGGAGTCGGCGACGTGCCCTCGGTGGGTGACCGGTTCCGGCTGTACTGTCGGCCAGATGCGGTGCGCGTCGAGCCGTCGACAGGAATTTCCGTCGACGGAGAGGTTACTGACATCACACACAGCGGTGAACGGAGTACCGTCACTATCGAGACCACAGCTGGTGGGCAACTCCGGATCGCGACCGACGGGTTCCCGAACGTCGCAGTCGGTGAGACAGTTACGGCGGGAATCGACCCGGATGCAGTGTTCGGGTTCGCTGGCGACTCCCGGCTGTGTGTGTCGACAGCCAGCCGGGCCGAGAACGCCACCGACGGCTGATCGCCAGTTCGGAACACGACCGCAGCGATTCCCATCGAATTGGAATCAGGGCCGGTATTATACGACGAGCAGCGGTAGCTTCCGATATGTCACGGGCAGAGACGGACGACGGGATCTCCCGGGCGGCAACGCCAAACAGCGACGAGATGCTCCGGGCACAGCTGGTGATCGAACCACACCCGGATTCGAACTGCGCTGTCGTCAACCAGGGAGCCGACGTCGAATCGCTCACGCAGGATCTCAAACGACCCGCAGCCTGTTTCGATCGAACAGCCGAGGGAGAGTGCAGTCAGGAGACGTGCGGGGAGTGTCACGCCGAAGTCACGCTCACAGAGCCCGATCAGCAGCGGAAATACCTGAAATCCTCGGTGCACTCGAAATGCATCTGTCCCGTCTTCGAGGAGTACGACTGTATCCCCAACATCAAGGGTGTCCGATCCGGTTCGGTCGTCGCTGTCGTGACAGTCCGGACCAGAGAGACACTGAAGGAGTTGCTGGATGGGCTCCGGGCGGTCGAGGCAGCGGTATCGATCGACTGGCTCATCCGCGGGCAGGAAGCCGACGCGACGATGGAGATCTGTGTCGACGGGATCACAAAAAAACAGGAGACGGCACTCAAAATCGCGCGCGAGGACGGCTACTACGACACGCCCAGACAGACAGATCTCGCCGCGCTGGCGGAGAGACTGTCGATCTCCGAGTCGGCAGTCTCCCAGCGGCTGAATGCGGCGGAGACGAAACTCGTCAGAGCATTTCTCGACAGCTGATACCGCTGCCGTCCCGTGACACTACCGGAACTCACCGAACACGTTTTTGACGAGTTTCGCCTCGCCAGCCCTGAGTCGCTGTGAGATCGCCGACTTGGAAACGCCGGTTCTGTCGGCCAGATCACCGAGATCGGCCCGCCGTGGCTCCTCGTAGTAGCCGACGTCCAGGGCCAGCTCCAGGGTTCGGCGCTGCTTCTCGGTCAGTTTCCCCATATCCACGGCCACGGTGTTCGGGCCCTCTGCCGTCGATCGGATGATATCTTCCGTCCGGACCGAGATCTCCGACTCGTCGAGCAGTTGCATCATCTCGAGAAATGCAGCACGGCCGCCGACGGTCAGGGTGACACGTAACTGGTCGTCGTCAGCGTCACCCGTCGGTTGTTCACGAGCGTGCGCCTCAGAGTTGGTCATTTCTTGCCCCCCGCTGCTTCCCGCGGTGAGTCGTTCGAACACTGGATGGCCAGCCGGAGTGACGTCATACTCGTACATTTCGGCTCAGCAAAGTAAGAGGTAAGCTGGATATTACACTGTTTTAATAGTCGATTCGGCCTGCTCGGTATGTCAGCGACCGATACTGGCGATTTTCACTCGATACGGGACAAACGTGACCCGGAATGTGATACTGCCGGCTGTACAAAACTGACAAATTGCGCCACCCCGGGGTGAGCCGAGCAGCACGAGGCGATCCTCGGTAGCCGAACGGCTACCGGTGGTGGCGCATATCTTTCCGAATGTACAGCCGGCAGTATGAAGAATGCTACAGATGGTGGACACCAGCCAGAAACCAGCAGGCGAGCGACCAGATTGCCGAGGAATGGCAACAACCAAATAAACGACTGGAATGTGAAGGACCCAATTGATACGACCGGACATACTATCTGTCAACATGTACCGGGATATTCTGGTTGCAACCGACGGCAGCAGCGGGGGGGAGCGAGCGGTCGACCACGCGCTCGGGCTCGCGAAAGGGCTCGACGCAACGCTGCACGGACTCGCAGTGCTCAAAGAGGGCGTGACCACGCGAGACCAGATCCGCGCCGACCCGGAAGGAGAAGCCGAGGCCGCCCTGGGCTCACTGAAAGACGCCGGTGACGAGCGAGGGGTCGCGATCACGACGGAGATCCGCACGGGCGATCCCTGCGAGACGATCGTCGCGTACGCCGAGGAACGCGAGGCCGACCTCATCGTCATGGGCACGACGACCGGGAGCCGACTCGACCGGCTCCTGCACGGCAGCACGACAGGCTGTGTCTCGAAGAAAGCGACGGTCCCGGTGATGACCGTCGGCGCGGAGGCCGACCCGCTTTTCGATCAGCTGGAGGACGCCGAGTTCCAGTTCCACTGTCCGAAATGTGACAGCTCACTACAGATCGAAGCGGAGACGAAAGACGCACTCCTCGAGAAAGGCTGTGTCATCTGTGGTGCAGATGTCACCGAGGACGCATTTATCGAAACCGGGGTGAGCAGCGAATGACGATCGCCCAGCAGATCGCGATGACAGACGAGGAGATCCACGACTTCCTCGGGCAGCACCAGACGGCAGTGATGTCACTCGCCGGTGAGGAGGGACCGTACTCTGTCCCGGTCACCTACCGGTTCGATCCGGAGACGGAGAACTTCTACTTCCGGCTGGTGTACCCGAAAGCCAGCGAGAAACGGGAGTTTCTCCCGGACGTTCCCGAGTGTCGGCTCGTCTCTTACGAGGAGTCGGATCCGATCTACCAGAGTGTCATGGCGAAAGGGACACCCGAAGAGATCACAGCGGACGATATCACACCGGAACTGGTCACCCAGCTGGGCGAGACGAGCCGCCCGCTGTTCGAGATGTGGCAGTCCTCGCGGGCGAACCTCGACATCCGGCTGTACGAGCTCGATCCCGACGAGCTGACCGGCCGGCGTATCAACACTGAAAAACACGAAGAGTGATCCCGGGCAACGGTAGCGTCGTCCCGTGGTGACCGTTCTCACAGCCTGGGAATCAGGGGCCAGTTTTAGCCGCCGTAGTGGGTAGTTCCAGTATGTACGATCGTATCCTGCTGCCGACCGACGGAAGTACAGGCACGGCACACGTCGCGTTGCAGGCGATCGATCTCGCAAATCAGTACGGTGCAACGATCCACGCGCTGCACGTGATCGATACGGATATGCGATCGGTGCTGACAGAGGTCGGATCGGGGTTCGATACGCTGGAACAGCGTGGCGAGAACGCAGTCGGGACAGTCGAACGCCTGGGTCAGAGCCACGGCATCGAGGTGGAGACGGAGATCCGCAACGGTGATCCCGCCGAGACGATCCTGGCCGTCGCCGACGAACTCGATGCAGATCTCATCGTCTGTGGGACCCACGGCCGCTCGGGTGTCAGGCGACAGCTGCTCGGCAGCGTCGCCGAACGGGTCGTGCGCCACGCGAGTCAGCCCGTCCTGACAGTGCAGCTTCCGGAGACCGACGTTACCGTCGAGACTGAACAGCAGGCCCGGGAACTCGCGAGCGAGGCCCTCGAAGAAGACGGCTACGACGCCGAAGTGACGAACGCCGAACGACAGCTCAACGTCTGGGTCGTCGACGCGGAAACCGACGACCGGACGTTGCTCGTCTATCTCGATCCGCAGACACGCCGGACAAGTATTATCGAACGGTAGCCGGTGTCGAGGCAGTTTCCCAGCGTCTGCAAACAGCGAGTGCTGTTTTTGCGGTGTGGCTCCAACAGAAACGTATGACAGTCCTCGTTCCATACGACGGCTCCGAACAGGCCCAGTACGCGCTCGCGGCTGCCGGCGAGAGGTTCCCCGACGAGAAGCTCATACTTCTGTACGTCCTCGAACCGTACGCGAATCATACGGAAGCGGGCGGACACAGCTCGGAGGGTGCCGATCAGGCCCAGCAGCGGGCCGAGCAACTGCTCGCGGAGGGAGTCGATTCACTGCCGGACGGAGTCACCGCGGAGACGGCGATCAGCTACGGTCGTCCGGTCCACGAACTCATCCGGTTCGTCGAAGAGAACGCGGTCGAGCAGATCGTGATGGGGAGTCACGGCCGGGACGGGACCGAGCGACTGTTGCTCGGCAGCGTCGCAGAGACGGTCGTCCGGCGATCCTCGGTCCCCGTGACCGTCGTCCGTCGGAAAACGGTCGGTACTCCCGACCGCGTACTGATCCCGTTCGATGGTTCCCAGGAGTCCCGTCGTGCGCTCTCGTATGCGATCGAGGGGTATCCCGAGGCCGAACTGACCGCACTGTACGTGAGCTATCCCGACAAATTGGCGGGACCTGACAAACTCTCACCCGGGTCAGTCGACGTGGCGGAGACCGCCGCTGAAACAGAATCGATACTCGATGTTGCAAAGAAGACCGCAGAGGCGGCAGATGCGTCCATCACGGTCGAGACGACCGAGGGAGATCCCGCCCGGTCGATCGTCAGCTACGCCGAGGCCGAACTCGTCGACCACATCGTGATGGGTAGCCACGGACGCGATGGACTGACGCGACTCCTGCTCGGCAGCGTCGCCGAAACAGTGGTCCGGCGGGCTCCAACCTCGGTCACGGTCGTCCGGTAGCCCGTCTCCGGGTCAGACGATCGGCACAGCGTTACAGTTCGTCGTCGAGATTCGCGCGCTCGTCGGCATCGAGTTTGAACACGTCGATCCGGTCGTGGACGTCGTCACTCATCGCGCTGAGTTGCTGGGCCCGCCGGGCGACCTGATCCATCGCCGACGCCTGCTCGTCGAGCCCACTGGAGATCTGCTGGATCGAGGCGGTCATCTCCTCGGTCAGCCCCGCAGCGTCGTCGATCACCGCGCTGACCTCCTCCGAGTTTCCAGCCTGTGACTCGACGGCCTCCGAGATTTCGGCGAGCCCCTCGCTCGTCTGGGAGGCACGGTGGTCGATCCGATCGAGCCGGTCGCCGAGATCCTCGACCGCGTCGGCACCGTTCTCGACTTCGTCGTTCGCCTCGTTGATCCCCGTGACGAGTTCGTCGGTCTGGTCCTGGACGTTCTCGATGATCGACGCGATCTCGTCTGCCGATTCGCGGGACTCCTCGGCCAGACTCTTGACCTCGTTTGCGACGACAGCGAACCCGTCGCCGGCCTCGCCGGCACGGGCCGCCTCGATGTTGGCGTTCAACGCGAGCATGTTCGTCTGTTCGGCGATGTTGCCGATGATATCGATTATCTCGCCGACTTCTTCCATGCTCGCTTCGAGCGAATCGATCCGCTGTGCGACCGTCGAGGTGGCATCCGTGGCCTCGCGGATCTGTGTCTCGGCGGCCGTCGCCTCCTCGACGCCGTCTGACGCGATCTCCGCAACCTGGTCGGACTGGGCGTCGATCTGTTGAACGGAGGCGGTGATCTCCTCGATGGAGGCGGAGAGTTCGTCGACGTTCTCGCTCGCGCGCTGGGTTTCCTCGGCCATATCCTCCGCACCGCGGGCCAGCTCGGACGAGGAGGCATCAATCTGGTCGACCGCGGCGGTGACCTCCTCGCTGTTCGCGCTGAGTGACGCCCCGGATTCGTCGAGTTCTGCCGCGTCCTCGGTCAGCGCCTCGACGATCTCGCGGATGTTGTCGACGGCCGTATTGAGGTAGTCGTTCAGCTGATGGAACTCCTCGTACACTGCGGCGGCTTCGTCGTAGTCCGTCTCGGGTTTCGGAACTGTCGGGTCGATAGTGAGATCGCCTTCCGAGAGCCGACGGAGTTTCTCCTGCAGATCGTCGAGTACCGTCTGCTGGTACTGTTCGAGATACTGCTTTTTATCGCGCTGGCGGTTTCGCTCCGTGACGTCTTTCTCGATGAGCATCGCACCGGCGAGCTGACCGTCATCGTCGAACAACACTGTCGCCGTGCGCTCGACGGGCGTCTCGTCCTGCCCCGCGACGATCGTCTCTTCGCGTTGCTGGATATCGTCCTCTCGATCGATCGCCTCGGCGACGATCTCCGAGGCGTCGCTTCCAGTCCCCTGCAGCGCCTTCGGGACTGCTCCCACGGCTTCGGCCTCTGTGGTGTCGTACAGCTCGAGTGCCTGTGTGTTAATATGGGTGATCCGACCATCAGTATCGACGACGATCGTCGGCTCCTGTAACCCGTTCAGGATACTCCGGACGAACGCCTGTGTCTCGTTCGACCGGTCTTCGGCCTCGTTCGAGACAGCATTCTCCGAGACATCCTCCCACGAAACCGACCCGTTTCTGTCGGCCTGTCCAACTTCGGGATCCGATTCCCGCGTCTCTCTCTGCTCTTGTGACCCCATATGCAGACGTAGCACAAAAGCAGTATATTAGTGTGAGTTCCCAATTATGGTATTTGATAAAAGCTGTACAATACAGCCAGTATACGGCTATCGTGGTTTATCGATAGCAGACGTATACTGGCGATTGTCCCGAAAAGAAGGCAGCTACTGACCAGAGAGTCGCTGATCGTCGGTCGAGGTCAGGTACGTCGTTTCGAGGTGGGTACAGAGGTCGTCGACGAGAACTGCGTCGTAGGTCCAGGCCCCGAACCAGCCGTCGTCGCGCTGTTCGGCGATCAGGGCGGTCTTCTGTGCTGGCTCTCCGCCGCCATCGAAGACGACGAACCACATCTGTTCGATCTCTTCGGCGTCCGTGGTGTGGATCTCTCCGGGCCCGAAATCCGGCAATCCTGCGTCTGCCAGCCCGTACGCGTGGACCTCGACGCCCTGGCGGGCGAGATCACGGTAGATCCGCTGCTGGTCGGCCATCACGGAGACACGCTGGAAACCGGCGTGGATCGTTCCGCAACCGACCCGGCGGGCACGATCCTCGACCTCTCTCGAGGCATAGAACAGTTGTGCCTTGTCGTAAGAAGTAAATGTCGTCTCCTTGAGGTGCTGGAGGACGTCGGCGTACTCCGAATCCGCGATGCCGACATCCCTGGCGGTGGGAACAGTACTGACCAGTTCCCGGAGTTCGGCGACGTCTACGACCGCGAGAACCCTACTCGCCGAACTGAGGACGGCGACCTCGCGAGGACGACCCGAGGCGGTCCGCGCAGTCCGGATCCGGAGGTTCTGTGTCCGGAACAGCGAAGCGAGCTCCCCGGCAACCGACGGATCGGCGAGGTTGAACAGCGTGAGATCTTTCCGGTGGTGCTGGATGTACTCGATCGCCCTGGACAGATCCATTAGTTGATACACTCCACCGATAGTATATAACTATTTTCTCAAATTCTCGGGTATGAAAATCGGACACCGCAGGCAGGTCGGAATCAGGACGGGACACCAACGGGAAAGAGTCACTCGATGACGAACTCGTGGCCGCTCCAGTGGTCGATCTGTAGCTCGTAGGGGGTCATCCCGTCACCGCCCGATCCCCAGCGGACCGGGTTCGGGGCTCCCTGGGTGTTCCGGGCGAGCGTCGCGAAAGCGGCTTCGGCATCAGTGTAGGAAATCTCTTCGAGACGTCCCCGCAAGACGACGCTGCGCCAGACAGTCCCCGATTCAACCTGTTCGTACATCGTGAATCCGACGTTCGGATTGAGATCGAGACACCGTTTCTTGTAACAGTCCTCCGCTCCCTCTAGCTGGACGACAAACTGCTGTTCGTCACTGTCGTATCCGAACGCGACGGGGATCGGATACGGACCGACGCCACCGTCGAAAGCGAGGATCCCGATCCCGTTGTTCGTCAACAGCTCGTCGATCTCCGCTGCGTCGAGTTCGCGCATCTCTATCCTGGGGTTTCCGTGGGGGGAATATATATCTGAATGGTCGAACAGCCGGAACGTTCAGAAGAGAATTTAAATACCTGTATTTTACAGAAAGTGTTATCTACTGCAGTAAAAGATACATAATACACATCTTTATTTTCAGAAATTGAGAATTTCGTTATCGTTTATTCACGTACTCGTCTGACCCCCACGTATGCAACCAGAGACGGGGGAAGAGTTCATCGAGTGGGACCAGGAGCGGTACAGCACCCAGATCGAACGGTTCGACGACCAGCACAGACGGCTGTTCGAGTTGCTGAACGACCTCCACGTCGCCATGGAGCGAGGCAAATCAGACGAGAAAGTCGGCGGCATCCTCCGCGAGCTGGAGGAGTACACCGAGTACCACTTCGGGGACGAAGAGGAGTTTATGCAGGACTGTGGCTACGCGATGGACTGTGCGGACTGTTTTTACAACCACCGCGATATGCACGAGGAGTTCGCCTCGAAAGTGAGTGAACTCAGAGAGAAACACGAAAACGGCGAGTACATCACGATGGAGGTGTTGCTTTTCGCCCGCGACTGGCTGGATTCACACATCGCCGGGCTGAATCAGGACCAGAACTACACAGAGTACTACGCCGATGAGGTCCCCGAGGAGTACGAGTACGAACCGGGCAAGCTGAAAGTAGACCGGGACACCGAGACGACCACGGATCGCCACGGGGACCGAAACAGCCCCGAGAGCCAGGAGCCAGACCCAGTGGAGATCGACAGCGACATCTACGAGAGCGAGGAGCTGTCCGTGCCCGAGGAGTCGATGGGGACGTGGCTCGTCTCGCGGTTCGAACAGTACAGCGACCGGCCAGCCGTCAGGAGCGGTGACGGCGGATTCAGCGCCCGACGGTTCGACGACCTCTTCGGGGAGATCCAGACCGTGGCTGCGGGACTGCTCGATCTCGGGCTGAAGCCGGGCGACAGGGTCGGGATCCGCATGTCCCCGCGCGTCGAGTGGACGATCACCGACGCGGCCTGCTATCTCGCCGGGCTGGTCTCCGTGCCCGTGTCAGAGCTGTTCAGCGACGAGCGGACGGCACACGTCATCGAGGACGCAGCAATCGACGTGCTGGTGACAGACGACGCCGTTCCGGAGCGGATTTCGGCAAACGTCGACACGGTCCTGTCGGCAAACTCGCTCCCGGCAGGCGACCGCGACCAACTGCCAGGGCTGGACGCCGAACCGGACGACATCGCGACGATCATGTACCGGATCGGGACGACCGAGCATCCCCGTGGCTGTGCGCTCACCCACCGGAACCTCCGTGCTGGCGTCGAGATGCTCCAGCGTTCGCTCCCGCTCGATCCGGGGACGACGGGCACCTGTTTTCTCCCGCTCGCCCACGTCTACCAGCGGCTGTTCACCTACTACCTGTGGGACAGCGGTGCAGCGATCGCGTACATGCGATCCGACGAGGTGCTGGCCGATCTCGCTGCCATCGAACCGGAGGTACTCGTCGGTGTGCCCGGGATCTACGAACAGCTGTACGAGCAGATCATCGACAGACAGGACGAGTTCGGCGGCCTGCGACAGGCGCTCTCGAACGGCGTCGCCGAGAGTGTCGGCGCGGCCAGAGACGAGGGACGGAGTCTCTCGACACAGCTCTCCCTGAAACACCGCGTCGCCGAGCGGACCGTCTTCTCGACGCTCCGGAAACGGCTCGGACTGGACGACGTCGAGTACGCACTGACGGGAACGGAGCCGATCGACACCGACCTGCTCGAGTTTTTCCGTGGCTTCGGCGTCCCCGTGAGCGAACTGTACGGCGCGACCGAGCTGACAGGGCTGGCGACGTGCAACCGCGCTGGCAGCTACCGGGCCGGCACTGTCGGTGCGCCGCTGCCGGGGACGGAGATCGCCGTCGCCGAGGACGGTGAAGTGCTCGTCCGCGGCCCCAACGTGATCGAACGCTACTGGAACGACAGTACGGCCTGGCGCCAGAAACTCGGCGAGGATGGCTGGTATCGGACCGGTGATCTCGGTCGGTTCACCGAGGAGGGCGCCCTCGAAATCGAGGGGCCAAAGTAGAGCGCTACGAGACCGGCGAGACGCGCTCCCGACGCCGGTCGGTGACGGTAAAGGAGTCGAGTAGCTGCTGCAGATCACCGGATTTCGTCGAGAGGGTATCGACGCTCGACCGCACCTCGGAGACGGAGGCCGTCTGCTGCTGGGCTGCGGCAGCGACGGTTTCTGCCTCGGCGGTCGTCTGCTCGCTGATCGACGCGACCTCGTCGACCATCCTGACGACGTCTTGCGTCGTTTTGGCCTGTTCGTCGGTGGCGTCGCTGATCTCCTGGATCGTCCCGTTGACCATCTGTACCTCGTCGACGATATCGTCGAAGTTGTGCAACGTCGTCTCGATCGTCTCGACGCCGTCGGTGACCTGTGACTCCATCGCACGCACGTCGGAGACCGTCTCTTCGGAGGCCGACTGAACGGTATCGATGCGGGTCGAGATCTCTGCGGCGTACTGCCGGGTCTCCTCGGCGAGTGTTTTGACTTCGTCGGCGACGACGGCGAAGCCCTGGCCGCTCTGGCCGGCGCGGGCGGCCTCGATCGAGGCGTTCAGCGCCAGCATGTTCGTCTCCTCGGCGATCTCCTCGATGAAGGAGACGATCTCGTCGATCTCGGTTATCTGGTTGGCGAGATCCTCGACCGCTGTTGCCGTCTCGGTGATCCGGGCCTCTAGCTGGTCGAGTTCGCCGATCGCGTCCTCGGCTGCATCCCGCCCCTCGTTGCTGCGGGTCGCGGCCTCCTCGGCAGTGCTGGCTGCGTCGTCGGCCGATGCTGCGATCTCTTCGACGGTTGCCGACAGCGTGTTGATCTCGTCGGCGACCCGCTGGAGTTCCTCGGACTGTCTGGCAGCGCCGTCGGAGATCTCCTGGACGGAGTTTGCGACCTCGCCACTGGCCCGGTCGATCTCGGTCATGCTGCCGGCGGCGGTGTCGCTGGTCTGTGAAACGTCGGTCGCAAACGCCGTCACCTCGCTGATCGTCTCGCCGAGCGTCTCGACGAGATCGTTGTAGTTGTCGACCAGTCGCTCGTACTCCTCGGTTTCGAGGTCGAGATCGGACGCGTCGATCGTCGCAGTCAGGTCGCCGTTCTGGGCCCGTTCGGCGGCGTCACCGAAGGCCTCGACGAGCCCTTCAAGCCGTTGGGAGCGGCGTTCGAGCCTGTCGGTCATCGACTCCAGCTGTTCGGTGTGCGACCGGAGGTTCTCTGACATCCGGGAGAGCGACGCACCAAACTCGCCGGGCACGTCCTCCGACAGGACGGGGTCGTCGAACTCCTGCTCGGCCAGTGCTTCGGCCTGATCGGAGACGGTCACCAGATACGATCGCATCGCGACGAAGGAGTTCAACAGGCTTCCGATCTCGTCGGCCTGCTCGAAGCGGTCGATCTCGGCGCTCAGATCGCCGGCTGCGATTTCGTCTGCCCCAGCTTCGAGCTCCTTGATCGGGCCGGTGAAATCGTTACGTACGATCAGTACCGTGTTCACCAGCGCGATACTCGCACCGGCGAAGAGGAGGCCAGCGAGGAGATACCAGAGCGTCCCGGAGAACAGAAACGGGGCGAGAAAGATCCCGACGGTCGAGAGAAACTGGATCAGCACGGCCGCGATTACCTTCCGTTCGATCGATTCCGTGATACCGAGCTGTTCCATCGTCCACCAGAGCGCCGCTTCGTACCGCGCCCGGATCGAAAGTGACTCACTGTGGGCCATAGCTGAGGCTCTTACCTAAACCTACATTAAACGAATCAAGATTACCAGTCTCTGATAACCAGCGTGTCCGGCTGCTGTCAGCTCGTGAGACCGATCTAGCCCTCGGGTGCGACACCGACTGTGAGCAGTGTGCCGTGTTCGCGGTAGCGGTCGACCATCGCCTCGCGGGAGTCGAACTCCTCGGTGGGGAACTGGTCGGCCGGCGGGATCTCGATCTCGCGGTCGGGGATCGTATCCTGCTCGGCGACAATCAGCCCCGCGTCGCGAAACGCCGCCCGGTACTGCGCCCGATCCCACAGCTGCATCTCGATACCGACGAGTTCCTGCCAGTCGTGGGTGTGGACCGACTCCTCGAAGAAATTCACCGCACAGTAGACGGTTCCGCCCGGGGAGAGCACACGAGAGATCTCTTCGAGGACTGTGTCCGGTTGCTGTGCATAATAGAAGGCTTCCATCGACCAGATGTGGTCGATGCTGTCTGCCTCGAAGGGCAAGGTGTGAAAGTCCCCGATGACGTAGCCGATCCGGTCGTCGTCGGTGTACTCGCGTGCGTTGCGGACCATCTCCGGTGCGCCATCCAGGCCATACCCCCGGCCGATCCCGCGGGTCTCCCGGAGCGCTCTGAGTGCGTAGCCGGAGCCGGTGCCCAGATCGAGCACAGTATCACCCGACTCGACTGGCATCCGGGAGAGTGCGTGTTTTGCCGTATGCCAGTGGCGCTGTTCCATCCCCCTGTCCTTGCCGTCGGCGGCCCACTGATCGAACTCGGATCGAACGCTCATTGTTGGTCGAAGGGCTGGGAGGTGACATACCTCCACCGATCTCCGGACTACTCGCGCCTGCTGGTCCCGTCGTCGCTCCCCGCGTCTTCGGCGTGCTCGGTACCGTCATCTGGTCCACCCGACGCGAGACGCGTATCGTCCGCCCGGGATTCGTGAATCTCGAACACGCCATCCTCGAACATACTCCGATCCGGGTCAGGCGTGCGCTCCCCACGCTCGAACAGATACGCAAAGAGACCAAAAAATGGAACGAGGAGCGCAGTCACGGTCCAGAATTGCCGGTTCATCCCGTACTTCGGCGCATCAATCGCGACGTAGCCGGTGGCGAGCAGGTGGACCAGCAGGGGGAACCAGCTGATCATGAATATTGTCGCCAGATCCATACTCGCTGTTTGGGACTGTGGCACCTAACTGTTGGTGCCAGAAGACGACGTTTGCTCACAGCCGCATGGAAAACGGGGGACAGTTTTCCGATTTGAACTGTTTTTAGGGGGAGTGTGACTGGTAAACGATTACTAACAGGCGACTCAATACTATTCGTTTGTGGACGGAAGGAAGAAACACCGAGATGAGTCCAGTCCACCGACAAAACGACGCGGAAACCAAGCTCCAGACGGGGATCCAGCAGATCGACCGCGAACTCGATGGTGGGATCGAGCAGGGCAGTCTGTTGTCGGTTATTGCCGGGCCAGCGACACAGAGCGAGGCGCTGTTCCAGCAGTTGATCGGCGAGCGACCGACACTGTATCTGACGACGTTGCGCGAGCCCGAGAGTGTCGAACAGCGACTCGGCTGCGAGAGTGACGAGGTGTTCGTCAAGGACGTCCGTGGCAGTCAAACGATGGACCGGGAGTTCACGAAACAGATTACGGGGACACGCAGCTACTCGATGTCGATCGACGACACGGACGATATCCTCGACGCTGTCTACGAGACGATCGAACACGTCGACCGGGAGATGAACGTCATTCTCGACCCGATCAACCCCCTGGAGGAGACAGAACAGCCCGGGGCCTACCGCGAGGTTATCAACAAGTTCCAGTCGAAGATGCTCGAAACGGGCGGGGTTGGCGTGTTACACTGTGTGACACTGGAAGACGCACCACCACTGCGTGATATGACGCTTGCGATCAGTGACGTCGTCTTCGAACTGGAGCTCGTCCGGCTGACAAACGAGATGCAGTACCAGCTGACGATCCCGAAAAACCGGGGCGGGACGCCGCTGCTCGAAGAGACGGCCGTCAAGTTCGACTCCGAGGTCTGGATCGACGACACACGGAATATCTGAGCGGCCAGGACAGAATCGACTTCAACGTCGGGGCCAAATGGATCGGTATGTCCGACCAGAACAACGTTTTCGGGACGGAGTTGAAACCCTGCAGTGAGGACCCACAGACTGGGTATCTGCGCGACGGCTGCTGTCACGAGCATCCGGACGACCACGGCCGCCACGAACTCTGTGCGATCATGACCGAGGAGTTTCTCCAGTACAGCAAAGCCCAGGGAAACGACCTCATCACGCCACGCCCACAGCTTGAGTTTCCGGGGCTGGAGCCGGGTGACCGGTGGTGTCTCTGTGTCGGCCGCTGGATCGAAGCGCGGGACGCAGGCGCCGCGCCGCCAGTCGTCCTCGAAGCGACGAACGAATCCGTCCTCGGCGATATCTCCAGTGAGACGCTCAAACAGTACAAGTACGACGGTAGTTCGACTACCGACAACGGCATCGAACCCGACACCCGGACCGACAACGGCAGTGAACCGTGACAGCGGCGGGGTAAAATAGTGCGTCATCGGGTACCAACCCCGGACAGACTATCGAGGTTTAATTACGCTGCGGCCAGTAAACAGCTATAGATGCGGGTTGAGTATTTCGGAGGGACGGAACCAGAACTGGCAGTCGTCGGCGGTATTCACGGGGACGAACCCTGTGGCATCAACGCGATCGAACAGTTACTCGAAGATCCTCCCACGTTCGAGCGACCAGTCGTCTTCGTGATCGCAAACGAGGAAGCGATCGCGGCCGAGCATCGCTACGTCGAAGAGGATCTCAACAGGGCGTTCCCCGGTGACGAGGCCGGCCCGACACACGAAAAACGACTCGCGGCCGACCTCCAGTCGACACTCGGTGACTGTCTGACCCTCTCGATGCACTCGACACAGTCCTACGACGGCACGTTCGCGCTCGTGAACGAACTGACCGAGCAGCTCCACGGCCCACTGGGGCAGTTACCGGTCGATGCGGTCGTGGATGTCGGCAGTCACTCGAAAGGCCGGCTGTTCGATGCCATCCCGACGACGATCGAGGTCGAATGTGGCTACCAGGGCTCGGCACAGGCGACGAGAAACGCCAAGCGACTGCTCCAGTCCTTTCTCGAAGCGACTGGCGCAGTGGCGCCGACTGCGACAGAGGACGACTCACAACTGGAAGAGTTGCCAGTGTTCCGTCTCGACCGCCAGATCCCGAAATCGGAGGCGGCGACCTACGACGTGTTCGTCTCGAATTTCGAGCAGGTCGCGAAGGGTGAACGCTTCGCCGCTGCCGACGGCGTCGACGTCGTCGCCGAGGAGTCGTTCTATCCCGTCTTGCTTTCGGCCTATGGCTACGAGACAGTCTTTGGCTACACGGCCGAGTATCTCGGAAAGATCGGTGAACTCGACGCACGATCGGAAGTCGCCTGAGAGTCAAGCAAAATCAAGCGTCGTCGGGTGGTTCGAAATCGACGAGAGCCAGGTCGCGGTCGAGCAGACAGTGGTCGTGCGGTGGCTCGCCGCGGACAGACTGGATCCGGTGTTCTTCGTCGAAATCGGCGCCGGCTGGCTCGCAGTACTCGTGGCTCGGACAGCCCGTGTGTGGACACGGACCGGCGAGTTCGACTTTGTTCCCGACGTAGGCGCTCTCCGACGGGACGTTCGCGGTAACACTCACTGGTTCGACTTCGACGGCTGTCACACCGGTGTCGTGAACCGCACAGTCGAGCGTACTCGCACCAGTCCGGCGTTTCGTCACTTGGTACTTCCGGCCCGGGGTGAGGTTCAGACACTGGTCGCGGTACGGACAGCCCTCACAGCCCGACGCTTCCCCCTGATAGACGAACTCCTGGCCCTCCTCGGCAAGCCGCGTTCCGATCAGCGTCACCGTCCCCATACCTCGATTGTCGGGTCCCGGACGGTTGAACGTATCGCTCCGGACGAACGTATCGCCTCGACCGGCCGAGATTCCCAGATCGTAAGAATACCCGGATCTATATTGCCCTGAACCGTTCAATTGAAGCATATGTCTGTCGATCAGCTACAGAATTATGGGCTCGAAAAGATGGACGACGGCGCGATCAGTGGTTTTCTGGCGACCCAGTCGAGCGGTGTCCTCGGGCTACCAACCGAGCGCACACCGTATATGATCCCGATATCGTACGCCTACGACGGCAATCAGGCACTGTATTTCACGTATCTGCTCGGACCGAGCAGCGAGAAACACCGGCTGAGCGAGCAGACGGACCGCGCCAGATTTCTGGTCTACAGCGTCGAGACGCTGTTCAACTGGCGGAGTGTCATGCTCGAGGGGACACTGTCGGAGAAACCAGAATCCGAGTGGGACGAGATCGAACAGCACCTGGACAACGTCTGGCGGCCCGAGATCCTCCAGCGTGCTGATCTGGACGGCGGCGTCGCGATCTACGAGTTTTCGATCGAGGAACAGAGTGGCATCCGCCACACCGGGCTGGCACCCGGGTTCCAGAAGTAGGGCGAAGAGGGGCCCGGGCTGGCTATCGCCGGACCGGCAGGCTTTTTCCACCGGCTACTGATACTGGTGGCTATACGTTCGGAAAGATATTCTTCAGTTTCTTATAGCCACCAGTATGACCAACAGGTATGACCGACCGAGGCCCACTGACGGCTGTCTCCCCGCTCGACGGGCGGTACGCACGGTACACCGAAGTGCTCGTCCCGTACGCCAGCGAGCAGGCGCTCATGCGTGCACGTGTCGAAGTCGAAATCGAATATCTAATCGCACTCGCAGGTCTCGACGAGGTCCCGCTGTCGCTCACCGACGACCAGCGCGACTCGCTACGGGAGGTCTACGACTCCTTCGACCGCAGTGACGCCGAGATGATCAAACAGCTCGAAACAGAGGGCTACGGCGAGTATTCGGCGACGAACCACGACGTGAAAGCAGTCGAGTACTTCATCCGCGAGAACCTGCCAGCGGGCGTCGAGGGCACGCAGTGGATCCACTTCGGGCTGACGAGTGAGGACGCGAACAACCTCGCCTACCGCCTGCTCGTCCAGGGGGCGACCCAGGAGGTGTTGCTCCCCTCACTGCGGAACCTTCGTGACCAGCTCACCGACCTGGCCCAGCAGTATCGCGACGTGCCGATGCTCGCCCGGACCCACGGCCAGCCCGCGACGCCGACGACCTTCGGCAAGGAGATGGCAGTGTACGCCTCCCGTCTCGGCCGACAGATCGCCCGCATCGAACAGGTCGATCTCGAAGGGAAGCTCGCCGGCGCGAGTGGGACCTACGCGGCACACCACGCAGCCTACCCCGACACCGACTGGCCGGCCTTCGCTCGCTCCTTCGTCGCGGGACTCGGCCTCGAACAGGCGCCGCTGACGACGCAGGTCAACCCCTGTGACGATCTAGCGACGCTGTTCGACGCGCTCCGGGGTGCGAACAACGTCCTGCTCGATCTCGACGTGGACGCCTGGCTGTACATCTCCGACCGGTATCTCGGCCAGGAGGCCGTCGAGGGCGAGACTGGTTCCTCGACGATGCCCCACAAGGTGAATCCGATCGACTTCGAGAACAGCGAGGGGAACCTCTCGAAGGCGAACTCGGATCTCGTCTTCCTCGGGGATTACGTGACGAGTTCGCGACTCCAGCGCGATCTCTCGGATTCGACGGTCAAGCGCAACATTGGTGCCTCGTTCGCGCACTGTCTGATCGGCTACGAGAAACTGCAGAAGGGTCTGGAAAAAGTCACGCCCAACGAGCAGGTCATGCGTGGGGAACTGGAAGCGACCCCCGAGATCATCGGCGAGGCAGTCCAGACGATCCTCCGCCGCGAGGGTCACACGGATGCCTACGAGCGCGTCAAGGAGCTTACCCGGGGCCAGCGCGTCGAACTGGCTGATTTCCACGAACTGTTCGGGGAGCTGGATGTTCCAGCAAAGGTTCGTGAAGAGTTGCAAGCGCTGACCCCGGCGGGCTACAGTGGACTCGCGGACGAGCTTGTGGACGATCTGGCGTAGGGAACGGGATTGTTTTGGAATAGAAGCTCAGTTTTTACAAGAAGGATAAACAGCAAGAAAGCCCCGAGGCGCCGAACTCGGGGGCCCCGCCGCTGTCTCCGAAAATCAGAAATTTTCGGGATGACGAGAATCTTCGATTCTCGAACCACGCTCCTCGCTCCGTTCGGTCGCTCCGGTGCTTGCGGGGTCCGCCTTCGTTCAGCACCTCGCCCCTTTCAGTCCCGCCCGATGTGATTTTCCAGGTTGGGCGGGACTGAAACGGGCCGACCGCTCGATAGGCGAGACGAAGCAAGGACCGTCGTCCGAGAGATTTCGTCTCTCGGGATCACGAAAATCTTCGATTTTCGGACGACAACGAAGTGAGGACCGCAGCGAGTTCTTCGCGAACGGAGTGAGCGAAGGCCAGCGAGACGAGCGAAGCGAGTCTCGCCCGGCGCAGCCATCGAGCGGTCGGGGGCTTTCTTGCTGTTTTGAACACTCGTTACTCAGGTCTCCGATGTCAAACACAATCCGCCCACTTCAGAACCTACTCGCAACCCTCAAAGAGCGAAGCGTGATCCAGGTGCCGAAAATCACGGCCCCGATAATCTCCGGCACCGCGAGTCCCCACGGCGTGCCTGCAGCGACCCACACGATCCAGGTCAGAATATTCGCAGTCCCAGCGAGTCCGGACCGGACTGCCCACGCCCCGTTCCCACCAGACCGCCAGGCGAGCGCATCCACCCACAGGGTAATAGTAATCATGAGATAGAAGCCACTGGCGACCGGGAAGTGCGGGGCTGTGTCCTGCGGAAAGACGCCGACGAGCGCCATCAAAACGAGCGTGAGCGACAGCAAGACGGCGACGATCCGATGGAATCGCCCAGTTGCACCCCGATACAGCACCGCACAGAAGACGAGACCGAGGAGGCCACCGACGATCAACCCGCCGTTGAACAACAGGACAGTGACAGTCGTGCCGGCATCAGTCGCCGTGACGCCGAGATTCGACAGCGCATTCTCACGCCAGGCGAACGACGGTGAGAGAAGCGTCGCCACAAGCGTACAGCCGATCGTCACGACTGCCGCGAACGTACCCGTCAGTGGCTGGAGTGAGCGTGATCGCATAGAATATCGAAGGTCTACCGTTCGCCGACGAGCTTGAATGTCTCGGAGCGTTCCCGTGCCGTCACGATGTCGAAGCCCGCATCGGAGAGCATAGCCGCGGCGGATTCGGCATCGTAGCGTTCCTCGACAGGCGGACCAGACTCACCCCGACCAGCCCGCGACCAGTCGACGAAGACGACCCGGCCGCCGCCGTCGATCACACGGGCCAGTTCGTCGAGCGAGGATTCGGAGGCGCTCTCGTGGAAGGTCATCGTCGAGAAACTGCCGTCGAAGGTTCCGTCCGGGAAGGGAAGCACGTCCGCGCCTGCGGTAACGAGCGCGACGTTTGCCGGGACTCCACGCTCGGCATACCGGCCGTGCATCGCGGGCTGGAGGTCGACACCACAGACCTGCCCGACGAAGGGCGCGACCTCGTCGGTGTAGAAGCCGGAGCCACTGCCGACTTCGAGAATGCGTGTGGCTGGCCCAGTGGGCAACGCACCGAGCAGCTCTTCGCGGGAACAGAACCGGAACCGGGACGGATCCTCCAGCCGGTCGATTTTGGCTGGATCGAACGTGTGAAAACCCATTATCTGCCCGTAGACGCGAGAGCGGTAAGTAGTTTACCGAAGGCGAGTCAGCTGGTCGGTAGCGGTCCGGATCGATAATGTTATTATTATTCGTTATGTATACTGATTTGCATACCGGGACGGTGTGTGAGCAGGTCGTTTCAGAACTGCAACAGCCGGATACCGGCTCCAGATTGGCCGGGTAGCCAATCTACGTGATAATCATGAGATTGACAGATGCAAGAGACCGATTCGTCAGTGAGTTCACATTCCCCGTCGACAGCGAGAGAGTGGTCGAAACGATGGGGGATGTCGAAATAGATGGGCCGACAGAGAACCCCGAGACAGTCGAGGAGGTAATCCAGCGGTCGGGTGCCGATTCGTTCCAGTCTGCCGACGATCTGTACGATACCATCATCGGGTCGATCAGCAGCGAGTACGTGGGACGCCGGTTCTACGACGACCGTGGCTCGAACACCGCACTCGACGTCGAAGAGGTGTCGTTCTAATGTCCGACAACATCGTCGTCAGCGGCGTTCCTGGCGTCGGTGCCTCGAAAGTCTGTGAGCACACACGACGCCAGCTCGGCGAGGAGTACACGCTCGTGAATGTGGGGGACGTAATGCTCCAGGAGGCACTCGAACACGGCCTCGCGACCAGTCGCAAGGAACTCGTTCGACTCCGGCTTCGTGATCAGCGAGCGCTCCAGCGGCGGGCGGGTGAACACATCGCCCGGGAGTCCGACTCGGGACCGATCCTGATAAACACACATCTCGTCGTCGAGACACCGCTTGGCTACATCCCGGGACTGGGAACCGAAATGCTGGGGGATATCGATCCGGGGGCATTCGTGATCGTCGACGCCGATACCGAAACGATCCGGGACCGCCGCGAGCGGAGTGATCGCTCGTATGCGTACTTCAGCCAGTCCGTCGAGTTCCACAAACAGCTCCAGAACTCCGCCGCGCTCGCGTACTCCCTGAATAGTTCGGCTCCCATCTACCACCTCCGCAACGAAGGGGAGATCGAAGAAACGAGCGAACAGCTCGCGACGATCGCCGGCATCCTCTCGAATCTCTCGACCCAGCCCTGAGCGGGAACTGGGCGAGTTGCACACCACCCGCCAGATCGAAGATCCAGCCCCACGGGAGCGCGAAAGATCCCGTGCGGCCGCTGTCGCTGGCCAGTACTTCGGCGACGACTACGAGTTCGAAAGCGCCTGCGAACTGGTCGACGAGTTCAGCTGACGGGCATCCGCGACGAAACTGTATTTTTCCACTGCTCCAGAACGGGTCGTTCTTCGGAAGTTGTTACAGGCATATATTTGTAACAGTTTTGACCGGCAGCAGATCCGAAGGCGGACATCAAAAAAGAGGACGACTACTTCACGACGATCGTGGTCGTCGGGGATCGCCGAACGATAGTCTCCGCGACACTGCCGAGCAGTTTCTGTCCTGTCCCTTCCCGGCCGTAGGTACCCATGACGACAGTGTCGTACTCTTCGGCGTGGTCGACGATGACCCGTTTCGGGGGCCCCTCTTCGACGGTCGTCTCCAGTTCGCCGTCGTATCCCGCGTCGGCGACCAGTTCGCGTGCCTCCTCGAAGATCTCTTCGGCGCGGTTCTCGGCTGCCTGGCGTACCTGCTCGTCCATCACGATGACTGTCCCCTCCGCAGCAGCAGTCTCGTGGAAATCCAGCGCGTGCACCAGCGCGACCTCGGCGTCGGGCCAGTTCTCGACCGCGTACGCCAGCGCATCGTACGATTTCTCGGAGCCGTCTACCGGTACCAGTATGCGCTCAGTCATACTACAGCCAGTACGTGACACTGCAAGAACATAAAGACACACCGGAAAAATGAAGAATTTTACCCTATCTCCGTCGCTGGAAACTCAGTTCGGCAGTGCTGCTTCGACTTTCTCGATGGGGTGTGGTGGTTTCCCTTGCTGGTTCTCGTACTCCAGTAGCTGTGACCGACAGGAGGTACCGGGTGCGACGACCTCCTCGCCGGGCGAGTCGTCGACCAGATCGTACAGCATCTGGCCGACAGATTTGCTCATCGAGTAGTGTTCGGCCTCGTAGCCAAAGGAGCCAGCCATCCCACAGCACGTCGAGTCGACCTCGTCGACGTCGTAGCCCACCCCGGCGAGGACGTTGACGGCGTGGTGTTCCTGTTTCATCGCGGTCTGCTGGCAGTGGCCGTGGTAGGTCAGCGTCTGGCCCGGATCCTCGAAGGCAATCCCGTCGTGCAGGTCGTAGATATCGAGATACTCCATGACACTGTAGGTGTTCGCCGCGACGAGTTCGGTGTCCTCGTCGGAGAAGAAATCCAGGTAGTCGCTCTGGTACATCACCGAGTCCGATGGCTCGACGCTGACGACGTCCCAGCCGTCGCGGATCATCGGCGCGAGTGTGTCGACGTTCTCGCGTGCGGTCTCGCGGGCGTGATCGAGCATGCTCTTCGAGTGGGCCGGCCGGCCGCTGTCGGTCACGTCGTCAGGAATCTTGACGTGGACACCAGCGGCTTCGAGTGTCTTGACGGCTGCTTTGCCGACCCCGGGCTGTGTGTAATTCGTGTACGGATCGGCCAGCACCAGCGCCTTGCGGTCGGCTGCATCTTCGGAGATCTTCGGTGTCCGTGAGCGGTCCCACTTCTTCAACGTCTTTCGCTTGAACGTTGGCAGGTCTCGCTCCCGTGCGATGCCGATGGTCTTCTCCATGATGAGATCTGTCCCAGGCATCTTCATCGCCCAGTTCGAGATCGGGGCGAAGGTACTCCCCAGCGAGTACAGCGTCTCCACGTTTGCGAACATCTTGTCACGGAAGGGAATTCCCTCCTGTTGGTGGTGTTCGTGTTTCACCTCGGCTTTCAATTTCGCCATGTCGACGCCGCTCGGGCAGTCATGCTTGCAGCCCTTGCAACTGATACAGAGATCCAGCACCTCGTTTATGAACTCCTCGTCTGTCGGATCGTCGGGCAGTTGGCCGTCCATCGCCCGCCGGAGCATGTTCGCCCGGCCACGTGTCGATGTAATCTCCTCGTTCTGTGTCGCGCGGTAGGTCGGACACATCACGCTGCCGGTGGTGTCCTGGTGACCGGTACAGCCGGCACAGCCGTGACACAGTTCGGCCATCCCCTGGAAACCGTTCTCGTTGTGCCACTCCAGTTCGGGCTCGAAACCGGGGTCGAAGCTGTATTCCTCGTCGTACCGGAGGTTCTCGTCGGGCTGGAACTCGCCGCAGATGTTGCCCGGATTCAGCAGGTGGTCCGGATCGAACGCCGCCTTGATATCCTGGAATGCACCCCACAGCTCGTCACCGTACAGTTTCTGATTCCACTTCGTCCGGGCGCGCCCGTCGCCGTGCTCACCGGAGACCGAGCCGCCGTACTCGATGACGAGATCGGTGATGGCGTCCGAAATTTCCATCATCTCCTCCTTGCCACCCTCCGCTTTCAGATTCAACAGTGGGCGGATGTGCAACACGCCCGGCCCAGCATGGGCGTAGTAGGAGGCGAAGGTGTCGTGTTCGTCGAACAACTCCTGGATATCCGAAACGTACTCGGGGAGGTTCTCCGCCGGGACGGCCGTATCTTCGACAAAGGGCCAGTGTTTGTCGTCGCCAGTCCGCGAGAGCAAGATCGGCAGCCCGGCCTTGCGCATCTTCCAGAACTTCGCCTGGGTCTTCTCGTCGTACGCCTCCAGGGCGTTGACAGCGTGGATCTCTGCCTCGGTCTCGATCGCGTCGTCGGTCGGGTCGAACCCGGTCTCGGGCTCGACGGTCGGGAGGCGGTCGGCGAGGAGATTCGCCACCTTCTGTTTGCCCTCGGCGACGGAGTCGGCGTAGAACTCCACGAGCAACGTGGAGTTGGTCCCCTCTGGCAGTGTCCCGACGAGATCCGAAAACTCCGCCGTATCGCGGGCAAGATCCAGCAACACGTCGTCCATCACCTCGACTGCGGAGGGATCGTGTTCGAGAATCGGCGCAACGTCGCGCATCGCATCCAGCATCTCGTCGTAGGTCAACAGGACGACGGAGGTCTCCGCCGGGATCGGTTCCAGCGAGACCTCGGCCTCGGTGACGATGGCGAGCGTTCCCTCGCTGCCGGCCATCAGCCGGCCGACGTTGACCTCGCCACGTTCCTCGATATCCTCTCGGAGTTTGTCGAGGTTGTACCCCGAGACGTTCCGCATGAGGTTGGGATATCGCTTCTCGATCTCGTCGTCGTACTCGCGGAGCACCCGCGAGAGTTCGGCGTAGATCTGGTCTTCGAGGGTCGCGTCTGTCCCGATGTTGGCTGCCCGCTCGTGGAGTTCCTCGACGTCCATCCAGCCGAAAGTCGTCAGGGTTCCGTCGGCGAGGACAACCTCGACTTCCTCGACGTAGCCGTCGGCTTTCTCGTATTTCAGCGAGTGCGCACCGGTCGTGTTGTTGCCGATACAGCCGCCGAGGACGCTCTTGTCGCCCCACGCCGGGTCGGGCGCGTACTTCACCCCGTGCGGTTTGAGGTTGTTGTTGAGCCGGGCGATCGTGATCCCTGGCTGTGCGCGGGCGGTGCCCGCGTCCGGATCGATATCGACGAGCCGGTCCATCTCCTTTTTGAAATCCAGGACGACAGCCTCGTTGACCGCCTGGCCGGCGAGACTCGTCCCACCACCACGTGGTAACACCGGAATAGCGTTTTCAGCACAGTACTCCATGACCGCCTGGACGTCGTCGGTCGATTCTGGAGCGACGACGCCAATCGGAAGCTGCTGGTAGGCACTGGCGTCTGTCGCGTAGAGATTCCGTGTGTAGCTGTCGAAGCGGACCTCGCCGTCGACCAGTCCCTGGAGGTCGGCAAGCAGATCTGGCCGCTCGATTTCGTCGCTTTGATGGTTGTAATTTGCACGCGAGTCTGCTGACGGATCGGGAATGTTCGTATTAGCTGTGTCGCTCATGAGTCTCTCCTCTCTCTGGGTTCGTTCGCCACCTGCCCGATGTGCTGCCGGCGCAGCGGGCCGGGACGGCACCGATCACCGGAGTACCCCACCCGGCAGTCTGTGACACCGTGTTGCCCCGACCCCACCCACGAAGGTCCCCGGACCGTCCGCTGGTCCGGGCCACCACAACTGGTGTGTGACACGTTCTCTGTGGCAATAGTTACAGTTTGGATCCATTGCACTTCTAATTTGCCCTCAAGTGGGCGGATCTGCAGTGGGGCGGGGGACTGTTACCGCGGGGCGATCAGTTCGACGACGTGTGTTGGCTCCTCGTCCAGCAGGTCGCCGATCTGGTCGGTACAGGAGGTCCCGCTCGCGATGACGTGGTCGGCGTCAGCATCCCTGAGCTGTCCCTCCAGGTTCGAGCCCACGTCCATCGAGAGTTCGTAGTACTGCTCTTTGTAGCCGAAGGAGCCGGCCATCCCACAGCACTCGACGTCACTCGTGGTCACGTCGTAGCCACACCGGTTCAGCACCTCGATACTGTACTCGTCCAGCCCCATGGTCCGCTGCTGGCAGTGGGAGTGGTAGGCCACCGTCTCGGTCCCGTTTGCGACGTGTAGCTGGTCGACGTCTGCACCGTTTGCCACCAGCCCGTAGATGTATTCGAGGATCTCGTAGCTGTTGTCGGCCAGCGGTTCGAACTCCTCGTCGGGGAGGAACCGGTCGTAATCCGCACGGAACATCGCCAGGTCGCTTGGCTCGATGACGACCACGTCGTACCCCTCGTCGACGTAGGGTCCGAGCTGGTCGGAGACGCGCTCGGCTTTCGTCCGGGCGGTGTCGATCATCCCCTGGGAGAGGGGTGCCCGACCGGCGCCGGAGACCGATGGAACGAGTACCTCGACGTCGAGGGCTTCGAGCGCCCTGACGGCAGCCTTGCCGCGTTCGACGTCCATGTAGTTCGTGTACAGATCGGCATAGAGCACCACCTTCCGGTCGGGATCGATCGGCGGGATCCGGTCGCGACTTTCGAACCAGTCGACGAGTGTCGTCCGCTGGAATGCGGGCAGGTCGCGCTGGTCGGTCACACCGGCGACCCGTTCGAGCAGTTGTTTGACGGGACCAGCCTGTGCGACCCAGTTCGAGATGGGTGCGAACGCGCTGCCCATCTGTGCCAGCGTCTCGAAGTTGCCGAACAGTCGTTTCTGGAGGTCTGGGCCGGAGGTCTCGGTATCCGGCGTCAGTCCGTCGACCAGAAACTCCATGTTGGGCTCTTTGTCGGTGTTGATCCGATCCCGAACGACAGTGTTGATCCACGGGATATCGATTCCCACTGGGCAGGCCTCGACACACCGCGAACAGCCGGTACAGAGGTCGTTGAACTCCGCCGCCGAGTCGAGTCCGTGGACGCCGGCCTCCCAGCCCGTCGCGATCCCGCCGGAGTAGGTCTCGCCGCCAAAGGCGTGGCCGCCGACCGACTGGAAGTTCGCACAGGTGTTCGAACAGGCCGAACACCGGATGCAGTACAGCGTCTCCTTGAGTTCCTCGTCTTCCCGCATCGCCAGCCGACCGTTGTCGATGAGGACGAGATGGAACTCCCGGTCGTCCTCGCCCGCGATCGGTGTGTCGGGGTCGTCGAAATCGATCGTCGGCGAGTCGAGCGGCGGGGTCAGCAGCGAAATATAGCTGGTGATATCCTGTCCGGTCCCCGAGCGCCCGATCAGTTCGATGAAGGGCTGGAGATCCTCGACGGTCGGAACGATCTTCTCGACACCCGCGACCGCGATCTGTGTCTCGGGTACCGCCACCGTCTTGCGGGCGTTGCCCTCGCTGGTGACCAGCGCCATCGTTCCGGAGTCGGCGGTGATGAAGTTCGCGCCGGTCATCCCCACGTCGGCGTCCTGGATGAGTTCGCCGAGTTGCTTGCGGGCGAACATCGTCAGCTCTTCGGCGGTTTCGAGTTCCTCCGCCGGCTCGAAGTACGCGTTGAACAGTTTCGCGATCTCCGCGCGGGATTTGTGGATCGCCGGCGCAACGATGTGACTCGGTGCCTCCTCGGCGAGTTGCAGCACCCACTCGCCGAGATCCGTCTCGACGACGTCGACGCCGCGGGACTCGAGGTGTTCGTTGACCTCGATCTCCTCGCTGGTCATCGACTTGCTTTTGACCAGCCGTTCGGCGTCGTTTTCGGCACAGACCTCCGCGATGTACTCGTTGGCGTCGGCCTCGTCGTCGGCGATGTAGACCGTGCCGCCGTTTTCCTCGATCGTCTCGGTTACCTGATCGATGAGTTCGGGGAGCCGTTCTATGGCGTCTTCTTTGATTTCCCTGGCCTCGTCTTTGAGTCCCTCGTAATCTTCGAGTTTGGCGACGGATTCGTACCGCCCGTCGTTGAAGCCACGGGTGTT
Organism: Halovenus amylolytica; assembly: GCA_004015825.1. Classification (GTDB taxonomy): domain Archaea; phylum Halobacteriota; class Halobacteria; order Halobacteriales; family Haloarculaceae; genus Halovenus; species Halovenus amylolytica. The sequence goes on along the minus strand of SAYS01000001.1, from coordinate 263,126 downwards.
GTCCCCGACAGCGTCGCCCTCTGTCTCCATGATGTGCCGGATGTGATCGGCCTTGGATTCGCGCTGGGAACTCATGAGACGACGAGCACCTCCACCTGTTTCGGGCCGTGGGCACCCTGGACGAGCGCGCCCATATCCGCCGTCGCGGATGGGCCGGTCGCGATGATCGCCGAATCACGGCTCTCCCGGAGTTCGTCGCCGAACCACTCGAAGGCCGCTTCCATGTCGGGCACAATATCCGCCCTGTCGAGGACCGCGATATGGAGATCGTTGAACAGGCTCACTGGCTCGCTGCCGTCGGTGTCCGACCGGAGCACGATGCTGCCGTAGTCGGCGATCGCGAGCGATGCGGCGGTGACGCCGGTAGCCGCCGCCTCGATATCGGCCGGTGTCGGCTCTGTTTCGACGCTCTCCGGCAGCGTCGCGTCCTCCCACGGGAGTTCGATACCAACCGCAGGCAGTTCGATGCGCTCCACAATGGCGTCGGACACCTTCCCCGGCGACACCTCCGTCACCCCCACGCCATAGCGGGCTGCCTCTGTGGCAAACTGGTCGTACGTATCTTCAATCTGGTGTGACATTGTCTGTCCCCCGTACCGTGTTCCGGGTTTAGTGTGGCTCTCACTTCTACTTTGCCCTGAATTCCACTGCAGTCTCGGGATTGGTTACTCAGTTCCTGCCGGCGTCGACGCACAATCACAGCCCCTGCCCTCGAACAGTTCGTCGAGGTCGTAGAACTGGCCACAGTCGTCACAGATGACCGTAATATCGACGAGGACGTCGAACGCCTCGCCGTCGATTGCGTCCTGACTGGCGAGTTGGCTGACGCCACGGTCGGTAACGGCGGCAGTTCGGGCCCGGAGGGCGTCGATCCGGTCGCGCCAGCTGTCGATGCACTCGGTTGCCGTTTCGGTCTCGTCGTCCCGGGAGACGCCGAGACAGTTTCGCAGATGCCGGTAGACAGTCTGATGGGAGACGAACTGCGATTCGATCTCCTCGATCGGGACGCCGTCCTGTCGGAGTCGTTCGCGTGCCTGCGTCCGTGTCCCGGCGTCGACATCGTCGTCAGTCAGGACGCGGTAGAGATTCTCTATTTCACCGTCGATCGGGATCCGGTCAGCCTGCTCGAAGCCGGCACGCACCAGTCGGCGGTTGAACTGCTCGGTGAGATCGCGGACGCTGTGGTCGTCGTCGGTCCACTGGGCTGCCAGCCGGTCGTGAATCTCGGGAAACCCACAGCTATCCGCCACGGTGCCCACCTTGCACGAGCAGACTGTGGAGGTCATTCGTGGCTGCGCCTACGGAGGTCGGACAAATAAAATCGAATGGTTGGATCCGGTGAGTCAGAACGTGCCCGTGAAGAACACGAACACGAACAGCATCGTCAGGATGCCGGACATCACCGCGTAGTACAGCAGTGGTATCATATTCAGGCGTATCACGCGCCCCTCCTGGCCGATCAGCCCCACGGTCGCCAGTGCTGCGACGACGTTGTGAATCGCGATCAGGTTCCCGACGGCACCACCGACGGCCTGTGCGCCGACGACGATCGTCCGGGAGACCTCGATCGAGCCGGCGGCAGTGAACTGGAACGGCCCGAAGGTGAGATTCGAGACCGTGTTCGAGCCGGCGATAAAGGCGCCGAGCCCGCCGATTAGTGTCGAGATGGCCGGATAGGCGTTACCCGTCGCGTCTGCAGTCGCCTTCGCCAGTGCGTCGATCATGCTGTCGGCGAACGCAGCATCGGGTGCGCCAGCGGCCCCGAGCATGACGTTGACCATCATCAACACGAAGGTGAGCGCGATAAATGGTCCGGCGATCTTCTGTACTGCCTCGCCCCAGGCAGATTTGACCTGCTTACCGCTCATGCCAAACAGCGGGATCGCGATGATGGCACTGAGTAGCAGCCAGAAGCCCGGGACGTTGACCCAGGCGAAGGAGTTCCCCTGCCCCGTCCCGAGAATGTCAGCCCAGGCGAGCACGATTCCGAGCGTGAAGTTCCCGACTTCGACGCCGATATCGGCGTTGTTGATGAAGTCGCTGATCGGGTCCACAGCCCGCGTGATGACAAGCAGCACGACCAGGAAGAGGTACGGCGACCACGCCTGGAACAGGCTGATATCCTCACCTTCGGTTTCGAGGCCTTCTCCGCCGGGTTCGATCGTCCCGACCCAGTAGTCGGGCCACTCCTCCTGTGGGGGGAAGTCCCACTCGTCTTCGGGCAGTAGGTATCCCTGGCTCAGCAGGCCGATCGTGAGGAAGCCACCGACCATCGAACCGATCAGTGCCGGGAACTCCGCCGAGATCAACCACGCGACCCCGACGTACGGAATGACGAAGGCTATCCCGGCAAAGAGGGTGAGCGGGAGCACCTCCTTCACTGGCTGGAGCGATCGCTCCTCGCCGAAGAAGTAGACGACCATCGCCACTGCGATCGTCGGCATCAGGAAGCCGATGAGCCCGTGGAATATGGCCGCCCACGCTGCGACGTCGTTCGCGAACGCAGTCGCAGCACCGATCTGGTCCATCCCCGCGTAGGGCGTGCCCTCGGCGGCGAGCGTCCCGAAGTACGCCTCCGAGTCGAACGGATTTCGGATACCGATCACGATCGGCGTCCCGACGGCACCGTAGGTCACTGCGATGATGTGCCCGATCAGCGCAGCGACGACCGCTGCCAGCGCTGGGAACCCAAGGCCCAGAAGCAGCGGGGCGACAACCGCCGGGGGTGTCCCGAATCCCGCGGCCCCTTCGATGAACGTCGCCAGGAAGAATCCCAGCATGACGATCTGGACACGCCTGTCGTCCGAGACCCTGGCGAACCCCTGGTTGATCCGATCCAGCGCCCCGGCCTGCATCATCGTGTACAGCAACACCAGTGCCCCGAACACAATATACAGGATCGTCAACGCGGTTATTAACCCATTAATCGACGACGCTGCCAGGTATGTGGCGCTGTTTTCCCAGACCAGAAAGCCGACGATCAGTGCGACGACCCACGCGATCGGCATCGCTCTCGTCGCCGGCCACAACAGCCCGACGAGCAGTATCGCGACGACCAGCAACGGCGATACTGCCGCGAGGAGTTCGACCCCACCGATACCTGGATCCAGTTCACTCTGCAAGGGGAGAAGCGTCCCCACCGCCCAGAGTGCGCTATTCATCCGACGACCACCCGAGTTTGTTTGTAAGCAATCCCCCTGCCGTGCCTGTGGTGATTGTTCGGATCATATTTGTGTGATGTGGACGGTACTGACAGCCACACCGACAGCCGGACGAGAGGGTATCGGTCGCTGGAATACGCCTCTCAGAGGTGACAGCCGCTCTCTGCCGGTGAAGATGCCACTTTGTCCCGACGATCTCTCGTAACCGAGTCCCACATCTATAGGCAAATTCCACCATTATCTATTTAAAGCTTACTCAAGTCGAACATGTCGGTTTCCAATGTGTTTTTCCAGATGTGAATGAATATTTCGCAGGCTGCCCGTGAATTGCATCGATCAGAGTTATTTTCTCCATCGATCATTCTGATAATTTATTATAGATTGCACAGGACAGGTAGGATCGGCAACGCTCATACTGCCGGCTGTAAATTCGTAAAGATATGTGCTACTCCGGGGTGGCGCAATTCTTCAGTTTCTTACAGCCGGCAGTAGCACTCATAGTGATTATTGCGGTAATTTTCAGCACGGCAGCGAAACCGAGGCTGTTTCGGCCCTCCTAGACCAGTTCTATCTGAACTTCGCGGTACAGACTCGCAATAATCACTATCACAGGGCACCGTCTTTTTTATACAGACCCGTGGTAGATCCATACATGTTCGAGGAGACGGACCTCTACACGGTCGCAAAACTGGTCGGTGTGTTCCTCGTTGCTCTCATCGTGATCAATGCCTTCGATCATCTGTTCCGCAGGATCCTCGCCGGTGAGTTCGCCTGGGACGTAACCGGCACACTCTCGGTACTGGTAGTCCTCGGGCTGGTCGTCGCACTCGGTGTGCAGTTTTTCGCGACCCGGTAGCCCGTCCCGGAGTCTGAGACCCGAACTGGCACCACCTCTTTATCCGAGGTCGTCGACCACCTACCTATGGACGGGACACAGATCGCGGTCCTCCGCCAGCAGGTTCACGGTATCGCCCACGAGACGTACGCAGCGGCGCTCGAAGACCGGCTTCCGGAGTGTGAGATTACGCTCGCGTCGACTCCCGGTGAGGAACAGGAGCTACTCGAAACGGCAGATATCGCGACAGGGCTGTCACTCTCCGAGTCGGATCTCGATCAGGCGGAGAATCTGGAGCTGTTCGCCTGCGTGTTCGCCGGCACGGGCCACCTCGATCTGGACGCCTTCCGCGAGCGATCGGTGTCGGTGACCAACGCCGCGGGCGTTCACTCGACGAACATCGCAGAGTACGTCACCGGCGCGATGATCATGCTGGCACGGCAGTTCCCGACGGCGATCGACCAGCAAGAACGACACGAGTGGCGCAGTTTCCAGACCCGGGAGCTGTACGACTCGACGGTCGCGGTGGTCGGTCTCGGTGCGATCGGCCAGACAGTCGTCGATAGACTGGGCGCGTTCGGGATGGAGACCGTCGGTGTCCGGTACTCACCCGGGAAGGGCGGGCCGACCGAGGAGGTGTACGGTTTCGACGAGATCCACGAGGCCGTCGCGGATGCCGAGTACGTCGTCCTTGCCTGCCCGCTCACCGACACCACGGCGCAACTGATCGACGACGAGGTCTTCCGGACCATGCGAACGGACGCGATCCTCGTCAACATCTCCCGGGGCCCGGTCGTCGACACCGACGCACTGCTCGAAACACTGCACGTCAACGGGATCGGCGGCGCAGTGCTGGACGTGACCGACCCCGAACCGTTGCCACAGGACCACTCGCTGTGGGATATGGGAAACGTCGTCATCACGCCACACAACGCCGGCCACACACCCGAGTACTTCGAGCGGTGTGCGGATATTCTCGCCGAGAACGTCGAGCGACTCGCCGACGGAGACGAACTCAAAAATCAGGTCGTCTGAAAACAGGACCGCCAGATCGCCGTTACCTGACCGACGAGGAGTCGACGGCATCCGCGAGTTTCTCGACCGGATGTGGTGGTTTCGTCTCGCCCTCGCGATCACCGAGCTGTGAGCGACAGGAGGCACCGGGTGCAGTCACCGTGTCGCCGTTGCTTTCCTCGACCTGATCGAAGAGGATCTGTCCGATCCCCTTCGAGATCTCGTAGTGTTCTTCCTCGTAGCCGAAGGAGCCGGCCATCCCACAACACGAGGAATCCAGCGGATCGACCGCGTAGCCGGCCCGCCGGAGGACGCCGACCGCGTGGTGGTCCTTGTTCGTCGCCTTCTGGTTGCAGTGGCCGTGGTAGGTGAGTTCCTCCTCGACACCGTCGAAGGCGAGTTTGCCGTCGATATCCATCCCGTCGAAGTACTCCATGATCCCGTATGCTGCGGCCGAGACCTTCTGGACGTTCTCGCCGTCGAGCAGATCCAGATACTCGTCCTGGAACATCACCGCATCCGAGGGTTCGACGAAGACGACCGACCAGCCGTCGTCGACCCGCGGCGCGAGGAGGTCGACGTTGGTCTGGGCGTGTTCTTCGGCGTCGTCGAGATAACCGAGGGAGAACGCAGCCCGACCGGACGGCGCGAGATTACTCGGAATCTGGACGTGGATGTTCGCCGCTTCGAGCACCTCGATCGCGGCTTTGCCTGGCTCCAGATAGCTGTAGTTCGTGAAGGTATCCGGGAAGAGGACGACCTTCGCGTCGGCCTGCCCCTCGGGAACCGTCGAACCGCCACGGGCCTCGAACCACGCTTCTAAGCTCTGGCGCTTGAACGTCGGCAGTTCACGATCCCGGGCGATACCGAGCGTCTTCTCCATCACGATCCGGGCGCCGGGCAGTTTCGGCGCGATGTTCGAGACGGGTGCGAGTTTACTCCCGAGTTCGGCGAAGCTGTCGATGTTGCCGAACAGTTTCGAGCGCATGCTCGACCCGTGCTCGCGGTGGTATTCGTGTTTCACCTCGGCTTTCAGTTTCGCCAGGTCGACACCAGTCGGGCAGTCGCTCTTGCAGCCTTTACAGCCGACACAGAGATCCAGCACCTCCGACTGGAACCGCTCGGAGTGGATCTCCTCGTAGGGGAGTTCGCCGCTGATCGCAGCCCGGAGCATGTTCGCCCGGCCGCGTGTCGTCTGGATCTCCTCTTTCGAGGCGCGGTAGGTCGGACACATCACGTCGGAGTCGGTCTGCCGGCAGGTGCCACAGCCGTTACAGAGTTCGACGAGCTGTGAGAAGCCGCCTTCGTCGTCGAAGTCGAGATCCGTCATCGGCTCGATCGACTGGTAACTCGCGCCGTAGCGGAGATGTTCGCGGTTGTCCGCGCCGACGCCGCGGTCGTTGTCCGGCCCCGGATCGTCGACGCCGGATCGGTAGACCACGTTACCCGGATGCATCAGCCACTCCGGATCGAAGGCGGTTTTCAGTTCCTTGAACGCCGTCCAGAGATCCTCACCGTACATCTTGGGGTTGAACTCCGTCCGGGCCCGGCCGTCGCCGTGCTCGCCTGAAAAGGCACCGTGGTGTTCGAGCACGAGATCGGTCACGTCGTCGGTGATCGAGTGCATCTTCTCGATGCCCTCGCCGTCTTTCAGGTTCAGGATCGGACGGATGTGCAGTGTGCCCGAACCGGCGTGGGCGAAGTACGCTGCCGAAGTGTCGTGGTCGGTCAACACGTCCTCGAACTTGCCGACGTATTCGGCGAGTTCTTCCGGTGGGACGGTTGCATCCTCGATGAACGGGTACGGCTTCGGATCGCCCTCCAGACTCATCAGCAGTGGAATCGCCGCCTTCCGGAGTTTCCAGATATCCGCCTGATCCTCGTCGGTGTAGGCTTCGAGGACGTCGAAGGCGTCACCCTCGTCGACGAAGTGGGCGTTCGTGTCCGCGATGGCCGATTCGAAGGCCGCTCGCTGGTCGCCATCGGCGGAGATCAGTTCGTTGTCCCACTCGAGCATCAGTGTCGCCGCAGTGCCGTCGGGGATCGGTTCGGCGTACTCGGCGTACCCCTCGGACTCGCTCGCGAGGCGAAACACCTCGTCGTCCATCAACTCGACCGCGCTCACCGGGAACTCCAGGGCCTCGGGCACGGCCTCCAGCGCCTCGATCAGCGTGTCGAAACAGTACAGCGCGAGCGCCGTCTCCGTTGGTTTGGTGACAAGGGAGACGGTCGCCTCGACGATGACGCCGAGGGTCCCCTCCGCCCCCACGAACAGTTTCGAGAGGTTGATGACCATCTCACCCTCGTCGTTCTCGTAGATCACCTTGTGGAGGTTGTAGCCCGAGACAGAGCGTTTCAGCGAGGGGTATTTGTCGTCGATCTCGCCCTGGTTGTCTTCGACGAGCTGGCGGACCGTCCGGTAGATCTCCGCTTCCATCCCGTCGCCGGAGACGATCCCCTCGTACTCCTCGGAGTCGAGGACCACTTCCCGCGTGTGGATCAGTTCGCCGTTGACGAGGACGACCTTGAGTTCCTCGGTGTAGGCGTCGGTGATACCGTACCGGACCGAGTGCGCGCCCGTGGAGTTGTTGCCGATCCCCCCACCGACGGTCGCGCGGTTCGAGGATGCCGGGTCGGGCGCGAACTTGAGGTCGTGTTCAGCCAGCGCCGAATCGAGATGGTCCTGCACGATACCCGGCTGGACCGTCGCGCGTTTGGCGTCGGGATCGATATCGACCAGATCGTCCATGTACTTGGTGAAATCCATCACGACACAGCCCGGACCGACTGCCTGGCCGGCGAGCGACGACCCCGTCCCCCGTGGCAGGATCGGCACTTCGTACTCCTGTGCAAGTTCGACGGTCGCCTGCACGTCCTCGACGGTCCGTGGCAGTACGACGCCAGCAGGTCGGGCCTGATAGATGCTCCCATCGGTCGCGTACAGGATCTGTGAGTATTCGTCGAACTGGACATCCCCACTGACCTCCTCGCGCAATGCGGTTGCAAAGCCACTGTAGGCCGGAACATCTGGTCGCTCGGTGTCGAGTGTCTGGACCGAGGTGTCCCACGCCCCTGGATCACTGCGTGCCATAGTATCCGTAATTATCGTTAAGGATAAAAAAACCCTTGCCATCACTGTATTCAGGTACGTAGTATGACAGTTCTGGGCGGTATTGGGTTGCGGGAATCTATAACGAAAATTTCTAAGGATTATTATATGTTGGGAATGTCCGCCTGTATATTACAGTTCCCGGGCGGTAGGAGTCTCATGGGGACCACAGTACGGGAGGTGGCATTTTCGACGGGCGAGGGCTCGTTGCGCGGAGAGTTGAGAGTACCAGCACGGGCAGAGACTGTGGTCGTAATATTATCGGGGGAGTGTGGGGCTGGCCAGACACCACAGGAATCGGCCCTCGAGAGAGAGTTCACCGACCGGGGGATCGGTACCTTCGTCGTCGACCTGCTCACTGCGAGGGAGGCGAGCGAACGGGAGAGTCGGCTGGATATCGAGTTACTCGGCCGTCGGATCGACTCACTGCACAACTGGCTCGGGCGGCAGGCGATGCTCGACACACTCGATATCGCCGTCTGCGCCGCAGATACCGCCGCACCGGCAGCAATACAGTACGTCGACAGCGCCAGCAGCAAACCGGTGGCAGTCGCGTTTTGGAATGGACGGCTCGATCTGCTCGATGGCGAGCTGTCGGGGCTGGAGATCCCAGTTCTGTTCGCCTGTACCGAGCAAAACAGCTTTCTCACACAGCTAAACCAGACGGCCTACGACAGCCGCGCCGTGGACAGTAAGCGAGCGGAGTTTCTGGCAGTGGCCGGCCGTATCGACGGTGGGCAGATCGCAACCTGGTTCGAGCGACAGCTCACTGCAGATCGGTCGCCACAGCACGTCTGAGAGTGATTAGTGCGGTTATTTTCGTGACCGAGTCACAGATCACGGTGTGTCACGGCGTATCACCCACATTGTGCGTTGCCAGAGCCGTACAGACCCGCAATAATCACTGTGAGGTTAGATATCCGTAATTCTGTGGTCGGGCAGCGTCTCGTGATCAGCAAATGCGGCCGCGTGATCGGGCAACAACACCATGACGAGATACGGGACGTACTCTTTCAGATAGGAGGCGAGTTCGACGAGTCGCTGCCCGTCGACCATCTCCAGTGAGTCGAGTAACATAAATGGAACCTGTTCGTGCGCGTCGTGAGCGAGATATCCCGCCAGCGCAACGACGAGTCCGACGAGTTCGCGTTCACTCTCGCTCAGGTGTTCGAAGCGATCCTCGTAGACGGTCCCATCGTCGGCCGCCCGGACGACGTGGAGTTCGAAGACTCGTTCCGTGAGCGTCTGGCTCCCCTCTTCGATCTCTCGCTGTGACGGATCGAGCCAGATCCGTTCGATGTTGTCGTATTCGAGTGTGTCCAGAATCTCGGCCATGTGTGTGTTGAAGGCCTCGACAGCCTCCGTTTCCAGACGGTCGACGCGCGTCCGGAGTTCGGTCAGTTCGTCGGAGAGCTCCTCGCGTTCGGTTTCGAGCGTCTCGCGGTCGCCGGACCAGTCCTGGAGTTGCTCGATCTCCGCCTCGACCTCGTCGAGTTGCTCACTGATCCGTCGGCGTTCGAAGGCCAGTTCGCTCACCTCCTCCTGGAGCGCCAGTACCTCGCTCTGGCGATCCTGTTTCAGGTCGGCGACGGTCGCTTCCACCTCGTCGATACGGTCTTCGAGTTCCGCCCGTCGGCTCCGGAGTCGCTCGATGGCAGATTGGCGGTGCCGGATCTTCTCTTCGAGATCGGACAGCTGTGCTTCCAGCTCGTCGTACTGTTTCTGTGTCTCCTGTAGTTCCGACCGTCGCTCGACGGCCTGCTCGATCTCGTCGGTGATCCTGTTTCGCTCCGAACTGTGTTGCTGGTGGAGTTCACGGAGCCGGTCGAGTGTCTCCTCGATCCGGTCCCTGCTTACCTCACTGCCACAGGTCCAGCAGACGGTCTGCTGGTCGGTCAGCTCCGGGGTCGTCTCGCGCTCTCCAGCCAGCGGCGACGACTCCGAGAGACGGTCGTCGTTGAACCGGATCACCTGCTGGAGTTCACTGATCGTCGATCCGAGCGAGCGTTTCTGAGTTCGAAGCTGGTCGATGCGCTCGTCGAGTGTCGCCAGTTGCTCCTCGTCGGGGGGCGACAGTGCGTCGTACTGGTCGGCGATCTCCTCGCGTTCCTCACGGAACGATTCGAGACTCTTCTGTTCGACGGCCAGACTCTCCTCGACTGCCTCCCGGTCGGCCCGGAGATCACGGAGTGTATCCAGCTTGGCTTCGAGTTCGGCCTCGATTTCGGACTGGCTCTGGCCCTCGGCCGCCCGCTGGGCCGCCTCTAGCTCGTTACGCTTGCGTTCAAGCTGGTCGTCGAGATCGTCAAGTTTTGCCTCGTACTCCCGACGTTTGGCTCGCTTTCGTTCGAGTTTCGTATCGATCTGGTCGTACTGATCGAGTCGCTGGTCGATCTCGCGCCGGCGTGTGACGATCTCCCCGATACGGTCGTTGATCTCCGTGATATCGAGTGGGCGAACGATCAGCTCCCGGATATCGCCACCCTCCCGGACGGTTTGCCGGATCTCGTTCGAGCCGAACAGAACCGCGTACAGTTCGGCAAGCTCGGGCTCGTCGACGTAGGGCTCGCAGTCCCGTTCGATGTGGCTGTTTTCGCGCTGGAGTCTGCAGACGTACTCGTCGTTCCCCACCCGGAGTGTGGCCTCCCCGGCCTCTGCATCCCGCTTGAGAGTGAAGTTATCAGTTCCGAGGGCGGCCGCGATCGCCTGCAACAGGGATGTCCGGTTTGTCGCATTCTTCCCGACAAGAACTGTAACGCCTGGAAAAATAACCTCGGACGCCCGCTCGATACCGCCAATATTCGCCGCAGATAAGTGGACCTCTGGAAGAGATGTGACAGACTGCCCCATAGTTCAGATATCAGTTGGATGTTAAAAAAAGTTTCTTTATCGACGGTACGGAATTATCGATAAGAAAAACCGGAGGCGGTGAGTGAGAAAAACTAATATTAAATCCGGGAGTAAAGACCGTCGTAGAATGTGTGCCGACCGGCGGAAAGAGCTCGTCCGGCATCTCACCGGGTCAGAACTGGACGACCGGCTGACGGCGACGAACGACGAGGCGCTGTTGCGCCGGTACATCTTCGTCAAGAATCTGTACTGCGGCGATACGATCGCGGCGGCTGCAGACCGCGTGGGCCGGTCAGAGTCGACCGGCGATCGGTGGGCGACAGCCTGGAACCGCGGCGGCCCGGCGGCACTCGTGCCGGAGAAGGGTGGTGGCCGGCCACCGAAACTCGACGAGAGCGAGCGTACCGCGCTTCGAGAGCGGTTGGCCGGCGGAGAACCGTGGCAGTCGGCAGAGATCGAGCAGTTGCTCGACGAGGAGTTCGACGTCAGCTTTCACCCCAACTATCTCCCGACGTTCCTGCACGATCTCGGAATGCACCACGTCCCCGCATCCACCGAGCAGCGCCGCGAAAAGGCGGCTGATGGGAACGACCCCCCGACCGGAGCTGGTGGTTGGACGTTCGAGTAAGTGTACACTGTAGCGAGTCGGGTATCGATGTCTATCACCGGCGCAGTTTACTTGCAGTGGTTTTCTTATTCGAGATTCACGAAGTCGGTCGGTCCGACTGACCGTCGGAAAGACAATCTAACATCTGACCAGTTCCAGAGCGTGAACTGACAGCGAGAAGTGAACTCCGAGTGGTATGAAGAGTCCGAACAGTGGCAGTTACCAGGTGCCGTGGAAGGTGTCGAACTCTAGCTCGTCGAGTGGTTTTTCGCCGATCGCGATCTTGTACTCGCCGGGTGTCAACATTGGGGAGTTGAACTGCGGGCCGTCGTCGGTCGTGATCCGCGGACAGCCGGTGTTGACGTAGGCGTCGAGGCCGAAGTTCAGGAGTCGATCGGGGGTGACTTCGTCCATCGTCAGCAGGTAGGCGTCGTCGTTGTTCTCGACGATCTCCTGGGCCTGGTCCCACCGGCCCTGGCCGATCTTCGTACAGAAGATCACACCCCAGCTGTCGGCATCCATCGCCTTGTGGACCGAAGCGTAGCGCTGTTTCATGAACTTCTCTGTGTCTGCGATGGTGACGGCGTTGTTCACCGGATCTGCGATGACGACCTTCTTGTCGGGGTGTTCCATCGCCAGTCCGAGCGGGTGGAACTTCCCGCCGCCGACGTAGAGAATCTGGTCGGCGTCGACGTCCGCGGAGGCGTAGTTACAGCCGAGCACCTGTCCTTCGTTGGTGAGTCGGTCGTCGCCCCGCCGGACGTGAACTGTGTAGCCCTGTTCTTCGAGATACTCGCGCATATCATCGAACTTGTTCATGTGCTGGGCCGTCGTGACGAGGCCGACGTCTGCATCCTCGTCGGCCGGCGTGAGTTCCTCGTCGATCGATCGCTCGACGATGGGCAGCACCTCGACGTTCGAGAACAGCGGGACGTAGATGATCTTGTCCGACTCTTTCATCGGCGAGTGGCCGAAGTGCACGAACACGTCGGTTCGTTTCATCAGATAGGTATCCAGATCGCAGGCACCGTAGCAGGGCTGGCCGGAGATAAGAACTGTCACATCGTCGGGGAGTGTCTCGCGGAGGTCGTCGGCGACGCCGGGGCCGCGGCGTTTGAGTCCTTCGGGTAGCTGCAGGCCGACAGAGTCCGCGTCGCGTTCTTCTACCTCTTCGACAATCCGGTCGAGTTCGTAATCCCACTCCCGGTCGTGGCGGAGTGACATTCCAGTTTTCCGGAGGTCGCCATCGGGTCTGTCGCTCGAATTCTGGCTCATTGCACCTGAATAACTGCTCGGCCGGTAAAACGACGGCGTTTCGATGGTGGGGTGTGTCTGGAGTTGGCGTATAACTCAGAAGGAATGCTCTGGATATAGCCAAGAACAGCAAGAAAGCCCCCGTCCGATTGACCGCCCGAGGCTCGCTGCGGTCCTCACCCTCCGGGTTGCGGTCCTTGCATCGCCTGGGACGGATCAATCGGACGCCGGGAGACTCCGTCTCCCGAGCAATCGGGCGCTTCGCGCCCGATGACGGCCCCTTTCAGCCCCACCCATCCAGCTTGATTGGCCAGCCGACACGGGTGGGACTGAAAGGGGCCGAGCTATCAGCGAACCCCGACGACGCAAGCACCTACTGGAGCGCAGCGAGTCGCGGGAGCTGATAGCTCGGGGGCTTTCTTGCTGTTCTCAGCGTTAGCCGTTCCTCAAGTCTCACAAAATCAAGCTACAACAGATCCAGCAACAGATCGACATCTTCCTCGGTGTTGAACACGTGAACCGAGACCCGGCATGCGTGCGGTTCCGGGAGCGTTCGAATCTTGATTCCCTCCGCCGACAGCCGCTCGACCAGCTCCTCGGGCTCGTCAGCCGCAAACGTCACCAGTCCAGTGTTCGAGTCCTGTGGCGAGAGGAGCCGATCCCCGAGCCCATCCTTCAGTCGATCCGTAAGCCGCCCGATCCGCCCTTCGATCGTCTCCAGTCCGATCGACTGCATCGTCTCGATTGCTTTCTCCAGTCCCACGTACGGCGAAACTGACTGCGTACCGAGATCGAACCGGCGGGCGTCGGGATGGAACTCGTACTCCTCTGCACTCGGATCGGTCACCGAGAAGTAGCCGATCCGAGAGGGAGACAGCTCCGCCATCCCGTCGTCGCTGACGTACAGAAAGCCCGACCCCCAGAGGCCGAGCAGCCACTTGTGCCCCGATGCGGCGACGAAATCTGCCCCCCACTCCTCGACGTCGAGCGCCATCTGCCCGGGGGCCTGGACTGCATCGACCAGCACCAGCGTGTCGGCGTCGTGGGCGATCTCGACGATCTCCTCGATCGGGAGTCGAGTCCCGTAGTTCCAGGTCGGGGAGTTGACACAGAGCAGGCGGGCATCCGCCACCGCGTCGGCGAGTTCGTCGAGATCGATCCGGCCGCGCTCGCTGTCGATCACGCGGGTCTCGATCCCGTGGAGGTCGGCCATCCGCTGCCACGGGAGCACACTCGCCGGGTGTTCGGTGTCCGTCCGGACCACCACATCCCCCTGCTCCCAGTCGATCCCCGTCGAGACGTGGTTGATCCCCTCGACAGTGCTGTCCGTGAGCGCGACGTGTTCGGCGTCGGTGCCGAGCAGCGAGGCGACTGCCTCGCGCGCGCTCGCGAGTGCCTCCATTGGGGGGTCGTACATCCCCTCCTCGGCTGGGGCGCGATACTGGTGGTGGCGTTCGAACTCCGCGGCGGCCTCGACGACCGGCCGGGGACTCGGTCCACTCGCACCGGTGTTGAGATACCGACACTCCGACAACGCTGGCATCTCGTCACGTAGCGTCTCCGGATCCATACAGCCCACTCGGAGCGCCCGGCCTATCAAACCGCCGCCTGCGAGCCAGTCGAGCTATCCAACACCAGCGTAGATTGCATAGTTCAACACGAAGGCGAAGCTCACCCAGGCCAGGTAGGGGACGAGCAGTCCGGCCGCACGGCGGCTGATCCAGTTGAACGCGACGATGGTGGCGACGATGGCCAGCCAGAGCGCGCCGATCACGACCAGCCCGAGGTCGGGGCGCTGGAGGCCGAAAAACACCGGCGTCCAGGCAACGTTCAGCGCGAGCTGGACAGCGAAAATGGAGATGGCGGTTCTGACTTCCTCTGTCGACGTCCCGGCTGGCCGCGAAACGCCCTCTCGCCAGACGAGAAAGAGGGAGATCCCCATGAGCGTGAAAAGGAGCGTCCAGACGACCGGAAACGCGATATCGGGTGGGAAAAACCACGGGCGGTCGATCCAGCCTGTATCGGCACCGAACAGCGCGGCCGGCGCGGCACCGATCACATTCACGCCGACAACTGCAGCGATTGCAACGGTGATCTCTCGGGTAGAGAACCTGCGAGTTTGGGTGGCCATACGCGCCCTACACAACGGAGAAAAGAAAGAATTGTTCCCTGGTTGAACCGTCCCGGAGTCAAGACCCGAGGCAGTCGGCTTGCTCCGCCGGTAGACTGAGGAAACCCCGAACCGTGTCGAACGTCTCACCGAGAGAGATGACCCAACGTTCATTATCCGGTACAACAACATAATCAGATATGAAAGTCGTCCTGATTGGTGTCGGCCAGGCGGGTGGGAAGGTGACACAACGCCTCGCCGAATTCGACGAACAGATGGGATTCGGTGCTATCCGGGATGCCTTCGCCGTCAACAGCGCGAAGACGGATCTCCAGTCGCTGGATATCGACACGATGCTCATCGGCCAGGACAGGGTCAAGGGCCACGGCGTCGGCGGTGACAACGAACTCGGCGCGGAGATCATGCAAGAGGAAGCCACCGAGGTGATGGATATGCTCGACGGCCGTGTGACGACCGAGGCCGAGGCCGTCGTGATCGTCGCCGGACTCGGCGGTGGGACCGGGTCGGGTGGCTCGCCCGCGCTCGCGAAGGAACTCAAACGGGTGTACGATATCCCCATCTACGTGCTCGGAATTCTCCCCGGCCGCGACGAGGGGGCGCTGTACCAGGCCAACGCCGGCCGATCGCTGAAGACGGTCATCCGGGAGTCCGATTCGGCGATCCTGATCGACAACGATGCCTGGCGGACGAGCGACGAGACGGTCGAAGAGGGGTTCGAGAACATCAACCAGCAGATCGCACAGCGTGTGGGGCTGCTGTTCGCCGCCGGCGAGGTTGTCGACGGTGTCGGCGAGAGCGTCGTCGACTCCTCGGAGATCATCAACACGCTCAGAAACGGCGGGATCGCCTCGCTGGGCTATGCAAGCGCCGAAGCCTCCGAAGACGCCGGCGAGAACGTCAACGCCATCACCAGCATGACGCGCAAATCACTGTTGACGAGTATGAGCCTGCCGAACGCGGTCGACGCCGAAGCGGCGCTGCTCGTGATCGCCGGCCAGCCAGAACGGATCTCTCGAAAAGGTGTCGAGCGCGCGCGCAAGTGGGTCGAGGAGGAGACCGGCTCACTCCAGGTCCGTGGTGGGGACTTCCCGCTGGACAGCGATCGACTCGCCGCCCTCGTCTTGCTGGGCGGCGTCGAGCGCTCCCAGCGTGTCCAGGAGTTTATGCAACGCGCAGCCGACGCACAGGCCGAGGCCGACGACCGCGGCGACCCCGCCGAGCAGTTCGACAACGACCAGCTCGACGACCTGATGTAACCATCTCGGTCCGTGGTATCGGGACACACGGGAGACCGCGCCTAGATAGATATATAAGTCTGGACGAACCCTAGTCGAATGCTTATGTCCAACAACGAGGATTCGTCGGGTTCCCCGGCGGATCGAGTTCTTCCAGGGTACACTGGACAGTACGTCTGAAATCACAGACGCACGAATTTTCGACACCACGCTCCGCGACGGAGAGCAAACGCCACGAACGTCGTTTTCCTACGAGGACAAACGCGAGATAGCGGCGCTGCTCGACGAGATGGGCACCCACGTCATCGAGGCCGGGTTCCCCGTTAACAGCGACGCGGAGTTCGAGGCCGTCCGTGACATCGTCGAGACGAGTTCGACGACGATCTGCGGGCTGGCACGAGTTGTCGAAGCAGATGTAGAGGCCGCGCTCGACAGCGGCGTCGATATGGTGCACGTCTTCGTCTCCACCAGCGACGTCCAGCTCGAAGACTCGATGCACGCCACCCGCGAGGACGCGACCGAGCGGGCCGTCGAGTCGATCGAGCGCGTGAAAGACGCCGGCGTCGAGTGTATGTTCTCCCCGATGGACGCGACCCGGACCGACGAAGGGTTCCTGCTCGAAATCATCGAGGAGACCGTCGACGCCGGCGCGGACTGGATCAACATCCCCGACACGACCGGTGTCGCGACACCGACCCGGTTCCAGAAGATGGTCGGAAAGGTCGTCGAGGTAGCCGACGCGGGCGGCGCGCGCGTCGACGTCCACACCCACGACGACTTCGGGCTGGCTGCTGCGAACGCACTCGCCGGCTACGAGGCAGGTGCCAGCCAGGCGCAGGTCTCGATCAACGGGATCGGCGAGCGCGCCGGCAACGCGGCCTACGAAGAGGTCGTGATGGCGCTGCGGTCGCTGTACGACGTCGACACCGGGATCGATACGACGGCGATCACCAAACTCTCCCGCGTCGTCGAGGAGAAATCCGACGTGCCGGTGCCGGGCAACAAACCCGTCGTCGGTGCGAACGCCTTCTCCCACGAGAGCGGGATTCACGCCGCCGGCGTCATCGAGAACTCCGATACGTTCGAGCCCGGCGTCATGACTCCGGAGATGGTCGGAGCCCAGCGCGAACTCGTGCTCGGGAAACACACCGGCACCCACTCGGTCCGGGAGCGGCTGAAAGAAGCCGGCTTCCGGCCGACCGACGAGGAAGTCACCGAGGTCACCCGCCGTGTCAAGGATTTCGGTGCCGAGTCCCAGCGGGTGACGATGTCCGAACTGGAGAAGTTCGCCCGCGAGATCGGTGTCGACCACGAGAGCGAAGAGGAGGTCCGCGCGTAACCCCATGACTGGAGCGGGGTTTTGCGGGCCCACCGACGAGCCAGCGGTGGCCAGCGGCGGCTGTTGCGGACTGTCACGGAACGTTTATTATGGACCGCAGACAGAGATACGTACTGATGCCACAGCACGCTGGACGACGGTCGCAGTCCCGTTCCAGCAGCCGCTCCCCAGCGGAGCGACTCGACGCGATTCTTATTGTAGGGGCGGTATAGCCCCACTATCATCACCGAAACTGTTTCGGACTGGCCTTCTCGACAGCAGCACAGTGGTCGACCAACACCAACACAACCCAGAGAACAATGAACAACACACAACGAGGGGATGCAGATGAGTGAACGCGCATCCGTCCCGAAAGAGGAGCGAACAGACGAGGAACAAGCAGAAACTGAGACGGTCGACGGCGTCGCGACTGGCGCGGAGTCGGTCGTCGCCGGACTCCAGAACGCCGGTGTCGAACACCTCTTCGGCGTCCAGGGCGGTGCGATCATGCCCGTCTACGACGCCCTGTACGAACACGAGGAGATGGACCACATCACGATGGCCCACGAACAGGGCGCAGCCCACGCGGCCGACGCCTACGGCATCGTCAGAGGCAAGCCGGGCGTCTGCCTGGCGACCTCCGGCCCCGGCGCGACCAATCTGATCACCGGGCTCGCGGACGCGAACATGGACTCCGATCCCGTCATCGCGCTGACTGGCCAGGTGCCGACGGATTTCGTCGGCAACGACGCTTTCCAGGAGACGGACACGATCGGCGTCACGCAGCCAGTCACCAAGTACAACAAGTTCGCCGAAAGCTCGGACACGGTCGGCGACAGCATCGGCGAGGCGTGGGCACTGGCAAACGAGGGTCGCCAGGGCCCGACGCTGGTCGATCTGCCCAAAGACGTCACGCAGAGCGAAACCGACGTCGCACCAGGGCTTCCCGAGACGCCCGACACCTACAATCCGCCGACAGAGGCAGACCAGGTCATCGTCCAAGAGGCGGCGGACGCACTCGCAAACGCAGAGCGACCGGCGATCCTCGCCGGCGGTGGCGTCATTAAAGGCGAGGCCTGTGAAGAACTCCGGGCCTTTGCCCGCGAGTACGAGATCCCAGTCGTCACGACGATGCCCGGCACGGGTTCGTTCCCGGAAGACGACGAACTCTCCCTGGGCATCGCCGGGATGCACGGCACGGGCTACGGCAACCTGACGATCTCGAACAGCGACGTTCTACTCGGCATCGGGACTCGCTTCGACGACCGCCTGACCGGCGGCATCGACACGTTCGCACCCGACGCGGACATCATCCACGTCGACATCGACCCGGCAGAGATCTCGAAAAACGTCGAAGCCGACTACCCGCTGATCGGCGACGCAGCCGTCGTCATCGAGCAACTCGACGAGGCACTCACACAGTCGCCACCAGCCGGAGAGTGGCGCGAGCAGTGCCAGACCTGGAAGGAGGAGTACCCACTCGACTACGAGATGCCGGAAGACGAACCGCTGAAACCACAGTACGTCGTCGAGAAGTACGACGAAGTGACCGACGACGACTGTATCGTCGCGGCCGGCGTCGGTCAGCACCAGATGTGGGCCTGGCAGTACTGGACCTGGAAGAAGCCCCGAACGTGGGTCACCTCCCACGGCCTCGGGACGATGGGCTACGCAGTGCCCGCCGCGATCGGCGCGAAAGTCGCCGCACCGGATCAGGAGGTCGTCGCCTTCGACGGCGACGGCTCCTTCCTGATGACGGCACAGGGACTCTCCGTGGCGGTTCGCGAGGGACTGAACATCACCATCGTCGTCCTCAACAACGAGGCTGTCGGGATGGTCCGGCAGTGGCAGGACGGCTTCTACGAGGGTCGGCGGATGGCTTCGGAGTATCCGTGGATCCCCGAGTTCGACAAACTCGCCGAGGCATTCGGCGCACAGGGGCTGCGACTCGAAGATCCCGACGAGGTCGAGGAGACGATCCAGCAGGCCCGCGAGTACGAGGGGCCGACAGTGATCGACGCGATCATCGACCCGACAGAGAACGTCTACCCGATGGTTCCGAGCGGCGGCGACAACGCCCGCTTCGCACTGAACGAGGAGCACCTGGATCAGCTATGACACAAGGAGAACTTCCCGGTCCTGGACCGGACGAGCGGATGTTGCCGAAAGGACGGCGAAACAAACAGGGTATCCGGATCGATCCGGAGGCCGAGGCCGAACACCAGCCAGAGCGTGCCTTGCTCTCGGCGCTGGTCAAACACGAACCCGGCGTGCTGGCGGAGGTTTCGGGCCTCTTCAGCCGCCGACAGTTCAACATCGAATCGCTGACCGTCGGTGCGACGATCGACGACGATTTCGCACGGATGACGATCGTCATCGAGGAGCCCCGCCCGGGCATCGATCAGGCCAAAAAACAGCTCGAAAAGCTGATCCCGGTCATCTCGGTGCGCGAACTCGACCGGGATGCGGTGCAGCGAGAACTGGTGATCGTGAAGGTCAACGGAACGGAACCGGACAAGGTCAACGCGATCACCGATATGTACAACGGTGAGACCATGGACGCCGGGCCACGGACGATCACGATCCAGCTCACCGGCGACCACCAGAAGATCGACGACGCACTCGACGCCTACCGGCAGTTCGGCATCCGTGAGATCGCCCGGACTGGCTACTCCGCGCTCGCACGCGGGGAGGCCCCGACAGCGCAGGTCTCCGAGCCGAATCAGGCACCCACAGACGCACAGACAGCGACAGAAGAAGCTGCAGACGACTAAAAGATGACAGACGAGTTTACGACAACGGTATACAACGAAGACGACGCCGACGTATCGGATATCGAAGACAAGACGGTCGCAGTGCTCGGCTACGGTAGCCAGGGACACGCACACGCCCAGAACCTCGACGACAGCGGTGTCGACGTGATCGTGGGCCTGCGCGAGGACTCCGCCTCGCGTGCAGAAGCCGAAGCAGACGGTCTAGAGGTGGCGACACCGGACGTGGCCGCCGCCCGAGCAGATACGGTCGTCATGCTCGTCCCCGACACCGTCCAGCCGGCGGTCTACGAGGCGATCGCGGAGGGACTCGACGAGGGCGACACGCTGCAGTTCGCACACGGCTTCAACATCCACTACGGCCAGATCGAGCCCCCTGAAAATATCGACGTGACGATGGTCGCGCCGAAATCCCCCGGCCACCTCGTCCGGCGGACCTACAAACGCGGCGAGGGCACACCGGGACTGCTCGCAGTCTACCAGGATGCAACAGGTGAGGCCCACGACGAGGGACTGGCCTACGCACAGGCGATCGGCTGTACCCGCGCGGGCGTCATCGAGACGACGTTCCGCGAGGAGACCGAAACAGACCTGTTCGGCGAGCAGGCCGTCCTCTGTGGCGGTGTCACCGAGATGGTCAAAGCCGGCTTCGAGACGCTCGTCGACGCGGGCTACTCGCCGGAGATGGCCTACTTCGAGTGTCTGAACGAGCTCAAACTGATTGTCGACCTGATGTACGAGGGCGGCAACATGGGCATGTGGAACTCCGTCTCCGACACCGCGGAGTACGGTGGCCTCACACGCGGCGAGGAGGTCATCAACCGCGAGGGGATGGACAAGATCCTCGAACAGGTCCAGAACGGCGAGTTCGCGACGGAGTGGATCACCGAGAACCAGGCGAACCGGCCGGTGTACAAACAGACACGGTACGCGGAGCAGAACCACCAGATCGAGGAGGTCGGCGAACGACTGCGCGAGCTCTTCGAATGGGGTGAGCAGTAATGGAGATGCGAGATATCGATCACACACACCCACACACGGGCGAATCGTTCGGAACACAGTACTACGACGCAGGCGCAGTTGCGGCCGACGGTGGTCGCGAAGCGGCGGAGAAAGCTGACGAAGACGCCGAACAGACGACGGAGACGATGGCCGACGTAGACCACGACGCCTCGGAAGGGACGGTACGTTCCTTCCAGCGGGGCAGCGACGGCCGCGAGTCATCAGTAGAACATGAGTGAAAACACGCTATACGACAACGTCTGGGAGAATCACAAGGTAACCGAGTTGCCCAACGGGCAGGATCAGCTGTTCATCGGGCTGCATCTCATCCACGAGGTGACGAGCCCACAGGCCTTCGCGATGCTTCGCGAACGCGAGATCGACATCGCCTTCCCGGAACGCAACTTCGCGACGACGGACCACATCGCACCGACCGAGGAAGCAAAGCGAGACCGGCCGCTCCAGGACGAGGAAGCAGAGGAGATGCTCTCCGCACTGGAGCGGAACGTCTCCGAGGCCGGGATCACCTTCTTTGGCTTCGAGTCGGGCAAACAGGGGATCACCCACGTCGTGGCACCGGAACTGGGCCTCTCACAGCCCGGGATGACCGTCGCCTGTGGTGACTCTCACACCGCCACTCACGGCGCGTTCGGGTCGATCGGCGTCGGTGTCGGCACCAGCCAGATCCGCGACATCCTCGCGACGGGCTGTATCGCCGCCGACAAACAGAAAGTGCGCCGCATCAACGTCGAGGGGAGCCTCGGCGAGGGTGTCTACGCCAAAGACATCATCATGAAGATCATCAAGGATCTGGGTGTCGACGGCGGCGTCGGCCACGTCTACGAGTACGGCGGCCCGGCGATCGAGGCACTCGACATGGAAGGTCGGCTCGCGGTCTGTAACATGTCCATCGAGGGCGGCGCTCGCGCGGGCTACATCAACCCCGACCAGACAACCTACGACTATCTCGAAGGGCGCGAGTACGTCCCCGAAGGCGAGGAGTTCGAGGAACTCAAGAAGTACTGGGAGTCCATCAGTTCGGGCGCGGACGCAGTGTACGACGACGAGGTGACGATCGACATGAACGACGTCGATCCGCTCGTCACCTGGGGGATCAACCCCGGACAGGTAATCGAGGTCTCCGAGCCGATTCCGGCCCCGGAGGACTTCGAGAGCCGAACGGACCGCGAGGCTGCCGAACAGGCACTGGAGCACATGAATCTCGAAGCCGGCGACTCGATGCTCGGCTACGATGTCGACGTTGCCTTCCTGGGCACCTGTACGAACGGCCGCGTCTCCGATTTCAAGATCGCAGCCGACATCCTGGAGGGTCGCCAGGTCGCAGACGGTGTGCGCGCACTCGCCGTCCCCGGCTCCGAGACCGTCCGCCAGCGGTGTGAAGAGTTAGGCATCGACGAGACGTTCATCGAGGCCGGCTTCCAGTGGCGCAGGGCCGGCTGTTCGATGTGTCTCGCGATGAACGACGACTCGCTGGAGGGTGACGAGGTCTGTGCCTCCTCCTCGAACCGGAACTTCATCGGCCGGCAGGGCTCCAAGGAGGGCCGTACCGTGCTGATGAGTCCGGCGATGGTCGCCGCCGCCGCAGTCGAAGGCGAGGTGACCGACGCGAGACGGTTCTTCGACGAGGAGACGCCGACCGTCACTGCGAACGACGTCGAGGAGGTGGCAGACTGATGAGCGAGAATCATATCACCGAGGTCGGCGGCACCGGTGTTCCGATCCCCGGAGACGACATCGACACGGACCAGATTCTCCCGGCGCGGTTCATGAAGGAGGTCACGTTCGACAACATGGCGGATTATCTCTTCTACGATGCCCGCCGTGACGCCGACGGCGAGTTCAACGACCACCCGCTCAACCGGTTCGAGGGTGCCTCGATCGCGGTCGTCAACACCAACTTCGGCTGTGGCTCTTCCCGGGAGCACGCCCCGCAGGCGATGATGCGGTGGGGCGTCGACGGCGTCGTCGGCGAGAGTTTCGCAGAGATCTTCGCCGACAACTGCAAATCGCTTGGCATCCCCGCGGTCACCGCCTCCCACGAGGAGGTTACCCACCTGCAGGAGTGGATCGAAGACAATCCTGATGGGGAGATCGAGATCGACGTCGAAGAAGAGACCGTCACCTACGGAGAGAACGTCATCGAGGGTGAGATCGACGACGCGATGAAAGAGGCGCTCGTCGACGGCATCTGGGATACGACGACGCTGATGTACTCGAATCTCTCGAAAGTCGAGGAGACGGCGGGCAAACTGCCCTACGTCACCTCCGACTGAGCCAGTACGCTGTTTCTTGCAGGCCGAGACTTCCAGTGAGATCTATGCTGGCGTCGGCTGCTGGACTTCCGAGATGTAGGCGGTGAGATCCGTCGTCGAGAGCATGCCGATGAGGTGATCCTCCTGGTCCACGACCGGGAGGTGGTGGATATCGTAGGTGATCAGTCGGTCGGCAGCGTCCCGGATCGAATCCTGTGCGGTGACAGTGATGACGTCCGTGGTCATGTACTCCCGGACCGCGGTGTTGTCTTTCGGTTGCTTCTCTGCGACGATCTGCACGAAGTCCGTACTCGTCAGAATTCCACGGAGCAGTCCATCCGCGTCGACGACGACGACCGATCCGATGTTTTCTGCCATGAGCTTCTCGGCTGCATCTTCGACTGGCGTGTCGGCTGTCACTGTGACGACATCGGACGACATCAAGCGGCCGACGAATATGTCTTCCATAGCTCATCTAGACACGCAGAAAGCTAATGAATATTGGGTTCGGAGTATATTGCCACCGTCGGTGACGGCGGTATCGAATTCTCTTTGTATCCGCCCCGATATTCGACAGTATGACCCACGAAATCGCTATCATCCCCGGTGACGGGATCGGACAGGAAGTCACACCCGCCGCGATCGACGTACTCGACGAGCTGGATATCGACTTCGATTTCGTCTACGGCGACGCTGGCGACGAGACGAAAGCCGAGACCGGCGAGGCGCTACCCGAGGAGACGGCGGCGATTGCCGCCGACGCTGACGCGACGCTGTTTGGCGCCGCTGGCGAGACTGCAGCCGATGTCATTCTTCCGCTGCGCTCCGTCGTCGGCTCCTTTGCCAACATCCGACCGGCCCGCGCCTACCCCGCACTCGATGGGCTCCAGCCCGAGACGGATCTGGTCTTCGTCCGGGAGAACACCGAAGGTGTCTACTCGGGGATCGAAAACGAAATCACGGAGGGAGTCCGGACGCTAACCCGCGTCATCACCGAGGACGCCTCCGAGCAGATCGCCGAGTACGGCTTCCAGTACGCCAAACGGAACGGCTACGACGACGTGACAATCGCCCACAAGGCAAACGTGATGCAGGAGACCGACGGACTCTTCGTCGAGGTCGCAGAGCGCGTCGCCGAGGAGCGTGGCGCGGAGTACGACACCACCCTGATGGACGCGCTCGCGATGCATCTCGTCATGCACCCCGAGGACTACGGGGTCGTTATCTGCCCGAATCTGGCCGGCGACATGCTCTCTGATCTGGCAGCCGGACTCGTCGGCGGACTCGGACTGCTCCCCTCGGCGAACGTCGGCGAGGAGAACGCACTGTTCGAGCCGGTCCACGGCTCCGCACCAGACATCGCCGGCGAGGGCGTCGCGAACCCGACGGCGATGATCCTCTCGGCAGCGATGATGCTCGACCATCTGGAGTACACCGAGCCAGCAGCGCAGGTCCGCGTCGCCGTCGAATCAGTGCTTGAGAATGGACCGCACACCCCCGATCTGGGTGGCGACGCGACGACCGAAGAGATGACGGCCGCGATCGTCGATAATCTCTAGTCGGGTCGAACCAGCACGTCGCCGTCTTCTGCGAGCAGTCCACGATCGATCGCCAGATCGATCACCGCCAGGCAGTCGGCCTCCGAAAGCTGGTAAGCGTTCGCGGCGACGGTTACGATCTCCTCGCGGTCGACGGGAAACTCGCGGTTCTGGAGCAGTCGCATCACTTTGTTGTACTCCAGTGCCGAAATCGACGGGCTGTCGTCCGGTTCGTCCGGCCCGTCGTCCTCGGCAGCGTCACCAGCATCGGTCTGGTCGTCGCTCTCCACCGGTGTATCGTCGCCGGACGGCGCGATATCGTCGAGTTTCTCGGCCTCGTCAACGATGTCGCTCCCGGTCGGATCAACTGACTGGTCGGCGTCCGCTGGCTCCTCTGGATCACCGTCCGCTGGCTCGTCGTCGGTCAGATCACCGTCATCTGGCTCGTCGTCGACCAGGTCGTCTCGCACCATCGAGTCGGCACCGAAGATGATCCGCTCCGAGTCGTCGTCCGACGACTCCTCGCCGCCAGTGTCGAACTCCTCGGGGATGTCGGGTTCCATCTCCGAGGTGATGTCCTCCTCGGGGTTCTCGGCCTCCACTCCCTGGTCGAAGGCGAACCCCCCATCCTCGTCTGCATCTTCCCCGCTCTCCTCGTCTGCATCTTCCCCGCTCTCCTCGCCTGGTCGCTGGCTTTCCTCGACCTCGGCCCCCCTGCCGAGTTCCTCGATCTCTTCGTCGAGTTCGCCGATGATCTGGTTGATTTCCTCGGGTTCGTCGTCGACACCGTCGGCACCGGCTTCGGATGGGTCACCACCCGTCTCGGTGTCAGCCGCCCCGGTGTCCGCCGCCATCCCGTCAGTTTCGCCCGCTCCGGATACCTCGTCGCTGACCGCACCATCCTCGGACTCCTCGAGTGTCTCGTCGAGATCGATTTTCCCCGTGGCAATCTCGTCAGCCTGCAAGATGCTCGGATCGATCCCGCTGTCGGCGTCGGCTGTTTCGTCCGGGGCGGTGGGTTCGCCATCCGACAACTCGTCACTGTCGGACTCTACTCCCCCGAACTCGTCGGGTATGTCGGGCTCCATCTGGGCTTCTAGCTCGTCCCCGGAGTCGTCTGTTCCCTCGTCATCGAGTGGCTCCTCTTCGTCGGCATCGAGTTCCAGCGGATCGTCCTCCTCGATGCCCTGCTCGGACTCGTCGACTGCTGGTTCGTCCGATTCGTCGACGCTCGGTTCCTCGTCGTCCAGTAACGCATCCACCTTGGCGTCTCCCTCGCCGGCTGTCGAGGCTGCATCCTCTGGTGACGAAGTATCGTCAGCAGTGTTCGACTCGACCCCGGGTTCCGTATCGGTCGAGCTAGTCCCATCTGTGTCAACAATAGTCTCCCCGCCCGATCGCGCCTCGATGGAGCCGTCGTGTGCCTCGACGCTCGCTGTCTCGGTCGTATCGAAAATGAGATCCAGTTTCCGGTGACAGGTCGAACACAGTGTGACGGCTGTCTCCCCCCCAGTCCCCGAGACAGTGTACGTTCCCAGCGGTTCGTCGAGTGCACTCGAACAGAAGTAACACGACGAAAGATGATCCATGTACTCAAGAGGGCGCTATCAGTTCAAAAAGCTAGCGACCGTTTTCAGTCAGCGTAATGGGCGTAGACGAACGCACGGAGGAGTTTCGCGCCGAGAATCGCCGCTTGCCCGTCGTCTCTATCGTTGACCTCGACGAGATCGAATCCGACCGCATGTGGCGCGACTGCCCGCACCACCTCGTGCATCGCCCGGGGTGTGAGTCCGAACGGTTCCGGCGTCCCGGTCCCCGGCGCGTAGCCCGGGTCGGCAGCGTCGATATCAACACTGAGATAGACACTGCCGGATAGATCCGGCTCCCACGAGGGAACGTCTTCGGGTGAAACGACGGTCACCTCGGCCGCCTCGGCGCGGTCCCACTCCGCCCCGGAGCCGGAGCGCGCACCCAGAACGATCGCCTCGTCGGCGGACTCGAGTGCGTGGTGTGTCACCGTTGCGTGGCTCAACGGGTTCCCGGCGTAGGACTCGCGCAGATCGAGGTGGGCGTCGAGACAGACGAACACGTCGGGATCGAGCGCGCGCACTGCAGCCACAGTGACAGTGTGCTCGCCGCCGAGGAGGAGCGGGACCGTCCCCTGTTCGTCGTACTCCCGGACAGCGCCACGCAAAAAGTGGAGATACTCGGCGACATCGTCACCTGGCTGGATGTCGCCGTGGTCGTGGACCGAACAGTCGGTAAACAGCGAGTCTGTCCGGTGGTCGTAATCCTCGAACGATTGTGCGACGTGACGGAGTCGGTCCGGGCCAAAGCGCGTCCCCGGCTGGAAAGTGGTCGTCGCATCCAGCGGCGCGCCGAGGATGGCGTAGGCCGCGTCGGCTTTCTCCGCCACGGCACCCGGAAACATCAGACGATCTTTCGCTGCTCCTCGTATTCGAGGAACTCGATCTGGTCGTCGGCCGAGAGATCCTCGTCTGCTTTCATCACGAAGTTGTCGTAGGTGTCCAGATCCATCACCTGGATCTCGTCGTTGCGGACGTCGATGACCTGTCCCTGCTTGCGGTTGATGATCGGGACCCACACTTTGGCGTCGACCGGCTGGGAGAGCGAGCGCTTCTGGTCGTCGAAGACGCCCTTCGCGTCGATCCGGGCTTTCGCGCTGCCGTGTTTCCCTGGTTTTGCGGTACTGTAGCCTGTGATTTTACACGGTGTCTCGTCGATCATCACGTAGCTCCCCTCGTCGAGCTCGCGAACTTGCGTCTGCTGTCTTGCCATGTACCGCCGTTAACCACCTGTGAGTATAAACGGTTTGGAATCGTCTATCCGGAATTCCCGTCCTCGGGCGTAGCTGCCGAGTCTGACTCATCGTTGCCCATCCCAGACTGGGCAACGACGGCATCGCCGAATCCGAGCGCTTCACGCCCTCCCTCGTCGCTCTCACGTTCGCGCATCCGCTGTCTGGTGAACTTCGGCTGTGCCTGGATCCCGCGTTGCTTCCGGAACGACCGGTAGAGAAGAAATCCGACGGCGACTGTCGGCACCACCGCAGCGGTGACGACGGGCTGGCTCTCGAAAATATACAGAAGCGTCGAGGAGACGATCCCCGCAGCGAAGACCATCCCCAGAATAACTCGCCGGGCCAGCCGTCTGAAATACGCGTTATCTTCCTCGATCTCGGCTTTCACACGGAGATCGTTGCGCTGCATCCGGTCGAGCGTGGACTCCAGTTTTGGGGGGATCCTGACAGAAGAGGTCGCCGCATCCCGGACCTCGGTGACCCGATCCTCTACGAAATCCCGGACCCCCTGCTCGATGTAGCCCTGCCCGCGGAGATACGACGTGGCGACAGAGATGAAGTCGAAATCCGGATCTAGCGTGACACAGACACCCTCGACGACCGTCGCGACACGCAAGACCAGCGCCAGATTCGAGGGGAGTCGCAGCGGGAACTCGTAGATCGTATCCTCGACCTGTTGCATGATCTGCTGGATGCGGTACTGTTCGATATCGTCACCGCGGGCGTCGGCGATGGCAATCTCCATCACGTTCGCCATCACGTCCCGGTCGGCCTCCGGGGAGAGTGTGCCCATCTCCACGAGGGTATCCAGAATCGCGTCGATATCCTGGCGGGCAACCGCGGTGTAGAAGTCGATGATCCGGTCCTGGACGAAGGGATCGACGTAGCCGCTCATCCCGAAGTCGTAGAAGATGAGCGTCCCGTCGTCGGCGACGGCGAGATTGCCGGGGTGAGGGTCGGCGTGGAAGACACCGTCCTCCACGATCATCTGGAGATAGACTTTCTGGAGTCGTTCGGCCAGTTCGGTCCGGTCGAGCTGTTTGGCGTCGATTTCGTCGAGATTGTCGATTTTCGTCCCCGCGACGTACTCCATCGTGAGCACGCGCTCACTGGAGTGGGAGTCGATCACGTCCGGAATCCGGACGTCGTCGTTCTCGGCGAAGTTGGCACGGATCTCCTTGAGCATCCGCCCCTCGCGTTTGTAATCCATCTCCTGGCGGATCGTCCTCGCGAACTCGTCTGCGAGCGTCTCCAGGGAAAACGAGCGGGCGTCCTCGACGAAGCGCATGATGATCGGCAACAGCCAGCGGATGACCCGCAGATCCGCCTCGACCAGTGTTTCGACGCCTGGTCGGCGGATCTTGACGGCGACGGCCTGGTCGTCGATCTGTGCCTTGTACACCTGACCGAGGCTCGCGCCGCTGATCGGATCGGTGTCGAACTCCTCGAAGCGCTCGTCGACCGGGCCGAGTTCCTCTTCGAGCACCACTTTTGCATCGATCCAGTCCGCAGGCGGCACGTCGTCCTGGAGTTTCGAGAACTCGGCGACGTACTCCGGCGGGAGGATATCCGGCCGCGTCGAGAGGAGTTGGCCGAGTTTGATGAAGGTCGGACCGAGTGTCAGAAGCGAGTCGAGCAGTTTGGCCGCGCGTTCGCGTCGCTTCTCGCTGGACACCTCACGTGAACTACCGAAGATGATGAATCGGCGACGGTCACGGAGGTAGGCGACGATCAGCGGCAGAAACCGCCAGATGACGACCAAAAACCGCCAGTAGGCGCGGAGGTTCACTAACTCGACACCTCGATCTCAGGCCTCGGTGACGGGGATCGGCGTCTCGCTGGTTGCAGACTCTTTTGGGACCTCGAGTTCCAGGACGCCGCGTTCGATCGAGGCGGTTGCCTCGTCAGCCACGGCATCCAGCGGGAGTGGGAGGTCGACGTCGAGAAACAGCGAGCGCTCCTCGGAGAGAAATCGGAACGCCCGGTCCACGTTCTTCGACCGGCGGGCTTCGATCGCGACGTGATTGTTTTTCACGGTGATCTCCACAGTTTCGGCGGTCGTACCCGGGAGGTCGATGACGACGAGGTAGGCGTCGTCGCTTTCGAGCACGTCGGCGAACACGGCCTCGGGCAGATCACGCAACGCATCGCGCAACGCTGACATGAGTACCTGTTAGGACGCAGTTGCGTTAAAGCCCGCGGTCTCGGCACGCGAGACACAGCTTCTGGCGGACAGGATCAGTCTGCAGTCGCCGAGAGATCGGCGAGTGACTCGACTCGACGATCACCCAGCACGCACTGGCCGACGTGGTCGGGATCGCGCCGCTGGACGTGGATGCCATCCAGCCCGGCGTTCCAGGCCGCACCGATATCGCCCGGATCGTCACCGACGACGGCCCCGTGGTGGCCGTTGGCGCCGACACCAAGCTGCCCCATCGCGAGTTCGACCGGGCCGGGATCGGGTTTCCAGCCCGTCTCGGGCGTACAGCAGACGACGGTGTCGAACCAGTCACCGATATCCAGTGCGTCGAGGACGGGGCGGGTGAGATAGGACTGGCAGTGGGTGACGAGTCCGACCGGCCCCGCGAGTGTCGCGAGGAACTGCTCTGCGTCGTCGTAAAGGTGGGTGGCCGCGGCCCGGGTCTCGGGCTGTTCGACCTCGTGGAACAGTGCCCAGAACCGCTCGGGATCGATGGCGTGGCTGTCGAGAATCCGGCTGCGTGGGGCCGTCGGCCCGTACCACAGCATCTCCGCCTCCCAGTCGGTGAAGCTGGCACCGAGTCGGGCACCGACCGCACGGACAACGTCGTGGATGTAGCTGGTCTCGGCGTCGAC
This sequence comes from Halovenus amylolytica, assembly GCA_004015825.1. Classification (GTDB taxonomy): domain Archaea; phylum Halobacteriota; class Halobacteria; order Halobacteriales; family Haloarculaceae; genus Halovenus; species Halovenus amylolytica. Next base: position 232,372 of record SAYS01000001.1, on the reverse strand, counting down.
GAGCGTGCCGTCGAGATCCAGCAGCCAGAAGTCGTAGCTTTTCGTAGCCATCGGGACTGAGGATATAGGTGAGCGGATAATAAGAACTCTTCGGGCGTTCACCCGGGTTCAGGCGAATTAGCGAGCATATTCTGGAGTGGGGTGTCGGGTGCGGTGAGAGATTCGTGCCGCCGGGCATCGCAGATCAATCCGAGGGATTCATCAGGATGGGGGTTCCTAATCCGTCCGATGCGCCACGATCACATCACGAGCGCGAAACAGCTCTCGCGGGCGGATATCGAGGGGGTCCTCGACCGCGCGAGCGAAATCGCGGCTGATCCCTCCGCGTACGCCGACCGCCACGAGGATGCGCTGCTCGGATTGATGTTTTTCGAGCCGAGCACGCGCACGAAAATGAGCTTTTCCGCCGCGATGAAACGCCTCGGCGGCGATATCGTCGATATGGGTCCGGTCGACTCGTCGAGTGTAAAGAAGGGAGAGAGCCTGGCCGACACCGTGCGCGTCGTCGAGGGGTACGCCGACGCGCTGGTAATGCGCCACCCCAGCGAGGGGTCGGCACAGATGGCCAGCGAGTTCGTCGACGTCCCCCTGATCAACGCCGGCGACGGGGCCGGACAGCACCCCACCCAGACCCTGCTCGATCTCTATACGATCCGTGAGAACGCGGGACTGGACGATCTGACGATCGGGATCATGGGCGACCTGAAATACGGTCGGACGGTCCACTCACTCGCCTACGCCCTGACCAACTTCGAGACCCGCCAGCATTTCATCAGCCCCGAAAGCCTCCAGTTGCCCCGCAACGTCCGGTACGACCTCCACGAACAGGGCTCGTCGATCAAAGAACACACCGAACTCGACGGAATCTTGCCCTCGCTGGACGTGCTGTACGTGACGCGGATCCAGAAAGAGCGGTTCCCCGACGAAGACGAGTACCAGAAGGTGGCCGGCCAGTACCAGATCGATAGCGAACTACTCGAAAATACGAAAGATTCACTGACTGTGATGCATCCACTCCCGCGCGTCGACGAGATCGCACACGACGTCGACGACACTGACCACGCCGCCTACTTCGAACAGGCACACAACGGCGTGCCGGTCCGGATGGCGCTGCTAGATGCCCTCCTCGGAGGTGACCGATGACCGACGAAGAACTCCGCGTCAGCAAGATCGAGAACGGTACCGTCATCGACCACATCCCCGGCAGTCAGGCGCTGAACGTGCTCGCAATCCTGGGCATCGACGGTACCGGCGGCGAGACTGTCTCCATCGGGATGAACGTCCCCTCGGATCGACTCGGCCGGAAAGACGTCGTCAAGGTGGAGGATCGGGAACTCAGCCAGTCCGAGGTCGACGTGCTCTCGCTGATCGCCCCCGCCGCGACGATCAACATCATCCGCGGCTTCGAGGTCGTCGAGAAACACCGTGTCGAGCGCCCCGAAACGGTGACAGGCGTGCTCCAGTGTTCGAACAAACACTGCATTACGGCCGAGGACGAACCGGTCGACTCGCGGTTCGAGGTGCTCGACGACGGCGTTCGCTGTGTCTACTGTGATTCGATCACCCGCGAAAATATTGCTGCGGAGCTGTTGATCTGACGGCAGCCGGTCACTCTGTGTCAGTTTTCTCGACGCGCTCGCCGTCCAGTCGGTCCTGACCCGCCGGTCCGGCGTTGCGTGCCGTCGAGAACACCCGGGACTCACCGCTCAACACGATTGCCGCCTCCAGCAGCGCGACCCGCCGTCGAGACAGGCACCCTGACCGGGAGTTCTGCACAACGGGGACGAACCGAGTGCACACCGCGGCTCCCCACTCGAATTCAGTCGACTTTTAGGCGGGCACCGACAACCTGGAGGTATGAGCTTCGAGAAAGGGGACACAGTCGTCCTCAACGACAAGCACAGCGAGTACGACGGCGACGTCGGCGAGATCAAGCAGGTCTCGGAAACGATGTTCGGCGACAAAAACTACACCGTCAGCTTCGAGGACGGCCAGGAGCCAGGTGTCCCGGAGGACAACCTCGAGGCAGCCGAGGCTGAAGCTGACGCCGAAGACGACGAGGAATAACTGCGTATGTCTTCGATCCCGCTTCACTACATCGACCTCCGGACATTCTGTTACGTGACGGAGGACGACAGCCGGGTCGAAGACGCGCTGCGTACCTTCTTGCCCGAAGAGTTCGAGATCGAACGGATGGAGTCGACCGGCCACGCGGGCGACCGGATCATCGTGCTCTCGGCGCGTGTCGAAAAGGCCGACGACCTCCGGACGGTGCTCGATCGCCTCGGTGACCTCCCCGACGACGAGTTCGACCGCATCAGAGACGAACTCGACGAACGGGTCACCGAGAACTGCGAGTTTTTCCTCACGCTGGACAAACAGGCCGCGTTCAACGGCACGGCGACCCTCGGTGACGGGATCAAACTCCGCGGGAAAGTCGAGGCCTACCCGGCGAAGAAGCCGGCAGCGGTCGAAAACGTCGAAGAGATGCTGGAGTGATGTACGAGGCCGTCCACGCCCACCCGGACGGGGAAAGTACTGTTTCTCGCATGGCGCTGACAGCCAGCGAGTACGGCTTCTCGGGGATCGTCGTGCGCAACCACGGTGACCAGCCGGCGTCGTACGATCCCGCAGAGATCGGATCGAGCTACGGAATCGATATCGTCCCCGGCGTCGAGATCCGGTCGGACGACCCATCCCAGGCCAGTGGCTTCGTCTCCAGTCATCGCACGGACCAGACGATCGTCGCGGTCCACGGTGGGACGCCGACGATCAACCGGTTCGCCGTCGAGCAGCCACAGGTGGACGTGCTCGCACATCCGATGGCCGGCAGCGGCGATTTCAACCACGTACTGGCGAAGGAGGCGAACCGAAACAGCGTCCACATCGAATTTTCGCTCCGTGACGTGCTTCGGGATTCCGGTGGCTCGCGGGTGAGCAGTCTTCAGGATCTCCGAAAGCTCCGCGAGATTGTCCAGGAGTACGAAACGCCCTTCGTCGTCAGCGCCGATCCGAGATCACACCTCCAGCTCCGGGCACCCCGCGAACTGCTGGCCGTGGGGGAGGCGATCGGTTTTAGCGCCGAGGAGATCGAAACCGGCCTCGCAGCCTGGCAGGCCATCGCCGAGCGCAACCGCGAACGCCAGTCCGACGAGTACGTCCAGCCCGGCGTTCGACGCGTCACTGACGACGAATAGGGGCAGATTATTCTGGCACCTGGTGAACAAACTGGCTGGAGCTGCGCGTGCGATGCCACAGCCGAGCGCTATCGTAACAACAGTGAGTGGTACGTACCCGTAGGTACATATAGTAAATCTACGAGTATACTGTCAATATCTTCATACGTCGGGAGTGAGTAAGCACATCCTATATGGAGAGGCACTGACTGATGGTACTGGAAAAGTTCCCAGGGATTGGATCCGACAGATCGTCTACAGAGGCGGATGCTGAGGCGAGGAAAGACCTCCTTAACCAGCTCGCAGGCATCACCGGACTCGGCTGGACGACGTCGATGCTCGGCTTTCTCAGTACGGTCGTCGGCTACGGTAACGGGATCGTCTCGCGACTCGTCACTGAACCCCAGTCACTGCTGTATCTCGGCGGCGTATTTTTCCTGGCCACGCTCGGATTGGACAGGCTGGTAAACAGAACAACAGAGGAATCGAGAGACTGAGTCTCGCGAGCGTCCTCGCGAACAGGGTGAGCAAGAAACGCGTCGCGTTTCTGAGCAACTCCTAAAAGTTGTTTTCACGGTGGATTCGAACCGCAGTCACTCCGCGTTGCTCCGTTCCCTGCTTCGAATCCGGCCGTAGGACTATTGATTTTCGCTGCTCCCAACAATTTGCAGACCCGGTGAACTACCCCACCCTACTCAGCCACTGGTGTGGCTTCGTTGAGGGTGGGGCTTCCTGTTTCGATGACGCGCTTTGCAGACACTGAATGAGTGTCCGTAGGGAGCGCAGTCTCCACAGGCGTGTCTTCGGGCCATTCCAGCCCTAACTCAGAAAAGCCACGTTGCAGTACGTTCATCGCTGCGTTCGCGTCCCGGTCACACTCAAACCCACAACTCGGACAGGAGTGTTCTCTGACCCAAATGGGCTTGGCTGTCTCCACACCGCACGACGCACACTCTCTGGTCGTTCCTGCTGGTTCGACCTGCACAACGAGAGTGCCGTACAACTCTGCTTTGTATTCGAGGTGGGTGATAAACCGTCGCCACGCCGCATCCTGCTTGTTCCGGGCGTTGTGCGACTGCTCTAACATCTCCTTTACGTCCAAGTCTTCGACGAATACCGCGTCGTGCTCACGAACGAGCCATGTCGTTATCTTGTGTTGGTAGTCCAGCACCTTCCGCCGGATATGACGCTTGACTTTGGCGACCGTCTGGCGTTGTTTCTCGTAGTTGTTCGACCCTTGATCTTTCCGTGAGAGGTTGCGTTGTTCACGTCGCAGACGCTCGTATTCGTCTTCGAGGCCGAGCCAGTCCACGGTCGTACCATCCGAAGTGTGGATGTATTTGCGGATGCCGAGGTCAACGCCGACGCTGTTGTCCACGTTGAGCGAGTCCACGTCGAGTATCTCAGGCAGGTCGTCTGTTTCCAGTCCGAACGAGACGAACCAGCCACCGGTTGTCTCCTTTTTGATGGTGACTTCTTTGATGTCTGCTTCGTCAGGGATTTCGCGGTGGTAGCGGATCGAGATGTCGCCGATTTTGGAGAGCCAGAGTGTCGCGTTGCGGCCACTCGTGTTTTTGAGTTCGAAGCCAGACTGCGAATACGTCATACTCTGGAACTCCCCCGGTGACTTCCAGTTGAGGTTCCCGACCTTGCGTCCGTTTTGCTTCTGCTCGGAGAGTCCGTTGAGGTTCTGGTAGAACCGCGTAACGGTTCGTTGCAAAGCCTTCGAGTTGACCTCCGAGAAGACGGAGAACTCGTCTTTCCAATCGGGAAGTCGGTAGTGGTGGTTGTACGCGGAGCCGATGTCGTCGGCGTCTACGTTCTCGTATTCGTACAGAGCGTAGTTGTACGCTTGGCGATGGATGTCGATGTGAGAGTCCAGTTTAGCCGCTACCTGTTGTGTCGGGTATGCAGGGTAGTAGTAACTGTACTCCATCGCTGTCTTTTGATTAGCGATATGTTCACTTAATGGTTTGTACCGTCGTACGGCGATTCATCCCCTTCCTACTTGCTCGCAATACTCACTCCTTGAGGAAGGGGCATTCTCACCTTAATTCTGGTAAAAAGCTCTTGTAACCTGGCGCTACATTTTTCTAGCGATGACACGTTCAGAACTCGATGACGTGGACCGTGGCATCCTCCACGTGCTTCAGGAAGACGCACGGAACAACTCGGCTGGTAATATTGCAGACGAGGTTGGTGTTGCTGCGAATACGGTGCGAAATCGCATCGAACGACTCGAAGACGAGGGAATTCTCCGCGGCTATCATCCGGATATCGATTACGAGAAAGCTGGCTTCCAGTTGCACGTAAATTTCGTCTCCACCGTCCCGGCAAGTGATACGGCGGAGATGGCCGAAAAGGCCCTCGACATCCACGGAGTCATTCGCGTCGTCCAGCGGCTCTCTGGCCACCGGAACCTGGCTATCGAAGCAGTCGGGAAAGAGAGAGACGATATCGCGACCATTGCGAGCAGACTGGAAGAAATCGGCTGTAATATCGAAGACGAGTGGTTCATCAAAGAAGAACAGATGCACCCGTTCAACCATTTCGGTTTCACAGAAATGACAGAGAGCTGAAGATAACAGTCGAGGAGGTCGTAACGATAGAATCAGTCTCTGATTTCAGAATTCTGCAACCACTGGGCTGCGGAAATCTTCAATCGTATCCATTTTTCCTCACGTTTCGTTTAGATTTTAACGATACACTTATTCAATCAGCAATACAGATACTTTATATGATGGTTCACGCTGATAGCGACCGAGAGACGATCGTTCTGGATATCGTCCACCAGGTTGCAGAGAGAGAGGATTGCGCACCGCTCGACCTGCCGCCGCTGTTCGATGCAATCGATGCGGATCTGATCCCGATACTTCCCGAGGAGGCGACAATTGAATTCCCGTACTGTGATTACATGATAACGATAGAGGGCACGGAGACAGTTCGAATCCGAAAAATCACAGACGAAGCGTCGACGAATGATACCTAAACTATCAGATGTAATGGCGGATCCGCCTCCGGAGTAACGCACTGTCAGTTACGAATTCGTGGCTCGCTATCACTCGCCACAGAATGCATAGTCCCGGGCGGATTCGAACCGCCGTCAGAGGCTCCAAAGGCCCCTATGATTGGCCACTACACCACGGGACTGCATCCACCAGTTACGCCGTGGTCTACAAGTGTCTTACTTTCAGCGACGAGTTAGCTCCGTGGGAGAAAGAGGATACCGGTAGCCGACTAGACCTCGCCGCTCTCTTCGAGCTGGACCATCACGTCGTCGACGAAGGATTCGACGTCGTCGTAGGGGAAATCCCCACTGCCGACTGCCTGGTTCAGCTCCATCGCAGTCATCGAGAAATCGCCGGACTCGAATTTGGTCGAGGGACCGTTCGGGAGGGCCGGAACGAGATCCATCGGACTGCTGATCGGGTAGTCTGCACCTTCGAACGCTTCGATGAACTGCTCGCGCAGGTCGTCTTTGTCGACCATACGTTATTATCCGGTAACAGCAATAAAAACATGCTGGTTTCAACAGATAATAGGTTTGAAATTGTTTATCCAAAACCGAAGGATAGCAAGGCATCGGTGCGGCACCGAGAACTGATAACAACTGAGCAAGTGTTTGTTAGTACAGACGATCCAATACGGGAATCGGGTCGACGGAAGGTACAGCCGGCTCTGCTCGGCCCCAACCGTCTGACTTTTGGCCTGGGACCCCAAGAAGTCCGTAATGGCTCATCTCGAACTGACTGCGGAGGAACCACCCTGTGCGGAAGACGGTGTCTGGCTCACCTGTATCGAATGTTCCGAGACGTTCGCGCCCTTTGACGACGTTCGGTACACCTGTGACGACTGCGACGGACTGCTCGAAGTCCGCTACGCCGATCTCCCGACGTGGGACGATTTCGAGGGCGACGGAGTCTGGCGCTACGACGCCGCGCTCCCGACCCGCTCCGGCGTCAGTCTCCCCGAGGGGTCGACACCACTGCACGACGTGGACCGCCTCGAAGACGAGATCGGCGTCGACCGCCTGCGCGTGAAACACGAGGGGATGAACCCGACGGGGAGTTTCAAAGACCGCGGGATGACACTCGGCGTGCGGGTCGCACAGCGGGTCGGCGTCGACCGACTCGCCTGCGCCTCGACCGGCAACACGAGCGCAGCGCTCGCGGCCTACGGCGCCCGTGGCGGGATGGAGACGCTCGTCTTGCTCCCGGCAGGCAAGGTCGCCGCCGGCAAGGTCGCACAGGCGAGTCTCCACGGCGCGCGCATCCTCGAAGTCGACGGCAACTTCGACACCTGTCTGGATATCGTCCAGGATCTCGCGATGCGCGGCGAGGCCTACCTGCTGAACTCGCTGAACCCCTTCCGACTGGAAGGGCAGAAGACGATCGGTCTGGAGATCATGGAGCAGTTCCACGAGGAAGAGGGTACCTATCCTGATCGAATCGTCCTCCCCGTCGGCAACGCCGGCAACACCAGTGCGCTGTACAAATGCTTCCGCGAACTCGTCAAAAGCGGTGCAATCGAGGAATCGGACGTGCCGAAACTGACTGGGATCCAGGCCGCCGGCGCAGCACCGATGGTCGAAGCCATCGAACACGGCTGGGAGGAGACCGAACGCTGGGAGGACGTCGAGACGCGCGCAACGGCGATCAGGATCGGCAACCCCGTCAATGCGCCGAAAGCACTCCCCGGTATCCGTGCCACCGGCGGAACGGCGGCAGCTGTCTCCGACGAGGAGATCACCAGAGCACAGCGCGATCTGGCTGGCGAGGGTGTCGGTGTCGAGCCGGCCTCCGCAGCCTCGATCGCCGGCCTGCGGAAACTCCGCAACGAGGGCGTCGTCGACAGCGACGAAGAGGTCGTCTGTCTCACGACGGGTCACCTGCTGAAAGATCCCGAAGCCGCCGCAGAGGCCGGCGAAGATCCGGAGCCAGTCCCAGGGCACACAGAGGGCGTCCTCGAACACCTCGAAGCGAACTAAGCTTCTCCCTGTTCGTCGCGACCCCTTTCTGATTCGGCCTTCTCTCCGGCCGTCTTCGCATCTTCGGGTGTCCACTCGGTATCACCGGTGTTACCGCCGTGGGCGGGATGGTCCGGAATCCCGGAATAAAAGACACCGCGAAAGGCGTCTTTCAAGCGGCTGAACAGCCCATCCGAAGAATCATCAGACATACCAGAGAATCGGCCGAGCGAGGAATAAAGTTGGCTACTCCTCGACTCTGTCCCGCGCGGCCGCGACCACGAGCGGGAGCGTGATCGTCGCGTCGCCGTACACCGAGACGTTTCGAGCTGCTTTTTCGAGTTTTCCCCACGAGCGGGCTTCGTCCAGTGTCGCACCGGAGAGGCCGCCGGTCTGTGGTGGGTCCATCGTCAACTGGACGGCGTAGTCGTAGGCATCCGGCGCGACCAGCATCGTCTGCAGGACGTAGTTTTTCGGGACCCCGCCGCCGACGACCATCGCACCCGCCTTCTCGCTCTCGTATGCCAGATCGTTGAGACCGGTCATATCCGAGAGGGCATCCAGCGAGAACCCGGAGGTCTGGCTGTACATCCAGGCCTGCAGGCCGAGCACCGAATCCTGGATGGCGGGGCAGTAGATCGGTACGTCGTTCTCGTAGGCCGCGGCGGCGATCCCGGAGGATTCGTCGATTCCCTCCTCGTCGTTGATCTCGCTGTTTGCCTTGCCGAGCTGTTCGGTAAAGCGTTGGATACTGACTGTTCCCTCCGATTCGACGACAGGGAAGACTTCCTCGCGGAGATGTTCCTCGAACAGCGCGAAATGTTCCTGGGGGAGATAGACGTTGTAGATGCGGTCGACCTCCTCGTCGCGCAGCTGTTCGTCGAACTCGCGCAGAGTCATCTCCTCGTCGCCCGTGTGTCCGTGATGGTGTTTGCCACCGATAGCCTCGATGCTGTCGTGGGTCAGGTTCGCACCCGTCGTCACGAGCGCGTCGATGTGGCCGTCGCGGATCAGATCGTCGACGATCTCGCGCATCCCAGCCGGTACCATCGCGCCAGCGAGTCCGAAGAAGTTCGTCACGTCCTCGCGGTCGAGCATCTCGCCGTAGATGTCGGCCGCCTCGTGGAGATCGGCAGCGCCGATGCCGGCGTGGCCGTACTGTTCGACGAGTTCGGCGACGGACATCCCATCGCTGATCGACGCGTGTCCGATCGGATCGTGTGTAAACTCCTCTCTGTGGTCGGTCATTGGTTGTGCGTCGCCGCCCGTGGGCTTCAAGTCCGCGATTTCCGCAGGCCTCAACACGACGCGGCCGTATACACGTCGGCGAGTGGAATCTCGGGGTTGAACTGGGGACGTATCAGAAACGGCCCGGAAACGGCCTCGGGTAGTTGTTGACCGTAGCTGTTTGTAGAGCCCATGAACGCCTCGTCAGTTGCGTACCGCGACACCATCGGAGAGGCGTAGCACTCCTCGCCACGCAGTTCAGCGGCCCCCATCTCGTGTCGGAGCCCGATCGTGTGGCCGAACTCGTGGACGATCGTCGACAGTACACCGCTGGTCTCGTCGGGATGCCGGAGGCCTCTGACGGCTGCCTCGTCGAATCCCTCGTGTGGCATCTCGACGATGGAGGCATCAGCGACACCAGCTTCGGCACACGACAGGGGGACCTGTGCTTTACCAGTAAAGCCATCCAGCAGGTGTGCCGTGACGAGGATATTCGAATCCGCCGCCCGAACCCTGGCGGGCACATCCTCGTCGAGTTGCCGTTTCCACTCCGTGAAGAGAACGTCAGTATTGTACTGTGCCCGATGCCAGTCGTCGTTCGGACTGATCGAGTCGACGTTGTCCCACTCGACGCGATACTCTGGAAACGAGAGATCGACAGCAAGTGTTTCTTCTGGCGCCGGAATCGACTGGACTGCGTAGTCGAGTGCGGTAGCAATCTGCCGGGGTGTTCTGGGCCGGTAGAAGCTATCGAAGAAAAATTGATCGAAGTAGACGGAAACGTCGACCTGTTTGTGGCTCGGCTGGTGATCTTCGACGGCAAACGACGTTTTGGCGACATCAGTCAGAAAGAGAGTCGATGTCACACCGAGAAACTGTCGTCTGTTCATGTACGCTCAGCATTGATATAAGATACTTACGTAAAAGTTCTATTTAACTTAGTTTGAAATTAATTACACAATATAATATATAAATAACATAACTATGCCATTGTATAAAAATATTCACACTATTTTTAGGGTAAGTAGATAACGAGATACAGATGATAATTCATGGACTTCCTATTTGGCCATAAAAGATATTAATCTCAACTGATTGGAAATATCTGTGAGCCTGAACCCGCTGCGGAGTATACGTAACCTCGTGAACGGTACAAAAAGTAGTTCAACGTCGAACAACGGCCCTCAACAGATCTCATCGACGTTGTTCGAGTGTCCCGACTGTGAGCGTGTCTATATATCGAGCGAGATGGAGCTCTGTACACAGTGTGAGACCGCGGTCGAGCCTGTATCAAGTAGTGAATAATTGCGGGGAGCACCCGCACTGCCCCGTCGTCACAGACCAGTTGGACAGTCGATAAAGGACGTCTCAAGCCCCCATTCGGTGAGAAGTTCCTCCAGCGACTCGACGCCGAAGGTTTCGGTCGCGTAGTGGCCGGCGAGGACGACGTTCGTCTCCAGTTCCCTGGCCTCGTGGTAGGCCTGTTGTTTCCCCTCCCCGGTGACGAGCAGATCCACACCAGCACCAGCAGCCTCACCGAGCCAGTCGACACCGCTGCCGGTGACGATCGCCACATCGGAGACCTCGGCCGGTCCGAAATCGAGCGCCCGGATTTCGCCTGCTCCCGTATCCAGTTCCGAGCGGAGCTGATCACAGACCGCAGACAGCTCGACCGAGTCGGGGAGTGTTCCCTGCTGACCGATGTACTCGCCGCCGAGTGTTCCGAACGGGGAGCGTGCTTCGAGTCCGAGTAGATCGGCGATCCCGGCAGCGTTCCCCAGTTCCTGGTGACCATCGAGCGGGAGATGGGAGGTGTACAGCGCGACGTCGTGTTCGATTGCGGCCGCGATCTGGTCGTACTGGCGGCCGGTCACACGCTCGATCCCGCCCCAGGAGACACCGTGGTGTGTCACGAGCAGATCGGCGCCGCGTTCGGCGGCCGCTTCGATCGTCTCGACAGCGCCGTCGACTGCAAAGGCAACGTGATCGATCTCCCGGTCTGCCGGTCCGATCTGTAATCCGTTCGCACTGGCGTCGAGATCGGCGTACGCGTCGGTCCGGAGTTCCTCGTCCAGTCGGTCACAGAGACGCTGACAGTCCATACCGGATATTGGCTGGTGGCCACGTATGTGTTCGGATACACGGGCTGACCCACGCAACGGACGTCACTGGTCGCAGTCGTGGTCGATCAGCTCCAGCAGCCGACTGAACGCCTGCTGTTCCTGTGGCCCGCCACACCGATCTGCGACATCCTCGAAGTAGCGGATCCGATCCAGGAGTTCGTCACTGTCGTATGCCTCGACATCCAGCCGCGATGCAGCCACAGTCGCCTCGATCACGGCTGCGTATCCACGGTTGACCGTCGGGACGACTCTGTGTTCGACACCGGACTCCTCGACGAACAGTGCCCAGTCGACAAACTCCGTATCACCCGATGTCCCACTACCGATCTCCTCGACGCTGACACGGACCCAGCCGTGTGCCTGATCGAGGATCGGCTCGTCAGTTTCGTGAATTGCGAGTGCAGCATCGACGTAGAGCACCGGATCCTGAATGAACTGCACGTACCCCTCGCCGTGTTCGCTGAAGTTGCGCCAGGTCCGTGTCCGGCCCCACGTCCGGGCCGTGGGTGGATCGTCTGCCGTCTCCGGCGCGTGGATGCCGAGTGCGGCCACGTTCCAGCGGTCGTTTGGTCCGAGTGTACTGACGACTGCCTCGGTGACGCCGGAGAGGGTAACTGGCCACCGGTCGGGTGTCTCGCTCACAGTTCGATTCCACGTTCGAGTGCAATAAAAATTCCACCCGTGATGAGATCGGCTGTCGTACCGGGGTTGATCTCGCGCTCGACGAACTCTGCAGCGAGACTCCGGACGCTCTCTTCGCCGTCGAGGGCAGCCTGCGCCCGGCGCTGTACCTCGCGAGCGGTCTCCATATCGTGCTGTGTGACAACGAAGGTATCGATCTCCTCGGCGAGCAGTTCCAGAAAGACAGCAGCGGCACGGTCTGCGACCGGCCCGTCGCGCGCTTCGATCCGTCGAGCCGTCTCGAAGGTCCGCGGGAACCCACTGGTCCACTCGGCGGCGAGCCCGTCGACATTTGCGCTTTCGGCCAGGACGTCGTACAGCGTAAGCCCCTGTTCCCGGATGTCTGGCGCGGCATCGCTCCCCCGGCGGACGTCCGGCGCGGACAGCTCCTCGGGTGGTTCGTCGACAGCCACGCCGACGTGGTCGAACGCACGGTAGAAGTCGACAGCATCCTCGACCGTCGTCGATTCGGCAACTGCGCGAGCGCCCTCCGGGGAGAGATCCCCGTCCACTGCAGCGATGGCGAGCGGTGTCACCAGCAGGATGGCACCGAACTGTGTGTTGCCACCCTCCTGGTCGCTCATCCCGGCGATCGCCCGCTCGAAGGCGTTTCCGACGGCGCCACCGTCGCCCGCGATCGCGAGCCCGTCGTAGGCACCGACCGCGCCAGTGACGAAGTGTTCGAATCGGAGATCCGGGTAGTCACGTTCGCGGTCGACGTTGCCCGGTTTCGGCGTACTCGTCACCTCCAAAAGCAGAGCGAGCTGGGCGTTCTGGGCGACCGATCTCATGGTGAGACCTCCTGCTGGGGGAACCAGTCCTCGGTCGCCGTCCTGACGCGTTCGAGGACGCGCGGATCGTCACTCGGTCGGCCGACGCTGACCGCCGCCGCCCCGTAAGAGAGATACTCCCTGACAGAGTTACGATCACGGACCTCGTTGTTGGCGATCACTGGAATACTCGTTGCGTCCACGATTGCACCGATCACTGACTCGGAATCCATCGCGTCGACGTGGAGCACGTCTGCGCCGGCGGCTTCGAGACGGGGTGCCAGTGCGGGCAGATCCACACCGGGGACTTCCGCCCGGAGTTTGGCGCTCACAGTCGCGCCGCCGTCGCTGGCTGTCTGGACCTGCTCGCAGAGACGGTCAGCGTCGGTCAGGAGTGACTCGCCTGCGCCGACCCCACACATCTCGTCCTGGCGGCAGTGAGCGTTGATTTCGAGGATCGCGTCGTGTGACTCACAGACCCTTGCTGCCCGGGCCAGTGGATCGAGCGTTGCCGTCCGGACGTTGAATCCTGGGAGGATGTCGACGTCGGTGAGTGCGTCGAGCTGGTCGTCAATGAACGCGATTGGATCGGACGGGAGAAACTCCGTCCGGTCGCGGTCGACCATCGCCCGGGCTGCCGACCGCGTCCCCTCGTCGAGTGCGATACCACCGAGAAAGGCAGCACCAGCATAAGCTGCCCCAGCGCGTGCCCACTCGGCATCGGCCTCGCCGCTGAGACTCGCGAGCGCGATCCGCGGTTCGAAGAGCGTCACCCGACCACCTCCAGTGCCTCCGCGACGGCGTGAGCGACGCGTGTCGCGTCCTCGTCGGTGTCGATGGTGGTGTCGGTCCGGACGACAGGGCGGTCCAGTTCCGTCACATCCGAATCGTCGAGGACGAACGCGTCCGCGAAGGGGTAGGCGTCGGCGACGCCCGCAGTCGAGGCCTCGTATCCCTCCGCTTCCATCAGCTTCGCGGCTGGACCGGAAAAGACGGTGTCCTCGATGAAGGGTGAGACAGCGACGACTGGTGTCGATTCGAGTGCGGTGGCGATCTCGTCGATCGCGACCATCGGACCGATACTCGTGATCGGATTCGATGGGCCGAGTACGACTGGCTCCGAGAGAGCATCGAGCACTGCATCGGTGGCCGAGGCAGCCGCTGCACCACGGAACTCGACAGAATCGACGGTCGGTTCGCCGTCGCGGGCGACCCAGAACTCCTGGAAGTGCATCAATCCCTCGTCCGTGTGGATGAGCGAGGCAACAGGGTCGTCACTCATCGGGAGTACCTGCCAGGGGAGATCGAACGCGTCGGCAAGTCGGTGTGTCACGGTCGTCAGCGACTGGCCCTCGTCTAACAGTCCGGTTCTGGTGAGATGGACCGCCCGGTCGCGGTCACCGATGTGCATGAACTCCGCGACGGCGGAGAATCGCCGCCAGCGTGCGATCGGGCGGCCCTCGGTCTGGGCCTCGGTGGCGAGGTATCGGGGACCCGACTCGATCCCGGCCGCGTCCGCAATCTCGTGGAGTTCGTCGTGTGTCTCGGCGGTGTCACCGTCGATCCCCCACCAGGTTTCGCGGTCGATCATGTCGCCACCGAGAAAGAGCACGGTATCCAGATCCGGACAGACGAGAAAGCCGCCGAGTTCGATGTCGTCGCCCGTGTTCGCGACGACAGTCGTCTCCTCGTCGTCGAAGACGGCGTCGGCACCGGTGAGTAGTTTGGGTGTGCCGGTGCCACCGGACAGAAACGTGACCATATCCACCCTACGGAGGGCGAACGTGAGAAAGGTTTCGAGCGGGGACTGCGAATCCAAGGGATATTCTTTTAACGCCCAGCAAAGACGTGTGGGATAAGAGATGTCGCTGACAAGCCTTGCAAAACGGTTCGAATCGCTGGCAGCTACGGCATCAGTCGGGGGACGGATGCTTCTGGGACTCGATACGAACCCGGTGCCGGCCGACTGGACGCATATCACGAAGATCGATCCGGAGGGTGAGAAGAAACTGCCACTGCTGTTTCCGGTCTATCTCTCGCATACGAGTGCAATCTCTGTCGGTGGTTCACAGGACGTGACCGAACAGAACACCGAGGAAACCTTCGAGTTGCTCTCGGACAGCGGGACGCCGGCCTTCCACGAACCGAGCGAGGCGACACACGTCACCGAAACGACTCGCGAGCAGGCTGACTTTCTCGCTGTGCCGGAGGTGCTCAACGGCGACAGCAACGCGCTGGTCGGCACGCTCGGGAGAGGGCTCGAGTACGTCCGCACCGATCTGGGGCCGTCGATGCTGGAGGACAAGCTCGGACTGTCGATCGGCGGCTTCTTCGACGATCGCGCCGGGGATTTCGCCGCCGGGATGATGATGCAGGAGGCAGTCTTCGAGGCCTACATCATCATGAACCTCGACAGCGCCGCCGCACGCGAGGCGAGCGTCACCGAGGACAATCTGCTCTCCCCACAGGAAGCAAAGGAGCGCGCGCTGGCTGCACAACACCACCTCGAAAGCGAGATTATCTATCTGGAGTACTCGGGGACCTTCGGCGGCGAGGAGGCCGAGAAGATCCTCGAACAGATCGACGAGGGGGTGTCGTGGTCGCGGATCTGGTACGGCGGCGGGCTGGACGACCGCAAAAACGTCAACCGGGTGCTCGACGCCGGCGCGGACGCGGCAGTCGTCGGGGACGTGTTCCATCGCGTCGCGGCGGTCGAGGCAGAGCTGTTCGAGCAGGCTCGCGGGGAGCTGGACGCGGAGACCGACCGCGAGGAGATCGAAGCCTGGGTCACCGACGCCGTCGACGTGGCAGACACAGACGCCGGCCGGTATCTCTCCACGATCCCGGACGTGACACAGCCCGAAGAGCGCGCGAGGGAGTATCTCGCGGAGTCACTCGCATTCGCGCTTGCAGTCGAAGCGATTGCCGACGGGCTGGAAGATCCGACCACGGCCGACATCGAGGCGGCGGTCAGCGAGGCGTCACTGCCCGGTCGGGCGACGATCGCGAACGTCAGCGGTGCGGATGCAGGCCTGGTCGACAGGGTCGCAGAGGGTCTTCTCTCGGCACGTTTCGACGTTGGCTCCGACGGGCAAACCACTGCCCGGCATCTGGCCGTGGAACTGTAGCGATCCGGCCGCCTGCATCGAATCCGGAATCCTTTTATTGTCTATCCCGGTAGTGTAGGATGCAACGGGCGCTGGTGTTGAGCAACCGCGGCGCGGTTGCGATGCACAGCGCGAGTGAAACGAGCGCTGGTGGTGTAGTGGTATCACAGGACCCTGCCACGGTCCTAACCCGAGTTCAAATCTCGGCCAGCGCACATTCTCCAATCGCTAACCGATGAGCGCGGAGTCTCGTCTCCGCGCGGGCCGCAGCGATTGCTGTTGTGCGGACGGCGAGATTTGAACTACGCGAGACGAGTGAAACGAGTCTCGCAATCGAGTTCAAATTCCGAGTGACTCCGTCACTCGACGTTCGCAGGCGGAGCCTGCTCACTCTCGGCCAGCGCACATTCTCCAGTCGCTAACCGATGAGCGCGGAGTCCCGTCTCCGCGCGGGAAACGCTCCAGAACCGACAGCCAGGCATCAGAAGTAGCTGTATCTGTTCAGTCCTGTTCCTGTGTGGACGTGACGGGCACATCCTCGGTAGACTGGTCGCTCTCACCGCGCTGTCGGAGAAGGGTCACGAGCGCACCGGTGCGGTCGGTGCGTGACCGCCCGTAGAGCAGGTACCAGAGCGCACTCGCGGTGATAATTCCCATCGCGCCGAGAATCGAGACCATCCCGAGCTGGGTAATCAACACGATGCCACCAGCGACGCCGACGAGCTGGACGACCGGATAGCCGGGCGAGGTAAACTCTGGCGTGTAGAACTCGACGTCGCTCTCGCGGAAGACGATGACCGAGAGGTTCTCCAGCGAGAACACGAGGATCAGGAACGCGCTGGCCAGTTTCGCCAGTTCGACGACTGGCACGAACGCGATCAGTGCGAGCAAAACCGCACCGGTGACCAGCACCGAGCGCACTGGTGTCAGGAACCTGCTGTTGATCTCTCCGAGCGGTTCCGGGAGCAGCGAGTCACGGCTCATGGCGAGCAGGAATCGGGACGTACCCAGCACGCCCGCGTTCGCCATACTGGTAAGCGCGAGCACGGCAGTCACCGAGACGACAGTGATGCCGATCCCCCCGAACACCGTCCCGGCGGCGTCGGCCATCGGCGTGAGCGAACTGCCACCCCCCGGGCCACCGTGAACGAGCGTCTCGGAGTCGACGACACCGACGACGACACCGACGACAGCAGTGTAGATGAGCATCATCGCACCGATCGAGAGCAGCATCGCCTGCGGGATGGTTCGGCCCGGCTCTGTGATCTCCTCGGCAACTGATGCGACCTCACCGATCCCAGCGTAGGAGACGAACACGAACGCCGTCGCTGTAATGACCCCAACGGTTCCGTGGGTGAGGAAGGGGCTGAACTGCGTGGCGCCGATCGCCGGCATCCCCCCGAGGACGTACCCCCCGAGGACCACCACGACGAGACCGACGAGAACCCCCTGTACTGTCCCACTTTGTTCGGTCCCGACGATGTTCAACAGCACGACGAGTGCACCCAGACCGAGTGCGAGCAATTTCACCACACCAGCCGGAATACTGACCAGCAACAGGAGATAGGCACCGAGGCCGACGAGCGCGAAGGCACTTTTGAACACGAGGGAAAACCAGACACCGATCCCGGCAATCGTACCGAAAAGTGGTCCCATCGCACGGTCGATGTAGAGATAGGTGCCGCCGTCCTCGGGCATCGCGGTCGCCATCTCGGCTTTCGAGAGTGCGTTCGGAAGGACCAGCAATCCGGCCAGAAGGTAGGCTGCAACCACCGCTGGCCCGGCCTTTTTGTACGCGATTGCTGGCAGAACGAAGATCCCACCACCGATCATCGCCCCCATGCTCAACGTAACCGCCGAGTACAGCCCCAGATCACGTTCGAGATCGCTACTCGTCATCTATGAGTTACTACGAAGCCAGGGACTAAAAATTTGTTGAATCAATAATTTTGAGGAGTCTATTTTGCTGATACAGTAATGAGATAAGATATCTTATAATTTATCCACTACGAAGCCGACAGCCGAAGAGCAAGCGGCTTGAAGAGTACAAGTTGAACCGGATTCGTGCAGTGGAGTATATGTAAGTTAAAATATTAACTCAATTTCGAATTCCAGTAAACTTTATCATCCCGTGGCCACAACGGACTGTTGATGCCCGAGATCACCGTGTCACCCGAACTGCGCCAGAAACTCGAACGATACGACGACCCGGAGAAGGTAATCTGGAACGGCGTCGAGAGAGCCGAGCGAGCACTAGAACTGGATCGGTAGCGACAGAGTCTCATTCTTCGTTTGTTCGTACGCTACGACGAGTGTTCTAAGAGGTTACTGCGAGTTCGATTTCGAAAGAAGGGGTTGTCGCTTACAGCTGGAGTCGCCAGACAGTCGTCCCGGCCTGCTGGAGATTCTCGCTGTCAGCGGCGGCGACGACCACCTGATTTGCACCCGGTTCGACGTCGAGTGCCGTCTCGAATTCGCCGTCTTCGACAGTCATGAAGGCGCTGTCGGTCGGCGTCTTCGCCGCGACGCGGACGCCAGTCGTCTCGCCGGAGATGACGAGTTCGTTGCCGCGGAACTGGGTGTCGACACGCAGCGCGGGGCTGCGGTCGGGTTCGTGAATACCCTCTTCGAGGTACCGCTCGCGGACGAAGTCTGGCGTTTCGACCGGTTCACCCGCACTGACACCGTGTGCGAGGCGGACGTACTGTGCCATCGCCCACGCGAGTGGCGTCGCAGCGCCGGTCCCCTCGCCGAACTCCCAGCCGTACTCGGTGCTGTGTTTCCGGTCCCAGACCTGCTCCGGGATCATCCGACCGGAGTTCGCGAAGTTCTGGATCGTCTTCAGGCAGTCCTCGGCCGGCAGCGTCACGTTCTCGGTGACCAGTTCGTACTCACCACGTTCACCGGTGAGCAGTGGCCAGAGACGGCCTTTCCCGTGGTTTTCGACCGACCACGGCGCACCCTGGTCACCACGGCTACGCTCACCGTAGCCGTCGCCGTTGTACCGATAGAAGCCAGCGGCCGGTTCGGCATCGACACGGATCGTGTCGTCGACTTCCTTGACGGAGTTTCGCATTACCTCGTCGTCGGCCGGCTTGATACCCATCCGGACGAGATCGAGGAAGCCACCGTCGATGATCTCCCGTTCGTCGAGCGTCGGCCCGTTGTTCGCGAGCGTGCGGAGATGGCCGGCCTCCGGATCGCCGTCCCGCGTGACACGGACGTAGTACGGTGTGTTCGTGTGCTGTGTCGTCCCGGTCTCGGTTGCCGTCCAGGCCTCGACGTTGTTCGCCCAGTTGTCGGCGAGTGCGAGCCAGACCAGCGCATCCGCGTACCGCTCGGTGTCGATCGCAAGTTTGCCCGCACAGGCCAGTCCTGCGATCTCGGCTGCGATCGACGAGGGTGAGTAGCCCGATTCTTCTTCCCAGCGTTCCTGGGCCGATTTCGGCCCGTTCCGGGCGACGTAATCGGCAGAGCGCCGGATGTTCTCGAAGCTGTAGTTCACATCGTCGAAGGTAATGCCAGCCTCGGCGAGGTGGTAGGCCATCACCTGCGGATAGGAGATGTTGTCCATCTGCTCGCCGCCCCAGCGGGTGATCCCGTTGACGTAGGTGTTCTGCGGGATGAAGCCAGTCTCGTCTTGCTGGTACTCGTAGATATACTCGAGCTGGTTGGTCGCGATCTCCATCGAGTCGACGATGTCGAAGGCGGTGAAGACCTGGTAGAGATCACGCGACCAGACGAAGTTGTAGCCGTACCCTTTCGGCTCCTCGGAGTTGACGGCCACACCCCACGGCACCGACGGCGAGGCCAGCGAGGCACCGTGGTAGGTCTTGTCCTCGACGGCCATCAGCGTCATCAGCGACGTGCGGTACTGGTCTGCCAGCGCCTGATCGTCGGCGACCGAGTCCGGCAGCGGTTTGTCCGAGAGATACGAGCGCCAGGATTCGGCGTACTCCGCACTCACGGTCTCGTAGCCGCGGTCGAGTGCACCGTCGGCTTCACCGACCGCTGCGGCGGTATCTGCCTGCCGGGCGAAGCCGAGCGCGAGTGACTCGTCGAGATCGGTCCCGGAGCCGAGCCGGCCGATCAGCACGACGTTCTCGCCGTCGAGCGAGCTGATCGGGTCCGGCAGCTCGCCTCTGGAGTACAGCTGGTCGAGGCGGTCACCGCCACCGGCACCGACTGTCGCCCAGTCGAACCGGTTCTCGGCGACCAGCGCCACCGCGATCGAGTACTCGTTCCCGTCCTTGTCGGCGAGTAGCTGGTTGTCCGTCTGCCCGGTGTACCCTTCGGGGTTGCGGGCGACGAGGTGGTAGTTCCCCCAGTTGCCGTAGGTTCGGCCGCTGTCCTCGTAGGCTGTCGAGGTGAGCGAAACGTCTGCGACGGAGAACAGATCGTAGCTGTGCTTGTCTTTGGCTTCGAAGGTCACAGAGGCGACGATCGCGTCGTGTTGTGGATCTGCTGCGTACTCGACGGTCAGCTCCCACTCGTGGCCCTGTCCGTCGCCGGTTTCGACGAAGACGTGCCGGAAGGAAAGCGACTCGTTGTCGACGGGTTCGACACGGCGTTCGATCGTGTCCTCCTTGCGGCGGTCCTCGCGGTGTGTTCTGGCCGCGTAATCGTCCTCCGAGGTACATCTGACCAGGAAATCCAGTGTCCGCAGATTCATCAGATCGACCTGCGGGAACCGTGCCTCGGTCAGTGCACCCTCCGTGAGTGTAAACCAGACACGGGAGGGATCCTGTGCGTTGTGGTCGGCGACGGTGCCGACACCGAACTTCTCGCCGGTCGTCCAGGTCGGCCGTTCACTCGGGGCCTCGGTCTCGGCCGACGTCGTCGGCAGCGCGTTCAGATCGTCGAGCATCGCCGTCGCGTGGAGTCGCAGCGCGTGCGACCAGCCGAGCGGACTCGCACTGTCGAGATCACCGTCGTCGAAGACCTGCTCGGCGAGATAGCCCGCGTCGGTGACGAGCGGTCCGTCCTCCGTAATCAACTCGTAGAGGTCACCGCTGCGAGCCATGTACGCGTCGCCGTTGCGGCCGCGGTCGTTCAGGAGGACGCCGACGCGCGCTGCGGCGAGTGCGCCCATCGCGGTCGTCACGGACCAGATCTTCTCGCCGTCCTGCTCCGCGGTCCGCCAGCGGTCGCCCTCGTAGCGGGCGAGTCCCGCGACGCGGCTCTGGCGTGGGTTCCGGAACAGCGTATCGAGCGTCGTACTGACGTGATCCGCGAGGCGGTCGATCTGCTCGTCAGAGAGGGAGACACCTTCGATCGCATCGTAGGCCTGCAGCGAGCGAGCGATCGTCAGCGCGGCCGCATCGATGCGGTGATCTGGCTCACCGTCCTCCAGGCGCATCAGATAGACCTCGAGTTCCTCGTCCCAGAGGTTGTCGAGTCCGTCGATGACCCGCTCCGCGCCGGCGAGCGCCTGCTCTTCGATCTGTTCGCCCATCGGGGAACGGACGACAGAAGCGAAGGCGTCGATGTACGCCGCGGCGGTGTGTGCGAACTGACCGTTCATGTCCTCCCAGACGTTCTGGCAGGTGTTTGGGAGGTCGTTGTCGGCGATATCCGCGGTCAGTGCGTCGATCGCGTTCGTGATCGTCTCCCGGATCGTCCCCCGGAGTTCGTCGCCGAGATCGTTGCCGCGTTTGTGAAGCAGTGTCGCGAGGAACGCGGTCACCGAGGCCGTCTGGTCGGCCTGGTACTCGGGAGATTCCTCGTTGCCTTCGACGTTCGCGTTCGCCCAGCCGGGGGCGAGCGAGCCATCGGTCGCCCAGACCCGGTGGGGCCAGGTGCCATCCGACAGCTGGCGTTCACAGAGGAACTGAGCGCTCTCGGCCAGCATATCCTCCGTCTCCAGATCGAGCCGACTGCCCGCTTCGAGGAGATGCCGGTTGACCGACGCGTCGTCGCGGAACCAGACGTAGCCGTACCCCCCGGAGTTCGCGTAGAAGGGATCGAACTCCGGCGCTGCGATCCGGCCACCGGCCGGCGAGGAGAGGAGATCCATCACGCGCAGATCCGTCCGGATCGTCTCCGCCCGCGGCATCGATTCGTCGATGTTGATCCGTGTCCGGTCGCGAGCCGCCTCCCGGAGATCGCTGGTACTGGAGTGATCGGCCGCACAGGAGCGGAGATCAGCGAGCGCCATATCGCGGGTGATCTCGTCGTGATCCGACAGCTGGCTGATCAGCGTCGTGCTCGTGGAGCGACCCGACCGGTCCAGCGGTGCCGTCACCAGGAAATCGCCGGTGAGCCGGGTCTGTTCGTGGCGTTCCGTCGGTTCACGACGCGGGAAATCAACGGGGAAGTCGTCCAGGATCTCGGCGAGGCGTTCGGGTCGCTCGCCGTCGATCGTATCCAGCCCCGTCGAAGCAGTGAGGTAGTCGTGTTCGTGTCTGTGGTAGACTTCGAGGATCCGCGAATCGTTCGGACCACCGTGCTCGTGGATCAGCGCACCGACACCTGTGTCTTTGCCCTCTGGAGCCATCGTCACGAAGGCAACGAGTTTCGCGTCTGCCGGCACTGCGCCGCGCATCTCGACGTGCATGACGTGGGCACGACCCAGCGTCAGGTCGTACTGATGGACAGTAAACGAGCCGGCGTCGTACTCGGTTTCGACCAGACGGGTGTCGCGGTAGTAGTGCTGTCTGATCGTGTCCATCTCGTTGAACCACCAGGTTTCGTCCCCAGTCAGGATGCCGAATCTGGAGCGATCGATACCGTGGAGTCCGGATAGAGAGTCAGAGTAATCACGAATGGAGCCGTCCGTACTGACGTGCACCAGGCGACCTGCGTGCCCAGCGAAGGATCCGGACGTCGTTCGATTTTCTTCTGGGAAGCGCTCGTCACGAAAGTGTTTGTAATCGTTGAGCGCTGTCGTAAGCCGCATACCTACCACAACAGCACAGGAGGTATAAATCTCTGCGGTTTCACACAACACTTCAGTGTCAGTCACCACCACCGCTGGCTGTCGGTTTTGCAAAAAACTGCTCGGAAAAGGTGACTGTTGGGTTACAGTTCGTCCGGATTCGTCGGGACGACCACGACGTTGTCGACGGTGACCTCGCCATCACCTGTCAGAACATCGTCACCGGAGATAGCGTCGGTACCACCCGTGACAGGCACGCTGACGGTTGCCTCCCCCTCGCCGAAGTTGAGAACGACGACGGCGGCTTCGTCCTGCGTCGCGCGTGCGTACGCAGTGACGCGGTCCTTTGCACCCGACGTGACGTCGTAGTCGACGCGTGCGGTGCCTGCCTCGGCCGACAGGGCTGGCTCCTCGTGACGGACGTTCGCGAGTGCTCTGACGTGGTCCTGGATATCCTCGTGGGCGTGCTCCCAGGCGAGATCGTCCCGGCGGCCGCGCTGGCCGAACTCCTGGCCGGCGTAGACCATCGGCGCGCCAGGAAGCGTGAACACCGCACCCATCGCGGCCTCGGCCGACGGCCGGTCACAGTCCGCGAGATAGCGGGATTCGTCGTGGTTCTCGCTGTAGAGCATGAAGCCGGCGTGGTCGGGGAAGCCGGTGTCGACGCGGTCGTCGATGGCATCCAGCACCGAGTCGGCGTTCTGGCCGTGGCCGATCTGCCGGAGCGTGAAGTAGGTCGTCGAATCGAAGTGCATATCGAACAGCCCCGCCTGGAAGTCCGGGATATACGGGATCGTCTCGTCCAGGAGCAGGAACTCGCTGTCGTGGGCCTTGCAGCGGTCGTGTAGCTCACGCCAGAAGTTATCCGGAACTGCCCAGGCCATATCACACCGGAAGCCGTCGACCAGCGGCATCCACTTGTCGACCGCATCGAGCAGGTGCCGGCGGACCTTCAGGTTCCCGAAGTTGAAGTTCGCGATGTGTTCCCAGTCGAAGTAGGTCCCCGGCTCGGTCTCACTTTGCCATTCGTACCAGTCGCGGTACTCGCTACCCGGCCCCTCGTTTGCGTTCTGGAAGTACGGGTGTGTCCGGGCGGAGTGGTTCAACACGACGTCGAACAGCACTTTCAGCCCGTGATCGTGGGCTTTCTCGACGAGTTCTTTGTAGTCCTCGCGCGTACCGAGATCGTCCGCGATCGAGAAGAAGTCGGTGATGTTGTAGCCGTGTGGGGCGTGATCGTTCTGCAGCACTGGCGTGAGCCAGAGCACGTCGACCCCGAGTGACTCGATGTAATCCAGCCGATCGATGATCGCGTCGAACGGTGATTCGTCCTCGTCGCTCTGGCCGTTGAACGAACGGACGTAGATCTCGTAGATGAACGACTCTTCGGCCCACGCCGGTGGGACATAGGGCCGGTGTGTCTCGATCGAGTCACCCTCGCGGGTGAACTCCGCCATATCCGGGACGCTGTGACCGTACTCGCCGATCGCGACGGCGTGTACGCGGGCGCGGTCCGGCAGCGTGTCGACCGGAATCCGTAGCTCGCGGTCGTCGATCGTGACGTCCTCGGGGTCGATATCGTCCCGATCGTCGAGGACGAACTCGACATCGAGATCGGCGTCGGTTTCGGCACCG
Organism: Halovenus amylolytica; assembly: GCA_004015825.1. Taxonomy (GTDB): domain Archaea; phylum Halobacteriota; class Halobacteria; order Halobacteriales; family Haloarculaceae; genus Halovenus; species Halovenus amylolytica. Next base: position 207,810 of record SAYS01000001.1, on the reverse strand, counting down.
CCCGGATGTGCGCTCGGATCGGCGCGCACGACTGCTTCGTCGCCCTCGACGACGGGATAGAGCGCGAGGCGCGGCCGTCCACCGCCTTCGGCGGATCCCATCATCGTCTCTCGACCGCTTTCGCCACCGCTGAGACCGCTCCGACCGCTGATGCCGCTCTGACCGCTGTAGCCGCTGCGGCCACTGCGGCCACTGCGGCCGCTGCGACCACTCTGGCCACTGCGGCCCGCGACACCTTCCGTGCCGGCTGCGCCGCCGCCCGGGAATACACGGACAGTGAGGGTGTGTTCCCCCTCGGGCGCGGTGAGTTTCACGACGTAGGTTCCCGGAACGTCGGGAACGAGATGTTCGACCGAGCTGTCTCCGAGCGATTCGTCCGAATCCGCTGGACGCTGTACAACCTCCCATGCGTAGGTTTCCTCCGGATCCGGGTCACGCGGTGCGAGCTCGACACTCTCACCCGTGCCCACGAATCTCGGCGGACCAGGATGGTTCATATCCCAACTGCTCTGGTCACTAACTTGTGCTTTGCGATAAGTACGTCCCTAATATGACATGAGCGATATAAACAGATCCTGTCAGTTACCGATCGAATTTTAAACCTGACATTCGACGTTGGCCGCATGGAAGCTGTAGTACTAGCAGGTGGGTACGCAACGCGTCTCTGGCCAATTACGAAGAATCGACCGAAGATGCTGCTCCCAGTCGGCGAGACGACGGTCATCGACCGGATTCTGACCGGGCTGGAGGAGGACGAACGGGTCGAAAATATCTATCTGTCCACGAACGAGGCATTTGCCGACGAGTTCGAGACACACATCGACCAGGAGGGGTACGAGAAGACGCAGCTGTCGGTCGAGGATACCTCGGACGAAGCCGAGAAGTTCGGTGTCGTGGGCGCGCTCGCACAGCTCGTCGAGCGCGAGGGGGTCGACGACGATCTGCTCGTGATCGCCGGTGACAACCTGATGGGATTCCACATCAGCGAGTTCATCGACGACTTCGAAGAGCACGGCACACCGACGCTGGCGGCCTACGACGTCGGTAGCCGCGAGAAGGCCAAATCCTACGGGCTGGTCGAACTCGACGGCGACCGCGTCGTCGGTTTCCAGGAGAAACCCGACGATCCAAACAGCACGCTCGTCTCGATCGCGTGTTATGCCTTCCCCGAGGAGAGTATCCTCTTCGACAAGTACCTCTCGGGCGACAACAACCCGGACGAGCCCGGCTGGTTCATCCAGTGGCTGCAGGAAGAAGAGGCCGTCCACGCCTTCCCGTTCGAGGACGACTGGTACGACATCGGCTCGCCCGCGAGCTACCTCGAAGCCGTCGAGTGGGAACTCGACGGCGGACAGCTCATCGCCGAGGACGCAACTGTGGAGGGATCGGAGATCGGCGAGAACGTCCACATCCTGCCCGGTGTCGAGGTCGTCGACTCGACGATCAACCGGTCGATCATCTTCCCGAACACGACCATCGAAAATAGTGCCGTCGAGGGCTCGATTGTCGACAAAGAGTCCACCCTGACGGACGTCGAACTCGATGGAGCAGTGATCGGCGAGAACACGGACGTTACGAAATAACTACTCCGGCGGCTGCCACCCAGTTTTTTATCGGAAAATCGCACCGACCGAGAGCCGTCTGTCTCGTGATGCAGTCGTCGTCCAATCTGGAATTACTGGATCGGCGAGCCGCCACAGCCGACACAGACCCACTTCTCGTCAGTCGTTCGGGTTAGCGGTGCGTTGCAACTCATGCACTTCATCTTCGCATTCCGCGCGTTTCGTGGATAGCGTCCCATGATCTCGTGTATACGAGGTGAAACCAAATAGCTATGCATTGGTAAGCTGCGGGATACTTTCTGTGAGGGGGATTGTGGGGTGGTGTCAGCGTTCGAGTCGGGAGAAAGATTGGCGAAGTAATAAGTGGGCGTCCGTTGACTATTCGAACATGAGCGACACAGCCGAACCTCCGGCGGACGACAAGCCAGTCAGTTTCAACATGAACATCCGCGACGGACGGACAGAGATCCGCGTCTCGGGGGACCGGGATACCTCCGTCATCGTCTACTCGATGGAGGGGACGGAGAAGATCTACCTCCCGCCGGAGGATTTCGACCGCGAGGCGGAACGGGACCAGGGGGCCTACGACAGCCCGTACCGCTCGGGAAGTGGCGCACAGGACAGCCCCTACGACACCCACCCCGACGCCGGCTCCGTGACCGGGCTAGAACCGACCGCTGACGGCTACATCATCAACCACCCGGAGCCAGTCGCCAGCGTCCAGTTCCTCCGCTGAAAACTGTTGTTGTCGGTTTTGCCGAGTCCTGTCGCTGGGAGCGCTGTGGCGGAAAAACAGAGGTGGCCGCGTTAGTTTTCTTCGAGAACCTCGTTGTAGAACTCGACGTGTTCGTCGGCGACGTCTTCCCACGTTCGTTCCTCGTACTCGATCGGCGAGTCCAGCGAGAGGGCGTACTCGATGCCGTCGGCGATCGACTGCGAGTTCGGTTCGACCTCGATCACACAGTCCTCGGGGAGCAACTCGGCTGCGCCGCTCCGGCAGGCGACAACGCGCGTTCCGGCGGAGAGTGATTCGACGATGGTGATCCCGAACGGTTCGGCCAGCGACGGCGAGACGAACAGGTCCGCGCTGGCGTAGTAGTCACCGAGTTCCTCCTGTGGCAGGAAGCCCTCGAAGATGATCTGATCCTCGATGTCGAGCAGTTCGGCGAACTTTTGCAGCTGATCGGTCAGATGGCCCTTCCCGCCGAGTACCAGCGTCAGATCGTCGCGCTGGCACTTCGAGAGCCCGTACAGCAGGTATGATAGTCCCTTCTGGTCGGTGTGTCGCCCGACGAAAAACAGCATCTTGCCGTCGATATCCAGCTCCTCTTTGAGATCCCGTCCGGTCGTCTCGACCGACGAGAAGCCGTTGTAGATGACAGAAGAGTCGGCGTCGTACTGTTCCTGAATGCGCTCGCGCGTGAACTCACTGACCGCGACGAGGTGATCCGAACGGTTCGCCAGGCGCTGTTCGGTCTGGACCTCCCGGGTCGGCGGATTCACGTTGCGGTCGGCCGACAGCGAGTGGAAAGTCGTGATCCACTCGACGTCCGTCGTCGATGCCGCGCGCGAGCCAGGGTTGTAGCCGAACCAGTCGTTCGTGTGGATAATGTCGGCGTCTTCCGCGTGCTCAGCGAACTCGCCAGCGAGCCGGCCGATCCGCGTGATGATATCGCCCTGCCCCGTCGAAACGCCGTGGATCCCCTCGCGGTCCTCGGGGGCGTACTCCTCCGGCAACACCAGTTCGAACTCGACGTCGTCTCTCGGTTCGAGCTGTTCGTACAGTTCGCCAACCACTGTGTCGAGCCCGCCTGTGATGTTTGGTGGAAATCCCCAGCCGAGCATTAGGACCTTCGGTGGCATACCCCTATCTCCGAGGGCCTGTTACATAAAAGTCGACGTACACTTCCCGTCGGCCTGCCGACGACGGCAGGATCGGCAATCACTGGGTCAGGTGGGAACGGGTCGAGTTGGGGAATTGGTAAATAGCTGTCCTGGCAAATGTATCGTATGCGCTTCGAACGTCAGAGTGGTGTCTTCCTGCATCCGACCTCACTGCCGAGTCCACACGGGATCGGGGATCTCGGTGCAGGCGCCTACGAGTTCGTCGACTTTCTCGCACAGGCCGATCAGTCACTATGGCAGTTCTGCCCGCTTGGCCCGACATCCCAGGCACACGCCAACTCGCCGTACCAGTCTTACTCCGCCTTTGCGGGCAGTCCGCTGCTGATCGATCTCAGACAGCTCGCGGAGGATGGCTATCTCACCGACGAAGAGATCGAGCCACGCGACGACTTCTCGTCACACCACACCAAATACGAGGCTGTCGCAGAGTTCAAAGAACAGCGACTCCGGACCGCGAAGGAGCGATTCGACGAGCACGCGGGCGAAAGCGAGCGCTCGGAGTTCGAAGCGTTCTGCGAGCGCGAGTCGGGCTGGCTCGACAATTACGCGCTGTTTATGGCGCTGAAACAGGAGTTCGGCGGCGATCTCTGGACGAACTGGCCACACGAGGTGAAAACGCGCCAACCGGACGCACTCGACGAATACCGCGAAAAGCTGGCCGACGAGATCGAACACCACAAGTTCCTGCAGTGGCAGTTCGACACACAGTGGCAGGCAGTCGCCGACTACGCCGACGAACAGGGGATCGGACTCGTCGGCGATATCCCGATCTACGTCGCGCTCGACTCCGCCGACGTCTGGTCCGATCCGGATATCTTCCTGCTCGACGAGAACAACAACCCGACCGACGTGGCCGGTGTGCCGCCGAACCCCGGCGACGACGGCCAGAAGTGGGGGAACCCGGTCTACGACTGGGACGTGCTCGAACAGAACAACTACCAGTGGTGGCTCGACCGGTTCGAGCGCCTCTTCGAGCAGGTGGATATCGCACGCATCGACCACTTCAAGGGATTCGACGAGTTCTGGGCGATCCCGGCCGGTGCGGACGATCCGGGTGCGGGCATGTGGAAGGAGGGACCGGGCGCGGACTTCTTCGAGACCGTCGAGCGCGAACTCGGCGACGTCCCCTTCTTCGTCGAGGATCTGGGCTTTCTCGACGAGTCCATCGCACAGTTGCGCGATCAGTTCGACTTCCCGGGGATGTCCGTCCCGCAGTACGCGAACTGGTGTGAGGGCGGACACATGTACCAGCCGATGAACTTCCCCGAGCAGACGGTCGCCTACACCTCGACCCACGACACGAACACGATCGTCGGCTACTACCGCGAACTCAACGACCGACAGCGCGAATGCCTGAACTACAACCTCGGAACCGAGGGCGAGGAGATCCACTGGGATATGATCGAGGCCGTCTGGAACTCGAACGCTGTCGTCGCGATGACGACGATGCAGGATCTGCTCGGGCTGGACAGCGACGCCCGGTTCAACACACCGGGGACGGCGAAAGGAAACTGGGGCTGGCGGGTGACCGAGGACGGGATCGACCCCGACATCGCCGAGCGGCTCCGGATGGTCACCGATCGGACGATCCGGTAACTCCGGGGGAGGGTCAAAACTGGATAACTGCGTCTTCGGTGACGACGTTGTCGAGTAGCCGAGTCGGCGTCGCGTCGTAGCCCGGGTTGGCGACCGCGAACCCTTCGGCCGGTTCGAGGAGTACCTCGGAAGCGACCCGGTAGTTGTTCTCGAAGGTGAACCCGCTCCCGATGAACTTCGCCGAGGAGCCGACGACGGTGACGGGAACCTCGCTATCTTTGGCCGTCGCGGCGATCGGGTAGGTGCCGATACGGTTGTAGACGGTGTTGTCGATGAGACAGTTCATGCCGAGCAGGACGCGGTCACACTCCGCGAGGTAGTGGCCCGCGGCGCTGTCGACGATCAGTGTCACGTCGACGTTTTCTTTCTCCGAGAGCTGTCTGGCCGTCCGTCGACCGAGAAAGCGCGGTCGCGATTCGGTGACGTAGAGGTCGATCGATTTGCCCTCCTCGAGGACGTGTTCGAGCGTCTGCATCACCGTCGAGGAGTTCTCGTGAGTCAACAGCGTATCCCCGTCCTCGATCAGCGACGCCGCCTTCGAACCCGCACCCTCCTTGCTCGACTGGACTTTCTCGACGACCGAATCGATGGTGTCGAGCAGGATTTCTTTTGCCTCTTCGACACTCTCCGCGTCGGACTCGGTGACGTCGTTGACGATCCGTTTCTGGGTGGTGTACAGCGGGGCATGCGAGCGGTTCGCACGCAGGAGTGCGTTGCTGTTTCGCTCGACGGCACGGTAGAAATCGTGGACAGTCTGGTACTCCCGTTCGTCGAGTTCGCGGAGGGCTCGTGCTGCTTTCACAGCGACGATCGATGCGCTTTGAGTCTGCATATCCTCGATCTGGCGGACAGTCTCGTCGATCATATCATCATGTGTGTTATCCACCGGTATGGTTGTTTGCACTACCGGATCTCCCGCAGTTTTAAGCATTGGCCGGTTGACGACTCAACCATGGATGACGTGATCTCATTCGGGACAGATGGGTGGCGAGATACACTGGACAAATTCACCACACCGCGGGTGAAGAAGGTCGGACAGGGTGTGGCGACACACCTCAGGGAGGAAGGCCACGAGGGCGGGACTGTCGCCGTCGGCTACGACGCGCGTGAGACGTCGCCGGGATTCGCTGACGATCTTGCCGAGGTACTGACTGCCAACGGCTTCGACGTGGTGATGCCCGAGCGGGACCGACCGACGCCGCTGACGGCCTACGCGATCGTCGACCGGGATCTGGCCGGCGCGCTGATGCTGACCGCATCGCACAACCCACCGGAGTACAACGGTGTGAAGTTCATCCCCGAAAGCGGCGCGCCAGCGCTGCCGGAGGACACCGAGTCGATCGAATCGAACCTCGCAGATCCGGACCCACTGCCGGAGGAGGACCACGGCGAGGTCCACGAGGTCGATTTTGTGGAGCCCCATTTTGAGCACGCTCTAGAGTTACTCGAACCGGAGATCGACGGCGACGTCGACGTACTCTACGACGCGATGCACGGCAGCGGTCGGGGGACGACGGACGCACTGCTGGAGCAGGGGGGTGTCAACGTCGAGCGGATCCGGTGTGAGACCGATCCGACCTTCGGCGACGGTTCGCCGGAGCCAGCACCGGAGTATCTCGAAGAGCTGATCGAACGGGTGACCGACGGCGAAGCGGATCTCGGTATCGCCAACGACGGCGACTCGGACCGGCTGGCGGTCATCACGCCCGAGCGTGGCTACCTCGACGAGAATCTGTATTACGCTGCAATCTACGATTACCTGCTCGAATCGGACGAAGGGCCGGCGGTCAGGACGGTCTCGACGACGTTCCTCATCGACCGCATCGCACAGGCCCACGGCCAGGAGGTCGCGGAGACCGCAGTCGGCTTCAAGTGGGTCGCCCAGGGGATGTTGGAACACGATGCCCTGATGGGCGGTGAGGAGTCGGGTGGCTTCTCGGTCCGTGGCCACATCCGCGAGAAAGACGGCGTCCTGATGGCGCTTCTCTCCGCGATTGCCGAAAGCGAGGAGTCACTCGACGACCGCGTCGACCGGCTTCTCGAAGAACACGGCGAGATCCACCAGGGCAAGATCGGGATCGAGTGTCCGAACGACCAGAAAGAGCGTCTGATCGACGATCTCGGCGACGAGATCCCCGAGTCGGTCGCGGGAGAGTCCATCGAGAACGTCGTCAAGATCGACGGCTTCAAACTACTCATGAGTGATGGCTCGTGGGTGCTCGTACGCCCGAGCGGCACCGAACCGAAGATGCGCGTCTACGCCGAGGCGGGCTCTGCCGAGCGTGTCGACGAACTGCTCGAAGCCGGCCGGTCGCTGATCGAAAAAGTGCTGTAAACGGGCGGGCTCCCCGCGTTCAGCGCCTCAACTCTTCTCACTGACAGCCGTTGTTGATCGCGCTCGCGAGCGCACCTTTGACGACCACGTCGTCGCCGAGCGTCGTCAGGCGGATATCTGGAACGTTCGTCATGACGAGTTCGGGCACCTGCTCGCGGAGTCGTTCGATGATGATATCTGGATTGTTCAGTGCGACTGCGCCACCGATGTAGATGACGATCGGGGCGTAGGCGTGGACGAGACTCACGACTCCCTGTGCGTTCCACTCGGTCATCCGATCGATGACGTAATCGGCAAACTCGTCCTCGCCGGCCAGAGCGAGGACATCGGCAGCAGAGAGGTCGGGATCATCGACAGCCAGTTCGGTTTCCTGGCCCTCGTGGAGTTCCTTCGCGTACAGTGGAATATTCTCCCCGGAGCAGTACGCTTCCCAGTGGCCACGTTTGCCACAGCCACAGGACATGACGCCGTCTGAATCGAGCGTGATGTGACCGACCTCGCCAGCGTTGCCGTCCCAGCCGGAGAGCACAGTCCCGTCGACGATGACGCCAGCGCCGATCCCTGTCGAGATGGTGAGATAGATCATGTTGTCGGGGTTGTGATCGGCGTAAAATCGTTCGCCGATCACCCCGGCGTTCGCGTCGTTGTGCAGCGAGACCGGGCCGTGGATGAGGTTTTCGATCGGACCGGTCAGCGGGATCTGGTCGATCGAATCGGGGAGGTTGGCGGGGTTCCGGACCGTCCCCTCCGCGCGATCCAGCGGACCGATCGAGCCGACACCGGCGGCTGTGATCGCGGTGGGTTTCTGGCCCGCGTTCTCACAGGCCTTCCGGAGTGTTTCGAGGACTGCCTCCGTGACTGTGATGCCGGCTGGACCCTGTGGCGTCTCGTGTTTCGCGGTGCCGTGTACGGCTCCCGTCTCGTCGCCGACGATTGCCCGTATGTTTGTTGCACCAAGGTCGACGCCCGCATACCAGGCCATGGTGTGCCCAATGCAGTACAGAATATAAGTAGCTTGGATTTCCTCCGATTCTGGTCAGAACTCCCCGTGATCCCCTCACTCGTCGCGTTCGAGTTCTACAAATCCTGTACCGATCGATCGCAGATGGAACAGGCGCGGAGACAGCTGACCAACACACTGGATCGTATTATCGATTTCACCGACGAGACAGCTCTCGAAGCGGCATACCTGGACGAGAGGCTGAAGTCGGAGGAAATTACGCTTTCGCCTGTCGATCTGCTCGATCTGGCCGATGTCGATATCGTCCACACGTCTTGAAACGCAGGGCAAATCGCCACGCTCAAATCACCACAGCCTCGCAGTCAGTGTATGATCCGGATCGTCTGGGGGACTGGCCACGCCGCGACGGAGAAGGCTTCCTTCGATACCGCGCTGGCCGAGGCTGGCCTCCACCAGTACAATCTCCGGACGCTCTCCTCTGTGATCCCGGCAGGCCCCACGCTCGAACTGACTGGGACGGCACCCGATCTCGGTCCGACAGGGAACGCCCTCGATGTCGTGCTGGCACGGCAGACGAGCCCACCGGCTGCGCGCGCCGCAGCCGGACTCGCCTGGGCCCGCGACGACGACGAGACGGGGGTGTTCTACGAAGTCGAGGACACCGACCCCGAGACCGTCAGGGAACTGCTTCGGGCGGGAATCGAGCGTGGCTGTTACATCCGCGATATCGATTACTCGGGTGTCGAGACGAAGGTGATTACCGCTGACTCTGCGCCCGACCAGTATACGACTGCTGTCGTCGTGGCTGTCTACGGCGAGAGTAAACCGTTGCTCTGAGTTTTTGCTGGAGTATCAGGTCAAGGACGTTCAATCGCGAGGTCAGTTTCCAAGACGACTACGAACAGCAAGAAAGCCCCCGGGCGCTCGATTGCTGCGACTCGCTGCGGTCCTCGCGTTGCTGCGGTCCTTACTTCGTCTCGCCTATCGAGCGCCCGGCCCCTTTCAGACCCGCCCGGCCCGGAAAGTCACGTCGGGCGGGACGTTCTTGCTGTTTTGTCCAATTCTCCAGATAGAACGGACCAATACAACACTGCTCTTTATTCTACCCGCCAAACAAACCACACCCAATGCGAGAGATCGACGGGAGCGAGGGTGGCGGGCAGATCCTCCGGAGTGCGCTCGCACTCGCAGCCGTAACCGAAAGAGCGATCCGGGTCACCGGGATCCGTGGGAACCGCCCGACGCCGGGGCTGAAACCACAGCATCTCACCGTCGTCGAAACGCTCGCCGAGATCACCGACGCGACAGTCGAGGGCGCAGAGCAGGGCGCGGAGACGATCGAGTTCGATCCCGGGCCACCACGAGGGGGCGAACTGACCGTCGAAATCGGTACTGCGGGCAGTATCTCGCTGCTCTTCGACGCGATCTTGCCGCTCGCAACGAAACTGACTGAACCGCTGTCGGTGACCGCGACCGGCGGAACGGAGGTCAAGTGGTCGCCGCCACTCGTGACCCACGAACAGGTGAAACTCCCACTCTGTCGTCGATTCGGACTCCACGCCGCGATCGAGCGCAATCGGACTGGCTTCTATCCGGCCGGTGGTGGCAGTGCAACACTGCATCTCCAGTCGACCGACCTCTCCCCGCTCGAATCGAGCGAGCGCGGCGAACTGGTCGCCGCGCGATGTTACTCCATCGTCTCGGCAGATCTCGTGAAAAGTGACGTCGGCATTCGGCAAGCAGAGAGCGCCAGTAACCACCTCGAACGCCAGGGGATCGACGTACAGACCGAGCAGATCAGCCGCGTCGAGACGAAATCGACCGGCACCGCGCTGGCGGTCGAACTCGAATACGAACAGACACGGGCCGGCTTCGATGCACTCGGCGAGCGAGGAGTTCCCGCAGAGGAGATCGCTACCAACGCTGTCGATGCCGCCGTTGCGTTCCACCGGAGCGACGCTGCCGTCGACAGACACCTGGGCGATCAGTTGCTCGTCGTCCTCGCGCTCGCAGGTGGCGAGCTTTCGATCCCTTCGGTCACCGATCACATCGCGACGAGTCTCGACGTACTCGAACGGTTCGGACTGGAATGTGAACTCGACGAGTCGGGCGCAGTCCCGACGATCACCGCGCCCGAGTAGGAGGGTTCCTCGGGACCGGCAGCTGATCAACAACTGGAGGGACCGACGAGCAAGAAAAATACCGGTGTGACACGCGCTCAGTCGAGCAGTCCGAGATCCTCGGCGACGAGGTTCTGGAGCTGTTCGGCGAGATCCGGATCGACGTGTGCGATCTCCTCGCCGTCGTGGAGCCGCTCGTTGTGCCGTTCGAGACTGTCGGCGACGTCTTCGGCGGGAATTCGAGTCGTCGTCTCACACTCCGGGCAGATGATCGGCACGTCTGGACTGTCCTCACTGGTCGACATACCTCCCCGTAGAGCACCACCCCTCTTTGATGTTGTGTACGGCTGCCGGGGGGCTACGTGGAGTCCTCGGTCGGTTCGGCGTCGTCGATCACGTCGACGAACCCGTGGTGGTCGATCGTATCGACAGCCTCCGACTCCGCCGAGTCGACGATTTCACGGTCACCGATCTCGACAGTCTGTGCGTCTGTAACGGTCGTTTCTCCGGTGACGGACTCGAACAGCGATTTGAGTTTGTCTGTTTCGTCTGTTGACATTATTTTCGCCCCCGTGGTAGCCCTGGCAGTTGCCGGGGACTTTGTTAGACAGATTCTACGGCCCATTTTCAGCAGTGAAACCAGGAAGACGGACACTCACATTACTCGTCCCGTGTTCCACCCGAGAGGTAGTGGTCGATCTGATCCCGTGTCGACTGTGCAACTTTGACGAACTCGACGACACGCTGGCCATCTTCGTGCTGATCGTGCAGGATTTCCATGGTCAACCCCTGGTCACGGAGGTGCGCGAGAAGTTGCTCGACAACCGCAGGCTCTGCCCTGACGGTGTGGATTTCTCCGACAGGGTCGCCACGCTCGACACGCCGGATCGCCTCGACGAAGGGAAACAGGATGGACTCGCCAAGGTCGTGGGCGCGTTCCCGGACTCTGTCCGGCGCTTCCTCGAACTCGACGGCCTGGAACCCGTCCCGGATGACCCGCGAAAAGAGGAAATCACGGCCGTACTCGAAGGGGACGGAAAACGCGTGTGCCAGATCGGCGTGGTGTTGCGCTTCGGTGGTGTACTTCACCAGTGCGGTCCCGTCGGCTGATTTCATCACCACACCTTCCCGCCCGGCATCGTCGAGATCCTGTATGGCATCCCGGACTGTTTCGACGGCTCTGTCGGGATCACTGCGGCCGAACTGGCGGGGCTGTGGAAGATCGTAGCGGTCACAGAGGTCGTCGCGGTCCGCCACCGGGAGTGGGTCACCCGACTCGCGATCCCGGATATCGAAGACCCGGACCGCATCCGAACTGATACCCTCGTAGTCGTGGTCGGTGTACGGCGTCTCCGGACCGATCAACTCCGCACAGAGCATCTTCCCCGGGTGGTCGGTAAAAAACTGGTCGAGGTCGAGCAGGTCACCGACACGGGCCGTGGTGTACGGGCAGACGTAGCCACTCCGGGTGAACGCGAGTAACTCGCCGGGAGCCGCGACGCGGACGTTGAACCCGTTGAGTTTCTCTTCGACGACCACGCTGTCGTCGGGCTCGAAAAATTCGGGGATACCGGTTTCGGCGACGAGAACACGTGGGATACTCGGGTAGCCACGGACGATCCCTTCGTCCTCGACGACGACGGTGCCGCGTTCGAGTCCGTGGCGTGCGTCTGTCAACACGTAATGTGCGTTCCCGCCGACGTATCGACGCTCGAAGTGCTCGAACAGCTCGTCGGGATCGTCTGTCGCCGGATCGAGTCGCTCGATAATTCGTTCCCGGTCCATGTTGTACCTGCGTGAGACTCGACAAAAAGGACGGGGGGCGACCAGCAGGCGTGGATCTAAATATAGCAGTCCCCAACAGTGAACTATGTCGGGTGAACTCCCGCGCCAGCGGTTCGTGCTGGATACGTCACTCTTTATCACCGAGGAGATCCGGCGGGACGAGGAGTCACTGGAGGCCGCAGTGTTGCGATTACTCGACCTCGTCGCGACGGCGCGGCTGGAACTCAACATCTCCTGTTACATGCCCCCTTCGATTCACGCAGAGTTAGGGGATATGCTGCGCGAACGCGACGTCGACGACGAGGTGTTCTCCAGACTCGATACGTGGGTCGTCCGGAAGAGCCCCGACCGGTACGGCGTGACCATCCCGGCGAACATCGTCTACGAGTTCATCGACGAGATGAGTGACCGCGTCGACCGGGGGTTGCGCGTCTCGGAGGAGGCGATCCGCAAGGTCGAACAGCTCGATCCAGCGGAGTTACACAGTGACCCAGAGGGTGAGGAGCCCAGCGAGTACATGACCGAAGCCGATCGTGTTCTCTCTACCCTCCGGGACAAGTACCGGGGTGCACTCCGGCAGGGCGTGCTCGATTCGCGAGAGGATTTCGATCTCCTGATTCTGGCCCGGGAGCTGGAGGCCGGCGTGGTCACCGAAGACCGCGGGATCATCTCCTGGGCCGACGAGTTCGGCCTGCGATACGTCCGCGGGGGACAGTTCCCGACGCTGCTCGAAGAGTATCTCCGGGCGACCGGCTCCGAGAGATTGCAGGACGGCTAGGCGTGGAAGTTGTCCAGGATTTTGAGCCCCTCCTGTGTCGCGACGAACTCGTCGATCGGGCGGGTTGTCTCACAGTGCGGACAGACGAAATCCGTCCGACGGGGCGGAAGGTCGGACGGGTTCTCTTCCCACTGTTCGTTACAGCTCTGGCACTCGAGCGGTATCCAGCCTTCGCGCATATCTGATAGTTCTCATCGGATCGTAAAAATGGATTCGCTAGACGCGGGCAGCGAGCAGAAAATCCGAAAAGCCATAAACCAGGGTCGAAAAAGGTGTGGTACAGCGCCGGTGGTGAGTACCGGAACGGTACGAACCGCGGGGCGCGAGGAACGAAGAGACGAGCGCGCCGGTGGTCTAGTGGTAGGACCTGAGCCTTCCAAGCTCATGGCCCGGGTTCAAATCCCGGCCGGCGCATCGAGCGAACGGAGTGAGCGAGAGAGCAGGCCAGGATTTGAACCCTACCAGTCGCGCGCAGCGACCAGCGGGAGCGAGCACGTCTGGGTCCGGTTCAAATCCCGGCCGGCGCATGCGAGGCGTGAACGTGTGAGCGCCTCGGTTTTGCGAACGGGGAGGAACGACCCGTGAGCCATTTCTTCTGCGAACGACAGTGAGCAGTGAAATCGCCAGCGGGATTTGAATCACGGAAATCCGAGTGAAGCGAGGATTTCCATCGGGTTCAAATTCCGAGTGACTCCGTCACTCGGCGTTCGCAGGCGAAGCCTGCTCACTCCCGGCCGGCGCATACCTCGAAGCGGTTACGTATGCTTCTTTTCAGGTATCTTTAAAGAGAAATAAAGATGTCAAAGAAAGCTCAATGCCCGGATGTTTCGATACTACCCCGGCGCTGTACAGCGGTTTCAGAACGTGACAGGCTCAAAACAATAAAACCGACAGACGGCACGGGGGCGTTCAGTTAATGGAGAAAATCGGTAACGCTCCCATCGTCGGTGAGGCCGCGCGCGAGTACCTCAACGAACGCCGGTTCGAAGACTACTACGAATACAAAGAGCGACTGCTTCGATGGCTCCACTCACTCGGCAAAAACCCCGAGCGAACGGAAGGCTATGCGGATAGCACCGTCGCAAACGTGTCGTACAACATAGCTCGGTTCCATCTCTGGAACTGGAAAGAGACGGGAACCTACGGGACGAAGCCAACGGTAGACCGCGCAGATGTCGGTGTGGAGATCGGGCCCTGGTTCGGCGTGGCCGAAAAGACACGCAACGACCACGATGAATTGTCGTGCGACAACATACATTATATAGTATCACGATACCATGGCGCGGTTACACGATGGTTGAACGACGAGACGTTCTTCGAGTAGTTGGTACAGTCGCGATCGGAACGACACTTGCCGGATGTTCCGGAAGCCAAGACGACGGAGAAGAGGAAGAAGATGGAGGGGAGTCAGAAAGCAGTATCACTGAAGTCGACGTTGGACCAGAAAAGCGCCTTCGGTTCGAACCTGAAGAAGTTGAAATTAGCGTCGACGATACGGTCCAGTTCATCGCACGGAGCCAGGGGCACAACGTGACGAGCCATCCAGACGCGTCACCGAAATGCGAAAATCCGGAGGGAGCGGAACCGTTTACCTCCTACGAAGGAGAGTCACACTTCGCAATCATGGAAGTCGGCGAGACGTTAGAACACGAGTTTACTGTTCCAGGAGAGTACGTCTACGTTTGTACGCCACACGCAGGCCAGGGAATGGTTGGCACTATCATCGTCAACGAGTGACTGACATCGCCGAACCAAACCGGTCCGACAGACGCCTCCAGATCATTGGCGTGTGCCAAACTATACTTCATGATTGTTCATCAAGATCTGAATATACATGTCACAGTCGGATACAGAGGCAGAGACAGAAGAGGTCGATGACAGAGACGAGACGCACTCGACACGAGATCGATTCGTGGATCGCCGGCGGTTCATGATGGCGTCCGGTTCGCTGGCCGGAGTCGGTGTACTAGCTGGCTGTCTGGGGGGCGGCAATGGCGACGATGATGATGATGGCAATGGCACCGGAGATAGCGAGGGGACATCGGACGACGGACAGGATCCCGCCGAGGAAGACGGCGATGGAGAAGACAGCGAGCTCTCCCTAGAGGAGCGCTACCCGGGACTGCGGATCCTCTCACCGGAGCCTGAAAACGGCGAGGCAGCCGCCAGAGCAACCTATACGGACTACATCACACCTCGGGAAGAACATTACATTCGGAACCACTATCCGACCCCCGATATCGAGGAGTCGGAGTGGAGTGTGTCGTTGACCGGACTCGTCGACAGCGAAATCGAGCTGTCGATGGAGGAGATCAAACACTCCTTCCGCACCGAATCGGTCACCCACACGATGCAGTGTTCCGGTAATGGTCGAAGCTACTTCGACCCACAGGTGGGTGGGAATCAGTGGAGTTTCGGCGCGGTCGGAAACACCGTCTGGACCGGAACGCCCGTTTCCGAGATACTCGAACGGAACGGAGCGGAGACGAGTGAGGAGTACTTCCTCACCGTGATGGGTGGTGAACATCCTGAAGGAGAGGATGTCTTTACTCGGTCGATCCCGATGGAGAAGGTGATGGACGACGTGCTGTTGGCCTACAATATGAATGGGTCGCCGATCTCCCCCGATCACGGATTTCCGGTTCGGCTGCTCGTTCCCGGGTGGTTCGGCTGTAACAACGTCAAGTGGCTCAACCGGATGCACGTTATGGAGTCGATGGTCATCGGTAACGAGTGGGAAGAGGAAGGTGCCCCTGAAGACGGCCAGCGAACCTACACGCACTGGCAGCAGTACTCCTACCGGGTCGTACCCGAGGAAGACACCCGGGCGACCCACTACGAAGACATCCCAGTCTACGATACGCGAGAGCAGATGGAGCGAACCGACGCGATCGACAACGCGTACATGAACGATCAGTTGGAGAAGTCCCTCATCGGATATCCAGGAGAGGGCCAGACGGTTTCGCCCTCACCTGCCGGTACAATCGAAGTTATCGGCGTCGCGTGGGCTGGGGATGACGCTGTCGAGACGGTCGAGGTATCCACCGACGGTGGGGACACGTGGGGCGAAGGCGAGTTCTTCGGGCCGATCGGGAACAACGGCAACGGCTGGCGACAGTTCCGTTACGTGTGGGAGAACCCCTCGACAGGCGATCACACGCTAGTCTCGCGGGCAACGGATGAGCGTGGCTATACCCAGCCGGCGACGATCTCCGCGCCCGATGACCAGCTCCGTAGTATCCAAAACGACCAGTATCCCTGGAACCAGGGTGGCTACGGCACCAACGCGTACATGCCCCACGCGGTGGACTGTACCGTCGAGGAGTGAGAATGGTCGAATCAGGAGAGATTGCGATCGTTCATATCACCGGCCGACTGGTCGACGGGCCAGAAGCCGGGGAAGTCTTCGAGACGACAGACGTTGATGTCGCCCTCGACGAAGGGATCTACCACGACAACCGGGATTTCAAGCCGCTGGAGTTCCGTGTCGGGGAGGGTCACGTACTCCCTGGGATCGACGAAGCAGTCCAAGACATGACCGTTGGAGAGACAAAGATCGTCGTCCTCGATCCCGAAGACGCCTACGGGACTGTCGACGAGGACGCGATCGTCACCGTCACCCGGGAGGAACTTGAACAGCGCAGCGACACCACCGCAGCGGTCGACGAACTCGTCGAGAGTGAGTCCGGCGACGTTGGCTGGATCATTGACGTAGACGACGAGACGGCCACGATCGATTTCAACCACGAACTCGCCGGCAAGCGTGTCGAGTTCGAAATCAAATTATTAGAGTCTCACGCCAGCGAGACTGGAAAAGAAATCACTGACGACTCCGGCGTCGAAAAGCCGTCCTGACGGACGAGGACAACGACCGACGACCGTTTCTGGAGTTCCGTTCGATATTACTCCTCCGCGGGGTGAGTCAGGCGACCTAGATACCCTTTCGTGAGGGCTGCTTCGGCCCGACGGAGCCGGTAGGAGACCGTTGATCGGGGAAGATCCATCTCTTCGGCGAGTTTCTCGACCGTGATCTCACGTGGAGTCTCGTAGTACCCGTTGTCGACCGCGAGACGGAGCGTCAAGCGCTGTTCTTCGGGGAGAGAAACGCCGGACAGCGAATCGTACGCCCACTGATCGACGCTCCCGAGATGCCCGAACTGGGCGGAAATCCCATCTTTGAGGTTCTCCTGGAATCGCTCGTAGAATACCTCGACATTCTCTTCCGAACGAACGAGCAGCCGGAAATCTTGGCAGTAGCCCTGTCGCCGTGATTGGATCACGACACCCGGCTGAAGACGTCTGGCGGCGATAGCCCAGATCGAATCGCAGGTGTGGAGAGATTCGACGAACAGATGTGTAACGAGCGTCGTCGGGGACCGTTCGAGCACCGTCGGATGACGGACAGCATTGCAGGTCGTCGCTGTCGTATCTTCTCTCGGCCCCTCGTCCTCGCATCTGATCTGTTCGATTCGATCAAGCGCCGAAGTAGGCCCGACAAACCGCTCGACGATCCAGCAGCAATCGTGGTCGACGAAGCTTGCGATCAGCGTGGATGTGAGTTCGGGATTATTCCCGAAAACATCCATCAGCGGATCGGCCCCCCGATCATATTCGAGTTCAAACACCAGTTCACGCATGAGATGTAGGCACTCCGCGCCTAACATACAGGAGGGACGATATATATTTTCCGGCAAGTGAGCTGGGCTGTCGGCCGGTCTGTGCGGAAAATGCGAGTCGACAGCCCCGTGTTTCAGTGCGGGAGGCTTCAAGCGGGGCTCGCCTCGGCAACAGCCGCCTCGACAGTGTCGATGACGGCTCCGAAGTCGGTCTCACCCTCACCTTCGACCCAGCGGTAGGTGATCGTCCCTGCCTCGTCGAGGACGAAGATACTCCGCTTTGCGACCTCGAACTGCCCGTACATCTCCGGCATGACGACGCCGTAGTCGTGGATCACCTCGTGATCCCAGTCCGAGAGCATCGGAAAGGTGAGATCCTCCCCCATGATGAAGACGTTCTGGGCCGGTGGGAGGTCGACGCTGATGCCGAATACCTGCGCATCGAAGCTGTCGAAGCGGTGGATCGAATCCCGGAAGGTACACATCTCCTCCGTACAGCTGCTCGTAAAGGCTGCCGGGATGAAAGCCAGGACGACCGGGCCGTCGCCGAGTGCCTCTGACAGCCTGAACTCCTCGATATCGTTGTACACTTCGCCGCCGGCTATCGGGACTGTAAAATCGGGTGCCGTGTCTCCTACGTCGAGCATAGTCGGTGGGTTGTATGCCTGCTGGCTTAGCTTTCGGGCCGAGTATCTGAGTTGGTTTTGTCTAAATCGGAAATAGTAGGATCGTGAACAACAAGAAAGCCCCACCAGCCTAGCTTGGTTGGCCAGCCGATACGGGTGGGCTTTCTTGCTGTCCCCGAGAGTTGCCCACAAAGCAAAACCAGTTATACCGAGATCTCAGGCTAGGAAGACGTGGCGCGGTTTGTCCGCGAGCACGTCCCGGCCCCAGTCCACAGCATCAGTAAAGTCGTCGGACCGGAAGAATCCCATCGCGTCGTCTTTCGAATCCCACTGGCTGGCGATGAACATGTCGTTCTCATCGTCGACGTTGCGCAACAGCGCGGTCGATCTGTGCCCGTCCATCCCGTCGAGAATCTCTCCGACGGTCCCGAACTTCTCGACGAAATCCTCGCGGTGTTCCGGCTTGACTTTGTAGAACATCCCCATCGTCTCGAAACCGTCACCCTCGTCGGCCCAGCCGACGACCCCCGGAAGATCCGCCAGGTAGCCGCTCGCGGTGTCGGCCGCGTCGGCGGTCGCCCAGCGGCTGACGACCGCTGCCGTCTCGCTGTCCGGGTCCTCGTAGACGTCAGTTCCGTCGTGGGTATCGTACCGGTCGAACCCACCGCGGAGTTCCTCGACCTCCTCGGCGAGTTCCTCTGTATCGGCCTCGGAGTAGAGGACGAGTGCGTAGATATCCTCACCGTGGGGCTGGCCGGCATAGATATCCAGATCAGCGAGTTCCGCACGGATACGTTCGGCTTCCTCGGTGCTGTGCCCGCCAGCATGGGCTGACTCCTCGCCATCAGCGTCACTCACTTCCTCGGCCTCGCTTGCCTCGCCGAGTGGACCGCGATACCCCTCCTCGACGCCCGGGAGGTCAGTCAAGAACCCTTCAGCAGTGTCCGCCGCGCGTTCGACGTCCCAGATACTCACGATCGCCGACCGGCCGCTCTCCGCCCGGACGACCGTCGTGACGTGGGTGTCGTAGTGTTCGAAGTTGCCACGCAGGCCGTCGACTTCCTCGGCGAGTTCCTGTGCATCGGCGTCCGAGTACAGCACGATCCCGTAGTCACCCGCATCGTACTCGTCGCCCTCGTGAATGCCGAGGCTGATGAGCCGACCCTGGAGGTCGTCGGTCTCCTCGGTGACGTCGCTGTCGCCACCCGTCGGCGGCCCGCCGTTCGCTGCGGTGTCAGATTCGCCGTGGCTGTGTCCGGCGTCGTCTTCCTCGTTCCCGCCGTGAGCAGCGTGGCCGTCACCGTGGCTGTGACTACTCTCGGCGTGACCAGCGCCAGCATCCGACTGACCGCCGGCCGCGTCCGCGGGATGGATCGTCGCGTCGGTGGTCATCTCGGTCTCGCCCTCGGTCGGTACCGGATGCCCATCGAGCAGTGCGGGGAGATCGCTGGGCGGGAGCCGACGACCGATGTAGAAGGAGCCAAACTCGGCGTACTGGGAGGTCGACGGGTCGAAGCGCATCTCGTAGAGGAGATCTTTCATGTCGACCAGATCGTCACCCCAGAGCGTGACACCCCATTCCCAGTCGTCGAGTGCGATCGCGCCGGTGATCATCTGGACGACTTTCCCGCCGTAGTCGCGGCCGATGTCACCGTGGGCGGCCATGTGCTCGGCGCGCTCCTCGAAATCGAGATCGTACCAGTTCTGCGCCGGCTGGCGGCGTTTGTCCATCGGGTAGAAACAGACGTGGGTGGCGTCCGGGATCGTCGGCTTGAGTCGAGTCTGGATGTAGTTGTACAGTCCCGACTCCTCGTCCAGATCGCCCGTGAAATAGTCACGCGCACGCTCGGAGTAGCCCGATGCTTCGGTCACCGAGACGAACGAGGTCGTCCGTTCGGTGTAGCTTGCGAACTCGGTTTGCTCGAACTGGCGTTCGAGCGCGCCGATGTGTGCGCTACTCGGCCGGAGATGGAGGATCAACAGGTCGGCCTTGTGTCCGAGAATCGAGTACAGCGCAGACGCCCCCGAATCGGCGTCGTCGACTGCAAGCCGCGTGTCGAGATGGTCGGTCACCCCGTCCAGCGCGCGCTGGCGCTCCCGGTCGGTGGCCGCGCGCCAGGCGTCCCAGTCGATCGTCCGGAAATCGTGCAGTGCGTACCAGCCCTCGTCTGTCGGCGGCGGATCGCGCCCTTCTGGCATACCACCAGCTATGGAAGCGAGGATTAGGAATGTTTTCTTTCGACAGCACACCGACGCTGCGAGAATAGTATTGTATAGTATTCCCAAAACTATTTGAAGATAGGAGACCTAAAGATGAGTGATGACAACCGAAACAACTGCTGCGACACCGAGTGAACCGATCCACTTCGAGGGCGATTCTGGACTTCCAGAGCTCGCCGCGGAGTACGACGTCGTCCTCGTCGACTTCTACGCGGACTGGTGTGGTCCGTGCAAGATGATGGAGCCGACGATCCAGACACTCGCAGCCGAGACGGAGGCAGCCGTCGTGAAAGTCGACGTCGACCAGTTCCAGCAACTCGCCGGGGAGTACGGCGTCCAGGGCGTGCCAACCCTTCTCCTCTTCGCCGACGGTGAGCCAGTCGAACGGATGGTCGGGATGCAGACCGAAGACCAGCTCGCAGACGCGATCGACTCCTACGCAGTATAAAAAGCGCCGCGGAGCCAGCAGGGAGTTCGTCGCTGATTTTTTGACGTCGAACCCGAGTAGCCATACTGGTGGCTGTACGAAACTGACGAACTGACAGCGATCGGTCTCAGCTCTCCGGAGAGACAGTTATCTCCTCGGGCTGATCGTACTTCTCGCGGAACTCGCCGATGAGCTGGCCCATCTTCGCGTACCAGTCGTTGAGCATCCGCTGCATATCGTCTGCGATCTCGTCGGGGTCGGTCGGCCGGAACACGTGGTAGTAGCCGCCCTGGTCGTAGTTGACCTGCTCTTTCTGGACGAAGCCGCTGTTTACGAGCCGCTGAACGGAGCGGTAGGCGGTCGACCGTTCCCGGTCTACCTGCTCGGCGATCTCGTCGACTGTGAGGGGCTCTGACTGCTCCGTGAGCAGCAGAAAAATTTCCCTGTCGAGGTTCTTCAGTCCGTGTATACACTCCAGAAGCCCCTCACACTCCATATCCTGTTTGAGATACTCGCTCATCGAATTAGCCATGCTGGTTATAAATACGATCTCTACGACTAAAAATATTTGCAAAAAATGCACAATACTGCGCCCGATATGAACACCGACTGCCGACCCGGTCGAGATCCGACACTGCGGCCGCGCTCCCGGAACACACTCTGAATAGACGGAGTCCTTACTGCTCTGTATCAGAATCCGGCCCGGCGGACAGATTCGGCCTATATTCACATAACGTACAGATGTATTTTCGTCGGTTATCGATGATATACACAGTGATAATAATGTGTAGTTATCCCAAAACCGTTATCAGCACTCGGCGGGTAGAGAGAGACGAGTACAGACAGATGCCATTCACACAGCCACACCAGCGAGGGGCAAAATGATCGAGTTGACAGCACAGCCAGCGGTGCAGGCAGCAGTGGTCGTGGGGCTGGTGTTCGTCGAAGCACTAGCTCTGTACGTCGGGTACGGTGCAATCGAGGAGCGAGTCGCTCCACCGGTGCTCGACGCCATCGCAAACACATAGATGGAGGTCCTTGGCCTCACCCCGGCGTTACTGGCCTTATTCCTCAGCTTCGGCTTCATGGTCGGGGTGTTTTTCGGATTTTTCGGGATGGGTGGTTCCTTCCTGGTCACCCCGACACTGCTCGTCCTGGGCTATCCCGCACCAGTCGCGATCGGGAGTTCGATGGCATTCGTGTTCGGGACGGCCAGTATTGCGACGTTGAAACACCACGACGTCGGCCAGGTCGATTACAAGCTTGGTGGACTGATGTTCGTCGGCATCGTCCTCGGGATCGAGGCCGGGAAGATGCTCGTCTTCGGGCTCGAAGCGCTCGGCTACGCCGAACTGGTTGTCGGGATCGCGTACATCCTGCTGCTCGCGGCGATCGGGCTCGTCTTCACCCGGAACGCGCTCCGTGAACCAGAGGCAGAGGACGACGATACCGGGGACGACGAGATTCCCGATATTGCAAAGAAGATCAAATCCTACAACATTCCGCCGATGGTTCGGCTGACCGACGGCAGCAAGGCCTCGCTGTGGACGATCTCCGGCGTCGGCGGTGGCGTCGGTATCGTCTCCGGGTTCCTCGGCATCGGCGGCGGCTTCATCCGGATGCCGGCGATCTACTACCTCGTCGGCGTGCCACTGGCGGCCGCGGTCGGTACCAGCCTCTTCGGCGCGCTCATGTCCGGTGCAGTCGGGGCTTTCAGCTACGGGCTCTCTGGGGTAATCGATCTGGGTGTCGTGACGGCCCTGCTGGTCGGCAGCGCGCTCGGTGCCCGTATCGGTTCGGCTGCCACGGCCTACGTCGACGAGGCGGATGTGACGATCTACTTCGGGATCATGCTGTTGCTCGCGAGCGCCGCCGTCGCATTCGGTGAACTCGCGACGTGGCTGGCGATGCCGATTCTCGATACGGTGAGCTTCCTCCTGTTGATCGGGTCGGCACTGTTCGTCACGAGCATCATCCTCTACTACGGCGTGCAATCTGTCCGGGAACAACGAGGACGGACGGGGACCCGGAAAAAAGTGGACGGATAGGAAGCGGCTGTCGTCAGTTGCGGTCTGTTTCTGCCTGTCTCTCGCCGATCGCTCTCGCAATCGCGAAGACGTAGCCGAGCCCGTACTGGACCTCGGGATCGCGGATCTGCCGGACGAGCCCGACCGGGCCGACCGGTTCGGGGTCGCTTCCCTCGGCTGCACCGACCCCCGAGAGAACGGTCTGGAGTCCGTCACGGGTGTCATCCTCGGCGGCTGTATCAGCAATTTCTCCGAGCGAACTGCCCGTCCCTGCGAGCGAGCGGACCATCTCGTCGTCGAGTGCAGCGGTCAGAAGTGAGGCGACCTCCGCAACTTCGGCGAGTTCGTCGAGCGTACCGCTTCGCTGGAGTGCGAGCAGCGTCTCCATCGCCTCTGCGAGTTCCTCGCCGTTCGCGCCGACTGTCTCGGCCAGCGCTGCAGTCTCCTCGGTGGCGAGTCCGTCCGCCGACTCCGCGAGCGTGGCGGCAGTCCCCGAGAGTTCGACGATCATCTCGTCTGTGAGCGCACCCTCACCGAGTGCCAGCACGTCGAGCAGTTCGTTGACGGCGTCGAGTCGCTCGACGAAGGCCGCGACGGCCTCGGGATTCTCTGCGATTGCTGCTTCGAGATCGTCCGGTCTGTTCGTGGATTCGGACATGGTCAGAGCAACCCCCGCGCAGTGAGCCAGTAGGACTCGTTGTAGGCCAGTTTCGACCAGTGGAGTTTCTCCGAGGGGGGTGCCGGCGACGGCGGGTGCTCGTAGTCGAACTCGACGTAGGAGGCCGAATCCATCCCCGTCTCGACGAAACAGAGCGTCTTCCCGTCGTATCTCGCCGTCGCTGGCCGGCCACGCACCTCGCTCGCGAGTCGCTGGCTGACGACGCCAGCCTGGTAGTGCGCGACACTGCCCGCTTTCGGCACGCCCGTCGCTGCAGCGTCCCCGAGCGCGTAGACGTTCGCTGCGTGTTCGGCTTCGAGCGTGTGTTTGTCGACGTCGACCCAGCCGCTGTCACCCAGCCCGGCCTCTGTTAGGAGGTCGAGCCCGCGGTGGGGCGGAATCGCGACCAGGAGGTCGTAGGACAGCTCCGACCCCTCCATCGTGTGGATCGTCCCGTCGTCGATCTCCTCGGGGTTGAAGAAGGTCTCCACGTTGATGTCGCGGTCGTCCATGATCGGCCGTGCCCACTCCGCGATGTGGGGGTTGCCGTGGACCCGCTGGATCGGATAGGTGTAGGTGATCTCGACGTCCTCCCGGAGACCGCGTTCACGCAGCCAGTCGTCGGCCATGAAGACGAACTCCAGTGGTGCCGCCGGACACATGTGCGGGCTCCCGATGACACTCAAGACGAGATGCCCCTCGGTAAACGAAAGGAGTTCGTCCTGGAGTTCGAGCGCGCCGGACTCGCTGTAGTAGTCGTGTCCGGCTTCGGCGAGGCCCGGAATCTCGTCCGGTGCGAGCGTCGATCCGGTCGCGACGACGAGTTTGTCGTACTGGATCGGACCAACCTCCCCCGTCGAATGCAGCTGCTGGGCGTCGGGATCGATCGCCGTGACGCGGTCGATTTTCAGTTCGACCCTGTCGTCGACGAGGTCGGCGAGCGGTCGCCGGCCGTCTTCGGGCTCACGTGTGCCAAAGGGGACGTACAGCCACACCGGTTTGTAGACGTGCTCCGGATCGTCGTTGATCAGCGTGACCCGCACGTCGCTGCTGTCGATCTCCGACCCGAGTCGCTCGGCCAGGTTGTTCGCGAGCACGGTACCACCCGTCCCACCGCCGAGGATGACGATATGGTCGCTCATGATTTCACCACGTAGAACGCGTAATGATCGTCCGGTTCCTCGACAGTGAGCAGTTCGTTGCCTGCCTCCTCTGCCCACTCCGGAACGTCGGTCAGTGACTGCTCGGCGTCGCTCAACAGACAGACGACGTCACCCGATTCGACGTCGCGGATCTTGCCGATGAGATCCATCAACGGACCGGGGCAGGCCGCCCCGCGTGCATCCACCGTCGCTGCCGGCTCGATATCAGTTTCACTCATACAGCTGACTCTTGGTCGCGAACGCTTTAATATTGTGCGTTTATTCCAAGAGTATGAAAGTACTATACTGCGTCGGCCCAGACAACGGGCAGGCGGCTGTACACCGCTGCGTTGGCCGCCAGCGCCGCGGCCGTGGTGTACTCGTCGACGGCGTGGACGGTGTCGGTTCCGAACGCGAACTCGACGGTCGGAATATCTGCCTTGCGGAACTTCTTCGTATCCCCGCCGCCGGTCGCACTGCGCCGGAAGATCCGGTCGCCGATGGCCTCCGACGCGACGGTCGTCACCGCCTCGACGAGCGGGCTATCGGGCGGTTCGTAGGTACCGACAGACCAGCTCACGTCGGCGATCGAGACGGCGGGATAGGCGGCCAGGCAGTCGCGGATATCGGCCAGGATCTCGCTCGTTTCGATGCCAGCGGTGAGCCGGATATCCAGCTGTGCACGCGCTGTGCCCGGCACCGTGTTGATGCTCTCCCCACCCTCGATGGTCCCGAGATTGACTGTCGGCCGGGCAAAGAGCCGTCTGGCCTGCTGTTCGCCCATCGTCGGCTCGTAGTAGGTCACCGACTCCGCCAAAATCCGTTCGAAATCGGCGGGGAGCGAGAGCTCGCGATCTGACAGGCGGGTCCTGAGCGTCGTGACGGCTGCCCAGAGCCGGTCGATGGCGTTCTCGCCGAGCATCGGACGCGAGCCGTGCGCAGAGACGCCCTCGGCTTCGAGCGTGAGCCAGATGCTCCCGCGGTCGGCGACGGTCACCGAGTGCTGCCCCCTCGAACAGGTCGTCTCACCGATGACACAGGCATCCGCGTCGACGGCCTCGCGCCGGAGCAGGGTTCCGACACCCGCGTCGCCGCCGGTCTCTTCGTCGCTGACGACCGCGAAGGCGAGTGTCACCGGCGGTGTTGTGTCGGTCTCGACGAACGCCTCAGCGGCGTGTAACATCGCCGCGAGTGGCCCTTTCATATCGGTCGCGCCGCGCCCGTACAGTCTGTCCGCTTCGCGTTCGCCGAGCGGGTCGTAGGTCCACTCGTCGGCGTCGAAGGGGACCGTATCGATGTGGCCGTTGTAAAGCAGCGTGCGCTCTGTCTCGCCGGGAATCGTCGTGAGGACGTTGGGCTTCACGGGGTCGGTTGCGACGGTCTCGGTTTCGAGGCCGAGATCGGTAAAAAACGAGTCCACCCACTCTGCGAGTGCACGGGTCTCACCGGGTGGGTTCTGCGTGTCGACGGCGAGCAGTTCCGTTGCGATCTCGAAGACGCGCTCGGTCGACACAGGTGGAGCTTCCGACACCATATGTGAGATTGGATTCGATCCGGTGAGTAGCTGACGCCCAGTGCCACGAATCGAGAACAGCGTGTGAGAGCGACCGTTCCCACGATCACTCACAGCTACCGGAGTCACAGCTGTCGAAACAACCACACTCCAAGGAGAGCTGGCCCATGACGTTGGCCTCCGCACGCTGGAGTCGCTGGGAGAGCGCAGACGGCGAGATGCCGAGGGAGTCGGCGACCTCGCCGAGTTCGGTATCCGAACACTGCCCGTAGTAGCCCTGTTTTCGTGCTTCTTCGACTGCCTGGCGCTGTTTCGGCGTCAGCACGGAGACGTCGACAGAACAGTGTTCGGGGTGGGCAGTTCCCTCGGTCGAGGTGATCGACAGGACGGTGACCCGTGCACACCGATCCCGGATATCGTTGACCAGCCCCGACAGGGCGTCGGTGTCCGAGAGGTACGTTTCGACCACGAACGATCCCGCTCCTGTCCGCTGATACCGCGGGATACAGCCGTACTTCGAGAAGACCGCTCCCGGACAGTGATCACAGACCGTCGACGTGAACTGTTTTCTCGACCGTGTGGCCACTCCATTGTTGTGGTCTTTGAGGTCCAGATCGACACGACAGCGCTCGTCGTGAAACCGGACGTCGACGTCGACCACGTCCCCCGTTACCTCGTCGATCACACACGCACCACCACGTTCGATTTCGAGTTCGACCCGCAGGCTCTTGCTTTCGATCGATCCATCCGCCCGCCCGTGCGATTCCATTTCGATAGACATGGTTCGGTGGCTGCGTGTCGTATCTCTAGTGTCGTTCCTGCAATGTGTAGGTTCCTTCCCATCATATAGCAGTGAATATAAATACTACCAGGCGTCTGCAGTTGCACCCGAGAAAGACTGCTGGCAGTTCATACTGGTAGCTATACAAAACTGAAGCAGTTTGCACCCACGGGGTGGAAGTATCTGTCCGAATCTATCGCCACCAGTATCAGGCCTGCCCCGTTCAGCGGGTATATAAAACCTAAATCGGTCCCGAGGTAGTGGGATGGTAGTGGTCTCTGTATCTATAGGTATGACCGTGAGACAGACCGACCGATGGAACCGAATCGGAGGACAGACCGATGAGTGACTCGACGGAGGACCGATCCGGGCTGACGCGGCGGAGGCTGCTCCAGGTGGGTGGCGCGAGCGCAGCCGTGGCGATCGCCGGCTGTGGCGATATCTACAGCGACGACAACCCAGCAACGGAGACGCCCACGAACGAAACGGAGCCGGACGAACCGGATCAGCCGGACGAGCCGGCGACCGACCAGCTCGCGTACGGGAACTGCTGGATCTGTCATCACAACTGTGGCCAGGAAGTGACAGTCAAAGACGGCGCGACAGTCGACATCACTGGCGTCGATGGCCACCCGCGCGGGAGTGCCGGCGCTGGCACCGAGGGAACGGTCTGCCCCAAAGGGCAGGCACAGATCGAGAAGGTCCACGATCCAGAACGGATCAAACAGCCCTACATCAGGGAGAACGGTGAGCTACGCGAGGCGACGTGGGACGAGGCGTTCTCGTATGCGGCCGACCGACTCGAACAGTTCGACGACGACCATGGCTCCGAGACGTTCCTGAACGCGGCGAGCTGGACGACGACGCCGGTCGTCAACCGCTTCTGGAAGAACCTCTATGGCACCCCCGAGCGGATCTCGCGTGGGATCCACGTCTGTGCCGGACCGACGTTTATGACCGGCGGTATGATGGGTGTCGGATCGAACAACCGTATCCCAGACTACCAGAACTCGGAGTTCATCATCGCCTGGGGGCGGAACATGCTGGAATCGTTCGCCGGCCAGTTCGAGGCCAA
Organism: Halovenus amylolytica; assembly: GCA_004015825.1. Lineage (GTDB taxonomy): Archaea > Halobacteriota > Halobacteria > Halobacteriales > Haloarculaceae > Halovenus > Halovenus amylolytica. The sequence goes on along the minus strand of SAYS01000001.1, from coordinate 179,683 downwards.
AGGTGTGCTGACCGCGATCGAGGAAAACGACGCGACGCTCGTGACGATCGATCCACAGCACACCGAGACGGCCCAGAAATCCGACGAGTGGCTCCAGATCAGACCGCGGACCGACGGCGCGCTGGCGCTTGCGATGGCCAACGTCATCATCGAGGAGGGGCTCTACGACGAGTCGTTCGTCCGAGAGGAGACTGTCGGATTCGAGGCCTACCGGAACGCAGTCGAGGACAAGACGCCGGAGTGGGCCGCCGAGAAAACCGGGATCGACGCCGAAAAGATCCGCGAGATCGCGGTCGGCTTCGCCGAAGCGGCCCCGGCAGCAGGCATCTCTCAGTGGACCGGCACCGCACAGTACGCCAACTCCTGGAAGGCCAGCCAGAACATCACCGCGCTCAACGGGCTGGTCGGCAACATCGACCGCCCCGGCGGTCTCCGGCTGTGGCAGTCCGCGCCGACCGCCGATCCGTTCGAAGTCTGTGAGTTCACGCCCGAAGGCGAGTCCGAACCCATCCAGGGTGTCGACCTGCCGAACAACGCCGAGGGGAAACAGAAAGCGATCGACAAGCACGACGAGTACAGCGAGTACCCGCTGCGTCACATCGAGGGGATCGCACACAACCTCGTGCCGGATATGGTCGACAACGGCCACATAAACGGGATCTACGTCCACTACGACAACCCACTGAAAGACGGCAACGCAGCAGCGTGGCGCGAGGCCATCGAGGAGATGGATCTGGTCATCGCGACCGACGCCTACTGGAACGGTGTCAGCCGCAACGCGGACGTCGTCTTCCCGGACGCGAGTCAGCTCGAAAAAGACACCCTCGGAACCGGGAGCTGGAGCGCCTACAGCGACCGGACGTGGGTGACCGGATCGACCGCAGCAGTCGAGCCACAGTGGAACACCAGGCCGGATTACGAGATCATCGCCGGGCTGGCAGCGGCGATGGGCTGGGGCGAGTACTTCCCCTGGGAGGACAACAGAGAGATCATAAACGACCAGCTCTCCGAGGTCGACCTGACGCTGTCGGAACTCGAATCCGGCGGCGACAACTACGAACTGCTCGCTGAGTACGAGTACGAGACGTGGAAATCGAGCGACGGTCCGACCTTCTGGTTCGACCTGGGGCACATCCCACCGTTTGCCAACGCGGCTGAAGAGGCCGGGATGACCACCGCACCCGAGTGGCAGCCGCCGGGCACCTACGGCGACGAACCCGGCGGGGAGTACCCCCTGGAGTTCTACGACACCAGGGCGGTGTTTTTCTCCCACGGCGGCGACCAGGCCCTGAAAGGGAGCCAGGAGCGGTACGCACGCCGCCACGAACTCGAAGACGAGGACTACCGCGGCAACTATCTCGTGCTCCACCCCGACGACGCCGCCGACCGCGGGATCGAAACCGGCGACATGGTCGATGTCGTCTCGGAGACGGGTAGCGGCGAGTTGATGGCCTACGTCTCCGGATCGACCCGGCGGGGCTTCACGACGACGGTGTACGGGTTCGGGCCGGGATCGGTCCAGCCCGAAGAAGAAGGAATGAACAGCATGGACGTCCACTCGAAACAGATGGACCCCATCACGGGCATGGTCGCCAGACACATCGCTGTCGACGTTGCGCCAACCGGAGGTGAACTATCATGAGCGAAAACTGGGTGTTCTACTACGACTTCAACAGGTGTATCGGCTGTCACTCGTGTGCAGTCTCGTGTAAAAACTACCACAACCGCGATCCAGGCGTCTCACAGCGGGAACGGGAGATGGCCGACTGGCGCAACGTCAACCACTACGAGAGTGACGAGGGCGACGCCTTCGAGGAGATCCCGATCTCCACCTCGTGTATGCACTGTCACGACGCGCCGTGTGTGGACGTCTGTCCGGTCGACATCATCGAGATCCGCGAGGAAGACGGGATCGTGACCCACGACCGGCCGGACTGTATCTCCTGCAAGCAGTGTCTCGACGCCTGTCCGTACGACGCGCCGACGTTCTCCGAGGCGGAGGACAACAAGATGTCGAAATGTAACCTCTGTCTCGGCCAGGGCACCGGGAGCGCACACGGGCAGGACAAACGCGAAACGCCGGAAGACGGCGGTGTCAAACCGTCCTGTGTCGACAACTGCGTCGGGGAGGCCATCAAGGCTGGCCCCGAGGAAGAGATGCTCGAACTCGCCTCCGACGAGGCCGTCGAACGCTTCGAGAACGGCGCACACAACCAGCGCGTGATCGTCGAACCGATGCGAACCGGGAGCGAGGACGTCGAATCGCTCGTCGACAGAGTCGGAGAGGGGAACTAGAATGACCACCGAAGCTGTCGGGGAGCTATACACGCTGCTCGCCCGATGTTTCGACTCGCCCAATGACGAACTACTCGACGCGTTACAGGACGGGTCACTCCACGACCAGCTGGTCGAACGCAGCGAACGGCTCGGCTTCAGCCCCGAACGCCCCCCGACGCCTGCGGTCGATACGGCCGGCGAATTCCGCGAACACTACCTGAGCACGTTCGAGGCGTTCGACGGCCCGTACGCAGCGCCCGCCCAGTCGGCCTACGAACAGTGGTGGGACGGCCGCCAGGGCGGACTGCTCGGCGGGCCGGCGGCCACCGACATGCGCGAGCGGTACGACCGTGCCGGGATCGACGTCCCGGACGCGTACCCACCAGACCACGTCGCCGTGGTGCTGGAGTACGCCGGGTTACTCCTCGAGTCCGGTCAGATGCAGGCCTACGCCGACTTTCATGCCGACCACATGGGCTGGTTCTCGGCGTTTCAGCGACAGATCGAGGAGACGGAGGGTGCCGAGTTCTATCAGTGGGCAGCGAGCGTGCTGGTCGAGACAGTCGAGCAGGTCGAAACAGCGTTCGAACTCACCGAACGGCAGGTGACCGAACCGTGAGCCAGGCTGTCAAGGTCACGATCACGCTCCCCGACAGACAGCGTGGCCAGGAGCTTTTGACCTACCTCGCTGACTCCGGTAGCGACACGGAATTCAGCGTCGACTGGGCCGGTACGGGCGGCGTCGGTGACTGTACCGTTCCGATCAGCAACGTTACACCGAAACAGTGGGAGGCGGCCACGCTCGCTGTCGACGCCGGCTACTACGACGAACCAAAAGCGGCGGATCTCGACACGCTCTCGCGGTCACTCGGGGTCACCGCCTCCGCGCTGTCACAGCGGCTCAACGCCGTCGAGCGCAAGCTGATGAAAGCGTTCGTCTCCAGCTGTGCGGATCGAAAAAACTGACCGCGGTCTAGTCGTCGCTCGGAACGGCTGTCGTCGTTTCTGTCTGGCGGCTTCGCCAGACACCCTGTGCGTACGCCCCGAGGAACATCCCACCGAGTGCGTAGAGGATCGGCCAGTTACCGACGCCGAGGCTGGCGTAGGCCGCGCCGGGACAGATCCCCGACAGCCCCCAGCCGACGCCGAAAATCGAGCCACCGACCAGCACGTTCCGGTCGAAAGACTTCAGCCGCCGCCCGTACGGTTTCCCCGTCAGCGGTGCACTGTCGCTGAGTTTCGGGAGTATCCAGAACGCGATCCCGGCGACGATCGAGCCGCCGAACATCACGAAGAGGAGACCGAAGTCCTCGAAAGTCAGGAAGTCGATCACGACCTCCGGGCGAGCCATGTGGCTGAAGCCGAGCCCGAAACCGAAGACGAGCCCGCCGACGAGCACTAGCGGCATGAACAGTGGATGCCGGCTCACGGCGACACCCCCGCAGCGGCGACGAGATTGGCGGTCACGATGGCGACCAGCAGGAAGGTAGCCACACCCACGAGCGAGGTCCGGGAGACCGAGCCGACACCACAGATGCCGTGGCCCGACGTACAGCCTTTCCCGACGCGGGTCCCGATCCCGACCAGGATACCACCGAAGAACAGCCGCCAGGGCTGGACCTCGGTAAGCCAGGCACTGCCCGCGAGCGCCCACGCCTCGCCCTGGTAGACGAACGCGTAGATCGCCGCGCCGGCGATGATCCCGACCGTGAACACGACCCGCCAGTCACGCGATCCGCGGTACTGCTGGAACCGGGACTGTCCCGAGACGTAGGACAGCGACGACTCGAGAAACGTACTCGCACCGGCCGCGATGCCGGTCCCGTAGTAGATGAGTGCTGTCGCTGCACCGACGAGCAATCCCCCGATCGCGTACCGGGAGATCCCGTTCGGGAACAGGGCTTCGAGGGTCCCGGAGCCGAGTATGTCAGCGAACATCGATCCTTAGTCACTCGTGAGCGCGTCCTGGCTCGCAGCACAGTTGTTCGGCCCGAGTTCGAGCGTGAACGCTTTCTCGTCGTCGACGGTGTTCTGTCCGAGGTTGGTCGCGATGATCTCCTCGTAGTTCGCCGGCCGGGGTGGCATATCGGAGAGGACGACCTCGACGAACTCCGCTTTCTCCATCGAGAGGGGGTCCATCCGTGCTTTCAGGTCAGCGAGAGGTGCGGTATATGTGCCGTCGGCGGCCGGTTCGGCAGCGTCACTGAAGTGTGCGCCACCGATCAGCGTGTCGTCGTCGAGTGTCAGCACGCGACTCTGGAGCGAGTCGTAGAGCATCCGCGCGGCGTCGGGTGCACCCTCGTCGCCCTCCTCCAGATCCGGACGGGCAACGCTCTCGATGAACAGCCCGTCACCGGTCGCGAGCAGGCTGTCGTCGACGAGATAGGAGGTCATCCCGGTCGTGTGGCCGGGCGTGGCGACCGTCTCGATCGTCGCGTCACCGACCGCGAACGTGTCTCCGTCCTCGGCGAGTGTCATTTCGTCGGCGTATGTGACACCGCGGTCGACAGCAGCCGCGGGGATGACGGCCTCGACGCCCTCCGCAGCGAGGTCACGGAGCCCGGAGATGTGGTCCGCGTGGATGTGCGTATCGAACGCGTACGTTAGCTCGGCGCCGAACATCTCGGCGTCGTCGAGATACCGGTCGGTAAAGGCCCGGAGTGGGTCGATAACGGCAGCTTCGTCGCCGTCGTACAGCAGATAACCGAGACAGCCACTCGATGGGCGCTGGTACTGCAACAGAGTGCCTGCACCGTCGTACTCGGTGACTTTGTGGGCCTCGTAGATCGACGCCCAGCCGTTCATTCCCTCTTCGAGGTGGTCGACGTCGTAGCCGCGGTCCGCGAGCGCGCCCGCGACGAACTCACTTGCGCCACCTTTGGCACAGAGGACGGTCATCTCCTCGTCGTCGGGAAGTTCGGCGAGCACCTCGTCGTCGATCTCCTCGTCGAGGAACTGGAAGTACGGAGCGTTGTAGCTCTCGACACTCTCACCCTCGATTCGCCACTCCTCGTACTCGCTCGTCATCCGCACGTCGAGCAGAGTCACCGGCTCTCCGTCGTCGATCTGTTCTTTCAGTTCGCTCGGCGTGGTCGATTCGACATCCGATTCTGGCGTCGGGAAATCCATCGCTTCGGGATCCATCTGTACTACTCTGTATCGGACTGATAGACTTAAGAGTTCGCATAGAAATTCCTACTTTATGCAATACTCTTTTCGGCGAGATTCGACATCCGCCCCTCGATCGAGAGCGTATAGGCTGGATACAGTGGCATTGAAATACAGAGTGAGCAGTTGTTCAAGATAGGCACAATAATCGACACAGTTATATTTGGGAATCCAATATTGTATAGTAACTCCAACACAGGAGAGATTACAGATGAGTATGGACCCAACACAGACACTCGACGTGAAAGGACAGAACTGCCCGATGCCCGTCGTCAAGACCAAAGGCGCATTCGACGAGCTCGGGGCCGAGGAGACACTCGAAGTCGTCGCGACCGACTCCGGCAGCATGAGCGACATCGAGGGGTGGGCAGAATCGACCGACGGTGCCACGTTACTCGACCAGGTCGAGGCGATCGAGAACGGCGAGGACGTCTACAAACACTACATCCAGAAGGCGGAGTAACCATGAGTACCGAGACATCCGCCGGCTCGGAGGGATCGCTGTCCGACGAGGAGATCGCGAAGCTCCAGGCGCGGGTCGACGAACTGGAGAGCGAACTCGCGGACGTCCAGTCGGAGGTGGGAGACAGTCCGAAGAAGATGGTCATCATCGCGACGAAAGGCACCCTGGATATGGCGTATCCGCCGCTGATCCTCGCGAGCACGGCCGCCGCCTTCGGCTACGACGTGACCGTCTTTCACACCTTCTGGGGGCTGGAGATCCTCCACGAGGAAAACTCGAAGGAGTTACAGCTCAGTTCCGTCGGAAACCCGAACATGCCCGTTCCGAACGCCATCGCCGCGTTGCCGGGGATGGACCGGGTGACGACCCGGCTGATGGAGAACAGAATCGAGGACAACGACGTGGCCACAGTCGAGTCGCTGATCCAGACCTCCCTGGACAGCGGTGTCGACCTGCAGGCCTGCCAGATGACGATCGACCTGCTGGATTACGACGAGGACGACTTCTACGACGGCGTCACGACTGGTGTCGGGGCGGCCTCCGCCTTCCAGGAGATGGTCGACGCGGATATCCAGCTACTGGTCTGATTCGAGAACCGCACCAGATAGCATAAGCCGTGTCTGCCAAACTGGCGACTATGCAACGCCGTTCGTTTCTTCGATCGACTGCGATCGTGAGTGGAATCGCCGTCGCCGGCTGTGTCGGGAGCGGTGACGACGGCGGGAGCGAGAACACCGTCCTCGGCGAACCCGAACGGGAGTACGACGTCGATCCGGAGGACCTCGCATACCCGGCCTACGGCCAGACGATTCCTGCGTTTGACCTCCCCTCCCCGCTGCACGACAGGACGGTCTCGACCAGGGAGTACGTCGGTGAACGCGAGACACTGCTAACCTTCGTGTTCACACGGTGTGGCGGACCGTGTCCGGCACAGACCGCTGCACTCGCGCGGACCCAGACCGCGGCCGCCGACGGCGGCTACAGCGACGAGACGGTCTTCATGCCGATCACGTTCGACCCCGAGTACGACACCGAGGATCGTCTCCGCGAGTTCAGCGAGATAAACGGCGCGGACCCGACAGCAGCGAACTGGCAGTTCCTCCGCCCGGAGACGCCCGAGCGGGCCAAGGAAGTCGTCCAGGGCGACGACGGATTCGCCGTCGCTTTCGAGGAAGCCGAAGGCGATGGCGGCCACGGCAACGGAACCGATCAGGGCGAGGTTCTCGAACCCGACGAAGAGGGAGAAGCGATCTCCTTTATCCACAGCAATCTCCTGCTGCTCGTCAACCGCGACGGCTACGTCGAGCGCGCCTACTCGCCACAGCCGCCACGGCCCGATATCGTCATCGACGACCTCGAAGCCGTCCGGGAGGGGTACGCGTGATAGTGGTTGGTGCGGTTAGTTTCAACCAGGCAGAGAGAAGGGGACTGACGGCCCTCGACGAGTGGCGTTTGTCACTGCCAGACCGGAACGGCTCGCAACAACCACTATGAAACGCCGCGATCTACTCGCCGGCATCGGCGGACTGGCGGTCGTCGGCGGCGGTGCGGTCGTCGCCACACGCTCCCGGACCGAGGAGACCGTCGAGCCGGTGACGGTCCGACAGCTCGACAGCGATGGCAGTGTCGCCGGCGACCTGCGGGTCCCACAGCAGGGGCAGCCGACGTTGCTGACCGTCTTCGCGACCTGGTGTTCGGTCTGCCGGCGGACGATGCCCGAAGTCGTCGCAGTCCACGAAGAGACGGCGGACGTCCAGTTCGTCTCCGTCACGAACGAGGCGATCGGACAGACGACGACCCGCGAGGACGTCGCAGACTGGTGGCACACCCACGGCGGTTCGTGGCCGGTGGCCGTCGATACGGATCTCGAACTGACTGCCGCCTTCGACGTGCGTTCGGTCCCCCACACGGTCGTGCTAGATTCGACGAACCGGATCGTCTCCGAAGACCAGGGCGAAAAAACGGCCGCAGAGTTGCGTGGGGCACTCGCGAAGACATGACCGGAACGACAGTCGGAGTCGCAGCCGCAGCCGGTGTCGCGACCTTTTTTTCGCCGTGTGCGTACGCCCTCTTGCCCGGCTATGTCGGCTACTACGTCGCGTCGACGGAGACCGATCAGCCACCGCTCGGCGGTGCCATTCTGCGAGGACTCGCCGCCGTCACCGGCGTACTCGCAGTGTTTCTCTCGCTGGGAGTCGTCGCCGCAGCTGTCGGGCAGACACTCGAACCGATCTTCCCCGCACTCGAGGCGGGCGTCGGCATTCTGCTGGTCGGTCTCGGTGGGCTGCTGGCTGCCGGCCGATCCGTCGAGCTGCCCGTCCAGTTGCCGGAACGGTCGACGACGCTGGCTGGTTTCGCGGCCTTTGGGGCACTGTACGCGCTGGCCGCCGCAGGCTGTGTCGCGCCGCTGTTTCTGGCCGTGACCGTCCAGTCGCTGACGCTCCCGCCGGCCGGGACGGCCGCCGTCTTCCTGACCTACGCGACCGTCTTCGGGGGGCTGTTGCTCGGTGTGACCGTCGCGACCGCCGTCGGGAACGAGCTTGCGGCCTCGACTGTCGCCCCATACGCCGCCGTCGCGAGCCGACTCGCGGGTGTCGTCGTCGTGCTGGCCGGTCTCGGACAGCTGGCAATCGCGGCTGGCTGGGTGTGAGGAGCTGTGAGCGCTATCGGCTCGAAAGCACGACCGTCGTGACCACGAACGAAAGCCCCGTCCAGAGGAAGAGTCCGAGAACGTTGAGAAGCGGGACCGCTTGCTGGAGCTCCGTGTCGACAGCAGTCGAGATCACGGTCTCGAAGACCAGCCCGCGGTAGGCACTCGTCGGCGACAGCGCGAGCACGGTAGTGAGCCGATCGGAGCCGACGAAACCGTCGGCGAACCCACGGAGGACGAGGAGATCGAGGCCGACCACCACGAATCCGAGGACGACAATCGCCAGGACGAGCGCGCTCCGCCGGGAGCGGGCCAGTGCCGAGGCCGCAAGCGCCATCGCGAGGACGACGAGCGCGTACAGGAGTGTCAGAACGGCGAACCGGACGAACACGAGTGGCGAGTCGACACCGCGCTGGGCGGCCAGTAGGGACGGGGTGTCCGTCGACGTGAACGCGAGTACGAGGCCGACGAGACCGAGGGGAACAGCGAGAATGACAGCCAGTGCGACCAGCCGCCCGAGGAAGACGCCGGCGACGTAGCCGCGGGTCGACACCGGGTACGTCTCCAGAACGTCGAGTTCACCACGCCGGGCGTCGGCCGCGATCGTCCGGTAGCCGAGCGCGATCGCAACCGCCGGGACGAGCAACTCCAGTGGCAAGAGGAGATCGACGGTCGTCGGTAGATATCGCGGGTCCGAACTCCCGGTGACGGCAACGCCCACGACGACGAGAGTGACGGCAGCGAAGAGGACCAGCGAGGCCCGCGAGCGGGCGACGGTGACGAGTTCGCGTGCTGCGATAGCCTGCAGCGCCTGCCTGGCGTCGCTCACGACTCTGACACCCCGATTACGTCGAGTTCGCCGCCGGAGCTGTCGACGGCCGCCTCGAAGACGTCCCACAGCGTCTCGACGCCGTAGGCCGCACAGAGCGGGCCGGGTTCGCCACGCTCGACGATGCTGCCGCCCTCGACGACGAACACCCGGTCGGAGTACGCCTCGACCAGTTCGAGATCGTGGGAGCTGTAGAGGACGGCGGCACCGTCTGCGGCGAGTTCGCGGCCCAGTTCGGCCATCCGGCGGCGCATCCCCGGATCGAGACCGCTGCCGGGTTCGTCGAGCAGGATGACGGGTGGATCGCCGACCGTCGCCTGGGCGAGCCCGAGTAGCCGGGTCATCCCGCCCGAGAGTTCGTCGACGCGGCGGTCTGCGGCGTCGGCGAGCCCGACACGGTCGAGCAGACCCGCGGGGTCGGTATCGACCAGCGCTGTGTAGAATTCGAGGGTCTCGCGGGCCGTGAAACCGGGGCGAAAGGAGGGTCGCTGTGGGAGGTAGCCGATGTTTCGGGCTGTGGCGGGTCCCTCGTAGCTGACCGATCCCCCGGTCGGTGAGTCGACGCCGGCGAGCAGCTGTAACAGGGTCGTCTTCCCCGAGCCGTTCGGGCCGACCAGCGCGTGTAGCTGTCCGGCTTCGAGGCCGAGGGACAGTCCGTCGATCACCGTCACTTCTCCGAACTGCCGCGAGATTTCGTCTGCGACGAGACGGGTTCTACCGACGGTACTCGGTTCGGTCTGGTGGGTAGTTTGCTCAGTCATCGGTTTCGGCTTCGAGTTCGGCGAGTGTCTCCGGGCGGACTGGTTCGGAAAGCGGTGCCGTATCGAGGACGTTGCCCTCGCGCATTCCGGGCGTCGTGTCGCGGACGGCATCGAGCATGCTGGCCGCGGGGGAGGCAGCGAGTGTGACCGTCCCCGGCACCTCCCGGTACCGGCTCTCGATCGGATCGGTCGGTGAGTACGAGCCCTGGCCCGGCCGGACGGTCGCACCGTCCCAGTAGTTGCCGACACCCTCCGAGGTCCAGATCGCGAGCGGGCCGATACCGCCGACCCGGATCACCTCGTCGTTCGCGACGAAGTCGTTCCGGACGATCCGGTCTGTCGGGCGGATCGAACCGGTCCTGATCCCGAGGTCGTTGCCGTAGATGACGTTGCGCTCGTACAGCGTCTGGCTGGAACCGGTCATCATGCCGCGGCCGTTGTTCGCGACCACGTTGTCGGCGACGTAGTTCCGTTCGCCGGAGGTGCTGATGCCGGTCGAGGAGTTCCTGATATCGTTCCCGACGATGGCGTTTCGTGCCGGGTTCGTCATGATCATGACCCCGCCACTCGTCTCTCTGCGGGCGACGTTGTCGGCGATCAGTGTCTCCGAGGTGTACATGAGGTGGACACCGAACCGGTTCTCCCGGAACGTGTTGTTCCGAACGACGGTGTCGTGGGCCCGGTGGAGATAGACCCCGTCTCGGCCGCCCTCGAACGTCGAATTCTGGACGACGACCGGCTCACGCAACGAGATCACACCCATGAAGCCGTCGGTCCACTCGTCTGTCCCCTCGACTGTGACACCCTCGACGACGGCATCGGCATCCCGGAGGAGGATCCCGTGTGCCGGCGTCTCGATGCTGACATCGGCCACGTAGGTGCCAGAGGCGTTGTCGGCCTCGATACCGGCGTCGGCGTAGCCGTAGGCGGCGTCGATGCTGCCGTCCCAGCCGTCGTCGTCGATCTCGCCCTCGTCGGGTTCCAGGCTCTCGCCGACGCCCGTGATGGTGAGACCGACGATGGCGACATCGTCGCTTCTGATCTCGACGACGGTGCCGTTCCCGTCGCCCCGAACTGTGGCGTTCTCGCCGCGAAGCGTCAGCGGCTTGTCGACCGTGACGGTCTCCCGGTAGGTTCCCTCGGGGACGACGACGGTGCTCCCCGGTTCGGCGGCGTCGATCGCCGCCTGGAGTGTCGAATCGTTGCCGACGACAGACTGGTCGCGGTCCAGAAGCGTTCTGGCAGCCGCGGCCCGCTCGTCGCCAGCGGCATGTTGCTCGTCGACCCGGTCACGGACCGCCGCCGACTGGTCGATGTCGAACGACCGACCCTGGAGGGTCGACCAGCCGACGACCTCGCCGCCGTACTCGGCAGCAAACGCAGACGCGTCCGACTCGCTGGCGAAGGGGACGACCGTCTCGCCTGCCGGGGTGTGTGCCTCGCTGTCGACGACGAACTGTGCCGACGACGCCCGGACCCAGCCGGGGTCGCGTTCGCTGGCGAGCAGTCCGTCCGTGGTGAGTTCGACGCCGGCCCCGGTGTAATCCGAGACCCAGACGGCTATCGGATAGCCGAACTGCTGTTCGTGGCCCGGCTGCTGGAACTCCGTGACCGCGTACTCGATCCCCCGGTAGCCGACGACGAAGCGGTACTGGGAGTAGAACACCTCGACTTTCGGGACGGTCAGTCCGGCCTCGCGGAGTTCCTGCTGGTGTTCGGCGGTCAGCCCGGCGGTTGTCGTCTCCTCGAACGGCACCGGCTCGGGGGTCGCACCGCTTGCCGTAACGACGAAAGCGAGGACGCCGATTACGGCGAGCAGGGAAACGACGGCCAAAACGCCGAGTCGGACCCGCGGATCGCGGAACAGTGTCCGGACAACTGCGCTCACAGCGAAACGTTGGCGCTCTCCAACGCATAACCAGTCTGGTACAGACGCCGAAGACTGTGTTCCAGGCCAGTGAAAAAACGCGCGTCCTTTATATTAGAAGTAACCTAGGTTTTGCTGAACACAGATGTCCGAAACCCGCGCCCGTGTCCGTAACTGTATCTACGACAATCCGGGCATTCACTTCAATGCCGTCGGTCGGAAACTGGACATCGCGACGGGCCAGACACAGTACCACCTCCGGAAACTCACCCGGGCAGAAAAAGTCACGAAAGAAGGCGTCTACGGCAGAACACACTACTTCCCGCCGACGTTCTCGGAGTGGGAACGGGGCGTTATCGCCCTGCTACGCCGGGAGACGAGCCGGGAGATCGTCCTGTTGTTGCTCAGAGCCGCTCCGCTTCCGCCGGCGGAGATCGCCGACAGGCTCGATCTGGCCAGGAGTACAGTCGAGTGGCACCTCTCCCGACTCGTCGAGTACGAGATAGCCGAGAAACGAACGCGAGCGAACGAACTAGTGATTACGCTGACGGAAGACGAAGAGATCTACCGCCTGCTCCGGGAGATCGAGCCCCGGCTGGTGGATCGCGTCGTCGATCGGTTCTCCCGGTTCGCCGACGATCTGCTCGACGGGTGACCGGTGGTCGGGGCCCGTGCTGGCCAGCCGCCAGCGTCAGCTCGGGTCGTCGAAATCCATCTCGAACTGTGTCGGCTTACTCCGGAGGAGTGCATACAGGACGATGGCAGCGATCAGGAAATCGAGGCTGTGTTCAGTGAGATGGTGGACCGGCATCGGAACGACGCCGAAGACAGTCCCAAAGCCGACGATCGTCCGCCAGAAGAGCGCCCCCACAGCGACCATCACGAGGAAATACCGCGTCGAACCGCGCTGTCGGTAGGCGAGTATGCTGATCGCAAACAGTAGTCCGGTCCCGACGCCGGCGAGGGCGATAACACACAGCAAGGGGAGCGATCCCTCGACGCCGGGCCAGGCACTGTCCGACTGGAGGACTGTCCAGACGAGCGATGAGTTCATTCTACCGGGTGTACGAGAGCCACCAGTAAGAACAGCTATGGTACGCCTCTCGGTACGTTAGGAGACGTGAATCGTCATCACCGGGACGGGCGAATCGGTCACGACACGCTGTGCGGTGCTGCCGAGCATGTTCGTCGTGAACTCGTCGGCGCGGGTCCCCATCGTGACGAGATCGATGTCGTGCTCCGTGACGTAGGAGAGAATCTCTTCGGCGGGTTTTCCCTGGCTGATCCGTGTCTCGACGGTGACACCGGCCGCCTCGAGCAGGTCGGTGGCTGCCTGGATCGCTTCTTGTCCCTCTGCTCGCAGATCTTCGAGCACGTCGGCTTTCATCGCTTCGTCGAGTGTGAGAAACGCCTGGTCGTCGATAACGTAGAGAACGTGCGCTGTCGCATCACGCCCCTCGGCAACCGCGAGCGTATGTTCGAGTACTGTTTCGATCGACTGGTCGCCACCAGTCGGAACGAGAATGTCGTCGTACATCGTATGCCTACTCTCAAATCGTCCTCCTACACACACCTTTTGATTTTGTTCTGCTACAGCCCGCGGACGAGTTCGAGTGTCACGTCGCCGTGCTCGACGATGTTACCGCCGTACTCCGCCCTGAAGTCCTCGGCGTCCGCCGACGCCGAGAAGCCGATCAGCGACCCGCCCATCGCGCCCTCGACGTCGCTGTCGACGACGTAGGTCAGTCCCTCGACAGCGCCGAAGGCGTCTGCCCCGAAATGTGCGTCGATGACGGTCGTCCCGGCGTCGGTCTGGACCGCGTACTCGACGGTGGAGTAGTCAGTCGTGTAGATGCCAGCCGGGGACGGGTCGCGTTCGAGCGTGTAGACGTACGTACACCAGGAGCTACAGAATCTTGCGTGGCCGTCCTCCCGGTCGTCGGGGAGATCGTCGGGCGTGTCGTCGAGGTAGTACGCCTGGCCGACCGGTCCTGGATGCATCGTGATACGCATATCACACTGGTCACAGGCCTGATCGTCCTCGATATCGACGGGCTCCGGGACGTTCGTCTCCCCGTCCCCTCCGAGACAGCCCGCGAGGACGACGGCGCTGGCTGTAGCTGCCGAGAGGAACGATCGACGGGACAGTCCATCAGAGACGGTCAGTCGAGAACTCATAGTAACGAAGAGCAGTTCGGAGAGCAAAGTCGGCCTGGTACGGCCGTCGAACGACCGTACCGCCGGAATCGGATAGCGTTATCTATACTCGTCGATCCAGTCACGAAGTTCGTCGGCACCGACGAAACCCTCGGCACGCCGGGCGACTGGCTCGCCGTCGACGAAGAGAACGAGAAGCGGCACACTCTGGACCTGGAACCGATCGAGCAAGACCGGATCGTCGCGCGGGTTGACCGTCGCGACGGTCGCATCTGTCGACTGGGCGAGTACGCCCAGTACGGGCTCCATGCTTTGACAGATCCCACAGCCGTTGGTGTAAAACTCCACGAGGACGGTCCCGGAGCTACCGATCAGTTCGTCGAGGTCGTCCTCGTCAGTCAGGCTGACTGGCCGGTTCGTCTGCGTGTGCTCGGAACTCATCGGCTACAGGTGTCGACACCGAGGACCTGGTAGATCGGACACATCCGCATCGTCCCCGTAGCGATCAGGACGAGCCCGACGACCGCGGCGGCGATTCCAGCCAGCGATACTGTCTCGACGAGTCCGGCGAGAATCGCCACACCGAGGGCGAGCAAAACGAGTCCAGCACCGATACGCACGAGGCGATCCGGTGCGCCAACATTGTTTTCCATGTGCAATACAATGGGGCACAAATATATAAACGTTTGTCATCATCTCAGCAGCTGGGAGCGACTGGAGCGAGCGGAAACGATACTCGTAGATCGCCGGCAGCCGAGGATAAACGACCCCAGAAAACACCAAAATCCGGAAAACGAGCAGTTAGAGGGTTCCAGAGCACACAGTGGAGCGTTCGAACGCGGGGAGATCGGTCCGACCCACCGCCGGATCTACCACCCATTCGACCCGAAATGTGCCGTCGTTAGTATTGTATATTGTGCAAAATACTTTAGCGAGCCTGGCGCGTATATTCGAGTATGACCGAGCCAGTAGTCGTCATCGGCGGTGATGCCGCCGGCATGAGCGCAGCGAGCAAAGTAAAACGGGAAGCGCCCGATACAGAGGTGATCGTCTTCGAGCAGGGGGAGTGGGTCTCCTACGCAGCCTGTGGCATGCCGTACTACATCAAAGGCGACATCGAACACCTGGACGATCTCGTGCAGGTCACTCCCGAGGAGTTCAGAGCGGAGCGGGGGGTCGATCTCCGAACCGGTCACGAGGTCGTCGGCATCGATCCGGACAGTGAGACGGTGACCGTCAGGACCGACAACGAGACGTTCGAGCAGTCCTACGGAACGCTGTTGATCGCGACGGGAGCGAGTGCCGTCGAACCACCGTTTGCTGGGATGGATCTCGACGGTGTGTTCACGCTGCACGACATGGACGAAGCCGGCGAGATCGACCGATATATCGACGAACACGAACCGGAGTCGGCTGCCATCGTCGGCGGTGGCTACGTCGGTATCGAGATGGCCGAGGCCCTCGACGAGCGCGGGCTCGACGTCGCGCTGTACGAGATGCTCCCGCAGGTGCTCGCACCCTTCGGCGAGGCAGTCGGCGAACGCGTCGGCGATCACCTCAGCGAGCAGGGCGTCGATCTCCATCTGGAGACGGCAGTCGACGGATTCAGCGGCGAGCGAGCGGTCGACGCCGTCGAAACCGAGGATGGCCGTCGCCCTGCAGAGCTGGTCGTCGTCGGCGTCGGCGTCGAACCGAACACCAGCCTCGCGGCGGAGGCCGGGATCGAACTCGGCGAAACCGGTGCGATCGCTGTCGACGAGTACGGTCGAACGAACGACGAGAACATCTACGCTGCTGGTGACTGCGCAGAATCGACGAACGTGGTAACCGGCGAACCGGATCACGTCCCGCTCGCACTCACAGCCAACCGCGCCGGCCGTGCGATCGGACAGACGATCACCGGGACGCCACAGCCGGTCGGGGAGATCGCAGGCACCGCCATCGTCAAGGCATTCGATCTCGGCGCAGCCCGGACCGGAGTCCTCGACGAAGAACGTGCTCGCGACGCCGGCTTCGAGCCGGTCTCGGTGACGATCGACACCGCCTCGCGGGCCCACTACTACCCCGGAGCCAGCGAGTTGACGGTGACGCTGGTCGCCGACGAGCCGAGCGGTCGCGTCCTCGGTGCCAGTCTGGTCGGGAGAGAGGGTGCAAAACGGATCGATACGGTGGCGACCGCACTGACTGCAGCGCTGACCGTCGAGGAGTTACAGGGCGCAGATCTCGCGTACGCGCCACCGTATAGCCCAGTGTGGGATCCGATTCTCACGGCAGCGAAAGTGCTCGGCAGCAAACTGGCCGACTGAGCGCCGTCACCGGCGCAGTCGAGTCCACGAGAAACCGACAGGGTTTCACTGCCGCAAGCCATGCCTAACGTAACGAATGAGTCGCGAATATATCGAGGTCCGTGGGGCGGAGGAACACAACCTCAAAGATGTCGACGTGACGGTGCCACGCGAGGAACTGACGGTCGTCACGGGGTTGTCTGGCTCGGGGAAATCGTCGCTGGCCTTCGAGACGATCTACGCCGAGGGACAGCGACGCTACATCGAGTCACTCTCTGCCTACGCCCGGAACTTCCTCGGCCAGATGGACAAACCGCAGGTCGAGAACGTCGAAGGCTTGTCGCCGGCGATCTCGATCGACCAGAAAAACGCCGCCAACAACCCCCGCTCGACCGTCGGGACGGTGACAGAACTCCACGACTACCTCCGACTGCTGTACGCCCGCGTCGGCACCCCACACTGTCCTGAGTGTGGCCGCGAGGTCGACGACCAGAGCGCCCAGGCGATGGTCCGCCGGCTGATGGACGCACCCGAGGGCACACGAGCGAAGATCTGTGCCCCGGTCGTCCGCGACCAGAAAGGCGCCTTCGAGGAGCTGTTCGACGAACTCGTGGGTGAGGGGTACACCCGCGTCGAGGTCGACGGCGAACGATTCGATCTGACTGTCGACAGACCGGATCTCGACAAGAACTACGACCACACCATCGACGTGGTGGTCGACCGGGTGAAGATCAGCGAGGACGAACGCTCCCGGATCACCGACTCCGTCGAGACGGCACTCGAAGAGGCCGACGGCGTGCTGAAAGTGATCTTCCCCGACCCACCGGAGAACCTCGAAGTCGGCGGCGCGAGCGCGCGCTCGACCGGCGATCTCGCCGACGCAGACGACGAGGACGGCGACACAGAGGACAGACTCGTCGTCGAATTCTCCGAGCAGTTGGCCTGCAGCCACTGTCACATCGACATCAGCGAGATCGAAACGCGATCGTTCTCGTTCAACAGCCCACACGGGGCCTGCCCGGAGTGTGAAGGACTGGGCTCGACGAAGGAGGTCAGCGAGGATCTCGTCATCGAGGACCCCTCGAAGCCACTGAAACACGTCTTCGAACCCTGGAGCTACAACCGGACCTACTACTCGCGGCAACTCGACAACGTCGCCGACCACTTCGGTGTCTCACTGGAGACACCGTTCGAGGACCTCGACGAGTCGATTCAACGGCAGTTCCTCTACGGGACCGACAACGTCGTTCACTTCGAGTGGACGACGAAAAACGGCACCCGTGAGAAGACCGAACGGTTCGAGGGCGTCATTCCAAATCTGGAGCGTCGACACGTCGAGACCGACAGCGACCGCGCACGCGAGCATATCGAGGAGTACATGGCCGTAACCACCTGCCCGGCGTGTGAGGGAACCCGACTCAAATCCGAATCGCGGGCGGTGCTCGTGGACGGTACTTCGATCACCGAGGTCAACGAGATGTCCATCGGCGACGCCCTCGAACACTTCGAGGGGCTGGAGGCCAAACTCGACGACCGCGAGCGGAAGATCGCCGAGGAGATCCTCAAGGAGATCCGCGCCCGCCTCGGGTTCATGTGCGAGGTCGGACTCGAATATCTCACGCTCGACCGGGAAGCCTCGACACTGTCGGGTGGTGAGAGCCAGCGGATCCGGCTGGCGACACAGATCGGGAGCGGCCTCGTCGGTGTGCTGTACGTCCTCGACGAGCCCTCGATCGGACTCCACCAGCGCGACAACGACCGCCTCCTGAATACCCTCGAAGAACTGCGCGACCTCGGGAACACGCTCATCGTCGTCGAACACGACACCGAGACGATGCGTCGCGCGGACAACATCATCGACATGGGGCCGGGACCGGGCAAACGCGGCGGCGAGGTCGTCGTCAACGGCTCCTTCGAGGCGCTGACGAACTGCGAGGCGAGTGTCACGGGCGAGTATCTCGCCGGCGAGCGCGTGATTCCAGTGCCAGACGAACGCCGGGAGGCCGACGGCGAGATTACGATCCGTGGCGCACGCCAGCACAACCTCAAAGATCTCGACGTGTCGCTTCCAGTCGGCAACTTCACCGCGATCACTGGCGTCTCGGGGTCGGGCAAGTCGACGCTGATGCACGACGTCCTCTACAAGGGACTCGCCCGGGAGATGAACGACAACACGAGCGTCGATCCGGGCGCGCACGACGCAATCGAGGGGCTCGACAACATCGAGACAGTCAGGCTGATCGACCAGTCACCGATCGGCCGGACGCCGCGGTCGAACCCCGCGACCTACACCAACGTCTTCGACTACGTCCGTGAGCTGTTCGCCCAGACTGATACGGCAAACCAGCGCGGCTACGAGAAAGGACGGTTCTCGTTCAACGTCAAGGGCGGTCGGTGTGAGGCCTGTGGCGGCCAGGGTACGGTCAAGATCGACATGAACTTCCTCTCGGACGTGACTGTCCCCTGCGAGGAGTGTGATGGTGCCCGATACAACGACGAGACGCTCGATGTCACCTTCAAAGGCAAGACGATCGCGGACGTGTTGAACATGAGCGTCGACGAGGCCCACGACTTCTTCGAGAGCCACAGTCAGCTTCGCCGCCGGCTGAAACTGCTCAAGGACGTCGGACTGGGCTACATGCAACTCGGCCAGCCATCGACGACGCTCTCGGGTGGTGAGGCCCAGCGTGTGAAACTCGCAGAGGAGCTGGGCAAGAAGGATACCGGCGAGACGCTGTATCTGCTCGACGAGCCGACGACGGGACTACATCCCGAAGACGAGCGAAAACTCATCGACGTGCTGCATCGACTGACCGACGAGGGCAACACGGTCGTCGTCATCGAACACGAGCTGGATCTGGTGAAAAACGCCGACAATATCGTCGATCTCGGGCCGGAGGGTGGCGAGAAGGGTGGACAGGTCGTCGCAACCGGAACGCCAGAGGCTGTCGCGCGAACCGAGGAGTCCTACACTGGACAGTACCTGCGTGATCTGTTGCCCGACGTCGATTTGGAGGGGCCGCGTGCGGACCGCGAGTTGCCCGCAGAGAAGGGTGAGGCCGATCAGGTCGCCACCGGTGACGACGACTGATCCGCCGGAAACGTCGAACGCGAAGCGTTATTTTGCGAAGTAACTCGTGAAAAAGCCCGAGAAGAAGGAGGCGACAGCGACCGAGAGTAACACCTCGTCAAGATCGTAAGGACCGCCGTCGTCGTCTGCGGTGAGTTTGGTGATTGCGACGCCGATCACGAGCGAGATGATGCCGTTCGAGAGGTCCTGTTTGAGACCCATACACAGTGTTCGGACCGGACGGTAAAAGAACTGCCGTACAGCGAACCGGGAGAGCGGTTCTCGGGCACGCTCTCACGGGTCGTCGAACTGTGGCTGGTCGTCGGGTAGTTGGTCTTCCAGTTCCTGGACGTCCTCTTCGATCTCCTGGATCGGACTGCCAGATGGTCCACCGTGCGAGGAGAGCACCGAGGCATCGAGGCGGGACCGAACGAACGTACTGTCCGCCGACTTGTCTTCGGCGTCCTCGCTCGCTGTGTTCCCGTCAGGGCTCTCGCCGTCAGCAGTATCCGACTCACTGCCGGGTGTGAGCCACGCGATCAGTGCCCGGATCATACGATCATTCTTATTTATAGCTACAAATCCGTTCCGCACGTTCACTATCGCTGAAAATCGGTCGAGAACGCGACGTATCCCGCTTCGTCGATCGCAATCAGTATCAGCCCGCCGTCACGAACGGCGTAGCGGTCGACCCACTCGCCGTGTGCCGACTCGACCGCGTCGGGCGCGTCGACGAGAACATCCGTTGCCCGCCGGTAGCACTTCCGGGCCGCCTCCTCGTCGCTCTGTTCCAGACGCGTCTCGACGAGTCGTTCGAGTGTCCGCAGCATCTCTGCGGGCGCTCCGATCTCATCGAACGTCTCGACTGCGGCCTCGAACTGCTCGCATGCGGCAGTCGTCTCACCGTCGGTCCGTTCGAGCTGTCCGAGTACCACTCTGCTGCGACCGAGCCAGAGTGGATCACCGGAGGCCTCGAACGACGCCGTGGCTCGCTCGACGTACTCGCGTGCTCGGTCCTCGTCACCGCGAGCCAGTGCCAGCCGCGCCCGTTCCAGATCGATCCGGGCGGCCTCGGCGCTGTTGCCCGTCGAGTCGACCAGTTCGAGTGCTCGGTCCAACTGCTCACCTGCCTGCTCGTAGTTCCCCTGCTGTCGTAACAGGACCGACAGCATTCTGCGAGCCTCCGCCTCCCGGTTTACGAGCCCCAGCTGTTCGGCACTGTCTCGCCCCTGCTGCAGATACTCCCAGCTCCGGTCCGCCTCGCCGCGCAGTCGTGCCACGGACCCGAGTTCGATCAGCCCCGAGGCCTCGTCTTTCAGATGACCGAGTTCCCGTTTGATGTCGAGACTCTCTTCGAGATACGTCTCCGCCTGGTCGTACTCGCCACGGATTCGTGCGATGATCGCGAGATTGTTCAGCGACTGGGCCTCGGATTTTCGGTGGCCGATCTCCCGGCTGATCACGAGACACTCCTCGAAGTACTCGACAGCCTGATCGTACTCGCCGCGTCTGATCGCGACTGTTCCGAGATTCTGGAGGCTGTTCGCCTCGCCGCGGCGGTCACCGAGTTGCTGGTAGATCTCGTTACTGCGTTCGAGATACGC
Source organism: Halovenus amylolytica (assembly GCA_004015825.1). Classification (GTDB taxonomy): domain Archaea; phylum Halobacteriota; class Halobacteria; order Halobacteriales; family Haloarculaceae; genus Halovenus; species Halovenus amylolytica. The sequence goes on along the minus strand of SAYS01000001.1, from coordinate 158,552 downwards.
CATCGCCCGGTCGTACTCGCCCCATTTGACGACGATATTCGCCAGGTTGAGCAGACAGCCAGCCTCACCGCGTCGGTCACCGATCGCCCGAATCGCAGCCAGACTTTGCTGGTAGTACTCCTCGGCCTGATCGAGCGTCCCCTGCCGGGAGTAGACGAGGCCAATGTTGTTCAGCGTGCGTGCTTCACCGCGGCGGTCGCCGATCTCCTCTTTGATCGCTAGACTGCGCTCGAAGTACTCACGGGCCTGCTCGAGTTCCCCTCGCCTGAACCGGGTGTTTCCGAGATTGCGCAGACTCTCGGCCTCGCCGAACCGGTCGTCGCTCTCCCGGGACCGGTCCAGACTCTGTTCGTAGTACTCCTGGGCCTGTTCGTAGTTGCCGCGGTGGGTGGCAGCCTCCCCGAGCAGGCGAACTGCGTCAGCAACGAAGCCGGGCCGACCGAGACTGGCCGCCAGTTCGCGCTGGCTCTGTGCTGTCGCTTCGAGGCTGTCGTAGTCACCGACTGCCTCGTAGGCCGCCGCCAGCTGCCCCAGGAGTCGACACTGCTCGACTGATTCCGACCCGTCGGTGGCAGCTGTTGCGACATCGATCGCCTCGTCGTACTCACCACGGGCGTTGTGCAGTCTGGCAGCTAACTCCGCGACACGTTTGCTGCGGGGACTCTCGTCGTCCGAGATCCGTTCGCGGACGAACTGGACGTGTCGGCTGGCCTGGTCGTACTCGCCGATGATCGTGTAAATCTCGGCCAGCTGTTCGTTGGCAAGGAGCAGGGCATCGGTGTCGTCGGCCCCGCGCGCCAGATCGATCACCCGGTAGTAGTAGTCGGTCGCCGTCTCGTGTGCGTAGAGATCCATCGCCCGGTCTGCAGCCGTGCGATACCACTCGATTGCACGGTCGTCGTCACCACCGCGCTCGTAATGATACGCGATCGTCGCCGCACGCTGGATTCGCTGCTCTTTTTCGGTCGGCTCGGCCGCACCGGTCCGGCGTTCGAGCTGTCGAGCGATCGTCCGATTGCGTTCTCTCCTGTCGGACGCTGGGAGTCGCGCCGCGAGTGCGTCACCGACGACCTCGTTATGAAAAGCGACGTGCGGTTCGCCGCCGACTGTCGACTGGCGCACCATTCCGCCGACCGATTCCAGAATCGTAGCAGTGCGTTCGGCCGGCTGATCGACGAGATCCTGCAGCAAGGAGACGGGGACGGAGCCGCGGGCGACGGCGATCCACCCCAGTACATCCCGGACCGCGTCTTCGAGTGTTGCGAGCTGTCGCTGGATCGTCTCCTCGACAGCGTCCGGCAGGTCGAACGACTCGACGTCGGTCGGATACCACTGCAGCTGTGGATCGAGCTGGTTCGTTTCGAGCAGTGCCTCCACGGTCGATTCGACGAACAGTGGTGCGCCACCGGTCCGCTCGGAGACGGCATCGACAAAGTCGTCGGGTACGCCGCGGCGATCAAGTACTTTTTCGATGAGTTTTCGCGTGCCCTCTTTATCCAGGCCAGTCAGTTCGAGACACGTCTGCTCGAACGCTGCTGTGGGGTGGATCGGTGCATCTGCGGGCAGTGTCCCCGGCCGGTGGGAGAGGACAACGACGAGCGGCAGGTCGGCCAGTCGCTGACAGAGAAAGCCGAGGTACTGCCAGGTGGCCGCATCGGCGTGGTTGATATCGTCGAACACGAGGAGGCGAGTACCCGACGCCGGTGTCACCTGCTCGGTGATCTCGGTGAACAGCCCCGTCTGCTGGGCCTCGTAGCTTTCGGTATCGTCGACCTGCATGGACGAAGCCGCCAGCACGTCGTCGGCGCCGAGCTGTGCGAGCAGCTCCCGGATCGGTCGATAGGGTTCGGTTTCAGCCCCGCCGGAGCGCATTCGATAGCTGTCCACAGTCTCCGGTGTCTCCGCGACGAATTCGTCGATGAGCGTCGTTTTGCCGGTGCCACCGGGGCCGACGAGACGGACTGTCTCGCCCGCACCGGTCCGCTCGACCCGGTCGAGAACATCCCCGAGCTGGGTCAACTCGTCGGTTCGACCCACGACTCGTTCCCGTTCGACCCGATCCCCCTCGTAGTAGCTCCCGTCAGCAGAACAGGTGGAGAGGATACCGACAACCGAGTGTCCGAGCATCTCGGCAGCCTCCCCGACCGTCAGTTCTCGTCGCTGTGTACCATCAATCAGTTCGATCTCCCGGTCTGAGAGGTGCTCGACAGTCTCTCCGGCCACCCTCCGGCCCTCATCGGTGAGCGTTAGTAACCCGGCATCTGCGGTGGATTCACGGTCGAGCAGTCCCTGCTCGATCAGTGCCTCGACAGCCAGCGCGACCTCGACCTGCCGGCAGAGTCGCTGACCGCTGCCGGTAATTTCGTCCAGAACCGTCGACAGCGTCACACCCTCTCCTGGCCCGGTCTCGGTCACCAGTGTCGCCAACAGCAGCTCCTCGGTCGAGACACTCTCCATACCGGGCACCACTGACCGGATGGTATTGTAATTACTCCCTCCATTTCAGTCTATGAGAATTTATCATGTACGATTACACAGTGACGGTTCACCGGTTACGACACCGTCGACAGGCCACACACGAGGTGGACGTATGTGGGTGATCAATAAAAGTGCGTCTCACAGTGATTGTTGCGAGTCTTTACCACTCTAGCGACGCAAATTCTGTGTACACGCCGTGACACATCGATATCCGTGACTCGGTCACGAAAATAACCGGAACAATCAGTATCAGTCAGGGCCTCGCTGGAGCGTGACGTCGAACCGTGCACCGCCAGTCGCTGATTCGCCGACAGTGATCTCGCCGTCGTAGCTCTCGACGAGTTTCCGGACGATGTACATCCCCAGCCCCGAGTTCGCCGAACTGCCCGTCGAGTAGCCCCGCTCGAAGATTACATCTCGTTTCTCCGCTGGAATTCCCGTCCCATCGTCCTCGACCCGGACAGTCACGGTTTCGGGGTCGACGTCCGTACTGATCCGGAGCAGGTCGGCATTAGAGTGCGACAGGGAGTTCTCGATAAGGTTCGTGAACAGTTCGATGAGCAGCGGGCCAGCGAGCACGGTGACGGCGTCGAGGTCAGTGTCGATGGTCACGCCCTGTTCGGCGCGCAGTGTCTCGTAGCTCTCGACTGCACTGGTGATCGTCACCTCGAGATTCGTGGGTTCCAGCGGGGTCGAGTCGTCGATCCGTTTGAGTTTCCGGACGCTGTGGATGAGTTCGTCGATATCGTAGAGGGCATCGAGTGACCGCCCGACGTAGTCCGCAACCTCTGGGTCGAGGTCCCGTTCGGTAACCAGTTCGAGAAACCCACTCGCGGCCTGCAATCTGTTGCCCAGGTCGTGGCGCAACAGGGAGTGCAGGAACTCGGCCTGTTTCTCGGCTTCTTTCCGCTCGGTGATATCCTTCGCGACACAGACGATACCGGTCGGGACGCCGTTTTCGCCCTCCAGTGTCGACGCCGAGAGACTCATCGGGACTGTCTCCCCGTCGACCCTCGAACAGTAAACCTCTATATCGGTGACCTGGCCGTCCCTGATCAATCGTTCCAGCAACTGATCGATCGACGAGACGGCTGACTGGCTGTCAGACGGCGGCTCGGCCAGCAGGATATCGACCGGTTTCCCTTCGAGTTCCTCGGGATCGTACCCCAGCACCGTTTCGAGCGCCCCACTCGCCATCGTGATCGATCCCCGGTCGTCGAGCCTGATGAGGATATCCGCCATCGCACCCATGACGTTCTGGAGTTCGGAGGTACGGGTTTGGACGCGTTCCTCTATCTCCGCACGCGAGAGAAACTGAAGCTTCTCGCTCCCACCCTCGACGTCCCTGTCATCCATTCTACTGTCTCAATGTAGATTATGCGCTGTGTTATATTTAGTGGCACATTTATCCTCGATTGATTCTACTGTAGATCACGAAGAATCAAGCCTGACGACAGTCACCGTAAAATACCCCAAATTTCATTGTATGATAGATGCGCAGAAACTTATTTTACGTTCCATACTCGCATCTACTGTATGGTCTCGCTGCCCACAGACATTCTCCTCGGCCTCTATCTCGGCGCACTCGTCGGTATTATCCCGGCGCTTGGCGTCTGGGCGGCGAGTTTTGGCTTCCGGTACGGTCAGGAACTATCCCTCCCGCGTGCGAGCGCGGTCGGTCTGGGAGTCGTCCTCGCTGCACTGACCGGCGGACTCCTGTCGGTCGTCGGCGAATCCATCGTCGACTCTGCCGGCCCGGTTCGGGCAACACTCGCAACCCTCCTCGTGGTCGGGCTGTCGATGTCCGCCCACACGAGAGGTGACAGGATGGCCGCGGAGTTCCCCCGAGAGCTCTCGATTGCAGATCTCGGCGGCACCACGATCGACAAAGGGAGAGCCGATCTGACCAAGGACGAAAGCGAGCTCCGGATCCGCTTCGTCGGCGAGATCGGCGACGTCGAGGGGTATCCCTCGATGCCGGCGACGCTGCGCGAGGAGATCCGGAACGCGGAGATCGAACTGCCGGCCGATCTTCGGATCGACGAACTCGAACGCAGAGTCGAGGACCGACTCGAACTGACCTACGATCTGGCGAGCGTCTCGGTGGATATCGACGACAGAGGGCGTGCGCGTGTCGACGCCGCGCCGCCGTTTTCCGGTCTCTCGAAACGAGTCGGGAGCGGTCGCCACGCCGTGACCGTCTCGGGACTCGTCCCGACCGGCGTCGCACGCGGCGACGAGGTGACCGTCATCACGCCGAGTGCACAGGTCCGCGGGACGGTCGTCAGCGCACAGACCGAGAGTGAGAGCGCCCGCGGGACGGAGCCGACGATCGAACCGCGTTCTGATGCCGAACCGGCCGACGGCGACGAACCCGGCCATGTTCGTGCGCCGACGACGACCGGTGGCCGCGGCGAGGTGACCGTCGCCGTCACACGGACCGACGTCCAGCCGCTGCTGGAAGCGAGCGGGGCGAAGATCGTCGTCGAGTCACGTGATCTCGACAGGGAGTACGAGGTCGTCTCGATGCTTCGCCGCGTCGGCCACCAGATCCAGCGCGTCGGCGTCAGCGCCGACGGCCAGCTCGACGGGGCGACACTCGGTACTGCCGGCCTCCAGGAGCATCACGACGTCGCAGTGCTGGCAGTGCGGAAACCGGGCGGCTGGCTGATTGCACCGCGTGGCGAAACGAGACTCGAGGCCGGCGACGAACTGTTCGCCGCCGGCACACGGCCGAATCTGGAGGGGTTCGCAACCACTGTCGCATGAGAGAACTATCGATCCCACAGCCGGCTGTCGGAGGTGACCGACAGTGCTGACAGTTCCCCTCACGATCTCTTCGACGGTCCAGCAGGCTGCAGGCATCCTGACACAGCTGTTCGGGCTGGCAGCGCTGGCGGGTGTACTCGGTGGCGGGCTGGCAGTCGGCTACCGGTGGTACACGGGCAGTCGCGTCCCGCAGTGGTTGACTATCCTCGTCGGCACTGCTGGTGTGGCGCTGTATCTCGGGACGACCGCCGCCCTCGAAGAAGTTATCCGGTCGGATGTCCAGCCGACCGAGGTCGAAATCGTCCTGTTCAACCTGACAGCGTTGCTCGCCGGGGGTGGCGGCGCAGCGCTCGGGAGAGTCGTCGGCGACCGCTTCAGCACTGACGTGTTGCTGTGGTCACCGACACAGGACGCCGACGACGTCGGCCGACTGGCACAGACTGTCGGTCGGGTTACGGCCGTCCAGCTTCCGACGGCGATCGACGACGCCGCTGGCTACGATCCGATCCCCGAGCGCAGGAAAGAGCGCCTGGCGGGCAAACGGCTCGTCTTCCCACGCGGGCTCACGGTCGACGAACTCGATCAGCGGCTCACCGAACGGCTCAAATCCGACTACGCCGTCGGAACGGTGGACATCGAGTTCGACGACAACGGGGCAATCACCCATCTCGCGGTCGGTACCCGCGCGGCCGGCATCGGTTCGACGCTGCCGCCGGCGACGAACGCCGTCGCCGTCCGGGCAGATCCCGGCTTCTCGGCGAGTACGGGTGATATCGTCCAGCTCTGGACACGTGATCCGCCGCGGCGAGTGCTCACCGGTGAGTTGCGCGGTGTCGCCGACGACGTCGTGACGATCGCCGTCGACGCCGGGGACACACCGAGAGTCGACCCGACACAGCGGTACCGGCTCGTGACGCTGCCGGTCAACGACCGGCCCGACCGCGAGTTCGCCTCGCTGCTCCGGGCGGCCGAGGAGACGTTCAGTTCGGTCACCGTCGAGGCCGGTAGCCCATTGCACGGGCTCCCTGTCGGCGCGCTCGATCTGACGATCACCGCGATCAGAGCCGAGGACGGCGAGCCAGTGCCCTTCCCGGAGCCGACCTACCGGCTCGCGCCAGGGGATCTCCTCTTCGTCATCGCGCGGCCGGCCGGGCTTCGCAGACTGGAACGTGGTGCACAGCCACTCGATCCGTCGCTGGCCAGCAGTTCGCTGCCGGCCGACGACAGCGAACCTGCAGAAGGAATCACGACCGCCGACGAGTCGGAGACGGAACGCGAGGAGCCGACCGGTGAAGACGGACTGCCAGCCAGTCACGAGCAGTCCGAGGGAGACGGGGCGACTGACGGCGCGTCCGCCGGCGACGAGAGCGACTCGGCGATCCAGGGGAAAGCAGACGCCGACTCCTTCGACGAGATCAAAGCCCAGTTCGAGGCGACCGACAGCCAGGCCGCAGCTGGGACCGAGCAGGAGACAGAAGCGGAAGACGAACCGAGAGAGGCCATCGCAGAAGACAGTCAGGGATCGACCGAAATTAGTGCGGATAGCGAGGGCAGATCGGAACCGTCCTTCGACGATCTCAAATCCGAGTTCGACTCGGGCGAGGCCGACTGGGGCGAGACAGCGGAGAGCACGAACGAGACGATAGAGACAGCGGAGAGCACGAACGAGACGGCAGAGACAGCGGAGAGGACGGACGACGAGACAGACGAACCCGACGTGGAGATCGCGTTCAGCGACGAGAGTGGCCCCGGTAGTGAAGACGAACCAGCAGATGCAGCGACTGACAGCCCCGACGAAGCCGACGAGTCCGACGACGGGCTGGTCAGCCTCGAAGAGGCCGACATCACGTTCGAGGACGAACAGTCGGACGACAACGAGCCCGACGAGTCGCCAGCCGCCGAGAACAGTGCAGGAACACTCGGTGATCTCGACATCGACGACGATCTGCGAGGCGACGAGGGAGACACTGTCTCCGACGATATCGGAAATCTGGAGTTCGAGGAAGAGGACTCCGAGGAGTTCGGTGAGCTTGGCTTCGAAGACGAGGAGGAGCCATTCGATACGGTCGACGACTCCGACGAGGACGACGCGGAGTCCGACGAAGATGACCAGGACGACGAAGACGACGAGGATGACGACAGTGGTAGCTCCGGCGGCGGGAGTTCCTTCGCAGATCTGAAAGCGGAGTTCGAATCCGGCGAGGCTGACTGGGAGGACGATATCTCCGACAGCCCTGGCGGCGACATGCGCCTCGACGAGTAATTCTCTTTGCGCTGGGCGACGGAGTGGCTGTTATGCGGTGGAAACTGTTCGCGACACTCTCGGAAACCGCCGGCGACAGCGAGATCGAAACCTCGGTCGACGCCGAGGAGCCGACGCTTCGTGACGCCTTCGACGCATTGCTCGTGGCACACCCCGAACTGGAGTCTGCGGTCCTCGACGACGATGGCTCGCTACAGGATCATCTCCGCGTACTCTGTGACGGCGAGGATCCGTTCCGCGCGCTGGAGGGGTGGGAGACGACCCTCTCGAACGTGGAGGAGCTGGCACTGTTTCCGCCGGTTTCCGGCGGGTAGCTACAGCCACTCCGCGTCCGGGTCGATGTATCCGTCCGGTTTCTCGCCTGCGAGTACGGCCAGGATGTCGGTGGCCATGTGTTCGTTGAGATCGGTCACCGACTGCTCGGAGTAAAACGCCGAGTGTGGCGTGACGAGCACGTCGTCGCGTTCGATCAGCGGGGACTCCTCGGGTGGTTCCTCTTCGAGGACGTCTACCCCGGCAGCGGCGATCTGGCCGGTATCGAGCGCCCACGCGAGTGCCTCTTCTTTGACGATTGGCCCACGGCCGGCGTTGACCAGCACACCGGTCGAACTCATCTGCTGGAACACCTCACGGTCGAAGAGGTGGTGTGTCTCCTCCGTCAGCGGGGCGTGAATCGAGATGTGGTCGGCCACATCGAGCATCTCCCAGAAAGAGACTTTCTCGACGCCGTACTCGGCCATCTCCTCGGCATCGACGTAGGGATCGGCGGCGACGAGATCACAGCCGAAGCCAGCGAGCTTTTCGGCGGTCCGCTGGGCAATCCCGCCGAAAGAGTGGAATCCCACAGTCTGGGTACCGAGTCGCTGTATCGGCTGGCCCGCCGTCCAGTCCCAGCCGCCGACTTCGACCGACCGGTCGTAGGCCTCCATCCGCCGGAGCGAGGCGAGAAGCAACGAGACGGCGTGTGTCGAGACCTCTTCTGTACAGTAGTTTGGGACGTTGACCACGGTCACATCGTGGTCGTTCGCCGCAGAGATATCGATGTTGTCGACACCCGCGCCGGCGCGAGCGACGACTGCCAGCTCCGGACACTGTTCGAATACCTCGGCTGGCACCGGGATGCTCACGTCGACAATAAGGGCGTACGCGTCGGCCGCAGCCTCGATAACTCGATCGGTGGTCGAAAGATCAGTCGAACGGACAGTGTGATCCGAACCGAGAATAGATTCGAGTGTCTCGGTACGAATCCGGGGGTCACCATTCGTAACTACATCTACCATTATGTATCGGTAGTAGTCGGCTCCTAATGAATAGGCTGAGCGATTATCAGTAGATGGGAGCAGCTGTCTGAATCAACGAGTTTATCAGGGTCACAACAGCTATTTTGCTGGCTATATCCTACAGCCAGATATGCCAGTCAACGACGACGACGAACTGCGATCGATTCTGGAGCAAGAACGCGTTGCTGTCGTCGGCTGTTCGACGACGCCAGGGAAAGACGCACACGATATCCCGTCGTATCTGGACAGACAGGGCTACGAGATCATCCCGGTCAACCCGTACGCCGACGAAGTACTGGGTACGGACGCCTACGATTCACTGGCGGACGTTCCGGGCGATATCGACATCGTCGACGTATTCCGACCCAGCGAGGAGGTAAGCGACATCGTCGACGAGATTCTCGAACGAGGCGGGGTCAACACCCTCTGGCTGCAACTGGGAATCCACGACGACGAGGCCGTCGAGCGAGCCGAATCTGCTGGCCTGCGTGTCGTCCAGGATCGCTGTATGAAACCCGAACACATGCGCCTGATGTGATCAGAACTCCTCGACGTGGGGGCGGAGATCGAGTTCGAGCGTCCACGCGGATCTGTTCTGTTCGACGAGATGCCAGTAGGAGTCTGCGATATCGTCGGGATCGAGAAACGTCTCTTCCTCGCGGTCCGGGTTCGACTCCAGGACCTGCGGTGTCCCGATCTGGCCATCGATGACGACGTGGGCGACGTGGATCCCCGCTGGCCCCAGTTCGCGGGCCATCGATTCGGCCATCCCGCGGACGGCGAACTTGGCACCGCTGAAGCCGACGGCACCCCCGCGCCCACGGACTGCCGAGGTTGCACCGGTGAAGATGATCGTCCCGCCGTCGCCGTCGCGCATGTCGGCGATCGCCTGCTGTGAGCACAGCAGGGCACCGTAGGCGGAGACGCGCCAGGCCTGCTCGAACTCCTCGGGTGCGATCGCTTCGACGCCTTTCCAGGCCCCGCCGCTGGCGTGGTTGACCAGCACGTCGACCGGCCCGAACTCCTCGCGGACGGTCTCGAAGGCCGCTTCGACGCGTTGCTCGTCGGTGATATCGGTCGGGACGGCGATGGCATTCGCGCCGAGGTCGGCCGCGAGCTCTTCGAGATAGGTCGCCGAGCGGGCAAACAGCGCGACCTGACAGCCCTCCGCGACGAATTTGCGAGCGAGTGACTCACCGAGTCCCGGGCCAACACCAGCGATGACTGCTGTCCGTGTCATAGCTCGTCCTTTGTGTGGAACCCACATAATCCTCGGTACCAGCGGGGAGAACTGTGCGCCGGGTCGGATCGGCGGGCTACACGTCGACGAGTGACGTTTCGGAGCGGTAGACGATCTCCACCGGGAGCCCTTTCGGATCGGTCGGTGGCTCGGGTGGCAGCGACCGAAGGGATCCCCAGCCAGGCTGTGCAGTGTACGCGAGCACCACCGCATCGAGCACGTCGTCGACGGTCACCTCCGTCCCGCCAGTCGATTCCGCGACAGCCTGGACGACTGGCGGCGCGTCGGCGTCGTGACCCGCGAGCGTCCGCATCCGCTCGGCGTACCCGCCTGCCGTCTTCTTGGAGTGCTGGAGTGGCTCCCCGGCGAAGGCGCGGAAACAGACCTCGGGGTGGGATTCGCGGAAAGTGGCCCGCGCCTCGGGGACGTTGCGGAGGAGATCGTCGACGGCGGCGATCTGATCGCTGATCGCGAAGGCCTGCTTCGAGAGGCTGGCGTCCGACTTGCGCTCGTTGACCCGCTTGGCGGCGGGATACCGGCGCTTCCGCGTCGCCTCGCGAACAGGCGGTGTGAAAATCGACTGTCGCCGGGGGCCGAGCACAGATCGGGCGAGTTCGTCACAGCGGCGGCCACTCGTCCCGCTCTCGACGAGCCCGATCGGCATATCGACGAGGATGAGTGCTGCTGTCTCCTCGTAGGAGCTCCAGAGTTCGCCGATTTCGTCGAACACACGGCTGTGATCGTAGCCGTCGGTGTCGAACGCGACCGCGAGCCAGGCGTCCCGACCTCTGTCGACACCGACGAACATGTTTTCCATGACCAATCGTTGGGTTTCTGTAGTGAAAAATTCCCATCCCGTCTGTCGATCCAGCGACGAATCAGGGAGCGGGCCGACTGTAGAGTAATCTTCATTTGGTCGGCAGCCGATCCTCCTGATATGAGTGAGAAAACCATCTTCGAGCAGATTGTCGCCGGCGAAATACCGAGTTACACGATCTACGAGGACGAACAGACCTACGCCTTCCTGGATGCGAACCCCCTCGCACCGGGACACACGCTCGTGATCCCGAAAGAGCCCTACGAGCGACTCAACGACATGCCGCCAGAGTTGATCGGTACGGTGTTCAGCGTGGCAGGCGAGGTCGCCTCGGCCGTCGAGGCGGCCGTCGACGCACCGGCGACGACCCTCGCCATCAACAACGGCGAGGAAGCCGGACAGGAAGTGCCCCACGTCCACCTGCACGTCATCCCGCAGTTCGAAGACGACGACTCGCGGCCGATCCACACCCTGTTCAGGGGAGCCGACCTCTCCGACGAGGAGATGGAAGAGATCGCTGCAAGGATCCGGAACAATCAGTAGACCGGCGGAGCTGCTGCATCAGCAGCCGTCACAGATCACGTACTTTTTTATAAGGAGACGCAGCAGAGACGGATATGTCGACACAGATCGCAGCGCTCGTCGGCGCGACTGGCGGGGCGGGCACCACCCGGCTGACCGTCGAGACGGCCGGTGTTCTCGCGAGCGCCGGTCGCGACGTCGCTATCTTCGATGCAGCCGTCCAGACACAGGGACTCGCGTCGTACGCCGAAACCGAGATCCAGGCAGATATCACGGCGCTGCTGACGGGGGCGGCGACCCTCGACAGCGCGCTCGTCGAACAGCCGACAGAGCTCCCGGGGACACTCTCAATCTGTGCGGCGTCGGCGCCGTTCGAGCGACTCGCACGCGCGAAGACGGCCGGCGGCGCGAAGCAACTCGAACAGCAGCTCGCGGCAGCCGCACTCTCCCACGACGTCGTCCTGATCGACACGCCACCGATCGGGGGCAACCAGGCAGTCGCCGCGGTCAACGCCGCGGATCAGGTCGCAGTCGTCACCCCCGACAGCGTCCGTGGTCGGGATGGGCTGGCACTCGCCCGTGAACGGCTCGCGGACATCGGCGTATCGGAGCCGACGGTGATCGCGAACCGATCCGATGGCACACTCGATGCCGACGTACACATTCCAGAAGTCGAGACGACGGATCCACGAGAGTGTCCCTCCGCAGTGCCCGCAGACGAGCAGTTCACGCCGGCAGTTATCGAGCTGATCGAAGCGGTACTCGGCGTCACACCGGAGATAGAGATCCCAGACAGCGGTCGGTTTGCTGGCCTGCTGGATTCCTGATACTGCCGGCTGTAAGAAACTGAAGAATTGTGCCACCCCCGGGGTGGCGCATATCTTTACGAATGTACAGCCGGCAGTATGAAAACTCTCGCGAAATTTATTTTTCCTCTTCTTTCAGTTCGTCAAGTTCGGCTTCGACGTCCGAATCGGGAACCGCTTCGACATCGTCGAGCTGGGCGTCTTCAGTCTCGATATCCTCGGTCGCAACATCGGCGTCCGCATCGGTACTCGTCTCACCTTTCCCCATCTCGGCTTTGAGCGTATCCAGTTCCCGGTCGACTGCGCCCTCGGTTGCGAGGTCTTCCAGTTCGCGGTCGAGCGAACTCTTGTCGGAGAGGCTGTCTTCGAGCGCGCCGCTTTCCCGGAGTTCGTCGAGCGCCGCAGAGCGGGCCTCCATCTCCTCGGTGCGTTCCTCCGCGCGCTCGATCTGGCGGGAGACATCTTCCATCTCGTCGCCGGCACCCGTCACGGCCTCGCTGACACGCGTCTGTGCCTCTGCAGCCTTGTACCGCGCTTTCATCGTCTCCTTTTTCGTCCGGAACTGCTCGATCTGTTGCTGGAGTTCGTCTTTCTGGTCGATGAGATTGTCCTGTTTCTGTTCGAGATCCGCGATCTGGGTCTCCATCGAATCGATCTGGTTCATCTTCTGTTTTTTCTTTTCCAGCGCACGCCGTGCGAGGTCGTCACGATCCTGTTCGACCGCCTGTCTGGCCTGTTCGTTGTGGCGCTCGACGTTTTCCTCCAGTCGGCGTTTCTGAATCTCCAGGCGCTTTTTCTGGGTGGTGAGATCGGCGATTCCCTTTTTGACGTTCTGGAGCCTGTCCCGCATCTGCTCGTAGGAGTAGTCAAGCTGTTCGTTTGGGTCCTCGGCCCTGTTGAGCAGCGAGTTGAGCTTCGATCTGATAATGTACGACGTACGCGAGAGTATTCCCATAAAAACTACCACGCACCGGCGAAACTTAAAATTCTTACATCTGTTTAGCAACCAGCATGAACCAGCCACGACGATTGGCGGGAGCGCGAGATGTGCGTGTGAGCCTCGACGGGGGCGAAAGCGACCGCGTCGTCGTCGCCTGTCCACCACACCCCCAGCTGGGGGGCGATCGACACGACAGTCGGCTGCGCGCTGTCAGTGACGCACTCAGTGCAGCCGGGATCGACTGCCTCCGATTCGATTACGGGGCCTGGGACGAGGGAATCGGCGAGCGCACCGACGCGCTGACCGCGCTGGCGTGGGCCGAGGAGAACTACGAGCAGGTCGGGCTCTTCGGCTACAGCTTCGGCGGCGGGGTTGCGCTGTCTGCTGCCGCGTCCGAGGACGGCCCCACGCCAGCGGCAGTCTCCACACTGGCACCCGCATCGAAGATCGAGGAACTCGACGTGGTGGCCGCGCTCGACTCGATTCCGGTGCCAGTCCAGATCGTCTACGGCGAACGGGACGACACCGCGACGTGGCAGCCGATCGTCGAACGCGCACGGGAACTCGGGTACGAGGTCGAATCACTCCCGGCCAGACCACTTTTTCGTCTCACAGCGAGAGCGGGTCGCCGAAACTGTGGTCTCGTTTCTCCGGACACAGATTCGATAGCCAGGCGGACACTCCTAAATGGTCGACGCGTGTTACAGGAGGTATGCGCGCAGTCAGACTCTCCGAACACGGTGGGACAGAGGTACTGGGGGTAACAGACGTCGACCGGCCCGAACCCGGTGGACACGAGATTCTCGTCGAAGTCGCGGCTGCGGGCGTCAACCCCGTCGATACGTACTTCCGGGACGGCTCGTACACACCAGCAGGACTGCCGTTCACGCCGGGGGTAGATATCGCTGGCACCGTCGCCGCGGTCGGCGAGTTCGTCGAACGGTTCGAAGCGGGTGACCGCGTCTTCGGCACTGGCATCGGCAACGGTACGTTCCAGGGATCCTACGCCGAGTACGCGACGGTTCCCGAAGACCGGATCGTCGAACTCCCGGACGGCGTCGATCTGACAGAGGCAGGTGGTGCAGGTGTCGTCGCCGGCACGGCCTGGCGAGCGCTGATCGACCACGCCAACCTCGATCCGGCGGAGTACTGTCTGATCCACGGCGGATCGGGTGGCGTCGGCCACGCGGCAGTCCAGATCGCAGACGCGGTCAGCGCACGCGTGCTCACGACCGGCTCCGCCGACTACCACGACACGCTCTCGGAGCTGGGAGCCGAGACGGTGCTCGATTACTCCCGGGACGATCTCGCGGATGCTGTTCTCGATGCATCCGACGGCGGTGTCGACGTAATCCTGGATCACCGCCTCGACGACTACCTGCAGTTCGACGCCGAGGTGGCTGCAGAGAGTGCGCGGGTCGTCGGCATCGGCGAAAACGACCCCGATCCGGGCTTTACCAACAGCCCCGGGGCGCGCGCGAAAGACGTGTGCTACCAGTTCATGAGTATGTTCAATACGCCGGATCTCCGGGTACCACTTCGGGGGATTGCCCATCTGATGGAGCAAGGAGAACTCTCGATCGAGGTTGCACGCAGCTACGATCTCGACGAGGCCGGCGAGGCACAGCGCGCGGTGATGGAGGATAGCTTCATGGGCAAACTCGTCATCGAGCCCTGACAGCTGTTTCTGGCCGCCGCCCGAGCACCATCCCGAGCGCGAGCAGGGAAGCCCCGGAGACAACCGCCGCCGCGCCGAAGACGCCACGGACGCCGAAGGCGGGAACCAGCGGGCCGAAAAGCACCGGCGAGAGGAACTGGCCCGTGTAGCCAGCGGAGGCGAGATAGGAGCTAAACTGCCCCTGTCGATCGACGGGTGCGAGCGCCTCGATCCAGGCAAAGGAGGAGGGGAAGACGAGTCCGAGACCGAGACCGAAGGCGACGACCGACGGGATCGCCGTCAGTGCCGACGTTGCGACGGTCGCACCTGCGAAGGCGACGATCCACAGTCCGAGGGCGACGGCGACGAGGGCATGTTTGCTGATCCGTGCGACGAGGCGGTCGTACAGCGCAGCCGAGATCCCACCCGCGCCGCCGTTGGCGGCGAGATAGAGGCTGATCAGAAACGAGGAGGTGATCCCCAGCCCGTCGAGAAGCTGGGGGTAGAAGACGACGATGCTGTACAGGAGTGCGTTTGCGCCGAAATACAGCAGATAGATCGACAGCAGCGCTGGACGGCGGCGGAAGACGGCGACGACACCGGAGAGTCCCGACTCCCCATCTGTTTCATTCTCGCTGTGCTGGCCGCGTCCTGTTTCGGGGACGGTCAGTACGGCGAGGACGCCCAGCGGGAGCGCAACCAGATAGACGGCGAAGGGTGCCTGCCAGGAGAGTGTTCCCAGCGCACCACCGACCAGCGGCCAGGTGACCGCGCCGAGGCTGTTCGCACTGGAGCGCAGTCCGAGCGCACGATCCATCTGCTGACCCGAGTAGAGATCGTAGATGAGGACGGTTATTCCGGTGTAGACGAAGGCGACACCCACGCCGAGGACCGCCCGCGATGCGAGTAGCGGACCGAAGGAGTCGATCACGACACCTGCACCGCCACCGACCGCATACAGCGTGAGTCCGAGGATGAAGGGTCGCCGCGGCCCGACACGGTCGATTATCGCACCTGCGACGGGGCTGACGACGACGATGAGCAGCCCGTGGGTGGTGATGATGAGCCCGGCGAGCGATTCGGAGACACCGAGACTCGACTGGATCGCCGGGACGATCGGACCGAGGATCGCGCCGGCCATCACCGTCAGCGTCGCCGAGGCCAGGATGACCCACAGCGTCGCACGCGTCCCCGAGTCAGCCATTGCAGGGTACTCACGGAGGTGCGATCAATACGGTTGTGGTTTCTGTGATTACGTCGGTCGGTGAAGAGAGCAGAGATGTCGTTGTGGTTGGCGGTCAGCATCCGCGCCGGACGCGGTTCACTGTCACCGCAAGCGGTGACAGGGCTCGCGGACCAGGGGTCCGCTCACCACCGTCAGAGCAAGCTCTGACAAGTTCGCACTCGCCCCCTCCGGTCGCTCGCGAGACGCCTCGACGCGAGGCTTTGCCGAGCGTCGAGTTTTTTGGTCCAGATTTTTGCCGCGCGGGGTTCCCCCGGAACCCCCGCGGGAAAAAGGTGGTTCGTAACGGTTTTGAGGATCCCAAGCAGACGGTCAGTATGCCGGAAACAGACACAGGCTACGATCCGAGTCTGGGACGGAAGTTCATTTTCGTCACTGGCGGTGTGATGTCCGGACTGGGCAAAGGCATTACTGCCGCGTCCACCGGACGCCTGCTCGCCAACGCCGGGTTCGATGTCACTGCGGTCAAGATCGACCCGTATCTCAACGTCGACGCAGGGACGATGAACCCCTTCCAGCACGGAGAAGTGTACGTCCTCAAAGACGGGGGCGAAGTAGATCTCGATCTGGGCAACTACGAGCGCTTCCTCGATATCGACATGACCTTCGACCACAACGTCACCACCGGGAAGGTCTACCAGCACGTCATCGAGAAAGAACGCGCCGGGGACTACCTCGGCAAGACGGTCCAGATCATCCCGCACATCACCGACGACATCAAACGCCGGGTCCGCGAGGCCGCCGCCGGCAGCGACGTCTGCATCGTCGAAGTCGGCGGCACCGTCGGCGACATCGAGGGGATGCCCTACCTCGAAGCGCTCCGACAGTTCGCCCACGAGCAAGACGACGAGGATATTCTCTTTACACACGTCACGCTCGTCCCCTACTCGAAAAACGGCGAACAGAAGACCAAACCGACCCAGCACAGCGTGAAGGAACTGCGCTCGATCGGACTCCAGCCGGACATTCTCGTCGGCCGCTGTTCGGATCCACTCGATGCGGAGACCCGCGAAAAGATCGCACTGTTCTGTGACGTCCCCCGGGATGCCGTCTTCTCGAATCCCGACGTCGACGATATCTACCACGTCCCGCTGATGATCGAGGACGAGGGGCTCGACGAGTACGTCATGGAGCGACTCGATCTCGCAGACGAGGCGCTGCCAAAGGGCGAACGGAATAGGGAGTGGCGCGACCTCGTGACCCGCGACAAGGAAGGCACCGTCAAGATCGGGCTCGTCGGCAAGTACGGGCTCGAAGACGCCTACATCTCGATCCACGAGGCGCTCAAACACGCCGGACTCGAAAAACGTGTCAACGTCGAACGCAAGTGGATCCACTCGGAGAACCTCGCCGACGGAGCAGACGGCGCACTCGACGACATGGATGGGATCGTCGTCCCCGGCGGCTTTGGCTCCCGTGGGACCGAAGGGAAGATCGAAGCGATCAGATACGCCAGAGAGAACGACGTTCCGTTCCTCGGGCTCTGTCTCGGATTCCAGATGGCCGTCGTCGAGTACGCCCGGAACGTACTCGGCCTCGAAGGGGCTCACTCCGCCGAACTCGACGAGGAGACGCCCTACCCAGTGATCGATCTGCTACCGGAGCAGAAAGATCTCGACGACATGGGTGGGACGATGCGCCTGGGCACGCACGTCACGGAGATCGAACCCGGAACGGTCGCACACGAACTCTACGAGGAGACGACCTGTACCGAGCGACACCGCCACCGCTACGAGGTCAACCCCGACTACATCGACGATCTGGAGGCGGCCGGACTGATCTTTTCCGGTATTTCCGGCCGACGGATGGAGATTCTGGAACTGCCGGATCACCCGTACTTCTTCGGGACGCAGTTCCATCCGGAGTTTCGCTCCCGGCCGACCCGGGCGAGTCCACCCTTCGTCGGGTTTCTGGATGGTGTGCTCTCGGGCACAGGAGGTGAGCACTGATGGTCGACGTCGACGAATTCATCGAGGAGAAAATCGACGAGATCGTAAGCGAAGTCGGCGACGCAAACGCTGTGATCGCCCTCTCGGGGGGTGTCGACTCCTCGACGGCGGCGGCGCTGGCTTACGACGCCATCGGCGATCAGCTCACACCCGTCTACGTGGATACGGGGCTGATGCGGAAAGGCGAGACCGACCAGATCCGCGAGACGTTCAGCTACATGGACTCGTTGCAGATCATCGACGCGAAGGATCGCTTCCTCGATTCCCTCGAAGGCGTCACAGATCCGGAGGAGAAACGACACGCGATCGGTGAGCAGTTCATCCGCGAGTTCGAGACGGTCGCCCGCGAGGTCGACGCCGACTTCCTCGTGCAGGGGACGATCTACCCGGACAGGATCGAAAGCGAGGGGACGATCAAATCCCATCACAACGTCGGTGGCCTGCCAGAGCGGATCGACTTCGACGGCATCGTCGAACCGATGCGGGATCTGTACAAAGACGAGGTCCGCGAGGTCGCACGCGAACTCGATCTCGACGAGATCGTCGCCGAGCGGATGCCGTTCCCGGGGCCGGGGCTGGCTGTCCGGATTCTCGGTGAGGTCACCGAGGAGAAACTGGAAGTCGCACGCGAGGCCAACCACGTCGTCGAGGAGGAACTCGAAGAGCACGATCCGTGGCAGGCACTGGCCGCCGTGATCGGCAAGGCGACGGGCGTGAAAGGCGACAACCGCGTCCACGGCTGGGTCGTCGCCGTGCGCTCGGTCGAATCGCGCGACGGGATGACAGCCCGCGCCCAGGAGATCGACTGGGAGACACTCCAGCGCATCCAGTCGCGGATCACCGGCGAAAACGAGAACGTCTCGCGTGTCCTCTACGACGTGACACACAAGCCGCCGGCAACGATCGAGTACGAGTAAGATGAACATCGAAAGAACTCACGGAGACAACAGATGAGCACGGTAATCGTCGCTGGTGAAGATCCCCACGGACTCGGTGATGCGATCGAAACAGAGGGCTACGAGGTCGTCCGCGTCGATATCGCGAACCGGCCAGCACTCGAAGAGGCAGGCATCCTCGACGTGGAGACGTACGTCCTCACGGAGATGCAACAGGCGACCTCCATCTCGGTCGCGAAAGATCTCAACTCGGATCTGAAGGTTCTCATCTACTCCGACGGCTCGCTTCCGGATTACGCCAGCCGGCAGACCGATCTTTCGCTGGACCCGGAGCTGTTCGATCCGGCCGACGTTGCGGCTGAACTGGATAGCTGAGTTTGTGTAGTGGTTGGAGGCGTTTGTTTTGAAGAATCGGATAAGAGAGTGTTCCAAACCGTTCAAAACAGCAAGAAAGCCCCGAGGCTGTCGAGTCGGGGGACTTGCTGCGCTCCAGTGGGTGCTTGCTGCGTCCGCCTTCGTCGACAGGCTCGCCCCTTTCAGTCCCGCCCAGCCTGTAAAGCCACATCGGGCGGGACTGAAAGGGGCCGGTTGCTCGCAGAGCGAGACGAAGTAAGCACGCGACCGTAGGGAGCGCGCACAGCGAGTCGCAGCCTGCGAGCAACCGGGGGCTTTCTTGCTGTTCGGATCAGTAATCGGGTGGTCACTTCGAACTAAACCACAAAAACAGACGACTCGAAGACCTTCTACTCAGTAACAACACTCACAGCAACACCCTCACCGAGCGGGAGCAGTGCCGTTTCGAGGTCGTCACGGTCACGCACGTACCGCAGATACTCGGCAATTCCTCGGCTCGCGTCGGTCGCGTCTGGAACCGCCTGCCCGTCAGTCAGCGCAATTACGTCGTCCCGGTCGATGATTCCCGCGGTGATGGCGTTGTCCGCGAGCACCACACTCCCAGGTCGGAGCCTCCCCTCGACAGCCTGAAGCGCCTCCACGTAGCGCTGTTTCTCGTTGTCGATCAGGACGATATCGAACGGACCGTCGTACTCGTCGACGATGTCGATAGCGTCGCCGTGTTCGAATGCGGCGCGGTCGGCGATCCCAGCACGCTCGAAGTACTCCCTGGCCGAGTCGAGTTCGTCGGCGTCGATCTCGGTGAGGACGATCCGTCCGTCGGGATCGATCCCACGCGCGAACCAGTACGCCGAGTAGCCAAAGCCGGAGCCGAACTCGAAGATCCGCTCGGCGTCGGTCAGGCGGGCGACGACGGAGAGCCACGCGCCGACTTCCGGCCCGACGGTCGGGAACCCCTCCCTGTCCGCGCGAGCATCCATCTCCACGATGATCTCGTCTCGCTCGGGGCCGATCAGCCCCGCCAGTTCGACGACCGCCTCGGGAACGACATCTTCGGACATGCGATTTTGTTTGTGTACGAAACGCCTAACTGTGGCGGTAAGCCTCCCAAACCGATTTCTGTACCGGGCAAATATTTTTTCTCATGAAGGCACGTTCTCGTGCTGTATCTCCCGTTATCTCGACAGTGTTACTCGTCGCCGTCGTCGTGATACTCTCGGCAACGATATCGACGTTTACTCTGCTTTTTACAGAAGAGATAGAAGAGCCAGCGCCAGTCGTCAGTCAGTCAAGTGGCGAGTTCGTCGGTGGGACTGATAATGGCGATCAGATCGTCCGAATTACACACCTGGCAGGCGAATCAATTACCGTCTCGGAGATGGAAATCGTCGTCGACGCACCACAGTGTGAACCGGACACGGCACGGATCGTGGATCTACCGCTGGAAACACTGTACAATGGATATACCGACCACGTCGAATACGGTTCGGACCTCGTCGATACGAGTCCGTCAGGATTCCAGAACGAGACCGACTTCGGGGTAATTGACCAGAAAACCGAGAACACATTGGATGCTGGTTCGTACTTCGAGTTCAGGATAAATGCCGGGGAGTGTCGGAACGGGAGCGGGTTCGACGACGGAGAGACGGTAACAGTTAGTATCGTCCACACACCGACGAACGCAGTCGTTATCGAAGAGGTTCTGACCGCTAACTGAAACTTACGAACGAACCTCGGCATAGCAGTTGCCACTCGAAACGTACGTCTCGACGACGGAGAGATCGCTCGCTTCGAGATCAGCCTCGAACTCCGACGGTGCATAGATGTGATAGAACCGGTCGACAGTCTCGCCGCCGGGCAGTGTCCACTCGACTGTCGTGTCGAAGCCCTCGTCGCTATCCTCGAAGCGGTCGTGTGCCGTACTCCACGCGCTGACCAGGGCACAGCCATCTGCCGTGAGCACGCGCGCAATCTCCGAGAGGCTCCGGATGCGGTGCTCGCGGTCGGGCAGATGGTGGAGTGTCGCGACGTAGACGGCTAGATCGACCGTATTCTCCCGAAACGGGAGTGTAGCTGCATCCCCACACAGAAGTTCCGCATCCCAGCCGTCCCGATCCATCCGCTGGCTGGCCTCCAAGAGCAGTTCTCGACTCACGTCGAGCGCAAGCACAGTGTCTGCAATCTCGGCGAGCAGCGCCGAATGCCGACCGTTGCCACAGCCGATATCGAGCCCGACAGCTACGTCGGAGCGGTCCGCCAGAAACGCTTCGACCTCTGGCCATGGGTAGGCTCTGGTCTTCGCGAAGTGGGTCGCGATTTCGTCGTACACCTCGCGCACTCGGGTCGGATCGCGACTATCGGAAAGCGCAGCGGAGTCGTCGCTTTCGTCGGACTCCTCGTCGGTCACTCACCCTCACCGTACGTTTCCGGGTAGGCTTCTTCGAGCAACTCGGGCTGGGCGGTCAGTCGCTCACGGACCGGATCGATCACGTCCGAGATGTAGCCCCCGACAGCGCCCTTGAGGTCTGCCGGATGTAGCTCCTCGGAGACGAAATCGGCTTCGAGTTCCGCGTAGCTCTCGTAGACGAGATCGCCGCCGTACTCCTCCGGCCGGTCGACGACGAAGTTCTCGCCGCGCTCGTCGAGGATCGGGAAGACGAGGTACTCGATGTATTCGAGCACGCCGTTGTCTTCGGTTTCACCCATCGGACAGTAGGCATCGTTGATTTTCTCTTCGACTGCGTCGGGAGAGTCGGTGAGGTTGACCTTCGAGCCAGCATCCGAAGCGCTCATCTTGCCACCCGAGAGTCCGGACAGCAGCGGCGCAAACAGACAGACGGGCTGCTCGCCACCGTGGTCGGGAAGAATCTCACGGGAGAGCATGTAGATCCCGCGCTGGTCGATCCCGCCGTATGCGATGTCGGCATCCAGGGCCTTCACGTCGAGGGACTGCATCAGCGGGTAGATGAGTCCGCCGAGGTTCGGGCTCTCGCTCTCGCGGACGACCTCGCTTGCCGCCCGCTGTGAGCGCGCGAGCGTCGTCGTCGCGGCCATCCGGTACAGTTCGAGGGTGTACTCCTCGTCGAGCTGGAAATCCGTCCCGCGGACGAATTCGAGGTCGGCGGGATCGGCGCCGGCGGCCTCGATCATCCCCTCGATCGCCTCTTCGTAGTACTCCGATCGCGCGTCGAGTAACTCGAATGGACTCTTTTCGTCGTCGAGGTGGGCGTGTAGATCCGCGATGAGGACCGTGACCTCGATGTCAGCCTGCAGGAAGTCTGCGAGTTTGCGCATCGTGGTGAAGTGACCGATGTGCATCTCGCCGGTCGGGGCGTAGCCGATATACGCGGAGGGCGACTCCGTGTCGAGCAGTGACGCAAGCTCTTCGTCGGTAACGACTTCCTGTGTATGGCGGGTAACGAGGTCGACGCGTGTAGCCGTCTCCATACAACCGCATCCTCGCGCGTTCGAATAAATCGTGCGTTTGTGGTCGGCTAGCCGACCGAGATCAGGTCGAAATCGACGTCGATCGGCACATCGTCGTCGCCGAGGGTCGACCGGAGCGGGCGCAACACCTGGACGTCCGCTGTCTCTCCGATACCACTGTTGAGGATCTGAACCGAGACATCTGCGGAGCCGACCTCGAATGTCCGTGGCTCCCAGGTCAGTGTCGTGCTGTGAGAGTCGCCACGGGGGCTGTCATCGATGTCGACCAGATTCCCGTTGGCACGCAAGACAAGGGATTCGCCGTCGAGCCCATCCGGATCGGTCGACGAGACATCCACGTCGACTTCGAGTTCACCGGCGCCGGCCCGCACCGTCTCGTTGGTGTCGACGTCGTCGATCGTGATGATGTTCCCACTGGTTGCCACCAGCCTGATATCTTCAGTGTCGCGCGTATCCTGGCTACTCACGAGGAGATCGTCGACGGCTGTACTGGTACGTTCGTCGCGGAAGGTCGTCTCCCAGGTGAGCGTAATATCCGTCTCTTTACCTGGATCGAGTTCGACACGCTGGCTGTCGACGACCGTCCCGTCGGGTTTTTGTAGTGTGACTGGCTGTTCCTGGCGGTAACTGGCCGTATTCTCGACCGTGACGTCGACGCCCGTATTATTCTGGCCTGGCTGGACGTTGTCGGCGTCCGTGATTGTCACGATGAACTTGCCGTCGACCTGCCACTGGAACTTCGGCAAACCCTCGTTGACGATGTTCCCGTCCTCGTCGACGTCGTAGACTGGTGTCCAGATATCCCAGTCGAGATTCGCCATCGTTCCCTCGGCATCTTGCTCTTCGACGCCGGGGAACTGGTCGTAGAAGGAGTCGGATTTGCCTTCCGGTAGTACCTGCGGTCCCGTCATCTCCGAGGCACCGAGAGAGATGCTGTTGTCGTTGACGTTGTCCTCACCGTCCCCGACAGTAGGACCGTCGGCGTAGACACTGTCGAAGATCGTATCGGGATCGTTATTCTCTCCGATCCGTCCGGCGATCCCACCAGCCCGGAGCGGGGACGTGAACTGTTTTCTGTCCGTCTCGTCGAACACGCGAACATCCCCGTCTAGATCGAGCGTTCCATCGGCCCAGTACATCTGACTGAGATCACTGGGGTTGTTAGATGTCCAGCCAGTGATCCCACCCACCGAAGAGGGACCGGAGACAGTTGCGCGGGAGTACCCGGTGTCGAACTCCGTATCGTACCCCATCCCACCGAGAATGCCACCGATCCCGAGATTCGGACTCCCTGTCGTATCCTGCCACGGATGGTTCTTGCTCGGGTCGCCGTTGACGACGATCGGATGATCGCCGATCACGGTCGCAGTCGAGACCAACTCGTTTGTCAGATCGCCATCGTGTGCGTGCCCGACGATCCCGCCGACCTGCTGGTACTGGGACTCGACGCGTCCATCGACAGAAATCCGCTTGAACTGTCCGCCACCACCGCCCACGAGACCGCCGACGACAGTCATTCCCCGCACGTCGATCTCTTCGAGGACGACATCTCTGATCATCGCACCTTCCTCGACATCCGAGGTGCTGGTTTCGAAGGTCTCTGTGATCGAGAACATGCCGACGAATGGCTCGTCGTAGCGGTCGATTGTGAGTCCTACAATCGAGTTCCCCTGACCATCGAACGTGGAATCATCGTCGAATGCGTTCCCGCTATTGCTGTTCCGTGGCTGTTCTCCGATCGGTTCGAAGCCGTCACCACCGTTCCAGTATTCTGTTCCGTGTGCTGCGATATCGTCGACGAGTTCGTAGTCGGCATCGAGATCCTCGTCGATACACTGGAGCTGGTCGACGTTACTGATCTGGTATGGATCGCCCGAACTGCCGTCTCCGCCCTCGAAGCTCACCGTACTACAGTCGGGCACACTCCCAGTCCGTTCGACGACTCCCACGTCCTTGCCCGAATCGTCCGCCGTCTCGACGGTTGTCCAGTCAGTGATGTCGTCCCCTGACAGCGACCAGTCGAACGTGACTGTTTCCGTACTCTTCCCGGAGACAGTGACGGTCTCGTCGCTCGGGCTAGCGGAGCGAGCCAGATCGCCCGGCTCGACCGCGACGTTTGCGTTGGTCAGTTCTGCGGTGCTCGGATTTCGGATCTCCGCCTCGACTGTGACGGTACCCGCACTGTTGTCGACCGACGTCGAGACGTCCTCGACGAGCGCGGCAGGCTCACGCTCGACGGTGATCGTATCGCTGTCGTCCAGGGTTTCGACAGTGAGATCCTTGCCGGACCCGAAGGAAGCGTCGAGTGGCACGTCCCACGTGAGCTCTACATCCGTCGTATCCGAACTGGGGTTCCGATTCCCGAGTTTGACAGTCTCCGTGTCGACGACGGTACCGCTCGAATCCGTGAGCGTCACCGTCTGTTCTTCCTCCGAGCCGTCGTTCTCGATGGTCGCGGTCACGTTGTAGCGATCACCGGGCGCGGTGGTACCATCGCTGTCGAGGTCCGTGATGTCGAACTCCGGCTGGTCGGTATACTGGAACCCAACAGAGCCACCACTGCCGGTCTGCGGGACGACCCGAGCGTCCAGATCGTCGTTGAGTCCCGTGGTAACCTCGAACGCCAGATCGAGAGTCGTGTCCTCGCCCGGATACAGTGTCACACGCGTGTAATCCGCGAGATCGTACGACCCGTTACCCGTCAGATCCGCACCGAGAGAGATGTACTGCTCGTCGTAGGCGTTGCCGGTGTTTTCGACGTCGAACGCAACTTCGAACCGTTCACCCGTCACATAATCGCCAGAGCTGGGGTCAGTGTCCAGATTGCTGATCTCGAAATTCGGTGACTGATCGGGAATTTGGTCCTCGTTCGCAGTCACAGTACCCTGGTTGCAGTCACCTTCGGCGACGGAGTTGATCGTATCTTCCAGTGTCGTATCGCTCGGATTCTGTCCCCTGTTGACGACGGTACAGACGATCGAACCGTCGCTGAACTCCCACTCGTCAGTGCTCGCGCCACCGCCGCCATTTCCAGGCCCATCAGCCAGTGTGTCCGGTTCGCTTACTTCGGGACCCTGGGGCTTGCCATTCCGACCGATCTCCGTAGAGACGTTGTACCACTCCAGACTGCTCCCCTGATTCGCCAGGTATGCGATCTTCCACATGTCGTCATCAGCCACAGCAACCCCGTACTGATCTTGATGCAACTGCGGAATGCCGGTCCATCCCTCCACCTCGGTTACGTTGAATCCACCGGGCCCCAGATTACCGACAGTCCCCAGGGAATCGTTGTAGTACAGATGCGCAGCCTGGTGGTCGCCGGTGTAGATGACGTTCGACGCGAAGTTAGCACCGGTAGTGTTAGAGCCACTGATCGACGGGAACCCGAACGTGATACTGTCGTCCCGTGGGACAACATTCACGCTATTCTCCGTCATATCTTTTCGGTCAGCGTAGGCCTCCCACGCCTCCGGATACGCCGTCTGGATGGTCAGATTGACAGAGACTGGTGCGTACCCGATCGGATTGTCGGTATCGTTGCCGATCGTTCGCTGTTCGGCAATTATCCGGTTGATCTCGTCGATGCGTTCCTGCGAGGCGTCGATATTACGTTCTGCATACAGCTCGTCACCTTCGGAAAGTGAGTCGAGATCGCTAAGTCCGGTAAACGAAAAGTCGAGACGGCCGCCGTTGTAGTTGAAGTTTGGCTCGGACAGAATCCGGACCGTACTGCCCTCACGTTCGAACACCATCCCACCCTGGTACACCGTTTCCGGTCCGTCATCTTGCTGGTGGGCCACGGTCCCGAGTTCGAACTCGGTCGTATTTGTGAGTTGATCAGCCGCGATATCGTCCACGCTAAGGTTGGGATCTGTCGTGGTGACCTCGACCAGTAGCCGTCCGTTGTCCGAATCCGCGCGAAGATCCTGGCCGACACCGCGTGGCACCGACAGCGTCGTTGCGCTTTCGACTGTACTGCTACTGACCGATCCGAGTCGATCCCCGATCTCGACAATAGTGTCCTGCCCCACTCGTTTTTCTGTGTCGTCGGTCGCATCGTCGAAGACGTTGAACCCGACCATCACCAGTGAAAATGCAATGATAATGACGAACGAAAAAACCAACACTGTACCCAGGATCTCTGAAATCCCGCGACTATCACCACCTTGACCCCTTCCCAGCATTATTGTACTGGAGTAATGTCAGCTACATATATAAGAATGTATGATGTATCTTATTATTTGTAATATTTTTATTTTATACTTGCGTCTTGCGTTTATCTATTTCAACTACTGAGATTAGAAATCCAGTCCTCGTATTCACTGCCAACGAACAGGACACGGCCAAAAAACGGCGTGTCAGGTGGTCGTCCGTTCGAGCAGTGAGAGCTGGATCGTCGAGACACGAACCAGTACAGAGTCGCCACCGCAGGCGTACTCGCCGCCACCGTTGTCGGTCCAGCCGTTCGCTTCGAGGTAGCGGTCCCACTGGCCGGGGTAGGCAGACTGGGAGACGTCGATCGTGATCTCGTCACCGGCGTCGAAATCGGTGTCGACGATCCGATCCTGATCGATCAGTGCTGCCCGGAAGCTAACGAACTGGTTGTCAGCACCGACCGGTGTCTCGTTTGGAATCGAGGTCGGACTGATGGCGATCTCGCTGTCGTACGATCCCGACCGGTCGATCCGGTCCGAGGCAGTCAGGTTGACCAGCGAGACGATCGTGGTATCACCGTCGGGACCGGCCGCACACTGGATCGTCGGATCGTACCGCGGCGTTGCACTCTGTGTCCGGAACAGCCCGCCAGCTTCGTAGGCGATGGTCACCTCACCCGAGGAGAGATCGAACCGGTGTTCGAGTGCGTTGACCTTGAGATTCCCGTTGTCGGGTAACGTACTGGTATCGATATCGCCGCCGAGATCGATCTCGGTCTCGTTGAGCCAGAGGGTCCCGGCGCCGAGTGAGAGATCGAACTGCCGATAGGTGTCGCCGTTGCGGTGGAGTTTATCCAGCGTCGCGGCGGCCGACGCCATCCCCCGCTCGCTGTTCTCGACTTGCTGTTCGTTCGTAAACTCCGACAGCGCATCGAATCCGGTCACGGAGACGACGCCGACACCCGTGATGATGATCGAAAAGATCAGTACGAATCCGACGACATCTGAGACGGCTCGTCCACACCCGTGTCGGTGTCTACTCATCAGTTACAGCCTCCGAGTGTGATCCGCTGTGGATTCTTACACAGGTTTATTTCGATATTGCCGCTGGCGACGGTGCCGCCCTCGATGTTGGTGTCAGTGTCGATCTCGAACGCCGCGGACTGGCCGAGCCGGTTCGATCGGACCTCGACGGTCCCATCGTCGTACAGTTCGATATTGTACACGTAGGTGCCGACGATCCGATCCGGGTAGTTCGGTGTCACTGTCGCAGTGACCTCGGTGCCGGTCCCGTTGAGGCGATCGAACTCGTTAATGTAGGAGACGACGTCACTACCGATCTCGGAGAGTTGATCGTCGCCGACGCGTTCTTCCTGGGACTCCAGTAGGGTTCCCGAGGAGATCAACAGTCCGGAGACGAGAACCGTCGTAATCGCGACCGTCAGCGCGTGTGTGATCGCAATCGAGACTGCCCGGGTATCGTCGTCGAGATTGTGGCTGTTCCGTTTCATCAGACATCCCTCGCGTAGAGTGTAAACGTCGAACTGTAGGCTGCGTTCGGATCCTGGTAGGTGAGATCGAACACCGGGTTGACGATGCCAGTTTCACAGGGGTCGACACAGTCGATCGGGTCGGGTCCACCCTCTTCCCCTGAAACCGCGTAGGTCCCGTTCGTGTCTGTCCCGTATTCGAATTTGACGTTGTACTCGTCGAGATTCCAGTCGCTCTCGTCGACCGCGACGGTACAGTAGGCGTCGTCGCTGGTCACCTCGCCGGCACCGTGGACGAGATCGATCTCGACCGGCGCATCGTCGGCACCGGAACACTGGATATCGCCCGTGAGACCACCGCTATCACTGACCTCGAACTCGATATCGTCGCCAGTGGTACCCAGGGGATCTGAGCTATTGATTCGCACTCGCAGATCGTCGGTCACGTCGTCGAGACGAATCCGGAGCCGTGGCAGTTCCTCGGCATCCGTCACCACGAACTCGTTTCCGCTATCCACGAAGTCCGCCGAACTCTGGTTCGCGTACGCCACAGCACCGTCGATGCTTTCGGACGCGTTGTGCTCGACTGCCACGACTGCGGATTGGTCCGTCGAGATGAGTCGTGTGTACTCCCCGCTGTAGGCATCGACAGCAGCGTCGAACGAACCGGATCGGTCCACGTACGGGAGCCGTGTGCCGTTTTCCAGGCTACTCGCCATGAACAGTCCACGGAGGTCGTGCTCGATCTGTGGGATCGTCCGCTCTGTATTGGTAACACTCTGTGCGTCCGTCTGTGCGCTCAGATCCGGCGAGGAGTGGACGGTGTTCAGCAGGACGACCGCACCGAGGACGGTCGTCGCGACGACGATCGCAGCGACGAGCAGCAACTGCCCGCGGTCGCCGTGGCTCGCGGTCACCATGCAGTCACCCGGATTCTGACGACGGCAAACAGTTCACTGTCCGGATCCTGATCTTCGAGGTAGATATCACCCGACTCGTCTTCGAGGGTGAGCGGCTCACCGTCAGCACCGATCCGTGGCACGCAGCTCGGATTCTCACGGACGATGTCGGAATCGTACAGCGCAACCTCACGTGAGACCGTCGCTGTCGGCTGGTTCGGAAGCGGGGAGCCGGTATCGATACCGACCGTCTGGATCCCACTGCTCGTGTTGTAATCGAGATAGATCTGGTAGTTGAAACTCTCCGCAGTGGTGTTCGCCAGGATATCCCCGAACTCCGTGGTGACCCCCTCCGCCGCGGCGACGTTTGGATGTGGTTCGTCGTCCGAGGCCAGACAGGTGGCGACAGTCCGGAGTGCATCGCTGTCCTGGGCCCCGTCGAGCGTATCGCCCATCTGGGTGCGAATATCCTCGGTTGCGCGCTCGTCGCCCGCCGTCCACGGAGCGATATCGACAGCCTGGAGCCCGAGGAGGAGCGCCGAGACGACGATCACCGCACCGATGATCCCTTCGAGTGCGTAGGCCTGGCCTCGGTTGTGTTGCATCTCGCGCATCTTACCACACCCTCACGACGAGTTGACAGCCGTCCCGGCAGTCGCCGGCCTCGGCCAGCCGTATCTGTCGAACGGTCGTCGCGGCGGGATCGACCCCATACCGTCGGTCGCCGCCCTGTCCAATAACGTCACCCGGCCCGTCCTGGACGGTGATATTCACGTTCCGTATCTCGGGGACCCCAGTCCGGTTTTTGAGCTGGGTGACGTAGGCGTCGTCGAGCGTATTCAGATCGAGCGTTCGCTCGTTGTCGAGCGTACTGTTGGTCTCGATCAGTTCCGCGGAGAGGCTGTCGGCCATCTTCTGCTGGTCTGTCGACACTGGATCGACGAACGGACCGAACAGCTGGGGGAACAACGCGAGGACCGCGATAATTGTCACGAGTAACAGGACAACACCGAGGAGATAATCGTAGGCAGTCTGGCCACGTGTGTTCATAGCTTGTCAGGAGGAGACGATTCAGTTTCGCGCCGAACGGAGGGACCCCAGATCGACCACCCCGTCGACCCGATCGCAAAGAGGAGGGCAGCAGCTTCCTCGCCCTCGCCGGCGCTGGATATCTGCTCGACGACAGTCCAGACGATGAGCGTGATCGTAGCGAGCACAACGGCATATTTCAGACCGGCCATCAGATCGACACTCCGGATGTAGCCCGCGATAAAGGAGGAGACGATCGCCTGAATAGTCACCGCGTGGAAGAAGACCATCGAGAGATAGCCAGTATCGATATCGGCACCGAACTGTCCGGACGCGGCGTCGCTGCCGCTTTCCGAGCCAGCGCTGCCGAGCGCGGCCATCGTATCCAGGAACTGCACTTTCAGCAGCCCCATCACAGCGAGTAGCGTCAGGAAGGTCATGATGATAATCACCATCTGCATCCGGGTCCGTGCCTTCCGCTCGCGGGCGATCTGGTCCTGGTTCTCGGAGGCGACCGCGGCCGTCGAGAGCACGTCCTGGATCTGACTCGACGCCTCCTGCGCCTCACTGATCAGTTTGATCGTCCGCGAGAGGCGTGGGAGATGGTACTTGTTGTTGAACTCCCGTAACGCGTCTTTCAGGCTGGTCCCGTAGTTGACTTTCGCGTGCATCGTCTCGAACTCCGTCGACAGTTTCCCCGAGGAGGTTTCGGAGACGTTCTTGATCGACTCCAGCAGCGTCAGCCCCGTATCGTTCGCACTCGCGAGTTTTCGGAGATTCTCGGAGAGATCACCGACCACTGCCTTCCGGGAGAGGACGTTCCACTCGTGGAAGACAGCGAGCGGGAGCATGTTCACGTAGATCGGGATGTACATCCAGACGAAGGTCCCCCAGACCGGTCGGTCCTGGATGCCTTCGATGTCCGTCGGGACGTTGCCAGCGACGACCAGCCCGATGTAAATGAGTGCTGTCAGCGGCAGCGTGACCAGCAAGACCAGTTTCGGATGGTCCCGGAAGAAACGGTGGGGGGCACGGAGGATACTCATCAGTTCGTGGGTCCCTTCGCGACGCTTGATCTGGTCGAAGACCTGCTTGTCGCCGGTGTACTTCTCGACGAGTCCGGGGTTGAAGACGCCGATCCCCTCCTCGACGGTGAAATCCTCACCGGCGTCCGGGCGGAGATAGCCGTCACCGATCTCGTCCTGTGTGACAGTCGAGACGAGCACGAGGAAGCCGGCCCCGATCAACGGGATCAGCCCGTACACCGTCCCGTTGAGCATGAACCGGTCGAGTCCGTCGCCCATCAACCCCATGATGACGAGAATAATGATCAGTAAGAGTGGGAACAGCGACAGCGTCATGAACATCTCGCCGAACAGTTCGAGGGTATCGAGCTGTTTCTGTTGTTCCTGCTGGGCCGTCCGGAGCTGTTTGTCCTTCTGGTCTTCCAGGAAGCTGGTCATGTCACCCCCGGAGTCGATGATCGAGAGCATATCCGTCAGGAACTGTGCGAGTTCGTCACTGGGGGTTTCGAGTGCCTGATTCTGGACGGCAGTTCGGTAGTCCGTATCGAAATACTCCGTCTCCAGGACGATCGACTGGAACTCCTTGGAGACCTCACCGTAGGTGTCGTCGGCTTTCGCCATCGCACGCAGGATCTCCAGCTGGTTCATCCCACCCACCGACAGGGCGTACATAAAAGATACCGAGTCAGCGAGCAGTGTGTTGATCTCCCGTTCGCGGCCACTGGACCGGAAGTAGGGGACGGCGATCAACGAGCCGAAGCCGATCAAAAATCCGATCGTTCCGAATAACAGACCGGAGATGGTGATAATTGCCGGGACTCGGATGATATCGAGGATCTGGGAGACGTACTCCGGAACGGGGACGAGTCCACCCCAGCCGACGATCTGGAGAAAGAGCCAGCCGACCAACATACCGAGCACCCAGAGCCCCAGCCCCGCGATGAGCCCGACTGCGAGTGCCCGCGAGATGAACAACTCGACGTTGTCGGACATCCGGGCCTGTGCGAGTTTGCGCTCGACGCTTTTGACGAAGCCGCTGTGGTCACTGAACAGTCGCCGGTAGAGGGGGTAAAATCGGCCGCCGAGCGAGTCTTCGCCACGCTCCTGATGTGGCACCTCGTCGCTCTGGGTGTCGAGACTCATTCTTCTTCAGCCTCCGACCCTGCTTTCGGAACGAACTGTCCGAAGTCGATCTCGTCGTCGTCGGACATCTCCGACTGGCCCCTGTCCGTGTCGTTTCGCCCTTCGAGTGCCTCGATCAGATCACCGGTCTCCATGTTCCGGTACCGTTCGAGCAGCGGTTCGGCTTTCGAGAGTATCTCGTTGGTTTCGGTCAGCATCTCCCCGGTCGCCTCCGGACGGGGAACGAGTTCCTCTTTGGCCGGATCGACATCGATCTTGACGGACTCCATCTCACGCAGATCCTCAAGCGAGCGTGCGAGCTTGTCCCGGGAGATGATCGCCAGAATCGTCTCCGGATCGTTGATAAACGCCTGGAGGGTCGCGGCGACCTCGGTGTACGTGTTGAGGCCGTTCTGGATGAGGTATGCCAGAACGGTCTTCCGTTTGAACAGCTCCTCGTTGAGCCGGTCCTCGCTCCAGCCACGGTCGAATTTGATCTCTTCGAGCGTGTTCGACGACCCCATCTGGATGTAGTTGTCCGTCTCGGCACGCCACTCGTAGACGTCCCGGACGTTGATCTCGTCGTTCTCCGGCGAGTACTCGTTGATCTCGGTCAGCACCTTGTTTCGGCGGACCTTCTGGCCGTCGACGCGTGTCTGTGTCTGGATCGAAACGAGATCCAGTGCGGTAAACAGCGTCTTCGAGACGTTGATCGGATCGGTCGTGAACCGCTTGATGACCTCGCCGACCGAGTCGGCGTGGAACGTGGTGTAGGTGGTGTGCCCCGTGGACATGACCTGGAAGGCTGTCCGCCCTTCCTCACCACGGATCTCTCCCATCACGATGTAGTCAGGTCGTTGCCGCAGTGCGGCTTCGAGCAGGTCGAACTCATCGACGTCACCGGTGTCGTCCTCACCGAAGGAGGGACGTGTGACGCTCGCGACCCAGTTACGCTGTGGGAGTTCGACCTCGCGGGTGTCCTCGATTGAGACGATCTTCGCACTGGAGGGGATAAAAAGCGAGACTGCGTTCAGGCTCGTCGTCTTCCCCGATGCAGTACCGCCGGCGAAGATCAACGATTTGTGATTTTCGATACAGAGCCACAGGAAAGCCATCTCGTCGAGGTTGAACGTGTTCCAGTTGATCAGGTCCACCGGCGTGAACGGGACGTCTTTGAACTGACGGATGGTGTAGTTGGTCCCGTGATCGGAGACCTCCGCACCGAGTGTGAGCTGGGCACGCGAACCGTCCGGCAGCGTCGCGTCGACCTGTGGCTGGCGTTTCGAGATGCCCTTGCCGGATCGCTGGGCCAGTTTGACGACGAAATCGTCGAGTTCCTCTTTCCCGTGTTCGATGTTCGTGATGATCTGCTCGTAGTCGGTGTGGTAGGCGAACACACGGCTGTTGTAGCCGTCACAGGAGATATCCTCGACGTTGATGTCGTGTTTGATCGGGTCGATGTTGGCGTAGCCGATGAAATCGCGTTTCAGAACATAGAGAATCTTCTCGACCTGGTACTCGTTTAGAGTATCGGCGTCCTCCGCGATGAGGATCGGCTCCGGACGGACCTTGATCCCGTTGAGTTCGCCGACCGTCGGCGTGAAGTCGACCTCGCTCGCATCACTCTGTTCGGAGCCGCCGTTGCTGAACACGCCCTTGAGGGAGTCGAGAAATCCGCCGCTGGACTCGTCGGTCTCGTCGACAGTCGCCAGATCGGTGCTCTCTGCGTCGACGACAGGCTCGCCACTCTCGAGTGGTTCTGGCTCGTCCGCACCGTTCTCCTCGGGTGCCGCGACGGGTCTGCGTTCTGCTCGCGTTTTGCCCTTGTAGAGATCGTACCGCTGCAACAGTCGTTCTGCTTCCCGTTCGATCACACCCGCGCGGTTCGCTTCGTCGCCCTGTGCGATGACCTCGTCCTCGGAGTATTTGATCGCCGTCTTGAGCTTCTGGGAGAGAAAATCGAGGAGTTCGGCTTCGATCTCGTTGAGATGGGGTTCGATAACGTAGTACTTGATCTCGTTTTCTTTCTGTGACTTGAAAATAATGACGAACGCGTACGGTTTGTTCACCCAGTAGCGGTTCTGTTCGACGAAGTGGCTCTTTTTCTCCAGGGGGACGGCCTTTTCGAGATCGTACCGGTTTGCGACCGTCGTCGTTCCGTCGCGGTTCGAAAAGAATTCGTCCTCGTCGAGGTCCTCGCTGGCCGTGACCGTTCTGTCGTCGACGATGTTCGAGAGTGTCGATGCGGCAGTTCCGGCCTCGCTGAGTCGCGTTTCGGTCTCGGCCGGGTCGAAGCCCAGATACTCCTCGGGCTGAAACGGAACCCGTTCCCCGTTGCTCCGCGGTGGCTCACCGTTGCTGTCGTAGTAGTACTCCTGTTTGAAATGTTCCCAGGTGTACCCCCCCCGAACGACGCCCCGACTCTCCGGGTCGCGGTACTCCTCGACGATCTCGTCGAGCGTTTTCGCGGCACTTGCACCCGCCTGCAGATACCGTTCCGTATCTCTGGGGTTGAACCCGAGATACTGACTTCGATCGAACCGCCCACCGTCGTGTTCGTCCCGGCGAAAATCACTCCAGGAGTACTCCCCGACTGTGACGCTTTCGTCAAAGCGGATGGCCCCCGAACCAGAATCCGTATCGGAGTCCCCTGTGTTTTCAATTGCCATTACAGACTCCTTACCGTCAACGAACAGAAAAACTTTGCGGGGAAAATGGTACTGTCGGAGTAATTGTGTCTTAACGGAAAGATATTCGAGTGGGAGCGGGAGCGACTTTCTCGCGTTAGAACGTTCCTAATAATGCACAGGTGGCCGTGAGTAGCCTCGTCAATCCCCGATACACACAGTAATCACTGAATAAACCGTTCGATCCGGTCGAGTGCCTCCTTCAGATCGGCGATACCTGTCGCATACGAGACACGAAGGTGGTCGGACCCGCCGTCGCCAAAGGCAGTCCCGGGAACGACGGCGACGCCGGTCTCTTCGAGCAGGGCTTCGGCGAACTCGTCAGCATCGTCCCACGGGCAGGCCGGGAACGCGTAGAATGCGCCTTTTGCACGGAAACAGTCGATCCCCATCTCGTCGAACCGCGAGAGGACGAGCTGTCGGCGGCGGTTGTACTTTTTGTGCATCTCCTCGACGGCGTCGTCACAGGATCGCAGCGCCTCGATCGCCGCGTACTGTGCTGTCGTCGGCGCAGAGAGCATCGTGTACTGGTGGATGCGGTTCATCGCTGTGATCGCTTCCGGCGGGCCGAGCGCGTAGCCGAGTCGGAGCCCCGTCATCGCGTACTCCTTCGAGAAGCCGTTGAATACGATCGTTCGCTCGCGCATGCCCGGCAGTGTCGCGATGGAGGTGTGGTCGTGCTCGTAGCTCAACCCCGCGTAGATCTCGTCGGAGAGGACGGTCAGATCGTGTTCGCGGGCGAACTCTGCGACCTCTTCGAGTTCCTCGCCGGTCATCGTCGCACCGGTCGGGTTGTTCGGGTAACAGTAGACCAGCATCTCCGCGTCGGCCGCACCCTCCTCCCGGAGGAGATCGTAGGTGAGTTTGAACTCGTCTTCACGGCGCGTCGAGACGGAGCAGACCTCACCGTCCGCGAAGATGACGCCCGGCTCGTAGGAGATGTAACACGGCTGAGCGACCGCGACGGTGTCGCCGGGATCGACCAGCGCCCGGAAGGCCAGATCGAGTCCCTCGCTCGCGCCCGTCGTGACCAGGATCTCCTCGTCGACGTCGTAGTCGAGGTCGTACCGGCTCCGCATGGCGGTCGCGATCTCCTCACGGAGTTCCCGCCGGCCGCGGTTGGCAGTGTAGGAGGTCTTTCCCTGTTCGAGCGAGGCGATGGCGGCCTCCCGTGCAGCCCACGGTGCGGAGAAATCCGGCTCCCCGACCCCCAGCGAGATGATATCGTCCATCTCCTCGGCGAGTTCGAAGAACTTCCGGATTCCGGAGGGGCCGACCCGCTCGACTCTCTCTGCGGGTTTCATGGTGAGACGGAGAGCCGGTCGTCGTCGTCGCCGTCACCGAACTCGATGCCCTGCTCTTTGTAGGTCGTCATGACGTAGTGAGTCACAGTCTGGGTGATCTCCGGGACAGGTGCGACCTTGTTGCTGATGAAATTCGACAGCTCGCGCATCGAATCGCCCTCGGCTTCCATCATGAAGTCGAAATCGCCGCTGACCAGATGCAGCGAGTCGACCTTCGGGAACTTCGCGATGCGCCGTGCGACGTCGTCGTAGCTCGTCTCGCGGTCGAGCGTGATGTTCAGTTCCACGACTGCACGGACACGCTCGTCGTCCAGTTGTTCGCGGTCGACGACTGCTTTGTACCCCCTGATGACGCCATCAGCTTCGAGTTCGTCGATGGCGGCTCCGACAGTCTCACGATCACTGCCAGTCTGTCGGGCGATATCCTCGACGCTGTACCTGGCGTTCTCACGGAGTAGTTCGACGATTTCGTCGTGACTGCTCATACCAGAAAGCGTTTGAGGACGAGTAAAAACGTTGCTATGATATGCGAGAAAAAACAAGGAAGGTGAACGGATTACGACTTACTCTTCGGTGGCCCAGTCGAGCGAGCGCTCGACGGCGTCGTCCCAGCGACTGTACATCTCGTCTGCTTCGGCCTGGTCGATCTCGACGTCGAACGCTTTGTCGACCTGCCAGTTCTCGCGCAGGCTGTCCAGATCGTCCCAGTAACCGACGGCGAGACCGGCTGCATACGCAGAGCCGAGCGCCGTCGTCTCGTCGACAACTGGGCGAACGATCTCCGTCTGGATGACGTCAGCCTGGAGCTGACAGAGGAAGTTGTTCTTCACTGCCCCACCGTCGACGCGCAGACTCGTCGTGTCTACGCCGGAGTCGGCCTCCATCGCTTCGGCGACGTCGCGTGTCTGGTAGGCGATCGATTCGAGCGTCGCTCGCACGATGTGCTCTCTGCGCGTCCCGCGGGTCATCCCAACAATTGTCCCGCGTGCGCGTCCATCCCAGTGCGGGGCACCGAGGCCCGTGAAGGCCGGCACCAGATAGACGCCGTCCGTCGAATCGACGGAGCGGGCGAGACTCGCCGTCTCTGCGGCGTCGTCGATCAGTTCCATATCTTCCAGCCACTCGATCGCGGCACCAGTGATGAAGATTGCACCTTCGAGTGCGTACTGGACGTCACCGCCCGAGCGCTGGAAGCCGATGGTCGTCAGCAGTCCGTGGTCGGAGGTAACAGCTTCGTTGCCGGTGTTCATCAGGTAGAACGAACCGGTCCCGTAGGTGTTCTTCGCGTCCCCCTCGTCGAAACAGGTCTGGCCGAACAGCGCCGCCTGCTGGTCACCCAGCGCACCTGCGACCGGCACCTCTTCGCCGAGGAAGCCGTCTGCGTCCGTCGTCCCGTAGGTCTCCTCGTCAGAGGATGGACGTACTTCCGGAACCATCGACTTTGGCACGTTGAACTCTTCTAGGAGTTCGTCGTCCCATTCGAGGTCTTCGATGTTGTACAGCATCGTCCGCGATGCGTTCGAGACGTCCGTGATGTGGTTCCCGGTGAGGTTGTAGATCAGCCACGTGTCGATCGTCCCCATCATCAACTCGCCGGCTTCGGCGCGCTCTCGGATGTCCTTCGGTCGTGCGCGCTGCTGTTTGATCGGATCGGCGTTGTCGAGAATCCACTCGGTCTTCGTCGCCGAGAAGTAGGCGTCACATTCGAGACCCGTCTTCTCACGGATCCACTCGACTTTGTCCTCTTCCTGAATCTCTTCTACTCGGTCCGTGGTTCGGCGGTCCTGCCAGACGAGTGCGTTGTGAACGGGTTTGCCAGTCTCGGCATCCCACACGATCGTCGTCTCACGCTGGTTCGTGATGCCGAGTGCCTCGAGTTGCGAGGCGTCGATGCCGGCATCGGCCAGCCCTTCCGTGACGACTTCTTTCGTGTTCTCCCAGATCTCCATTGCGTCGTGTTCCACCCAGCCGGGCTCCGGATAGATCTGTTCGTGTTTTTTGTAGGCGTTCGCAACGTCGTTCCCACTATGGTCGAAAACCATAAACCGCGTTCCTGTCGTACCTTGATCGATAGCGCCAACGTATGTATTGTCTGCCATTGTAATCAACTCCTATTGAGAGACTGGGGACCTGTTACGGCCCCCCTCGGCTAACCCCGTCGAGTACCAATTACTTAATACTATGTGGTCCCCAGCCTTCAGTAAAGAAGTCCATCTTTAGACAGGTATACATTGTAAAAATAGACCATACAGTAGAAAGTAATACCTTTGAAATACATAGAATAGCAATATATAATTATTATATACTTTATTTTACTTCAGGAAGCCTGGAATTGCCGACGGCAGAATGAGTAAGGCGCTCCCGACACAACAGTTCGGTATGGTCGCACTCGACTCGAAGGACGTACTCACACGAGGAGACGAGGCACCGGCGTTCGAACTCGAGGGGACGGATGGGGAGACACACACACTGTCCGAGTTCACGGACAGAGAGGCGTTGCTACTCGTCTTCACCTGCAACCACTGTCCGTACGCGAAGGCGAAATTCGAGGAGCTGAACCGTCTCGCCGAGGAGTTCGACGACGTTGCCGTCGTCGGAATCAACTCCAACGACGAGGAGGAGTACCCCGAGGACGATTTCGAGACGATGGTCGAACGGGTCGAGGATGGGACGATCCAGTGGGACGCGTACCTCCGTGACGACACCCAGGCGGTGGCGGCCGCCTACGGCGCGGTGTGCACCCCGGATCCGTTTCTGTTCGCGAACGAAGACGGGTCGTTCGAACTGGTCTACCACGGCCGACTGGACGATGCGCTAAATCCCGACGACGAGCCATCGACACGCGAAATGAAGGGGCATATAGAGGATCTGCTCGCGGGCAACACAGTCGACGACGAGTTCAGACCGTCGCGGGGCTGTTCGATCAAGTGGCGCGAGGGCAACGAACCGGAGTACTGGGACGCGTAGCGGACGACAGGATCAGTCCCCGTCCACCGAGGAGGGGTCTCCTCCCGGGTCGTCAGCCGGGGTGGCCTGAGAGGGTGTGTTGTCGGGCGTCTGATCGATCGACTGGCCGCGGTAGGTGATCCGGTTCGCGCCGTCCCGTCTGGCTAGTTCTTCGGGATCGTCGA
Source organism: Halovenus amylolytica (assembly GCA_004015825.1). Classification (GTDB taxonomy): domain Archaea; phylum Halobacteriota; class Halobacteria; order Halobacteriales; family Haloarculaceae; genus Halovenus; species Halovenus amylolytica. Next base: position 119,050 of record SAYS01000001.1, on the reverse strand, counting down.
ACATCCGATCCGCGATGAATTCGGCCGCTGCCGCCAGAACGTCGTCTGTATTCCGGTCAGTCCAGATGTGATAGGCTTTCCGTGGGGTCCGTATCTCCAGTCGGTTTGCGAGCAGTCCCGTGTGAGCGGTGGCGGCGGCGATCGACTCGATCGGAATCTCGACGACCTCGTCGTCGGGTTCGGTCCCGACGAGACAGAGGATACGACGCCCCGTCACCACGACCACCGTCCCCCGGTCACTGTCGGGCGCTGTCGTGTTGCGTTTGCTTCCGAGACCGATGCCACGCTTCTGGTTGGTGAACACGAAGGCGGGAGCCTCACTCTTGTCGAGGCGTTCGACCGGTGGCGGCCCGACGAGTCGTGACTCCACGAACTGTCGTTCCTGGTCCGCGAGGACGTCGGTCGTTACGGTCCGGTTCGACGCCATCTGTGCGAGCAGGTTTGCCCGAGAGATCAGTGACTGATCGTTCATCTGGTATCACTTCCCGCAATCGGTCGAGTCGGCCTCACACCGGTTCGACACGAGAAACGGGTGCGGCAAGTTTGCTCCAACATTACTGAACTATTCTGTAGCGTTAGATAAATTTGTTTGGGTAAACGTAACTAATTATACGTAATAGGAACTAATACATGAAATAATACTCCAGAAGAGTATGATGATCGTCCAATAGAGGCCGGATTATTCACCGGGCGGAGTCAGCGGATCTCCCCATCCAATCCGAGATGGATCAGTGTCCCGACGAAGAAGGTGCCGACCACGATCACCGCAGTTATCTGACGGGCCTGACCGAGACCACTGGTCAACAGCCAGACACCGCCGAGGACGACGGCGATCAGGACTGCGTTGATCGGGACGCTGTGAGTCCACCCGCGGTGACGATCTGTGACGAGGCCAATCACCGGGTCGACGAGACCGGCAGCACCGATAGTGACGAGCGCAACGAGGCCACCGGCAGCGGCTTCCGGTGGGACGGGGAGATCGACACCGAACTCGGTACTGGCAGACTCGACGGCCGGAACGAGTGCCGGCCAGCCGAGTCCAGCAAGCGCTGCGATTCCGAGCACGACGAGCAGCCGGAAGGCCCGGACGGCTTTCCGCCGCGGGATCGATTTGTGGTGGTCGATATCGGGATAGATCGCGCCAGTAAACGTCGTCGCTGCCGCCGCGATGCCCGAGAGAAAGGCAAGGATGGGTGCAAAGAAGAGTCCGTACACTGTCACAGCGACGACGACACCCATCGCGGCCGCACCGATCTGACCCCACCGAGCGTGGGTCGGGTAGTTTGGCATACTGCAGTATACTATCCGGCTAGCTATATGTATCTGGGGTTTCCTCTCGTGACAGTGTTAGGGAACCAACATTGTTCGATCGAACAGACAACCAGGATAAACGGATCCGGACGAGAGACCGAGGGTCGTGCTCCGAGAAGGCTCATTGTGCCGGATCAGAGCCTCTCGTACTGGTGGCTGTCCGAAACTGACGAATTTCGACCCCCGTGGGGTGAGCCGAACAACGTGCGGGGATCCTCGTGAGCACTCGTTCTCACGGTGGTCGAATATTTTCGCGAATCTATAGCCAGCAGTATCAACTCATAGTGTTTGTTGCGAGTCTTTACAGCCATGATGCAACAAACGATCGGTTATACGGCGTCAAACACCGATATTTGTGACGTGGTCACGAAAATTACCGCAACAAACAGTATCACACGTTCTCGGGGAGCCATCCACCGCTAACCTCGACGTTCTGGCCGCTGATGTAGTCGCTTCCCTCTTCGAGGAAAAAGAGCATCGCTTGCGACATATCCGCGAAGGAGGCGGGGCGACCACGGGGGAGTTCGTCGGGGAACTCGTCGGAGTTTTCGACTGTGTACGGCGAGATCGCGTTGACAGTAACACCGTCGTCCTGGGTGTCCGCCGCGAGCATCCGGGTAAACTGCAAGACGCCGGCTTTCGCCAGGAAGTACGGGAAGTTCTTCGGGCTGACCAGTCCCTTGTCGCTGGATGCGTAGCCGACGTTGACGATCCGCCCGTACTCCCGGCTGCGCATTCCGGGCAGGGCACGCTTCGAACAGAGGTAGGTGCCGTAGACGTTCGTCTCGATGACGGTCTCCCAGGTCTCGTGGGGTATCTCCGCCCAGTGCTGTGGCGCGAAGGCCCCGACGTTGTTGACGAGGATATCGACGTCTCCGAGTTCGGACTCGATTTCGTCGAACAGGTCGTCGACATCGTCCGGATCGGTGACGTCCGCCTGCACGGTCGTCGCAGAGACGTCGTGGTCGCGGGCGCGCTCTGCAACCTCGACAGCAGCCTCGTCACTGCTCCGGTAGTGAACGGCCACGTCCGCACCGAGTTCGGCCATCGACAGCAGTAGTTCCCGTCCGATCCCGCGCGCGCTACCCGTCACGAGAGCAGTCTGCCCGGAGAGATCCGGTTCGATCATGGCTGGTGTAAGTGGGCGGGTCGCATCAATCCCGCGAGACATCTGGCCCGTCTTTCCGGACAGCGAGCTCACCGAACGGAGTTGGACCGAATGAGTCGGACGAGCAACTGCGGCATGACGAATCCGACGATGAACACGACAGCGAAGATGCGTAGCAACTCCAGATCAGTAAACACAGCGAGCACGGCATAGAGGCCCAGACCGAGTGCAGTAAAGAAGGCGAGTATAACGTTCTCCGTATCGGCCATAGTTGTCATCTCAGACAGCGACTCATAAAGCTACTGGAGACTGGCCCGGGCGGATCACTCACTCGACCGGTTCGTATCCGACTGTTCCGGAGGCGTCGACGGTGATCCAGTATCCACAATAGCTGAACTGGACGGATCCACCCCCAGTCCGAAACAGGGAGTCGAGCGCGTCCGGATCGACGAAAGTGTAAAGCGGTGTCAACAGTTGAGAGGGATCGACACCCTCTGCTGTCGCGACCGTCCCGATAACTGCTTCACTGCGTGTCTGATTCATGTGAGAGATGTGATGTATAGCATAGGATTATACCGGGGAGAGCGGCCCAGCGAGCGTTGAAATACTCTGACAGCCTATATAGGGTACAAACGTCGATGTCACACAGAGGCGGCGTCGGCACTAAAGAGATCATGGAGACTGAATCCGAGGCGGCAGAGAGCACAGGTGAGTTCGAAACGGCCCTGCAAACACTCGTTCTGGAGTCGTTTGCTGGCGGCGCAGAGGTCTGTGGAACGTGGAAGGTGACATCGGAGTCGTCGCTCGTCCCCGAGTGGCAGATCGAAATCGAACGGGTCGACGACGGAACGGTTCCGGGTAAGACGACGTTTCTCGACGAGTAGTACTGGTGGCTGTACAAAACTGGCGTATTTTCGACGTCGAATATCTGATCGAATAGCTCACCAGCAGTGTGACATCCTCCCCCACGTAAACGACGGGGCTTCCCACGGCACCGCGCCGCTGGTTTGGGAACCTGGGGTTTGTAGATCGAGACTACTGGGAGTGCCACGCCTCTGTTACTCATATCCCGCGGGGGATTCGAAGGTATCTGGTTGTTTTGCGTCGGTATCTTCACCTCTCCCACAACGGATACGTTCTGAGAGTCGGGTTGGGATCCCAAGAGTGTCCGATTGTCCCGACATAGGGGCGGACGTACCACCTTGGTTAGATCTAGCTACCCATGCTTTGTTGAAAAAATACCGATGCTTACCCGACTCACACCCGACGTAAGCAGCGGGATTCTCTTGCTGTATCAAGATAGCAAACGAGAGTAACCGAGAGCACGTAGGGACAACACTTAATATAGTATTGTCCTACCAGTAACCAATACTCTGCTAAAATAGAGCCAGGGTGGCCCCTGACCAGTTAGCACAGTATCGAGAAACCAATGCCATCTACAGACACACCAGGTCGTCCGAGTCGGACCGAACAGTCACTCCCGGTGACGACGATTTTTAGACTGCTGTCGAGTGAACGCCGGCTGTGCGCACTGAGGTATCTCTCGCAGTCCGTCGGCGCTGTCGACGTCGAGGACCTCGCCGACCACCTCGCGCTCCATGAGGGCGAGCACACGCGCGAGCATTTCGAGCGCATCTGTACCAGCCTCGTACACGTCCACATTCCGCCGCTGGTCGAAGCCGGCGTCGTCGAGTACGATCCGGACCGAGAGACACTCACACTGTGTGCTCTCGGAGACCAGTTCGGTCCCTATCTGGAACTCGCGGATCGAGCCGAGAGCTGAGCGTCTGCGCCTTTTCAGGAGGGAGTCTCCGGCAGTATAATGAGCCATCTGCCCCGAACAGGAGATATGTCGATCGAACAGCGCGAGCAGACGTCCGTTGTCACCCACGCGCTCGCACAGCATACACTGACTGACCTCCGGAGTGTCGACACCGAACAGGTCGCCTTCCGGAAAGGACTGGTCAAACTCGGCCGCCTCTGTGGCTACGAGATAATCGACGAGTGGCTGGAATCTGCCCCGACAGAGGTCCAGACGCCACTCACATCGACGACCGGCGACCGGCTCACTGGCCTCGACGATGTCGTCATCGTCAACGTTCTCCGGGCGGCGACACCCTTCGTCGAGGGACTGCTGAAGGCCTTTCCCGCGGCACGGCAGGCCGTGATCTCCGCGAGCCGCGACGAATCGGCTGGTATGAACGAAGAGGGGGAGTTCCCGATCTCGGTGCAGTACGTCAAACTCCCGGAGATCCGACCGGAAGATACCGTGATCGTCGCCGACCCGATGCTCGCAACGGGTAGCACGCTGTCGGCAGTACTTGCGGAGTTGCTCGCCGACAACCCGGAGCCGAAGCAAGTGATCGTCCTCTCTGCTGTGAGCGCGCCTGCCGGGCTGGCCCGGATCGACTCGGAGTTCCCGGCTGCAAAACTCGTGACCGTCAGCGTCGACGACCACCTCGACGACGACGGCTACATCGTCCCCGGTCTCGGCGACGCCGGAGACCGGGCGTTCGGGACGACTGAGTGATTTGCGACCCCGAAAAGCAGTCACAGGTCGAACTCTGCCCGACCGCTCGTCGCGCTCCGGATCCGGTCGCGCAACTCACTCCCTTCGGTTACCGGTACCCGGACGGCAAACGCCACGTCTGCCTCGTAGCTGGCCTCGAAGGTCGCCTCGGAGCTTTCCAGAATCCCCCGGACGGTACCCGAGTCGTCGTACTCGACAGTAATCTCGAACGCTTCGTGTGGTCGTTGTTCGACGATGCCAGCGTCGTCGATGGCGTCTTTGACACCACGGGCGTACGCGCGAGCCAGCCCCCCGACACCGAGTTTGGTGCCACCGTAGTACCGTGTCACGACGACGACCACGTTTTCGAGGGCTTCCTGCTGGAGGACGTTGAGTGCCGGTTTGCCCGCACTGCCGCTGGGTTCGTCGGCGTCGCTGGCCCACTCCCGGAGCGGTTCGGCCCGGACACGGTAGGCCGGGACGTTGTGCGTCGCATCGTCGTACTCCGCCGATATATCCTCGATAAAGTTCTCTGCAGCCTCGATGGTCTCGGCCTGCTGGACGTGGCCGACGAACTCGGAGCCGCTGATCTCGAAGGCCGCGCGACCACGACCGTCCACTGTCCGATACTGTTCGCTCACAGCACCGGCTTCGAGTCGCTGTCCTATGGGGGTTTCGCCGGACCGGAAGAGCAAGCTATTCGTAGCCGTCGATCCTCTGTGGTGGTGTGAGTATCGCAGCCGAGCGTATCGACCGCCTCCACGACCTCGCACGCGAGGCGAGTGCCGACTGTCGCGAGGATCGGGCGCGGCGGTACGTCAGGCGAGCACGTCGGATCGCCGAACGCAACCGGCTGACACTCCCGCGGGAGTTCGTCCGGTTTACCTGCGACAGCTGTGACGTCTATCTTCGGCCGGGCAGGAACGCCCGGGTACGATTGCAGGACGGGCACGTCGTCGTCACCTGCGATTGCGGTGAACAGGCCCGGTATCCGTACGACGCCTGATAGTGATTGTTGCGGTTATTTTCGTGACCGAGTCACGGATATCGACGTGTCACGGCGTGTAACACAGAATTTGCGTCGCTAGAGCGGTACAGACTCGCAACAATCACTATGAGTGTGCGAGATCCGAGAGTCGCGGATGCGCGCCGTGGCAGGTAACTATCCTTTTACGTGCCAGTCTCGATAACTACGTACTATGAGCGAAGAAACGCGGCCACAGCGGATTCACAATCTGGACGTCACTGTCTGGGTTGGGAAACGGGGCATCGATGCGGTGACAGAGGAACTCAACGGACAACTCGAAGAGACTGATCTCGTGAAAGTCAAATTCCACCGTGCTGCACGGGGCGGAACCGATACCGAGACGCTTGCGGACGACCTCGCAGACCGGGTCAACGCGACGGTCGTCGAAACGCGTGGCCACACGGCAGTGATCGAGCGGTGATCGGTGAGATCGCCGGCTCAGTACTGGCTTTCGTCGACCCAATGGCCGACCAACTCGGCGACATCGGAGTGCCCTACGCGAGCACCATCGCACAGGGGGTCGTCTTCGTTGCTATATTTTTCGTGATCTACACGGTTGGACGCGCGACGCTGGGGCCACTCAGCAGCCGTGCCATGGAGGCACGTGGGCTGGATGCACACGCCCGCAAACCACTGAACAAACTGGTAAACTTCCTGATTCTGTTCGCTGCGGTCACGATCGCGTTCGGGACTGCGGGGTTCGGGGATTTCCTGACGGCAATTACCACCGTCGGCGCGGCCGCGACGCTGGCTATCGGGTTCGCACTTCAGAACATCATCCAGAACTTCGCTGCCGGTATCCTGATCTTCTCGGAAAAGCCGTTCCGGATCGGCGACTGGATCGAGTGGGGCGACAACGCCGGCGTCGTCGAAGATATCAGCCTGCGCGTGACCCGTGTCCGGACCTTCGACAACGAACTGCTGACGGTCCCGAATTCGAGTCTGACTGACGATGTCGTAAAGAATCCGGTCGCGAAAGACCAGCTCCGGGTGAAGTTCGTCTTCGGGATCGGCTACGAGGACGATATCGAGAAAGCGACAGAGATCATCGTCGAGGAGGCCGAAACACACGACGGGATCCTCGACGACCCCGCACCCTCGGTCAGAGTCGTCGAACTCGGTGACTCCTCGGTCGGACTGCAGTCACGCATCTGGATCGGGAATCCGGCCCGCTCTGATTTCGTCAAGATCCGTGGCGAGTACGTCAAAGCCGTCAAGGAGCGCTTCGACGACGAGGGAGTCAACATCCCGTATCCGAACCGGACCATCGGCGGCGGACTGGAGCTCTCGAACGTCGAGGGAATCGCGGAGCCGATGGACTAGATCGCGGAGACTTTTATACGGTCGCGCCCGGAATGTCGAGTATGCTTTCCGGTGTCAGGGTCGCGCTGGGTGTGACGGGCTCGATTGCGGCCGTCAAGACCGTCGAGTTGGCGCACGAACTCCGTCGACAGGGCGCCGAAGTCCGGGCGATTACGACCCCCGCTGCCGAGGGGATTATCCACCCCTGGGCGCTCGAATACGCGACAGACAACCCCGTCGTAACCGAGATTACCGGCAACATCGAGCACGTCGATCTGTGTGGCAGGGAGGGCTGGGCGGATCTCCTCCTCGTCGCGCCGGCGACGGCGAACACAGTCGGGAAGATGGCCGCCGCAATCGACGATACACCGGTGACCACTACCGCCACCACGGCGCTGGGGGCCGACATCCCGATCGTCGTCGTGCCGGCGATGCACGAACCGATGTACGACCACCCCGGAGTCCTCGATGCACTCGACCAGCTCGAAGACTGGGGCGTCAATTTTGCCGAGCCACGGATCGAGGAAGGGAAGGCGAAAATCGCCGACGAGGAGACCATCGTCACCGAGGCGGCGCGCGCGACGACCGAGCAGTCGCTGGCTGGCAAGCGGGTGATCGTCACGAGCGGCGCGACGACGGAATCGATCGATCCGATCCGCACGCTCTCGAACCGGGCGTCCGGACAGACGGGACGGGAGGTCGCCCGCTCGTGTTACGTCCGCGGCGCAGAGGTCGTCCTCGTCCACGATGGCCCGGATCTCCCCTGGGCAACCGTCGAGCACGTCGAGAGTATGCAGGAGATGCTCGATGGCGTGCTCGCTCACGCCGACGATGCGGACGCCCTGATTTCGGCGGCGGCGATCTCGGATTACACTGTCGAGGCCGCCTCCGAGAAGATCCGGTCGGGCCAGGAGACACTCACACTGGAACTCGAACCAACCCCGAAGCTGATCGACACCGTCAGAGCGGAGTATCCAGAGCTACCGATCGTGGGCTTCAAAGCCGAGAGCAGCGACGACGACGACAATCTCGTCGAGGAGGCACGCCGAATTCAGGATCGGGCCGGGCTCGCCTTCGTCGTCGGCAACGAGACGGGAGTGATGGGCGAGGCCGAAACCCGGGCCGTGGTCGTTGATACTGGGACCGTCGAACAGTTCGACGGTTCGAAACGAGAACTGGGGGGGATCGTCGCAGACCGACTCGTTGCCGAGCTGTAGCGGAACTAACCATTATCAGATTCAAGAAATCGAAGAATGCATTTATATGTTAGTATGGTATTACTACGAATAACGAGCATCCTACTTCTGCCAGCACCGGTAGCTAAGACGGGGTGAGGCAGCCAGAGAGGGTGCCGTCAGAGGCAAACATGCAACTAAAACAGCTACTCAACGACGACGACGCGGTCAGCCCAGTTATCGGGGTTATCCTGATGGTGGCGATTACGGTCATTCTCGCGGCAGTAATCGCAACCTTCGTGCTGGGTCTGGGGGAACAGGTCAGCCAGACGACGCCGAACGCGAACTTCGGAGTGGATTACGAGAACAACAGCGCCGATCTCGTAGACGAAACCGATTCGTGGGATCACAACGAGACAGGCGATAGCGATAACAATGCCGACGGCCTGTTGACGATCAGTCACACCTCTGGACCGTCGATTGAAACGAGCAAATTAGGGCTGTCAGGAAGTAGTTACAATAATGCAACCGGCAATTATACTGACTGGTCGACCTCGAATGTTGGGTTCAATAACTCGGAAATGAGTGCTGGTGACAGCATCGACGTCTGGATCTCTGTCGACGATAGCGTCAGTGTGATCTGGGAGAACGAAGGCGATTCGGCGACCCTCCGGAACTACGACGCACCTGAAGCATAACGCCGTCGAATACCTTTTTTATTTTTGAGTCTCGGTAGCCACGGCTGTCTTCGACCCCGAGTAATCGTCCGAAGAGCACAGTCCACGACAGGATGGGAAAGGCAAATTTTTCTACGACGCTGCAAGTAGCAACCACATGGAGAAACTCACGGAGTCGTTGCACGAGGCTCCGATCGTAGAGAAAGACGGCTATCACTACTTCGTCCACCCGATCAGCGACGGTGTTCCAATGTTGCGCCCGGAGCTGATGCGGGAGATCGTCATCCGGATCATCCGGAAGGCCAACCTCGAAGACGTCGACAAGATCGTCGCACCGGAAGCGATGGGGATTCACATCTCCACCGCCGTCTCGCTGATGACCGACATCCCCCTCGTCGTCGTCCGGAAACGGAAGTACGGTCTCGAAAACGAGGTGTCGATCTCGCAGGTCACCGGCTACTCGAAAACCGAGATGTACATCAACGATATCCAGGATGGAGACCGGCTGCTCGTCTTAGACGACGTGCTCTCGACGGGCGGAACCCTCCGGGCACTGCTGACCGCGCTCGAAGATATGGGCGCGGAGGTCGTCGATACCGTCGCCGTCATCAAGAAAGTTGGCGGCGAGAACAAACTCGATTCGGTCGATTTCCAGGTCAAGACGCTGGTCAACGTCACCGTCGAGGACGGCGAACTCGTCATCGTCGACGAAGACGGCGACGGATAGAGGGGCCCCCGAGTCGCGGGGATAGCACCCGTTAAGTAATTCCACACCTATGGATAGATATGAGTGAGGCGACCGATCTCGAAGAGCTAGAGCGCGGGACTGAACTGGTCAAGCGCGGGTTCGCGAAGATGCAGAAAGGCGGCGTCATCATGGACGTCGTCAACGAAGAGCAGGCCCGAATCGCCGAGGACGTCGGTGCTGTCGCGGTGATGGCACTCGAAGCCGTCCCTGCCGACATCCGGAAACGCGGCGGTGTCGCACGCATGGCTGATCCGGCGGACGTCTCGGATATTATCGATTCTGTCTCGATTCCGGTGATGGGCAAATCCCGGATCGGCCACACCGCAGAAGCACAGATTCTCGAAGCGATCGGCGTGGACATGATCGACGAATCCGAAGTGCTGACGCCCGCCGACGACCGGTATCACATCGACAAACGTGACTTTACTTCGCCGTTCGTCTGTGGCGCGCGCAACCTCGGCGAGGCACTCCGCCGGATCGACGAGGGCGCAGCGATGATCCGGACGAAAGGCGAGGCCGGAACCGGCGACGTGAATCAGGCAGTCCACCACCAGCGCAACATCAGAGGCTCGATCCGGAAACTCGAAGGGATGAGCCACCAGGAACGCGAAAAGTGGGCCCGCGAACACGAAGCCCCGGCAGCACTCGTCCACGACGCCGCCGAACGTGCCCGGCTGCCGGTCGTCAACTTCGCAGCCGGCGGGATCGCAACTCCGGCCGACGCAGCGTTGATGATGCAACACGGCTGTGACGGGATCTTCGTCGGCTCGGGGATCTTCGGGGCCGAGAACCCACGCGAGATGGGCGAGGCGGTCGTCGAGGCAGTCAACAACTGGGACGATCCGGAGACACTCGCAGAGATCGCCTCGAATCTCGGCAAGTCGATGAAAGGCGACGCGAACGCGGATCTGCCAGAAGAAGAGAGACTGCAGGACCGCGGCGTCTAGTACTCCGACTCTTCGTCACCGAACATATCGCGGTAGGCCGCGACACCCAGCAGCGCGGCCACGCCGAACACCGCCGAGCCACCGAAGATAGCGCCGAGTCGAAGACTTTCCTCGGTTTGACCGAACGGGAAGGTGGCACCATCGACGTTATCCTCACCGACGGCGATCACACCTTTCATGCCCAGTGTCTGGTGGGGTTGACAGACGTAGGGGTGCGCGCCAGCATCCCCTTCCTCGAACGTGAAGCTGTAGTCGACACCCTCGGTATCGACCGCACTGCCACTGCTGAAAAGCGGCTCGTCTCCCTCGGTGTTGTGGACGTTGTGTGCACCACCGGCACCGGTCCACGACCAGTTGATCGTCGTACCCGGGTCGACGACAACGGCTGGCGGATCGAAGAGCAGCCCCTGGTTGCCAGCACCGACAGTGACAGTAACTTCCTCCATACCCGTCGCGTCGGCGGTTTCGCCATCGAAGTTGGACGCATCGCTGAGGAAGCCGCCGTACTGGTCCTGTGCGCTGGCCGAGCCAGTTGTCGCGGCCGCGACTGTGCCTGCCGCCCCGACACTCGCGCCTGTTTTGAGGAGTCCGCGCCTGGTGTACGTCTCTCCAGAGTCCATTATACTTCTACTCACAGTTTTGGAACTATAAATCCGACTGTTCGTGATCAGAGCGGAGAGACAGTTCCACTGGATCGACTGTCGGAACAGTGTTCTCAGGTGGAAGATTGGACAACGATGAAGTTAATCGATACCTAGAGCGAGAGTATGAGCGCGGTCGCGGCAGCTGTTGGACAGATTTCCTTCGGCGAGTTTCAAAGCTATATCGAGGAGTTAGCGACCACAGAGGGCCGACTCGTTATCAGTGGGGCCATCCTGTTTCTGACACTGCTGATCGCGGTGCTGATTGCGCCGACTATTATCCGGTGGACTGGAACCCAGTTTCGCAGCCGGTTCCCGGAGGGGCGAGCAGTCACCGCGATCGATCTGATCAGCGAGTACGTCCCGACGACCATCGGCGGATTCATCCTCCGATTGATCCAGGTCACGCTGTTCGGTGTGGCACTGCTGGCCTTGCTCGTCATCTGGGGGCTGATCGACGTCGCCGGCTCGGTACTGGAGTTCGTCGGCATCTCGATTCCAGTCGTAACACGAACCGGGCTCACAGGACTCATCGTTCTGTTTGCCTACATCGCGTCTGACCTGCTCAAAAACAGTATCAAAGAGCTCAGCAACGGCGCAAACCGGGTCACAGACCACCAGCAGGAGATCGTCATCCGACTCGGTACGCTTGCCGTCTTTGCTTTCGCCATCACCGCATCGCTCACACTGTGGGGGCTGGATCTGTCGGGGCTGCTCGTCGGGGCGGGCTTTCTGGGGATCGTCGTCGGGATGGCAGCCCGGCAGACACTCGGCTCGATGATCGCCGGCTTCGTGTTGATGTTCTCCCGACCGTTCACCATCGGCGACTGGGTCGAGATCGAGGGCGATCAGGGAATCGTCACCGATATCACGATCATGAACACGCGGATGCGCAACTTCGACGGGGAGTCGATCGTCATGCCCAACGACCGGGTGAGCAACGCGGCCGTGACGAACCGGAGCGAGCAGGGCCACCTCCGGATCCGCGTCGAGGTCGGCATCGACTACGACACGGATCCGGCGTTCGCGGAGGAAATCGCACTCGAAGAGATCGAGTCGGTCGATTCGGTCACGAACTCCCCGCCGCCTGCGGTCGTCCCGACCGGGTTCGGCGATTCCGCAGTAGTGCTGGAGATGCGGTTCTGGATCGACCGCCCGTCACCGCCGCGGCGGTGGCGGGCGACACGGGCCGTGATCCACAACGTCAAAGAACGGTTCGAAAAAGAGGGAATCGGGATTCCGTTCCCACAGCGAACGTTGTCGGATCGGTCCGAGGGCAGCAGTGTTCGGATGCCCGAGACCGAGACAGACATCGTGGCCCCAGGAGAACCCAGCACGGAGGATTGACGACACCGGGGGGTCGCCCGCTCCGCTAGATCGTCCGAAAGACCCGGACTGTGTCCCGGGACGTGGGTTCACAGATCAGCTCTGCGAACCCGATCCCGGTGAACACGTCCTTCCAGTCGCGGTGATACAGTGGAAACTCGTCGTCGACGTAGCTGACACCGTCGCGGTCCGGACTGTTCCCCTCGTTTTCGGCAGTGATGAGCAGATCGTCGGTGACGCGAGCGAGTTCTTCGAAGACCCACTCGTCGTCGGGATGGATGTGCTGGAGTGTCTCCACCGAGTAGATAGCGTCGAACTCGCCGTCGGCGAAGTCGGGAACGATCTCCTCGATCGCGCCGGTGTGAAAGGTACCGGTGTCCGCGAGTTCGGGATACTGGTCGGCCATCACATCGAAGGAGTCGTCGTTGATATCGATCCCGGTGAGATTCTCGAACCCCTGATCGAGGAGGGCTGCGAGATGGCGTCCGGAGCCACAGCCAACTTCGAGTACGGAAGCGTCGTCGTGGAGGTAATGCGAGAGCGCACTGGTGATCGTCTCGGTAACCTCGTTTGGACCGATGTGGGCGTAATAGGTCGGCGAGAACCGCCCGGAGCGTTCGGCCCAGTCCTCTCGGACGTCGTCCGGATTCATACCTCGTTCTCAGGACTGTGGCTCGTATAAACTACCGCATTGTCAGCGACAGCAGGTTTCGACGACGTGTCGGACCTGCAACAGCGTCGAGGCCGGCAGTTCTCCGGGCCGAGCCCACTGCATATCGTAGATCCCTTCTCCCAGATTCGGTGTCAGCGACGACAGCAACGAACAGTCGAAGACGGTACACAGCGTGAACTTGTCGACGCTAGTATGTGAGTACCAGAAGTGCGTGATCGATTGCCCGACTGTGGCCTGACAGCGTAGTTCCTCGGCCAGTTCCCGACGGAGCGCGGTCACCTTCGATTCGGCTCCTTCGACGCCACCGCCCGGTAACGTCCAGAACGGAGCGCCATCCGAGTGGCGCTCCTTGACGAGAAGAACCCGACTTCCTGCGGTGATCAACGCTTTCGCACCGCGTCTGAACGGCACCGCGTTTTGCGCCGGGACGGCAATCTGGCTCGACATGAACTTACTATTCCGGGTCCTGTAACATTAGTAAATACTGTATACTCCTCCGAGACGTGGGCCCGGATCTACTTCCAGAACAGACGAGAGGATACCGGTACTCCACAGAAAAGATGGCCACCAATCAGTCACTGGGGATTTTCTGGACGCAAAATACGATTTCTGGCGTGCGAGGATAAACATTCGTAGTATTTCTTAGGATATATATTCCCTTACAATTACTTTTTAGGAGTTTAGAACCTATATCGTATCATTTTTGATCGTTTCAATTCATTTTGTCCAGTGATAAGAAGAGTATAACAATAGTTACGCACAGGAATGGCCGGTGTATGAGAGAGACGAGAACCGAGCGGACATACGACACTGCTGGTCGGCGTGCAGTCGGAGAGAGTGCACGTAGCGACCAGCAGCGTGGGGATATCCCCTCCGGTTACCCATGACAGCACCCACAAGTGCAGTCGTGCTCGCGGCAGGAGAGGGGAGTCGGTTGCGGCCGCTGACGGAGTACCAGTCGAAACCGATGTTACCGGTCGCGAACCGACCGATTATCGACTACGTCGTCGATGCCCTCCGGAACGTCGGCATTACGAACGTCGTCGTCGTGGTCGGTCACCAGCGCAGACGGCTGCAGGACCATCTCAACAGACAGTATCCGGAGCTGGAGTTGAGCTACATCTACCAGCACCACCAGCTCGGGAGCGGCGACGCGCTCAAACAGGCTGTTGGCGAGGTCTCCGGTGAGTTCGTCGTCGTCAACGGCGACAACATCATCGACGCGGAGATGATTACAGGGACGATCGAACGGTACCAGCGTGCGGACGTCACGGCCGCCGTCGCGGTCGGACAGTCGGACAGATCGAGCGACTACGGGACGGTCTGTCTGGAAAACGACCGGGTAACGACGATCCTCGAACATCGGAGTGACGACGACCAGGCCCGGATCAACGTCGGTGTCTACGTCTTCGACGAGGAGATCTTCGATGCCCTGGAGCAGACGTCGATGAACGGTGGCGAACTCTCGCTGACGGACGCCATCCCGCATCTGTCGGGAACGGTCGCACCGGCAGTGCCCGACGGTGTGTGGTTCGATCCCGCCTACCCGTGGGATCTACTCGCGATCTGTGAACGACTCCAGTCGGCACACCCCGAACTGGTTGCTGGCTCCGAGAAGACACCGCTGGTCGCCGAGACGGCTCGGATCCACGAGACGGCGGTGGTCGGCGACGATACGATGATAGGCCCGGGCTGTGAGGTCGCGGCCGGCGCCGTGCTCCGAAACGGCGTCTGTCTCCAGTCGGATGTCAGAGTCGGCGCGAACACGGTGGTAAACCGGTCACAGATCGGTTCGGACAGTCGGATCGGGGCCAACGCCGTGGTTCGTGATACGGTCGTCGGCGCGGAGGTATCGGTCGGTGAAGCGGCGGCCGCACCGGGTGGCGCTGCGGATTTCGCGGTCAACGAACAGATCTACCGGAACAAACAGCTCGGCAGTGTCGTCTCCGATCGAGCGACGATCGGTGCGAACGTAACGCTGACGCCGGGGACGCGTATCGGGCCGGACGTGACCATCAGTCCCGGTACCACCGTTTCCGGCAGTCTTCTCGAAAACGGAGTGATCAGATAATGTGTGGAATTACCGTCCGGGTCGGCGACGGGAGTGCGGTCCCCGACCTGCTTTCCGGACTCGAAAACCTGGAGTATCGTGGCTACGACTCGGCCGGCATCGCGCTGCAAAACGGCACCGGCATCGACGTCGTCAAAAGTGAGGGCAAAATCGACAGGCTCCAGGAGGCACTCGCCGGGAAAGACCTCCACGGAGCCGTCGGCATCGGTCACACCAGATGGAGTACACACGGGCCACCGACCGACGAGAACGCACACCCCCACACTGACTGCACCGGCAAGGTTGCCGTGGTTCACAACGGGATCATCGAGAACTACCGGGAGCTACGCGAGGAGTTAGCTGCCGATGGCCACGTGTTCACGAGCGAAACGGATACAGAAGTGATCCCGCATCTCATCGAGTCACACCTCGCGAACGGCGCTGATTTCGGATCGGCGTTCCGGGAGGCAGTCGACCGACTGGCGGGTAGTTACGCGGTCGCAGCCATCGCTGCGGGAACGGACGCCGTCTACGCGACTCGAAACGGCTCACCGCTCGTACTCGGGCAGGACACCGACCGGTACTTCCTCGCCAGCGACGTGCCCGCCTTCCTCGACCAGACTGACGAGGTGGTCTACCTGCAAGACGGGGACGTCGTCCGCGTGACAGAGACTGGCTACACCGTGACCGATACGACCGGTACCGTGGTCGACCGCGAGGTCGAGACGGTCGACTGGAATGCAGAAGACGTCGGCAAGGCGGGCTACGACCACTACATGCGCAAGGAGATCCACGAGCAACCAACCGCGTTGCGACAGACGATCCGGGGTCGTATCGACTCCTTCAGCGGTGACGTCGATCTCGAAGGGTTCCCGCCGGGGACGTTTACCGGGATCGATCGGGTGCATCTGGTCGCGATGGGGACCTCGATGCACGCGGCGATGTACGCGGCAGCCCTGCTGACAGAGAACGGCGTCGATGCGGAGGCGTATCTCTCCGGCGAGTACGCGGTGTCGCCGCCGCCAGCCGACTCGAACACACTCGTGATCGCGGTCACCCAGAGCGGCGAGACGGCCGATACGCTGGGTGCGATCCGGGCCATTCAGGGCACCAACGTCCGGACGCTCGCACTGACGAACGTCGTCGGCTCCTCGATCACACGAGAGTGTGACGATTCGCTGTACATCCGTGCCGGTCCCGAGATCGGTGTGGCCGCGACGAAATCGTTCTCCTCACAGGTCGTTACCCTCTCGATGCTCACTCAGCGACTCGTACAGGATATCACAGGAACGTCCGTCGAGAACGCGGGGAGTCTCCTCGAATCGGTCTCACAGATCCCGGGGGACGTCCAGCAGATACTCGACAACTCGACCGCGGCAGCAGTCGCCGAAAAGTACCTCGACAGTGATGCGTTTTTCTTCCTCGGTCGCAACACCTGCTATCCGGTCGCACTCGAAGGTGCACTGAAGTTCAAGGAGATTACCTACGAACACGCCGAAGGCTTTGCTGCCTCGGAGCTGAAACACGGCCCGCTTGCGCTCGTCACCGAGAACACGCCCGTGTTCGTTCTCTTTACCGGCGAGGACGATCAGAAAATCATAAGCAACGCCAAGGAGGTCCAGGCCCGCGGTGCACCCGTGATAGCGGTTGCAAGCGAGGCATCGAGTGCAGCGATCGACCAGGCCGACGACGTCTTGTCGATTCCAAAGACCACCCCCAAAATGAGTGGGGTGCTCGGCAACGTCCAGCTCCAGCTCGTCGCCTACCACGCGGCGAAGGAACTCGGTCGGGAGATCGACAAACCACGGAACCTCGCAAAGAGCGTCACCGTCGAATGACATCCTCCTCGGCGTAAACGCCGAGGTTTCCACGCGGTTGGGGTCGGGCGTTCCGACACCAACGGTGGCAACATTCCCCTCGCGGGTACTCCGGTTTGCACGCAAGCCGTCAGTCCCGTGAGGGAGTGAGATGCTTGGGTATCTGCTTGGCCCGTGCGGGCGGTGCCATCCGCCTGACTGCGCCTTGCAGCGGAGTCTGACTCGGGCAGGCTCGCGTGTTTGATATCGGGTGAACGCCAACCCACACCCACTTTTCCCGAGTTATTGTCGTACTGTACGACCCCACCGAGAATAAATCCGGGGGTTTGCGGCACCAATCTTACGCGATTCACGCCCGCCGTGAACGGCGAGATTCTCTCGCTGTATCAAGATAGTGTCGAGTCCGATACGTCTAGTGTGACAAAGTGTGAATCTGCTGGGATTGGCGTAGAAGAGTTAGAGGATCACCTCAGAAACGATCGTTCAGCCGTGGGTTCGCTCACCCGCCGAAAAGGGAGTCTGCAGTCGCGGCGCCGACGACGCTGAAGATGGCTCCGATCGAGATGGCTTTCGCCGTCGTCGGCGGAGTCGCCCCGAAGGTCGTCGGCGCGTCGAACAGGACCGCGAGCATCGCCACCGAGAGATACGAGACGAGCAGTAACGAAATAAACCGGAGTGGGAGCCCGGCGATCGACTCCTCCCATCTGGCGTCGCGTTCGTCATCCGCCCGGTACAGGGCACCGTAACCGATTATGACCACCATGACGACCGTGATGATCCACTGTATCCAGTTCATCGACGCGGCGAGACTCCAGACCTCCTCGGTGACGACGAACGGCGCGGAGAGGACGATCCCACCGACGATCTGCTGGACCAGGTCGTCTAGACCGAAGACACGACGCGCTGACAGCCTGTCGAGGGTGCTGATCGTCTGTCGAATGACTCGGCGTTCTTTTTGCGAACCGACTGTCTCCTCGAGGTTTTCAAGTTCATCGAGTAGATCAGCGACATCCCTCTCGTCAGACTCTGTCTCTTCTTTCTCGAAGGGTCTCTTCCGCGACACTACGTTCTAGTGACGACGGCAGGAATAAAACAGTGTGCGGGATTCGAACAGGACAGGAGCGACAAAGGCCCATTCTGGCGCTCGACTGCGCCGTGTGGCTGTTCATCAGTAGCTGTCGAGATCGGTGCCGACAGAACAGACGTACTCACCGCTTGCGACCTGCGGGCGTCGACGGCTCCGCCAGAAGATCCCGTCCGAATCTGCGGAGACCGTGGCCTTGATCCGGCCGAAGACGTCGGTCACCTCGAACAGCGTCCGGTTTCGGCTGACGCGGTCGCCGAGTTCGACTTTGAAATCGACGATCCCACCCGACGGTGCGCCGTACTGCTCGAAGCCGCCGGCTCGCGTCTGCGTGTACACTCCGACACTCCCCGGGAGAAAATCGTAGTATTTCAGCACGTTGAAAACGCCCTCGACACCGATCTCGATGCTCTCCTGGTCGAATCCCACGGCGCCACCGAGCTCGGGATCGACAGTCGGAATCCCCTTGTCCGGGGCAGCACGGGCGAGCTGTCCTTCCGGCCCTTTCTGGTCGAGGATGTGGCCACAGCCGAAGACCTTCGCCAGTTCGAGACAGTCGTCGTGGATGCGGTGGCGTTTCCCGCACCTGACACGGACTTCGTTTATCATCCGCGAGGTCGAGCCCTGGTGGAGATCCAGGATGAGATCCGCCCGAGTTGCGGCGTCGAAGGTCGCTGCCGCGATGCGTTCGGTCGAGGTCCCGTTCTCGTCTCCCGGGTACGTTCGGTTGAGTTTGGTATCGTCGATCGGGTTCCGGTGTTCGCCGTGCTGGAATGCGAAGTAGTTGGCAATCCCGACGACCAGGATCGTTCCCGACAGCTCCTGGGGATCGAGCTGTGGGACAACCCGCCTGACGACACCGACACCGTTGAGTTCGTCGCCGTCGCTTGCCGCCTGTAGATAGAGCGTTTTCCCGTCGCCCACACCGTTGATGACCGCGACCGGCAGCCCGATAGAACCGCCATCCGGCCCTTCACCGACAGTTAGCCGTCCAGTATTGATCTCACCTGGATCGGCACGCGCAGTGCCCAGACTCGTCATTACTCCTATTCGGCAGCCCCACGCTCTTTAGGTGTTCGATATGCACGAATCCTGCCGACGCCTACAGCGCGAGCAGGAACAGAAAGAAGTTGTTGACTGCGGGACCGAGCCCGACAGCACCGATGATCGCGAACATGAGATTCCCCTCTGTGGGTTTATCGCTGACGTAATCGGCGAAGAGGATGACGATCGCCGACGCGAGCACCACTTTCACTGTGACGAACAGCCAGCCGGTCCCGAGTAGATCCGCCGTCGGCAAGTCGCCCGCGATGTCGAGAATCAGTCGGGGGAGCGCCGACCGTTCGCCGGCACCGAGCTGTTCGACGCCGATTGCCGTCGTCACGCCGTCGAAGGTGTGGGCAAACAGCACGAACGCCCCGACGAACCGGGCTTCTGCGATGACGTATGTCCGCCAGGAGCCGATCAGGATGTAGACGACGAAGGCGAGCACGAAGGAGATGATCAGTCCCAGTACTGGCCAGATCGGCTCCATCGGTGCCACTGCCTCGTCCATCCCCTGCCAGAGGAGGAGGCCGATCAGTGGAGTCATCACACTGATTCCTGCCGTCCCGATGTAGACCGCAATCCGATTGCTCTTCTCGTAGCTCGGGACGATCATCGCCGAAATAATCCAGATAATTCCAAGCGGGATGAACGTCGTCAGGTACACCGCCGGGGCAGAGAAGATCCCTGCAATCGCCTCCGGATACAGCTGTCGTTGTAGCACCTCCTGAAGCTGCCAGAAGACGTGGAGGATACTCCCGGAGATAATCCACGGAATAAACGAGAGAACGACTTTCTGTGTCAGCGGCGGCCGAAGCGCATACAGAAGGACGGAGACGGTGAGTGTGCCGACCAGAAGCGCCGCCCACTGCACCAGCCCAACCTCTGAAACCACGAAATCGGTAAATGGCGCTGCCATTTCGGTGAGATGATACCCCGCCACTCAAAACTGTTCCGGCCGACGGGAGAGATTTAACTACGGCGCTCCTGGCTGGCGTATGGACGATATACCGGGTCGGATCGAACACACTGTTCTCGGTCCGCTGACAGCGTGGGAGGATGTCACCGAGGTTCTCGACGCGGCAGTACACCACGGCATGCGAGCCTGTGTTCCACCGTGTTACGTCGACGAGGCGACCGACTACGCGTCTGGTGTCGCGATCGCGACGGTGATCGGCTTCCCCCACGGGCAGCACAGCCTCGAAACGAAATGTACGGAGGCCAACCAGGTCTGGAAAGCCGGTGCTGCCGAGATCGATCTGGTGCCGAATCTGGGGCGGGCAGCTGCCGGCGAGATCGAGCCCTTCGAAGCCGAACTCGAAGAGATCGCGGCGACCGTGCCGGTGCCCGTGAAAGCCATCCTCGAAGCACCGCTTTTCGACGACGACCAGCTCCGGGAGCTGGCTGCCGTCGCGGCCAGTACCGATATCGACTTTCTCAAAACCGCGACCGGCTTCACGGAGGGCGGTGCCACGGTCTCCGACGTCGAACTGCTCTCCGAGTACGACGACGTCAAGGCGAGTGGCGGTATCGGTTCCTGGGCGTTCGCGAAGGAACTGTTCGACGCCGGCGCAGACCGGATCGGCGCTTCCAGCGGGGACGTGATCGTCGACCAGTACCGCGAACAGACCGGACGCGAGTGACCGCTACTGGCTGCGCTCCGGCGCGCTCGTGTTCCCTTCTGCCGTACTCGTTCCAGTCTCACTCGACCCGCCCGTAGACGCGCTCGCGCTGTTTTCGTCCCACTCGAACCCGTGTGTCGTCTCTGGATGCTGAATCTGGGCGCGTTCGAGGCTGTCGATATTTTCGATCTCGATCGTGGCTTCGTAGTCGAGGAAGCCGAGTTCCTGGGTGCCCGCCTCGTCCTCGTCGAGTGTCGACTCAGTACCGATGGTCACCTGCAACGCTCGGCGCTCGATAGCTGTCTCTTCGAGGACGGCCTCGTAGTGGGGCGTCGAGGTCAGGATCGTCCCCTCGATCGTGACTGCCTCCTCACCGATGTCGAAGTCGGCCGTATCCGACTGCTCGTCTGTCCGGGACCCCGTCTGGGTCGTCTCGATCGACGAGGAGACGATCTCCGGGTAGCCGTCGACGAACGCCGACTGCTCGACAGTGTGTGTCTCGCCAGTCTCGTGTGTAACCGAGACAGTCTCGATCGACGCCCCGTCGGAGAGGTCGACTGTCGCCTCGTAGTTGACCTGTCCCTCGCATTCGATACACGTTTCACTCCCGTCTTCGACGACGTCGACTGTTAGCGAGAGCGTGCCAGCCTCGAAACTTGTCTCGACGAGTTCGGCCTCGTAACACGGCGTGGAGGCGGGGAGTGTCCCCTCGACGGTGTAGGTACTCCCCTCGGCGACGACTGCAACCGTATCGGGTTCCGGTCCTGCACAGTCGCTCCCGAGATGGGTGATCGAACTGTCGTCGATGCCACCAGTCTCGCCGCTTCCGTCGTCGCCATCGTCGCCGGTATCGCCGACACAGCCGGCGAGTCCGGCCGTCGCGAGTCCAGCTGTTCCGAGCAGTACCGTCCGTCGCGTAAGTTCGTTCATGTACGACCAGTGGACGCCCATATATAAATCCGAAGGGATGACTCAAATCGGTCTTTGAGCCATCTATGATACGCATAACCGACTGTACGCTCGGAAACTGTCAGCTCGTTTCTCCGGTCGACGCTGTTTTCGACAGCCGGACAATGTTACGATTCGCTGTGAGAATCCAGATTGAGATCGTTCTCTTCGGCGATATCTGCGAGAATACTGCCTGCGTGGTCGTCGCCGACGTCGTCGATCAGACACTCCACGAAGCCGCGGAGCAACTCCGGCCGGATCCGGAGGTCGACGTAGTTCACCTGCCCGTCGACCACGACGAAGTCGACGTCCCACTCCCTTTCTTCCGGATTGGTCATCCGAACGTCGACCCAGTCCTCTGTCGTCTCTTCGGGTTCCGTGAATATCTCTTCGGACATCATCTCCTGTACTGTTTGAATACGTATAACTCTCGCCCCTGTCTGGGGTATACACGACTCTTGCTACCACCAGGTGTGGGCCGTAACCTCTCAGATCCCATACTACAATAGACGAAGCCTGTTTCAGACCGGGAGCCAAAGCAGCCGTATGGACTGTCTGACCTGCGGCGCTGACACTGTGGCGTTCGCTATCCCTGACCGATTCGAGAATCACGTCCCCGGAGCGGAGTCGGCAGTCACACTTTGCACGCATTGTCTCTCGATGGAACCAGCCAAGAATCCACCGCCGGACGACCCCGACTTCGACCGGATCAGCGACGCCTTTCCGACGAATCCCGACGGTGCTGTTGCCTTTGCGCTCCTGCTCGGGTTGCTCGACAACCTCGCACTGTATCGGGAGGAGATCACCGAACTGTTGGAGGCAGTCGAACGGGCCGGCACCGATCCACTGCTGGCGCTCGACCGGCTGGCAGCCGATCCCGATATCGAGACCGAACTGGATCTCTCCGGCCGGCGTCGGCAACTCGAACAGCTACTCTGATTTTCTCTCCTGAGAATGTGGCCCGAGCACTCTTGATTGCTGATTCCCTACCAGTCGGTATGACGGGGTGGCAAAACCGTGTCGAGGAGCTTCTCTACGAGAGCGAGTCGGTCTCGGAGGTCCTCGATATCGACAGCTCGCGGGTCGTCGTGACGAGCCACCGCGTACTCACGTTCACCCCCGAGATGGACGGCGAGAACTTCCGGCAGGTCGAGCGCCCGAACGTCAGTGGTGTCGAGACGAGCGCCCAGGGACGGACCACACTCGCAGGCAGGAGTATCCGCTACGGGGTCTACAGTCTCATGCTCATTCTCGCGGGGCTTTTCATCGACTTCGAGGCGCTGATCGGCGACGTCTCGTTCGACGCCGAAGCGACGAGTCAGACCGGGGCCGGTGGCATCGTGAGTATCGCCGACGGGATGTTGCGCTTCATGACCCAGCTCGACCAGATCATGCAGGTCGTCGGCGCGCTCGTCTTGCTCGCTGCTGTCGCCATGTTTGCGGTCTACTGGCTGTTCCGTGTCCCCACACTCGCGATCCGGGTCGCAGGCGATGGACGGGATATCCACGTCCAGCGACCCGACGACGTCGACGGCGCGATCAGACGGCTCGAATCGGCGATCCTGCCCGACGACGAGATCGGTGGGGGCTCGGAGGGGTTGTCCTCGCTGCTGCCAAACGATCTGTTCTGATTTTGCTGTCGCAAACGTCCCAGACCTGCTGGCCTGCGACCTATATCCCTTCTGATACGACGATTCTCCACGACGACGATCGATTGAGTCGGTAACTCACAAACTATAATTATTACATTTGAGTTTTAGTGGGGCGAATATTTATGATATAACATAATTGGTCGGGGTATGGCAAAAGCTAATAGAAAAATAACTGACGAGAGACGTCGGATGGTCGATGGCTCACGGTTGACTGGGGAGATCGGGATCGACCGGGAGGAGATCAGCTGGCGGAAGGAGTACACCCAGTTCAGTCGGCAGGATAGTGACGCTCTCGAGTCGATCAGTCATCTGTTCGAGGAAATCGCAGACGAGCTGGTCGAGGAGTTTTACGATCATCTCCAGAGCTACAGCGAGACTGTCGCGATCATGGATTCCTCGTCGAAACCGATCGAGGCGTTGAAAAAGGACCAGCGGCAGTACCTGATGGATCTCGGGCGTGGCGAGTACGACCAGCAGTACTTCGACAGGCGTGCCCGGATCGGCAAGATCCACGATATGCTCGATCTCGGGCCGAAAATCTACTTCGGGGCCTACAGCATCTACTACCGGGGGATCATGGAGGCCGTCGCCGAGGATGTCAAATCGAATCTCGACGATCAGGAGCCAGCCGACGCCGTCGATACAGTCACCGAGCGGATCCTCGCGGTGCAGAAACTCATCAATCTCGACCAGCAGGTGGCGATGGATACCTACATCCACTCATACAGCCAGGAGATCGAGGACGCGCTCTCGGAACAGAAACAGCTGACGAGCCAGGTCGAATCCAACCTCCAGACGCCGATCACCGAGGTGTCGTCTGCGGCCCAGAACGTGACCGAGAGTACGACTGTGGTCAGCAACACGATCCAGCAGCAAGTCGAGGCAGCCGAAAACGTCTCCGGCGAGGTCGCGACGATGAGTGCGACGATCGAGGAGATCGCCTCGACCGCACGGGAGGTCAATCAGACGAGCGACGCGGCGGAGTCCCTCGCCGAGGAAGGGCGTGACTCGGCGGGTGACGCACTGACCGCGATGAAAGATATCGATTCGGCAGTCAGCGAGGTGTCCGAGCAGATGGACGGCCTCCAGTCCCGGATGGACGACGTCAACGAGTTCACGACAGTTATCAACGATATCGCCGAGCAGACGAACATGCTCGCGCTGAACGCCTCGATCGAGGCAGCCCGTGCCGGCGAAGCAGGCGAGGGGTTCGCGGTCGTCGCAGACGAGATCAAATCACTCGCCAGCGAGTCCAAACAGAACGCCACGGAGATCGAGGAGACCATCGAGGACGCACAGACAGATACTGAAGAGACAGCCGAGAGTCTCCAGAAGACGACCGAACAGGTCTCACAGGGAATGGCCCAGGTCCAGACTACGATGGAGAACCTGGACGAGATTCTCGACAGCGTCAGGGATGCAGCACAGGGGATCCAGGAGGTCTCTGACGCGACTGATGATCAGGCGGCGACGACCGAGGAGGTCGCCAGCATGGTCGATTCCTTCGTCAGCGAACTCGACGAGATGGCCGACGAGATGGACTCGATCGCCGAGGCAAACGAGCGCCAGACAGCGAAGATCCAGGAGATCGGTGAGGCGGCCGCACAGCTCACTTCGTAGTAGCCGCGTCTACCTCGCCGTCGGGTGTTCAGTTCGCATGGGGTGCGAACAGCACTCTAAAACGGTCTCGTCCCATACTGTGGGATGATGCATATCGAGACACTCCGCGAGCGTGCCGGGTCGCTCCCCCGGGAGCCCGGAGTGTACCAGTTTCTCGACGGCGAGCGGGTGCTCTACGTCGGCAAAGCCGTCGAACTGCGCGACCGCGTTCGCTCCTACGCAGATCCGCGCAGCGAACGCATCCGCCGGATGGTCGACCGCGCGGAAGAGATCGACGTCGCGGTCACGGACACCGAATCGCAGGCGCTGTTACTGGAAGCGAACCTCATCAAACGGCACCGGCCGAAGTACAACGTCCGGCTGAAAGACGACAAATCCTACCCGCTCGTCGCGCTCACGGACCACGAGTTTCCACAGATCCGGATCACCCGCGACCCCGAGAGCGGCTCGACTGTGTTCGGCCCCTTTACCGACAAGGGGACCGTCGAGACGGTCTGCAAGGCCCTGCGGGAGATCTACGGGGTGCGGGGCTGCTCGGATCACAAGTTCGCCAACCGGGACCGGCCCTGCCTCGACTACGATATCGGGCTCTGTACGGCCCCCTGCACTGGCGAGATCGGCCGGGCAGCGTATCTCGACGATGTCGAGTCCGTCGAGCGGTTTTTCGGCGGTGAAACGGGCGTGTTGACCGACCCGCTCCGCCGGCAGATGGAACAGGCCGCGAGCGAGGAACGGTTCGAGCGGGCCGCGAACCTCCGGGATATGCTCGAATCGGTCGAGCAGTTCCGCCAGAGCCACGACGAGGCCGTCAGTACGGCCAGCGACCAGCAGCGTCGGACCGACGTCCTCGGCGTCTCACTCGTCGGCTCGGAGCCCACAGTCGCGGTGTTGCGAGCCGAGAACGGACAGCTGGTCGACCGCGAGCAGCACACGCTGGCAGTTCCCGAGGACGGTGGGCAGTTGACGATCGACCTGGCGGGAGAGACCGACGCGGGTGTCGTGCTTGGTGCGTTCATTCCGCAGTACTACGCCGGGACGGAGCTTCCCCAACGCATTCTCTGTCCGGAACAGCCGGTCGGCGAGGGCCTCGACGAGTGGCTTTCGAGTGCGGGCGTCGAACTGGGGGTTCCCGGTGCCGGCCGTGAGGCGACACTGGTCGATCTCGCGATGAAAAACGCCCGCAAGCGTAACTCGAAACGCGACGGCGGTGCGGCGCTGGCCGATGCGCTCGGTCTCGACAGTGTCGACCGGATCGAGGGATTCGACGTCAGCCACGCCCACGGGCGGTCTGTCGTCGGGAGTAACGTCGCCTTTCTCGACGGCAGCCCGAACAAACCCGGGTATCGCCGGAAGAAACTGCCCGAGGAAAACGACGACTACGCGAATATGAAGGCGCTGCTCACCTGGCGGGCCGAGCGAGCAGTCGAGGGCCGGGACGACCGCCCCGACCCCGATCTGCTGTTGATCGACGGCGGCTCTGGCCAGCTGGCGGCTGCGCGGGACGCTCTCTCGGCGGTCGGCTGGGACCGCCCTGTGGTCGCACTGGCCAAAGCCGAGGAGCGTGTCGTCACACCCGACCGGACGTACGACTGGGCGAGCGAGGAGTCGAAACTACAGCTGCTCCAGCGTGTCCGCGACGAAGCACACAGATTTGCCGTACAGTATCACGAAACGATCCGTGACGAGGTGTCGACACCGCTAGACGAGATCGAGGGTGTCGGGCCGGAGACACGGAGACGGCTGCTCGGCAGATTTGGCAGCGTCGACGGTGTACGCGAGGCTTCAATCGACGAACTATCGGAGATCCGTGGGATCGGTAAACAGACGGCCACAGCGATCGATCGACAGCTGTCCTGATACTGGTGGCTGTAAATTCGGAAAGATATGTGCCACCACCGGTAGCCGTTTGGCTACCGAGAATCGCCTCGCGCTGCTCGGCTCATCCCGGGGTGGCGCAATTTGTCAGTTTTGTACAGCCGGCAGTATGAGTCGGGGACCCCGAACTCACGCTCTCGAATCGAGTTCCTCTCTCCAGATTCGGTCGATTTCGGCTTCGAGCCCCTCGGTATCGAGCGCATCGACACCGGAGAGGTACATCTTCGCCTCGGAGAGATGCTCCTTGACCTGTGCGATGCTCTCGACAGCTCTGGCAGACTGCAGTGAGACACGCGCCCGGTTGATCTCCAGGCGTTCCCCGAGTGCCTGCTCGAGTGATACGTCGTGTTCTGCGCCGAGGTCTGCCATCCGATCGACGAAATGTCGCGGCACCTCGAGCTGGGCGATAATCTCGCGAGACGGAAGCTCTACAGTGAGAATCTCCGTCTCCGAGCCCTCGGTTTCGAGCGAGGTGATGACGTACTTCTGGTCCTCGGCTGTCATACATAGCTGGTCGAAGTACGGTCGTATATTTATACAGCTCCTACGACTGACGAGTGCCGTCGGCTACTCTCCTTGTGAGTGGGTGTTATGAGGTAGTATCACTCTAGTTGCTCTTCCTTTCGCTGTAAGCCCTGGAGTTCGTCGATCTCGAGTCGCCACGCCTGCATCGAACTAATCGCGTCACTCCGTTCGAAAGACCGCATGAACCAGCCATTATCGACGAGTGTCTCGATGAACTGTTCGTAGGGCTCGCTCTGGGGATCGATCGCGTGAACGGGGCCCGTAACTGCAACGCTTTGCCAGTCGAACCGACCACGGATATCGGTCACCAGTAGACGCGCCCGCGCTCCTTCCGCGATGAACTCCGTTTTTTTGCTGTCATCGCTCTGGATGAGAAACGGGAAGTAGATATCGTCGCCGTCGTATCCGAACGAGACGGGAATACTGTACGGTTCGCCGTCACGACACAGTGAGAGGATCCCGTATCCCTCTGACGTGAGCAGCGTATCGACATCGTCGCTGTCCATCGGCGTCCCAGTGAACTGAGCGTACAGGTTCGATGACATATCTATCTCTTGTATGTCCAGTGATTTGAACTGTTTGGCCTGGGGAGACTCTCCGGAGCCCGCTCGCCCAGTACACATATCTGTCGCTATCGCGTATCTGTGGACGTGACGACGGCATCGTCGGACGATCGTCCCACAGTTTCGGTTCGGCCAGCGGAGCGAGCCGACCTCCTCGCTGTCTACCGGATCGAAACAGACGCCTTCCCACAGCCGTGGCCGTTCGGGGCGTTCGAACAGTATCTCGGCCAGCCTGGCTTTCTCGTCGCTGCTGACGACGCTGTCCACGGCTACATCGTCGCCGACCGTGTCAGAGATCGCGGGAGACTCGTTGGCCACATCAAGAATCTGGCTGTCCACGAAGCGCACCGCCGCCAGGGGTTCGGGAAACTCCTGCTTACTCGCGGTATCGATCTCCTGCGCAGCCAGGGTGCCGAGTTGGTAAAACTCGAAGTCCGGGAAAGCAACGGACCTGCGCTCGATCTTTACCGATCCTACGAGTTCGAACACCGGGCGACGGTCGATGGCTACTACAACGACGGCGAGGATGCCCTCCTGCTCGTCCGGGAGCTCTAATACTGGTGGATATGAGACGCTGAAGAATTTCGACTCACCAGGACAACCAACAGTTGCTTGTCAGCTCTGGTTCTATCTGTGTTCGTGAACGCTGTCGACCGGGACCGGCTCGTCCTCGGAACGGTCGTGTTCGCCGTCCTCTTCGCCCAGGTGTTGCTCTATCCGGGGATCCCGGATCTCGTCGTCGCCCTCGGTGCGAGCCCGGCGGCGTGGGGTGGTGATGTCGGTGCCGTCCTCGATGCCGGCAAGTGGTTTCTCACGGCCGAGTTTCTGGGATTCATCCTCTTTGCGGGCGTCTGGGGCGCGATAAGCGACAGTGTCGGCTATCGCGTCCCACTCGTCGCCGCCGGCGGTGTCTTCGGTGCGATCGGCTATCTCGTGCTCGCCGTCGCGCCGACGCTGTTTGCAGTGCCCTACGAGGCGATCCTCCTGCTCAGGTTCGTCCAGGGGATCGCGACGATCGGTGCCTTCTCGCTCGCGATGACGACGCTGATGGATCTCGGCGGCGGCCACGGCCGGAACATGGGGACTGCCGGACTCGCAATCGGGCTGGGGACCGCCCTCGGCTCGCCGATCGGCGGCCAGCTCTACGGGCTGGGACCGTTCGTCCCGCTGTACGCTGCTGCTGTCGCGTTACTCGTCGCTGGCGTGCTCGCTACCCTGGCGACCGACCGCACACCGGGTGCCCAGTCGACCAGCCCACTGGCGATCGCCGGCACACTCCGCGAGCAGTGGTCACTCGCGGTCCCATTCGCCTTCGGCTTCGTCGACCGGCTCACGGCCGGGTTTTTTGCCCTCGTCGGCACGGTCTACTTCCAGTCCGAACTCGGCCTCGACGCCGCCGGGACTGGGCTGTTACTCGGTGCCTTCTTCGTCCCGTTCGCACTGTTTCAGTACCCAATGGGCCGTCTCTCCGATCGAATCGGTCGGATTATTCCGGTCGCAGCGGGCTCGCTGGCCTACGGTGTGGCCGTTATCAGCGTCTTCTATGCGCCGTCTGTCCCCATTACTGCCACGGCGATGGTGTTCGTCGGCATCCTCGGTGCCTTCGTCGCACCAGCCACGATGGCGCTGGTGACCGATCTCGCTGCGGAGAACAGCCGCGGCGTCGCGATGGGTGGGTTCAATATTTTCGGAAGTCTGGGATTTTTGAGCGGGATCATCGGCGGTGCGACTGTCGCAGGTGGTGTGAGCTTCGAGGCCGCGTTTCTGGTCGTCGGTCTCGCCGAGGTGTTCATCGCGATCGTCGCACTGCCGCTTCTGTTCCGACTCGACGTTCCTGTCGTGCCGTGGATCGAGAAACAGGAACGTCTCCGATGATCGGGACGCTCCGTCAGCTACTGCCCGGTGCAAAGCATTCATCTATCTGTATCTACATGTAACTGCAGGCACAATTAGATGAGTTCAGACCGTCGCCACTGGGCACAGGGCCATCTCCGCCGGATCGGATCGGTCGTTCGGGAGATTGTCGAACTGGCGGTCGAAAAGGAGATTCATTTTCTGGCTGCGAGCATCGCCTACTACACGTTCGCTGCGTTGATTCCACTGTTTCTTTTCGCGTTCGTCGCGATTTCGGCCATCGGCGGTGACGAGCTGGCACTGCAGGTCGTTCTGATGACCCAGGAGTTTCTGACACCCACCAGCCAGGAGTTTCTCCGGGATGCAATCGGACAGACGGAGGGGCGGACAGGCGTCATCTTCGGTGCAAGCCTGGTGTTCGCCTGGAGTATGTTCCGGCTGATCCGGAGTCTCGAGATCGCGATCTCGATGGTGTACGAGACGGAGCTTTCCCCGCCGATTCTGGCACAGATCTCGACGGCTGCGACGCTGTTTTTTTCGATCCTCATCGCAGGCTCCGGCCTGGCCAGTATCAGCCTCTTTCTGACGGTGCTCCCGGGAAATCCGCTCGTTGGCCTCCTCACGTCGGGGGTAGTCCCCGTCGCGCTCGTCTTCGTGTTCTGGCCCATCTACTATCTGCTTCCGGCCGTCGATCATTCCGTGGTCGACGCACTGCCCGGGACGATCGTCGCGTCGGTGAGCTGGCTCCTATTGAATCTCCTGGTTGCGCTCTATCCGGTGATCGCAGTCCGGTATCAGATCTACGGCTTGCTCGGGGGTGTGTTGCTGTTGCTCGTGTGGTTCTACGTCAGCGCCATGATAATCGTCTTCGGTGCTGTGATCAATGCGGTTCTCTACGACGCATCTGATGGAACTGACCACGCCTCGGACTCCGCCCTCTCTACACGATAGCATCCAATATCGTGATCGTTCGAGTCCGGGCGGGATTTCTTTCGGGGTCAGATCGTCGACGGAACAGTACCAAAACTCCCATATCCTCCCATCCCGACCGTAGGCATACCATCAGGTGGTTTCCGTGACAAAAAAAAGCGAATACACAGACGATTACCGAGACAAGACGCTGTATCTCCCGGGTCCAACCGAAGTCCGCGACGACGTCATCGAGGCGATGGCCGAACCGATGTTCGGACACCGGATGGACCGGATGACGGATCTGTACACGACCATCGTCGAGGATACGAAAGAGTTCCTCGACACCGACCAGGACGTGATCATTCTCACGGCCTCCGGCACCGAGTTCTGGGAGTCGACGACGCTCAACCTCGTCGAGGACGATATGCTCGTGCCGACCTCCGGTGCGTTCAGCGAACGGCAGGCCAACGTCGCCGACCGCCTCGGAAAAAACGTCGACCGCATCGAGTACGAGTGGGGCAAGGCGGTCAAACCCGAGGATATCCGCGCAAAACTCGACGAAAACGACTACGACGCCGTCGGCGCAGTGATGAACGAAACCTCGACCGGCGTGCGTAACCCCATCGAGGAGATCGGTGACGTCGTCGACGAGTATCCGGACACCTACTTCGTCGTCGACGCGATCTCCTGTCTCGGTGGCGATTACATCGATATCGAC
This sequence comes from Halovenus amylolytica, assembly GCA_004015825.1. Taxonomy (GTDB): domain Archaea; phylum Halobacteriota; class Halobacteria; order Halobacteriales; family Haloarculaceae; genus Halovenus; species Halovenus amylolytica. The sequence goes on along the minus strand of SAYS01000001.1, from coordinate 87,322 downwards.
GAACACGGCATCGATGCGATCTTCACCTCGACGCAGAAGGCCTTCGCGATGCCACCCGGACTCGCGGTCTGTACCGTCAGCGAGGAGGCTTACGAGCGCGAACTATCGAAAGACTCCGCTTCGTGGTACGGTGGCTTCCAGCGCTGTCTGGATTACTACGACCGGAAGGGCCAGACCCACTCGACGCCGGCCATTCCGATCATGCTCGCCTACCGCAAGCAGATGAAACACATGCTCGAGGAAACCCACGAAGAGCGTGACAAACGTCATCAGGAGATGGCCGAGTACACCCGCGACTGGGCCCGCGAGCATTTCGGCCTGTTCCCCGAGGAGGGCTACGAGTCCCAGACTGTGACCTGTATCGAGAACACGCAGGGCATCGACGTCGCCGAGACTGTCGAGACTGTCTCCGAGGAGTACGATATGGTCTTCTCCAGTGGCTACGGCGACCTCAGCGAGGAGTCGTTCCGGATCGGCCACATGGGCGAACACACCGTCGAGAGTATCACGGAACTCACGGACGCCATCGAGGACGTCGCCGGACTCTGAATTCATCCACTATTTCCAGACGCGGTGTTCAGACTGTTTGCCGACGAGGACGACGCCGACGGTTCGTTAATGACACTGGCCGATGAATATATCGTATGAGAGAGTTCACGAAAGCGCTCCTCGTCGGAGGCGGCGTGTTCCTCGCTGGCTGGATCGGCTGGGGGCTCTACTCCGCACGAACGGCAAAACCGGTCCCCTACGAGCGACTCCAGCGGCTGGATGGCATCGAACTCCGTCGGTACCCGGAGCTCACTCTCGCCGAGACGACCGCACCGAACCAGACGACGGCGTTTCGACGACTCTTCCGGTACATCTCGGGTGCAAACAGGAGCAGTGAGTCGATCTCGATGACTGCACCCGTCGAAACACAGGGCGGGACCACGATCCCGATGACTGCGCCCGTGCGATCTGACTCGGACGGGAGCGAAGATGCGGTCCGGATGGCATTCTATCTGCCGCCGGAGTACAGCCCCGAAACTGCCCCCGAACCGACAGACTCGACTGTCGAACTGGTCACAGAGCCGCCGAAAACCGTCGCGGTCGACCAGTTTTCCTGGTACGCACCGGCGTGGCGGGTCAGACGACACGAACGAACCCTCCTCTCGACGCTCGAACGTGAGGATATCGAGCCGCGTGGTGAACCGTCGTTGCTCCGGTACAACGACCCCTGGACACCGCCGTTTATGCGACGGAACGAAGTGGAAATCGAGGTTGCTTCCGGGACTGTCGAGTAAGCAAGCTGAAAGACGGAATACTTAGGAGTCGATAGCACCAAACTCACGACAGTATGGGACTGTTCCGGTCGGACGAGCTCCTGGGCATCGCGCGGGAGACGATGGATTTCGTTCTCTCGGCCTCCGAGGAGACACACCCGAACGAGTATATGGGATTTTTGCGAGCCGACGATGCGAGCCGACTCGGACTCGACCGGGATGGACAGGTCATCACCGACGTGCTCGTCCTCCCGGGCACTGAGTCGGGGCCGACGAGCGCGAAAGTCAAGGAGATGATGCAGCCCAACAACGTCCAGTCGGTCGGCTCGGTCCACTCACACCCCAACGGTGTCCTCCGGCCCAGTGATGCCGACCTCCGGACCTTCGGCAAAGGGAAGGTCCACATCATCGTCGGCGCACCCTATCGCAGGGGTGACTGGCAGGCCTTCGACAATCAGGGCGAACCGACGACGCTCGACGTCCTCAACGTTCCACTTCCCGAGGAGGAGTTTTTCGATATCACACAGGACGAGATCGATCAGGAACTCCGCGACGAAGAGTGGGAGGAGAAACAAAACGGCGGACTGTTCTCCTGGTTCCGGTAGTCGATTAACTCACTGTCTCTGTCTCTTCGGCATCGCGTTCCAGATCACGTTCGAGTTCACGGTCGATCTCGTCCTGGACGTCGGACATCGATTCGACAGTGAGGACGTTCCCGCCGCCGGGGTCGATGACGATCACCTCCTCGCCTTCCTCGATTTCGCCGTCGAAGCTCCGCGCCTTGTAGTAGGGGTTGAATCCACCCTCGTCGAGTTTGATCTCGCCTGACTGCGTGGTGACACGCTCGACGACACGGCCGGATTTCCCGCGCAGCGAGGCCGAGTCGCTCGTCTTTCCTTTGCTGTCCCCACCGTAGAGATCCAGCTCCCGGTAGACGTACAGCGTCCCGACGGAGGTGACGAGGACGACCGCTGCCATAATCGTGAGCACGAGTGGATCCGGAATCGCGTCTGGCAGGAGCACCCCGACCAGCCCGGCCGCGAAGATCCCGGTCCCAGCGACGAAAAAGTGTGCCCCGGGGGCGAACGCCTCCGCGATGATGAGCCCAGCGCCAGCTATCAGCATAAAAAGGGCGATGCTCCCCATCAGCGTGCCAAGGACCATATACCATATTAGGCTGCTCGGCAGATAACAGTTCGGGGTGGTTTCCGGGCTGGATACTTATTATTGCGAGTCTTTCCCGCCGGGTATCGAGAGAATAAGTCTGAGCGCCGAAACAGCCTCGTTTTCGCTACCGTGCCGAAAATGACCGCAATCATCACGAACTGTCTCTCCGAACGAGTCGTTTATGCGGCGGGCCATCGACACCACAGATATGGACGTGAAGTCACGCCACCACCTCCGGTCGGACGCGATCAGCGAGATCCAGGATGGGATCGAGGAGCAGCTCGGAGTCACGGTCGCTGCTGACTCCTTCGAGAAGGTCGAACTGACTGGCGGGGACTGGAACGTCGTCCTGGTCGACGGCGAACCGCTCGTGCTCTACGTCGAAGGCGACGGCGAGGACGAACCATTCCTCACTGTCAGGGGGGCAAACGAGTTCCCGCCGACGAAACGGATCGTTACCGTCGACACTGGCGCGATCCAGTTCGTCTCCGACGGGGCTGACGTGATGCGCCCCGGCATCGTCGAGGCCGGCGACGAAATCGAGGCGGGCGATCTGGTCGTCATCAACGAGGAAGCCCACGGGAAGTTCCTCGCGATCGGTCGCGCGAAGACTGACGGCTCGGATATGGTCGGCGACGAGGGCCGTGTCGTGGAATCGATCCACCACGTCGGCGACGATCTGTACGAACTGACTGTCTGAGAGTCGAGTTTCTGTTGGGTGCTGTCTAGTTTGACCTGCGTACTGCGATTAGAACAACAAGAAAGCTCCGAGACTTCTTGTTGTTTCGAGAAATAATTCTCGTTCAGTTTTCTTCTCCCGGGATTTTCTTCCTGTTTTGAACCACGACGGTTCAATTTTTCACAATAGACACCAGTTGCGACGGAAAGCGAACCCACTTAGTAGGGGAAACCGAACGCTCCTGTATGAGTGGACAACGCCAGACGGCCGCGGAGATCGCAGTCGTCGATTACGGACTCGGGAACTTGCGGAGTGTCACTCGCGGGCTAGAGCGTGCCGGCGCAGCAGTGGAAATATCCGACGATCCCGCGGTAATCGAAGACGCCGACGGCATCGTCCTGCCGGGTGTCGGTGCCTTCAGCGAAGGCATGGAAAACGCCGGCCCCTTCCGGGAGCTGCTGATCGAGGAGGCCGAGGCCGGGAAACCCCTCTTCGGGATCTGTCTCGGGATGCAGATGCTCCTGAGTACGAGCGAGGAGGCCAAACACGCCGGCGAGGGGAGTGCAGAGGGACTCGATCTCATCCCCGGCACGAACGTCCGGTTCCCCGACGATGTGAAAGTGCCACAGATGGGCTGGAACACGCTGTCGGTAGAGCGCGATCACCCGCTCGTTGGCGGACCCGCGCTCGCAGACCCCGACGGCGAGCCAGATCCGGACCGCTCGGTCGACGGCGAGTACGCCTACTTCGTCCACTCCTACTACGCGAAACCCGACGATCCGAACGCTGTCGTCGCCACGACGGATTACGGCACCGACTTCGCCAGTATCGTCGCAAACGAGGCCGGCAACGTCTTCGGTACGCAGTTCCACCCCGAGAAATCCGGCGAGACCGGGCTGACGATCCTCCGGAACTTCGTCGATATGTGCGAGCCGTAACCCGATCAGTTCCGTCCGTTTCGTCTCCAGAACCGCAGCCGTGAGCCGCTGCCAGTCTGTTGTTTCGGTCTAGCACTCGTCGTCGGCTGGTCGTAGCTCGCCGGTCCGGTCGCAGCCGCCTCGACCCGTCGAAGTTTCGTCGGGTGGCCGATAACGAAGATGCTGTCACCGGGGACGAACTCCCGGTCTCGGTTGGGGATCGTTTCGATGGCTCCGGTGCTGTCTTCGATGGCGATGACCGACAGCCCGAGTTCACCGACGGTCATCCCGACCAGCGTGGCTCCGTCCGCGACTTCGGCGATGTCCATCGTCTCGTCGGCCCGGCGGAGCATCCCCATGAACGTCCGGTCGACGCGCTCGTCTGCTGCGAGTGTCATCAGTCGGTAGCTCGTCCGCGGATCGAGTTTGGTCACGATATCGCTACGGGCACTCACCGTGACAGTCTGCCCGGCCGTCGCGCGCAACTCGGCGGTCCCGATCCGTTCGCTCTCGTTCCAGATCTGGATCGTATCACCGGGACTGGCGCTAAAGGCCGGATCCGCCTGGATTGCCGTCGCGTTCATGCCGGGCGGCAGCGCAGGACCGATTCCGGATGCGCGCCGGCCGACCGCCAGATACTCGACGGTCCCATCGACGGTCAGATCGATGTCGACGTGGGCGATATCGTAGTCGGTCCGCAGCCGTGTCGCGAGTGCCTCCTGTAGCCGCTCGACGGTCAGCCCTCGTGAGAAGTTGTACGTCTCCCCAGCGAGTTGCTCCTTGGTCTCTTCTGTCACCGGATCGTAGCCGCTGATGTCGTTGATCTCTGTCGGAATCTCGACAGTGATCAGCCGCCCGGTCGCCCGGACGAAGGGGCTCAGATCCGGCCTGAGTGTCCGGTTGACCTGCTCTGTGGCACCGAACCGGTCGCCGACCCGCCAGCCGGCACTCGCGGCAAACGCGCTCGCGATCAGGATCAACAGATTGGTCACGATCGCCGTCCGCGTGAGCAAACCCCCGTTGTCGCCGAGAAACTCGACGAGGGCGATCCGCGTGTTGAGATAGATGCCGACGGCACCGAGACCGAGCAACAGCGCGGGCCCCTCCGGGAGCTGGATTCCGGCCCGCCACCGAAACAAGAAGGCAGCCGATCCGGCGACGAACCCCGACAACAGCGCGAGGCCGACGACTCGAAACAGCAACACCAGAATCGGTGTCTCGATGGCGCTGTGGATCGTGCTGATAATCGTCCCGACGAGCGTCATGCTGTCTCCTCCCTGAAAGACCTGATCGCGTTCGGTTTGCCGGTGATAATCAGCTCGTCACCGGCTTCGAGCCGTCTCGATCCGCGCGGGGCGACGATCCGTTCGGTCCGCCGTCGGATCGCGAGAATCGCAACTCCGTACCGATCCCGTATCGCTGATTCGCCGATTGTCACACCGTCGAACGGACCGTTCGCTTCGAGGCTGACGAGTTCGAACTGGTTCCCGTCGCGCTGGAGGATATCCAGCGCCTCGTACTCCCGGCTTTTCCCGCGGGACTGGACGGTGATCTTCGCGAACTCCTCGCCGAGGAGCCGCCGTGCCTCGTCCGCGGAGAGTGCAACGGTTACAGATCCGTCGCCGCCGTCGGTCGTGGGTGCCCGAACTGGTTTCTCGTCGGTTCCCCCGTCCGTCTCCGGCTCCCCATCGGGACCAGCCGGCGTCGAATTCGACTCGGTGCTGGCCGTTCGGGCGCTGACGACCTTTCCTGTCACCGGGCTCTCCGCGAGATCGATGCGTACCCTGTCACCGATTGCCAGTCCGGTCGGGAGCAGTGTTTTGATCGACGCGGCCCGCTTGCCCGACGGGACGCGCCGTGAGAGCCCGGCCCGTCCGGGCGCGGCACGGATCTCCGCGAGTCCGTCGGCGTTGATCGATATTTCGACCTCGGAGAGGCCGTACTCTTCGAGCAGTTTCTCCGACAGCCGCATCTCCAGTTCGGGCAGCGACAGGTCGGCCGAGAACTTCCAGGAGTCCGCCCGGATCGACTCCCGTGTTTCCTCCGACAGCGGCGGGTAGCCCTCGATATCTTCGATCGAGCCGATCGGTTTGATCCGGATCTGGCCGTAGGAGTCGACCCGCTCCAGAATATCAGCAGACAGTCCGACCTGGCGCAATCCGGAGAGTGTGAGCTGGCGTGGGACCGCGGCACCGAGTTTGTCGCCCTGGCTGTGGGCCCACAGCGAGAGCATCAACACGATCAGGAAGGCCGCCATCCCGGCGCTGCTCTGTGCGACCTCTTCGTCGAGCAACCCGACCAGCCCACCCGAGATACCGGCGAGACCGCCTGCGAGAACGACGACACCGAGCCCCGGAATACTCACGCCGGTCAGATACCGGAAGCTGAACCCGAGTGCGAATGCGACGACGGCCGGGAAAATACCAGCGAGCAAACCCAGATAGACACCCAGTCCGATATCGAACAAAATATCCGAGACCATACACACTCTGTCGAACCAGCGTACTTGAAAGATCCGGATAGTTCACTGGCCGAACGATTATGATCCGTGATCGAAATATCTCTGTCTATGGACCAACATAGGCAGATCGCGCTCGGTGGGCTGTTGCTCGCATTGCTGGTACTGACGGGTGTCGTTCTCCGGGCTGTCCTCCAGACGGTGGTGTTTGCAGTGACTGTCGCGTACGTCCTCTATCCCGTTCGTCAGTGGTTCGCCAGACGGACCACAGACCGGATCGCGAGTGCGATCGCCACGCTGACGACGTTTTTCGCTGTTGTACTGGTTTTTTCGCCACTGGCCTTTCTTCTCTACGAACGGCGTGACGAGGCAATCTCGGTGATCCAGCAGCTTCCGGATACGATCTCTGTGACAGTCGGGGAGCCTGTCTACGATGTCGAGACCGCACCTGCTGTCGATGCCGCGACAGACTGGATCAGTGATTTCGCGCTGAATACCGCCGTTGCTGCGCCGGAGATCGCACTCCAGTTGACTCTGTTTACGCTCCTTCTGTACGGCATCCTGTATAAACCACACAAGGCACAGAGCGCGATTCTCGCTGCTGTGCCGGCGAAGTATCACGATATTCTCCGTCGCCTCCACGAGCGGACCCGGATGACGCTGTTTGCGATCTACGTTCTCCAGGCACTCACAGCGATTGCCACATTCATCATTGCCGTGATCGTCTTCTGGGGACTCGGTTACGAAGCGGTGCTGACACTCGCTGCTATCGCCGGCATTCTGCAGTTTATTCCGATTGTCGGTCCGAGCCTGCTCGTCTTCGTGATCGCGGCCAACGACTTCCTGGTCGGGTTTCCGGTCCGGGGTATCGCTGTTCTGGCGGCCGGGCTCTTGCTTATCTCGTTTATGCCCGATGCGATTATCAGAACGCAACTCGCCGGATACACCGGCAAACTCCCGGCGACGCTCTATTTCGTCGGTTTCGTCGGCGGCATTCTCACGATCGGTGCCATCGGGATCATCCTCGGCCCGCTCGTGGTCGCGCTGCTCGTCGAGGTCGTCCAGTTACTCTCCGAGCGGACTGAATCGGAACAGCAGTCACTGTCCGAAACAGCACAAAAAGAGTCGTCTCAGTAGTGGATACTCTCGTCGAGCGCCCCTTTGACTGCCTCGTGGACTGCCTCACCGAGTGTCGGATGGATGTGGATCGTCGCGGCGACATCTTCGAGTGTCGCGCCGAGTTCGATCGCGACGGCGAGTTCGGCGACGAGTTCGGAGGCCTCTGGCCCGACGATCTGTGCACCGAGCAGAAAGCCCGTCTCGTCGTCGGCGACGACGCGGACGAACCCCTCACGCTCGTTCAGTGTGAGCGCGCGCCCGGACGCCCGCAGGGGCATCTGACCCACGACTGGGTCGTAGCCGGCTTCCTCGGCTTCCGTTTCCGTCATGCCGACGTTGCCGATCTCGGGATCGGTGAAGACGGCCGCGGGGATCGCCTGGTAGTCGAGTGCCGAGGGCTCGCCGGCGATGACCTCCGCGGCGACTTCTCCCTCTTTGAACGCCTTGTGTGCGAGCATCGGATCACCGGCCACGTCGCCGACGGCAAAGATGTGATCGAGCGATGTCCGCGCCCGGTCGTCCGTCTCGATGACGCCCTCCTCGATCTCGATATCGACGGCATCGAGATTGAGTGTGTCCGTGACGGGTCGGCGGCCGACCGCGACGAGACACTTTTCGCCCTCGAACTCCGCCATCTCGTTGTCGTCGCTTTCGGCCCGGACGACGACTCCTTCGTCGGTCTCCTCCCAGTTTTTGGCTGTCTGGCCGAACTGGAAGTCGATTCCCAGTGTTTCGGCCCGCTCGCGGACGACTTTCGTCACGTCGTCTTCGTAGGTCGGCAGGGCGTTATCCAGCTGTTCGACGACGGTCACGTCACAGCCGAGCTTCTGGTAGACCGTCGCCAGCTCCATCCCGATGTAACCAGCACCCACGACCAGCAGACTCTCCGGCACAGTGTCGAGTGCGAGCGCGTCCCGCGAGGAGAGGATCTGCTCGCCGTCGAACTCGAAGTTCGGGATCTCGATCGGCCTGCTGCCGGTCGCGACGATCGCGTGTTCGAACTCGATCGACTCCGAGCCCTGGCCCTCGCCGCTCTGGACGATCCGCGCTCTGTTCTCGCCGTCGAACTCGGCGCGTCCCTCGATCAGCGTCGCGCCCGCTTGCTCGCACAGCGATTCGACACCTTTCGTCAGTCTCGTCACGAGCCGATCTTTCCAGGAGACCATCCCCTGCATGTCGACCGCCGGATCGGCGTAGATCCCCATTCGCTCGGCATCGCCAGCCGTGTGTGCGATGTCCGTCGCGGAGATCAGTGCCTTCGAGGGGATACAGCCGTGGTTCAGGCAGGTCCCGCCGTAGGCGTCCATCTCGACCAGTGTCACGTCCAGATCGAGTTGTCCGGCGCGGATCGTCGCCACGTAGCCACCCGGTCCGCCGCCGATTACCAGTACATCAGTTCCCGTAGTAACGTCTCCTACAACCATTGTTATGTATTTCTCTGTTTACTCCAAAAGCAGTAGCGATGGCTCTTCAAGATACTCGATGACCGTGTTCGTGAACTCCGCCGCCTCTGCGCCGTCGATGACGCGGTGGTCGATCGACAGCGAGAGGGGGAGGGTGTGCCGTGCAACCACGTCGGCATCCGTACCAGAACCCTCGACGACGGGTCGCTGTTCGAGTTCGCCGATGCCGAGAATCGCCGTCTCGGGGTGGTTGATGATCGGCGTCGCGAACTCCCCGCCGATCGCGCCGAAGTTCGTGACGGTGAACGTGCCGCCCTGCATCTCCTCGCGGCTGATCTCCCGGTTGCGCGCCCGCTCGATCAGTTCGTTTATCTCCGAGGCCAGCTCCAGCAGTCCCTTCTCGTCGACATCCTCGACGACCGGGACCATCAGCCCCGCATCTGTCGCGACTGCGATGCCGATGTTGTAGTACTCCTTGTAGCGAATCTCTTCGTCGTCCTCGTCGAGTTCCGTGTTGAGGATGGGATGCTGTTTCAGCCCGGCCACGATGGCCTTCATCACGAACGGCATGTACGTGAGCGAAATGCCCTGCTCGGCCGCTCGCTCTTTCAGTTTCTCTCGGCTCTGGACTAACTGCGAGGCGACGGCCGTGTCGTGGTGTGTCGCGTGCGGGATCGTCGACGAGGAGGCCTGCATCTGGTTGCCAATCGTCCGACGAATCCCCTTGTAGGGCTCCGTTCGGACTGGTCTGGCCTCGCTTTTGGCCGCTGTCTCTGCTTCCGTCGCTTCGACAGCTTCCCGGGTTTCGACGTAGGCCTCGATATCCTCCGGTTCGACGAAGGCCTCGCCGTCGCGGGTTTTGTCGGTGGGAACCTCGTCGAGATCGACACCGTGTTTCTCGGCGAGCTTTCGCGTCGCCGGAGCCGCGACTGTCTGCTCTCTGTCCGTGGAGTCGGCGGCACTCGCTGCCCCGCTCTCTTGGCTGTCACTGCGTTTTGTCACCGCAGACTTTGGGCCATCGGAATCACTCCGTTTGCTGACGGCCGATTTTCGCTCTGAGTCCCCCGAGTCGCTTCGTTTGCTGAGGGCGGATTTACGCTTCTCTTCCTCGCCGGCCTCGGATTCACCAGTACCCGATTCGGCGGCCGACCGAACGTCTGCCTCGGTGATCCGGCCGCTCGGGCCAGACCCGTCGACAGCAGTAATATCCACGCCGAGTTCGCGTGCGAGTCGGCGGACGTTCGGCGGTGCGAACACGCGCCCGCTCGCGACCGGTGTCTCGCCGTCCGCATCTGTCGTCTCGCCGTCCGCATCTGTCGTCTCGCCGTCCGCATCTGTCCCGTCGACCGCCGGCTCGCTGGTCGCGGCGTCGGCTGCGGCCGCATCTGGTTCCGCCGCTACTGCGTCCTCTACCTCTTCGTCTTCTGGTGTGTCGCCGTCGACGTCGATCGTGACGACGACGGTTCCAACCTCGACGACTTCGCCTTCCTCCGCGTGGAGTTGCTTGATCGTTCCTGCGACGGGGGAGGGGAGATCGACGATCGCCTTGTCGGTCTCGACGTCCGCCAGCACCTCGTCCTCCGAGACGCGGTCGCCGGGGGCGACGTGCCAGGCGACGATCTCGCCTTCGGCGACGCCCTCGCCGACATCGGGTAGTTCGTACTCGAATGCCATACTCAGAACTCGACTGTCTCCCGGATACCGTCTTTGATCCGCGCCGGCTCGGGCATGTAGTAATCTTCCAGCGCGTACAGCGGGAACGGAACGTCGAACCCGGTCACGCGGTTGATCGGTGCCTCCTGGTACAGCAACACGTCCTCCTGGATCGTGGCGATAACCTCACCGGCCAGTCCCCCGGTTTTGGGGGCCTCGTGGACGACGACGCCCCGGCCTGTCTTCTTGAAGGACTCTTTGATCGCCTCCTCGTCGAGCGGTGAGAGCGTCCGGAGATCGATCACCTCGCAGTCGATTCCCTCCTCGGCGAGATCCTCGGCAGCCTCCAGCGTCGGTCGTGTCATCGCCCCCCAGGTGTACACCGAGACGTCACTGCCCTCGCGGCGAGTGGCCGCCTCGCCCAACTCAACTGTGTACTCGTCCTCGGGCACGTCCTCGCGGAACGCCCGGTAGATCAGCTTCGGTTCGAGGAAGATCACCGGGTCGGGGTCGCGGATCGACGCCGCGAGCAACCCCTTGGTATCGTAGGGTGTCGACGGGATGACGACTTTGAGGCCGGGCTGGTGGACGAAAAACGCCTCCGTGGATTCGGAGTGGTGTTCCGGCGCACGGATCCCGCCACCGTAGGGTGCCCGGATCACCATCGGACAGGCAAAGCGGCCGTTCGAGCGCGCACGCAGGCGGGCGGCGTGGCTGACGATCTGGTCGAACGCCGGGTAGATGAAGCCCATGAACTGGATCTCCGGCACCGGGCGCAGCCCGTAGGCGGCCATCCCGATCGCTGTGCCGACGATCCCCGACTCGGCCAGCGGCGTGTCGATCACGCGGTCGGGAAACTCCTCGACGAGTCCCTGTGTCGCGCGGAAGACACCGCCGTTCTCGCCGACATCCTCGCCCATGACGATCACGTCCTCCTCGCGCTCCATCTCCGAGTGCAGTCCGTCTCTGACTGCCTGTACCAGCGTGAGATTCTGCGCCTGGCTCGTGTCGACTTGCTCTTTGCTCATTAGAGGATCGCCTCGTCACCGTGTCTGTCGCGGAGTCGCCGGAGGTAGGCGAGCTGGTCGTCGAGTCGATCTGGCATGTCGGCGTAGACCTCTGCGAACATCTCCGCTGGATCGGGTCGTTCCCGGCTCTCGGCTTCGCCGATCGCCGCTGCAACCTCGTCTTCGATCTCCCGATCCATCGTCTCGATCTGCTCGTCGTCGAGCAGTCCACGGTCGCGGAGGAACGCCTCCATCCGTGGAATCGGGTCCTTTCGCCGCCAGCGTTCGACCTCTTCGTCGTCGCGGTAGACGCTCGGGTCGTCTGCGGTCGTGTGCGCGCCGAATCGGTACTGCACGGCCTCGATCATCGTCGGCCGCGTCGCCCGACCGATCTCCTCGTCGGCACCGTCGGGATCTTTCGCTTTCTCGATGGCCTCCCGCGTGACGGCGTACACCGCGAGCGGGTCCATCCCGTCGACCTGCACGCCCTCGAAGCCGTAGGCGTGGGCCTTCTGGGCGAGTGTGGCACTCGCGGTCTGTCGCTCCCGGGGCATCGAGATCGCCCACTGGTTGTTGTTACAGAAAAACACTGCCGGGACGTCGTAGACGCCCGCGAAGTTCATTCCCTCGTGGAAATCACCCTCCGAGGTCGCGCCGTCACCGAAATAACAGAGGAAGGCCCGGTCCTCGTCGCGGAGCTTCGCGGCCCAGGCCGCGCCGGTGACGTGCGGAATCTGCGTCGCAATCGGCACGGAGACGGTGAACATGTTGGTCCCCTCGGGTGGTGCGCCCGACGCCCCCATCCAGTACAACATCACGTCTTCGAGCGGCCAGCCCATGTGGTAGCTGACGGCGTGTTCCCGGTAGCTCTGGAACACCCAGTCCTCGTCGTCGAGCGCGAACGCACTCCCCACCTGGGCCCCCTCCTGCCCCGACATCGGCGGGTAGGTGCCGATCCGGCCCTGCCGTTGCAGACTCACCGCGCGCTTGTCGAAATGCCGGCCGAGTTTCATCGTCCGGTACATCTCCAGCAGTTCGGCGTCGTCGAGATCCGGCACCTCGGCCCCCGCACGAACCGATCCATCCTCGTCGAGGATCCGAACCCGATCAGTTGGATCGCGCTGTATGACGCTCACGAAACACCCCACCTCGCTGAGAGCAGCATACCTGGTAGTTCATCTGCCTGGGGTAAATTGTTTTCGCGGAAAGTTTCCACTGTTACCGATTCTCGACTGTGTCGTTTCCAGTCTGCTCACTCTCCGCGCCTGGTTTGTGCGTTTTTTGAATCCCGCCTCTGACCCCCCTGCTGGATGACAACCTGTGTCAGAAACCTGCTACTCGATGACGACGCGTTCCATCGCGTCGAGCTGTGGGATCGCAGTCGTCGTTACAGCTGTGTCTGCAGTTCACCGAACGCGACAGTGGCCTTGTCGGTGACGATGAGATACGACAGGCCGAGCATCACGAGCCCGAGGAGACCGATCCACGCTGCGACGAACGTGTCACCGCCGAGTATCGAGAGATAGCCTCTGTACTCGAACAGCACGCCGAAGCCAGCAAACAGGGCGCTTGCGACCGTGTAGCCGACGAACACGACGGCGTGTAAGATCACGTCGAGGAGCTCTTCTTGCATACCTCCGCTATCTGGCCGATTCTGATAACCGTTCCGGTTGGACGGCAGATTTGTCGACGTTGTACCCTTCCGGGTGGACAGTAGATATTACTTGATAGCTGTCCAAACGGGGCGTATGAGTCTCTCACAGACCAGTCGCGAGATGTCCAGGGAGGAAACCGACGAGTTCCTTCGGTCACAGGGTCACGGCTTTCTCTCGCTTGCAAGCCAGAACCGGGCGTACGGGATCCCGATCGTCTACGGCTACGATCCCGACACCGGACTGTTCACCACCGAACTCCTCTTCGAGGAGCCGAGCCGAAAACAGCAGTTTCTGGCCGATACCGAGGAGGCCACGCTCTGTGTCTACGAGTGGACGGATCTCACCGAGTGGCAGAGTGTCATCGCGACCGGGGAACTCGAACGTGTCGAGGATCGCGACCGGATCGCCGATCTAATGGCGCTGCTCGCGGAGAACCCTGCGGATGTGGTCCCGTGGTCGTACCGCAGTCCGCTGTCGGATCTCGACGACCGGGTCTGGTACGTCCTCGATCCCGACACCCTGACCGGCTACAGCGCCGAGTGAGCCTCAAATCGGATCGTCCGGATCGTGTTTCTCGGCCATCCGCTCTGCCTCAGACCGGTACTGTGACCGCAGCTCCGGCTCGTCGACGCTGCCGAGATTCTCCACGCCGACGTCGACCGCGGCAGTCGTTTCGCGCTGGTCGGTAAAGGAGGTCAACGCCCGCTCCTTGCGGAAGTATCGCTCGCCATCTGGCGTCGCGTAGGTGAGAATAATCAGGTTCTGTTCGTCGTCGGAGTAGGTTCGTTCGACGAGCCAGACGCGGACAGTATCGTCGGCTGTATCCGACATAGATGGCTCTTGGAGTGGCAGCGGGATAAAGCCCTGACTGGAAGGCATCTCTCACCTCGTTCTCCGTCCAACAGCGTGTCACTCTCACGTCCTATCAACCAGGCAGGGGGTTCAAGCAGGTGTAGTCCGTAGCGATAATCACATGGGGAATACCGCTTCAGTTCAGGTGAACTACGAGAGCAGCCAGGAACTGATGGATCTCATTCGGTATACCGCCGAAACGTTGAGTCTCGAATTCGCGCGGTGGGACGAGGAGTACGTCTCCGGCCCGAGTCTGTACTTCATCGTCGTCGCCGACGTCAACTTCGACAAGTACACCGATCCACTGGGGGCGAACTACTGGCCGACGGAGCGGTGTGCCGTCGTCTCCGAGTCGGCGGAGAACTTCATCGAGGCCGCCCGGCACGTGGCGTTCAACTGTGACGGGGCGGTCGTCGTCGCCGCGGACGGCACCATTCAGCGACAGATGGTCCGCGTTCGAAGCCACAACATCGAGGACTCGCATACGTTGACCTACCCCGACTGGATGGGGACGAAACATCTGAGCGCACTGGAGGTCTCGACCCGCGAGGAAGTTCTCTGGGCGGTCACGTTGAGCGAGGAAAACGGCCGTGTCACGACGTTTCTGGACGGTACGTATCAGGATTACCCGCGCGAACAGATCGGTGGCCGCTGGCGACCCGACTGATAGTGATTATTGCGGTAAACCATCGGTGAGTTTATACTAGCCCGCAGAGAGATGCAGACAAATGGCGACGTTGAGGGATCTCGGGTTGTCGGAGTACGAATCGCGCGTGTACAGATCGCTGCTCGAAATGGGGCCGACAACGGCCAAGGAGTTGTCGGCCCGTAGCGACGTCCCGATGGGTCGGATCTACGACGTGCTCAACGGACTGGAGACGCGGAATCTGATCCGGAGCCAGACTGCGAGCCGCCCGAAAAAGTACGTCGCAGTCGAGGCCGATACGGCCCTCGACAGGTTGCTCGAAACGAAACGGGAGGAACTCGAACAGAAAGTCTCCCAGTACGAGGAGATCGCGAGCGAACTCAAGACGAACCTCGAACGGGCTGATCCGGTCGACGAACCGTTCTGGACGGCCGCACTCGGCGAACAGGAGGCTGCAGATCTGCTCGTCGAACGGATCGCCACCGCGGACGAACGGATCGTGCTCGTCACCGCGACGACGGCGCTGTACATGGATCTCGACACCGTCGGCGAGCGGATCGTCGACGAACTCGAAGACGCGATCGAACGCGGCGTCTCGGTGTCGGTGCTGATGGATCCGGACGTCGTCGATGGCCTGCCACAGAGCGTCGGCCGACGCTACCGGTATCACCTCCAGAATCACCGCAACTTCGAGGTCCGTGTCGGTGCGAATCTAACTGCGACGTCGGCGTCGATCGACGGCACCGAACTCTGTCTCGAAGTCCCACATCCGACGGATGCAGCCGAGCTATTCGGTGTCATAAATCTCAAAGATCCGGGCTTCGTCGCGAACGTTCGCGAGGCGGTCGACTCCTCCTGGGAACAGGCAGACAGACTCGAACTCTAGTTCCCGTTGACTTCGGAGCGCAGCGTTCCGACCTCGGCGACCCGTTCCGCGTGGGCGTTGTGCTGGTGGATCGACTCGTCGTTTGACTGTTTCATCGTCACGACCGCATCGTCCGGCAGATCGGGGAACTGCTCGACGACACCGTCGGCCATCGCACGCACGCAGTCCTCGACGAACTTCGCGTCCTTGTGCGACTCGTAGGTCATGTGATCTTCGTCCGGCCGTTTGGCCATGTTGTAGATCCGCGCGCTCATCGAATCCCGCGCGACCTCGATCAGGTCGTGGAGATCGACCTCGGGTGCGCCGTCGCTTTCGATGGTGAGCGTCGCGTGCCCACGCTGGGAGTGACCGGGCTGGGGAACCGCTTCGAGGAACTCGTCGATCGTCTCCTCGTCGATATCGAGCCCCCGCATCGTCTCCCGGGCACGACTCGCCGACATCCCCTGCGAGCAGGGACAGACTGTCATCCCCGTCACACGGGTTCCGATCTTCTCTGTCGTTCCCTCGTCGGTCGCTGTCGCGGCGGCGATAATGTCCGCGGAACTCTGTGTCATGCGCTGGGAGGCGGGCGTCTCGTCCCGAATGATATACTCCGCCTCCATCTGGACCTCGGCTTTCGTCGTGTAGTCGTGTTTTTCGAGGAGCCGTTCTGCGGTGTCGCCACAGACGTCCTCGACACGGTAGGTTGGCTCGCTGACTGCTTCTTCGAGCGTCTCGTCGACGACCTCCATATTCCGGCTCATATCCGCTCCTTTTCGCCAGGAGGGGAGGTCGACGAAGACGTCGAACTCGGCCATCAGAATGATCGGTCGCTTCTCCGGGCGGGCCACTTTCACCAGTTTCTCGACACCAGTGACACCGACGCGGTTCAGTCCGACACGTACGTCCGGGCTGGAGGCCTGCACATCCGGCAGTTGCTGACTCATCGAACACGTTTAGGGGAGAATGAGGGTTATTGCTTTCGATATCTCAATTTTTCTTCGGAGTTCGGAAACGCGGGGCTGTTGCAGACAAACACAATTCATTTGCGACCCCCGGTCCAATGTGAGCCAATGGCAGAGTGTGACATCTGCGGTGAGGAAGAAAGCATGCCGTATCACTGCCGGCACTGTGGCGGCACGTACTGCGGTGATCACCGACTGCCCGAGGCACACGACTGCTCCGGACTCGACAACTGGGAACAGCAGGGGCCGGTGTTCGACAGTGGCTTCGAGGAAACTGTCGGTGGGTCGGGGACGACAGACAAAGGCGTCGCTGCCAAACTGGGCATCGATACCGGCCCGGGCGGCCCGCTCGCTTACTTCCGGAACAACATGACCTACGTCTTTCTCGGTCTCATGTGGGTGACCTTCGGACTCCAGCTCGTCGTCAGTATCGTTGCTGGCGAGCAGCTTATGGAGACGATTTTCGTTCTTACGCCCGAGAACCCCCTCTACGTCTGGACGTGGATCACCTCTATTTTCGCCCACGGCGGCTTTCTGCACATCCTCTTCAACAGTATCGTCATCTACTTTTTCGGCAGCCTGGTCGAGCAGTACATCGGCTGGAAGAAATTCTCCGCGCTGTTCATCGTCAGCGGTGTCACCGCCGGACTGGCACAGATCGCCCCCGAGGTTCTCGCAGGTGAGGGGCTCGGTGTCGGCGTCGTCGGTGCGAGCGGCGCGGCACTGGCGCTGATGGGTGTGCTGACGATTCTGAACCCGAATCTGACGGTCTATCTCTACTTCATCATCCCGATGCCGATCTGGGTACTGACCGGCGCAACTGTCGTCATCTCTGCGGTTCTCATCGCGGTCGGCGACCCCAGCGCCGGCGGGATCGCCCACACGGCCCACCTCGTCGGTGTGTTGATCGGGCTGGTATACGGCCAGCGGGTCAAAGACCGGATCCGCGTGCCAAAGCAGGTCCGGTTCGGTGGCGGCGGTCCCGGCGGCGGGATGGGTGGCCCCGGTGGACCGGGTGGCCCTGGCGGCCGCGGACCGTTCTAATGGAACCCGTCTATCCCGATTTCGTCCCCGATCCGGCCGACTCCCACTCGGAGATGGAGTCTCTCCAGGTCGACATCGCCGACACCGCGATCTTCGCGGACGCTTTCGAGACTGATATCTTCGACAGCCACGCGCTCGTTGCCGGTGTCGATCAGGGCTTCGACGGCGACGACGCGATCAGCGCGATCGTCGTGATGCGCGACGGCCACGTCGTCGAACGTGTTCACGCGAGCGTCCCGACACAGATCCCCTACATTCCGGGACTGCTCTCCTTCCGGGAAGGCGAGGCGATCCTGGCCGCGTTCGCCAAACTGGAGACCGAGCCTGACGTGGCGCTGTTCGACGGGAGCGGCCGGATTCACTTCCGGGAGGCCGGGCTGGCGACACACATCGGCGTGACACTCGATCTGCCATCGGTCGGTGTCGCGAAGAGTCTGCTCTGTGGTCGACCCACAGAGTCGCTGGACGATCCACTACCAGTGGGCAGTCGGGTTCCGATCGTCGCAGACGGGAACGTGACTGCACCTGACGGGACAGTCATCGGCTACGCTCTCCAGAGTCGCCAGTACGACTCCGGGAACCGGTACATCAACCCCCTCTACGTGAGTCCCGGTCACCGGATCAGTGCCGAGACGGCGGCGGATCTCGTCGAGGGGTGCTGTGCTGGCTACAAGCTCCCCGAACCCACGCGTCTTGCAGACAGCTATGCAGCCGAACTCACCGGGTAAGCTGGTCCCGGGACCCAGTAGTTGAAACCGCAGTATCACGTAGGGGTAGATATGTTCCGAAGCTACCGGGTCGGGACAGTGTTTGGCATCCCATTCAGGCTGGATATCACGTTTCTGTTCATCCTGCCGGTGTTCGCCTGGGTGCTGGGTGCACAGATCAGCGTGTTGATCCCGCGGTTGAACGAGACGTTCGGAACGACGATCGACCCCGGCCCGCTGACGCAGGGTGTCAGGCCGCTCGTAATCGGAGCTATCGCCGCCGTCTCGCTGTTTGCCTGCGTCGCCCTCCACGAACTGGGTCACTCGGTGGTTGCACGCCACTACGACTACGAGGTCGAATCGATCACGCTGTGGCTGCTCGGTGGGCTGGCGAAACCAGCCGAGCTCCCGAAAAACTGGCTCCACGAGTTCTGGATCGCCGTCGCCGGCCCGCTGGTCAACGTCGTCATCGCCACTGCCTGTGGCCTGGTGCTCCTCGTGGTCCCCTCGGTCGACGTCGTCGTCTTCCTGCTTCTGTTCCTGGGGCTGCTCAACGTCAGCCTCGCTGTCTTCAACATGCTTCCGGCCTTTCCACTGGACGGCGGACGCGTCCTGCGGGCATTGCTCGCACGGAATCGGAGCTACGTCGACGCGACCCGGACGGCCGCGACTGTCGGCAAGGGGTTCGCCATCCTCCTCGGTCTTGGTGGCTTGCTGATGGGCAATTTTTTCCTCCTCGCAATCGCACTGTTCGTCTACATCGCGGCAACGTCAGAGAGCAGACAGATGATGCTCGATGCAGCGTTCGAAGGTGTCGAGATCGAGGACGTGATGACGCCTGCAGACGAGCTAGTCACCGTCGAAGCGGATACACCGATCTCGGATCTGCTCGATGTCATGCTCGAAGAACGCCACAGTGGCTATCCCGTGCTCGATACCGGGGACTTCGTCGGGATCGTTACGCTCGAAGATATCCAGTCGGTCGACAGGAAAGATGCTGTCGCTGCAGAGCAGATGACCCCCGTCGAACAACTGGCGACGATCGATCCCTCTGCCGAGGTCATGGCGGCGTTCCGGATGGTCGGCGAGACCGACATCGGGCGACTCCCGGTAGTCGACTCCGGAGAACTGCTCGGGATCATCACCCGGACGGATCTGATGCGAGCGTTCAAAATCGTCACAGCCAGAGATCAGTTCGAGGGCGAACGCCTCAACGAGGAACAGACACCGCCGGGGCAGCCACCCCGCGACCGGCAGCGCACCCCATCGGACGAACGGCAGTCCGAGTGGGAGTTCCAGCAGAACCGTTAGTCGTCACCGGCGGCGGCCAGTTCGCCCCGCTGGGCACCGATCCGGCGGTCGAGGAACTCCGCGAGTAACTCGAACATCCGGAGTTTCTGCTGTTGGTCCGAGGAGGCGTGGCCCTCCTCTCCGAGTTCTTCGTACTCGAAGTCACCGTCCTCTCCTGCCTCGTAGCCGTGTGCTTCGAGTGCCTCGCGGAAGATCCGGGCCTGCGAGACCGGAACGCGGCGGTCGTTCACGCCGTGGACGATGAAAAGAGGTGCGTCGACGTTCTCGACGTGGGTCACTGGTGAGCGCTCTCTGTACAGGTCGGGATTCTCCTCGGGTGTGCCGAGATACTTCTCCATCAGTTCCGTCCGGAAGTGTGGCATCGTGTTCTCGAACATATCCGCCAGATCCGTGAGTCCGATCCATGCGATGCCCGCCTCGTACAACTCCGGATACTGCACCAGCTGCCAGTAGGCCGAAAAGCCGCCGTAGGAACCACCGAAGACGATGACGCGGTCGTCGTCGACCCACTCTTTCGTTTCGAGGACGTGCTCGGTGGCAGTGACGACGTCGCCTTGCTCCGCACCGCCCCAGTCGTCGATCAGCAGTTCGGCGAACTCCCGGCCCTTCCCGGTCGAACCACGGTAGTTCACCTGCAACACCGAGTAGCCAAGCGAGATCAGTACCTGCGTGTACAGATCGAACGATTTCGTATCGCGTGCCCGCGGCCCCCCGTGTGGATTGACGATCAGCGGCGACGGCCGAACGCCGGAGTCGTACAGCAACGCGCCGATCTCGACTGCTTCGTACGGGTCGTGCTCGACGGCCGCCTGTGGTGTCTCCGGCACGCCGTCCGAGGTCACTGTGAAGTACTCCGCGTCGGCGAAATCCTCGGGTTCGAACGGGCCGTACTCTGCTTCGACTAGCGTCTCCGAGTCGTGTCCAGTCACGTCGTAGGCGAGCAGATCGGGGCGTGTCGTCGGCGTCGTGTGAGTCAAGATCACCTGGTCGTCGTCGACGACTGGATCCCCGCTGCGGCCGAAGCCCGCGACGCCCGCCGGCAGATCGAACTCCTCGCTGTCGCCCGTTTCGAGATCGTAGATGACCGGGATGGTCTCTGCATCGCGCTGGCGCGTTCCGATGACACGCTCGCCATCCGGAAGGAAGGCTTCGGGGGCTTCCTCGTAGCTCCCGTCACCGAGCCACTCCACAGTGTCGGATCCGAGGTGGTAGATCCCGATCCGGCCGAGATCCGGTGTGTTGTCGGCGACGAGGAGTCGGTCCCCGTCCGGTCCCCAGTCGACCGGCGCGCTCTCGGCACCAGTCTCGCCGATCGCCAGGTTTCGGGCGTTCGAGCCGTCCGCGTCGGCGACGTAGACGTCCCTGTTGTCGAAATCGTCGGTCTCGTTCGTCGAGTAGGCGATCTGGTTGCAGTCCGGCGAGAGAATCGACCCCCAGACGGCCCGGTCGTACTCGGTCAGTTTCGTGGTCTCGCCGGTCGGCAGGTCGTGCCGGTAGACGTTCATCTGGCCGTCACGGCTGGAGCCGACCAGGAGTGTCTCGTCGTCCTCGCCGACGTCGTGGATGGCGACCTGTCCGTCTATCTCGACGACTGGTTCGACCTCGCCGTCGCGAGAGATGCTGTAGATGTCGTTCTGTTCGTTGCCACCCTCGTCGAGATGGAAGTAGATCTGTTCGCCGTCGGCCCCCCACTCGACGAACCAGCGTGCGTTTCGTGGAACCTCGCCGTCGCTCCACTGGTTCATCTCTCCTGTCTCCACGTCGAGGACGTGCAACTCGTTGCGGCCGCTGACGTCGTAGTAGAAGGCGACCTCGTTACCGTCCGGCGAGACCGTCGGGTGTGCGAGTGTCGGCAAGCTTGCGAGTTGTTCGAGAACGTCTCCGTCTGGCGGAGCTGGCATACTGCTGACCTTCTGTCGGACCGAACTTTATTCCCCGGGAACCGGTGAAATCCCCTGTCGAGACGATTGAAGCGAATTAATCCCGGCAGTAATTCGACTCGGAGATTAGTGCGTGTGGAAGACTTCTTGATACTGGTCGACCCTCTCTCGGATCGCATCGAGTTCGTCTTCGCTTGGATTATCCGGATTTTGCGGGACTGGGTACGATCCGAATTTCATCATCGATGCCATCAGGAGCAGTCTGGCCTTCGTGGACGTCAGGTTGCCGCCCTCGATCAGAAGGTTGGCGGTGTTTTCCTCCGTGAAGCCACCACTGCTCGCTCGTCCGACAGAGACGACCGGGAGACCCCGGATCGCTGCCTGTCGGAGGCCCTCCATGACCGACTCGTGTACCGAGCCGTACGGGGCGGTCCCTTCGAGGACGAACCCTGCGAGCGGTTCGGTCGCGAGTTTCCGCTGCACCTGCTCCATGATTATCTCACTTGGTTCCCCATCGTTTGGCATACTGTCCGACATATATTCGCCGAATTTCGTGATACTAACGTCCGGGATTGCGGGCAGGAGGTTCCCCTCGGAATCTTTGATTGCGACCTCGACGGTCCTGATCGTTCCGTTGGTCCGCTGGACGCCCGTCACTGTCGATGGCAGGCTAGTGATGTTCACTTCGGAGTTCCAGGTGTGTTGTTTGTTGGGGACATTAGTCAGCACTGGTGGGGCTGTACTCCCGATGATCCCGCCGTGGCCGCCTGATGGGGAGTATCCACCCGGTCGGTCGTCCATCTTCTGCACATTTCTGGACGAGAACACCTGTTCTTCCTGAATGTTGACCGCTCCGACTCGGTCCCGGCCGTTGCTGTCTTCCCAGATGCTGGACGTGATGTACGTTACGGAGTCGAATATATTTCGGTCACCCCTGTTCCCGAGATCGCCGTGAGACTGCTGGGAAGCGTTCGCGGCGATCGGTTTCGTGGTATCGACCAAGAGGTTCAACCAGTAGCAAGTCTCCTCGATAGTCGGGCTTCCTTCCGTCCAGATTGCGCCGGCGTACTCTTCTGACTCCATTGCATCCTGAACGGAGTTCGTGATCTCGGTTAGTGTCCGTCGAGTCGGGTCTTCTGCGATCGGTGTGTAAGTGAAGAAATCCTCCCCCCACGTCTCCGGTTCGATATCGCCCGCACCTTCGTCCGTGCGTTCGTCTTCCGGGAGCCCATCCCGGTACCCTGCAGATGGCGCAGCCCTGTAGTGATCGAAGTTGGCTTTCGACTTCAGAGAATTGTTGACACCGTAGACGATTCCGAACCGATCGATCTCCTCGAATAGCCGCGAAGTATCCGGGAAAAACGGTATTCGACTTTCGTCTTTCTGTGGGTCGTCAGAGTCGAGACTGTCACTGTCCCAGGCCTCACCGTTCGATTTCCGTGCCATGTATGGCAACTGGTACAGTCCATCGTCGGGCTGTAATGTCACTTCGTAGGCTGGAACACCATCCTCGGCTTCTTCGTCGAACTCACCCGTTTCTGGATCGACGTAGCCATCCGGCGGAGCGTACAGTTCCGTGTCCTGGCTGTCGAGTGGATGCGAACTGTGTGCATCGATGTACACTGTCACTGGAGCAGCCAACCGCTGGGGACGTAGCGGTCCCGAACCGAGTTTCTCCCCGTCCGGCCCCGTCAGAAGGTCCAGATCGTACTTTTCTCGTGCCTTGTTACTCGTGATCCGCGTCCCGGAGTTCAGGATTGTCGCTGTCGGACCGGCGAATACTGCGATTGTTGGTTTCGAACTCTCTTCCTGGCTGATATTCGACACCGCCTCGCTCCCGGAGGTGACTGTTTCGGCGGTCGTCTCGCGAGCGTTCGACCCCGAAGCGAGTCCGAGCGCACCCATTGCACCAAGGAACTGCATCATTGACCGGCGTTCAACTCCGCTTTGCTCGGTTTCTTGGCTTTTTTCGATACAATCGTCTGGTTTTTCACCATCACTCATGTAGGTTGTCCAATCATCATGGGCGTAATAAGTATTGTGTGAATATCACTTATACGTTGTTGCAGGAATATAAGGGAATACTGAGAAGATTTTCTATTAATCATAATTCTGATATTTCAGTATTTACCGACTGAAAACGAGGTGTCTGTGCTTTTGCTATTAGTCAGTACACAACATATATAAGAAATTACACAATGTCAAAAATTTCTTATTTCACATATACTGTCGTATCATCTATGTATCTCTACTTATTTAGCTACATTCCAGTAATTAATCGTATGTAGTTGACTGTTCGAGTTACTATGCGATGTCGGATCATTGGAATGTAGTGGTGGTGTGGTTTCGAGGACGGCGATACCAGCCAGTGGTCGTTACTGTCCAGCGACCGGTCACTTCGTCGTCAGAATCCGCAGTTCGTCTTCGTCGGCGAGTTCGTGGTCCAGTCCGACCTGCTGTTCGTCGTGTTTCGCGCTCGGGCCGCTCACCCGCGCGAAGCGGAACCGGTTCTCGAACTCGCCGCCGAGTTTCTCGCAGGCGTCTTCGACTGTTTCGCCTTCGAACAGCATCAGCGGCTCCTCGTAATCCACGCCGCGGCCGGGTTTGTCCATGTAGATGCGGATCAGACCGAGCTCCTCCCAGATCCGCTCTTTGAGCGCGTCGAGTCCCTTCTCTTCCTCGGCGCTGATGAAGATCGCGTCGTCGGGATCGATCCCGCGCTCCCGGAGGTTCTCGTTGACCGTCTCGGCGTAGTCGCGTTCGATCAGATCGACCTTGTTGACGGTCACCAGCGAGGGGAGATAGACGCGGTTGTCGCGGATGCCGTCGATGAATTCGTCGAGATCGACCTGTTCACCGATCGTGACGTTCGCGTTCGCGTGGCCGTGCTCTCGCAGGATGGTCGTCAATGTCGACTCGTCGAGATCCAGATCGACGCTGGCGTTGATCGAGATGCCGTCCTTTCCTTTCGGCCGGACGTCGACCCGCGGTGGCTCCTGATCGAGCCGGATGCCGTTCTTGTACAGTTCCTCACTCAGTCGGTCGTACTGCTGGATTTCGAACGCCGAGAGCACGAAGACGACGAGATCGGCCGTCCGGACGACCGAGAGCACCTCCTGGCCGTCACCGCGACCGCTGGCTGCCCCCTCTATCAGTCCGGGCACGTCGAGAAGCTGGATGTTCGCACCCCGGTATTTGAGCATCCCGGGGTTGACATCGAGCGTCGTGAACTCGTAGGAGCCGACCTCGCTGTCTGCGTTGGTGAGTGCGTTCAGCAGCGTCGACTTGCCGACGCTCGGGAATCCGACCAGCCCCACAGTCGCGTCGCCGTGTTTCTCGACGGCGTAGCCGGGGCCACCGCTGCCGGAGGCCTGCCGTTTCGCGAGTTTCTCCTTCATCTCGGCGACTTTGGCTTTCAGCCTGCCGATATGGGCCTCTGTGGACTTGTTGTAGGGGGTCTCCCGGATTTCCTCTTCGATCTCCTCGATTTCCTCTTCGAGCCCCATTACCCGTTTCTCTGCCGTCGATACGCAAAAGCGCTTTCGTCCGGTCCGATGATGGTGATCTCACTCACGGTTCGATTCGAACCACTCCACTGCGAAGTCGACGAGCGCTCGCTGGGACATGCGCTTCGCGTCCCCCACGCCGACGGTGCCCGTCTCGACGGCGTCGGGACGGGCACGCTCGAAGGCCGTGCCACAGTCTGGAAAGTCCTCGTCGTCGATATCGATATCTTCCCACTCGATCCACTCCCGTTCACCGTCGACGAGCATTGCCGCACCGTTGGTTTCTGTGCCGATATCGATGTCCGCTCGATATTCGGCGAGGTGCATCGAGGTGTTCGTCTCGTGGCTGGTTCCGAGAAAGAGAACGTCTCCATCGAGTTCGTAGATGCGAGCCAGCGGTGACTGCTCGCCGAGGGAGTTGTCGATGCTGTGGTCTCTGGTGACGAATCCGGCGTCTGCTCCCCACGCGGCCACGGAGTGCTGTGGGTGCTGGCTCCGGCGGACACCAGGACAGGAGCGAAAACATTCGCCGATCGCGCCCATCCCCTGTGTTGGTGTGACGTCCGGCCGGTACGGGGGCATCTGTTCCCGGATGGTGTCGTACCACGACTCGGGGACCGGCGGATTGCCCATGTTTGCAGGGTCCATGTTCCCGGCAGAGTTCGCCGGCATAGCGATCGTTCCCTCTTCTGTGATGACGTTCTGGAGTGCATCGATGACTGCTGGCGGGCCGCCGCAGACCCACCCGAGCGCGGAGAGCGAGCTATGGACGAACACTGCCTGGCCGGCTTCGAGCCCGAGACTACGGAGATCGCTGGTCATGGAGTCGACGGTGACCGGTTCCGGCGATCTGTCCTCTGGGAGGGTATCGCTCATGCTGGTGACTGTCCGGGGTCCGGAATAAGTTTTCTTGATCGCGGAAGGGTTGTCACTGGTCTTGTTTGAGGTGCCGAGATTAAGACAGCAAGAAAGCCCCCAGTCGCTCGATGGCTGCGACTCGCTGTGCTCCTCGCTTCGCTGCGGTGCTTGCTTCGTCTCGCTCATCGAGCGACTGGCCCCTTTCAGTCCCACCCCTATCGGCTGGCCAGCCAAGCTACGTGGGTGGGACTGAAAGGGGCGAGGCTCTGAACGACGGCGGACGACGCAAGCACTGCAGGGCCGGAGGCCCGAAGGGCGCAGCGAGGCCCCCGAGTTCAGAGCCTCGGGGCTTTCTTGCTGTTGTTAATGCTACTCGGAAATCACATGACACAAAATACCCAAACCCCCCATCTCGCAACCGAGTTGCCTTTAATCCCGGCCGTCGGATACGATAGATATGAGCGACGAGGATACGCCTGGCGGTCACGAGCGGTTTCAGGAGGTGACCGACCAGTACGACCCCGAGGAGGTCGAAGACCGGGTCTTCGAGCACTGGGATGCAGTCGACGCCTACGAACAGACAGTCGAACACCGAGCAGGGGAGGAGACGTTCTTCTTCGTCGACGGCCCGCCCTACACCTCCGGTGCGGCCCACATGGGCACCACCTGGAACAAGACACTCAAGGACGCCTACATCCGCTATCACCGGATGCAGGGGTACGACGTCACCGACCGGCCAGGCTACGATATGCACGGGCTGCCTATCGAGACGAAAGTCGAGGAACGCCTGGACTTCGAGAACAAACAGGATATCGAGGATTTCGGTGTCCACAACTTCATCGAGGAGTGCAAGGACTTCGCCAACGAACAGCTAGAGGGCCTCCAGGAAGACTTCAAGTCGATGGGCGTCTGGATGGACTGGGACAACCCGTACAAGACGGTCTCGCCGGAGTACATGGAGGCCGCCTGGTGGGCGTTCTCGCAGGCCGACGACCGCGATCTGGTCGAGCGCGGCAAACGACCGATCAACCAGTGCCCCCGCTGTGAGACCGCTATCGCCAACAACGAGGTCGAACGCGACGAGGTTTCCGCACCGTCGATTTATGTCAAATTTCCCCTCTCTGACCGCGAGGGGAACCTCGTCATCTGGACGACGACGCCGTGGACGATCCCCGCCAACACCTTCGTCGCTGTCGACGAGGATCTCACCTACGTCGGAATCGAGGGCGAGAAAGGTGGCGACTCCGAGCGCATCTACGTCGCCGAGGCAGTCGCCGAGGAGGTCGCCGAGTGGGCCGAGTACGACGACTGGGAGATCGTCGAGGAACTGACCGGCGAAGACCTGATCGGCTGGGAGTACGAACACCCACTGCAGGAAGAAGTCCCCGACTATGCCGACTTCGAGGGTGCCGGGCAGGTCTACACCGCAGAGTACGTCGAAGCAGACCGCACAGGACTGGTCCACTCCGCACCGGGCCACGGTGAAGAGGACTTCGAGCGCGGGACCGAACTCGATCTGGATATCTTCTGTCCCGTCGGCTCCGACGGTGTCTTCACCGACGAAGGTGGGGAGTACGAGGGACAGTTCGTTACGGACGCCAACGACGACGTGATCGCGGATCTCGACGCGAGGGGCCATCTGCTCGCCAGCGAGGAGGGCCACACGATCAACGACGGACACTGCTGGCGGTGTGATACCGGCATCGTCCGGATCGTCACCGACCAGTGGTTCATCACGATCACCGACATCAAAGACGAGCTGATGGATAACATCGACGACAGCACCTGGTACCCCGAGCAGGCCCGCGAGGAGCGGTTCAAGAACTTCGTCGAGGACTCGCCGGACTGGAACGTCTCCCGCCAGCGCTACTGGGGCATCCCGATCCCGATCTGGACACCCGAGGAGGGTGCGCCGGGCGAGGGCGATCGGATCGTCGTCGGCACGCGCGAGGAACTCGCAGAGCGCGTCGACCAGGATGTCGATCCCGAGGATGTGGATCTCCACAAACCGACCGTCGACGGACTGACGATCACCGAAGACGGGACGACCTACACACGCGTTCCCGACGTCTTCGACGTCTGGCTCGACTCCTCTGTCGCGACCTGGGGAACACTCGATTACCCCCAGGAAGAGGACGCCTTCGAGGAACTCTGGCCGGCCGATCTCATCATGGAGGCCCACGACCAGACGCGGGGCTGGTTCTGGTCACAGCTCGGGATGGGGACCGCCGCACTCGGTGAGGTTCCCTACAAGGACGTCCTGATGCACGGCTGGGCGCTGGCCGAGGACGGCCGGAAGATGTCCAAATCCATCGGCAACGTCGTCACGCCACACGAGGTCATCGAGCAACACGGCGCGGATCCGATGCGCCTGTTCTTGCTCTCGGTCAGCCCACAGGCCGACGACATGCGCTTCTCGTGGGACGAGATCGAGAACATGCAGCGCGATCTCAACATCCTCTGGAACGTCTTCCGGTTCCCGCTGCCGTATATGCGCATCGACGGCTACGATCCGTCGGCAGCCAGCATCGACGACGTGGAACTGGAGACGGTCGACGAGTGGGTTCTCTCCCGCCTGCAGGCGGTCGAAGCCGAGATGACCGACCACTACGACGAGTACCGTCAGGATCGGGCACTCGACGCCTTGCTCGAATTCGTCGTCGAGGACGTCTCCCGGTTCTACATTCAGGTCGTCCGCGAGCGCATGTGGGAAGAGGAAGATAGCGAGTCGAAGCAGGCCGCCTACGCGACCTTCTACGAACTGTTGACGGAGATCGTCCGCCTGTTCGCACCGTACGCACCGCTGGTCTCCGACGAGATCTACGGCACGCTGACCGGTGACGACGAGTTCGATACGGTCCACATGTGTGACTGGCCGGAGGCCGACGAAGACCTGCGCGACCCGGAACTCGAAGACGACATCGAGGTCCTGCGCGCCGTCGAGGAGGCCGGTTCGAACGCCCGTCAGCAGGCAGAGCGCAAACTCCGCTGGCCGGTGTCGGAGGTCGTCGTCGACGTCCCCGACGAGCAGGCTGCCGAGGCTGTCACCCGCCGGAGTGAACTGATCGAGGACCGACTCAACACCCGAACCGTCACCGTCATCGGGCCCGGCGAGGGTGGCTGGGGTGAACTCCGCTACTCGGCCGAGGCAGATATGAGTGTGCTCGGTCCGGAGTTCGGCGACGACGCCGGCCGGATCATGAACGCGCTGAACGAGGCCCGCGTGAGCGATCCCGACCTCACCGACCTCGAAGCCACTGTCGAGGAGGAAACTGGCCTCGATGTCTCCCTGACCGAGGAGATGGTCGAGTTCGTCACCGAGACGCCAGAAGGTGTCTCCGGCACCGAGTTCGAGGTCGGCGAGACTGCGGGTGTCGTCTACGTCGACACCGAACTCACCGAAGATATCGAGAGTGAGGGCTACGCCCGCGAGGTCATCCGCCGGGTGCAGGAGATGCGGAAGGATCTCGATCTGGATATCCAGGCAGCGATCCGGCTGGATCTCGATGTCGGTGACGACCGCGTTGCCGAGCTCGTCGAACAGCACGAGGACCTCATCGCAAACGAGGTTCGTGCCGCGGAGTTCGGCGATGTCGACGACGGCTACCGGAAAGAGTGGGATGTCGAGGGCGTCGAGATGGAGATCGCGATCGAGGAAGTCGTCGAAGCAACAGCGTAGAAGTCCGCGCCGGAGGCGGGGTTCCCCGGAGCCGAGCGATGCGAGGCTCCGGGCTTTTTGGCCACCGGAAGGCTCGCACTGCTCGCCTTCCGAGCCCTCTTTCGCTTCGCTCAAGAGGACCACGTTTTTCGAGCCGAGCGAGACCGGCGGTCTCGCTGACCATGCGAACGGGCCTGCGACCCGTGAGCAGAGAGTGGTCGCCGGAGGCGCGGGTCGTGTCCGAAATAGCTGTGTCGATCGTTCTGTTCGTATTTCACCGCCCAATCGGTAAAAAAATCGTGTGAAAAAAGACCTTTTAGTCAGGGGGTGAAAATACGGCCGAATGACTGATCAGACCACGAAGGAAATGTTACATGAACGGACAATTAGTCAGGATGTTCGTGACTTTGGGAACCTGCTCGGTGAAATAATTCAGGAGCATGCATCGACCAAAGAGTTCGAGACGGTCGAGGAGATGCGGAAAACGTCGATCCTCTACCGCGAGGGAGAGATCGACTCGCGCGACCCCCTCTACGACCAACTCGACACGATCGACGAGGAGACAAAAAACAGCCTCGCACGGGCGTTTACTACATATTTCGAGCTGACGAATATTGCCGAGGAACGCGAGCGTGTCCGGAACCTCCGATGTGGTTCACAGGATGGCACACTCGACGATGGTCTCGAAGCTGCGGCGGCGGAGCTGTCTGATTCTGATCCCGAAACTGTCGAGCGGATTCTCGAAGACGTCCTGATCCAGCCGACCTTTACAGCACACCCGACGGAGGCACGCCGGAAAACGATCAAGGCCAAACTCCGATCGATCGCGGAAGAACTCCAGCGACTCGACGAGTACCGGCTGACAGACAAAGAGAAACAACAGGTCAAGCGGGATATCGAAGCCGAGGTACTCGGGCTCTGGCAGACCCCACAGGTCCGCCAGCGCCGGCCGGAGGTCGAAGACGAGGCCCGCAACGTCCAGTGGTATCTGACCAACACGCTGTTCGATATCGTTCCGGAGGTGTACGACGAACTCGACGATGCCATCGATGCGGAAATCGATTACGACGTCGACATTCCGAAACTGTTCGAGTTCCGCTCGTGGGCCGGCAGCGACCGCGATGGGAACCCATACGTCACACCGGAGGTGACGACGGCGACACTCGAACGCCAGCGAGAGGTCGTCCTCGAACGGTATCTCGACCGCCTCGCGGAGATGTCGAGTGTGTTGAGCCAGGATGGCCGGCGACTCACACTCGACGAGGGCGTACAGGACCCACTTACCGATATCGAGGAGACGCTGCCCGAGGTCCGCGAGGAGGCCGCAAAACGGTATCCAGACGAGCCCTACCGCCGCGTGCTCATGCTGATGCGGGCGAAACTCCAGCGAGTCGGTGGCATCCGACCGGGTGGCTACGATACGGCCGATGAGTTCTACGACGATCTGGCCACACTCGCAGAGAGCCTCCACGCGAACAACTGCGATATCATCGCCGAGGCCCACGTCGAACAGCTCATGCGCCAGGTCGAAACCTTCGGCTTCACACTCGCCAGTCTGGATCTGCGCGACCACCAGCAACAGCACACAGAGGCCGTCGACGAGGCACTCGGCCGTGAAGGTATCGAGTACGCTGACCTCTCTGAAAACGAGAAAGTCGACGTCCTGACCGAGGCGGTTCTCGAAGACGACGCGATCATCGATCTCTCGAACCACGAGAACGTTTCGAGTACGGCCGCCCGCGTCATGGAGCGGTTCGACCGGCTGGCCGACTGGCAACGGGAGTACGGCCAGCAGGCGATCGATACCTACTGCATCTCGATGGCGGACGAACCGAGCCACGTGCTGGAAGTCCTTTTCCTGGCCGACCAGGCGGATGTGGTGAATCTGCCCGGTCACTGTGGCCTCGACATCGTGCCGCTGCTCGAAACCGAGTACGCACTCTCCGGTGCCCGGCGGATCATGGGGACGCTGTTCGAAAACGAGGCCTACGAGCAGGTCCTCGAAGCCCGCGGGAACACCCAGGAGATCATGATCGGCTACTCCGACTCGAACAAGGAAAACGGCTTCCTGGCGGCCAACTGGTCGCTGTACGAAAATCAGCGCATGCTCGCGGATATCACGGACGACTTCGATATCACGCTTCGGCTGTTCCACGGCCGCGGGGGATCGATCTCCCGCGGTGGCGGACCGATGAACGACGCGCTCAAAGCCCTGCCGAACAGCACCGTCACCGGCGACGTGAAGTTCACCGAGCAGGGGGAGGCCATCGCCGAAAAGTACGGCAACGTCCGGATCGGCGAGCGCGAACTCGAACAGATGCTCAACGCACAGCTGTCGGCCCGGAAGCAATCCATCGAGCACCCCGAAGAAGACATCGAACAGGAGTGGGTCGATGCGATGGAGACGATGTCGACCGCTGCCCGTGAGGAGTATCGCGGACTGCTGGAAACCGACGGCTTCGTCACCTACTTCGGCCAGGCGACGCCGATCAGCGTCATCGAGAACCTGAATCTCGGCTCGCGGCCGGCCTCGCGCTCTGGCGAGCGGAAAGTCGAAGATCTGCGAGCGATCCCGTGGGTGTTCTCGTGGACCCAGTCGCGGTGTATCCTCCCCGGCTGGTTCTCGCTGGCCTCGGGGATCGACGCCTATCTCGACGACGGCGGCGAGATCGAAACCCTGCGGGAGATGTACGAGCAGTGGCCGTTCTTCCAGACCACACTGGACAACGCCGCCCAGGCACTGGGTCGGACGGACATGACCATCGCCGAGGAGTACGCCGATCTTGCAGACGAAGAGCTTCGATCCGACTTCTTCCCGTGGATCAGAGGTGAGTACGAGCGCGCAGTCGAACTGGTGACGACGATCACCGGGCGCGAGGACCCGATCCGCCGCGAGTGGCTCCGTGAGAGTCTCGACCGGCGAAACCCCTACGTCGACCCACTGAACCTGCTCCAGAGACAGCTACTCGCACAGGACGAACGAAGCGAGCGCGACGAGCAGACGCTGCGGATCACGGTCAAAGGGATCGCTGCCGGAATGAAAAACACCGGCTAATCACGACGAGACGGCTCTTTCGACAGCAGTTGCGAGTGTTTCGAACTGTGTGACAGCCCGAGTCGCCGGTGCGACTGAACGAACGGGGTGGCCGGACTGCTGCGCCTGCGCGAGCGCTGGCGATTCTGGAACTGGCACGACAGGTGCGCCCAGCGTGGTTGCCAGCCGTTCGTCCCGTGCATTTCGATCGAGTTTCTCCGGCTCGACACGGTTCAGTGCGACCCTGACGAGCGGTGTCTCGATCACCCGCGCGAGCTCCCGGATGCGGATCGCATCGGAGATCGCTGCCGGGGTGGGTCTGGTCACGAGCAGGCAGGCGTCCCCGGCTAGCAGGGGAATTCCAGCGTCACTCCGCATCCCCGCTGGCGAGTCGATGACGACCCGGCCGTACTGGCTGGCCACCCGCTGGACGGTCTCGACGAGCGCTGTCGAGTCGGCCGCCCGCGCACCGGCCAGCGAGCGACCACAGGGAAGAAGCTTGACCGGTCCGCCCTCTCGGACGGCTTCCGTCGCCGATGCACGGCCGGCGAGGACGTCGTGCAGATCGGGGCCTCGACTCGTCGGCAGATCAGCCATCCCGAGATCTGCGTCGACGACGACAGCATCCAGCTCCGCAGCGAGGTTGTAGGCGACTGTCGATTTGCCGACGCCACCTTTGCCTGCAGTCACTGTCAGAATCATGCGACGCGTTCGAGAACCCCCGTGGGGATGTCGACTGTCTCCAGCCGGTTCGAGAGCTGTTGCTGGCGATCCGACAGCCGGGCGAGCTGTTCGCGGTCGGCCGCAAGTTGGGCCTGTAACTGCCTGACGCCGCCGATCCCGCCGACAGCGTCCAGTTCGGCTGTCGCCTGGTCTGCAGATTCGATACTGGCCAGCTGCTCTGCTTTCGCCAGCCGCTTTTCGACAGCACTGAACCACGACTCCAGCGCCCTGATCGATTCGTCGTCTGTCTGGCCTGGATGGCCCGCTGTCCGCTGGCTATTCGCCGCTGTCCGTTGTTCACGGCGTCGTGGCGAAACAGCAGTGTCTCTGTACTGCTCGTCTGCCGTGGACCCCGCTCTCTCGCCGATCTGGTGCCCGGTACGCGGCGCTCCAGGAACGAGATCACGCGGTGGTTTTGCCTCGCCCAGTGCCCGCAACAGCGTCTGTGGATCGACTTCGGAGTCCGATCCGGCGCTGTCTGTGGGCTGACTCTCCACGGTAGCTGGCTGGCCGTCCGGCTCGGCTGGCGAGGCGTAGCCGACGACGAGTCGATCGTCGGCCGCGACTGTCGTCTCGAAGCTGCTGCCTTCCCAGCCAGCAACTGGAACGCCCTGCCGTCTCGGCGGCCAGACCGGTGTCAGCTCGCTCTCGATCCGGACGCTGGCCGCGTGCTCGGTGGTTATCAGCAGTTCGACGAATGTCACACCGCCAGCCCGGGTGTGGTGCCAGTCGAGTGTCGCCATAGGGGTGGTGGTCGCCCCATCGGATTTAAACGTACAGAATGGGGCTACCGAGCCAGTCGCCGGCGGCCGCCGGGGAGTCGAATCGGTCACAGTCGAGGACGGCGGGCGCGTCGAGATCCGCGATCCGGGCGACTGCCAGTGCGGTCACGACTGGTGGCGCGTCGAACGGATCGGTCGCTTTCGACCCTGGAACTGTGTCGACTGCCGCTGTAAACTCCTCGCGGAGCTTGTCGACCAGCGAGGCGCGTGCCTCCTGTTCCAGATTCGCCCGTCTGTCTTCGAGTCGGAGCCGTTTCTCTTTGAGATCCCTGTGTGTCCGATTCCTCTCGCGTGCGTGATCGAGCTGTTCCGTTGCGGCGGCTGTGGCCGTCTCCCGTTCGGAGAGTTCCCTGATCGCCATTTCGAGCGCTTCGACGGCAGCGTCGGTATCGATCCCGTGGTCCCGACACGCCTCCAGCCGCCCTCTCGCAGCCTCGACGGCCTCGCGTAGCTCTGCCCGTTTCCGGCTGCTTTCGGCGATCTGCTCCCGGTACTCGGCAGCGGGCTGACTCTCCTGGGCGGCAAGTTCGGCATCGAGTTCGGTAATCTCCGCATCGAGTGCAGCGATTTCCTCGTCGGACTCTGTCGTCAGGTCTCTGCTCCGGCCGGCGCGTGCGAGTGCCGTCCGCGTTCGAATACCCATCCCGGTGTGGATGTAGCCGACGTGGTCGTGAACGGGCTGGGGCCGCTCACAGTCGACCGAGAGGCGGTCGCTGTCGTCGCCCCGTATCGCGTCACGGAGGGCTGCTGGATTCACAGTAGTGGGGAGATCGATTACCTCGCCCCGACGAACGATCTCTCCGATTCGCACGGTAATCGGCTCTGTCTGTGTCATGGCCCGCCGACGGATTCAGGTGGTTCGAGCGCCGACTCCTGCATCTGCTCTTTCGACGGGTGGTCCGTGCTCGATGCAAAGGCGGCGTACGGCACCGCTGGCTCCTCACGGTTTTCGTACTCGGTTGCTGCCTCCCGAACTGCGGCGGGAACGGCCGCGAACTCGTTGAACGGTCGGGTTCGCTCGATCTGGACTGCGTCGTCGTGTTTTTCCCGCAAACGGAGCGCCTGGAAGGCACCGAACTCGGTCGCTTCGAACAGTGCTGCCCGGCCGAACCGGCGAACGATACTCTCCTCGTGAGCGCGACAGACGTTGCGCAACGACTCGCGGGCCGACCGCGAGTAGGTAATCACCAGCAACACACCTGGCGATATCGAGCAGTTCGAGTAAAATAATTCGGGTTTTCAGTCAGCAGGGCCGCCGGATTCGAGGAGGCTGCGTGTCTTGATCTCCCGGTCGTCGCCGTCAAGGGTGACTTTCCCGTCGAACAGCGACGCGATTCCGGCGACATCTTTGGAGTCGTGGGCGCTCGGATCGATGTGGAAGTGAGCGCGTGCGCCGGCCGCGTGGATCTGGCCGGTGATCGCGTGCAGGAACTCGTAGGCAGTCTGGATCTCGACGTACTGGAGCATCGAGGTCAGCGATTCGAAGCAGACGAA
Organism: Halovenus amylolytica; assembly: GCA_004015825.1. Taxonomy (GTDB): domain Archaea; phylum Halobacteriota; class Halobacteria; order Halobacteriales; family Haloarculaceae; genus Halovenus; species Halovenus amylolytica. The sequence continues at coordinate 51,677 of SAYS01000001.1, read as the reverse complement.
CACGGGTGCGTCCCACCGGGAGAGCATCTTTCCGATGCTGATCCCGAGCCCCGTGAGATCACTCGGTGTCGAGACGGTGTCCGTGACGACTCGGTCGTCGTCGACGGAACTCGAACTGTCGCCGACGGTTATCACGCCAATATTTTCGACCGCTTCGTCGTCGAGTTGTGCAACACAGTCGCTCGCGCTCCGGGTAAAGGAGACGAAGAGGGCGGTTGGCTCGGCGACATCACCGACGAGTAACGACGTGCAGACGTCCCGACCCTCCCCCAGCGGTGGCTCTTCGAGCAGAACATTCGTCGTATCTTCGAGTTTGCTAATCATAGCTGCCATCGATCCCGACCTGAATGGTGACGAGTAGAGGCCTGGGATATAAACCGCTTTGTCTTTCTGTCTGTCGGCTGGTGTATCTCTCCGTCTCTCGCCCCATCAGAAGTCGACGTTCGTTTCCGCACCCTCGGTTGCCCCGTCCAGCCCATCCTCCTGGGGGTCGGTGGCAAACTGGTCTGTCAGCTCCAGATCTGTCAGAATCTCCTGGTAGGCCGTGACGAACCGCTGGCTCACACGCCGGGACCGATCCTGCGTCGCCAGGACGGCACGCGTCCGGTCGACTGCCTGCTCGGCAACGTCTAGCTCCTCGGCGAGCGCTTCGGCATCGGTATCGGGCTGCTCGCGGACTGCTTCGCGGTTGCTTTCCCCGAGTGGTGGTTCGCCGTCCCGAACGAGATGGAGCTCCATCCGCGCCGCAAAGACTGTCGCCTCCTCGCGGTCGAGGGTCGCCGCAAGCTCCGCGTCGGAGCTACCGTCGTAGAACCGTTCGATTAGCTCCCGTCGCTGCTCGTCAGACAGGTCGGTCTCGAAGCCGAACTTCTCGCGGAGTGTTTCGAGTTCCTCGTCGAGTCGACGCTCGACCGACTCCCCCTCGTCGGTCAGTGAGCCGTGACTCTCCGTCTGGGACTCCGTTACAGTCTCTTCGTCGGAGACCGAGAGGAAGATGTCACGAAGCTCTTCGGTTTTCTCTTCCATCTTCCGCCATCTCGTCGGGACGGATATAAAAAACCTGTCCATCGGCTGGCCCTGTCGCAAAGATTCAAGCGACTCGATACCGATGTACAACTGTGGATTCGGAAGCACTGGCCGACCGGCTCGATTCGGAGTTCGAGGGGACCGAGCAGGTGCTGCGTGCCGTTACTCGACAGGCTCGTGATCTCGCCGACTCGGGGCGGATCGAGGAGGCGTTCGGGTACGAGCTGACTGTCGACGCCGTGGTATCGAATCTCGACGACGCGCCCGAGGAGTACACGCTCGTCGAGCGGTGGAACTGGTGGATCGACTCGCTCGAACTCGCTGACGGGAACTATCAGCGGTTCCGTGTCCGGCCGGGGATCGAGTCGGGCTGACTCGATCCGGTGCACGGAAACCGCTCGATAGCTTCTGCTGGCGGGTCGACACTGCCGGGGTGGATCACGCTTGCCAGTGCAGCCAGCGAGTCGACAAGCCGCGGTCCCGGTCGGTTGATGTAGTGGTGGCCGTCGATCACGTACACCTGCTCGTTCTGGACAGCCGTGAGTTCGTCCCACCCGTCCCGTGTCGTCAGATCTGTCGCGTTTTCCATCGTCTGATCGAGCCCGAACCCACACGGAGAGACGATCAGCACCTCGGGGTCGTAGTCCCGTATCTCCGAGAACTCGCGTGGTCGTGAGCGATCGCCCGGGTCGGCGAGGCCGTAGCTGCCACCGACCCGGTCGACCATGCCCGGGACCCAGTGGCCCGCGACCATCACCGGATCGAGCCAGTCCAGCACGGCCACCCGCGGTCCGTCGTCAGGCGTTCGATCGGTAATCTCCTCGATCCGGGATTCGAGATCTGCACGGACAGCCTCGGCCCTGGCCGAGCAGTCGAGCAGGTCCCCGAGTCGTTCGATATCCGACAGCATGTCTTCGAGGCTATGAGGATCACTCGTAATCACCTCGGTGTCCAGATCGAGTTCCTCGACCGTCCGGAGAATGTCGGAGTCGTCGACGGCACAGACGTCGCAGATTCCCTGTGAGACGATCACGTCGGGGTCGAGCGCAACCAACTGGTCGCGGTCGATCTCGTAGACGCCACCCTCTTCCAGTGCGTCCTGGACCTGCTCGTCGATTTCCGTACTGCTGGCGTCGGGGTCGACCCGGGAGCTGTTGACTGCCGGCAGCTCCCGGGCAGCAGGTGGGTAATCACACTCGTGGGAGACACCGACCGGCTCGACGCCGACGGCATACAGCATCTCGGTCGCGGAGGGGAGCAGTGAGACGACGCGCATACCCGCTGTAGCGACTGTGCGATATTAAAGGGCAGCCCGTCGGGTGCGGTAAACGAAGGTCGGCGTGTCAAAATGGGAAGCGCCGGCGGAGTTTCTCGAAGAAGCCGTCTTCGCCGTCTGATTTCTTGCCGTTCTCGATGGCGTGGTCTTTGGGTCGGATTACCGTCCGTCCGTCGTCGTTGGAGACGTCGATCAGCCCGTCCGTCTTCAGGTCCGAAAGGGCCGTTTCGAGCGAGTCGATATCTTCGTCGACCATCGCGCGGAGGTCGAACACCGTCATCCCGGTATCGTGTCGGTCGGCCAGTGCATCGAGGACAGCAACCTCTGTCTCGTCGCGATCACGATACTCCTCTTTCGCTCGCATTACTCGGCAGTACGGAACCCCGGCTCTTATATTTTGAGCGACAATGTGGTCGTCCTCTGGTACCCGAAACTGTTCGGGCTCTCACTGGCACCAGTCTCCCGTCACTTTCGACAGGCAATCTCTCGGTCGCCCAAGCAGTACGCTTATGGTTCGCACGGTGAGATATTCATGGCAATGAGCTTCAAGTGTTCCGTCTTCGGGCATGCATTTGGCGACGCCGAGATCGAACGCAACCGTGAGGAGGACGGAAGCGAAGTCGTCACGACCATCCGTGAGACACAGACCTGCAAACGCTGTGGCGAAGAGCGCATCGTCTCCGAGAACAAGGAAGTAACGACACTCGAAACAGCTGCGGATATCGTCGCCGACGACCTCGCCGAGGAGTCCGACGAGGAGCCGGTGGCGTCGGAGCCACCGGCCGAACCGGCAGAGACGCAGTCGGACAGCCAGCCCGATGCGGAGATTCTCGACGCGGAGACGAATACCGCGCCAGCGGCCGGCCCGGAGGGTGGTGCTTCCCAGACACCGGCGACTGCAACCGACGAGCCGACGACCGACGAGGGTCCGACTGTCTCGGACCAGCAGACCGCCGGGGAGGCAGGCTTCGCCGACGCGGAGAGTGAACCCAAAACAGACCCCGAGACAGACGACGGCGTCATTCTGGACGACGAGGAGGACGAAGCCGACGACCGGAGCCCCGGCGAGTGGCCCGAGGAGCCCGGTGACAACGAGGACGACTGGCAACCGGAAACGGAGATCGATCCGACGCCGGATGAACCGGATGTCGAGCCGACCGGCAGCGCCGTCTCGGTTCCCGACGGTGAGTTCCACTGCCCGGAGTGTGAGTTTAGGACACCTGTCGAGGAATCCTCACTCCGAGCGGGCGATTTCTGTCCCGAGTGTCACCGTGGTTCTCTGGAGCACGTCAGTGAGTGAGTCTCACCTGCTGAGTCTGGCACGAAAGAGGTAAGAGCCACCCCGAGCAAACAAACGACCATGCGCGAATACAAGATGCGGCGGGGTGAGTACCTCGAAGAACGGATCGAAGATATGGAGGCCACTATCGAGGAGTATTTCGGTCCGATAACCCACACCGAGAGTTTCAAGAATAGCGAGCTGTACGTCGTCGAAGAACCGGACAATCCGGTCTTTTCCCGGATCACCGCCGGCACTGTCGAGTACGGAGGCAAAAAGGACAAACTCGCTGTCGAGTTCGAAGAACGCCCGGCAGAGGAGGTCATCGAAGAAGGTCACTTCGACGCTGCAGAGGAAGCTGTCTCCCTGAAAAACGACTTCCTCGAAGAGGCGACCGGCCGCGACGCCAAATCACGGCGCGAATCGATGAAACGATCCGTCGAAGACGACGAAGTCCCCGACAACGTCGACGACTGACTCTTCTTTCACTCACCTCGGATACTGCTTGCCAGTGCGACCCTGTTGCAGCTATCGAATCCCTGTTCACTGTTCACACACCACGCCAATCGTAAAATAGTCCGCCCAGTAACAGGACAGTATGCCTGGTCCACTGTTCTGTGAGGGCGATACCGTCGAGTTGCGGCCCGTCGAGGAGTCGGATGTGGCGTTTCTGCAGCGGCTCGTCAACCACCCGCGTGTCCGGGCCGGGATCGGCAACTCCGATCCGATCTCCCGTGCCGAAGAGGCGGCGTGGATCGAATCGACTGCAGAGGACGACGACATCCACCTGCTGATCTGTGTCGATGGGGATCCGGTCGGTTCGCTGGGGCTGTTCATCGAACGACCTACCTGGGGGACTGCGGAAGTCGGCTACAGCCTCATGCCCGACCACTGGAATAACGGCTACGCCACGGACGCACTCCGACGGCTCTGTGCGTACGGTTTCGACGAGCGCAGACTGCACAAGATCGTTGGTCGGGCCTACGAGACGAATCCAGCGTCGAGTCGCGTCCTCGAAAAGGTCGGTTTCGAACAGGAGGGTGTGCTCCGACGGGAGGCGTTCGTGCAGGGGGAACACGTCGACCTCCACCGGTACGGACTGCTCGCCGAAGAGTTCGATCAGTGATCCCTGCAACCGCTAGTCGATGATCCCGTAACCGCGCTCGAACAGCCAGATGTCGACGAGCACGACGACGGCCGTAAAGCCGGTCAGCACCGCGAGCGCGACCGTCGGGTCGACATCCGAGTACGAGAGGAAGCCGTAGCGGACCCCGTTGACCATGTACACCATCGGATTGAGCAGCGAGAGCGTTCTGTACAGCCCCGGCAGCACGTCGAGCGAGTAGAACACACCGCCGAAGAAGACCAGCGGACGGAGGATGAACTGGTTCATCACGGTCAGGTAGTCGAAATCCTTCGCCCAGAGGCCGCCGATGATCCCCAGCGCGGCAAACAGCACAGAGATGACGATCATAAAGGCGACGAGATACAGCGGTTCCGCGACCGTGATCGTCAGATCGGTCAGCCGGACGAAGACGAGCCCGATGACGGCGATGATCGTCCCGACGACGATCCCCCGGAGTGCCGAGGAGATGATGTAGGCCGCGACGAACATCCAGTTCGACAGCGGCGAGATAATCACCGTCTCGATGTACTCGTTCCAGCGCCCGTGGAAGATCGAAAACGACGCGTTCTCGAACGCATTCGATATCGTCCCGAGGACGATCAGCCCCGGCAACAGGAAGATGATGTAATCGAAGCCGGCGATCTGGTCGATCCGGCCGCCGAGGACCAGCCCGAACACGGCAAAGTAGAGGACGTTCGTAATCATCGGCGGGAGGAAGGTGTTTCTGGGTCGCCGGACGAAGCGCAGGATCTCCCGGCGTAGCAGCGTCTGGAAGCCGGTGAGCCCGCCGCCTTTCTGATCGGTCTGTGTACTCGCTCCGACGCTCTCGCCGAGGAGGATGCCGCCGTCGGAGCGTGTCTCGACCTCATCCTGACTTTCCGTCTCGCGTGGATCGCTCACGAACTGGCCACCTCCTCTGTCCGTGTGAGATCGACGAACACCTCTTCGAGTGAAGCACGTCTGATATCCAGATCTGACACCTCGTAGCCGTCGGCTTCGAGATCGCGCAACACTGTCGGGACGAGTTTGCTCCCGCCGCGGGCGGTCACGAGCAGTCGGTCGCCGTCCATGCTGGCCTCGACGACGCCCGGCAGATCGAACGCTGGTGCAGTCGCGGGCGGATCGGCGAGTCCGATATCGAGGGTATCGGTCCCCCGCTCGGTCAGTTCGTCGGGGGTCGACACCTCGACGTTCCGTCCCTGATCGATGATCGCGACGCGGTCACAGAGTCGCTCCGCTTCCTCGATGTAGTGGGTCGTGAGCAAGATTGTCGTCCCCGCGTCGTTCATCTGTTCGATGATCTCCCAGAGGTCGTGGCGCAACTGGACGTCCACCCCGGCGGTGGGTTCGTCGAGGATGAGCAACTCCGGCCCGGAGACCAGCGCCCGGGCGAGCATAAATCTGCGTTTCATCCCGCCAGATAGCTGGTGGAAGCGGGCCTCGGCCTTCTCGGCGATGCCGACGATCTCCAGCGCCTCCCTGGCCCGGCTGCTGGCCGTCTCGCGGCCGTAGCCGTGGTAACCGGCCTTGTGTTCGAGCACCTCCCGGATCGGAAAGAACCGATCGACGTTGTACTCCTGTGGTGCGAGCCCGATCCGGTCGCGGACCTCGCGGTAGTCCTCTACTACGTCGTAGCCGAAAACAGACGCCTCACCGCTGTCGGCGCGGACGAGTCCGACCAGTGTGTTGATGATCGTCGTCTTGCCCGCACCGTTTGGCCCGAGCAGCCCGAAAAATTCGCCGTCATCGACGGACAGCGAGAGTCCATCGAGGGCCTGCACGTCGCCGTATGATTTGTCGAGATCGCTAATCGCGATTGCCTCACCCATGTAGCTACAGGAAGGCTCGTTTCGCGGTTAAGCCCGTCGTACTCCGCGTGAACTTCTCGCCGAGACAACTAATCTGCGGCCTGTTTCGGTTCGGGTTCTGACTCTTCTTCGGCTTCCCGCTTGATCTCGGGGCGTTTGTACTCCCGTTTCCGGCGGTTCGATGGTCGATTCACTCGTGAGGCGGTCCAGGGTAACATTAGTTTGGGTCTCCACATGGGTTGTTGTCGGTCACTGAACTGACGATGCTGGTCGTCTCCTCGCGTCGGCGTGTCGGTGTTTCTGTCATCATATCCTTCGAGTGTGTTTGCACGTAAGTATTTGTTGGACGTATTAACTAAGAATCCTAATATTCTACTGTAGACTTCAATTTTTGGATCGAGAATAACTCTGTTTGGATCATTCTAGCGCCGAAATCTGCAGCTTTAGAAGATCCCTTTCTGATACTCCCTGGTCGCAGAGACTGGGGAACTTCGTTCGGGTGCTCACTGCTGGCAGGCGATCGCCTGTGAGTCACCTTTGCCTTCAAGATTATAGTAGGTCTGTCGCACAGTGACCGGCGTCACGTCGGCGACGTCGGCGGCCTCCCGTTGCGTGAGACCGTGGCCAGCGCGCTTTGCGGCGGTGTACAGACAGGCTGCGGCGACGCCACCCGGGTTCCGACCGGCGTCGAGCCCCCGCTCCCGGAGTTCGGTGGCCAGTTTTCGACCCATTTGTTCGATCTCCGTCGGGAGATCCAGTTTGCTCGCAAACCGCGCCAGGAACTCCCGGGGGTCGATCGGACCCGTCGGGAGGCCGAGATCCCGGTTCATCGCGTCGTAGGCGGCGTCCAGCTCGTCACGGCTGGCCTTGGCGGCGGTGGTGATCTCCGTCACAGTCCGGGAAACCGACGCCGTCCGGCAGGTGGCGTAGACGACCGCTGCTGCGAAGCCCTCGATGGAGCGACCCTGGAGGAGATTTGCTTTCTGTGCCGATTCGAACAGTGCACACGCTTGCTCCTGGACGTGTTCCGGGAGATCGAGTGCGCCGACGAGCCGGCGGATCTCGGTGAATGCGTACACTCGATTGCGCTCGGCTTTGCTGCGGATCTTGGTGCGTTTGTGCTGGCGGCGCATCCGGGCGACTCGGCGGCGTTTGCGACCCTTCAGTCGGGTGGAGTGACCGATCTCCGTCGAGAGCCCACGGTCGTGCCGGGAGCGTGTCAGCGGCGCGCCCGTACGCTCAGGGTTGGTGTCGTCGTCCTCGAAAGACCGCCACTCCGGTCCCGGATCGATCGCGTGTTCGTCGACGACCAGTCCACACTGCGTGCAGACGGTCTCGCAGTCATCTGATCGAAGCGATCCATCACACTCGGGACAGACGTTTGCTGTCGCGGCTGTCATCACGTCTTCTTTGGCCCCCGATGGGTATTTAAACAGGAGCAGCTTCCGGCTGTATTTGCTGGTATCCGGAAAATCTACCTACCGATTACCGGCAGGTAACTCGATCCAGGTTCGGGGGTCGGAGTATCACGACGGTCCACCGGGATCACATCTTTTTTATGAGATGGCGAAACCACATTCTCGTAATGGGATTGTCGGAGATTGCGGCCGGGATCGAGGTCACCGACCGGCAGGAAGACCGGGGTGTGGCGACCGTCGACGAGACCGACGCCTCGCTCGCCGATCGTCTCGAACCCTTCGCAGAGGAGCTTCCGTGTTCGCCGAGTGCAGCGGCCACCGTGCTCGAACGGTACTGTGAGGGTGGTTCTGTGGGATCGGCTGGCCGTGCGGCGGGGATCGCGCCGACGACAGCGGCGAAGACACTGCACCTGCTCGGTGAGTCTGTCTCGCCACTGGGGCCGATGGAAGCGGAGATTGTTCAGGATTATCTCGACGGGCGACTCTCCCGGAGTGAGGCGCTCGAACTGACCCGTGTCGGTGAGGAGAGCTTCGCGCTCGCTGTGTACGTCGAGACCCACGACCCACTGGAGGAGGTAGCCACCGCAATCGAGGGTGTGCTGGCAGCCACGCGGACCGCTGGATCCTCACTGTCTGGTGGACTGCCGGACAGCCTGTAATATCAATCGCGATACTGCCCGGGAACGCATAACTCGGTTTACGAGAGAGGGGTATAGAGTCACAGAGCCACATGCCGCTTTTGATCAACATCCAGAAGCTGAAGCTCATCAACGAACTGATCGAGGTCGGTGCGACGAACGTCGCCGAGTCGTTCAGTACGCTCGCCGGGACCGAGACGACAGTCGAGATCCAGAGTCTCGCCTTCGCCGATCCCGTCGATCTCCCCGATGCGATGGGTGAAGACGAGTGTTACGTCGCGACGATACAGCTGACCGAGCCACCCTACGGCGTGTTTATGCTCACCTTCTCGGACGACACGGCGAGAAAGGTCGCGGAACTGCTCTCCGGCCAGTCGGTCGGCGCGGCACTGACCGAACTCCAGGAGAGCACCCTGCAGGAGATGTGTAACAGCTGTACCTCCGGCTTTATCGACGAGATCGCGAACGTTCTCGATACGACGATCGATATGGGAACGCCGACACTGAGCCACGATGGCAAACAGATGCTCCGGCAGGAACTCTCGCACGTTCGCGACGAATGGATCGCCCTCTACTCGATTCGGTCCTCAGCGTCCCGGAACACGACACTGATCTCGAACTGAACGTCTACCTCGTCCCCGCACCCGGTCCCTTCGTGAACTTGCTCGATACGATCGAACTGGAGACGGGGAACGCTGCTGATTGATTGGATTCCTAATTCTACATCTCGTCATACCCCAGAGCCGAAGCCGTGGGCTTTTGGCCTGCAACAGCCTAGAGGTTACAAATGCGGATCGAACTTCGCGTCTGTCGACACTGTTTCGAGGGCGAACACGAGAACGAACACAAGACCAAGATCACCCGGGATCTCGTCGCGTGTGCCGAGATCGTCAAAGAGCATACCGATGTGACGGATCTCGACGATGTCCACATCCGGTGGGTCACCGAAGACGAAGACGACGATGGCCGACCAGCAGCGCTGCCAGCCGTCGCGGCAACTATCAACGAAGAACAGATTATGGTCTCTGATACCCAGCTGATCACGATGGGTGAAAACGGCTACATGATGATCTACCCGAACCCACAGGACGCACTGAAGGTACTCTCGGGGAACATCGACGAGATCAACAAGGTCACCTCAGAGAACGTGACACCGCAGCTCTCACCGGAAGGCGCGGAGATCCTCACCGGCGGTGCCGAACGCCCCGAGGACGGTGACGAAGAAGATATCTACTCCTGATCGAAACTCGCTATCTTGATTCAGCGAGAGAATCCCGCCGTTCACGGCGTTGACGAGACGCTTCGCGTCTCGTTCGCACATCAGAAATCAAAGATTTCTGAGGACGGGCGTGAATCGTGTACGCTCCGGTGGGAAACCACCGCGTTACTCGATCGTCAGCGTGTAGACGCGCTTCCGTGCGTCGTTGAACGAAAACCGTGACTCCACGACGTCGATATCTTCGAGCCGGCCCAGGGCGTACCTGACCGTCCGTGCCGGTAACAGCGTCTCTTCGGCGAGCTGACTCTGGGTGAGCGCACCGTTGTAGTCGAGAATCTTCGCGACCAGCTTCGCACTCGGTGGCAGATCCTGAACGGCTTCCCAGCCGACGGCTGCCGGCTCGTCTGTCTGAACTGTCTCTGATGTACTCATTCTGTTTCCCTTCTCGGAGATGCAAGTAAATAATAGTTTCTACTTAGTGTGATTACTGACGAGCATTTTCAAGCTGCTGGAGCCTGATATAGCTTGTTCCATCTCGTATTTTAGAACCTACCCGAAACCTCTTATTGCCGAATCCCTTAATAAGGGTAATGACTGACACCGTGGACGACGTCGAACTGCCGTACGACGACGGTGCGTCCAAGCAGGAGAAGATCGAATCGTTGGAGGAACGGCTCGAAGTTCTCGAATCACAGAACGAGGACATGCGGGACAAACTCCTCGACGCGAACGCGGAGAACAACAAGTACCAGCAGAAACTGGAGCGATTGACTCACGAGAACAAGAAACTCAAGCAGTCACCGCTGTTCGTCGCCACAGTCCAGGAACTGACTGACGAGGGTGTGATCATCAAACAGCACGGCAACAACCAGGAAGCGCTGACAGAGGTCACCGAGGAGATGCGCGACGGGCTGGAACCCGACTCCCGCGTCGCGGTCAACAACTCGCTTTCGATCGTCAAATCGCTCGACGACGAGACTGACGTGCGTGCACGCGTGATGCAGGTCGACGAGAGCCCGGACGTCACCTATCAGGATATCGGTGGGATCAAAGACCAGATCGACGAGGTCCGCGAGACCGTCGAGATGCCGCTGAAAAACCCTGAGATGTTCGACGACGTCGGGATCACCCCACCGTCGGGTGTGTTGCTCCACGGCCCACCAGGCACTGGGAAGACGATGCTCGCCAAAGCAGTCGCCAACCAGACCGACGCCACGTTCATCAAGATGGCCGGCTCGGAGCTGGTCCACAAGTTCATCGGCGAGGGTGCGAAACTGGTGCGGGATCTGTTCGAACTCGCCCGCCAGCACCAGCCCGCCGTCATCTTCATCGACGAGATCGACGCTATCGCCTCGAAACGGACCGACTCGAAAACCTCCGGCGATGCCGAGGTCCAGCGAACGATGATGCAACTCCTCTCGGAGATGGACGGCTTCGAGGATCGCGGTGACATCCGCATCATCGCCGCGACGAATCGCTTCGACATGCTCGACCGCGCAATCCTGCGTCCCGGCCGGTTCGACCGCCTCATCGAGGTGCCCGAGCCGGACACCGCGGGCCGCGAGCAGATCTTCCAGATCCACACCCGGACGATGAGTGTCGCCGACGACGTCGACTACGCGGCACTGGCTGATCTCGCCGAAGGTGCTTCCGGTGCGGACATCAAGGCGATCTGTACCGAGGCCGGGATGTTCGCGATCCGCGAGGACCGGACCGAGGTCCGGATGACGGACTTCCGGGAGGCCTACGAGAAGATCAAGCAAGAAGAGGAAGACGAAGACGTCTCGCGAACCTTCGCCTGAGATCGATAGTCGATTTATCCGACGAGAGCGGACTGTTTTTGCTGACCGAGACCCGAACTGCTGCTATGTCAGACCGAGCGTGGAAGACACTGGCGAGTGAGATCGCGTACACCTGCGACGGCTTCGATATCGTAAACGAGCGCGTGAAACTCCCCGACGGCGAAGAGGGGGAGTTCGACTATCTCTCGAATCCGGAAAGTGTCGTCATCCTCCCCTTCACAGCCAGTGGGGCGGTCGTCGTCATCGACGAGTGGCGACAGGCAGTCAAACGGGAGAACCGTGGGATTCCCGCGGGCAGTATGGAACCGGATGAAGATCCCGAGCGGGCCGCTCGCCGCGAACTCCGCGAGGAGACCGGCTACGAGGCTGGCGAACTCGAAAGGCTGTGTGCGTTCGAGCCCTCCAACGGTCTTTCGAACTCCTATTTCCACTACTACGTTGCCCGAGACTGCGAGCAAAGCGGTGAGCAATCGCTGGACGTCAACGAGACTATCGACGTGACGACGACGAGTTACGAGGGCCTGATCGAGGGCGTTCGGTCGGGCGACATCCAGGACGGCCGGACGGCGACGGGCGTTCTCTACTACGAACTGTTCGAAGCGTGATCTCGCTGAACGAATCTATAATGCAAGATAATTATAAATCTGGGCGGCCAGATTCGATGTAGTTATAGGAATTTTGATACCACTGGCGGGGGTAGCTCTCTGGTGGGGATGCGATACACACACGAAGAGTCGCTAGAACGACTCAATGAGACCGTATCGAGTGGGGAACCAATCATCGGCGCCGGGGCTGGCACGGGGATGTCAGCGAAATTCGCCGAACGCGGGGGTGTCGATCTCCTGATCATCTACAACTCCGGGCGGTACCGGATGAACGGCCGGGGTTCGCTGGCTGGCCTGCTCCCGTACGGCGACGCAAACGAGATCGTCCTGGATATGGGGCATCAGGTGTTGCCCGTCGTCGAGGAGACGCCGGTGCTCGCGGGGGTCAACGGGACCGACCCCTTCCGGCAGATGGATGTCTTCATCGACGATCTCAAGCGCCGGGGGTTCTCGGGGGTCCAGAACTTCCCCACCGTGGGGCTGATCGACGAGGACAGCCAGTTCCGCCAGAACATCGAGGAGACCGGGATGGGGTACGACAAGGAGGTCGACATGATCCAGGAGGCCGCCGAGCAGGAGATGCTCACCTGCCCGTACGTCTTCAACGAACAGCAGGCCCGCGAGATGGCCGAGGCTGGTGCTGATGTCATCGTCTCGCACATGGGACTGACAACGTCGGGGGATATCGGTGCCGAGACGGCGCTCGATCTGGAGACGGCCGCCGAACGGGTGCAGGCCCACCACGACGCGGCCAAAGAAGTCGACGACGATGTACTGGTCATCTGCCACGGGGGTCCGATCGCCTGGCCTGACGACGCGGAGTACGTCCTGAACAACACGGAGGGTGTCGTCGGCTTCTTCGGTGCCTCCAGCATCGAACGGCTGCCGACCGAGCAGGCGATCGAAGATCAGGCCCGCGAGTTCAAAGAGATCGAGTTCTAACCATGTCGGAGTATTTCATCGAACCGGACGACGTGGAGAGTCAGGTCTTCGACTGGGGTGTGCTCAAGTGGCTCGGCACACCCGAGGTGACGGGTGGCGACCGGTTCAGCGCCGGCGTCGTGAAACTCGAACCGGGGAAGGGCCACGAACGCCACACCCACCCGGACAGCGACGAGATCCTCTACGTGCTCCGCGGGGAGGGCGAGCAGGAAGTCGCCGACGAAACCAGGGAGATCACGGCCGGCGAGATGGTGTTCGTCCCCGAAGGGGTCGAACACGGCACCGTCAACACCGGCTGGGAACCGCTACTCCTGCTTGCTGTCTACGCACCGCCCGGTCCCGAAGAGGTACTGCGAGAGCTTCCCGAATGCCAGATCGTGCCTGCTGGCGAACTGCCGACCGAGGAGAATATTCCTGAAACAGAGGAAAAACCATGAGTGTCGCCATTATCGGCACGCTGGATACGAAAGGCGAGGAGATCGGCTTCGCCAGAGATGTCCTCCGAGCCCAGGGAGTGGACGTCCACATCGTCGACACTGGCGTCGTTGGCGAGCCCGAACTCGAACCGGACACGACCGCGAGTGCAGTCGCCGAGGCGGCCGGAACGACACTGGAGACACTCCGCGAGAGCGGTGACCGCGGCGAGGCGATGGAAGCGATGGGCGAGGGTGCAGCCGCAATCGCCCGAAAACTCCACGAGGATGGCACGCTCGACGGCGTGCTCGGACTCGGTGGCTCCGGCAACACTTCGATTGCGACGACGGCGATGCGGGCGCTCCCTGTCGGTGTTCCGAAGCTGATGGTCTCGACGATGGCCTCCGGCGATACGGAGCCCTACGTCGGCTCCCGCGACATCATGATGCTGTACTCCGTCGCGGATATCGAGGGGCTCAACCAGCTCTCCCGGCAGGTCATCGCGAACGCCGCGCTGGCGATGGTCGGGATGGTCACCAACGATCCCGACGTCGAGGTCGAAGACCGACCGACGATCGGGGTCACGATGTTCGGCGTCACGACCCCCTGTGTTCAGCAGGCCCGTGAGATACTCGAAGAGAAAGGCTACGAGACGATCGTCTTCCACGCCACCGGAACGGGCGGGCGTGCAATGGAGTCACTGATCGAGGAGGGGATCATCGATGGCGTGCTCGACGTGACGACGACCGAGTGGGCCGACGAACTGGTCGGCGGCGTACTCAATGCCGGTCCCGAACGACTGGAGGCGGCCGGTGCAGCGGGCATCCCGCAGGTCGTCTCGACGGGCGCACTCGATATGGTCAACTTCGGTCCGCGCGACTCCGTTCCAGACGAGTTCGAGGGTCGAACCTTCCACGTTCACAACCCGCAGGTGACACTGATGCGGACGACAGCCGAGGAGAACGCCGAACTTGGCGAGATCATCGCCGGGAAACTCAACGCCGCCACCGGACCGACAGCGCTCGTACTACCGCTCGGTGGTGTCTCGGCGATCGACGTCGAGGGTGAGCCGTTCCACGATCCCGAGGCAGACAGGGCGCTGTTCGACGCGCTCCGCTCGGGGATCGACGACGACGTCGAACTCGTCGAGATGGAGACCGACATCAACGACGAGGCCGTCTCGCAGCGACTCGCGGAGACACTCGACGAGTACATGCGGGCAGTGGGTCGGGGCCCCTGATCTCTGGGTTGCGGCCCCAGACCACAGCGTTGAAGCGACATCCCGGGATAGGTACGGGTAATGACGCTTCGAGTGACGAACTCGCTTACCGGCGAGCGCGAGGATTTCGACCCCGACGAGGAGCCGGTCTTGCTGTATTACTGTGGGCTGACGACCTCCGACCCCGCACATCTCGGCCACGCCCGCGGGTGGGTCCACGTCGACGTGATGCACCGCTGGCTCGAAGAGCTCGGCTACGAGGTCCGCCACGTCGAGAATTTTACTGATGTGAACGAGAAGATCGTCGCCCGCGTCGGTGAGAGCGGCGACAGCGAGGCCGACGTCGCCCGGTCGTACATCGGGACGATCATCGACGATATGCGCTCTCTGAATCTCAAACGCGCAGAGGTCTACCCCCGGGTCTCCGAACACATCCCCGAAATCATCGACCTCGTCGAGCGACTGGTCGACCGGGGCTACGCCTACGAGGCCAACGGCTCGGTGTACTTCGACGTGACCAGTTTCGAGGACTACGGCAAACTCTCGAACCAGGACGTCGAGGAGATGGAAGCACAGGGTAGCCCAGACGAGCAATCAGAGAAGCGCAACCCGGCGGATTTCGCCCTCTGGAAAGCGGATGGTGTCGAACCCGAGGAGATCGAGGACCACCAGCACGGTGGGGCCGCACCGGCAGCGGATGCCTGCAAAACTGCCCAGACCTGGGACTCTCCGTGGGGCGAGGGTCGCCCGGGCTGGCACATCGAGTGCTCGGCGATGAGTATGACTCACCTCGACGAGACGATCGATATCCACGTCGGCGGCCAGGATCTCGTCTTCCCACACCACGAAAACGAGATCGCACAGAGCGAGGCCGCGACCGGTGACACCTTCGCGCGGTACTGGCTGCACGTCCGCCTGCTCGAAGCCCCAGACGACGAGAAGATGTCCTCCTCGCTGGGGAACTTCGAGTCCGTCGCCGAAGCCATCGAGCACTACGGGCCGAACGTCGTCCGGACCTTCCTGCTGTCGACGGCCTACCACAGCCCGGCGACCTACAACTCGGAGACGGTCGGCGAGGCCGAACAGCGCTGGGACGCGCTCGAACGGGGATACGAGCGAGCCAGAGAGGCTGTGGACAGTATCGACGCACGGACCAAAGTCGAATCCGAATCGCTCCGGACGGCCGTCGAAGATACTCGGTCAGATTTCGAAGATGCGATGAACGACGATTTCAACACTCGTGGCGCACTGACCGCGCTGCGGGAGCTGACCAACGCCGTCAACGCCCACCTCGACGACGTCGAGGAGTACGACTACCGTGCGCTCCGGGAAGCGATCGAAACCTTCGAACGGCTCGGCGGTGAGGTACTCGGGCTGGCATTCGGCGACAGTGCGGACGACGGCGATGTCGAACTGGCCGAGGATCTGGTCGAACTGGTTCTCGACGTCCGCGAGCAGGAACGGGCGGCTGGCAACTACGACCGTGCTGACGACCTGCGCGCCGATCTCGAAGCGCTCGGTGTCGAGGTCCAGGATACCGACGACGGTCCCGAGTTTCGACTCGGATAGCGCTCCGGCTGGTGAGAACCGACGCTCCGGGGTCCAAGGGTGCAAACTGATAAAAACGTATGCTTGCTAACAGATACTAGACGATGAGCCAGAGGGACCCAGACTCGAATGTGAGCGTGTACATCCTCGTTGGCCTCCTGATTATCGTCCTCGGGGCGGCGATTCCCGTGATCGCCGCGGAGCGGACGGTCCTCGACTCGGATCACGCTGTCGAGACGATGGCGGACGAAGACGTCTCTGACAGGACCACCGAGGCCTTCCAGGAGAAACTCCGTGAGGTGATCCGCGAGGCACTCGCGGAGGATCCGTCGGTCGATCAGGAGTCAGACCCATTGCTCACCGACGAGGAGATCCAGGGCATCGCCGAGACGTCTCTCACCGAATCATACGTCGACGCCGAGCTGACTGGACAGTTCGAGCGCACGTACGAATACATCTACGGCGACCGCGACGATCTCGCGCTCGTCTTCGATCTCGGGGAGCCAAAACAGCGCGCGATCGCCGAGGCCGAAGCCGTCGAGCGCGAAGCCAGGGCCCAGCGAGGGCCGGGCGTCACGAACCCCGAAGCGGTCCCCGACGATCGGCTGGTGATCGGATCGTATCTGGCCGAGGAGTTCCCGTCGGAACAGAACATCACGACCGGTGGTGAGCCACCCGGTGAGATCGAGACTGCCGCTACAGCCTCGGGCACTGTCGGAATTCTCGTCTGGCTGCTCCCGGTTGTCGCAGCCTTGCTTCTCGGGGTACTCTACTACCTGAGCAGATCACTCCATCGCACGGGTGAGGCAGCGGGCGCTGCGTTCGTCGCTGCCGGCCTGCTGGGGCTGCTCGGGAGTGTCGGCGGTGGACCGATCGTGAGAAGTCTGGTAGAGGGTCGGCTCACACTCGAAAACCCGGAGTTCGCATCACTCTCGGATGGTGTGGTCGCGATGGTCGGCGACCTCTTCGAGCTGATGTTGCTCCTGTCCAGTGTTCTCGTGATCGTCGGCGTCGTCGTTCTCGGTGTCGTCTATGCCGACGAACGCGGCTACTTCGACTCGCTCACCGGCGGAGCGGAGTCCTCTGGACGGCGTGAACCGACTGACCAGGCACAGCGTGACGGGTACCGGGAGTCCACGAACCGCGAGAACACTGGTGGGGATCGGGCCGGGTACGACGAGCGTGGGTCTGCCACCGCTGAACGCGAATATGTCGGTGCAGACGACCAGTCTGCAGTTGGAACAGACCAGTCACTGGATGAGACTGACCAGTCACTCGGCGAGCCCGACCACTCGTCGGAGGCCGACGAACTCGATGGGTACAGCGACGACGAATCCGCTGCTGGCGCAGTAGAGAACCAGACGGCGGAGAGCCAGGACGAGACGGCAGAGTACGATCCCGACCAGTACGACGAACACGGGTTCAAGCGCGACAGTACGGAGAAATCCGACAACGGAGACCGCTAGAATATCCGTGCGCCGTGGCCGATTTTCGTCTGGTACACCCGCGCGTTTGCCCCGTGTGATTCGAAGGCATCGATCATCGCGAGCCCCACATCCCGCTGAGCCGGCGCCGTGCAGGCCGCGATCACCGTCGGTCCGGCACCGCTGATCGTCACGCCGGTTGCGCCGGCCTCGAAGGCAGCCTCCCGGACCTCGTCGTAGCCGTCGATGAGTTTCGCGCGAGCCGGCGTCACGACCGAATCGTACATCCCCTCACCGACGAGTTCGGGATCGTCGCGGTGCATACCCGTCGTGAGCGTCGCGGCGTTGCCGACCGTTTCGACCATATGGGTAACACTCGTTCCCTCTGGGACGACACGGCGTGCATCACGGGTCGAGACGACGATTTCGGGGAGACAGGCGACGAGCGGGATCTCCGCGTCGACTTTCGTCACACCGCTGTCTGTGGCGATCGTAAAACCACCCATGATCGCTGGTGCGACGTTGTCGTCGTGGGCCTCGCCGGAGACGACAGCCTCGCCCTCGGCTGCGATCGGGACCAGCTCCTCGCGGGAGTGGCCCCGGTCGTACAGTTCGTTGAGCGCGACCGCGGCACCCGCTGCGCTGGCGGCCGACGAGCCAAGTCCCGAGGCCGGCCGGACACCCTTGTCGATCTGGATGTGTGCCGGCGCGTCGAGTTCCTCTGCGACCGCGCCGACGGTGTTCTTGTCCGGGTCTTCCGGGATGTACTCGCTTCCCGCACCGGTTACGTCGATCGTCGTTTCGGGGGCTTTCTCCACCGTTATGATATCTGCAGGGTGGGAGAGAGCCACACCGAACACGTCGAACCCGCTCCCCAGGTTCGCACTCGTCGCCGGTGCCCGGACTGTAACCATACATCCCGTTGCTTTAGTGAGCGGAAAAAGGTAACGAGACCGCACGACAGAAACTGGTCGCCCAGATTAGAGGACCGAGTAGCCCGCACCGGCAGTCAACGCAACGACGCCGAGGAGGCCCGCGAGCGCCAGATAGGTGATCGCGCGTGGCTCCTCACGCATGTGCATATACCAGCCCGCGACGGTAACCGCTTTCAGTGCCGACAGCACCAGGATGGCGATAAATGCGATCCAGTACTGTGCCTCTAGCAGGCCGACGAATTCGAGTGCTGCCTGCGTCGTCGAGACTGCCATTAGTGCGCCGAATATGATCGTGTATGTTCGTATTGATGTCATTGATAGTCACCTAGAGGATGTAGAACAGCGGGAAGAGGAACAGCCAGACGATATCGACGAAGTGCCAGTACAGGCCGAAGTACTCGATCGTCTGGGCATCCTCTCCGTCACTCCAGTACGCACCTGTGTACGCCCGGGCGACCAGGAACAGCATGATCAACATGCCGACCACGACGTGGGCCGCGTGCAGCCCGGTCGTCAGATAGAACGTCGAGGCTGCCGGACCGGAGTCGAACTGCCAGCCCTGGTGGATGTAGAGATCGACCCACTCGATGCCCTTGTTGAGCAGGAACAGAGTCGCGCCGACGAACGTGACTGACAGCGCCGTCACTGTACCCCGCCTGCTACCGCGTTTGGCGTAGGCGAGTGCGAGCACGACCGTGAAACTGCTCGCCAGCAGCAGGTAGGTGTTGAGCAGCCCCGGCCAGACCGGGTGGTGTGTCAGCCCGTTGTTGTGGGCGATATCCCACCACTGCGTCCAGTTTGCCCGGATTCGCATGAAGATATAGGAGCCGATGAAGGCGCCAAAGAGGATGATATCGGAGCCGATGAACACCCACATCCCGAGTTTGGTGTTCGAGACACCCTCGAACGGCCACTGTTCGGACATCGTCGGTGTCGGGACGTGGAACGACTCGTAGCCCATCGCGACCAGCGTTCCCAGTCCCGAGGTGATGCCGATCAGCGAGATCCAGAAGTACTGGTTCGCCTCGGCGAGTCCTCCGGGGATGCCGTGGTGGAGATGGAACACGAGAGCGAACAGTGCCAGCAACGGCACCGCCGCGCCGACAAACGCACCGTGGAGATGTGTGTACCCGTCACTGCGAGCGCCGAAGATCCCGATGAAGGCGACGAAGGCCGGAATCGCGAAGAGGAACGGCCAGACGAAATACGACGCCTCGAGCCCGGAGATGCCCAGTCCGAGGATCAGCGCCGTGAGACTCATTCCCAGCGGCCACCAGCTCGTGTGATCTGCGTGTTGTTCGTGGCTCTGCGCTGCATGTGCAACGCCACCGTCAGTCGCCGCCGTCTCGGTCCCGCCGTCGGTTTCCGCCCTGTCGAGGAAGCTGAGCTTCCCGGTTGCGAAACTCGGCGTCCCGGGGAAGTTACCCTCCGGCGGTGGCGAGGAGACGGCCCACTCTGCAGAGCCGGTGTAGGCCCACGGGCTCTCGTCGACCACGCGGTCACTGTAGAGGCTGACGAAGAGGTTGTAGAACATGATCAGGAACGAAAACCCGAACAGGAACGCGCCGACTGTCGCCATCTGGTGCCAGATGGTGAAGCCAGTCTCGAACAGTGTGATGTTCGTGAACGGGATCTCAGGTGCGACCGTTCCGCTGTAGTGGAACCAGCGTCGTGGCGTATCCCAGACGACGAACATCGGGAAGTAGAGCAGATTGAACCCGACGAAGGCGGCCACGAAGTGTACCTTTCCGAGGAACTCGTTGTACATCTTCCCCGTGATCTTCGGATACCAGTAGTAGATCCCGCCGACCAGTGCCACCGCACCCGAGGCCATCGTGTAGTGGAAGTGTGCGACGACCCAGTAGGTGCCGCGGAACGAGTAATCGAGGACGATCGCGCCGAGGAACACGCCCGTGATGCCACCGATGATAAACAGCACGATCGCGCCCAGGACGAACAGGAACGGGGTCTTCCAGCGAACCTGACCCTTGATCATCGTGTATATCAGGGCAAAGACCATCAGGTCGAACGGTAACGAGATCCCGATCGTCGTCACCATTATCACCGTCTTGATTGGCAGGTTGATGGCCGTCAGGAACATGTGGTGCATCCAGACGATGAAACTCTGGATCGCCACGAGCGCCATCGCGATGATGAACCACTTCCGCCCGACGAGGCGACGGCCGGAGAAGGTCTGGACGACCTCGGCCATGACGCCGAGTGCGGGGAAGAAGACGATGTACACCTCGGGGTGGCCGAAGAACCAGAACAGATGTGTCCACAGCAAGGAGCCACCCTCCTCGCTGCCGAAGTAGCCCGTTCCAACTTCACCCGCGAAGACGTGATCGAACGAGAGCAGCATGAGCGCCGCCAGTAGCGCCGCGAAGGCGAACAGCATCATCCAGACCGTCAGCAGGATGGAGATGCTGAAAAGCGGGATGTCGCGCATCCGAAGTCCTTCGGCGCGCATCCGGTACATCGTCGTGATGAAGTTGACCGAGCCGATCGTCACCGAAGCGATGAACAGCGCGAGCGCGAGGATCCCCGACATCGAGCCGAGTTCGGCAACCGGCGGAATAAACGCCGGCAGGTTCAGTGGCGCATACAGCGTCCAGCCGGTCGGTAGCGAGGAGCCCTGGAAGAACGAGATCCCGAGCAGGACGCCCGAGAACAGATACAGCCAGTAGCTGACCGCGTTCAGCCGCGGGAACGCCAGGTCGTCGGCCCCGATCTGTAGCGGGACCAGATAGTTCGCCAGCCCGAACGCAAAGGGTGAGAGGAACCAGAACACCATCAGCAGTCCGTGTGCCGTCACGATCTGGTTGTACCCCAGATCAGTGAGGATAAAGGGGCCGGACTGCCAGAGCTGCATCCGAATCATGAACGCGAGGATCCCACCGAAGACCAGGAAAAACAGCGACGTAATCATGTAGAGGATCCCGACATCCTTGTGGTTGGTCGTCACCAGCCACCGTTTGACCGAGGATTTCGGTGGGAGATGCCCCCCGTCGTCTTGGCTGCCTGTCTCGTGGCTATCCGTGCCGCCGTTCGTGTGTACGTCTTCCGTCATTGGGAATCACTCTCCATGAATTCGAGGTCACTCTCCGAAGTCCCGTCCTGTGCGAGATACCACTGGCGGAACTCGTCGGGTTCGAGGACCACAACGTCACCGTGCATGTTGGAGTGGCCCTGTCCACAGAGTTCGTAACAGTTCGCCCGGTAGACGCCCGTTTTCTCGGGCTGGAACCAGGTCTGGGTGTAGTCACCTGGCATCGCATCGGTCTTCGCTCTGAACTCCGGGATGCCGTAGTTGTGCATGACATCCCGCGATGTCACATTTAACTGTATCACTTCTCCCCTCGGCACCACCAAGGCGTCATCATCGGCCTCGACACCGTCGATGTTGACGTCGTAGTCACCACTCTCGAGGCCGCTCCCCGTATACTCGTAATCCCAGCCGAACTGGTAGCCAGTCACCTCTATTTCGAGTGCGTCTTCCTGGTTCTGGCTGGTATCTTCGACAGCGAGAAGCAACGAATACGAATAGATAATTAGTCCCAGAACGAGGAAGGCGCTGAGACCGAACGACATGAACAGTTTCTTTCCGCCGCCTTTGCCCTTCCCAGTCGGAATCTCGCCACGCTGTGGCCGCGAGACATCGTAATCCCCCTCGAGATCTTCCTCTTCGATGTCGTACCGACCCTCGGCATCTGCACCGCCGGAGCGGTACTTGTACGCGTTATACACCATATACGTGATAACGAGTACACCGATCAGTGTCCCAAGGGCGACAAACACATCGTAAAGGCTATCGAACACGTTCACCTGTGTCTGATCAACTTGGGCAACCGGCGCGTGCCGGAGTGCGGACGAGAGTGTGATTCCGGTTCCCAGCATTCTTGTCGAGATTACGGTTATCGTGTCTTATGCATTTCGGAAGCTGGCAGTCCTGTGGGGTACATTTCGCGGATCCCAACGAGAGTGACCGGTCTGCAGAACCCTCGGGCAGTACGGTCCCGACGCACTTATCCTGATTGCTCCGGAGGATGCGATATGGAACTCGTGGAGTCGACCTGGACCGAAGCAGACGGGGCTGACACCGACCTCGCAATTCTCCCGGTAGGAAGCACGGAACAACACGGCCCGCACGCGCCGCTCGGAACGGATCTATTTACTGCGCAGGCCATCGCTAGGGCGGCTGCCGAGGAGACTGCGGCCATCGTCGGGCCGACGATCCCGGTCGGCATCGCAGCGGAACACCGCCACTTTTCGGGCTCGCTGTGGGTCAGTGAGGATACGTTCCGCGCGTACGTCCGCGAAACCTGTGAGAGTCTCGCCTCTCATGGCTGGGATCGAATCGTTCTCGTCAACGGTCACGGCGGCAACGTCGCTGCACTCCGTGAACTCTGTGGCCAGCTCACGCGGGAGGGCACGGCGTACGCAGTCAGCTTCACCTGGTTCGATGCCGTCGACCCCGCGGACCTGGGTGCACCAGCGCTCGAAATGGGCCACGGCGGCCCACTCGAAACCAGTCTGCTCCAGCATCTCGACGGGGAACATATCAGGACCGACCGCCTCGAAACAGCAGCGGCAGGCGCGGCCGACCGGTGGGGCGAGTGGCAATCCGGTATCAACCTGGCCTACGATACAGTCGAGTTCTCGGACAACGGCGTCGTCGGTGACCCGAGCGGGGGCTCTGCAGAGCTGGGTGCGAAACTGCTCGACGCTGCGACGGCACAACTCACTGAACTGCTCGCTGTCGTCGAACAGCGGGACCGCCACGGTTCGAACTAGCGGCGAGTAATCGCTGCTTGCGGCCGGGGGATCGAGGGCTATGCCTCTGCAGCGGAGGAGTCGGAATCAGCTTCGACATCTGCTTCGGCGTCTTCGAGTGCCGATTTGAGCTGTGGAATCGTCTTCGTCAGCTCGCTAACCTGCTCGCTTGCGGTCTCGATATCGGTGAAGGTCTCCTCGACGGATTCGATCTCTGCGGCCAGATCCTCGGCATCGTCGAACGCGTCGGCCTCTTTCCCCATCGCGTACCACTTCTTGGCCTCGCGGAGATGCTTCTCGGCCTCCGCTGGCTCCAGCACCGTGCTCAGACCGTTGAGCACACCCAGCGTATTGTCGGCGTCCGTCTCCCAGAGTTCCTCCGCATCCGGCAGTGCCTCGCGTGCGTCTGCGAGTGACGATTCGACGTCCTCGCGCATCTCGGAGGCTGCCTCGGTGAATAGCTCTTCGTCGTCGAGCGTTGATTGTGCCATGACAACACGTAGGCTGCCGGAGGTATTAAAAAGACGCCTGAAAGTGAAAGTGAAACTGTCGATACAATCTCCGTGACATGGTGGCTATCTTCGAACTGTGTCCAGAAAGCCAAGCCATTTCTTGTAATCTTCGATCATGGCGCTTCGTGATTCGTCCCCGTAGTTCGGACGGCGGATCGTATCGAGTGCATTCAGTGCCCGGTCGAGACCGTTGATCTCTACGACGAGTTCCTCGGCTGTCTCGTGATCGATCGGTTCGTTTTCCAGGCGGTCGAATCGGCGCTTGCGTTCTGCTTTCAGTACTCGCTTCGCTTCGGTGATCTTCTCCTTCGCTTCGGGTGGAATCCGGTCGATTTTCCGTGTTTCGATCAGAAACTCCGCGAGTTCGAGTTCATCGCCGCCGACGGTTATCGTTTCCGGGATTTTCACTCCGACTGTCGAGCCCTCGGACTGGACCTGACTGATGTATTCCCGTCGATCCTCGTCATCCATACTCTGCATTTTGTGGATCGGATACAAAGTGACTTCTCCTTTCTCCCATCTCGATACGGTGCGCATCGTGGTGGCTCGGAGCAAACGCGGTGTCCTCGCGAGTGAAGCGAGCGAGGGCTCGTTAGACGAGCGCAGCGAGTCTAACGGTGGGGCTGGGATTTGAACTCGATGCCAGACGTGCTCACTCCGTTGCGCGCGCCTGCCGTAGTTCAAATCCCAGCGTAGACGCGTTGCTCCTCGCGTAGTCGCTCGGAGCAAACGCGGTGTCCTCGCGAGTGAAGCGAGCGAGGGCTCGTTAGACGAGCGCAGCGAGTCTAACGGTGGGGCTGGGATTTGAACCACGCCGAGACGGTCGGCCTCGCTGCGCTCGGCCGCTGCGACTCGTCTACTTCAAATCCCAGCGTGACGCATTTGCTGCTCACGAGTTGTTCGCAGCAAAATGCGGTGGGGCTGGGATTTGAACCCAGGAGTCCTCTCGGACATTTGCTCTCAAGGCAAACGCAATAGGCCGCTCTGCCACCCCACCTCAGTTCACTCTCTCGCTGCCGACCCCTAAGACCTGTCGAATTCGACGCCGTCCGACCCGACCGACAGTCCCCACTCCTCGACGAGCGCTGTCGTCCGCGGCGGGACGAGCTTTTCGGCCCGATTGCGCGCCCGGAGGTAACTCAGCGCGGTCGGGAGATCCGCCGGCCCTTCGATGATTGGTGTCATCGGCAGAAAGGAGACGTCCAGCCCGGCGTCGACGCTGCGCTCGGTGAGCGTCTCGACGGCCGGCGGCGCGTAGCTGTCGGTGAAGTCAATCGGCTCACCGAATGCCGCAAAATAGACCCTCCCGTCTGGTGCCGGCCCGAGCACCACGTCACTGGAGCGCAACTGCATCGCCGACTGGCCGATGTGCTCGCGGCGCATAAACGCGGCCGTCGGTTCGATGACCGCCGAGGTCGGCTCGCCTTCCGATTCGAGCAGGTGGGTGAGCGTGTTCCCGACACGGCCCGCGTAGCTCTCTCCGACCTGGACCTCGTACCGGACGTCGCCGGGATCGGTCAGCTCCTCGTCGAGCAGTTCTCGCAGTGACGCCTCCGGATCGACACCGTCGGGTATTGCCTCGGGCTGGCGGTAGTTGACCAGCAGTTCTGCGCCGCCGTGCTGGACCGAATCACAGACGTCTGCGACCAGCGCGCGATAGAACGCCACCTGATTGTCAGTCGAAACTTGCTCGGGTAACACGGCGGGCGCACACTGCTCAACTGGGGGCTCGGCCAGCACGGCGATGGTCGTCATACTCCCCCCTCGGTGCCGGATTCCCTTGGGGTTTTATATCACGCGGTCGGAATGGGAGTCATGAACTGGCTGCGAGTGCTCGGCGGCGCGGCGGTCCTCTGGATCACGACAGTTTTCGGTGTCATCGTCGCGAGTCTGTTCGTCTCGAACGATCTGTTTCGTGGTTCTGGGTACGGGGGTGCTGCTGGGGTCGCACTCGTCGTCATCTTCGTCTGTTTGCTCGTGGTCGTCGTCGCGGGGCGGCCGAGTCGCTTCTGGAAGCGGACGCCGTACTGGTGATTGAGGGTGTCTCTTGTTGTGGGGGTCCGTTCTTCATCGTCAACTTATTTTCTTCTTACTGTCCACGCCGGGTGAACCGCATTACGGATTTCAGGCCGAGAGATGCACAGGGAGGCGGGAATATGCGATCGTATCTTTCTCGGATTTCGCGATCTCAGGAGTTGCGGTCGATCCAGTCGACCCATTTTTCGAAATCGTTTGCCCCACATTGGCTTGCAATCGATCGGTACGTTGCCTGCGAAATTTGATCCGCATCTGTCAGTGGGACGGTTACAGTTCGGACCTCGTCTGTTTCCGGATGCTCGTACCTGAGTTTCACGTGACTCCCAGTCCGGTCGACCGGTTTGTACTTTTTCGACCGGAGTGCTTTGATTATCTCACGACCGGAGAAATCTGCATAGGCCATCGCGTCTTATTCGAGCCACGCCGGTGGTGAGGAATCCTCATCGATACTATCGGGATCGATGCCGATCTCTTCGAAAAATGCGTCTTCGTCCTCAATCGCCTCTCCTCCCCCCTCGTGCAGTGCGAGCGCATCCGCGAGCATCGCAAGCGCCTCCGACTTGGATCTGCCCGACGATGCGACTCCCGTTTCGATGTCACGTGCCGTCACGAGGTTGTCCTCGTAAATGAACTCGACACCCTCGTCACGGCCGTCTTTCACGCTGCTGCTCATTACGTTCGAATAGGTCGATTTCTTATATAAGGATTCGGCTGAGACAGATCTGATAGTGATTATTCTTCGATCGCCTCCAGTTTTTGCAGAATCTTCGTGTAGAGATTCGGAGCGACGTACCACCCCTGTTCGATCATCGAATCGATGACAGTCCGACCTTCCTCGGGAGTGATCACACCGCCGGAGACTGCCGAGAGTACGACGAACGCGGTTCCGCGAGTTTCGATCCCCTCAACGTCGGCGGCGGATCGACCCACCGCTTCGTCCGTGACCGCGATTCCGTCACGCGAGTGTGCGCACGCGGGGACTGCGACGTCGGCACGGCTCAGCCCGGGATTGCGCCCAAGCCGATCGGCAACGGGTAACTCCTCAACTTCCACAGCTTCGAGCGTACCGTCTTCGACTCGCCGTTCGATTCGGCGTGCGCCGGTGTATCCTGCCTCGATTCCCTTGGTGACAACTTGCTGGTACACTGCTTCGGGGACGAGACACACCCCGTCGAGGGTTTCGATCAGTCCCAGTCGCTCGACTTTCGCCAGATAGATCAGCGGCGTGGCGTCGAAAACCCAACTCACAGTTCTTCGAGGTCAGCTTCGAGGTGGTCACTCGACACCCACGCAGTGTCGGATTCCTCGATTAGGCGTGTGAACTCCCAGACCGAGCAATCCGCGAGTTCGGCCGCCTTCGACAGCGACAGGTCGCCGTCTGCGAACTGTTCGAGGGCGCGCTCTCTGCGCCACGCTTCGAGTCCCTCGGCGAGGAGTTTTCTGACTGCCGTACTCCGGTCGAGGCGCTCGCTTTCGAGATACGCTTCGAGTTCCGCTTCGAGGTCGTCCGGAACTCGTGTCGAGATTGTTCCCACGGTGTATACTTTGTATATTATATAAACAAGCGTTTCGGTCGGCGAGACGACTCAAGACTGATTTTTATCCCTTCTTATATACTCTTGGAGGACGCATGAGCTTAATGTAGCAACGGCAGTGTGGCGGTGCTTTGGACCACCATCACGCTCGGTGTCGCCGTTGCGAGTTTGTTTCTAATGATCTGTTTCGCGGCTCCGGATACGGGCGTGCCGGGGCTGTTGTGCTGGTTACTTTTGTTGTAAGTTTTGCGTTGTTTGTCGCGGCTGGGCGTCCCGGGGGAAACTGGAAGCGGACGCCGTACTGGTGAGTTATATTTATATTTGTGAAATATACTCAGATAATATAAACTAAATTATATTATTAGATACGTCTATTTAAACTTCACTCTCAGTATAAGCATTGATAGTGATCGTACCATCGAAGTCATCAAGTGCATCGGCCGGTCCGCCTTCTCCTAATTCGTCCGTAATCCGGAAAATGACACCAACACGCTGGAGAGAGCCACCTGGTCCAATTTGTGGCAGATTATTGGATCCTGCTCCCTGGGTATCCTGGTTTAGAGTAACACCCGCTTCCGGTGGAACTGAGCCACCATCTGCATCTGCGTAGATACTCATTCCTTCAGGAAGACCAGTAACTCCTACATAGACTTTTTGTGTTCCCTGGTTTTCTATTGTAAACAGATCCCGGATAATCGTCTCTGCGTTCTGATTCAGTCCCCCACCGTCTGTATCGGTTTCACTGAAATCAAGACTAAGCGTCCCGCTGGATCCATCATCGTGCACGTACTCATTGCCGTTGGGCGTGTCATTCCCCTCTAAACGTAGGAAAGCATCTGCATCGTTGGCCACATCAATCTGCACACTCCGGTCCGCTTGGACACTTGTAAAAGCACCTGTCCCTAGTCCAGCCGCCCCGGTGGCGGCGAGCGATCCCATTCCGAGCAGTAGTTTGCGTCGTTCCATAGTTTCTCTCACTTCGTTTTCCACGCCCGCGCTTGCCGCGGACGCGTCACTCCAGACAACAACACACACCCCCTTTTGTATGAGCACGATGCATAATCCACAACGAACTCATTCCAGCGAACAACCTCTCAATTCGAGAACCACGATTCGAGCCCGATACGAAACATCGTCTCGATACCACAGACTGGTTTTGATTGGAATACTTCAATATTAAGTATAAGAATAATTATACAAAACATCACTCCGTTGTATTCGGCTAGACCACTCTCTACGGCGAAATAAGGTCCTCTTAGATCCTGTAACACTGTCCTATTTCCCACAAAAACTATCCGAAATAAAACCATACACGGCTTACCATTTTGAATCTGGGTGACAACGAGACCAATACTATATGATGGTGGTGTGTCACAATCTGTTGCCGGTCGCCGGCTTGGGACAGGGCATCTATGAGTTCAAAACAGACTGCGGAGACGATTACGAACGGCGAAACACCACCGACAGTGGAGCCGGATTCGGAAGGTAACGATTCGGAATTGAGTCGAGACGAACTCTTCGAAGTGCTCGGGAACCGACGACGCCAGTACGTGCTGGCATCGCTGAAACACTCCGAGGACGGCGAAATCGACTTCTCTGAACTGGTTACGCGCGTCGCTGCACTGGAAAACGAGGTGCCACTCGATCACGTCGAGTCCGACGATCGCAAATCGGTCTACGTCGGGCTCCGGCAGACACACCTGCCGAAGATGGACGACTACAATCTCGTCGAGTACGACCGTGATCGGGGCACCGTCGAGATCGACGACGCTGCGGAGAAAGCCCAGATGTATCTGGAGTACGTCCCGGAAAACGACATCCCCTGGGCCCACCACTACCTGGGATTGAGTACGATCCTCGGGGTGATCACCGCGCTCACCTGGCAGGGCGTCTTCCCCTTCGGCAATCTCGATGGGATGGCCATCGCCGTCATCAGCGTTGCCGTCTTCGGCGCGTCGGCTGTGGTCCACTCGGTTCACACCCGGCGGAACCGACTCGATCGAACGAGCGGGGCTGGTGAACTCGAAATCAAATAAAATATATGCTTCGTCGAATCGCTGTCGTTCTGTTCGCACTGGCAGTTGTAGTTACTGTCTCGGGTACAGGTGCATACAGCGCCACTTCGGCCGACCGCGGACTCACGGTTGACGTCGTCGACGACGACGAGGCGTACGTGGGCCACGATCCCGGGGAAATCTACGCCGTGAACACGACCAATCAGACGACAACGGAGACACTGGTCACCGTCACGAACCGGTTCTCGTCGCCGGTGGAACTGACCGATGTCGAAGTGCATTCCCACCCCGGGCTTATGATCGAAGTCCTCGATGAATCTGGACAGATCGAATCGGGCGAATCTATGGATATCAACGCAGCAGTACTTCACTGCGATGAGGAAGCCATGTCCATGGACGTTGGAGTGTCGGTGACCGTCGACGGTGACGATGTCGCTGCAACGCTCGACGGCGACACAGAAACACGGACTGCGAACGTGAGCTGTTCGCCGTAGCTGTGGACGGAGTTGGACGGCGTCGTCCAGCTCCGACACAGTGACGACCCGCGTTCCATTCCGCAACAACCAAATAGGCTATCTTGTTAGTACCGGACGATTGAGGAATGCCTGACCAGAAGGTACTACGGCAGATCAAAGAATCCGAGGCAGAGGCCGACGAGATCATCGAGGAGGCCCGCGAGGAGGCCGACAAAATCCGGACGGAGGCCCGCGAGGAGGCCGAGCAGATCCGGACGGAGGCCCGCGAGGACGCCCAATCCGAGGCTGAAACGCGGATCGAGGAGGCCCGCGAGGAGATCGAAGACCGACGCCAGGAGATAATCGAAGAGGGTGAACAGAGCCGGGAGAACTTCCAGGAGCAGGTCGACGAAAACGTCGACGACGTGATCGAGTTCGTCCTCGACGAGTTCAGGGAGGAGATCCATGCTCAGACCTGAGCAGATGTCGAAGCTCTCGGTTACAGGCTCGAAACGCGTCATGAGCGCTGTAATCGAGGCACTCCACGAACGGAAAATCGTCGACATCACCGACTACGATGGCTCCTGGGAGGGGTTCGAGCCTGGAGACTCACTTGAAGGTGCAGACGAGGTGTCGAGTCAGCTCGTCACTGTCCGCGCACTCCAGAACATTCTCGACCTCGACGAATCCGAGGTCGGCCCGACGACGACAGTCGATCTGACGAACGCTGACGAACGGCTCGAAGAGATCCGCAAGGAGGTCAACGACCTCGACGACCGGCGCGACGAACTCCGTGGCCGGCGGCGGGATATCGACGACCAGCTCGAACAGATGGAGCTGTTCGCCGACCTCGGGATCGACCTCGAACTGCTGTGGGGCTACGACTCGCTCGACGTGCTCGTCGGTGAAGGCGATGCCGACGAGATCGATGCCGCACTCGAGACGGCCGAGGAAGTCGATGCGTACGAGATCTTCACCGGCAGCGACTCGAACAGCGTCGCCATCTTCGCACAGGTCGAGGAAGGCGAACGCCTGGACGACGCCCTCGTCGGCGTCCAGTTCGCGGCGACCGACGTGCCTGAAAAAAGCGGCGACCCCGAGTCGAACGTCGCCGAACTCCAGCAGGAACGAAGACAGATCGAAGCCGAACTGGAGAAAATCGAAAACGAACTCGAAACGGTCAAACTCAACTCCGGAAACTTCCTGCTGGCACTCGAAGAGGAGCTGACGATCGAGGCCCAGAAGACCGAAGCACCCCTGCGTTTTGCGACGACAGAGCGCTCCTTCATTATCGAGGGCTGGGTACCGACCGAAAAGTACGACGAGCTCGCAGACCAGCTCAACACCGAAGTCGAGGGCCAGATCGAGATGTCGGAGCTCAAGCGCGCGCAATACACCGAAACCAGCGGCCACCAGGAACAAGAAGTCCACGACGAAGACGATGGCCACGGTGGCGCTGCCGCAGACGGTGGACAGCCTGTCGACGCGGAGCCAGACACCGCGGACGAAGTCGTCACAGACGGTGGGCACTCCGATGGCGACCTGGTGACTGTCGAGGACGAACCGCCGGTCATCCAGCGAAACTCGAAGATCGTCAACCCCTTCGAGATCCTCGTCAGGGCGGTCAATCAGCCGAAATACTCCGAGTTCGATCCGACGATCGCACTGTTCCTGACGTTCCCGCTGTTTTTCGGCTTCATGATCGGCGACGTGGGGTACGGGCTCCTGTACGTGCTGATCGGCTACGCCGTCTACAAGAAATTCGACACGGAGGCGCTGTCGAATTTCGGTTCGATCGTCGTCTGGCTCGGACTGTGGACGATCGTATTCGGGGTTCTCTACGGTGAGATCCTCGGACTGCACTTCCTGGAGTGGTTCGACATCCACCCGGTCATCGAGAAAGGAATCTCGGATCGTGAGTGGGCAGTCACGTGGCTGTTGATCTCGGTTATCGCTGGCTGGATCCACCTCAACATCGGCTATCTGTTCAACTTCGTCGAGGAGTATACAGTCCACGGAGCCAAGCCAGCGGTCGTCGAGGTCGGTTCGTGGCTGCTGATGCTCAACGGGCTCTGGGTGTTCCTGTTCAGTAAAGTCGGTGCCGGTCCCGCCGAGGCAAATCCAACCAAACCCAGCTTCCTCGCCGGCCCCGACGCCTACCTCAACGCGGGGCCACTCGGCTTCGGGTTCACCGGGTTCCCGGAGATTATGGGGCTGATCGGCCTCGCCCTCTTCGTGATTGGCATCCTGATCTTGCTGACGGGGCCGTGGTACGAGGTCGTCGAATTCCTCGTCCCACTGGCACACACACTCTCGTATACGCGCCTGACCGCAGTGTTGCTCGCGAAGGCCGGGATGGCCCTCGCGGTCAACCTGCTGTACTTCGGCGCGTACCGGGACGAAGAGGGCTTTCACTTCATGCATTACACCACACCTGACCAGGCCCACAGCGAGGTCGTCTTCGGTGGGCTCTCGAATATGGGGTCACAGGTAGCAGTGGGCCCGCTCCAGATCGGTATCGAGGGTGCAATACTCGGGATTCCAGTGTATCTGCTCGGCCACGTCGTCGTTCTCGCAATCGGAGGAACAGCGGCAATACAGGCTATACGGCTGGAATACTTCGAGTTCTTTGAGAAGTTTTATGAGGGCGGTGGCAAGAAGTATGAACCGTTCGGACACGAAAGAACGCACACGACAGATAACTAAACTTACACACACATACCCATGATTGAAACACTTCCTGAACTCGCAAACGTTGTACTGCAAGGAGATACCGTCACCGGATCGCCGGCACTCGAACCATCGGCTGCTGCGGCAATCGCTGTCGGGCTTGCAGCAATCGCAACGGGGTACGCACAGCGCGGAATAGGGTCTGCCGCTGTCGGTGCCGTCGCAGAGGATAGCGACAACCTCATCTCCGGGCTCATTTTCACTGCGATTCCGGAGACGCTGATCATTATCGCGTTCGTTACCATCTTCGTGGTGTAACGTCTCTTCCAACCACTCAGTTATGACTTTGGAAACTGTTGTCGAGGACATCAAAGAGCAAGCCCGCGCGCGTGCGGAGGAAGTCCGTGAGGAAGCCGAAGCCGAGGCCGAGGAGATCCGCAGTGAGGCCGAGGCCGACGCCGAGGAGATCCGCGAGGAGATCCTCGAAGACGCGGACAGACAGATCGCACAGGAACGCGAGCAGAAGCTCTCGAGTGCGAAACTCGAGGCAAAGCAGGCCCGCCTCGAAGCACGACGAGAAGTACTCCAGTCCGTCCGTGCGGATGTCGAAGACGAGGTCGCAACCCTCTCGGGCGACGACCGTGAGGAGCTGACCGAAGCGCTGCTCACCGTCGCAGCCGAGGAGTTCGGTTCGGATGCGAGTGTCAGCGTCTACGGCCGCGGGGACGACCAGGAACTGATCGAAGAGCTCCTGACGGAGTACGACGAGTACGAGTACGCCGGCGAGTACGACTGTCTCGGCGGTATCGTCGCAGAGAGCGACGAATCTCGCGTCCGGGTCAAGAACACGTTCGATTCGATCCTCGACGAAGTCTGGGAGGACAATCTCCGTGAAATAAGTGACAGGCTCTTCGAGCAATGAGCGCCACAGGTAGCTCCAACCCCGAGTACGTCAACGCACGCGTTCGGTCGCGGCGAGCGGCGCTGTTCGCCGAGGAGGACTACCGGAAGCTGGTCCGGATGGGGACCGGCGAGATCGCACGGTACATGGAGGAAACGGAGTACAGTGCGGAGATGAACGAACTCGGGGCGCGACACAGCGGCGTCGATCTCATCGAGTACGCGCTGAACCAGAATCTCGCGAAACACTTCAACGATCTGCTGGAGTGGGCCGACGGCCCGCTGCACGAGATGATCGCGAACTACCTCCGGAAGTTCGACGCCTGGAACGCCAAAACGGCGATCCGCGGCGTTTACTCCGGTGCCAGTGCGGACGATATCAAGACGGACTACATCCGTGCCGGTGAGTTCGGCGACGATCTGCTGGACCAGCTGGCGGCCGCAAACTCCGTCGAGGAGATCGTCGAACTCCTCTCGGATACGATCTTCGAGGAGGGGCTGGCCGACGCCTACGAGGAGTACGAAGAAAGCGACGTGCTCGTCCCACTCGAAAACACGATGGACAAGACGTTCTACGAGCACCTGCTCGACGTGGCGGACGGCAGACAGGCCCCCAACACGCCGCGAGGGCTGTACGTCGAGGTACTCCAGGCCGAGATCGACTTCCGAAATATCCGGAACGCCTTGCGGCTCTCACGGACCGGAACGGACCTCGACCCCGACGAGTACTACATCGAGGGCGGCAAACTGTTCGACGAAGGCGAACTCCAGCAGCTCGTCGGCAGTTTCGACGATCTCGTCGAACACATCCGAGAGAGTCCCTACGGCGACGAACTCTCGGCCGCGCTGACCGATCTGAACGAGGCCGATAGCCTGGTTTCCTTCGAGCAGGCACTCGAAGCGGCGCTGCTCGAGTATTCGGATACGCTCTCCTATACCTACCCGGTGTCGATCTGTTCGGCACTCTCCTACATTCTCGCGAAGGAACGTGAGATCGAGAACATCCGGGCGATCGCCCGTGGCCGTGAGGTCGGACTCTCGGTCGAAGAGATCGAAACCGAGATGGTGGTACTATGAGCCAGGAGATCGCCGTCATCGGCAGTCCGGAGTTCACGACTGGCTTTCGGCTCGCTGGCGTCCGAAAGTTCCAGAACGTCCCCGACGACGAGAAAGACGAACAACTCGACGACGCCGTGACGGAGACACTCTCCGACGACGGTGTCGGGATCGTCATCATGCACGACGACGATCTGGATCATCTCTCGCGGGGGATTCGAAGCGACGTCGAGACGAGTGTCGAGCCGGTCGTCGTGACGCTTGGTGGCGGCACCGGCGGCGGTGCCCTGCGCGAACAGATCAAGCGAGCAATCGGTATCGACCTGATGGAGGAAGACGAAAACAATGAGTAAAGCAACAGAGTCTGACGTCCGTGAAGACGGCGTCATCGAAGGCGTTAGTGGCCCTGTCGTGACCGCGAAGGATCTGGACGCGCGGATGAACGACGTTGTCTACGTCGGTCACGAGGGGCTGATGGGCGAAGTTATCGAAATCGAAGGGAACCTGACGACGATCCAGGTCTACGAGGAGACCTCCGACGTCGGTCCCGGTGAGCCGGTCGAATCCACCGGCGCACCGCTGTCAGTCGACCTGGGTCCCGGGATGCTGGATACCATCTACGACGGTGTCCAGCGACCACTCGACGTGCTCGAGTCGAAGATGAACTCGGCGTTTCTCGACCGCGGGGTCGACGCGCCGGGGATCGACCTCGAGCAGACGTGGGAGTTCACCCCAACCGTCGACGAAGGTGACGAGGTCGAAGCAGGCGACATTCTCGGCACGGTTCCCGAGACGCCCAGTATCGAACACAAGGTAATGGTCCCACCCGACTCCGAGGGTGGCGAGGTCGTCAGTGCCGAAAGCGGTACGTTCACCGTCGAGGAGACGGTCGTCGAACTCGACAGTGGCGAAGAGATCTCGATGCACCAGGAGTGGCCGGTCCGAGAGGCCCGCCCGACGGTCAACAAGAAGAGCCCGAAGAAACCGCTGGTCAGTGGCCAGCGGATTCTCGACGGACTGTTCCCGATCGCGAAAGGTGGGACGGCCGCGATTCCGGGGCCCTTCGGCTCCGGGAAGACGGTCACCCAGCACCAGCTCGCCAAGTGGGCCGACGCGGATATCGTCATCTACGTCGGCTGTGGTGAGCGTGGCAACGAGATGACCGAAGTGATCGAGGACTTCCCCGAACTGGAAGACCCGACCACGGGCAACGCCCTGATGGATCGGACCTGCCTGATCGCGAACACGTCGAACATGCCCGTCGCGGCGCGTGAGTCCTGTGTCTACACAGGGATCACCATCGCGGAGTACTTCCGTGACATGGGCTACGACGTGGCGCTGATGGCAGACTCCACCTCGCGGTGGGCAGAGGCGATGCGAGAGATCTCCTCCCGACTGGAGGAGATGCCCGGTGAGGAGGGCTACCCGGCCTACCTCGCCGCCCGCCTCTCGCAGTTCTACGAGCGAGCCGGCTACTTCGAGAACATCAACGGCACCGAAGGCTCGGTCACCGCGATCGGCGCGGTGTCGCCGCCCGGCGGTGACTTCTCGGAGCCAGTGACCCAGAACACGCTACGTATCGTGAAGACGTTCTGGGCGCTGGATGCCGACCTCGCGGAGCGTCGGCACTTCCCGGCGATCAACTGGAACGAGTCCTACTCGCTGTATCGAGACCAGCTCGATCCGTGGTTCGTCGAGAACGTCCAGGAAGACTGGCCGGAGAAACGCCAGTGGGCGATCGACACACTCGACGAGGAGACGGAGCTCCAGGAGATCGTCCAACTCGTCGGGAAGGATGCGCTGCCGGAGGACCAGCAGCTCACGCTGGAAGTCGCGCGCTACCTGCGTGAGGCCTACCTCCAGCAGAACGCCTTCCACGACGTGGACATGTACTGTGAGCCACAGAAGACCTACCGGATGCTGGACGCCATCAAGACGTTCAACGACGAGGCCTTCGACGCACTCGATGCGGGCGTTCCGATCGAGGAGATCATCGAGGTCGATGTCGCACCGCGGCTCAACCGTATCGGTGTCCAGGAGGACTGGGACGAGTACATCGACGAACTCGAATCGGATCTCGAAGCGCAGATCCGGGAGCTGTACTAACAATGAAAGAGTACCAAACAATCACGGAAATCAGCGGTCCGCTGGTGTTCGCAGAGGTCGACGAGCCAGTCGGCTACGACGAGATCGTCGAGATCGAGACGGCCGACGGCGACATCCGTCGCGGACAGGTGCTGGAATCGACGAGCGAGTACGTCGCCATTCAGGTGTTCGAAGGCACGTCGGGGATCAACCGGGACGCCTCCGTCCGCTTCGTCGGCGAGACGATGAAGATGCCCGTCACCGAGGATCTCCTCGGACGGGTGATGGACGGGACGGGCCAGCCGATCGACGACGGCCCGGATATCGTCCCGGACGAACGCCGAGACATCGTCGGCGCCGCGATCAACCCCTACTCGCGGGAGTACCCAGAGGAGTTCATCCAGACCGGCGTGAGCGCGGTCGACGGGATGAACACACTCGTCCGCGGACAGAAGCTGCCGATCTTCTCGGGTTCCGGGCTGCCACACAGTGATCTGGCACTCCAGATCGCACGACAGGCGACGGTGCCGGAAGAAGAGGAGGAAGGCGAGAGTAGCGAGTTCGCAGTGATCTTCGGCGCGATGGGGATCACCGCCGAGGAGGCAAACGAGTTCATGGACGACTTCGAGCGGACGGGCGCACTCGAACGCTCCGTCGTCTTCATGAATCTCGCAGACGACCCCGCGGTCGAGCGAACGATTACGCCACGGCTGGCGCTGACGACGGCCGAGTATCTCGCCTTCGACAAGGACTATCACGTGCTGGTCATCCTGACGGATATGACCAACTACTGTGAGGCACTCCGAGAGATCGGTGCCGCACGCGAGGAGGTTCCGGGCCGTCGTGGGTACCCGGGGTACATGTACACCGACCTGGCGAACCTCTACGAACGGGCCGGCCGAATCAAGGACCACGAGGGCTCTGTGACCCAGATCCCGATCCTGACGATGCCCGGCGACGACGATACGCACCCGATCCCCGATCTGACGGGGTATATCACCGAGGGACAGATCTACATCGACCGTGACCTGAACAGTCAGGGGATCGAACCACCGATCAACGTCCTGCCGAGCCTGTCGCGGCTGATGGACGACGGGATCGGTGAGGGGCTCACGCGGGAGGACCACGCCGACGTCTCCGACCAGATCTACGCCGCCTACGCGGAAGGTGAGGACCTGCGCGATCTGGTGAACATCGTCGGTCGTGAGGCGCTGTCGGATCTGGACAACAAGTATCTCGACTTCGCCGACCGCTTCGAGACGGAGTTCGTCCAGCAGGGAACCGAGACGAACCGAGATATCGACGAGACACTCGAAATCGGCTGGGATCTGCTCTCCATGCTCCCGAAAGATGCGCTCAACCGGATCGACGAGGAGCTGATCGACGAGCACTACAGAGAAGACCAGACAGTCGAAGCGCCTGCTGACGACTAACGCTCCTGTTTTTTGACTCGCCGTCTACGACTTCGAAATTCGCCAGGTCGTTCCGTTCGTGTATCCCCACTTCTCGATCTGTGGCTGCTGGTTTGTCTCACGTAACTGGCCCATCGCGGCACCGATCTCTTTCGACGACAGTTCGATATCCTCGGCGATGTCGCGGCTCTTCGTGTAGAACGTGCCGTCTTCTTCGATACGTCGCTGGAGATACGTACACAGGCGGCTGGCCTTCGTCGACAGGTCGACGTTTTGCCCGGAGTGTCCGTCTGCAGCCATCGTCACGACTGATACTGGTGGCCGGCGATCAGACAGACGACGTTTACCGCGAGCAAGACGAGGAGGGCCAGTGTCCGATCACTGCCACTCATCCCGTATAGGACCGGGAGGTAGGCAGCTGGGAGCAGAATCGACCCCCAGAAGCCGAGCCGTCGGAGGGCGGCGACAGCGGTCGCAGTCGCGGGAACGGGGAGGGGACCAGTTCGGTGATTCATCCGTATTTGATTTGTCACTGCCCCCATAAAAATAATAGCCGAATACTAAAACAGTAGTTTGACCATTCACGACCATCCGAACCCGTCGGGACCACCGGGTTCCGGAAGTGGGCTCTGCGGGAGGCCATCGGTCGGCTCCGGATCGTTGTAGCCACCTGGTGCGACGTCGTTGGGGGCGTCGGGATAGAACAGCGAGGCGAGCGCGTGGAGCTGTTCACGGCCGACGCCGAGTTCGAACTGGCCGCCGCCGTACAGCTTGATCTCCCGTTTCTGGCAGTACTCGATCGTATCAAGCAGTGACTGGACCGAGCCAAAGCGGGAGGGTTTGATGTTCAGCCAGCCGGGTTCCCAGGGCAGCGCTTCGACTGTCTCGATGCTCCTGATCGGGTAATCCCAGGACACCCGATCCTCGTGACCCTCGAAGATCGGCTGGGTCTCGTCGGTCAGATTGGGATCCTCGATGATCGCGTCCGGAAAGCCGTCGCGGATCAGTTCGTATAGTTCCGGATCTGCAGGTACGTCCACGTCGGTTCCCTCGTACTTGCCTTTGAGATCCAGCGTCTGGACGGCCCCCGTGTCTGCGAGCGTCTCGACCAGTTCGGGCGTCCACTCTGGCGTCGGATCGAGTTTGAATTCGAGGTCGGGGTTTCGATCCAGCCACTCCACGACACGCTCGCCCGTGGGTGGCTCTTCGAGGCGTGTGCTCACGACGAACCGGACCGGCGAGTAGGATCGATTCAGCTGCTCGCCAAGATTCGTCCCGGCCTGTTTCAAAGCGAGATCCAGTGCAGCGCTCTCGAAGGCCCACCGTCTGTAATTTCGGAAAATCGAACTCCCTGGTTCCTCGCCGAAGAAGAGATCGATATCCGCGACAGTTCCCGAAAACTCGGCGAAGGAAGCGGTGTCAGTGATCGGAATATCTGGATCACTTTCGGCGAGGTCGTAGTGTGGCTCGTTGTCGTAGGTGACATCCTCACCGTGGCCGGTCTCGCCGTCGCCGTGAAGGCTGACGATCGTCGTGGTCCGTGTGAATCCACTGGAGGTGTCTCGCTCCCGGAGGGCCAGCGTGTGGTCGTCGATCTGGAGGTCGAGACTCGCGAGTCGGTCGTAGAGCATCCTACTACTGTATCGAATGGCTGGCAGTTAAACCCACGAGATCGATCAGACTCTGTAACTTCTCTCAGTACAGGTCGTCGAGTTCCTCGGCAACCTGGCTGTGTTCCTCGGCCGGGAACTGTTCGTCCTCGACTGCCGAGAGGTAGTCGTCGATTGCGGACTCCATCTCCTCGCGGACGTTGCCGAAGGCAGCCGCGAAGGGTGGGGACTGCTCGGAGAGGCCGACCACGTCGTTGATGACCAGCACCTGTCCGTCACACTGTGAGCCAGCGCCGATGCCAATCGTCGGAATACTCAGTTCGTCGGTGATCTGCGCGGCGAGATTTGCGGGGATATGTTCGAGAATACAGGCGAAGGCCCCTGCGCGCTCGTGTTCGCGGGCGAGTCGGGCGATCTGTTTGGCATCTTCGGGGTCCGATCCCTGCCGGGTGTAGCCCGTCTGGTTGACACTCTGTGGTGTCAGTCCCACGTGGGCCATCACCGGGATGCCGAGTTCGTCGAGCCGTTCGGTCAGTTCCGTGGTGTGATCGTTGCTCTCGATTTTGACAGCGTTCGCGCCCTCCTCTTTGACCATCCGCCCGCAGTTCTCGATGCTCGTCTGCAGATCGGTCCCGAAAGAGAGAAACGGCATATCGGCGACGACGAGCGCGTCTTCGGTGCCGCGGGCCACAGCCCCCGTCCGGGAAGCCACTTCGTCGACGGTGACAGGGAGCGTATCGTCGTAGCCGAGCACCGCATTCCCCATGCTGTCCCCGATCAGCGTGATATCGACGCCGGCCTGATCGACCAGTGTGGCCGTGACCGCGTCGTATGCCGTCAGCATCGTGATCGGTTTCTCCCCTGCCTGTGCCTGGATATCCCTGACGGTTGGCATAACCTACGGTTGACTCGGGGGAGTAAAACGTGTTGTGTCCAGGGAGATGGAGTCGGTGGGGTGATTTGAACAGTTGAGAACAAGAGAACACTCGAACGTGATGGTGACACTGCAAAAAAACTGTGAACAGCAAGAAAGCCCCGAGGCTCTCGACTCCCGCGACTCGCTGCGCTCCTCGTTACACTGCGGTGCTTGCGTCGCCGAGGTTCGTCGAGAGCCTCGCCCCTTTCAGTCCCGCCTAGTGCGGCTTTCCGGGCCGGGCGGGACTGAAAGGGGCCGGGGGCTTTCTTGCTGTGTGTGGCGGTTGCAGTATCGTCGCTATTTCGCGTGAGAGCCTCCACACTACTTAGAACACTCTCAGACGAAACCGCCAGTGGCTTATTCGTACTTTTCGTACCCGCAGATGTGCCAATTGACGTTCGGGAAACCGACCCTGATGGGCTCGATTACGGCTGGATCATGCAGATGACGTTCGTCATCACCATCCTCGTCGGTGTCCCAATCGTGACGATCCTCTCGCTGTTTACGACGCTCCCGACCTGGTCGGACAGGGCTGTCTTTGCGATCCGAGTCGGCTCCGCAATCTGGTTTGTCACACTGCTCGGCACCTTCGCGTACGCAAAACGGAACTTCGATCCGTCCGACGACGAAGACCAGCCAGACGCGGAGCCATCTCCCGACGATCCCGACGGGCAGACGGAGAGCTAAGTTTCACTCCCGTCTGTCGGAGACGTACTCGTAATCCACACCGGCGCGCTCTGCCGTTACTGCATCCCGTTTCGAATCACCGATAAAGAGCGCTCCAGTTGGGTCGACACCGAGTTCCTGAACCGCGTAGAGTAGCGGCTCCGGATCTGGTTTGTGCGTGTCCACTGTATCCCGGCCGACGAGCACGTCGACGTAGCTGTCGAGCCCGTGGAGCTCCAGCGCGATCCGACAGGCGGCCGCACAGTTCAGCGAGCAGACCGCCACTGGCACGTCGAGCGGGAGTTCGTCGGCCGTCGGCAGCCGATCGGAGCGGCGTGCACCCTCGCGTTCGTGCTCCGCGATGGTCTCCTCGACGACGCGGTCGAGTGGCCCCTCGTCAGTCTGTTCGAGCAGCTCCCAGAGGCTGGCAGTACCCGTCTCGACGCCCCGGGCCTGTAGCTTGCCGGCGACGTCGTCACGGACCGCCCCCCAGTCGACACGGAGCCTGGCGAGTGTTCCATCCAGATCGTAGACGACTCCCTCGTAATTCACAGCGTTGTCTAGGGCTGCCGGGCGCAAATCAGCTTTGATCGGTCGCACGGAGGGCGGCGACGATCTCGTCGGGTGGCGCGTCGAGTCCACCCGCCTGCGCCGTCCGCTGGCTTCCGCCACCGCCGCCGCCGAAGCGGTCGGTAAGCTTCGAGACGACCTCGCGGGCATCTACTTCACCTGTGGTCGCGACAGCGACGTACTCCCCGGACTCGCCGACCAGCGCGACGACGTCCGCGGTCTGGTCGATCAGCCGGTCCGCAGACTCCGCGAGTGCGTTCGCGTCGTCGCTCGGGACGACACCGGCCAGCCACTCGTCACCCTCTTTCTGTACTGTCGCGTCCCGGAGATCGGAGAGTCGTGCCTCGATCACCTGCGCCCGGAGGTTCTCGACTTCCTCTGCAAGCTGTTCTTTTTCGGTTCGGAGCCTGTCGACTGCATCCGGCAGTTCGGTGAGCCGGGTATCCAGCGCCCGTGCAGCCGTCCGGGCGGCCACGTCCTCGCGGGCGCGGTGCTGGATCGCCTGCGGCCCCACAGCGAACTCGACGCGGGTCAGCCCCTCGCCCGGGTTCGACCGATCGAGCACTCTGATGTTCGTAATCTCGTCTGTCGACGCAACGTGAGTCCCGCCGCAGGCGGCCACGTCCCAGTCCTCGATTTCGACGAGTCGGACTGTCTCGCCGGTGAGCCCCTCCTCTGTCTTCGTATTGAAGGCAACCGCATCGTTCGAGAGTGCGTCTTCCCGTGGGACTGTCCGCCAGGATACCGCGCGGGACTCCCAGATAATGCGGTTGACGAGTCGTTCGAGTTCCACAAGCGTCGTATCCGAAATCTCGGTGGCCGTCTCGAAATCGACCCGGACTTTCTGTTCGGTGATTCCGAACCCGCCGTAGCCGAGGTCGTCGAGGATCCGGCGGCCAGCGCCGTACAGCGCGTGGCTGGCGGTGTGGGCGCGCATCAGATACCGCCGGAACTGTGCGTCGATCGCACAGGAGACTGTCTGGCCAGGGCCGAACTCCGGGGGCGAGGCGAGTTCGTGGTGCACCTCGCCGTCGACCGTCTGGACATCCTCGACAGTAGTTGATTCGATCACGCCGCGATCTGCCGGCTGCCCGCCGCCCTCGGGGTAGAAGTAGGTCTCGTCGAGGACGACTGTCTCTCCTTCGATACGGTCGACCGTCGTTTCGAACTCCGTGACTGTCGGCGCTGCGGGTGCCCGAGAGTGCATCGGTTACCCTTGTTCGACGAGATCGATATCGAGAAACTCTTCGAGTTTTGCGACGACGCTGCCGCCGACGCCCGCCTGGGCTGCCCGTCCCTGCTCCAGCGCGAGCAGGTCGCCGTCGTCGATATCCAGTTCGTCGGCGAGC
This sequence comes from Halovenus amylolytica, assembly GCA_004015825.1. Taxonomy (GTDB): domain Archaea; phylum Halobacteriota; class Halobacteria; order Halobacteriales; family Haloarculaceae; genus Halovenus; species Halovenus amylolytica. The sequence continues at coordinate 8,437 of SAYS01000001.1, read as the reverse complement.
TCTTCGAGCTGGTAGCCCGCCTCCTGGCGGGCGCTTGTGAGTTTCTCGTCGTAGCTGGAGACCAGGTAGGGAAGCTGGTCGTCGTCGTAATCAGCCCCGCTCTCCCAGTGTGATGCGTCGGCCTTCGTGGCGTCGTGCATCTTCGCGGTGTTCTGGGCAGCGCGTTTTTTGCGGTTGTCCTCCCGATCCCCGTCTCCCCCGCCTGGGGAGTTGTCGTCGTGCTGGGCGCAGTCACTACAGACCTCGAGCTGTGCGCCCGCCACGTTGACAGATTCCGTCTCGACACCGGAGGCGCCACAGAGCTCACAGCTGTCGCTGGAGCCACTCCCGCCGCTTCCGGTCGAGTATTTGGCCATGCGGGGGCTAGCACACTGTGTGTATTTAACTCTTACAGGCCGAGTTTCCTCGCTGGTACTCTCCGGTACGGGGAGACACGCTCCTGTTAGTTCTTCGCAAGCGTGTAGAAACTACTATTTGCCAGCAATCCTACGCCCTAGCTACATGGCTCAATCGTACGACCGAGGCGCAGTCGAGAGTTTCGGCCGGTGGCGTGAGTTTCAGGCCGGGATGTGGGCGTGGATCCTCCACAAACTCACCGGCTGGATTCTCGTCGGCTACCTGTTTACACATATCGCTGTGTTGAGTACCGCAGTCGGTGTCGATCCGGGCGCAGCGGCGACGGAGGTAGACACCTACACACAGACACTGCAGGGACTCGAGGGACTGCTCATCGTGCGATTCCTCGAAATCGGACTGCTGACCGTCGCCGTCTTCCACATCCTCAACGGAATTCGACTCCTCTTCGTGGATCTCGGCCTCGGACTCGACGTCCAGGACGCGAGTTTCTACGCCTCGCTGATCCTGACTGCACTGATCACCCTTTCCAGTCTGCCGACCTTCCTCGGAGGTGCACTGTAATGGCGAAACACTACTCCTCGTTCGAACGCGGGAACTGGCGGTGGTTCCTCCAGCGCATCACGGCGATTTTCCTCATCGGGGCGCTGGCCTTTCACTTCGTCACGCTGCATTTCATCAACCACGCAGCTGATATCTCCTTTCTGGGGACGCAGGCGCGCATGAGCGAGATCGGCTACTTCTCGCTGATGGTGACCTTCCTCGTCGCCGGGGCCTTCCACGGCGTCAACGGTGTCTACAACGGCCTCGTCAACGCGGGGCTGGAGGGGCGACAGAAACAGATCGTCGGCACAATTCTCATTATCGCGACGCTCTTACTGATCGGACAGGGACTGCGCGTCGCAGTGGCAATGACCACGTTATTCTAAAATCATGAGCACACAACTCGAACAAGAGACCGAAATCGAGGAGGAACCAACCGAAAGTCGCGAATCGGTCGCCGAACGACTCTCGGAGAAACGACGCGAGCAGATCCAGGAAGATCTCGACACCGCCGAGAAGACGATCCAGCTCAAAGTCTTCCGGTACGACCCCGAGATCGAGGGGAAAATGGAGCCCCGGTTTGACTCCTTTACCGTCCCCTTCCACAAGGGGATGACAGTACTCGATGCACTGATCTACGCACGCGACAGGTACGACTCCTCGCTGACCTTCCGACACTCCTGTCGGCAGGCTGTCTGTGGCTCCGATGCGCTGTTCGTCAACGGCCAGCAGCGACTGGGCTGCAAGACACAGCTGGGCGATCTCGAACACCCGATCCGGATCGAGCCGCTGCCACACCAGGACGTGGTGAAAGATCTGGTCGTCGACATGCAGCACTTCTACGACCAGATGGAGGCGGTCGAACCCTACTTCGACCCGGACGAACTGCCCGAGGGCGAACTCGAAGAGCAACGCCAGACGCCGGAGAACCGCGAGAAAGTCAAACTCTCGACGCGGTGTATCTGGTGTGGAGCCTGCATGTCCTCCTGTAACATCGCTGCGGGCGACAACGAGTATCTCGGCCCCGCTGCGATCAACAAGGCCTACCGCTTTGCGATGGACGAACGGGAGGGCACCGACCGCAAGAAAGAGCGACTCCGGATCGTCGAACAGGAACACGGCGTCTGGCGGTGTCAGACCCAGTTCTCCTGTACGGAGGTCTGTCCGAAAGATATCCCGCTGACCGAGCACATCCAGGCGCTCAAACGGGAATCGATCAAGAACAACCTGAAGTTCTGGTAAGCCAACTACACATATGTACCAACACGACGTCATCGTGGTCGGCGCGGGCGGCGCCGGCCTCAGAGCGGCGATCGCGGCACACGAAGAGGGCGCGGACGTCGCGCTCGTGAGCAAACTCCACCCGGTGCGCAGCCACACCGGCGCAGCAGAGGGCGGCATCAACGCGGCGCTCCACCCGGAGGACTCCTGGGAACTGCACGCCTACGACACGATGAAGGGGTCGGACTATCTCGGTGACGCCCCCGCTATCGACACGTTCGCGAAGCAGGCTCCCGAGGAAGTCATCCAGCTCGAACACTGGGGGATGCCATTCTCGCGTGAAGAGGACGGCACCGTCTCCCAGCGACCGTTCGGTGGTCTCTCGCATCCACGGACGACCTACGCAGGTGCGGAGACCGGTCACCACCTGCTGCACACGATGTACGAGCAGGTCGTCAAACGGGGTATCGAGGTCTACGAGGAGTGGTACGTCACCCGGCTGGCAGTCACGGACCACGACAACCCCGAGGACCGGGAGTGTTACGGCGCAGTCGGCTACGACATCAAGACGGGCGAGGTCAACGGCTTCTACGCCAGCGACGGCGTCATTCTGGCGACTGGTGGGAACGGACAGGCGTTCGATCACACGACCAACGCTATCGCGAACACCGGCGACGGCCAGGCGATGGCCTACCGCGCCGGCGCGCCGGTCGAGGATATGGAGTTCGTCCAGTTCCACCCGACGACGCTCCCCTCGACGGGTGTCCTGATCTCCGAGGGTGTCCGTGGTGAAGGTGGGATCCTCTACAACGGCGAGGAAGAGCGGTTCATGTTCGAACACGGCTACGCGAACAACGAGGGCGAACTCGCCTCGCGTGACGTGGTCTCCCGGGCCGAACTGACGGAGGTCAACGAGGGCCGCGGGATCAACGACGAGTACGTCCATCTGGACATGCGCCACCTCGGCGAGGAGCGGATTCTCGACCGCCTCGAAAACATCCTGCATCTCGCGGAGGACTTCGAGGGTGTCGACGGCCTCGACGAGCCGATGCCGGTCAAACCCGGCCAGCACTACCAGATGGGCGGGATCGAGGTCAACGAACACGGTGAAACCTGCGTGAGCGGGCTGTACGCCGCCGGCGAGTGTGCTTGCGTGAGTATGCACGGCTCGAACCGGCTGGGTGGGAACGCCCTACCAGAACTGCTCGTCTTCGGCTCCCGGGCCGGCAAACACGCCGCCGGTGCCGATATGGGCGACCCGGAGATCCCGACGGGACCGTCCGCAGAGAGCGAAGACGGCGCGATCGAATCGCCGGTCGAACCCGGAACGATTGGGGATCGGGCAGATCCAGTCCTCTCCGACGGTGGGGCCGTCGCCTCGCCCGAGGAACTGCTTGAGAGCGCCGTCGAAAAAGAACGCGAGCGTGTCGATACGCTGCTCGAACGCGACGGTGTCAACCACGCCGAAGTGCGCGAGAAAGTCCAGAAGACGATGACGGAGAACGTCAACGTGTTCCGCGAGGAGTCGAACATCAAGCAGGCGTTGCGGGACATCCGTGAGGCTCGCGAACAGTACCAGCACGTCGGCGTCGCGGACGCATCACGGACCTACAACACCGATCTGATCCACACGATCGAGACCAGAAACGTCATCGACAACGCGGAGGCAATCGCGATCGGTGCGCTCGCACGCGAGGAGTTCCGGGGTGCACACTGGCGACAGCAGTACCAGGAACGCCGCGACGACGAGTGGCTCAAACACACGATGCTGTCCTGGAACGACGGCACACCGAATCTCTACTACAAGCCGGTCATCCTCGAAGGCCACGAGCAGACCTACGAGCCGAAGGTTCGCTCGTACTAGACCTGCAACTGACCGGTACTTAATTGTACAGTCCGGTTGACTATTTGCCAAACGGATGTATGTCGAGTTCTCCCACCGGAGTGAACTCCTCCACGAGACAGTCCAGACGATTACCGATCTGGAGTTGCAGGTGCGGGATCTCGCGATGGGGCCGGAGACACCGTTACGGTTTACTTGCAGTGTCTCGGGGTGTGCAGCCGACCGGTTCGCCAGTGTCGCCGGCGAAGATCCGTCAGTTGCGGAACTCAAACAGCTCGACTGTCGGAAATTACGACGGCTGTACTGGATCAAAGCGATCCCCGGCACGGCCGATCAGCACGCTTACGAGTCGGCGATCGACTCCGGTGCCGTCTACCTGCAGTCACGACGCACGGACGATCGCTGGGTCACCTCGATGAACTTCCCCGACCAGGATTCGTTTCAGGAGTTTCAGTGTCGGATCGACGAGGCCGGACTGACGATCGAGCCGACTCTCGTCCGGGCCGGGCAGTATCGGCTCTCTGGAGGGGTAACGAATCTGACCGAAAAACAGGAAGCGGTGCTGACGGCAGCTATCGACCGTGGCTACTTCCAGATCCCGCGGGATGGCTCGCTCGATCAGGTCGCGACCGATCTCGGCATCAGTCGGCAGGCTGCCTCCGAGCGACTCCGGCGGGCGATGGGCTCGCTCGCCCGTGCTGCCGTCAACAGCGGGTCGGAGTGACTGTCTGGTGGGCGACATCTAAATACGATGGGGGCGTACTCGTTACAGATGGCCCGTGATCCATCATTTTCGATCCCGTCCCGTCCGCGACGGCGCTACCCGTACAGCGGTGGTGTCGAGTACGAGGGACAGACGATCTTCCGACTCCTCCCGGATCAGTCGCTGTCGGACGACCGCCTCGACGAACTGCTCGAAGTGACACTCGAATCCGGACCCTACCAGTACGGGGACTTTCTGAATCTGCCGCTGACGCTGTATCTCGCCCGCGACGACGAGACGAGCGACGTGTTCCGTATTTCGATCCGCGACGGCTGTATACGTCTGCACGTCCTGCCGGAAACCGATTCCGCGGGTCTCCGGGCGTTCTACGAACGGCTGACCGACCGGACGGAGACCGACTGGCGGGTCGATTGCGAGACCAGCGACTGAGTTCGACCGCTCCGACCGTGTCCGTGGGATTAAGACCCTCTCGCCCGAACTGGTTGTATGAAAATCTACACTGGCCGTGGTGACGAGGGGCTGACAGACCTGCGAAATATGGAGCGTGTCTCGAAAGCCAGCGCGCGGATCGAGGCCTACGGCTCCGTCGACGAGGTGAACGCGCTCGTCGGGAAGGTCAGACCGACCGGCCACGAGGATATCGACGAGAACCTCCGGACGATCCAGAACCACCTCCACATCGTCCAGGCTGATTTCGCGAATCCGGACCCCGACGAGGACGACCCGCAGGTCCGAGACGAACACGTCGACGAACTCGAAGCGATCATCGACAGCTACGACGAGGAACTCGAACCGCTGGAGAGTTTCATTCTCCCGGGTGGTTCGGATACCGGCGCGCGCCTGCACCACGCTCGCGCGGTCTGCCGCCGAGCAGAACGCCGTGGCGTTGCCTTCGCAGCGGAGGAATCGGGCGTCAACGATACTGGTGTGGTCTACCTCAACCGACTCTCGGATGCGCTGTTTACGCTCGCCCGGGTGGTCAACCAGCGCGAGGACGTCCCCGAGGAGAATCCGACCTACTAGCGCCGTCTCCGATCAGTGGCCAGACGACAGTTGCCACAAGGGATATATTTGTCCTTAGCATAAGGTCATATATGAACAAACACTTCGAAGATACGGTATACTACGTCAAACGTGCAGGAGAGACCGCAAAAAAGGGACTTTCGGAAGAACTGGAGCCAGTACAGGAGCGGGTGCAGGCGATCGTCGGTGAAGAGGAGGTGCCAGAGCCGGGTCGCGTCGACAAGATCCGAGACGACCTCAAAGAACTGCAGGGTCGCGCAGAGGGAGAGGCCAAGGAGGCAATCGGGAAGGCGCGGGAGAAACTCGACGAGGTTCGCAAGAAGCCCGCGGAGTAGGCGAAGACAATTCTTAAGTCGGGCGCAGAGATAGTGACAACTGCGCGGGTTGGTGATCTAGTCCGGTTATGATACCTCCTTCACACGGAGGAAGTCGGCGGTTCAACTCCGCCCCAACCCATCCGTAGTACGTACGGACTCTAATAGTCCTGTTTTCGACGTTCTCAACGCTTCTACCGGCTGGATCGGGATTTCCGACGACCGTTTTTGGATGCCGATATTTTGTGAATTCATGCAGTTGTTGCACGCGGGTTGTCTCCGTCCGGGAGTCCGGGTATATGATGCCGGGCACTGTATAAAAAAGCACGGGTGAAAGTTCACTCACACCCGTTCACAGACCGTCTGAACTACGTTCTGAGAATTGCCGAATCTGAGCATCTTCACCATAGTCGGTTTGGGCAGAACTGGTGTCGAGACGTGATGGGTTATATCCAGGCAGCCACTTTCATTTCAACAAATATAGTCGAAATTGAATACAGGACCTCCAGATAACCGATTAAGTGACACATAGTCGGGTACCCGCTACGTATCTCACACACCAAGTGGATCAACGTTGCTTCAAGGACTTTGTCGGAGTGCAGTGATATTGTTCCGGCGAACTGACGAGGCAGAGTTGATCCCGATATGTTTCTCGTCGATATGCGTGTTCTCTGAATACACTACGAAGTCCGGAGTAATTGGTTTGACGTCGTTTCTAATCACACGGCTGAATTATTCCAACATACCGACAAGGACGGTTATAATTGTAAATGTAAACGTACATGATTCACGCTGCCTGGATAGTGAGAATAGGTAATCTAATCGGGTGATGTACAAAGTAGGAGTCACTGTTGATAGTTACTTCAAGGTAGGCGATATGGTCAGGCTATGAGCCGGTCCTCCATGCTCATAATCTTGTGTAACCACGTAAGTTCTTGTCTCGATTCCACGTCGACATCCATCACTCTCCTCTGTCCACCGTACAATCCTTACATCGGAGTCCATCAACGATTGTATCGAGATATTTCTTTTCAGAAAAGCTGTCGCCACACGACACACACTGCACCAACTCTGTGACGCCGACGCCACTTCCATAGCCGATAGTTATCGTATGATCACTCCCTTTTGAGGCTAACTCAAACTCGATTTCCCCGCGTTCGTACTCAATTTCGGTAATAGTCAGCGGCTGCACTCGGACATTCAGTGCATGTCTTGCTCGAATCTCTCGTTGTCGTTCAGGAAACCCTTGGTCGCGGCGCTGTCGCAAATTATCGAGTTCGTCGTTGAGGTCCTTATATTCGGTTTTGAGTTCTTTGCGTTTTTTGAGGGCTTCGACGCGTTCGTCTTCGTCGCTACTACCAATTTGTTCGTTCAAGTCGTCGATTCTGGCAGAGAGGTTCGATAGCTGTTCTTCCAACTCCCGGATACGCTGCTGTTGCATCTGACGGAACTCCTCAACTTCGGCGTCGGCGGCTCGGGAAGCCTCCTGATGGATCTCGTCGATAGTCCCCTGAATTCGATCGACAACTTGGTCGTGGGCAGTGTCGAGAAGCGACCGAACATCGGCAGCCGGCATATCCATCGACTCATTTGTTTCAAAGTCATTATTCGGCGATGCGATCTGTAGGAAGGATTCCTCTAGCATGGGCAAGAATTCCTCGGACCGAGTATCGATCGCCACAGCTCGAAGGAGATCGGTCTGGTACTCACTAACTGTCTCAACACTCGCACGTAATAGCACTACGAGTGCTGTTCGGTCATAGTACGGTGTGAACTCCGCCGATCTCACCTCAATATCGCTTTCCTGCAGCCACTCCGGGATTTGAATCGCAGCATCGTCCGTTTCAAGAGTGACTTTTCCCGTCGGTGTTCGCTCGCTCGCCTCGGAAAGAAGTGCCTGGAAAAATGAGCTCTCGGGATGGAGTTCCTCGGTAGCTTCCTCGTCGGCGTTATCACCACAGACTAACGTCACTGATTCTGTCAATAGCTCGCTATCGATCTCGTTTTGAGTAACGACAGTCCACCGATTGCCCTCCTTGTTGATGTTGCAGCCGAGGGATCGCAGATACTGTTCGGTGAATTTTTCCACAGCGGACTGCGTCACGGGGATGGCGGCATCAGTCATCGCTGGCCCCCAAGTCGAACCCTTCGAAGACACCGCTGTTGAATTCCTCCAATTTATTAGCAAGCTCTCGTTGCTCTTGGAGGTCAATGGCCATGTCGTCGAAGTCGTTCTCCAGGTCGACCTCAGAATCAGCGTTGACCAACCGCTCGAAGATTTCGTCTTCGTACGTGTTTACCCCGAGGATTCTAGGGTCGGGACAGCAAACTCTCGTGAAACCATCTCGTTGTCTCGGACAACTCGCTTGAGTTCGTCGTAGGGATTGCGTCCCTGCTGGCTCCACGTCGCCAGCA